>JBEBKD010000017.1:0-64088 GCA_040079515.1 Lysobacteraceae bacterium
CCGATGCCCCGCCCGACGCCGGAGCCCCCCGCAAGCCGTCGAAAACCCTCTGCAGCTTCGGCCCACGACAGCATGCCGTCCTGCCGATCGGGAGCCTGCTCCTGTGCTTGAGCTGTCGGTGGTCATCGCACTCATCCTGCTGAACGGGTTCTTTGCGCTGTCGGAAATGGCGCTGATGACCTCGCGGAAGACACGTCTGAAGCAGATGGGCGAACACAGCCGCGGCGCACGCAAGGCACTGGCCCTGGCGGAACACCCGGACAATCTGCTCTCGACCGTGCAGGTCGGCATTACTTCCATCGGAGTGCTGACCGGCGTGTTCGGCGGCGAAGCCATCGGCCTGGCGATCGCAGCCTGGTTCGGCGGGCTGTTCCCGGGCCTGCAGGAATACGCCCGGCCGGTCGGAATCGGCACTGCGGTCACGCTGATCACCGCTGGTTCCGTGATCTTCGGCGAACTGGTGCCGAAGCGGCTGGCATTGACCAATCCTGAAATCATCGCCAGCAAGGTCGCGATACCGCTGGATCTGCTCTCGCGCTTCGCCAAGCCGGTCGTGCACGCGCTCGGAGCGATCAATCGTGGCGTGCTTCGTCTCCTCGGCATCCGCGACGACGCCCGCAACGCGATCACAGAGGAAGAGATCCAGATGCTGGTCAGCGAAGGCCACGAGCAGGGCGTGATCGACGACGACGAGCGCAACATGATGCAGCGGGTCATGCGTCTGGGCGACCGCACGGTCGAAAGCATCATGACCCCGCGTACCCGCATCGTCTGGTTGGACGCGAACGCACCGTTCCAGGACAACCTGGCGGAAATGCAGGAAACGCCGTATTCGCGTTACCCGGTCTATCGCGACAGCGATGCCGAGGTGCTGGGCTTGCTTGAAGTGAAATCGCTGCTCGACCGGCTGCAGGAGCGGGAGCCGGATCTGTTCACCACCCTGCGCCCGGCGCTGTTCGTTTCCGAATCCACCCACGCCCTGAAACTGCTGGAAATCTTCCGCGAAGAACAGCAGTCGCTGGCGCTGGTGGTGGACGAGTACGGTGAAGTCACCGGCATGGTCACCGTGAACGATCTGATGGGCGCGGTGCTCGGTCGGCTGCAGTCCGGCGAAAGCCCGAATTCGGAAGCGCTGGTGATCGAACGCGCGGACGGTTCACTGCTGGTCGATGGCTCGCTGCCGGTGGACGAATTGCGCGAGCTGATCGGCCAGCGCTTGCCGCATCTCGACGACCACGATTACCACACCGCCGCCGGCATGGCGATCGCGCACTTCGGGCGCATTCCCAACACCGGCGAGTTTTTCGACTGGTCGGGCTGGCGGATCGAAGTGGTCGATCTGGATGGCCCACGGATCGATAAGCTGTTGCTGGTACGCATCGATGGCATGGACGTGACCGATGACGCCTGAGCCCGAAAACGACGACGAGAACACCGAGCCGTACGGCATGCGCGCAGTGCTCGATACACTGTGCGATGGTGACCCGAACGATCATCTGGCGCTGAGCGATCTCGTCGGCGGGCTGGGCCGCAGCACCTTCGGCGTCCTGCTGTTCATCGCCACGATTCCTGCGTTCATTCCGATCCCCGGCGTGGCCGGCGCGCTGAGCGGGCCGTTGGTGGTGTTGACGGGCCTGCATCTGCTGATGCTCCTGCGCAAACCCTGGTTGCCGGGATTCGTCGCGCGTCGCGGCCCACAGCGCAGCACCCTGATCCGATTCGACCGTGTCGGCGACCGCTGGCTGCGATGGTTGGAAAAACTGGTGAAGCCGCGACTGACCGCCGTCATCGATCACCCGCTGGCGACGATCTTCTCCGGCCTGCAGCTGGTGCTGCTGGGCGTGCTGTTGGCGCTCCCGATCCCGTTCACCAATTTCCTGTTCGGCGGTTTGCTGCTGCTGTACGCACTGGCGCTGCTGGAGCGCGATGGCGTGCTGATGTTGATCGCATGGGCCTCGGGCATCGTGGCCATCTACGTCTTCGGCGCGGTCTCCGGCAATCTTGCGGCGATGCTCTGGGCCTGGGTCGCTGGGCTGGGTTGAACCGGCGGGGTCAAACCGGCCGGGTCAAGCCGGTTGAGTTGAGTCAGACGGGTCGATGGCGTCGACACGGCCCACAAGCGCCATGAAATCATGCATGTCCATCGGGTGGCCCAGCCAATAACCCTGCGCAAGATCGCAACCACGTGCGCGCAGCAGATCGTAAAGCCCTTCTTTCTCGACGCCTTCGGCGACCACGATCATTCCCAGCGAATGCGCCATCGCGATGATCGCGGTGGTCAACGCAAGATCGTCCGGGTCGCGCATCATGTCGGCGATGAAGCTGCGATCGATCTTCACCCCGTCCACCGGCACCCGGCGCAGATGGCTGAGCCCGGAGAACCCGGTACCGAAATCGTCCAGCCAGATCTTGATGCCTTGCTCGCGCAGGCCCGAAAGAATCCGGCGCGCCTGATCTTCGTTGCTGAGCACGGCGGTCTCGGTCAGTTCGAGATGCATCAAATTCGGCGGCAGACCGCTTTCGGCGAGCGCGTCCATCACCTGCTCGCGGAAGTCTCCGCCGCGCAACTGCCGTGCGGACACATTGACCGAAACGAACAATTCGTTTGCATCGGCGGATTCGCGGCGCCAGCGCATCGCGTCATTGCATGCGGTGCGGATGACCGCCGGGCCGATCGTATCGATCAAACCGCTCTGCTCGGCCACATCGATAAAGACGGACGGCGCCACGTGGCCGTGGACCGGATGCTGCCAGCGCAACAGCGCTTCGGCGCCGATCAGTGCCTTGTCGGACACCCGATAGATCGGCTGGTAGGCCAGCGTCAGTTCGCCGCGCTCCCAGGCGCCTCGCAAATCCTGTTCGATGCGGACCCGTCGGGTGACCGCCTGGTCCATCGCACGGTTGTAGAAACGGTAGCAGTTCTTGCCGGCGACCTTCGCCTGATACATCGCGATATCGCCATTCTTCATCAGCATCGTCGCGCCCGAAGCGTCCTCCGGAAACAGCGTCACGCCGATCGACGTCCCGAGAAACACCTGCCGATCCTGCACCACGATCGGCCGACTCAACTCTGACACCAGCGTCTCGGCGAGATGCGCCGCACTGCTGCGGACATCGGCGTGTTCGCCTTCACCGTGCAGCAGGATGACGAACTCGTCGCCGCCGAAGCGGGCGAGCTCGCTGGCGTGACCGCCGGCGCGTTCCACCGCTTCACGGATGCGGTTGGCGAACTGGATCAACACTTCGTCGCCGACATCGTGCCCCAGGGTGTCGTTGACCCGCTTGAAGTCGTCGATATCCGCGAACAGAAGCGCGAGCTGGCGGCCGACGCCGCGCAACTGCATCAACCGGTGATCGAGGGTTTCGCGGAAGGCAAGACGATTGGCGAGACCAGTCAGCGAATCGGTGTACGCCATGCGGCGCATGTCGCGGTCGTGACGCGCGATGCTGTCGGCCATCCGCGCGAACGCGCGCACCAGCGTGCCGACCTCGTCCTTGCGGCTATTGACCGGCAGCTCGGTGGCGAAATCGCCGGCTTCGATCGCGCGCGCGGCATCGGAGAGTTGCCGGATCGGGCGCACCAGCGCCCGCTGCAGCACGATCCCGACCAGCACCGCAAGCGAGACCAGCATCAGCAGTAGCAAACCGATCCACGCGAGATGGCGATTGCCGATCTTGCGCAGGCGATCGGTCATATTGCGATTCACATGCGCTTCTTCGGCACGGATCTTGACCAGCGAATAGCCCACGCGCACCCCACCGAGGCGCTGGTCGCCTATGCGGATCGGCGTGGAGACATCCATCACTTCGTCCGTGCTCAACACCAACAGGCCATCGGCAGAGACGATCTGCTTCGCGAGCTTGTCGCGCATCTGCTGGCCGAAGGTGGGAATGTCGCCGGAGCCGTCGTGGATGATGCTGCCTTTGGCATCGTAGACCAGGACATAGCCGACATCGGACTGATGCAGGATGCTTCGGGTGGTCGCACCGATGGCATCGAGGTCAAAGTAGTAGGTCGGGTTGACCAGCAGATCCGCCGCCTGCGCCACCTGGGCCTCGCCGCGTTGGCGCAGGCGGTCGAATACCAGGGTCCGGGTCGCATCGTGGCTCAAACGCAGCACTTCCGCCTGGGTCGTGGTCTGGCGCTGCCAGATCAGCGCGACGACCGCGAGCATGACCAGCAGGGTCAGGCCGATCACCGACATGAACTTGGCGTGGAGGCCTTTGAACACATTCATCCGACCGGCCTCATTCGACATCCGATCGCACCTGGACGACACCGCTACGGATACGCCGGAGCACCCGTCGGGCTTCGTCGTCGATCGGCATGAAGCGCGTGGTGCGGAAAAAATACTGCAGCGCCTCGCGGGCGCGCGGGTCGCCGGCGGCCTCGATCAGCACCTCACGCAACCGCGCCTGGACTTTCGGATCGAGATCGCCGCGGACCATCTCCAGCGCACGGGGCACCGGCTCGGTGGTGTGGATGACTTCGAGGTCCTTGCGGAAGGAGGGCGGCACACGGACCGGGTTGTTCCAGTCGATATCGTTCATCGTGCCGGCATCGACCAGACGCTTGTGCACCCAGGCGCCGATATTCAATTCGGAGCGTGCGAAGACGTATCCGACCGTTTTGTCCGTGGGCTTGTCCATCGGCGAGAGCAGCAGGCTCAGCGACAATTTCCTGTGAAGCAGCTCGATGGCAGGCAGGAAATATGCGCTGGTCGACGCGTTGTTCTGGAAAGCGACACTGCGGCCACGCAGGTCTTCCAGCGCTTTCAAACCACTGTCGCGGCGGACGAAAAAGACAGTGCGATAGCGGTCGACACCATCGCGTTCGGTCAGCAACAGGGGTTGAGCGCTGCCCCGCTGCTCCAACAGCATGGCGGTGCCCGCAGTCTCGGTAACCCAGTCGACCTGACCACGACGGAGATAGCTGGCCATCTGTTGCGCATCGCGCGCCATCAGTACCCGCCCTTCGCGGATGCCGACGTCGGCCATCCGCGGGACCACGTAGTCGAGCAGCGGCTTCAGCTGTTCGTAGTGGGTCTTGGGATCGTCGCTGATGCGCCCCAGGACCAGAATGTGACGCGAATCGTCAGCCGCCGCGCACGGCGCCACGCCAACGAAGGTCAACAGAACCGCAAGCAGCGCGAGCAGACGAGCCAAGATCAACGCCTCCACAGCGCGGCGTATGCGCCGAAGGCCGCTACGGAATCGCCTGTACGGAACGCCCGCGGGCGCGATGCCCGGCCGGGCGCCTCAGCGATGCTACGGCACGCTCGGCGGCGGCAAACGGCCCTCGGCAATGTCGGCCATGCGCTTGGCATCGGCGAGCAAACCCCGCAAAAGCCGGACATCGCGGGCATCGAGGTCCGCGCGCAGGAACAGTCGCCTGAACTTGCGCATCGCGCCCGCCGGTGTCCGGCCTTTGTGAAAATCGATTGCATCCAAGGTGTCTGCCAATTGCGAAAAGAAGCCTTCGAGCTGGGCATGGGTCGCGGGCGGTTCGCTCCGGATCTCGTGCACCCGCACCGCGCCAACGGCCGAGGCCAGGGGTGGTGCCGCAGCCATGGACCAAGCTACTCGCAATTCGTATGCCAACACCTGGACCGCAGCAGCCAGATTCAGGGAGCTGTAGTCCGGGTTCGCCGGAATATGCACGGCGGCGTGGCAGAGCTGCAGTTCGTCGTTCTCCAGCCCGGTCCGCTCCCGGCCGAACACCAGCGCCACCTCGGCGCCGGATTCGACAGCGATGCGGCCTCGTTCGGCCGCTTCACGCGGATGCAGTTCCTCCAGTGCGATCCGGCGGCTGCGGGCGGTGCAACCCAGCACCAGCCGGCAATCGGCGACGGCTTCAGCCAAGGTATCGACGCGGACGGCGGCCTCCAGTACATCGTTCGCACCAGCCGCCAACGCATAGGCCTCGGGATGCGGAAACTGCATCGGCGCCACCAGCACCAGACGCGAGAAGCCCATGGTTTTCATCGCCCGCGCGGCGGAGCCGATGTTGCCGGGATGCTGGGTGCCGACGAGCACGATCCGCAAGCGTTCGGCGGTCAAGGACAGGGAAGCGGAGGACATGGCAGCAATGTTAAACTGCGGCGCGGTCCAGAACCGCATTGCTCTTTCCACCTGCCCTTGTCACCCCTTCATTCACGCGCCCGAGAGGGCTGCGCACGGAGTCGTTCGCGATGCATCAGCCCGCTGTCAACGTCATGATCAAGGCGGCTCGCGCCGGTGGCAACATCCTGCTGCGGCATCTGACCCGGCTCGAAGCGATCGAAGTGGTCGAGAAGGACCGCATGGACTACGCCAGCGAAATCGATGGCCTGGCGGAGGCAGCGATCATCAAGGAATTGCGTCGCGCGCATCCCGATTACACCGTACTCGGCGAGGAAGGCGGACAGCAGAAGGGCAATCGCGGCGCCAGCCGCTTCACTTGGGTCATCGATCCGCTCGACGGTACCAGCAATTATCTCCACGGCATCCCGCACTGGTGCGTATCCATCGCTTTGTGCGAGGCCGCCGAACCCGTGCATGCGGTGATCTTCGACCCGCTGCGCAACGAACTGTTCACCGCCAGCCGCGGCGGCGGCGCCCAGCTCAACGGCCACCGGATCCGCGTCTCGGAGCGCAAGGAACTCGAAGGCTCGATGCTCGCGACCGGCTTCGCGCCGCGCGAACGCAAGCGCGCCGAGGCGCAGCTCGACTGCATCAAATCGCTGCTCGTGCACGCCGAGGACATCCGCCGCAGCGGCTCGGCGGCGCTGGATCTGGCCTACGTGGCCGCCAGTCGCTACGACGGCTATTTCGAAGCCGGCGTGAAAGCATGGGACATCGCCGCGGGTGTTCTGCTCGTCCGCGAAGCCGGCGGCCGGGTGTGCGATTTCCGCGGCGCAGCGCTGGGCCCGATGCACATCGACACCGGCTCGCGGCAGGTCCTAGCCGCCAACGTCCGCATCATCGAACCGCTGCAGAAAACGCTGGTCAATACCGGCTACGTCAAGACCTTCGATTGATGTCGGCTTGTCGGGCGGGCCCTGGCCCGCCATCACGGCCTTTCCGATCCTTAGAAACAACAAACTAAACCGATCCGATCGGTTGATCGGTCACGGCAACATCGCATCGGCGGACCAGGGCCCGCCCTACCTGGTTGTCTTCCACGAAAAAGGCCGCGCGATGCGCGGCCTTTTTCGTGGGACAGAAGATCCTGCCGCCGGTCAGGGTCGGCGCGCAAGCGCCGCCTCGTCGCGGGCCTTCGGCATCAGATCCTGCTTGTTCACGCCGAGCCACAGCAGCAGCGGGCAGGCGACGAAGATCGAGGACAACGTACCGATGACGATACCGAGGATCTGCGATTCGGCCATGCCGCGCAGCGAACCGCCACCGTAGAGATACAGCGCAAGTACGGTCAGGAACGCCACGAACGAGGTGATCACCGTGCGCGACAGCGTCTGGTTGATCGACCGGTTGAGCACCTCGGCCGGCGACACGCGCATGCCGCGGAAGTTTTCGCGGACGCGATCGAAGACCACGATGGTGTCGTTGATCGAATACCCCATCACCGACAACACGCCCGCAAGCACGGTCAGGTCGAACTCGTGCCCAGACAGCGCGAACCAGCCGGCCACCACGACCACGTCATGCAGCGTTGTGATGATCGCCGCGACCGCGAATTTCCACTCGAACCGGAACGAGATATAGGCGAGGAAGCCGATGACCACGAACAGCACCGCATACAGGCCGTTCTCCGCCAGCTCGCGCCCGACCTGGGGGCTGATTTCCGCACTGCGCAGTTTCTTCGCCGGATTGCCCGGTTCTGACGCGACCGTGCGCACGCTTTCGGCGATGCTCGCCGTCGGGTCATCTCCGGTTTTCTTCTTGGACTCGTCGCGCAGACGGACCAGCAGCTCCTTGCCGGTACCGAAGGTCTGCACCTGGGCGCTTTCGTAGCCGGCGGCTTCGAGGCGCTTGCGCACGCCGTCCACGTCGACCGGCTTGTCGTAGGCCAGCTCGATACCGACACCGCCGGTGAAATCGAGGGCGAAGTTGAACCCCTTGGCGAACATCGCGCCGACGCCGACGAACATGATCAGGGCGGCTACCGCCAGCGAGATCATGCGCAGGCGCATGAAATCGATGTTGCTGTCGTAAGGGAACACGTTGAAAGGCTTCATGATTGCGCTCCCTTAGATCGCGACGGATTGCAGCTTGCGGCGGCGGCCGTAGATCAGCGTGGCGATGCCGCGCGACACGGACACGGCGGTGTAGGCCGACGTCGCGATGCCGAGCATGGTGGTGACGCCGAAACCCTTCAGCGGGCCGGTACCGAACGCGAACATCGCCAGACCGGCGAGGAACGCAGTGATGTTGGCGTCGAGAATGGTCCCGGATGCGCGGTCGTAGCCTTCGGAGATCGCCTTCTGCGGCGGCAATCCGGCGCGCAGCTCTTCGCGTATGCGCTCGTTGATGAGTACGTTGGCGTCCACCGACATGCCGACCGTCAACGCGATACCGGCCAGACCCGGCAGACTCATCGTCGCCCCGAACACCGACATCAGCGCGAACACCATCAACAGGTTGAGCAACAACGCGATGCAGGTGATCACACCGAACATGCGGTAATAGAACAGGAAGAACACCAGCGCGAAGATGAAGGAGAAGGCTACGGCTTTCAGACCGCGCTGCACGTTCTCCTTGCCGAGGCTCGGTCCGACCGTGCGTTCTTCGACGAAATCCATCGGCGCGGCCAGCGCACCGGCCTTGAGCAGCTTGGACAGGTCCTCGGCTTCCGTACGCTCCAGACCGGTGGTCTGGAAAGTCTTGCCGAAGGGCTCGTTGACATTGGCGACGGAGATGACCTCTTCTTTCACCTGGAAGCTTTTCACTTCCTTGCCGTCGATGATGCGCACCTGCGGCACGCGCTCGATGTACACCACCGCCATCGGCTTGTTCACGTTTTCGGTGGTGAACTGCAGCATGCGCTGACCGCCGGCGCTGTTGAGCGTGACCAGCACCGCCGGCAGACCGTTGTTGTCGAGCGACGTGCGCGCATCGACCATGTCTTCACCGGCCACGATGATGCGCTTGTTGAGCAGCACCGGAACCGGCTTGCCGTCGGCACCGAGATTGCGGCTGGCGTAGAGCCGCGCGCCCGGTGGCACATTGCCGGTCTCGCGCGCGTCGATGGCGTTGCCCTCGTAGACACTGCGGTATTCGAGGGTCGCTGTGGCGCCGAGCGTACGCTTGGCTGCTGCCGTGTCCTGCACGCCGGGCAACTGCACGACGACGCGATCGGCGCCCTGGCGCTGCATCACCGGCTCGGCGACGCCGAGCGAGTTGACGCGATTGCGCAGCGTTCCGAGATTCTGCTCGACCGCGTTGAGGGTCATCTGGCGCACCATGTCGTCGGACACGCCGATCTTCAGGATGTTGCCCGCCGCGTCGTAGGTGAAGGCATTGGCGGACGCGATCGCACCGGCATCGAGTGCGGTCGCGCTGAGATTCTTCTGGATCATCCCCTGCGCTTGATTGAGGTCGGCCGCCTGGGTGAGCGTGACCACGATCGCGTTGCCATCGCGCTCGACCGACTGGTAGCCGATGCTCTTGTCGCGCAGCGAACTGCGGATATCGGACAGATAGACCTCGAAACGTTTGTCGATCGCGGCTTTCTTGTCCACTTCCATCAGAAAGTGAACGCCACCCTGCAGGTCGAGACCGAGCGACATCGGCTTGGCGCCGATCGCGCCCAGCCAGGAAGGCACGTTGGAAGCGAGGTTCAGCGCCACGACATGGCTGCCGCTGCTGCCGAAGGACTCGCGCAGGGCGTCGTAGGCCTTGGTCTGGGTATCCGGATCGGACGCGCGGACCAGCAGGTTCTTGCCCTGCTTCTCGACCGATTTCGGCTTGACCCCAGCCTGGGTCAAGATCTGCGATACGCGCTGTTTCAGCGCATCGTCGATCTTCGCGCCGCGGTTGGCGGTGATCTGAACGGAAGGATCCTGCGGAAAGATGTTGGGCAGCGCGTACAGCGCGCTGAGCAGCATCACGACCAGGATGGCGGCATATTTCCAACGGGGATATTCGAGCATGACGAGCACCGCGTCCGGTCATCCGACCGGCCGCATTCGAGGTGGATCGGAAAATTCAGAGGGAAATCATTGCGACAGCAGTCATCACAGCGCCTTGAGCGTGCCCTTGGGCAACACGTGGCCGATGGCGCCGCGTTGTACGCGCAGCGTGACATTGCTGGCCACTTCGAGGCTGACGAAGTTGTCGCCGATCTCGCGGACGACACCGGCGATCCCGCTGCTGGTGATCACTTCGTCGCCCTTGGACAGCTTGTCGAGCATGGCGCGGTGTTCTTTTGTGCGCTTCATCTGCGGCCGGATCATGATGAAGTACATGACCACGAGCAGCAGGATCGGGAACAGGAGCGTCGACATCATGCCACCAGCGCCGGGAGCGGCGGGGGCAGAGGCTTGGGCGTAGGCGGGAGAGATCAACAGGTCGAGCAGGTTCATCGCGGGTCCGTGTCGCAAAATAGCGGGGGATTATGCCATGCGGGCCGGCCGACTGGCTTTCGATGCGCCCCAAGCCCTTCCCGACCCCTCTCAGGACCGGGCCAACGGCGGAAAGTTCAGTCTGCGTCGGCCGGCAAAAGCGTCCGCGCCGCGTAGAACGCTGCCCTGAAATTGGCGAATCGACCGGTCTCGATGGCCTCGCGGATACCGGCCATCAGGCGTTGGTAGTACCAGAGGTTGTGCAGCGTCCCGAGAATCGGCGCCAGCATCTCGTTGCAGCGGTCGAGATGGCGCAGGTACGAGCGGCTGTAGCCGTTGCTGCAGGCATAGCATCCGCAGCCCTCCTCGATCGGGCGCAGGTCGCGCTCGTACTTGCTGTTGCGGATGCGGACCGTGCCGAAACCCGTGAAGTAGTGCCCGTTTCGAGCGTTGCGGGTGGGCATCACGCAGTCGAACATGTCGATCCCGCGCGCCACCGACTCCACGAGATCCTCCGGCCGCCCCACCCCCATCAGATAGCGCGGCCGGTCGGCCGGCAATTGCGGGCAGGTGTGTTCGAGCATCAGGTTGCGCTCGTGCTCGGGTTCGCCCACCGCCAGACCGCCGACGGCATACCCGTCGAAGCCGATCTGTTTGAGCGCCTCGGCCGAACGGGTGCGGAGGTCGTGGTGCACCCCGCCCTGGACGATCCCGAACAGCGCCGCGTCGTTGCCCTCGTGTGCTTTTCTGGAGCGTTCGGCCCAGCGCAACGACAGCTCCATCGATTTGCGCGCGACGTCTTCCGTCGCCGGATAGGGCGTGCACTCGTCGAAAATCATCACGATGTCCGAATCCAGCACCTTCTGGATGCGCATGCTTTCCTCGGGGCCGAGGAACACCTTGCTGCCATCGGTGGGCGCGGCGAAGGTCACGCCCGCCTCGGTGATCTTGCGCTTGTGCGCCAGCGAGAACACCTGGAAGCCGCCGGAATCGGTGAGGATCGGCCCGTCCCAGCGTGTGAAGCCGTGCAGGCCGCCGTGATCGGCGATCACGTCCAGCCCCGGGCGCAGATAGAGGTGGAAGGTGTTGCCGAGAATGATCTCGGCGCCGAGCGCACGGATCTGTTCGGGCAGCACGCCTTTCACCGAGCCATACGTACCCACCGGCATGAACGCCGGCGTTTCCACCGTGCCGCGCGGGAAGGTCAGCCGGCCGCGACGGGCGACGCCGTCGGCGCCGAGCAGTTCAAAACTCATTCGACTCATTGTGGTATGTCTGTTTTCAAGTGCTTTTGTAGGAGCGGCGGAAGCCGCGACGAACGGTCCGCGTGCTATCCGAAGGTCATTGCAACAAAGCAAGATCGTTTTTCTGGAAAATCATCAGCGCATCATCGCGGCTTCCGCCGCTCCTACAAAATCTGCGGCCACAGCAGCATCGCGTCGCCGTAGCTGAAGAACCGGTAGCGCTCCCGGACCGCGTGCGCGTAGGCCTCGAACACGCGGTCCTTGCCGGCGAATGCGGACACCAGCATCAACAGCGTGCTTTCCGGCAGATGGAAATTGGTGACCATCGCATCGACGCTGCGGATGCGGTAACCCGGGAAAATGAAGATCTGGGTTTCGCCGGCAAAGGGCTGGAGTTCGCCGTCGCGCATCGCGCTTTCAAGCGCTCGCACGACGGTCGTGCCGACCGCGATCACCCGGCCGCCGCGTTCGCGGGCATGACGCACCTGCGCGACCAGCCCGGCGCCTACGTTCAGCCACTCGCTGTGCATGCGGTGATCGCGCAGGTCGTCGGCGCGCATCGGCTGGAACGTCCCCGCACCGACGTGCAGCGTGACGTGGCCGAACTCGATGCCGCGCACGCGCAGCGCATCAAGCAGCGCCGCGTCGAAATGCAGGCCGGCAGTGGGTGCGGCGACCGCGCCGATTTCCTTCGCGAACACGGTCTGGTAACGCTCCAGATCGTCCTGCCCGGGCTCGCGGCGGATGTACGGCGGCAGCGGCAGTCGGCCGGCGTGCAGCAGCCAGCTTTCCAGCCCTTCATCGACGTGGAAACGCAGGTGATAGAACTCGCCGTCGCGGCCCAGCACTTCGGCTTCGCCACTGGCATCCAGCGCGATGCGGCTGCCCGGTCTAGGCGATTTGCTTGCGCCGACCTGAGCCCGAGCCTCGTTGTCCGGCAGCAGTCGCTCGATCAGGATTTCGACCCGGCCGCCGGTGGCTTTCTGACCGAACAGACGCGCCGGGATCACCCGTGTGTCGTTGAAGATCAGCAGATCGCCCGGCTGCAGCAGATCGGGAAGATCGCGCATGACGCGATCCTCGAACGGCGCCGGAGCCGACGGCGCCACCAGCAGCCGACTGGCGGAGCGCTCGGGCAGCGGCGCCTGCGCGATCAGATCGGCGGGCAGATCGAAATGGAAGTCGGATTTCTTCATCGCGGACGGGGATTCGGGCCGGGCATTGTAGACGTCCGCCCCTCCGACCCGGCACTCAGAGCACTTGACCGAGCAACTGTGGGAAGACCTTGCCCACCTTGCCCAGCAGGTAATCGCCGTAGGTACCCTCGAACGGCGCCAGCACGCTGGCCCCGTCCCAGCGCCGGACGCGGTCGGCCTCGATCCGGTCCATGCGGATACGGGCGTGTTGCGGCAGCGGCGTGACCCGGGCGGTGAAGTCCGGGTCGAAGAACAGCGGGAACGAAAAGCGCTCGTGTCCGCTGGTGTTGCGCACGCGATGCGGCGTGGAGCGGTAATGGCCGCCGGTCAGGCGGTCGAGCATGTCGCCGAGGTTGCAGACCAAGGTGCCCGGCAGCGGCGGCGCGTCGATCCATCCGGCCGGCGTATGCACCTGCAGGCCCGGGACGTCGTCCTGCAGCAGCAGGGTCAGCAAGCCGTAGTCGGTGTGCTCGCCCACGCCCCAGCCATCGTCCCCGGCCGGCTGTGCGGGATAGCGGAAGATCCGGAACAGCACGGTCGGGTCCGCGGTGTAGTGGCGGCGGAACCAGTCTTCCTCCAGCCCCAGGCTGAGGGCGATGCCGCCGAGCACCGCCTGCGCGGCACGGCAGGCAGCGTCCATATAGCTGGTCACGAGGTGGCGCATTGCGACCGGCCCATCTGGGCTTTCCGGGTCGTCCGGCCACAGGTTCGCGCCATGCAGAGGCCATCCTGCCTGCACCCGAGGATCGTCCGCCGGCAATTCGATGCCCAGATACAGACCTTCCTTGAGGTCGGGCCGGCCGCTGGTCAGTTCGCCGCCGACCGGGAAATAGCCGCGCCAGGCGCGTCCGCCCCGCGACATGCCGATCCGCATCTTCTCCGCCAGCGGCAGTGCGAAAAACGCGCGGCTGGCTTCGCGCATCCCGGACTGCAGCGCCGCGTCGATGCCGTGACCCTCGATATAGAAGAATCCGTGCGTGCGGCAGGCATCGCCTATCTCGGCAGCGACAGTGGCCGTCGCGTATGCGCGATCAGCGAGCACCTCGCCCAGCAATGGCGCGATGTCGATGACCGGAAGCGCATCCGCCGGCATGGCCGCCATGTTCAACGCTCGAACTTGGTGGACAGGACGATCGACGAGGTGGTGCGCGCTACGCCGTCGATGGCGCCGATGCGGTCGGTCAGCACGTCCATATCGCCGACGGCCGACACCGCGCCGATGGCGATCAGGTCGGAGCCGCCGCTGACCGAATGCAGCGACCGCAGCTCCGGCATCGCACGCAGCGCCGTCACCACCGAGGTCATCTGCTTGGGCTGCACCGCGATCATGATGTGGGCGCGGACCAGCCCGCGCTCGTATTCGTCGTGGACACGGACGGTGTAGCCGTTGATGACACCATCGCGCTCCAGTCGCTCGATGCGGCTTTGCACCGTGGTCCGCGACAGGCCCAGCCGGCGGGCGATCTCCGCCGTGGACGCACGGGCGTTCTCACGCAATAGCGAGAGCAGCTGCTGATCGGTGTCGGAAAGCTTCATCACGTCGCCGGTTTCGTCGATTCGTTTCGTCGATTCGACGAAATATCATCGAAACCCGGACAGATCGCAACTATAAACCGGCGGATTTATCGCGATAATGGTCGTTTCGACGCCATCTTCCGGAGGCCGCCATGGCTTTGCTCGACATTCTCGCCCCACTCCGCGCCCTCGGCGGCAAGCGCCGCACCCAAGGTCTGGACGACGCCACGATCCTGCGCTTCGCGGCATCGCACCCTGATCTGGTCGAAGCGATCCAGGCTGCCGCCACCGAATATGCGCGCATTCACGACGAGTTCGCCGAGTTGCTGGACATGGATGAAGGCGCACAGGCGCTGGCGGTGCAGGCCGGCTTCGTCAATTTCTATTCGAACGACACCGTCAACCCGTATGTCGCGCTCGCCGCGCGCGGCCCTTGGGTCGTCACCCTCAAGGGCGCGGTGCTGCACGACTCCGGCGGCTACGGCATGCTCGGTTTCGGTCACACCCCCAAGGCGGTGCTGGACACGATGTCGCAGCCGCAGGTGATGGCCAACATCATGACCCCGAGCCTGTCGCAGCTGCGCTTCGATCGCGCCATCCGCAATGAAATCGGCCACACCGGTGGCGGTTGTCCGTTCGACAAGTTCCTGTGCCTGAACTCCGGTTCCGAATCGATGTCGTTGGCCTGCCGCATCGTCGATGTCAACGCCAAACTGATGACCGACGCCGGCGCGGCGTACGCCGGCCGTACCATCAAGCGCGTGGTCGTGAAGGGCAGTTTCCACGGACGTACCGAACGTCCGGCGCTGTACTCCGATTCCAGCCGCAAGAACTACGTGCAGCATCTCGCCAGCTTCCGCGGCGAGGACAGCGTGATCACGGTCGAGCCCTACGACATCGACGCGCTGCGCAAGGTGTTCGCCGATGCCGACGCCAACGGCTGGTTCGTCGAAGCGATGTTCCTCGAACCGGTCATGGGCGAAGGCGATCCGGGCCGCGCGGTGCCGCGTGCGTTCTACGACGTCGCCCGCGAACTGACGAAATCGCATGGCTCGATCCTGTTGATCGATTCGATCCAGGCCGGCCTGCGCGCCCACGGCGTGCTGTCGATCGTCGACTATCCCGGCTTCGAAGGGATCGAAGCGCCGGACATGGAAACCTATTCGAAGGCGCTCAACGCCGCGCAGTACCCACTGTCGGTGCTGGCCGTGAACGAACGCGCCGCCGGTCTGTACCGCAAAGGCACCTACGGCAACACCATGACCACCAATCCGCGCGCGCTCGATGTCGCGTGCACCGTATTGGGGCTGCTCACGCCGGAACTGCGTACCAACATCCGCGAGCGCGGCAAGGAAGCGATCGCCAAGCTCGAAGCGCTGAAAGCCGAACTGCCGGGTCTGATCACCAAGGTCCAGGGCACCGGCCTGTTGTTCTCCTGTGAGCTGTCGCCGGAATTCAAGGGCTACGGCACCGACTCGACCGAGGAATGGATGCGCGAGCGCGGCATCGGCGTGATCCACGGCGGCGAGAATTCGCTGCGTTTCACCCCGACATTCGCGGTGACTTCCGAAGAGCTCGATCTGCTGATCGGCATGGTCAAGCGCGCACTGCTCGAAGGTCCGCGCCAGCAGCAGAAAGCTGCTGCCTGAGCCATATCGGGATGCATGAGATGAAGAAAGCCGGCGCTGTCCGGCTTTCTTTTTGCCTGTTGCACAGATCACAAAGCATCTTCCTTTTCAGCTTCAGCTTGAAATTCGGAGGCGTCGAAAGCGTCCGCTTCAAGCTGCATCGAACGCTCGCGTGCGTCGAGCCGAGCGCTTTTCTCCCCTCTCCCACCGGGAGAGGGGTCGGGGGAGAGGGTACGGCGTAGCGACGGACTTCGTCGGCACACGAGAACCCTCATCCGGCGCTGCGCGCCACCTTCTCCCGAGGGGAGAAGGAAAAAAGCAACTTCGGCCGCGCATAGTGGCTGGCGCTTTACCGCGTATCCCATTCCGGATACGGATTGCGAATCTTCAAGTCTCAAATCGAATTGAGGAATTCGAGCAACTGCTGCCGTTGCGTCGCGGTCAACGTCCGATACTGGTTGCGCGAAGTCAGCGCTTCGCCATCGTGCGCCTGGATGGCGGCGTCCACATTCGGCGCGCGGCCGTCGTGCAGATACGGCCCGCTGGCGCGCAGGCCCCACAGCGGCTGCGTCTTCATGTCACGCACGCCGGCGGTGCCCTGCGCGATGCCGTCGCCCAGACTGCCCATGTCGTGCAGCAGCAGATCGGAGTAGAGGTTCACTTCCTTGAAATTCAAGGCCTGGATGGTGTTGGGTCCGGTCATCATCTGCGGCGTGTGGCAGGCACTGCATCCGGTCTGGGCGAACAACGTCCGGCCCTGAAGCGCGTTCGGCGTGAGCGTCAATTGCGGCGGCGGCGCCAGGAAACGCATGAAATCGGCGACGGTGTCGATCGCCGACTTGCCGGTGACCGGATCGGGCGCGTCTTCCGGGTCGCGCACGCGGTCGAACTGGGCGAGCAGCACTGTATTGCCGTTGGGCGCGTTTTCGTTCGGAAACAGGCGGTTGGTGATGCCCATTTCGTTGAGGAAAGCGTCGCCCGAGAACGCCAGCACGGTCGCCAACTGCGCTTTCCAGCCGAACCGCCCCACCCGGGTCTGGCCGCTGACGATATCGACGACCAGCGACGGCACGCCGTTGAGCCCCAGACTCTGCTGACGCTCGGCATTACCGAGGATCGTCTCGTCGGGAATCGCTTCGATCAGGCCCATGCCGAACAGTGGCGTGGACTGACGCTGGATCGAGACCGTCGCTGTCGCCGGTACGATTTCGAGTATCCGCGGATCGATCGAGTTCTGTTGCAGCAGCGAACCACCGAGCGATTCCATCGGATCGAATGCTCCGCTCGAAGTCTGCCCGAACCGGGTCACCCGGATGCCGGAACCGCCGCCGACCGCCGGCTGGGCATGGCAGGCGACACAGGAACGATTGTTCATGATCGGCCCGAGCCCACCGGCGGGCGTCTCGGCGACATTGAACGCATTCAGCCCGGTCGCGAAGGCAGTCAGCTGTTCGGGCGTCAGATTCGGCAAAGGCGCGCCGAATTGAAGCGCCGGTAGCAGCAAGGCCTGGTCCGGTCTGACGATACGACGCAATGCGGAGCGCTTGACCGGGCTGCGGTCGAGGCCACGCCCCCGGATCGGCGCCGACAGCGACGGGAGCACCATCGCGATGGACATCGCGAGCACGGCAAGCACTGCAGTCGTTCGGTAAGCGGTTCGCATGGTGTGTTCCTGGCTGTGATCCGGTCGGTGCCGTCGGGTTGTTGAAGCAAGAGCAATGCCTCGATGCGCTGAAGCCTGCCCATCAACGCCTTGGTGGCGGCGGCGGACCGCCCTCGCCGTCCGGCCCATGTCCGCCATGCCCCTGCGGGTCGCCCGGCGGCGGCGGCGGCGGCGGCGGACGATGCTGCGATTCCCATTGCTTGAATTTTCCGAACTGCGCGGGTGTCAGCAGCTTGCGTACCCGCTCGTCCGACGCTTCGATCGCAGCTTTGCGCGCTTCGTCGGCGCGTTGCCGGAGCGCCTGCATCTGCTCATGGCGTTCGCGCAGCACGGTTTCGAGTGCCGCGCTTTGCTTCTGGTCCAGATCGAGCAACTCGGTCAATTCACGGGTGGGGGGGCCTTTCGGCCCGCGCGGCGGATCGGATCGCGACGGGTCCCGCTGCGATGGCCCGGGGCCGGGGCCGTCTCCTGCGGGAGGTTCGCGCATCTGCGCCTGGGCAGCGAACGCGGAGATCGCAAATACAGCGGTCAATAACGAGACGCGACGTGGGCTTGCCATGGGGGTGGCTCCTGAGGATCGGGCTGCCGGCGATTCCGGCATACACAGGCTAGGCGCCGATTGCGCAGGGAAAATGCAGCGATCGTGGATAAATCGTGGAGATCGGCGACAGCGGTTCCGCCACCGCCGCAATCTGGATAAGGTGACGATGCTCCGATTCCGCATGGCACCACCCTCATGTCGCTCCGTCTCTGGCACCGTCTGTTCCTGGCGTTCGCCGCGCTCAGTATTCTGGCGATGGCGACGTTCGCGCTGCTGCAGGCACGCAGCTTCCAGAACGGGTTCCTGGACTACGTGAATCGGCTGGAACACGAGAAGATCGAAGGCATGGCGCACAGTCTCGAAAGCGCCTATGCCGTCCATGGCGACTGGGATTTCCTGCGCGGCGATACACCGCAACTGATGCGCTCGCTCGAACTCACGCGATCGGACAGGACCGATGGCCCCCCGCCTCAAGGCGCGGCTGCGCGCGACGAAGCAGGCTGGCAGCCGCCGCGGGATCGCCCTCCGCCGCGTTTCGGGGATGGCCGCCGTCCGCCGCCACCGCCGGACGCGGACGCACCGCCACCGGGTGGCGCCGGCCCACGCCCGCTGCGTCCGGCGCACGATCTCCCGCCGCGCCTGCTGCTGCTCGATGCCAACGGCGACATCGTCGCCGGCAACCCGCGGCTGCCGCGGGACGCGCAGGCGATCGATATCCGGCATCAGGGCATGGTCGTCGGTCGTCTGCTGCTCGCGCCGCTACCGCGCCTGCGTTCCGATCTCGATCTCGAATTCGCCCACCAGCAACGGCAGCAGATGGCGGTCATCGCACTGGTCGTGCTGCTCGCCGCATTGGCCCTGGCCTGGGCATTGTCGCGCTGGCTGTTGCATCCGGTGCGCGCGCTGGCCGCCGGCACGCATGCCTTGTCCTCCGGCGATTTCACCGTGCGCATTCCTGGTACGCGCAGCGATGAACTCGGCGCACTGGCCAAGGATTTCAACGCGCTGGCGGAAACGCTGGAACGTCATCGCGATGCGCGTCGGCAATGGGGCGCCGATATCGCGCACGAATTGCGCACGCCGATCAGCGTGCTCAGCGGCGAGATCCAGGCCCTGCAGGACGGTATCCGCACCGTCGGGCCGGACACGCTGGCATCGCTGCAGGCCGAATGCGCGCGCCTGCTGCATCTGGTCGAAGACCTGTATCAACTCTCGCTGTCCGATGCCGGCGCGCTGTCCTACCGGTTCGAGCCCGTCGACCTGACCGAAGTGGTCCGCGAAGCGGCGCAAGCGCATGCCGGCGCGATGCAGGCCGCCGGATTGGATCTGCGTCCGATGTCGCTGCCGGACGCCTGCCCGATCGCGCGCGCCGACAAGGCGCGTCTGCGGCAATTGCTGGACAACCTGTTGGGCAACGCGTTGCGCTATACCGACACGCCCGGTCATGTACAGATCGGGATCATGCGCGAAGCCGACGCCTGGCATCTGCGCATGGACGACACCGCACCGGGCGTACCGGCATCGGCGCTGCCGCACCTGTTTGAACGGATGTATCGGGTCGAACCCTCGCGCAGCCGTCGCTTCGGCGGCGCCGGCCTGGGTCTGGCGATCTGCCGCAATATCGTCGAAGCGCACGGCGGCCGGATCGATGCTTCATCGTCGCCCGAGGGCGGTCTGCGCATCGACATCGTGCTTCCGGTCTCCGGGACGCTGGCATGAGCGTTTCCGCAGACACCGCTCTGGCCTCCCGCACCGGCACTGTGCTGATCGTCGAGGACGAACCCAAACTCGCGACACTCATGGCCGATTACCTGATCGCTGCCGGCTACCGCGTCGCCGTACTCGACGACGGTCTGCAGGCGACGGCGTGGATCCGCGCGCACGCACCGGATGCGGTGCTGCTGGACGTGATGCTGCCCGGCAGGGACGGCATGGCGATCTGCCGCGAAATCCGTGCGTTCTCCGAAGTTCCCATTCTGATGATGACCGCGCGCGTGGAAGAAATCGATCGGCTGCTCGGACTGGAACTCGGCGCCGACGACTACATCTGCAAACCCTTCAGCCCGCGCGAAGTGGTGGCGCGAGTGAAGGCGGTGCTGCGCCGTGCGCGCGCCGGCGACACGCATGTCGACTCGCCTGCACCGCTGCGACTGGACGAAGACACACTCGAAGCGCGGCTGCATGGCACCGTACTGCCGCTGACGCCGGTGGAGTTCCGCCTGCTGCAGGCGCTGCACGCCCGCCCCGGGCGCGTGATGTCGCGGTCGCATCTGATCGATGCGCTGTATCTGGACCATCGCGTGGTCAGCGACCGCACCGTCGACAGCCATATCAAGAATCTGCGCCGCAAGATCACCGATACCGGCCATGGCATCGACCCGATTGTGTCGGTCTACGGGATGGGCTACAAACTCGATTGGTCGCAGGACCGCGCCGCCACACAACCGCCGCCGACAACACCGCCATGAAGACCGTCGAAGTCCACCATCCCCTGGTGCGCCACAAGCTCGGCATCCTGCGCGATGCCGCCACCGGCCCGGCGCTGTTCCGGCAGGTCGTAGGCGAGATCGCCACCCTGCTCGCCTACGAAGCCACCGCCGACCTCGTCTTGGACGACACCTGCATCGACACCTGGGCCGGACCGCTGACCGTCGGGCGCTGCGATCAGGCGCGGATCACGCTGGTGCCGATCCTGCGCGCGGGCCTGGGTTTCCTGCCTGGCGTCCAAGTGTTGCTGCCGTCGGCGCCGGTGAGCGTGATCGGTCTGCGTCGCGACGAAGCGACGCTGCAGCCGCAGGCGTACTACCAGCGGCTGGTACGCGACATCGACGGACGCACCGCACTGCTGATCGATCCGATGCTGGCCACCGGCGGCAGCGCGATCGCCGCGATCGATACGCTCAAAGCCGCGGGCGTGTCGCGGATCAAGGCGATTTTTCTGGTCGCGGCGCCCGAAGGTCTGCGCGCACTGGAAGCGGCGCATCCGGACACTGAAGTGTTCGTCGCCGCGATCGACGAACGCTTGAACGATCACGGCTACATCCTTCCCGGCCTCGGTGATGCCGGCGACCGGATTTTCGGCACGCCGTCTCCCTGAAACCCCGGCTTTCGACGACGCCAGGGGCTACATCCGGAAAACGAAAGGCCCGCTCATTGAACGGGCCTTGCGCCTTCACTGATTTCGCGCGAACGGGCTATTACCAGCAATAATCGAGCGTTTCCGTACCCGTCTTGGTCTTCGCGCCCACCTGATTGATGCTGAGGGTGCCGCAAGCAGTGTCTTTCGCTGCCTGCAGGCCCTGAGGCGTTGCCGTCAGTGTGTACGTTCTTGCGGCGACCGCCGTGAGCGCGACGTTGTAGTGGTTCGTCACATCGGTCCCTGCGGCGCAGGCGGGAAGCGCCACTGCCACGCCAGCCAGCGTCTGGTTGTAACGCAGATTGGTGGTGAAGAAGCGCTGCATGAACAGCTCGGACTCGAGCAGACAGGACTTCGCCGCACCACGACGCGTCTTGACCACGGAATCCTGATATGCCGGATAGGCGATCGCAGCCAACACCGCGATGATCAACACCACGATGATCAGCTCGACCAGGGTGAAACCGGCGGCCATACGGCGGTATGCCGGACGGTTCGATCGGTAACGGCTCGTGTGGTTGGGGGTCATCGTCATCTCCGGATGATTTCGCGCCAGGAGATTCGGCCACCGTACAGGGCAGGATCGAGCGGCGTGGAAGCGAGCGTCGCCAAGGAACCGCCGGCAACCAGCAATCGGTCGAGCAAGGCGGGGTCGGTCACCATGCCGACGCCGAGGTCGATCGAGCCGACCGCGGTGTTGCCTGCGCCCATCGTGTCGTTGCCGAATTCGCCGTCGCGATTGGCGTCGAACAAACCCGTCAACAGGCTGGTGCCGGTGAAGGCGTCGATCGCATTGATATAGCCGCGACCGGGCAGACACGGATTGTTTGTGCTCGGGATGATGCTGCCTGCGATCAGCGCGTTCTTCACGACTTGCTGGTCGCCGACCATGCGTTCGCCTTCCAGCGTGTTGCCCGGAGGCAAATCGAGGTCGATGTACCAGCCCTTGCTGTTGACCGGAAGCGGGCTGTTCGGTTCGAACGCGCGATTCTTGGTCCCCGCGTCGAAGAGCGCGATGTTGCGCGCGGTCATATTGGTACGCGTCACCGAAGAAGCGGCGCCATCTGCGTCGATCACGCCGTACCACGTCTGACGGGAGGTGTCGGTAATGTCGCTGGTGCTCAGCAGACGGCCGGTACCGAAGAATACCCAGCGCTTGTCGGTCGCCGGATCGACGGCGATGGTCACGCCGCCGGTGACCGGCTGCGTGCCCGCCACGAGCGGCGCGTACAGCGGCCGGTTATCCGCGACTTTCCACTGCGAAGGATTGCTGTCGCTCAGATCGAACTTCCACAGGTTGCCGCGCAGATCGCCGGCATACACGAGGTCGATCGTACCGTTGCCATCCTCGTCCCACCCGCGCGGCGCGGCAAGTCCATTGGAGGTGACCGGCGAGCCGACGCCAGTATCGATCTCGGCGATCTTGGCACCGGTGACAAGATCGAGCACGAACAGCACCGCACGCTCGCTGCTGCTGTTGAGGCCATTCGGTACGATCAGGCCGGTGCTGCCATCGTTGAGTTTGGCGATGACCGGTCTGCTCAGGACCTGACCCATGTCGCCATCGAAGCTGGCGTCCTTGTCCCAAAGCACTTTGGCCGGGCCGAAGATCGTGGGATCGGTGATATCGAGTGCGTACAGCCCTCTGCCACCGCGACCGAGACTACCGACCAGCACGGTCCGGTTCGCGAGTTCGCGTTTGGTCGACGTGACGATCGGACCGTCGACGAAAAAGTGGTGACCATACGTGGGGTCGCTGAAATTCTTGAGCTTGTTCAGATCGATGCCGCGGGGTACGTACGCGAAACGTTCGGCACCATCCGCCGCGTTGAACGCATGCAGCATGCCGTCGTTCGCGCCGACATACACTGTTTCGACTGCGGCGGAGGTTTTCACATAGGTCGGCGAGCTGTTGACGATATCGCCGAGCAGTGTGTTGCGATCGCGCAGCAGGCCCGCCGCGTTGAACTGCGGTTCCTGGGTGCGTTCGCCGCGAATATAGTTCGCGATCACGGGCGTCAATGCGGCGTTCTGGGCGGCCGTGGGGAACGTGGTGCCAGCCGTGCCGTTGTGGGTGTAGATGTTGCGTGCGGCGACCACCGGAACAGTCGCTGTCCAGATCGGATTGGCGACGTCCACACCCGAGCCGGACACCGGATAGGCCTGCACTTCGCCGTACCATTTCGACGAGAAGAACTTCGCCTGGAACACCTTGGTGCCTGCAGAGGTCGAGGTGCCGGTCACAGTGGCGTTGGAACCCGAACCACGACGAGCCGCGATCGCGCGTAGCGCATTGCCAAGACCATCCGCGAATTCCTGCGGATTGCCGGCGGCCACGAACGCACCATGACCGTTGACCGATGCGTGGAACAGGTCGTCGATACGCTCCTGGTCCTCGTTATCCGTCGGGTTCGGCCACGTTTTGACGCCGCTGGTCAGCGCCGGGACATCGGTCTTCGGGTCGAGCGTGCCCTTGAGGCCGATCGAGATACCGAACGTAACCATGTGTTGCCAGAATGCCGGATTCGATGCGGACGCCGGCACCGTATTGATGAGACCCGGGCGCAGGTCGCGCTTCCAGTAATGCATCGCGATGTCGGCCAGCGTGTTGCTCCAGTTGTCCTGGAATGGTCGCGCTGCGGTATAGGTATAGGGTGGACCGTCCGGGCGCGTAATCGCCGCGCCATTGGTATTATCGGTATTACCGACGGCAGTGGCGTCGTTGTTCCAGTAACCATCAGTGGTCAGGATCGTGAAGTTCTGGCGACACTCGAACTGTGATGCCGTAGCTTGCGGCCCCCACGGGCCGGTCGCTCCGGTTTCCTCATAATATTGCCCGGCGCGCGTCAAAGCGGTAAGTAACGGAGTACTGCTGTTGGCATCGGCAGCAAAAAGACGATCAAACCACGTGCGCCGGTTCTCTCCGGGATTGTTGCCCTCGAACAAGCCGTTGTTGTTGGCGACCGGGATACGGAACGTCAGGTTGGGCCTAGCATTACCGCCTGCCCAGATCGTAGTGAAACCGACGCGGTAATCGCTGTCGTCGTTGAACACGCTCGGATCGTTGAACGCATAGCTGGCGCCGGCCTTGGCGACCTTGGT
The DNA here is from genome assembly GCA_040079515.1 of Lysobacteraceae bacterium. Lineage (GTDB taxonomy): Bacteria > Pseudomonadota > Gammaproteobacteria > Xanthomonadales > Xanthomonadaceae > Lysobacter_I. The sequence goes on from JBEBKD010000017.1 coordinate 24,528, forward strand.
CCGGGTCCTGTGGTACGAAAACCAGTTGGCAAAATTAGCCTTTTCCTGAGCCAGATTGCGAGTCACACTGCCCCAGGTGAACGATGTGACGACGTTGCAGGTGTTGTAGCCCACTGGCGCAACGAAACGCCAATCGCAGGCGGTCGCGGTGCCATCGTTGCGGAACTGATAACGCGTGTACTGACGCGAATCCGCCAGATCGGTATTGGTTGCGGTCGGAACATAAAACGTCTGCGTCCCACCGCTCAAGTTGGTGGTGCCACCGCTCGCCAAAGTGTTGTTGTTGAAGACCGCCGTATAAGGCGTGTCGTTCATGAAGGTGCCGTCGGCTCGCTGCCAGCCCTGATAAGTGGTGTTCGGGTTGTAATACAGCGTGTTGCGCGTGTAGGTCTGCAACTGGATCGCATTCGGTGCGGTTGCGGGCACGCCGGCCGAATTGAAGGGACCGGGCATGAAATCCCACGCCATCGAACCCGAATCATCGAGAATGAACCAGATGTTCGGCGGCACACCGTTGTTGGTCTGCATCGGCGTGTCCGGCAGCGAGACCGCCGCGTGCACGGGCAAGCCGAGCACAGTGACGATGCAGGCCAACACGGGCGCCAGACGCGACATGCGCGAGGAACGGGCGGTGACGGCGTTACGGGAAGTAGTGTTCACGGGTGCCTCGGTTTATTTGCCGGCGTAAATGGTTTGAAGCAGGACGGACGCGCGCCCGTCCTGCTGGCTGCGCACGGTGACGCGGTATCGCGGCGTCAGGCACAGGGGGTGGATCGGCGAGAGCTTGTCGCAGTCGCGCCAGTTCGGGCCTTCGCCCATCTCTTCGACGATGTATCGGGGCGCGTCGGTACTGGCATCGGCGACCGTGCCGACGCGCCACGCATTGAAGCCCGGATCGAGCCAACGCTCGATATCGGTCGGCTCTGGGCGCGAACACAAGCCCTGTGCATTGCAGCCGGCAGCGGGGAAATTCGCCGGGTTCGGCGTCAGCGTCGCTTCGGCCTCGCGCAGCCCGGCCTCGGCGACCTGGAAACCCAGGCTGCGATCGAGCAGGTTGGACGTCATCCGCTCTTCCAGGATCGTGCTGCGCAGACTGGCAAGACCCAACAGCGTCATCAACAGCAGAAGGATGAGCACCACCACCAAGGTGGCGCCGTGTTGCCGACGGTTCGATGCGATGCGATAGCGTGGATAGGTGTTCATTCCATGCGATTCCGGAGAGTGACGGTGTGCGCGATGCGACGCTGCAACTGCGCGCCGCCGACGCCCGCGCCGTCGGCGCTGAGGATGTCGAGGGTCACGCGCACTGCATTCACATCGTTCCAGCGATTGGCGGGCACCAAGTTGGCGTTGACATAGTTCGCAGCGCCGTCCAGCAGATATTCCATTTCCATATCACTGACGCCTTCGGCGATTTCCTGTTCGCGGACAGCCAGGACACCACCGTTGTTGACGACCGCGCTGCGGAACAGCGAAGTGTCGCCATTCGGCAGCGTGCGCACGTACCAGCGTACCGGCTGCATGCGTACGACCGTGGCGCTGGCCTTGTTGTCCGCTGGATTCGGCCCGTACTGCTTTTTCTTGCCCGCAGCGGTACACAGCGCAGGGCTGGCGTACCCCAGACCCTTGCTGCAATTGCCGGGTGCTGGGCCTCCATTGGCGTGTTCGATCGTGGCAGCGCTGGCATCGGTGACCTGGAACAGTGAGGCCTGGCGCCAATCGCATACGATCGCGAGGTCTCCGGTTCTCAGCCCGTGGTCTGCCGTATTCAGATCGAACTCCGCCGCGTCGGGATCGTGGTCCGCGATCGTGGCAGCGGTTGAACTGTCCGCCGACATCAGATCGATGGCGTCGGCAGCAAGCTGGCGATTCGGAGGATCGCCGGTTGGAATCGCGGCTTCATAGCCGCGGATCCCGTTGTTCCAGTTGGTCCACCACTGCGCCGCCGGGTTGTTCAGTACGTTGACGATCTTCAGCGGTTCCTTGCGATCGGCGTTGCCGCACGGGTTGCCGCCCGCCTCGCGCAGATCGCGGGCCATGAGCTCGAACGCCATGCGTCCGTTCTCCTGCACGCGGCCCAAGCCTTCGGTCGCCCGGTAGGTCTGACGGTTGGAAATGAAGATCGCACTGGCGCTGCCGACCACCAGCAGACCGAGCATCATCGCGATCATCAGTTCGACCAGCGTGAGGCCGCGAACAGCGGAACGCGCTGCGGCCCGGCCGTGGGCGGCATGCCGCCGCGTAGACATGATCATCGGGGTCATATGCGTGTCGTCGTGCTGAAGGTCTGCGTCGTGGAGCCGGACGTGCCGCGGGAATCGTCCCAACGCACGGAAATCGTGCACAGCGCGCCCACACAGGCGACCTGGCCACAGGCCGTCGCACCGAGGTTCTGCTGAAGCATATCGATCCATGCGCGCTTGTCGTTCGCGACCAGATTGCCGGCGGCGGGTACGGCACAGGTCATGCCCATGTTGTAGGCGCCTGCGCGCGCAGCATTCGGGTTTGCGCGCATCGAATCGAGAATGGTGTAGACGTGCATCACGCCCTGGCTGCGTTCCAGCGAGCTCTGGCTGTTGCGCAGGGCGGTCGCCTGCATCGCGGCGACACCGAGCAGGCCGATCGCAAGTACGAGTACCGCAACCAGCACTTCGATCAGGCCGACACCGCGAACGGCAGCAGCGGATCCGGGCGCCCGTCCACGGAAAGACCTATGAGTGGAATTGGAGTGAACTGACATTTAGTTATCCGCCGGAATCGGGCAGGCCCCCGACTCATCGATAGGAGGCCTGACGGTGACGCGTCCACCAATGGAGATATTGACGTCGCGCACGTTCAATTGGGGATCGGTCACCGGGAGACAAACGCGCACATTCGCTTCCAGCAGGTTGTTGCCCGTGGTGTAGGCGAGCCCATCGGCGCGGAAAACCATCTCGCTGTTGGTGACGCTGGGACTCGCGATGATCTGCATCGGCGCCTCGATGACACCGGCCCTGACGATTTCGTCGGCACCGGCGACACTGTCGCGGTCGGCGTCCGCATAGACCAGCCATCCCTGCCAAGGCGAAACGTTGCTGCAGGTGGTGCCATTGGTGCTCTGACAAAAGAACGTGGGGGCATTGCGGCGGACCGCTTCCGATCGGGCGATCTGCATGGCCGCGACGATCTCGTTGGCATTGGAGGTCAGGCGATTGCTGTTGCTCATACCGGTAAACAATGGCGCCGCCAAAGCCAACAGCACAGACAGGACCACGACGGTGATGGCCAGCTCGACCAGAGTGAAGCCGCGCGCGGTACGGATCTGCGCGCTTTTCGGCGGGGAACTGTTTCGGCGGGAAAGTCGCATTTCGCCTCCATGAGTCGATGGCAGGCAGCATAGGGCCGGTGTCCAAGGCCACCAAACGATGGCCGATGGGCGGCGGGCACGGCGGCATGAGCGGTCCCCCTGCCCGTTTGTGCGTGGTAGGGGCATCATGGTGCGATGCCGATCTCCTCCAGCACTCCACCATCACCCATCGCAATCGCCAAGGCCGGGGCGCCGCTCGACAGCCTGTGGCAGGGACGGGTAGTGATCTGGGTCGTACTCGCCGCTGAAGGCCTGGCTGCAGTGCTGACGTTGGCGGGAGACGCACCACTGGGGCGCTGGATCCGCTTCGGTCTGCTGTCGCTGGTAGTGCAGTGGGTGGCGCTGCTGACGCTGGGTGGCCTGTATCTGTTGCGTGAACGTCTCCGCGACGTGAAACCGCAACTCGTCGCCTATCTCGCTCTCGGTCTGCTTCTGCTCAGCAGCTGGTCGGTCCTTGCAGTCAGCGATCTGTTACTGGGCGAACTCTGGCGGATTCCCGCCACCGAACGCATGGACGTATTCATGCGTGTCACCGGAATCGTGCTGGTCGTCGGCTGGCTGGCGCTCGCCGCATTCCAGAATCATTGGCGCTTGCGGTTGCTCGCAGTGCGCGCGAAACAAGCGGAACTCGCCGCATTGCAGGCTCGGGTCCGTCCGCATTTCCTGTTCAACACGCTCAATACAGGCGCGGCGCTGGTGCATCACCGACCCGACGAAGCCGAGCATCTGCTGCTGGATCTCGCCGACCTGTTCCGCGCCGCGCTCGGCGGCGCGCGCGAAGTCCCCCTGGTCGAGGAGATCGCACTGATCGAGCGCTATCTCGAGATCGAATCGCTCCGCTTCCGCGAGCGCCTGCGCGTACGCTGGACGCGGCCCGACCCCATGCCGGACACGCGGGTGCCGGTATTGTCGCTGCAGCCGCTGGTCGAGAACGCGATCAAACACGGGATCGAAAGGATCCCCGGCGGCGGCGAAATCGACATCCGCATCGAGAGCGACGAACGCGGCGTGGTGATCGTGATCTCGAATCCGATGCCCGAGGAACCCGCAGTCGCCTCGACCGGCCATAACGTCGGCCTGCCGGCATCGCTGGCGCAGATCGAGGCTTACACCGAGGGCCGCGGCAGCATCGTGGCGAGCGCTGCCGACGGGCGATTCACGGTGACGGTGAAACTGCCGGCGGATATGTGATCGACGCCGGCACCAGCATCACGCGATGACTTCGTAACACGGGCGATACGATCCGGAAATCTTCATCCGACGCTGCTCGACGAACGCACGCAGCAACGCATCGAGCGACTGCATCATGCCGGTGTCGCCATGGATCTTGAACGGACCGTACTGTTCGATTCGACGCAGACCGTCTTCCTTCACGTTGCCGGCGACGATGCCCGAAAACGCCCGGCGCAGATCGGCCGCGAGTTCGTGCGGTTTGCGCCCGTGGTGCAGATCGAGCGCGGCCATCGCCTCGTGGGTCGGTATGAACGGCTGCTGGAACGCCAGCGGAATTTCCAGCGACCAGTTGAAGAAGAACGAATCCTTTTCGGCGATACGGTATTCACGCACTTTGCGGATCCCGGTCGCCATGCGCTTCGATACTTTTTCCGGATCGTTGACGATGATTTCGTAGCGCGAAGTCGCGGCTTCGCCCAGCGTCAACCGCAGAAATTTGTCGATCTGCTCGAAATACGGCGCCGACGCGGCCGGGCCGGTCAGGATCAGCGGGAACGGCAGCGACGCGTTCTCCTCGCGCAGCAGGATGCCCAGCAGATACAGGATTTCCTCCGCAGTACCGACGCCGCCCGGGAATACGATGATGCCGTGCCCCATGCGCACGAAGGCTTCTAGACGTTTCTCGATGTCCGGCATGATCACCAGATGATTCACGATCGGATTCGGCGACTCGGCGGCGATGATCCCCGGCTCGGTGATGCCGATGTAACGCATGCGCCGATGACGCTGCTTGGCATGCGCGATCGTCGCGCCTTTCATCGGTCCTTTCATCGCACCCGGCCCGCAGCCGGTGCAGATATCGAGCCCACGCAGGCCCAGCTCGTAGCCGACCTGCTTGGTGTACAGATATTCGTCGCGATTGATCGAATGCCCGCCCCAGCAGACCACCAGATTGGGATCGATCGGATGCAGGATGCGCGCATTGCGCAGCAGCCCGAACACCGCATCGGTGATGCCTTCGGATGTCGTGAGATCGCGGCTACCGGTGTTTTCGCGCAGTTCGATCGCGGTGTAGGCCAGATCGCGGACCACCGCGAACAGCAGTTCGGCCACGCCGCGGATGATCTCGCCATCGACGAAGGCCATCGCCGGCGCCTTGACCAGATCGATGCGGACACCGCGATCCTGCTGCAGCACCTGGATGTCGAAATCGGGATAGAGCTCGCCCGCTGCGCGCGGGTCGTCGGATGCGCTGCCACTGGTCAGCACCGCCAGCGCACAACGGCGCAACAGGTCGTGCATGCCCCCGATCGAGGCATCGCGAAGGCGCGCAACTTCGTCGCGGGACAGGATATCGAGACCGCCGCGCGGATAGATGTGCGCATCGACGGTGGGAAGGATGGAAGCGTGGGAATCGTTCATTGCACTCTTGTATTCGTCGTTGGTTTGTCCGGGCGACTCTATCGCAGCCTTCCGGCCAAGAACAGCGCCCCCAAAAGAAAACGGCCGGATCGCTCCGGCCGTCGTTCTCGCTTCGGATCGCCGCTGCGGATCAGAAGCTGTACTTAAGCGTCAGCTGGGCGGCCCACTGCGATTCGCCGCGCTGCTGACGGGTCACGTAGTCCTCGACCTGGCCATCCACGCCGTAGATGTAGCGACCCTGGGCATCCAGGCCCTGATAGTTGACGAAGCTGCGTGCCAGGCCGCCCTGCGCCTGGAATGCGACTTCATCGATGTGGCCCCAATCCTTGTTCAGCAGGTTGCCGACGTTGAGGATGTCCAGCGACAACAGGACCTTGTTGCCTTCGAGGAAGCCCGGGAATTCCTGGCTGAAACGCACGTCGAAGTTGTTGGTCCACGTACCGTAGGAGCTGTTGCGCTCGACGGCATTGCCGGCGTAGCGGTTCAGACCGTTGGCGTTCGCGATCCGCCAGAACAGCGCTTCTTCGTCGGCGCCGCTGCCGCTGGCGTTGACGTCGCGGAACACCACGTCGCCCGAACCAAAACCGGTCGGGATATACATCAGGTCGTTGGTGATACCGTCGCCGTTGAGGTCGTTGTTGTAGATCCAGCTGTACGGCTTGCCCGCGCGGCCTTCATAGAACAGACCGAAGGTGGTCGCGTTGTCGCCGAAGAACTTGTGACTCCAGGTCAGCTGGCCGATGAAGCGGTCCTTCACCAGATACGCCGAATTGGCGGCCACTTCTTCGTTCGAATTGAAGACCGACACCGAGTTCCAGTTGGAGTTGGACACCGACGACGTCAGCGGGCTGACTTCCTTCGCGCGGGTGTAGGCGTAGCCCAAGCCCCAGCGGAAGTCTTCCATGAACTGGCCGTTCAACGACAGGGTCAGATTGTCGCCGTAACCCTTGCTGGTGTTCTCCGCGATCAGCACGTTCGCGAAGCTGGCATTGCTCAGTGCACGGTTGCGGAACCCAGTGCAGGTCGCGCCGGACGTGATGGTGGAACCGTTGGTGTTCCAGCACGCGCCGTTGTAACCCTGCGGGGTGTAAAACAGATTGCGACCATCCTTGCCCTGACGGGTCGGACCGCCCAGGTTCAGATGCCGGTAGTACACGCCGTCTTTCACCTGGGTGCGGATGTATTCGATGCCCGCCACCATATTCCACCACGGCAGTTCATGCTCGAACGCAAGGTTGGCCTTCCAGACGGACGGCTGACGCAGGTCGGAGGACAGGAAGTCGACGTTGGCGGCCGGAGTGGAGCCGGTGAAGCTGGTTGGCTGCGCGCCGGTATTCGGCGTGAACAGACCGCCTGTGGTCGGACACGCGGCGAAACCGGCGATGCCGCAACCGATGATGCGCGTCGCGATGCCGGTATTGGAGTAAGGGTTCGACAGCCATACGTTTGCCGCCGCGCCTTCAAACAGACCGAAACCGCCGCGCAGCTGGGTCTGGCGCTCGTACGGGAAGGTGAAGTTGAAACCGATACGCGGCTGGAAAAGCGTGTTGCCGTCGAGGGTGACGTCGTTGCGGATACCGAAACCGCCAGTACCGCGAACGACCGTACCGTTCTGCGGCGTGGTCGAACCCGTGAGCGTACCGGCGACGGTGGCAGCCGCGGCCGCACTGTTGAACAGCGGACTCTCGCCCATGCCCTTGCGATCGACGCGCACGCCGGCGGTCAGGGTCAGGTTGTCGTTGACCACCCAGGTGTCCTGCAGGAACACGCCGAGATTCTGGTAATCCCAGTTGGCGACGCCATCGTTGATACCGAAGCCGGGGGCGCCGACCTGCACCTGATAGCTGGTGGGGCGGCCACGGCGGAAGTTCTCGAGCACCGCCGCTTCGTTCTGCGCGCGCGTAGCGGTGTTGCAGGTCACAGCGGCGGCGGTGAACTGGTAGAAACCGGCTGCGCCGTTGATGCAGGCGAAGGTGTAGTTGCCCTTCGTGTCCTGCAGGAAGGCGTTGTAGACGGTGTTGTCGTCGTAATCGGCGCCGAACTTCAGGGTGTGGTCGCCCAGGAACAGATTGCCGGCCGCGTAGAAGTTCCAGGTCTCGGTCGCGAGATCGTTGAAGTGGCGGCTGCGCTCGGTGCCGAACAGCAGTCCGGCGCTCGTGTTGGCGACCGCCGGCGAACCGACCGGCAGCGCACCGGCGAAGTTCAGGCGCACCTGCGGCAGATCGGAGTTGTTGACCGGCGTGCTGGTGTAGTCGCGATAGGACGCCTTGAACTCGGTCGAGAACTTGTCGTTCCAATCGGAGAAGAATTCACCGACGAAGGTCTCGATGGTCTTTTCCTGGCTGTACCAGTGCGAGCTGAGCGAGATGGCGTTGTTGAAGAAGTCCGGGAAAATCGGATCCGACTGCTCGGTCTTGCTCCAACGCAGGCTGGCGCGATGCTTGTCGCCGATGTTGGCGTCGAGCTTGATCAGGGCATCCTTGACGGTGAGCTCGGCGGCAGCGGCCTCGACCGCGCCGATATCGACGTTGTACTGCGTGCTGGCGATGGTCTGCGCGCTGGTGATTGCGGTCGGCGTGATCGCTACGTTGGTCCGCGAACCGCCCAGCGGGCCGAATTCGGGCGTGCTGCGCGTGCTCTTCAGTTCTTCGTACGAAGCGAAGAAGAACAGGCGGTCCTTCATCAGCGGGCCGCCGAAGGTCAGACCCTTGGTGGTCTCTTCGAACGCCGGCGGCGCGAAGTAGCCGTTGGTGGTGCGGTTGAAGCGATCGCCCGCGCCATTGTCGTCGCGGTAGACGTAGTAAACCGAGCCCTTGAACGCATTCGTGCCCGATTTGGTGACCGCGTTGATGTTGGCGCCGGTATAGCCCTTCTGGGTCACGTCGTAATTGGAGATGTTGACCTGCACCGACTGGATCGCATCGATCGAAATCGGCTGCTTGGCGGTCGGAAGATTGTTGGATTCCAGACCGAAGGTGTCGTTGGTGGCGACGCCGTCGATGGTGACGGTGTTGTAGCGCGAATTCTGACCGCCAGCGGAGATTTCGCCGCGCTCCTTGTCGGTCTGCGAGATGCGCGGATCGAAGCGCGCGTAATCCTGCAGATTGCGCTGGACGGATGCGTAAGTGTCGAGTTCCTGACGGCTGATCGAAGTACCGGCACCCATCTTGTCGGCGCTGAAGATCTGCGGACCGGCGTTGCCGGAAATCGTGATCGCATCCAGCTCCTGCGCGCCGATCGAGAGATTCACTTCCGACACCTGGTCCAGCGCAAGATAGACGCCGTCTTCGCTGCGGTTGCCCGCGCCATCCTTGTTCGCGGTGATCTGGTACGGACCACCGACGCGCAGACCGCGTGCGGCGTAGCGGCCGTTGGCGTCGGTGACGACGCGGCTGACCGTGCCGGATTCGCTGTGCACGATGGTGACTTCGGCGCCGGCGATCGGCTGGCCATCGGCCCCGACAACCTGTCCGCCCAGGGCGGCAGTGGTGTTCTGCGCGAACGCAGGCGCCGCTGCGAGGGCGACGATGAGTCCGATCGACAGTTTGGAAAGTCGGAGACGATTCGTATGGTTCATTGCTCTTGGCCTCGATGGAGAACGATGCGATGGGTCGTACGTAAGGATCGCGTGCGCCTGGGCGCCGCGATCCGGTCAGCGGGGGAGATTGGCCCCTGAACCTGAGACAGCCGCACAGATCCGGGTTAACTATAGGTTAACACGATAGAGCCTGAACATGACAGTGGAATGACTGTTTCACGGCATGTAAGCCATTGAATTCATTGACTGAACGTGCATGAGAATTCACTTGAACGTTACACCGCAAGGGGTTCAACGCATTACTACGGTCACACAGGTATTTCGTCACAGAACCGTCAGTGCCCCTTGACCTGCAGATAGGTCGCGATGCCATCCATCAGCATCTGCACGGAGATCGCGACCAGCAGCATGCCCATCAGCCGTTCAACGGCGACGAGTACGCGCTGACCCAGCCATTTGTAGAGGTACGTGGCCGAGAACAGGATCACGGCGGTCGCCGCCCACGCGATCATCAGCGCCAGACTCCAGTCGGCGAGGCGAGAGGGATCGTTACTGCCCATCAGGATCACCGCCGCCATGCCCGACGGGCCTGCGACCAAGGGAATGGCCATCGGCACGATGAAGGGTTCGCCGTCCGGAATTTCGCCCATCAGGCCTTCCGGCGGCGGGAAAATCATGCGGATGCCGATCAGGAACAGCACGATGCCGCCCGCGATCGACACCGATTCCTCGCGCAGATGCATCAACTCCAGCGCGTACTTGCCGCACCACAGGAACAGCATCAGGACGATCAGTGCGATCAACAACTCGCGCGCCAGCACGATGCGCTGCCGCCGCGGCGGCAGGCTGCGCAGCAGGCTCAGGAACACCGGGATGTTTCCGAGAGGATCGAGGATCAAAAACAGCAGCAGCGCGGCCGAGGCGACGCTCATCGCATCGGCGTCCAGAGCGTACCGCGCCGATCGACGCCCGCAGCGGACAACAGATGGACACAGGCCGGCGTGATCTCGGCGACATCCCGGGCGACAGCGGTGTCTTCTTCAACGAAGGCCTTCGCGCGCAGCGGCGTGCGCATCGGCCCGGGCGCGAGGCCGCTGACGCGCACGCTCGAACGCGCGAGTTCGGCATGCAGCGTTCCGAGCAGCGCATTCAAACCGGCCTGGGCGATGCCATAACCGCCCCAATAGGGCAGACCACGCGTCAGCGCATCGTCGATCGCGAACACCACGGCACTGTCATCCGCACGACGAAGCAACGGCAGGCAGGCCTGGGTCAGCCACCAGCGCGCGGTCAGATTCACATGCAACGCGCGCGCGAACGCGGCCGGATCGGTGTTTTCCAGCGGCGTGAGCCCGGGAAAGTCCGCGGCGCAATGCAATACGCCATGCAGACGGCCGAGGCCGGATTCGATACGTTCGACCATCTCGGCGTAATCGTCTGGCGTCGCGCCTTCGAGGTCCAGCGGATACAGCAGCGCCTCGCCACCCTGACGGATCACCGCGTCGTACACACGATTGAGCTTGGGTACTTTCCGGCCGAGCAGCACGACCGTCGCACCGGCATCCGCGCACGCGAGCGATGCCGCATGGCCCAGCGCGCCGTGCGCACCGACCACCAGTACGACCCGGCCTTCGAGTGCGCGTGGATTCGGCTGCGCTGTCGCCGACTTCGCATCTCCCGACATCGCACTTTCCGACATCAGGCCTTCTGCGCCTCGGCGATCATGCGCGCGAGTTCGCCGGATTCGAACAGTTCGATGGTGATGTCGCAGCCACCGATCAGTTCGCCGTTGATGAACAACTGCGGGAAGGTCGGCCAATTCGAGAAACGCGGCAGATTGGCGCGCACTTCGGGGTCTTCCAGCACGTTGATGGTGTGGTAATTGGTCGCGCCGGCGGCTTTGAGCGCCTGCGAGGTACGGCTGGAAAAACCGCACATCGGAAATTGCGGGGTACCTTTCATGAACAACACGATCGGATGGGTTTCGATCTCGGACTGGATACGTTCCAACACCGGCATGGGAGTCTCCTGCGGATGGGGCCGGCGGCGTTCGGGGTCGCGACGGCCAGGGTGGGGTTAGAATCATGCGGCTACAATCGCGCATTGTAATCGTTCGCGCGGCTCTGGACCTGTCCAGCGCCCGCGTTACCCCTATCCCCAAGGAGCCCGCCCATGGCCATCGAGCTGCCCGCCCTGCCCTACGACCGTACCGCGCTGGAACCGCATATTTCGGCGGAAACCATCGATTTCCATTACGGCAAGCACCACCAGACCTACGTCACCAACCTCAACAACATGATCCCGGGCACCGAGTTCGCCGATCTTTCGTTGGAAGACATCATCCGCAAGTCGCAGGGAGGTATGTTCAACAACGCCGCGCAGATCTGGAACCATACGTTCTACTGGAACTGCCTCAAACCCAATGGTGGCGGCGCACCGTCCGGCAAGCTGGCCGATGCCATCAACACCGCGTTCGGCAGCTTCGACAAATTCAAGGAAGAATTCACCAAGACCACCGTCGGCACTTTCGGCTCGGGCTGGGGCTGGCTGGTGCAACGTCCGGATGGCTCGCTCGCATTGGTGAGCACGTCCAACGCCGCCACTCCGCTGACCGGCGACGACACCCCCTTGCTCACCTGCGATGTGTGGGAACACGCCTACTACGTCGACTACCGCAACGCGCGGCCGAAGTATGTGGAAGCGTTCTGGAATCTCGTGAACTGGGATTTCGTCGCTGCGCAGATGAAGTGATCGGCATGTTGTGATCGATGCATCCGATGCAAATCGCGAACGGCCGGGGAAACCCGGCCGTTTTTTTGTGCTCGACTTTCGCAGGCGCCACCAACCCGACTGTGCGATGAATGCTTCCGGCGACCAGGTCAACGATACGTTGCTTCTGCGCATTTCCCGGTGGTCTTCCACGCACCCGGAGCCTCCGATGACATCGTCCAGATCCCTGCTGTCCGCTTTCGCCTTGACTCTCGCCCTCGCCTTCGCCGGCACCGCCTGCGCGCATCCCCACGACCGCGACAACAATCGGCCCGGTCCGGCCGGCGGCCCCGGCACCAATTGGGAAAACCCGCCGGGTTGGCGCGGCGGTCCCGGCGCATCGCCGGATGTGCGCTACTACCATCACGGCAAGACGCGCTATACGTTCTCCATCGTCGACGGCGGCTACTACTTCAACGCGAACTTCGGCTACTGGCACCCACACTACGGCTGGTGGAACCAGAGCAGCCGCTGCTGGCGCGACAACGACAACAATCCGCCGGGTCCTGCAGGTGGTCGCGGCACCAACTGGGAGAACCCGCCGGGCCGGAAAGGTGGGCCAGGCGCGGCGCCGGATCGTTACGGGCGATGCCGCTGAGAAAGCAAGCGCTCAATCGCAGATGTCGCGCGACCAGTCGCCACCGCGACCGCGCGACGACATCGCGCCGCTGAGCCGCTGCAATGCGTTGGCGCCAGGCATGCTCGCACCGGCGTCGCTGCCGATCTTCGCTGGTTGACTGCGAGCACGCGCGACGTCGGCGGGAGGCAGCCGCTTTTCGAGCGCCGCGATGCGCTCCTGCACGCGCGGCATGAGCGACTGGACGTCGACATCGCTGGTTGCGCCCGCGCTCCCGATCGACGTGCGCAGCGCGTACAGCAGGGACAGCGCAGACGCCGGCTGCGGATCGACCGCCTGCGCCAGCAGTGGACGACGTCGATCGTCGGGATCGCTGGCGTAAGCCTGGGCAAGCTCCCACGCCGCGCGCAGATCGCCCTGCGCGACAGCGGCAAGCGCGATCGATTCGGCGTTATCGCGATACAGTGAGAGTTCGGAGAGGTTGTCCAGCATGTCGCTGCTGCTGAACATGTCGCCCGAGGCGTAATAGCTCGCCGCCTGCGGATGTCCGCCCAGTGCGGATTCGCGCATGTAGCGCACGATCTCGGTCGAAGACGGCGTTTCGACACCTTCGCAATGCTGATAAAGCCGATTCGTTTCCTCGAACGCCGATGCCATCCGCTCCGGAGTACCCCAGCCCCTGCGACGACCGCTCTCGGCACCCTGCTGCGCACGTGCGACGCCGGTTTCGATCATCTGCATGCGGCCCTCCAGCTCGGCGCAATAGCGATACTCGACGGCCAGTCGGCACAGCGCACGCGCGTCGCCGGCTTCGGCGCGCGGTTTCAGCTCGCGCACGATCGCCGCCAGCGGCGCATCCAACGGCGGCAATGGTGCAGTCGATTTCATCATCGATGCACGCGTGGCCGCAGATCCTGTCCGCGCCTGCGCGAGAGCATCACCTTGCCGCTTGGCGTCGCGAGAATCGACAGCGCCGATGCCATCGCCGGTCGTCGACGCCACTGACGTCGTCCCGTCCTGCGACGAGAAGAAGCGGATCGCAATCACGGTGCTCAGCGCCACTATCAGCACGCCTCCGACCGCAGCCCATATCCGCATGCCTGCCATATCCTGTTTCCTCTGTCAGCCGATGCCGGCCGCATGCGCGATGATGTCAGTGCGCCCCAGCGCCTCGCCGACGCGCGTCAGCGCAGCAGCCAGCTCGTGTGCCGTATCGGCGCGCAACGTCGCATGGCCGACCTTGCGGCCCACGCGCGGCTCCTTTCCGTAGTCGTGCCAATGGCCGCCGGCTTCGCGGAGCACCGCGTTCGGATCGGGCATCGCGCCGATCCAGTTGAGCATGCAGGCATGGCCGACCATGCGCGTGTCGCCCAGCGGCAGTCCGAGCACCGCGCGCAGATGATTCTCGAATTGCGAGGTTTCGCTGCCTTCGATGGTCCAGTGGCCGGAGTTGTGCACGCGCGGCGCGAGTTCGTTCGCGAGCAGCACGCCATCGCGGCAGAACAGTTCCAGCGCGAAGACGCCCACATAATCCAGCGCTTCGGCCAGTGCGCGCGCATGCGCAAGCGCCGTCCGTGCGAGCGCATCGTCGACACGGGCTGGCGCGAGACTCGCGGACAGCACGCCGTCGACGTGCCAGTTCTCGGTCAGTGGCCAGGTGCGGAGCGCGCCGTCGCGGCCGCGCACGGCAACGATGCTCAATTCGCGCTCGAACGGCACGAAGGCTTCGAGAATCAAGCCCACGGTCGCGGCCTGCGCTCCGAGCGCATTCCACGCGGCATCGACTTCGGCAACCGACTTGATCCGGAACTGGCCTTTGCCGTCGTAACCCAGGCGACGGGTTTTCAGGATGCACGGCACACCGATTTTCCCGATGGCGGCATCGAGCGCGGCGCGATCCGCCACGTCGGCGAAGTCCGGTACCGGAATGCCGAGCTCGCGGAACAGGGTTTTCTCCGCAAGACGGTCCTGCGCGATCGACAGCGCGCGCGGATTCGGAAACACCGGCACGCGCTCGCTCAACCACTGCGCGGATTCGGCCGGGACGTTCTCGAAATCGAAGGTGGCGACATCGACCTGCGACGCGAATTCGGCCAGCGCGGCTTCGTCGCGGTAGTCGCCGACGATCAACGGTACGAACTGGCCGGCGCAGGCGTCGGCGGCGGTGTCCAGTACGCGAAAACGCAGGCCGAGCGGCGCGCCCGAGAGCGCGAGCATGCGCGCCAGCTGTCCGCCACCGAGAATGCCGACGGTTGTCGTCATGCGCGCGGGTCGTCGTGGTCGATCACATCCTGTGTCTGCTTGGCGCGGAACGCATCGAGCGCGGCCCCGATCTTCGGATGATCGGCCGCCAGCATTGCCGCTGCGAACAGCCCGGCATTCGCGGCGCCCGCATTGCCGATGGCGAAAGTCGCGACCGGAATGCCGGCCGGCATCTGCACGATCGACAGCAGCGAATCCATGCCGCTCAGTGCTTTGCTCTGCACCGGCACACCGAGCACCGGCACCGCGGTCTTCGCGGCGAGCATACCGGGCAGATGCGCGGCGCCGCCGGCGCCGGCGATGATCGCGCGCAGTCCACGCGTCTGCGCGGTGGCGGCGTAATCGAAGAGGACATCAGGCGTACGGTGCGCGGACACCACGCGGACCTCATGCGGCACACCCAGCGCTTCGAGCCGCGCGACCGCGTGCTGCATCGTCTCCCAGTCGGAGCGCGAGCCCATCACCACGCCGACCAGGGGCCGGTTGTCTGTGTCTGCCATGGCCCCACCCTGCGGCGTCACGCCTGCTGCAAAACGGTATTCTAGCGGCACTTCACCCCCGGCTTCGTCGAATGGACCGCAAGTTGCTCGATCTCCTCGTCTGTCCCGCCACCCGCCAACCGCTGGCGCTGCTCGACAAACCCGGTCTGGAGGCGCTGAACCGCGCCATCGCCGCAGGCAGCGTCAAACGTATCGATGACGCGCCGCAGACCGGAACGATCCGCGAGGCGCTGATCACCCGCGACCGCAAAACCCTTTACCGCATCGACGACGGCATTCCGGTGCTGCTGATCGAGGAAGGCATCCCGGCCGCGGCGGTGGAAGGGCTGTGAGCACGCACATGCTCGCGGCGATAGCGCCTCCGACCGCGGAGGTCATCGCTGCGAATGTCGCGGCGGCACTGGCCGAAGACATCGGCAGCGGCGACGTGACTGCCGCGCTGCTGCCCGACGGCCCGGACATCGCGTACCTGTTGTGCAAGGAAGACGCGGTGATCTGCGGGCGTCCGTGGTTCGATGCCTGCCATCGCGCGCTCGATCCGGGCGTGCGTATCGACTGGCGCATTGCCGAAGGCGATCGCGTCGCGAAGCACACGGTCATCGCCACGCTCGCCGGACACAGCCGCGCGCTGGTCAGCGCCGAGCGCGCCTCGCTGAATTTCCTGCAGACGCTCAGCGGCACCGCCACCATCACCGCGAGCTACGTGGATGCGGTGCGCGGTACCGGTGCGAAGATCCTCGACACCCGCAAGACCATTCCCGGACTGCGTCTGGCGCAGAAATACGCTGTGCGTGTCGGCGGCGGAACGAATCACCGCATCGGCCTCTACGACACGGTGATGCTCAAGGAAAACCACATCCGCGCAGCGGGCTCGCTCGCAGGCGCGGTCCGCGCAGCGCGCGCGCTGCATCCCTCGCTGCCGTTGATCGTGGAAGTGGAAACACTGGCGCAACTGGAAGAAGCGCTACGCGAAGGCTGCACGCGCATTCTGATCGACGACTTCGACACCGCGACAAGGCGCGAAGCGGTGCGGATCGCGAAGTCCGTGCCGTTCAACGGACGCATTCCGCTGGAAGTGTCCGGCGGCGTGGATATGACCACGCTGCGCTGTATCGCGGAAGACGGCGTCGACTGCATTTCCATCGGCGGTCTGACCAAACACGTGCGCGCGATTGATCTGTCGTTGAAACTGGGGCCGCCGCCGGGCTGAAAGCGGCAGTCACAATATCCGTCTTTCAGTACTGCCAGAGCAATACGACCACGACGGTCACTGCGATCACGCCGATCAGGCCGAGCACCCAATGCGGAAACGTCGGGCGCGAGCCGGCGGTGCTCTCCATCGTGTGCGCACCTTCCGCGCCCAGTTCGAGCAAACGGAAACGCAAAGTATCGAAACCGATCTCGTCGCCGGCCTTCGCCACCGCACGCTGCACGCGCTTGCCGTTGTGGAAGCTGCCGTTGGTCGAACCGAGATCTTCGATCACCACGCCTTCGTTGGTCGGTATCAATTTGGCGTGCTTGCGCGAGAGATTGGAGTCGTCGAGACGAAGCTGGCAGTCCGGCGCGCGGCCAACGAAGGTCGCGCCGGTCAAAGGATAGCTGCGGCCGAGCATACGACCGGTCTGCGAGCGCAGGGCGTATTTCGGCAGCGCCGCGCGTACGGTAGTCGCGCCGACATCGTCGGGTTCGGGCATGGCCGGGCCAGGTGGGCGCGGCGCATCGAGCGCCATGATCGAAGCCTGCACGCCCGCGAAACCGATCTGGTCGCCGACACGTAACGAAATCAGACCATCGGCCGGTCGTTGATTGACCGTCACCGCCGCGCCGCGCGCGATGTTCAGCATCACGCCCTGGGGGTTCACATGGAGCTCGCAGTGCTGCGGCAGAATCTCGGGATCGCGAAGGGCGATATCGGCATCGACAGCCGAGCCGATGCGCTTGACGCCCTGCTGCAGCAGGAGGGGTGGGAATTCGCCGGCGGCGAATACGAGCTTCATGGGCGATCTGACTCCGGTGACAGGGATTGCATCTGCGGCTCGTCGGCCGCAGATTACGGGAATGCCGACTTTACTGATCCTGATGATTCTGGGTGCGATGGGGTTCGCATTCTGGAGCGCTTCGCGCGCCGCCGCCGAACAGGCGATCCTGCTCGGCGGCGACGCCTGCCGCACCGCCGGAGTGCAATTGATCGACCAGACCGTACACGCGACCGGGCTGCGACTGCGTCGCGGCGAAGATGGCCGACTCGGTTTCGAACGCAGCTTCCGCTTTGAATACTCCCAGGACGGCACCGACCGCCATATCGCACGTCTGGTGCTGCGCGGCGAGCGGCTGGTGTCCTTCAGCGGCCCGGTGGAGGCTGCGAGCCGCATTACGCTGGAGTGAAACGTTGTTTGTCATCGGACACTGCCCCCTGCAGTCTGCGATTCGAAGCGGCGCGCGATCGACGGCGCGGTGAGTTCCCGGCGGCCGCTATTTCACCACGCGCAGGTGACTGCCGCGCTTTGGCGGTGGCGCACGATCGTCGCCGCCATCGGCGTCCCCGGCATGATCGCCGACGCTTTCGGCCTGATCCGGCGCCGCCTCGTCGATCTCCTCCGGCAGCGGCATGAGCTGCCCGGTTTCGCGGGCATAGATCGCCAGCACCGCCGCCATCGGTACCCACACCGGGTGACTGACGCCACGGAATCGCGCAGTGAACGCGATCCCCTCGTTGCCCATGTCGAGTCCCGACACGGCACGTGCAGCGACGTTGAGCACGACCTTGCCATCGTTCACCGCAGACGCCGGCACCTGCACACCAGGACGCGCCGCATCGACCAGCAGATGCGGTGTCATGTCGTTGTCGGCGATCCACGCGTACAACGCCCGCAGCAGGTACGGGCGGAAACTGGTCATACGAGGCGAGGTTTCGTCGCTCATGAGGCCAGTGTACTACCGCGTTTCCGGGCTGCGGATGCCTTCACCGCGCGTCGATCGCTCCGAACTGCCGACGCACCGACCAGCGGTTCAAGCGAGGTCATCAAGCCGGCAGCTCGCGCAGATTCTTTTCCTGATGGGTCAGGCTGCGGACGAAACCCGGGTTCCGGAAGATGCGGTTTCCATAATCCTCGATCACCTTACCGTCCGTCGGAAGCGGTATATCCAGCGCAGGAAGGCGCCAGACGATCGGCGCCATCGCGCAGTCGGCGAGGCTCATCTCGTTGTTGAGGAAGAACTTGCTGGCCTTGAACAGCGGCACCGCTGCGGTGAGCAATTCCTTCAACCGCTTGCGGCCGGCTTCGGCCTGCTGCCGGTTGCCGAATTGCACCGCCTGCACCTGCGGCACCCAGTCGTGCTCGATGCGGAGCATCGCCAGACGCAGGCGCGCGCGCGACAGCGGGTCGATCGGCATCAACGGCGGATGCGGATAACGCTCATCCAGATATTCGCTGACCACGGATGCCGCGTACAACACGAGGTCGCGCTCGACGAGGGTCGGCACCGAGTGATAGGGATTCAGATCGATCAGATCCTCGGGCGGATTCTGCGGATCCACGGGGACCAGATCGTAGGTCACGCCTTTGGCGGCCAACACCAGACGAACGCGATGGCATAGCACGTCGTCGACGGAAGAAAACAGGGTCAGAGCATTTCGCATACGCAGACTCGCCATCCATCCTCAAGAACAAAAGCGACCGGACAAGCCGGCCGCCCCTGCAGGTGATCGTCGCGCGAAGGCGCGCCGCGCCATCAATGCACGTCGCGCCAGTATTCCTTCTTGAGCAGCCACGCCATCAGGGTGAAGAACGTCAGGAACAGGATCACCCAGACGCCGGCCTGCTGACGCTTGATCGCGCCCGGCTCGCCGACATACTCGAGAAACGCGCTGATGTCGCGCGCAGTGCGGTCGAACTCTTCCGCGTTCTGCGAACCGGCCTGGGCAACTTCGAGGCGTTCGACCGCAGCTTCGCCGGTCTTCGCGTCTTTCTTGCCGTAGACCGCACGCTGCAGGCCCTGCATTTCCCACAGCGGATTCGGCATCGACGCGTTCGGGAACAGATTGTTGTTCCAGCCCAGCGGCCGCGATTCGTCGAGGTAGAACGACTTGAGGTAGGTGTAGATCCAGTCGCTGCCGCGGACACGTGAGATCACGCTGAGGTCCGGCGGTGGCTTGCCGAACCACTTCTCTGCGTGGATAGCGGGCATCGGGCTGACGATCTGTTCGCCGAATTTGGCACCGGTGAAGTTCAGATTGTTCATCACCTGATCTTCGCTCAGCCCAAGGTCTTCGGCGATCCGCGAATAGCGCATGTATTTCAGAGAATGGCAGCCGGCGCAGTAGTTCATGAACAACTGCGCGCCCCGCTGCAGCGAGGCCTTGTCTTCCAGATCCGTGCCGGCCTGCATCAAACCGCCCGCAGTGTTGGCGAGCGCCGAAAACGACAGCACAAGCCCGGACAGGAGCACCGCAGCGCGGCCGAGGAGCGAAGACTTCATCGTGGATGGCTTAGTCATGCATCGTCACCCGTTCCGGAACCGGCTTGGTCTTGTCGAGCTTCGTCCACACCGGCATGGTGATGAAGAAGGCGAAGTAGAGGAAAGTCAGCACGCGCCCGATGATCGTCTCGACCGGGTCGGTACCCGGGCCGGCGCCGATCTTGGCCAGCCAGACGAAGGAGATCGCGAAGATCGCGAGCATGATCTTGTACAGCGTGCCGCGATAGCGGATCGACTTGACCTTGGCCCTGTCCAGCCACGGCACCAGGAACAGCATCACGATCGCGCCGAACATCACCAGAACGCCCCAAAGCTTGATGCCGAAGAACGACGGCACCACGCGCAACATCGCGTAGTAAGGGGTGAAGTACCACACCGGTTTGATGTGGGCGGGAGTAACCAGCGGATTGGCTTCGGTGAAGTTGTCGTGTTCGAGGAACCAGCCACCGAAAGTCGGTGCGAAGAACATGACGAACGCGGCGACGATCAGGAAGCAGCCGACGAAGAACGTGTCCTTGACCGTGTAGTACGGATGGAAAGGCACGCCATCGGCCGGCGCGGTCGGCGACCAGCGGTTGCCCTTCGGACCTTTCTTGATCTCGACGCCATCGGGGTTGTTCGAACCCACCTCATGCAGCGCGCCGAGATGCAGCACCACCAGCAGCAGCAGCACCAGCGGCATCGCGATGACGTGCAGCGCGAAGAAGCGGTTGAGCGTGGCATCGGAGGGGATGTAGTCGCCCATGATCCACTCGGTCAACGAGGTGCCGATGTAGGGAATGGCGCCGAACAGCGAGATGATGACCTTCGCGCCCCAGAACGACATCTGCCCCCACGGCAGCACGTAGCCCATGAAGGCTTCGGCCATCAGCACGAGGTAGATCAGCATGCCGAGGATCCACACCAGCTCGCGCGGCTTCTGGTACGAGCCGTACATCAGGCCGCGGAACATGTGCAGATACACGACGATGAAGAACATCGAGGCGCCGGTGCTGTGCATGTAGCGGATGTAATTTCCGCCATCGACATCGCGCATGATGTATTCGACCGACGCGAAGGCTTCCGCCGCGCTCGGCTTGAAGTGCATGGTCAGGAAGATACCGGTCACGATCTGGTTGACCAGCACGACCGTGGCGAGAATGCCGAAGATATACCAGAGATTGAAGTTCTTCGGCGCGTAGTACTCGGTCATGTGCTTGCGGTAGAAGGGCATCAGCGCCGGCGCACGGTCGTTGACCCAGTCCATCGCATTGTCGGCGGTACGCATGAGGATGTTCGACATGGCTTATGCGCTCCCTTCCGGATCAAGACCGATGACAAGCGTGCTGTCGTTGTCGAATCGATACGGCGGGACCGGCAGATTGGCCGGTGCCGGCTGCGACTTGTAGACGCGACCGGACAGGTCGTAGCGCGACTTGTGGCAGGGGCAGAAGTAACCGCCCTTCCAGTCGGCATCGAACACCTGCGGCTTCACTTCCGGCATGAAATCTGGGGCACACCCCAGATGGGTGCAGACGCCGATCAGCACCAGGAACTCGGGCTTGATCGAACGGAATTCGTTCTGCGCGTATTTCGGCTGCTGATCCGCGTTCTGCGACGACGGATCGGCGACCAGCGCATTCATTGCGGGAAGCGCTTCCAGCATGGCCTTCGAGCGGTGCGAGACGAAGACCGGTTGCCCCCGCCACTTCACGACGAGCTGCTGCCCGGGCGCGAGTGCGCTGATATCGACCGAAACCGGGGCACCGGCCAATTTGGCGCGCGCGCTGGGCATCCAGGACTTGATGAACGGGACCGAGGCACCGGCAACGCCGACGGCACCAACCACAGCAGTGGATACGGTCAGGAAGCGGCGACGACCCGCGTCCACCGGTTGCGCGCCGTCACCTTGGGGGTGATCCGGCCCGCTTTCGACTTTAGTTGCCATCCAGCACTCCGCAAAACGTAGGCTACATTTGGACTGCAGGCCGCCTTCGGGAACGAAGCCGGCCGGCAAAGACGACAAAGTGTAACGGAACGCTGAATCGGCCGACAATGTTTACCTGCCCCACGCCCACCACGGAACGTCCGGACTGGCAGTGACAGGGAGCGGAACGGAGGTTTTGAAGGGCGCTGAGGCGCCCGGCTCGCTCAGCTGCGCCCGGCCAACATGCCGCGATAGCGCTCGGCGAGCACCCGCACCCGCTCGACATAGCGTCGGGTTTCGCTGTAAGGCGGCACGCCCTTGTACTTATCCACGGCACCTTCGCCCGCGTTGTAGCCGGCGGCGGCAAGGGTGAGGTCGCCTTTGTAGCGTTTGAGCAGCCAGGCCAGGTATTGCACACCGCCGTGGATGTTCTGCGCGGGGTCGTAGGCGTTGCTCACGCCGAAGCGGCGCGCGGTGGGGGGCATCAGCTGCATCAGACCTTGCGCCCCGACCCGCGACCGCGCATTCGGGTTGAACGAAGACTCGGCATGGATGATCGCGCGGACGATCGCCTCGTCGACGCCGTGCTGGGTCGCAGCGGTGCGGATCTCGGTCGCATAGGCGGCGACATTCAACCGCAGGGTACCGAAGTTGACGCCCGGCAACGGCGCACAGGCGTAACAGGTTTCGAGGAAGCTGTAGCGGATCGAGCGGATCGCGGTCGCACCGGCCACGCCCTTGGGCTGTTTGCTCGTGTAGTTGCGTACGCCGTCCTTGATGTAGGAATACACCTGCCCCTCGACGCGCCGGGTCGTGCCCTGACGCGGGATGGCGGTCATCTCGACCGCCGGCGCCTCGGTCACCGTGACCTGCTGCGTCGCCGGGACGCCTGTCGCCGGTGCTGGCGCAACGGCTCCACCCGCAGTTGGCGTCGCGACTGGCGCCTCACTGGCCGAGCGGGCCGTGGTGGCGCTGATCGGAGCGCTGCGCACCGCAGAGGGCGACGGCGTGTAGCTGCTGATCACGCTGCATTTGGCGCCCTTGACCCGTTTACTGCCATAGGTGCGGCTGCCGTCGGGGCTCTCGCACCGGTACACCGTGCCGGCATGCGCAGCAGGGACCGCCAGCATCAACGCCAGCAGCAGCCCGCACCCCGCGATCGTGTTGCCCGAAGTCATGCGCAGGAGTGTCCCCGGATTCGAAAGGTTTGCCAAGTGTTTGATTGTTAAACGGCAACGGCCATCACCTGCGGCCGCCGAGGGCCGTCGGAGAGCGCTTCTGCTTACACTAGCGCCCCTTTCCATCTTCCGGCCCGGAATCACCGCCGCGCCCCGGACACGACCATGACCGACACGCTCGCTCCACAAGTCAACGCGCCCTCCAGGGCTTCCGCTCCGAAAAAACTTTTCATCGAGACCCACGGCTGCCAGATGAACGAGTACGACTCGGCCAAGATGGCCGAAGTTCTCGGTGCCGAGGAAGACATGGTGCTCACCGATAACGCCGAAGAAGCCGACGTGATCCTGATCAATACCTGCTCGATCCGCGAAAAAGCGCAGGAAAAGGTATTCAGCCAGCTCGGCCGCTGGCGCAAGCTCAAGGGCGGCGACCGCCCGGTGGTGATCGGCGTCGGCGGCTGCGTCGCCAGCCAGGAAGGCGCAGCCATCATCAAGCGCTCACCCTACGTCGACCTGGTGTTCGGCCCTCAGACCCTGCACCGCCTCCCCGACCTGCTCCGCGCCAAGCGCGAGACCGGCCTGCCGCAGGTCGATATCAGTTTTCCCGAGATCGAGAAGTTCGACCGCCTGCCCGAGCCCCGTGCCGAAGGCCCCACCGCCTTCGTCTCGATCATGGAAGGCTGCTCGAAATACTGCAGCTTCTGCGTGGTGCCCTACACCCGCGGCGAGGAAGTCAGCCGTCCGTTCGAGGACGTGCTGGTCGAAGTGGCCCAGCTCGTCGCCCAGGGCGTGCGCGAAGTCACCCTGCTCGGCCAGAACGTCAACGCCTATCGCGGCCCGTATGGTGAACACGACATCGCCGATCTCGGCCTGCTGATCCGCACCATCGCCGAGATCGACGGCCTCGAACGTATCCGCTTCACCACGTCGCACCCGCTGGAATTCAGCGACTCGCTGATCGAGGCCTACCGCGACGTGCCCAAACTCGCCAACTTCCTGCACCTGCCGGTGCAGTCCGGAAGCGACCGCGTCCTCTCGGCGATGAAACGCGGCTATACCGCACTGGAGTTCAAGCAGAAGATCCGCAAACTGCGCGCCGTACGTCCGGACATCTCGATCAGCTCCGACTTCATCATCGGATTCCCCGGCGAGACCGAGGCGGAGTTCGAGAAGACCATGAAGCTCATCGAAGACATCGGCTTCGACCAGAGCTTCTCCTTCATCTACTCGCGCCGCCCCGGCACCCCCGCCGCCGATATCGAAGACACCGTCAGCAGCGAGGAGAAGCACGCACGCCTCTCGCGACTGCAGGCAGCGATCAACGACAACGCCAAGCGTATTTCGCAGACGATGATCGGCACTACGCAAACAGTGCTGGTCGAAGGACCGTCGAAGAAGGATCCCAACGAACTCACCGGACGCACCGAGAACATGCGCTTCGTGAATTTTCCGGCCCCGGCAGGCGCGAAACTCATCGGGCAGTTCGTGGATGTGGTGGTGACGGAGGCGATGAGCAATTCGTTGCGGGGACGATTTTTGAGCACCCTCGCATAACTGGAATCGAATCATGCGCCTGCCCATCATTGCGACAGCTACATTGTTGGCGACGATATGCGCCAATAATTCGATTGCTTCGGCCAGACTAGCGAATGCTCCGCAAGAAGTGACCAAGAATTATGGGAATGGACTGCTTGTTATTTTGAAATGCCGCGGTTCTCAGATAGAACTGCAGAAAGAACCATGCTACATCCAAGTCAAAATGCGAAGGCACCAATATCGAATCAACCTAGATCAGGTTACGACTTACGGATATACCCATATTTATCAGGACTTCATCGTTTTCGGCAGCGCCGAACATGAAGACGTTTCAATCAGACTTCCCGTGCTGTGTGGGAACTGGAAAAACGATGAAGCCCTGCCAACAGACTTCCTCGATTGTTCGCTTCATTACGAACAAAGACCGGATGGTTTCAAGCTGAGATGCCTTGAAAAAAACGGATATATATCAGGCAAGGACATCTCAGAATGCATCAAGCCCGAAGAAATCAAACCGCCAGAACCATATCCGTAATGACACGCACGCAATAGTGGACAGAGATGAACGTCTTCAGCAAGCAGCCCGGATATGATCGTCGATCACATCCGGGCTCGACAGCGCTTCGAGCGATAGCCCGACCTCGCATGGAGACATCCCGGCTACGTCATTGAGATGCGTAAAGCCAGCATCCGCGACTTCCATTCGCATCTGGCAGTGCGCCCAGAGAAAAAATGAAACTCAATACAACGGCGTGCCGTTGTTGTAGGCCGCCACAAAAGCCTGCCAATCCAACTGCGCCTGTGCCGCATAGTCGAAGGCGAAGTTCGCGATCTCGGTCTTGATACCGGCCTTGCTGGTGATCGCGTCGGCCACCTGTTTGTCGATGCTGTAGCTCACGATCGTGGCGTCGTAATCCTGATCCGCTATCGCATGTGCCGAAGCCAAAGCCTGACCCAAGTAGGCGGCTGCCGTATTCAACTTGCCTGCAGTGCTGAGCAAGGTGTAGTCAAAATCCTCCTGAAATGGGGATTTCTCGTGAAGGTAATATGGTTTTCCGGTCACTGTGGTGTAACCGGTCAACACGTCGGCGTTGATGAGCTGCGCCTTGGCGCTCTTCGACACCCGTCCGCCTTCGTGATAATCGTAGGCCCAATTCGGCAACTGCCCGTTGTTCACTGTCGCGACCGCGCTGATCGCTTCCTGCTTCATTTCGAGGATGACGTCATCAGTCGTCGCCGACGACGGCCCCTGGATCAACACGTAGTAGCGCAGCTTGCCGAGGCTGCCGACACCGGAGCCGAGTTTCCGGCGAATGTCCTTGACCGCGTAATAGGTGGCGGCATAGCGCTTCGAGGCTGCGATGGAATTCACATACGCGGCCATCGCGTTTGAAATATCGCTGTAGGTGGCCGCCGACACCGGCACCAGATTGGACAGATTCTGGAATACGCGGGCACTGCCATTGAGCTGGGTGTATTTCGACAGCAGGCTCGAACGGCTTTTGCCGTCGGCCTTGACGATGGTGTCGTCCACCGCGCCGGTGGTGTTGCCTGGCGTGAGTTGAAAAGCCAGCTCGGCGCTGCTGCCCTTGAAATCGGTCATCTTGTCGGCATAGGCGCCGGTCATCGTGTCGATCGCAATCCGGATATCGCTGTCGGTCAGGCCGTTTTCGCGACCCGCCAGGACCATGCTGGCCGCAAGTCGGCGCAGATCCCACACGTACTGGCCTAGATAGCCTTCGTCGAAATCCGAGACCTTGAACACGGCCTTGCCTCCGCTGTCGCGCGAAGCATCGAAGTTGCCGAGATGGGTATCGCCACCGATCCACGTGTAGCCGGTCTGACTGGTGGCGTACGCGGAAGCCGGTCGGGTCAGCATGTCGCGGAAGAAGATGTGATCGGTGCCGCGGTAGAAGTTGTACGCGCTCAGCGACATCGTCGCCATTTTGACACCCAGCTCATTGCTGGCGGCGGCTGCGTATGGATGATTGTAGCCATACACCTCGGCGACTACCCAGCTCGCGCGCGGCGTCGCGGCATGTGCCTGCGGAGCAGCGCCTGATACCGCGCACACCAGCCCGCAAAACACCGACATCACAATCGTAAATCTGCGCATCGTCACCATCCCGTTGATATCCATCCGCTGCTTTGTAGCAGCGACAGATGTCAGTGCGATGGCACTCGGAGAACGCGATGCCGGGTCTGACCGCTCAATCATGGATATAGGTGAACGTCGTCAGCTTGCCCTTGCCGCAGCGGCACCAAGTGGCGTACGACGGGCCCTGCCCCTGCACGACCTGGCAGCGCTCCATATCGCGGCATTGGTTCTCGGTCATGTTGGTGCTGTCGAACGGACTGCTGGTGCCGGGTGGGCCGATGTAGCGCGTCTTGGGACTGGCGGAAAGACGCGGATCGTTGACCAGCGGATAGGTCGGATTGCGCGGGCCCGTTTGAGCCCCCGTCGCCGCAGCGGCGGATGCGGCACCCGGCATGGGGCGTTCGGAACGCTCGGGCGGCGTTCCCGGGCGCTCGGCGCCAGCGGATGCCTGGGCCGCGGTTTGCGATTGCGCCAAGGCGACGGCCGCCGATGCGGCAAGTGCCAACGTGACCAGCAGAACCCGGATACGGACGAATGTCATCGTCATCGCGATTTCCCCCTTGTTGCGGCACCGGAGAGGCCGTGCCTTCACCTGCCTGCGGCGGGACCAGCGTAGCGCAAAGCATGGCGGCATGCGCGCCATCATCGCCAGCCGGGATCGCGGCTCCCGCCGCTCCCACGCATTCAATCCAGTCGCTTGCGGAACCGCGAAATCGCCAGGGTCATCATGATGGCGGTGAAGACCAGCAGTGCCATCACATCCGGCCACAGATCGAACAGGTTCGCGCCGCGCAGCATCACCCCTCGGATCAGGCGCACGAAATGGGTGAGCGGCAGGACTTCGGCGATCCACTGCGCCGCCGTGGGCATGCCGTCGAAGGGAAACATGAAGCCCGACAGCAGGATCGATGGCAGAAACAGGAAGAACGCCATCTGCATCGACTGGAACTGGGTCTGCGCCTTGGTCGACACCAGCAGGCCCAAGGTGAGATTGGCCACGATCAACAGCATCGCCGCGCCGTAGACATCGATCAGATGTCCGCGCACAGGCACATCGAACACCGTCATCCCCAGCGTCAGCACGACCGTGGTCTGAATCAGGCCCACGCCGATGTACGGCATCACCTTTCCGATCATCAGCTCGGCACTGGACACCGGCGTGGTGATCAGCAGTTCGAGATTGCCGCGTTCGCGTTCGCGCACGATCGCCATCGCGGTAAACATCACCATGGTCATGGTGAGGATCACGCCGATCAGACCGGGCACCACATTCACTGCCGCCCGGCGCTCGGGGTTGTACAGCGACAACACGCTGATGGGTGTGGTCCGCAAACCGCTGCTGCCGTCAAGCGGCATCGCCGCGAGCTGTCTCGCCGTGGCCTGCACCGTGGTATCGCTGCCGTCGACGATCACCTGTACCGCTTCGCGTCCGTCGAGTCTGCGGCGCTCGAAATCCGGAGGAATGACGATACCGATCTTGATCTTGCCGCGGTTGAGCATGGTCTGCAGTTCCTGGGGCGTGCGCGCGGCCGCAGTCTGGCGGACGATGCCGGTGGCCAGCATATCCTGCACCAGCGTCCGCGAGCCGGCGGTGTCGGCCATGTCGGCGATGGCGGTGGGCAGGTTGCGCACATCCGGATTGATCGCGAATCCGAACAACATCAGCTGGATGGTCGGAATACCGATCATCATCGCCGCGGTCAAACGGTCGCGCCGCATCTGCCGCAGTTCCTTCATCATTACCGCGAGGATCCGCGCGAGCTTCATGCCGCCCTCACCGCATCGTGACGATGCGTCGCCGAAACGAAGACGTCTTCGAGATTCGGTTCGATCGCCGAAACTTCGGCGTCGATCGCCGAAGCACGCAGCCGTTCCTGCAATTGCGCGGCATCGCCGCCGGGCTCGACCAGCACCCGCAGTTCATTGCCGATCTGGGCAACACTGAGTACGCCCGGCGCCGCGTGCAGCGCGGCCTGCGCCTTGCGCGGCTCGCGTGCGCGCACGCCCATCGTCCGCCCGACCAGCGCATGCGTGAGTTCGGCGGGGGTGCCGTCGGCGACCAGACGGCCGGTTTCGAGAATCGCGATACGGTGGCAGCGCTCGGCTTCGTCCATGTAATGCGTGGACACCAGAATCGTGGTGCCGGCATCGGCGAGGTCGAAGAGCTTTTCCCAGAAGTCGCGGCGCGATTCCGGATCGACCGCGCTGGTCGGCTCATCGAGGAACAGCAGCTCGGGTTCGTGGACGATGGCGCAGGCCAGGCCAAGGCGCTGTTTCTGCCCGCCGCTCATCGTGCCGGCGAGCTGCTTCTGGCGATCGCCGAAGCTGTAGGCCTCGACCAGCTCATCGATGCGCAGCTTGCGCTGCGGGCGCGAAAGCCCCTGCACCGCCGCCATGAATTCCATGTTCTCGCGTACGGTCAGGTCTTCGTAGAGCGCGAATTTCTGGGTCATGTAACCGATGTGCTTGCGCAGCTCCTCCGCCTGCTGCGGAATCCTGAAGCCGAGCACGTCGATCTCGCCTTCGCTCGGCGTGAGCAGCCCGCACAACATGCGGATGGTGGTCGATTTCCCGGAACCGTTCGGGCCAAGAAAGCCGTAGACGTTGGCGCGCGGCACGCTCAGATCGACGCGATCGACCGCGAGCAAGGCGCCGAAGCGTTTGCTGAGGCCGCGCGCGCGGATGGCGAATTCATCGCTCATCGTGCGATCACTTGACCGCAAACTCGGCCCGCACCGGCAACCCGGCGGGCAGATCGCCGGCGTTCTCCAGCACGATCTCGGCGACATAACTCAGCCGCGCCGCGTCCTTGCCGCTCAGCGCGTAGTACGGCGTGAAACTGGGTTCGCTGCGGATCGCGCGCACATGCCCTGCGATGTCGGCCTTGCCATCCAGATGCACCGTCGCGCGGTCGCCGATCTTCACGTTCGTCCGCATCGTTTCGGGCACATAGACGCGGGCATAGGGCCCATCGCCGACCAGCATGATCGCCAGCGGCGCGCCAAGCGGCGCCTGATCGCCGAGCTTGTACGGCAGGCTGTCGATACGTCCGGCGCGAGGCGCGACGATCCTGAGCTTGTCCAGCGTCACGGACTGCGCCGCGACCTGGGCATCGGCGGCGCGCACCGCGGACTGCGCTTGCGCGATGCGTTCGCGCCGTGCGCCGTTCTCGAGCTCTCCGAGCGACGCCTGCGCATTGCGCACATTGGCATCGGCACTGTCGGCGGCTGCCCGCGCGCGGTCGACCTCGACCGCTGCGATCAGTCTGCGCTGACCCAGCGGTTGCACGCGCGCGTAATAGGCGCGTGCATCGCGGGACTGCGCCTGTGCGGCGACGAGACGCGCGCGCGCCTGTGCGATCTGTTCGCTGCGGGTGCCGGCTTCCAGTTCGGCCAGGGCGTCCCGCTGCTGCTGCGCCTGCGCCTGCACGGCATCGGTCTGCGCTGCGATGCGCGTGCGTTCGAGCGTCATCACGACGGCGCCGGCTTCGACCCGGTCGCCCTCGTGCACGTCGACCGTCACGATCCGCTCCGCCGACGGCGCGGGCAGACTGATGCGGTCGTATTCGAGCGTGCCCAACACCTGCGGCGTTTTCTCGGTACAACCGGCAAACGAACATGCAAGCGTCACCGCGAGCAGGGGGATTCTAGACATCGCGCAACTCCAGACCGGATTCGAGCAGGGCCAGCACGTGATCGCAGAGCGCGTCCGCATCCACGTCGCCGGCATCGAAGACGCCACGCCAGATCGGCGCACTGGCCGCCATGAACATGGTCTGCCCGATCAACGACGGCATCAGCAGTCGCGGATCGAGCCGTGGATTCAAACGCCCCTGCGCCTGCGCGCGGGCGAAGCGTTCGGCCACCGCGCGCGGGAACAGCGGGCCGATGCGTTCAAACATCAACCGGCGCAGACCGCCACCTTCGTGCAGCACTTCGCGCACCCACAACTGCGGCAGCCACGGATGCGCCAGCGCGGTCGCGATCATGGTGCGCACGAACCCGCGGATCAACGCTTTCGGATCGTCGCCTGCGTGCGACAACGGATCGCGCAGACTCTGCATCACCGGCATCAGACGCTCCTCGATCACCGCGGCCATGAGCGCGTCTTTCGGTGCATCCACGCCACCGAAGTAGTAGTGCAGCAGCGCCGGAGTGGCGCCGGCTTCGCTCGCGATCCCGCGCAACGAACTGCCAGCGATGCCCTGCCGTGCGAAACAGGCGATGGCGGCATCGAGCAGTCGTTCGCGCAGATCGCCACCCTCGCCGGCCGGGCGACCGGGCGCACGACCGCGTCGACGGGCGGCGGCGGACCGATGGCTCTTGGCTGGAGGGGAAACAGGTGTCATGCCTTAAATTTAATTGATCGTTTAATTAATGTCTATGCCCCCACGGCCACCGTTTGTCCGGATGGCCTTGCCCGGCCGCGCACGCTACCCTTTCGCCATGCAAAACAACGCGCTTCCCGAACACGGCCGCGAATTCGCCCTCGACCCCGCCGATCCGGAACGCCTGGCCAATCTGGCCGGACCGTTCGACGCCCATCTGCGCCAGATCGAACTGCGGCTGGGCGTGCAGATCGCCAACCGCGGCAATCTCTTCCGCGTCGACGGCGACGACGCCACCGCGGTCGCACGCGCAGAGAAACTGCTGCACTCGCTGTACGACGAGTCGGCCGACATCACTTTCGACGCACAGGCGATCCATCTGCGGCTGGGCAACGATGGCGACCATGCCGCCGACCCGGGCTATCAGCCACAGGAAGTCGCGGTGAAGGTAAAACGCGGCACCGTGCGCGGTCGCGGCGCGAACCAACAGAAATACCTGCATCTCATCGCCACCCACGACATCAATTTCGGCGTCGGCCCGGCCGGCACCGGCAAGACCTTCCTCGCCGTGGCGATGGCGGTGGAAGCGCTGAACAGCGCGCGAATCCAGCGCATCATCCTGGTGCGCCCGGCGGTGGAAGCCGGCGAAAAGCTCGGCTTCCTGCCCGGCGACTTGTCGCAGAAGGTCGACCCATACCTGCGCCCGCTCTACGACGCGCTGTACGAAATGCTGGGCGTCGACAGGGTCGCGAAACTGCTGGAAAAGAACGTCATCGAGATCGCGCCGCTGGCCTACATGCGCGGACGCACGCTCAACGATGCGTTCGTGATCCTCGACGAAGCCCAGAACACCACCGTCGAACAGATGAAGATGTTTCTCACCCGCCTCGGCTTCGGCAGCACCGCGGTGGTGACCGGCGACCTGACCCAGATCGATCTGCCGAAGCACATCAAATCCGGCCTCCGCGACGCCATCGATGTCCTGCACGATGTGAACGGCGTGAGTTTCACGTTCTTCGAGGCCCGCGATGTGGTCCGCCATCCGCTGGTCGCGAAGATCGTGAGGGCGTATGAGAAACAGAGCGCCGAACAAACCGCAGCGGCGGAGAGACCGCAATGACGAAAGGCCCCATCCGCCTCGATGTCGCCGTGGGCTACGCCGCGCCGCGCACCGGCGTACCGGCCGCCACGAGTTTCCGGCGCTGGGTCGCGGCCGCGCTGCAGGGACGCATCCGCGAAGCCGATCTTGCGATCCGGGTGGTCGGCGAGGACGAGGGCCGCGCGCTCAACCGCCACTATCGCGGCAAGGACTATGCGACCAACGTGCTGAGCTTCGCTGCCGACATGGCCGAAGGCGTGATCCTGCCGAAGGGCGTGGTGCTGCCGCTGATGGGCGACATCGTGCTGTGCGCGCCGGTGGTCGCCCGTGAAGCGGCGGAACAGGGCAAACCGGCGACCCACCACTACGCCCACCTCACCGTCCACGGCGTGCTCCACCTGCTCGGCATGGACCACCAGGACGAGCGCGAGGCCGAGTGCATGGAGCAGTTGGAGCGGGAGATCCTGGCCGAACTGGAGATCGATGACCCCTATCGGGTCCGGGATTGAGCGATTTCCGGGCCAGGACCCGGACGCCTGCGGCATGGACCCGGTAAACTGGCGCCTCCGCCCCGTCGGGCGACGCCAACACTGCAATGCCTGAGGACGACAGTACGACCCCCGCGCCGGATGGCACCAAGGCTGCCAGCGCGAAGACCGCCGACAGGGCGCCCCCCGAGAAGAAGGCCGACAAGCGCCGCTCGTGGCTCTCCCGCCTGAGCGCGGCGATTTCCGGCGAGCCCGACAATCAGGAAGATCTGGTCGAGCTGCTGCGCGATGTGCAGGCCGACGGCGTGATCGATGCCGACACCCTGCGGATCATGGAAGGCGCGGTCGGCATTTCCGACATGAGCGTCGGCGACATCATGATTCCGCGCGCGCAGATGGTGGTGCTACCGGTCGACGGCAAATTCCTCGCACTGATGAAAGAGGTGGTCGAATCCGGCCATTCGCGTTTCCCGGTGCACGGCGAAGACCGCGACGAAATCCTCGGCATCCTGCTCGCCAAGGATCTGCTGCGCGGCGTCGTCGCCGACAACGGCCCCGGCACGGTGCGCGAACTGCTGCGCCCCGCGGTGCTGGTGCCCGAATCCAAGCGCCTCGACATCCTGCTGCGCGAGTTCCGCCAGTCGCGCAACCACATGGCGATCGTGATCGACGAATACGGCGGCGTCGCCGGTCTGGTCACCATCGAGGACGTGCTGGAACAGATCGTCGGCGAGATCGACGACGAGCACGACGATGCCGAAGACCCTAACGCGCTGATCGCGGCCCAGGCCGACGGCCAGTATCTGGTCGATGCACTGACCCCCATTTCCGATTTCAACGCGCGCTTCGGCGCCGATTTCGACGACGACGAATACGACACCATCGGCGGACTGATCACCGCCGCCATCGGTCATCTGCCCGAAGCCGGCGAAGAGCTCACCCTCGGCCGCTTCGGCTTCCGGGTTGCACGTGCCGACGCGCGTCGTTTGCATACGCTGCATGTCAGCGTGCATGGACTTTGAGCGGCGCGCATCCGTGCTGTACAGCGCATCGCGGCGCCATCGTCGCGTGACTTCGGCGCAACGCCGCGGGTATGATTCCACACCGTCGCGAATCGCATGAGCGAAGCTTCGGACGGCGCCTTTCGCCGCGCTCGGCGGCGGAAGTTCCCTGCATACAAGGAGGTTTTCCGATGAAACATACCATCGCGAGGCTGATCGCTTCGCTGGCCTTTCTGATCTGCGGCCATGCCGCGGCTGCGTGCAATCCGAACGATGCGACCGGCGTCGACATCCACGACGCGCGGGTCTTCAACTGGCAGCACTATCTGAACGAGAATGCCGATCTCGGCGCAGCGGGAATCAACTCCGTCGCCGGCGCGCGAAATCACTGGAGGAACAACGGAATCTGCGAAGGCCGACAAGCGCATCCGAATTTCCATTCCGCCCAATATTTGGGTCGATATCCGGATCTCGTCGCCGCCTACGGCAGCAATTACGCGTTGGCGCTGCGCCACTACCTGGTCCACGGCGTCGGCGAAGGCCGGATCGGCTACAGTCAGAACGAAGCCAACGGCACGTACGGCCGCTGGACGGCTCGCAACGACATCATTTCCGTCACCGCCTCGCAACGCGTCGCCGGCGCCATCGACAGCGTGTTCTGGAACGGCAAGGAATTCATCAACTCCTTCGACCACGGCCGACAGTTGCAGCCGGCGTTGTCCAAGAACAACTTCGGCGAATGCTACAACCCCACGTACGCAGGCCGAGCGGCCGACGGTACCAGCACCGGCACGAGCAGCTATCTGGAATCGGCGTCCGTCAACCAGAACCTGCTCTCGACCCAAAACCTTCCAGCCTTCTGGTTGGCGCCGTTCACCACCGATCCGAACTGCGGCAACGTCGTCAACACGACCGTAAGGTCCGCGTATCGGATGAACACCGATATTCTGGTCGGCGTCGCTGGGCTGCGGCATGCGATTCGCTTCAAGACCAGAGTCAACATTCCCGAAGCGGTCAACAGCTTGGTGATCGAAGCGCCGACCGGCTATCTCACGGGCGACATGACCGCGTTCTATACCTACGACGACGCGACCCAATTGTTGACGCCCCTTTCGAATACGCTACCGGCGGGCGAACAGGGCAAACCGTTGGTGCTATCGACTCCCAGTGGCAGTCACGCAATGGGCGTCTGGTCGCCGGGGCTGCCGCATATCCCCGGCCTCGGTTATGGTCAGTTTCGCTTTCCGTCCCCGGTCGAGAGCGCCGCGACGATGAAATGGAACGCGGTCTATCGAACCGGATCCGTACCTGCCGGCACCACGTTGACCTATACGACCTATATCGCAGTCGGCAGCCGCGAAAACGTGCGCGTGACGCTGGCGCAGCTTCATCAGGCGTGGCGCAACGGCCAATTGTAAGGCCCCGCGTTCCGCCGCTCGCCGCGCCCCCCGACTTCCAGGGACGCGGCGGGCACACATCGCGCTCGCGTCTGCGATCGCGGTTTGCCGGCGCGGTCTCCGGCCCGACCCACCCACTGCGTGGCATAGTGCGCAGCCATGACCGACGCCACCTCCTTATTCGTCCGCGCCGCCGATACGCCGCGTCGCTCCCGCGCCGCGCGCTTCGTGTTCGGCATGCTGCTGATCTGCCTGTCGACGGTCGCCTGGGCCGCATCGGCCGCGCCGCGCATCGGCGTGGCGACGATGTCGCCAGGCACGATTTTCTTCGAGCGT
Organism: Lysobacteraceae bacterium; assembly: GCA_040079515.1. Classification (GTDB taxonomy): domain Bacteria; phylum Pseudomonadota; class Gammaproteobacteria; order Xanthomonadales; family Xanthomonadaceae; genus Lysobacter_I. Next base: position 59,960 of record JBEBKD010000017.1, read on the forward strand.
TTCGGCCACAACGCGATCATCGTCGACGACCCGACGCAGTCGGTACCGCTGTCGTACAACTTCGGCTTCTTCGACATGGGCGAAGCCGGCTTCGTCGGCCGCTTCGTCAAGGGCGACATGCGCTATTACCTCGCCCGGCTGCGCTGGCGCGACGATCTGCAGTACTACCTCGACAGCGGTCGCGGCGTGTCGATCCAGTGGCTGGATCTCACCCCCGCGCAGGCCGAAGCGATGGCCGCTGCGCTGGCCGAGAACGCCAAACCCGAGAACGCGCGCTATCGCTACGAGTATTTCACCGACAACTGCGCCACGCGCGTGCGCGACGCGATCGACCGCGCGCTCGGCGGCGCGCTGAAACCGCAGCTCACCGCGCGTTCGCAGGGCAACACCTTCCGCAGCGAAGCGGTGCGGCTGGCATCGCCCGCGCCGTGGATGTGGCTGGGCTTCGATATCGGTCTGGGCCCATCGTCGGACCAGCCGATGTCGCGATGGGAAGAGGCCTATGTGCCGATGCGCCTGGCCGCCAGCTTGCGCGAAGCGAAGCTGCCCGACGGCCGTCCATTGGTCGTCAGCGAAGAACTGGTCGCGCCGCACCGGATCGCGCCCGAGCCACAGGAACTCCAGCGCGCCTGGTGGCGATGGCTGCTCGCCGGGCTCGCCATCGCCGCGCTGTGGTCGTGGCTGCGGTCGCGCCACGCGCGTATCGCTGCGAGTCTCGCACTGGCGTACTGGCTCACCGCCGCCCTGCTCGGCACAGTAATGCTGGCAATCTGGATCGGCACTGAGCACCGTTTCGGCTGGGCCAACCACAATCTGATGCTGCTCAGCCCGTTGTCGTGGCTGCTCTTGCCCGGCGGCTGGCGACTCGCACGTGGGCGGCCAACAGAGCGCCTGTTCCGGCCAATACTGATGGCGACCGTGATCTTCGCGGTGCTTGCGCCGTTCCTGCACTGGGTCGTCGCCGTGCCGCAGACCAATGCGCACTGGATCGCGCTGCTGCTGCCGATCCATGCGGCTTTCGGTATCGCCTGGTTGCGTGCGGGCCACGCGGACTGATCGCAGCGCGGCTTGCCCGGGCCAGTCGATCCCGGCACCATGCCGGCCATGACCAATCCCACCTCCGCTCCGACACTGCCCCAATGCGTCGTCAATTGCGCCGTGTACCGAAATGGCGCGCGCGTCGACATCGGCCTCGACCACATCAGCGACGCCCTCGCCATCGACGACGGCAGCTTCGTCTGGGTTGGTCTGTACGAGCCCGAGGAATCCCTGCTCGACAAGTTGCAAGAGGAATTCGGCCTGCACGATCTCGCGATCGAAGACGCCCAGCACGCCCACCAGCGGCCGAAGATCGAGGCCTACGGCAGCTCGCTGTTCCTCGCCGTGCATACCTCGCAGTTGCTCGACGGCCATGTCCGCTTCGGCGAAACCCACGCGTTCGTCGGTTCCCGCTATCTGATCACCGTTCGCCATGGCGCGTCGTTGTCGTACCGCCATGTCCGTGCCCGTTTCGAGCGCGAACCGGAGCTGCTGTCGCAAGGCCCGGCGTTCGCGCTGTACGGCATCCTCGATTTCATCGTCGACAACTACCAGCCGATCGTCAACGAGTTCCGCGATGAGCTCAACGTGCTGGAGCACGACATCTTCGCCGCGGAATTCCGCCGCGAAACCATCGTCAAACTCTACGAACTGAAGAAAGAACTGACCCAGCTCAGGCTCGCCGTGGCGCCGCTGCAGGACATCCTCGCCCAGCTCACCCGTACCCAGATGACCCAGGTGACGGACGAAGCCAAGCTCTACTTCCGCGACGTGCTCGATCATGTCGTCCGCCTCAACGACGCGATCGACACGCTGCGCGAAATGCTCAGCGCCGCGATGAGCGTCAATCTGTCGCTGGTCACCATCAATCAGGGCGAAGTGGTCAAGAAACTCGCAGGCTGGGCCGCGTTGCTAGCCGCACCGACGCTCGTCACCAGCTGGTACGGCATGAACTTCAAACACATGCCTGAACTCGCCGGCATACACAGCTATTGGATCCTGATCGGGGGCGTCAGCATCTTCTGCTTGGCGTTGTACCGCTACCTGAAGAAGGTCAAGTGGCTCTGAGGCTTCGCGGATGACACCCGCAGCGGACGCGGCATCCGTCGAATATCACGGCGATCCGAACCATCGTACAAGCGTGACATCGACCCGGATCACATTTCAGGCCTGCCGGAAGTCTTCGCATGACGGCCAGATAAACCTGCCGGGCACCGTCAGACCGGGAAGCGGGATATTCAGCCAAGCGTTAGCCGTCCGGCCCTAGCGTGCGCATCGCGCCATCCCGGCGTCTGGAGCCCACCATGAATCGCCTCGCCGTTTCGATCCTCGCCATCGCCATGGCCGCCACCACCGGTGCGGCTTGCGCCCAGAACACCTCCGCGCAGGGCACGCGCTATTCCACGCCAGCGAACGATCGTTCCGTGCAAACGGCGAGTCCTTACTACGACGAAGCACGCGTGATCCGCGTCGATCCCGTGCTGCAATCCGGCTACGGCAACTCCCAGACATCTTCCGGCCGCTGCTACAGCGACGACGATGTCTACGCCGACAACGGCAGCGACGACCGCTACAACGACCGTTACAGCGACCGTCGTTATGACGACCGCTACGACAACCGCCGCTACGACGACCGTTATCCGAACGCCCAAGGCACCGAGACCGGCCGCAACGTCGCCACGGTGCTCGGCGGTATCGTCGGCGCCGCGCTCGGCAGCAAGATCGGCGGTGGTTCCGCCCGCTATGCCACCGCCGCGGTCGGCTCGATGGTCGGCGGCATGGCAGGACGCGGCATCTACGAAACCAGTCAACGCAATCGCCAGCCCAAGCCGCGCATCACCGTGTGCGACCCGGTCCGCGAAGGCAGCTACTCGAACACCGGCAGCAACGTCACCGCCTATGACGTGACTTACGAATACGCCGGACGCCAATACGTCACCCGCACCGACTACCACCCCGGCGACCATATCCGCGTTCGCGTGGACGTGCGTCCGGAATAATGGCCTGCATTGATTGCGTGAACATAACGCAACCATCCAATTCAGCAAGACGTTCAAAGGGGCCGCAAGGCCCCTTTGAACGTTACGGCATACTCACATCGTCAAATAGGGTGCGCCTCAGCGCACCATCTTGTGGCCGCGCACGAACAGACGGTGCGCGATACGCGCACCCTATGAAGGATTTCACATCTGAAAGGTGCGCCGCAGGTCCCCATCGGGCATGATCACCCTACTGCACGCGATGCCGAGCTTGGGTAAAGTGCAGATGGAGATGGGCCGCACTGAAGATGCGCGGCAGGTGGGAATCGCATTCGAGGACCGGTTTCATCGAGCCAAACTGATTGGCGTGTCATCTGCGCATTGGTGGCGTTGTCGGAAGTGGCTCTATCGCTTTTTTTGCGAGGCTTGCACTACGGGTTTCTCATCTTGACCAGCTACGACTATCGCCCGATTCGCCTGCTTGGCTGGTTTTTTCGGAATGTGGCTGGCCTGCGCGACGTTCTACTGGTTCACCGCGTTGCCGCCGCAAAATGTCTTTGCTCCGAGCAATCCGCTGGTGTTCCAGCACGCGGACTATGCTGCATGCGTACCGGGCAGCGATGCTGCCAAAGCCGAACATGCCAAGCCGGCCGATGCCGTGCCAGCCCCGGTCAAGGGCGCAGGCAACGGGTATCCGTGCGAGACATTGCGCGCGGAATACACCGGCTTCAGCCCGATGGCGTATTCGCTGGATGTGATTCTGCCGCTTGTAGACCTGCAGCAGGAGAAAGATTGTGCACCGATGATTCCCACGCCCAAAGCGGTGTAGTGGGAGGCGCTGCGCGGCACAGGATGGAAACACGGCGCACGGCTGGTGCTGTGGGCGGAGACTTTGTTCGGCTGGTTGGCCAGCCTGCTGCTGGTGGCAATCGTCTCTGGACTGACCAAGCGCCGCGAGGATTGATCGAAGCCGCATAGGAGCGCCCCTCACTCGCCCTGTCGGGCACCCTCTCCCCGCGCTGCGCGCAGGGAGAAGGAATAGCGACGGCGCCGTCTTGCTGCTTGCTTCGCTCGTTCTCCCCTCTCCCCGTGTGCGGGGAGAGGGTGCCCGA
>JBEBKD010000018.1:0-63500 GCA_040079515.1 Lysobacteraceae bacterium
GAAGCCAAAGGCTTCACCCACAGGCCGGATATACGTTCGCAATCTCAACCAAGATCAAAAAAGCGGTTGGCAATCGGGAGGAGTCCATATACGGGCTACGGGTTTGCGGTCACGGCGAATTCGGCTCTACACCCGTATACCTCGCCCTCGGCCGAATCAATTTCCCCTCAGCCTGTTGCTCCAACGCATGCGCAAGCCACCCCGCGAGTCGCCCCGCCGCGAACATCACCAGCGCAGGCGTCGCAGGCAATGCATTGGCGTGACAGATCGCAGCAAGCATGAAGTCGATGTTCGGATGCTGACCGCTGACATCTTCGGTGGCCGTCACGATCGCATCGAGTTCACACATCACGGGTTCGCCCGCGTGCTGCGTGCGCAGGCGGGCGAGCAGTTCTGCAGCGCGCGGATCGCCGTGCGGATACAGCGCGTGGCCGAAGCCGGGGAGGTCGTCGCCGCGCTGCAGTCGGGTTTCGATGAAATCGCGCGGCGATGCGGCCTCGCGCGCGTCGGCGATGAGTGCATAGGCGCGCGCGGTGGCGCCGCCGTGGCGTGGGCCGGAAAGCGCAGCCAAGCCTGCGCACACCGTCGCGTGCAGATGCGCGCCGGTGGACGCGACCACGCGGGCGGCGAAGGCGGAGACGTTGAGTTCGTGGTCCGCGCACAGCACCAGCGCGGCGCGAACGAGATCGGCGAAACCGGCGTCGCCGGGTTTCCAGACTTCGGCGAGCAGCGCATGCACGGGCCCGGTGGGCGGCGGGCGGCCGACCAGCAACGCGGCGTTCTGGCGGAGCAGGGTGGCGGCGATCTCGTGGCGTGCGCGCGGCGTGGAATTCAGCGCGCCGCGCGTGCCCAACGCCAGCAGTGGAATCGCGGCCATCGCGCGTTCAAGCGGAGGCAGCGCGGCGTCGGCAGCGATCGCGGCGACGTGGGTGGGCCACGCTTCATCGGCGGCGGCGAACGGATCGTGGTCGCCGCAGTCCCAGAGCAGGCGAGCCGCGTCCTCCAAGGTGGCGCCGTCGCGCACCGCAGCGATCGCGGAACGGCCTCGGTAGTAGGGGCCGTCCGGGCGGATCAGCGAGATCCGCGTTTCCAGCACCGGTAGACCCCGGTCCAGACTGTGCGCTGCGGCTGCGGCTGCGCTGCGGCCGACCTGCTTTCGCTGGGTCAGGCGCTCCACGTCGATCCTCGGGTAGAGCCGCGTCCGGTGGTCCGGGCCGGGCCGCGATTCGAGCAGGCCTCGGCTGACATAGGCATACAGCGTCGCTTGGGTGATGCCGAGCAGACGGCAGGTTTCGCGGGCGGTCAGCAGATCGGCCATGGCGATAGATTGATTGATTCGATCAAGATTGATCAACCCTCGGAATGGTGCCAGATTTGCGGCCCCGGGCGGGGCGTACGATGTCATCACCGCTGCCGTCCGGGCCCGTGGACGACCAGGAGTGCTTCCAGATGACCCAGTTTTCAGCCGGCGCACGCTTCCGCACCGCCCTTGCCGAAGAATCGCCACTGCAGGTGATCGGTGCGATCAACGCCAACCATGCCTTGCTGGCGAAGCGCGCCGGCTATCGCGCCATCTATCTGTCGGGCGGCGGTGTGGCTGCCGGCTCGCTGGGGCTGCCGGATCTCGGCATCAATACGCTCGAAGACGTGCTGATCGATACCCGCCGCATCACCGATGTCTGCGATCTGCCGCTGCTGGTCGATATCGACACCGGCTTCGGCCCTAGTGCGTTCAACATCGAGCGCACCATCAAATCGCTGATCAAGGCCGGCGCCGCCGCCTGCCACATCGAGGACCAGGTCGGCGCCAAGCGCTGCGGTCATCGCCCGGGCAAGGAAATCGTGTCCCAGGGCGAGATGGTCGACCGTGTCAAAGCGGCAGCGGACGCGAAGACCGACGCTGCCTTCTTCCTGATCGCGCGCACCGATGCGATCCAGGTCGACGGCGTGGACGCGGCGATCGAACGCGCCATCGCCTGCGTCGAAGCCGGTGCGGACGGCATCTTCGCCGAGGCCGCCTACGACCTGCCGACCTACCGGCGCTTCGTCGACGCGGTGAAAGTGCCGGTGCTGGCCAACATCACCGAATTCGGCAAGACCCCGCTGTTCTCGCGCGACGAACTGGCCTCGGCCGGCGTCGCCATCCAACTGTTCCCGCTGTCGGCGTTCCGGGCCATGAACAAGGCTGCGGAGAATGTCTACGACAGCATCCGCCGCGATGGCCATCAGCAGGCCGTGGTCGATACCATGCAGACCCGCGAGGAACTCTACGACCGGATCGGTTACCACGCATTCGAACAGAAGCTCGATGCGCTGTTCGCTGCCAAAAAATGATGTCAAAGGACAAGACCATGAGCGAGAACACCAACCAAGCGTTGCCCAAGCCCAAGAAATCTGTCGCGCTGAGCGGCACCGCTGCGGGCAACACCGCGCTGTGCACGGTCGGACGCAGCGGCAACGATCTGCATTACCGCGGCTACGACATCCACGATCTGGCGACGCAATCGACGTTCGAGGAAGTCGCGCACCTGCTGGTGCACGGGGCGCTGCCCACCGCATCGCAGCTCAAGGCCTACCGCACCAAACTCAAGCGCTTGCGCGGGCTGCCGGCGATCGTGCAGGAAGCGCTGGAACTCATTCCCGCGAACGCGCATCCGATGGACGTGATGCGTACCGGCTGTTCGGTGCTGGGCACGGTGCTGCCGGAGCGCGAAGGCCACCCGGCCAGCGAAGCGCGCGACATCGCCGACCGCCTGATCGCCAGCTTCGGCTCGATGCTGCTGTACTGGTGGCATTTCACCCGCAACGGCCGTCGCATCGACTGCGAGACCGACGACGAGACCGTAGCCGCGCACTTCCTGACATTGCTGCACGGCGAGCCGCCGAGCGAGCTGCACGCGGATGCGCTGGACAAGTCGCTGATCCTCTACGCAGAACACGAATTCAACGCCTCGACTTTCGCCGCGCGTGTCATCGCCGGCACCGGCAGCGACATGCACAGTTGCATCACCGGCGGTATCGGCGCGCTGCGCGGCCCGAAACACGGTGGCGCCAATGAAGTGGCGATGGACATCATCAGCCGTTACGCCACCGCCGATGAGGCGGAAGCCGATATCCGCGCGCGGATGGAGCGCAAGGAGATCGTGATCGGCTTCGGCCATCCGGTGTACACCATCGGCGATCCGCGCAACCCGATCATCAAGGCGATCTCGAAGACGCTGTGCGAAAGCGGCGGCAACCAGACCCTGTTCGATGTGTCCGAGCGCATCGAAAGGCTGATGATGGACACCAAGAAGATGTTCCCGAACCTCGACTGGTACAGCGCGTCGAGCTATCACATGATGGGCATCCCCACACCGCTGTTCACGCCGCTGTTCGTGATCGCGCGCACCACTGGCTGGAGCGCGCACGTGATCGAGCAGCGCGAAGACGGCAAGATCATCCGCCCGAGCGCGAATTACATCGGGCCTGAAGATCGCGCGTACGTCACCATCGACAAACGCTGATTTACGGAGATGTATCAACACTGGGACGCCAACGCGCTGGTGGTGCTGATCACCGCGATTTCGGTGAGCCTCGCGGTATTGGTGCACTACGAAGGGCTTAACCTGCTGTCACGCTGGCTGTCGGCCCGCCACGAAAGTCACCGGCGCAGGAAAGTGCTGTACGGCATCTTCGGTGTGCTGGCGCTGCATGTCGCGGAAATCTGGGTGTTCGGTGCGGCGATCTGGGGGCTGCTGATGTTCCCGAACACCGGCATCGTCGCCGGTGCGCATCCGCTGAGTCTGCTCGATGCGGTGTACATGTCAGCGGTGACCTATACCACGGTGGGATTCGGCGATCTGGCCCCGATCGGCCCGATCCGCTTCATCGCCGGCACCGTCGCGCTCACCGGCTTCGTGCTGATCACGTGGTCGGCGTCGTTCACGTATCTGGAAATGACCCGCGACTGGCGCGAGCGCTGAGATCAAGACTGCCCATCAAAAAGAAGCCGCACGATGTGCGGCTTCTTTTTTTGATATCCAGGAAGACTCAGGCCAGACCTTCGTCCCGCAATACCTTCTGAACCGCCGGATCGGCTTCCATTCGCGATGCGAATGCGGCGAGGTTGTCCAGGCCGGAAATGTCGACGCCGCTACCGATCGCCCAACGATATGTCACATAAAGGTAAGGATCGGCGACCGAGCGGCTGCCGGCCAGCCACTGCCTGTCGGCCAGATGCGCATCGGCGCGCTCGTAAAGCGTGCGGATTTTCGCGCGTGCGGCATCCTTGGTCTTGTCGATCAGTGCGGCATCTTCGAGATAAGCCGTACTGCCGAACAATGGGTAGAAGGAGGGGTGTACGTCGGAGTTGGAGAACGCGATCCATTTGTTCACTTCGGCGCGGCTCTTCGCGCTGCCGTCGCCACCGAGACCGGATTCCGGATTCACATCGGCGAGGTAATTGAGGATCGCCGAATTCTGGGTCAGCACCCAGCCATCGTGCTCGAGTGCGGGTACCGCGCCGGCCGGGTTGATCGCCAGGAATTCAGGCTTCTTGCGGTCGTCGCGGCTGACCTTGACGGTTTCGTATGGTTTGCCGATCCATTCCAGCACGATGTGATCGGAGAGCGAGCAGGCGCCGGGGGAGTAATAGAGTTTCATCGGGGGTTCCATCGGGTGGGTTCCGGATCATGGTGCGCCGAAGCATGGCACTCAACCGCGACGCGTGGAACGCAGTGTCGTTCATGTCGGGCAAAAAAAACGACCGCGAAAATGGCGGCCGTGAGCAGTACTGCGATTCGATTCCGGGATCGAAACCGGAGCGCGTCATCCGCGTCCGGGTTTGTCTTTCTGGGGCTTCAGCGATTGCACTTTGAAGAAACTGTGATCACCGATGGTCGCGACCTGGTAAGCATTCCGCCAACTGGGTTGAGCGATGGACAGCGCCGCAAAATGGCTGGCGCCGGGAACGATCTCTTTGCGCTCTCCCGCCGGCAGGGCCCAATTGCGCTCCGCCTCGAGGGCGATGGTGATCGCCTGCGACCAGGCTTCGGCATTGCTGAGTTGCGTACGCGGCGACACGATGGTCGGCGCGAACTGTTTGCGGGCAGTGACGACTTCGCACATCGAATCGCCCCACAAGCCGCTGTCCTCGCGACGGAGGGCGACTTCGGCGACCGCTTGCTGTCCGCGAACAGGCTGATTGCGTGCTTCCAGATACAACGTGGTGCTGAGACATAACGAATCGGCAGCCTGAGGGGGCAACACCGAGGCGATCCAAAGGATCCATGCGAGCTTCATGAGAACTCCTTGCTTCGTTGCTTCGGGCCGGATGGTGGCGGGGTAAGGGCCCACGACATCGATACGGGTGCGACATGGCGATAGACAGTCCGGCGTGAAGCCGGGCGCTTGCGAGGATCGCAAGACAAGGGGCTGCGGGCTCTATGGCCGCTTGTAGCCCAAACGTGGATCGTGTCCGGGGAAGTACCCTTCCTGGGCAGTTCGTCGCCTGACACGATCTCGCGCTGGTCCCGCATCCGGTGGCGGGAAAGCGGGCGTAGGTTAGTCAGCGAAACATAACGACGGCTGAACGGAAATTCGGAAATCTCTGATTCAATTGGAGTTTTTGTTCAAAAGGCGCCGTAACTCCCTGTCGGTGCAGGGAGAAGGTCCGCCGTGGACTCGTGCCAACTGCATTGTGACGACGGTCCCCAACCGAGCCCGTCAATGTGATCGGAGGCCGATCCGCGCCGTTTCGGGAGGTCAGAACCCGGTGGCGAGCCGGCTGCCCTGGGCGATGGCGCGTTTGGCATCGAGCTCGGTGGCGACGTCCGCACCACCGATCAAATGGGTCGCGATACCGGCGGTCTGCAGGGCGTCGAACAGCTCTCGCCTGGGCTCCTGACCCGCGCACACCACCACGTGATCGACCGGCAGCAGCTGTTCCTTGCCGTCAACGCGAATCCGGAAACCGGTGTCGTCGATACCCAGATACTCCACGCCGCCCAGCATCGTGACTTGTTTGGCTTTGAGCGCAGCGCGATGGATCCAGCCGGTGGTCTTACCGAGTTTGGCGCCCGGCTTGCCCGGGCTGCGCTGCAGCAGCCAGACTTCCCGCGTCGGCGGCTCGGGCGACGGTTTGCGCAGGCCCCCGGGGGCCGAGAACGTCGGGTCCACACCCCATTCGGCCATCCAGCGCTCCGGGTCCAGCGAAGGCGAGCTGTGTTCGAGCGCGCTGTGCAGCGGCGGCAGGTCGAATGCGGCCGGATCCAGCACTGGCGTATGCACCAGATATTCGGCGGTGTCGAAACCGATGCCACCAGCGCCGACGATGGCGACCCGCGCACCTGGCTTGATACGGCCGCTCAGTACATTGAGATAACCGACGACCTTGGCGTGGTCGCTGCCCGGGAAATCCACCTTGCGCGGGCGGATGCCGGTGGCGAGCACAATTTCGTCGAAACCCTTGAGCGCATCGGCATCCGCAACGGTCGACAGCCTCAGCTCGACGCCGGTGTCTTCGATGCGATGGCGGAAATAGCGCAGGGTTTCGTCGAACTCTTCCTTGCCCGGAATCCGCTTGGCGATGTTGAATTGCCCGCCGATCTCATCGGCGGCATCGAACAGCGTGACTGCGTGGCCGCGTTCGGCGGCGACCGTGGCGCAGGCCAGACCTGCCGGGCCGGCGCCGACCACGGCGATGCGCTTCGGTGCCGTCGTCTTTAGATAGTTGAGTTCGGTTTCGGCGCAGGCGCGCGGGTTGACCAGACAGCTCGCTTTCTTCTGCTCGAACACATGGTCGAGGCAGGCCTGATTGCAGGCGATGCAGGTGTTGATGCGGTTGGCGCTCCCCGCGCGAGCCTTGTTGACCCACTCCGGATCGGCCAGCAACGGGCGTGCCATCGAAATCAGGTCGGCACCACCGCCGGCGAGGATGCTCTCGGCCACGTCCGGCATATTGATGCGGTTGGTCGCGACCAGCGGCAGCTTCACCTCCGGACGCAGCTTGGCGGTGACGCCCGCGAAGACCGCGCGTGGAACCGAGGTGGCGATCGTCGGTATCCGCGCCTCGTGCCAGCCGATGCCGGTATTGAGGATTGTCGCGCCGGCAGCTTCGATCGCCTTCGCTTGAGCGACGATCTCCTCCCAGCCCGAGCCTTCCGGCACCAGTTCCAGCATCGACAGTCGATAAATGATGATGAAGTCGGGACCGCAGGCCTCGCGCACCCGACGCACGATCTCGGTCGCGAACCGCATCCGCTTCTGCAGATCGCCGCCCCAGCCATCGTTGCGGCGATTGGTACGCGCGCTCATGAATTGATTGATCAGGTAACCCTCGGAGCCCATCACTTCGACGCCGTCGTAGCCGCCATCGCGCGCGAGTCTTGCGGCGTTCGCATAAGCGGAAATCGTGCGTTCCACGCCGAAACCGGTCAGTGCGCGCGGCGTGAACGGGTTGATCGGCGACTTGATCCGCGAGGGCGCCACCGACAGCGGATGGTAGGAATAGCGCCCTGCGTGCAGCAACTGCAGACAGATCTTCGCGCCGTGGCTGTGCACCGCACCGGTGACCTCGCGGTGTTTGCCTGCCTCCCATGGCCAGCTGAGCTTGCCTGCGAATGGCGTCAACCAACCCATCATGTTCGGCGAGAAGCCGCCGGTGACGATCAGTCCGACCCCTCCGGCCGCGCGCTCGCCGAAATACGCCGCGAGTTTTGGAAAATCGCTGGCGCGATCTTCCAGCCCGGTGTGCATCGAGCCCATCAGCACCCGGTTGCGCAGGGTGGTGAAACCAAGATCCAACGGCGAAAAAAGATGCGGATAAGGTGGGGTGGCGGTTTGGGCAGTCATCGGTCGATACGCATACGTATGGATGGGCGCACGATGCCGGGAAAGGCCGCGACGCTCAAGTGGTTTCGCGCGAACGCCGCGAAATTCTCGGTGAGATGGTACCGATTCGACCAAGGGAGCAGGGCGGAGCGGGCGCTCGGTCTGGCAAAATAGCCGACTTACCCACGTCATCCACAGCCTCACGCACCCACGGGCCCGCTTCCATGAGTCATGCCGATATCCGCTCCGCCATCCGTCCGAACCCCGACCAGCCGATGGTCGATATCGCCGACTATGTCATCGATACCAAGATCGAGTCGCAGGAAGCTTTCGACACCGCCCGCTACATGCTGCTCGACTCGCTGGCCTGCGCGATGCTGGCGATGAAGTTCGATGGCTGCGTCAAGCATCTCGGCCCACTGGTGCCGGGCGCAGAATTGCCGGGCGGCGCGCGCGTGCCGGGCACGTCCTTCGAGCTCGACCCGGTGCAGGCCGCATTCAACATCGGCACGCTGGTGCGCTGGCTGGACTTCAACGACACCTGGCTGGCCGCCGAATGGGGTCACCCGTCCGACAATCTCGGCGCGATTCTGGCGGTCGGCGACTATCTTGGCCGCAAGGCCGAGCGCGAAGGCGCGCAGGGCCCGACCGTGCGCGACGTGCTTGGCTGGGCGATCAAGGCCCACGAGATCCAGGGCGTGTACGCGCTGCAGAACTCGTTCAACCGAGTTGGCCTTGATCACGTGATCCTGGTACGTCTCGCATCGACGGCGGTATCGACTGCCATGCTAGGCGGAGACAAGGAGGCCGTCATCACCGCCGTGTCGCACAGTTGGATCGACAACGGGATGCTCCGCACCTATCGTCACGCCCCGAACACCGGGCCACGCAAAAGCTGGGCGGCCGGTGACGCTTGCCGTCGCGCGGTCACCCATGCGCTCAACGCCGCGCACAAAAAAGTCGTCGGTTATCCGTCCGCGCTCAGCGCCAAGACCTGGGGCTTCTACGACGTCGCCTTCAAGGGCAAAGCCTTCGAGTTCGAGCGCTCGTTCGGCAGCTACGTGATGGAGAACGTGCTGTTCAAGATCAGCTTCCCTGCAGAATTCCACGCCCAGACTGCGGTGGAGTGCGCGATGCAGCTGCATGGGCAAGTAAAGGACCGTATCGACCAGATCGAACGCATCGAGATCGAGACCCAGGAGGCCGGCGTCCGCATCATCGACAAGACCGGCCCGCTGGCCAACTATGCCGATCGCGACCACTGCATCCAGTACATGGTCGCCGTGCCACTGATCCACGGCCGCCTGACCGCCGACGACTACAGCGACGACATCGCCGCCGATCCGCGCATCGATGCGCTCCGCGACCGGATGGTGGTCAAGGAAAACCCGCAGTTCACCAAGGACTACTTCGACGCCGACAAGCGTTATATCGGCAATTCGGTGCAGGTCTTTTTCAAGGATGGCAGTAACTCGGGCAAGGTCTCGATCGACTACCCGATCGGCCACCGCAAGCGCCGTGCCGAGGGCATCCCGGTACTGATGGCCAAAGCCGAGGCCGCTTTGGCCGCGCATCTGCCGGCCACTCAGGCTGCGGAGATCATGCGCCTGGCCGCCCATCCGGACGAAATGGACGCCATGCCGGTTTCTGCATGGATGGCACTGTTTTCCGCATGAATGAATACGTTCAGGTTCGAACCCTGATCATGCGCGTCGACAGCTGACTCTGTGGCGACAGCGAAGGTTCCCCTCGAAAGCTGAACTGTGCTTGGATTCGCAAAACTGTTATGCTATTGTTAACAAGGCCATGACGCGGCCGGATCATAATGAACAGGATGGTTAAGCCCCTACCGGTGGCCATCCTGTCCGAATCGACACCACCGAGTCTTTTCAATTCCTCCAAGGAGCATTGAGTAATGAATAAGAAACTCCTCTGTGCTGCGCTGCTGAGTGGGCTGGCCGTGGCCCAGACCGCCTCCGCGCAGGACTTCGACGACCGCTGGTATCTCACCACGTCCGCAGGTTTCAACCTGCAAGACGGTTCCCGCGACACCCGTAGCGCTCCGTTCGGCACCCTCGGCTTCGGCAAGTTCATCAGCCCGAACTGGTCGCTTGATGGTGAGTTCAACTACCAGAACCCGCGTTTCGACAACCAGAGCGTGCTGCATAACCCCAACCGTCCACTCGCGGGTCGCGCGCAGAACCTGAACTGGAGCCAGTACGGTCTCTCGCTTGATCTGCGTCGTCACTTCATCACTGAAGGCCGCAACTGGAATCCGTACGTGTTGGCCGGTCTCGGCTATCAGCGTTCGGAAGAAGAATTCGACGCTTTCCCGAGCCCGAATTCTCCCGGTCAGCGTAAAGACGGCAACCTTGCCGGCAAGATCGGTGGTGGTCTTCAGGGTGACCTCGGTCGCGTCGGTATCCGTACCGAACTCGCCTATCGCCTCGACGCCGACGACAGCAGCGTGAATGCTGCCAACGAAAGCTGGTTCGGTGATGTGCTTGCATCGGTCGGTTTCGTTGTGCCGCTCGGTGCGGAAGCCTCCGAGCCGGTCGCCGATGCACCGCCGCCGCCGCCCGCCCCGAATTGTGCCGACAAGGATGGCGACGGTGACGGCGTCAACGATTGCAACGACAAGTGCCCGAATTCGGTTGCTGGCGAAGCGATTGGTCCCGACGGCTGCAAAGTCAACATCGCGATCGACCTGAAGGGTGTGAACTTCGACTTCGACAAGGCCACTCTGCGTCCGGACGCTGTTGCGATCCTGAACGAGGCCGTCGAAATCCTGAAGCGCTATCCGGATCTGCGTGTCGAAGTTGCCGGTCACACCGACCTGTGCGGCAAGGACACATACAACCAGTCGCTCTCGCAGCGTCGTTCGCAGGCCGTCTATGACTACCTGACCAACAACGGTATCGACAGTGGCCGTCTGGCTGGCCCGAACGGTTACGGCGAAAGCCGTCCGCTGGTCCAGACTGGTCAGACGACCCCGGAATGCCGCAACGAGACCAACCGTCGCACCGAGCTCAACGTCCAGTAATTACGGACACGCTCGCAGCAATATCCCGAAGCCCGGCCATGTGCCGGGCTTCGGCGTTTCTGGGGGATGTCTAGAAGCGCTTTCCGGTGCTTGATCACGATCTGCATGATCGGCAGCGATTGATGGTTGTCGCCGCCCCAGCCAGCGGCCTACACTCCGGTGTCACTTGTCCGGAGAGAAACCATGCGCAAGGCCCCTGTGTCCGCTCGAATGCATGGATTGACGGCCATGGGCCTCATCGCATTATCGGCGGCGACATTTGCTTGCCCCACGCACGCCGCCACCGTGGACTGCGCTTCGTTCAAGCCGCTGGTACCCGCCAAGGGTAATGCCCTGCAGTTGACGCCGATCGCCGAAGAGCTGGCTGCGCCGAATGCGCAGGTCGGAACCGGCGTTGGCTTCGCGCAGTTGTTTTCGGAAGGCGCTACTGTCGAGGTCGTTTTGTCGCGCGTCCAGCATCACGAGTGTCGAGCTACATCCGCTGCCCGACAGTCGCTTCCGGCGACCGCCAATGCGGGTGCCTATCAACCGAAACCTGGCGAAAGCAGCACCGCATGGCGCTTCGACATGACCCAGAATGGCAAGCGCATGACTGCAGACGAGTTCGATGCCTGGATGAAAGCTCGTGGAGTCCGCGTGGTGAAGGGCCCGGCCCCGGCAGTCGCACCGCCGCCGCCCGCACCGCCGTCAGCACCGCCGAAGAAGAAAAAGCGCTGAGTTCCCGCGCCGAAAGCAGGTTTTTCATCGCACAGATGGGCACAAGTGTCGCCGCACATGTTCCACTTAACCCATTGCGATGAGCCGGATGATGTCCGTGGTGTTCTTCGCCTTCTTCGCGTTGTTCCTTGCGATCGGTCTCGCAATGCTGGGCTACGGTGCCCGTGTCTGGTGGAAATCAAACCGGGTCGCCGAATGGCCGACGGTACAGGGTACATTGCTGGAGCGTGAGCTTACCCAAGACAGCGATTCCGACGGGACGACCTATCGGGTAAAGGTCCGCTATGCCTACACCGTGGGTGGCTACGATTTCCAATCCGACCGGATCGCTTTCGGCTACATGGGCAGCAGTGGGCGAGCATCGCATCAGGCGATCTACGACAAGCTCATGCGTGGCGAGACGGTGCGCGTACGTTACGATCCAGCCGATCATACCCAGGCCGCGCTGGTCTTCGGCCTGAACAACTCGACGCTGATGTTGATCATCTTCGGGACGGTATGGACGATGTTCACGCTTGGATTGATGCTGTTGTTCTGGATCGGCAGCAGGCCTGATGCATTACTGGTCGAACGATTGATCGTGCAATGACGGGCCATCAATCACTGCCGTCGTCCAATATGCGCGATTCGCGCGACGCTCCACGATAGCGTCCGTATGCCATCTCCTACGTCGACCCGTTATGGCATCGCACGCGTGCTTTCGAAGCGGGGTGTGTGTTCGCGCGCGCAAGCCAGCGACTGGGTGCGTCAGGGGCGGGTGAGTGTCGGCGGTCGAGTGATGCGCGACCCGGAATGGCCCACCGCGTTGGACCGCGGCGACATCACTATCGACGGCAATGCGATCGGCGCACTACTACCGGTCTATCTGATGCTCAACAAGCCGCGTGGTCTGATCACGACGATCAGTGACGAGCGCGGGCGGGACACCGTCTATCGCTGTTTCGATGGTGCGTTGCTGCACGGCGCGCCGTTGCCTTGGGTCGCGCCGGTCGGGCGTCTGGACAAGGCCAGCGAGGGGCTGTTGCTGTTCTCAAACGACCCGCAATGGGCTGCACGCATCACCGACCCGGAGACCGGGCCGCACAAGACCTATCACGTGCAGATCAATCGTATTCCCGATGCCGATCTGCTTTCGGCGCTCTGTCGTGGCCAGGAGGTGGATGGCGAGCTATTGTCCGCCGTCGAGGTCACGTTGTTGCGTGTGGGTGAGAAGAACGCATGGGTCGAAATCGTGCTCGATGAAGGGCGCAATCGACAGATCCGACGTCTGCTGGCGGCGTTCGATATCGAAACACTGCGACTGGTGAGGGTGGCGATCGGGGGATTGGCATTGGGCGAGTTGCCGAAAGGACAGTGGCGCGCGCTGGACGAGGCCGGTTTACGCTGCATCGGTATCCGAGGCCCGTCGCTAGAATGAGACGTGGATCACTCGCGCGAGGGTTGTGATACGCGATCTGTGCACGGTTTCACGCCAGCATTCAGGCTTTGCGGCCTGCGTCTGCCTACACTTTCGACGGGGGTGGTCCAGCGATAAATGAAAGGTATCGTCCGATGCGCATGTTCATGCCTGCGGCGCTGTGCGTCGCGCTAGTCGCCCTATCCGGCTGCGCCACGCAGACACCGGTCGCCGTCAAGGCGCGGCCCGTACCCGCGCCGGTTGCCGTCGGTAAATCCAACCGGTTCGAGATGACCCAGAACGGGCGCAAGATGAGCGCACAGGATTTCGACGCGTGGATGAAGGCACGCGGCATCCGTATCGCGAAGGGTGCGTCGGCCGCAAAAAAGCCGCCCCAGCCGCAATCCAAAGCGCAGGCGAAACGCCGCTGACGATCAGCGGTGTATCGCAAGTACATGTCGGCAAGCAATCCAAAGGAGTCGTTTACAACGATACCTGTCAGTTTCCGGAACGACCGCAGCACGTCGTTCGGACAGTTTGCGCCGACTGTCATCAAAGGAGAAGGCGTAGTCACGTTCACATATTCAAGGAGCAATACGATGAACAATGAAGAGCAGGTCTCACTTTTCAAGCGCTTCGGACAGTTTTCTCCAGCAATGAGCCGACGATACAGCTTTGCGGCGATGCTCATGAGTCTGCTGCTGTTCGGCGGGACCGTGCAAGCGCAGCAGACGCCGGCATTTCAGCAACTGCTGTACACGAAGGTGAATTTCGACGTTGCCAAGGCCAATTACCAAATCGGCCGCGGTTATGCGGTCGCAGGAAAAGCCGCCACGGCACGTACTTATTTCGCTTCGGCGCATATCAGTGCGATACAGATGTATGCCCATTCGTTGTATCTCCACCAGGAGAACGTCAATGCGCTCTACAGTGGGCAATACAGCAACGGCTATTACCAGCAGTTGGCGGTATCGTATTCAAGTCTATTGCAGGCGAGGGTGAATGTGCTCACGGCGCATTTGGCCGTATTGAGGCAGACGCCGCTTTCAGCGTCGGCTCGCGCAAGCGTTGATGCGGATATTCTCAACGTCTATGCCACGTTGTTGTCCACCGAGCAGGCGATGTACAACGCGCAATATTGATGGACGTGGTTTTCAGGCATCGGGGCATCCGGGTCGCTTTGGCAAGCCGAATGCCTCGGTTTGATCGACGGGTGCTGTGGTAAGTCCGTCGCTCTGTGGGCTGGCCTCAAATCGTCGCTACCGTTTTGATGGACGATAGACCGTCGAGTCAAGGTTGCGCTGGATATCGAGGCTACCGCCCGATCACGTTCAATTCGCGGCCGATGCGGGTGAAGGCCTCGATGGCGCGATCGAGATGTTCGCGGGTATGCGCGGCGCTCATTTGCGTGCGGATGCGCGCTTGACCTTTGGCCACGACCGGGAAAAAGAAGCCGATCGCGTAAATGCCTTCTTCGAGCAGCCGCTCGGCGAAGCGTTGCGCCAGCGGCGCGTCGTATAGCATCACCGGGCAGATCGGGTGCACGCCTGGCTTTATGTCGAAACCGGCAGCGGTCATGTTTTCGCGAAAATAGCGGGTATTTTCGATGAGGCGCTCACGAAGATCGCCGGCCGACGAAAGCATGTCGAACGCTTTGATCCCGGCAGCGACCACGTGCGGCGGCAGTGAATTGGAGAACAGGTAAGGCCGCGAGCGCTGACGCAGCATTTCGATTACTTCGCGCCTGGCTGTGGTGAAGCCGCCGAGTGCGCCGCCCATCGCCTTGCCCAATGTTCCGGTGATGATGTCGATGCGATCGAGTGCGCCTTTGATTTCCGCCGAGCCGCGACCGGTCGCGCCGAGGAAGCCGGTGGCGTGGCATTCGTCGATATGCACGAGCGCGCCGTACTTTGCTGCCAGCGACGTGATTTCGTCCAAAGGCGCGATGAAACCGTCCATCGAGAACACGCCGTCGGTCGTGATCAGCTTTGTACGACATCCGGCTGCATCGGCGGCCTGCAACTGCACTTCGAGATCGGACATGTCGCAATTGGCGTAGCGGAAGCGCTTGGCCTTGGACAATCGCACGCCGTCGATGATCGAGGCGTGGTTGAGCGCATCGGAGATGATGGCGTCGTGCTCATCCAGCAGTGGTTCGAAGAGTCCGCCGTTGGCGTCGAAACAGGCCGCGTACAGAATGGTGTCTTCGGTGCCGAAGAAGTCGGCGATCTTCGCTTCGAGCCGCTTGTGGAGATCCTGCGTGCCGCAGATGAAGCGCACCGAGGCCATGCCGAAGCCGTGGGTGTCGAGCGCGTCTTTCGCCGCAGCGATGATGTCCGGGTGATCGGCCAGACCCAGATAATTGTTGGCGCAGAAGTTCAGTACCGTACGGCCGTCGGCGAGCCGGATTTCGGCCGACTGCGGGCTGGTGATGATGCGCTCGGATTTGAACAATCCCTGCGCACGGATGGCGTCGAGTTCTTCGGCGTAACGGCGGGTCAGATTGGAGCCGGTTAGCGGGGATGGTGTGGACATGGCGGCACACGGCAGGACGTGGCCGCATAGTTTACGCGCAGGGCGTCGACGGCACCCTGCGGCGGCGTATCGTCGCGCTTGGAAACTCAGACTGCGGTCGTTTCCGCAGTCGCCCGCTCGGCGATCAACTCCCGCACCAGCAACACCAGCGAGTCTTCGGAGAAGGGTTTGCCCAGCATCCTGGTCACGCCCGCCTGTTCGGCCATGGTCTGGTGTTTGTCGGTGGCGCGCGAGGTGATCATCACCACCGGCAGGTCGCGGGTCTCGGCGTGGTTGCGCAGGTTGCGGGTGACTTCCAAGCCGTTCATGCGCGGCATTTCGAGGTCGACCAGCAGCGCGTGCGTCGGTTTGGCCTGGATCGCAGCGAGCGCTTCAAAGCCGTCGCGCGCGGTCGCGACTTCGAAGCCGGCGTCCTGCATCAGCTGTTCCAGTGCGCGGCGCACGCTGAGCGAGTCGTCGGCGACCACCACGCGGATGACCGGCGCTGTCGTCAGCGAGAGGTCGGCCGTATCGAAGTGACTCTGCTGCGCGGACTGCAGCAGTACGTCGAGATCGATCACCGGGGCGAGGCCGCCGTCGCCGAGTTGGGTAACGCCGCGGACTGCAGGAATCGGCGGGAGGTAGGCGCTGATCGGCTTGACCACAACGCTGCGGACTTCGTCGATGCCGCGCACGAGCACCACGTTGCCCTTGCCGTCCGCATCGCGTACGTACAGGCCTATGCCGGAGGCGCCGACCCACATGGAGAAGTCGGCCGATTCGCCGTAGAACGCTTCGATCGGCAATGCGGGCAGGGCTTCGCCATCCAGCGTGACGCGCAGTTGGCCGTCGTCGTAGTTGCATTCACCGGCGGCGAAGCTGACGACGCGTTCGACCGACGCCGCAACGACGGCGCTGACCTGACGTTGGCCACGGGCGACGATGACGTTGGCGAGCGTCTGGGTGACCGGCAAGCGCAGCTGCACGCGGGTACCGAGACCGGATTCGGTGGTGATCGCGAGTGCGCCGCGCAGCGCGGCGATGCGCTGGTTGACCACGTCCATGCCGATGCCGCGCCCCGAGACTTCGGAAGCGGTGCTGCGAGTGGAGAAACCCGGAAGCAGGATGAGACGGATGAGTTGACGTTCGTCGACCGTCTGTTCGGGACTGATCAGGCCAGCACCGATGGCGCGCGAGCGGATCGCGTCGAGATCGAGCCCGCGGCCGTCGTCCTGCAGTTCGATCGTCGCGGCATCGCCCTGCAGACCCACGCGCAGCACGATGCGGCCATGCTCGGATTTGCCGGCGGCGAGGCGCTCCTGCGGTGTCTCGATGCCATGGTCGATGGCGTTGCGGAGCAGATGCGCGAGCGGTTCGACGATCCGCTCCAGCAGCTCGGCGTCGACCGGAATGTCTTCGCCGACGATATCGAGTTGCACTTGTTTGAAGACCTGTTTCGCGGTTTGGCGCACGATGCGCTGCAGGCGCTGCGAGACTTGGCCGAACGGCACCGTGCGGGTGCGCAGAATTGTGCGCTGCAGATCGCGGTTGATCTGTTCCTGTTCGCTGCGCAGGTCGGACAGCGCATTCATGATGCGCTCGATGCGGCGCTGGAATTCGCTGCTGTCGGCATGCGCTTCCAGCAACTGGCGAGAGATCACGTGCAGTTCGTTGTATTGGTCGATTTCGAGCGGATCGAGGTCGGCGCCGGCCTTCTGCGCCGTGGATTGCAGCGCAGCACCTCGCAGCGCGACCAGATCGTCGAGCCGACCCATGAGCTCATGGGTATAGCGCACGCCCTGCCGCTGGTCGCGCTGGATCGTTCCCAGTCCATCGAGCTGCTGGTCGATCTGGCGCGATGTCACCAGCGTTTCGCCGGCCAGTCGCTGCAGTTCGTCGAGCAGGGTGCTGGGAACGTTGAGGCTTTGGATGCCGCTGGCGGCCATGCCTGTATCGTCAGTCGGCATCGCTGGTGCGATGACCGGCGACATGACAGGCGGTGCGCGATCGACCGGGGCGACAGGCAAGGCGGTGTCGGCGATGGCGGCTTCCGCGCGAGCTGGTTCTGCTTTCGCTTCTGTTTCCGCGCGTGGCGTTGTCGCCTGTGGTGCCTGGGCGCCGTCGGCGAATGCGTTCGCGGTGTCGAGGATGTGCTGATAGACATCGAGCACATTGTCGGGTGCGCGGCCCCGGCCGAGCAGATGGTCGGAGATTTCTTCGACACAGTCGCTGGCAGAGGTCAACAGTTCTGCGCAATCGTCGTTGAGCAGATCGGGCCGTTTCGCGAGCACGATCAGGATGTCTTCCAGCGCATGGGTGATGTTCGCCAGTCCGCGGATGCCCACGGTATTGGCATCGCCCTTGAGGGTATGCGCCACGCGTCGGGCTTCGTCGATGGGTTCCGGCGAGCGCGTGTCGGCGAGCGCGCGGACGGAGGCACCGAGGCGCTCGGTGTTACCCGGCAATTCGCGGAGCATGCCGTCGAGCACGTTCGGCAGCACGTCTTCCGCAGGCGAAAGGTTGATGTCTTCGATGGTGGCGAGGGTCTTGCGCTGTGCGATCAACGCAGGGTCGAAACCGATGACGATTCGCGCCATCTCTCCGTGCAGCGCATGCGCCCAGGCATCGTCCAGCCCAGACAGCGTCGGCGCGACGGAAACCAGCAGATCGGCGGCATCGTGACCGGGCTGCTCGATCGCTCCGAACAATGCGCCGCACCACATCGCCACCTGTTCTGGCGGGACCGCCGGGTCGCGACGTTCGATTCCGTCGTGGACCGCGGCCATGCCCCGCGCAAGTACCGGCGTACCGATCAACTCCAATACGTTGACGATGAGCTGGCATTGGTAGGCGAGTTCTTCGACGATCGGTGCGTTGGCGTCCGCGTCCGGCGTTTCCGCCCAGGCTTGAGCGAGCGGAAGCACCTGCTCGACGATGGCCTGACGGGTGAGATCGAGTTCTTCCTGGCCGATCCAGATCGATGCCTGATCCGCTTCGATATTCGATGTGTCGATGTCGTGAGAGGGTACGTCGTCGATGAAGGCGACAGTGACGTCGTCCGCGGCAGTCGCGTTTGCCGTTGTCGCCTCGCCCATCGCGATCTCGGTCCCTGCCAACGAAGGCGTCTGCGATCCAGTGGCTTCGACTGCGACTACAGACGTTTCTTCATCGAACGCAAAGACGAAAGCATCGGCGTCGGAAGCGACGCGCGAGGTATCGAGCGTTGCTGGCACGGACGCGAATGCGCCCGAATCGATCATGGTGGGCGAGATAGAAGCTTCGGCGGCAGCTGCGCTGGCGTCGAGTCGGCGCGCGATCGCATGAGTGAAATTGGGCGAGAGCCGCGGCATCCATTCGATGCCTTCGGGGAGTTGCGCCAGCATCTGCCGCCCTGCGTGATCCAGGCGACCGGCCGCATGCTCCTGCAAGCCGATGAACCACAACGTCATCTGAGTCAGATCGTCCTGACTCAAACCGTCGCCGCGCCGTCCCAGATCCTGCAATGCCGCCTTCCAACTGCGCAACAGATCGGGAACGCCGGGCAGGGGCGCGGCGGCCGCGCCTTCCTGCAGTGTCTCGACCATTTGTCCGAGCAGGATGGGATCCGCCATGTCGGGCACGGCGTTGGCCACTTGCAGCAGCGACACCAGGGTGTCGAGCTGCGAGCGGTAATGCGCTGGCGCGATCGTCTCTGCGCTGCCGGGCGGCGGTGACATGGTGTACTTCCTCGTCTGTGGAACGTGTGGTTTCGATGCTGATCCGAGTCGGATACCGCAAGCCTGATCAGGCTGGCAGACGGAATTCCGACACGGTACGCACCAACGCCGACGCCGATTCGCTCAAATTCTCCGTATCGCCGCGCTGCTGCTCGATTTCCTCCAGCGTGCGTTGCGATGCATTGATCAGTTCGTAGGCACGAGCCAGCAGGCGCTGAGAGGCATCAGCTTGAGTTTGGGTCGCCTGTGAAATCAAGCGAACCGAATTCGCCAGTGCCTCGGTCGCTTCACGGGTGTCGTTCATCTGCGTGCCGGCGTTGTCGGCGAGTCGGGTGATGTCGACGACCTGCGCGATCGTGCTGTTCATCGACTGCAGTGTTTCGGTCGTGTCCGACTGGATCGCACTCACCAGACCAGCGATCTGCTGAGTCGCTTCGCGGGCGTTTTCCGCGAGTCGTTTGACTTCGTCCGCCACCGCTGCGAATCCTCGTCCAGCCTCGCCTGCGGCAACGGCCTGCATCGACGCGTTCAGCGCGAGCACCGAGGTGCGCTCGGAGATCTTGCCGATGATGCTGACCGCAGAGGAGATTTCCTGTGAACGCTCGGCCAGTCGTTTCACGCGTTTTTCCGTTTCACGAATCTGGTCGCGCGAGATTGAAATACCGCTGACCGTTTCACGGACGACGGCGAGCGCTTCGCTGGTCTTGGCCAGTGCGCGTTCCGCGTCGCGGCCCGCACCTTGCGCCTGTTCGCCGATTTGCTGCAGGCTGCTGGCAGTGGTGGTGAGCTCGGCCGATGCCGCATTGGCCTGGTTGCTGGCTTCGTCGGCGAGTTTGTACACCGCGTCGGCGCGCTGTCTGACGCGTCCGGAGCTGTCCGAGACCTGTGCGGAAATCGTATTGACTTCACGCATCGCGCGGGCAGTGGAACTGGTCATCATGTTGATGGCGTCCGATACGGCGCCAGTGATGTCTTCCGATACGGGAACCTTCACGTTGAGGTCGCGCTGTGCGAGTTGCGCGACCGCAGTCATGATTCCGATCACCGAATTATTCACCTGTTCGTTTTCGGCGCTGGCTGTTTGCAATGAATTGATGCGTTGATCAAGCAATTGATTGAGCGCGCCGCCGAGACGGCTCAATTCGTCTTGGCTGTTTTCTCTGATGATCGCGCGAGCATCGAGGTCGCCGGCGTTCAGATGGTCAGTCAACTTGTTCAGGTTCTGAATGTCCGCATCGACGCGGCGTAGAACGACGAAAGCGGCAACGAACAGCAGCAGTGTGACCAGCATACCGAAGAAAGTACCGAGCAGGGCGTTTGCGGTCGAAGCTTTCGCGTTGGCCTCTCGCTCGGCCAAATTTTTATTTGTTGTTATCAAAACAGAATCGATCAATTTATCGAAATTCGATGAGGTTGCACGGTCTACGCCGCGAACCAGCACGTCAACCTTCTTGCCTGATTCGGGGTCTTGTGAATCAAAAGTCGCCAAGGCATCGAGATATTTCTTGAGCATGACCTCGTGATCTTTGCGCACCTGTCCAGCCGCACCGGGTGCCATGCCGATCGCGCTCATCTGTTGTTCTGTCTTGGCAAGATCCTTTTGAACTTCGTCGGCACGCTCGCGAAAGGCCTCCGCGTGCTTGTCGAAGAGCGCCTTGTCGTTGCCGCGGATCAGGATGTTCTTCCATTCCTGTACTTGGCGCTGGAAATTCACGTGAGCCGCACGCGCGTTCGCGACGAGGGCCGTTGAGTTACGGCCATTCTCAACTGCGAGGGATGTTTCCTTGGCGAGGGTGCTTTGCAGCAAGAAGGTTCCGCCACCAAGCGCGGCGATCACGATGGTGGCGACCAGTGCCAGCGCCGTCAGCTTGCTGCGAATCGTCAGTTTATTGAACATGAATGTTTATTCCTGTGGTGCCTGCGTGCAATGCGCCGATGAAAAGTGGATGCGACATGGGGCGGTTTGTGATCAGCTCGGCAGTCTGAATTCTGAAACTGTCTGGACCAGTTCGGTTGCTGAGCGGTTGAGACTTTCGGTATCTTCGCGCTGCAGTTCAATTTCAGACAGTGTGCGCTTTGAAGCGCCGATCAATTGCTGCGCACGCGCGAGCAATCGCTGCGACGCTTCGCCCTGCGACAGGGTTGTCTGTTCGATTTTTCGCACCGAGGCGACCAGCGCCTGCGTAGTCTGACGAGTGTCGCCCATTTGTATGCCTGCACGGTCGGCCAGACGTGTGATGTCCACCACTTTGCTCACGGTCGCATTCAGAGCGCTCAGCGTTTCGGCGGTTTCGGCCTGAATGTTGGTCACCAGTCCTGCGATCTGCTGGGTCGAGGCGTGCGCGTTCTCAGCGAGGCGCTTCACTTCGTCTGCGACCACCGCAAATCCGCGTCCGCTGTCGCCGGCCGCGACGGCCTGCATCGAGGCGGTAAGGGCGAGCACTGATGTGCGCTCCGCGATTTCTTCGATGATGGTGACGGCCGAGGAGATCTGCCGGGAGATATCGGAAAGACGCTTCATGCGCGTTTCGGTTTCGCGGATCTGGTCGCGCGATTCGTTGATGCCCGCGACCGTTTCGCGCACGATTTTCAGCGCGTCGCCGGAGGCGCTGAGGGCCTGTTCCGCTTCCCTGCCTGCGATTTGCGCTTGTTCGCCGATCTCGCGCAGCGCCGCCGCAGTGCTCACCAACTCCTGGGACGCGGCATTCGCCTGGATGCCCGAGTCGTTGGCGAGGTTTTGCACTTCGTCCGAGCGCGACCTGACTCGCTGGGAGCTGTCGGAAACCTGCTTGGAAATCGTATCCACGCGTTGCAGCGCCGTTGCGGTGGCGTTGGTCATCATGTTGATGGCGTCCGAGACCGCACCAGTCACGTCTTCCGACACCGGCACTTTCACATTGAGGTCGCGTTGGGCAAGTTGCGCGACCGACATCATGATCTCGATCACCGAGTCGTTGAGCTGTTCGTTTTCTTTCTGTGCGCGGGCGAGCTCGCTTACCTTGTCGTCGAGCATACCGTCGAAGGCCTTCGCTAGCTGGCCGATTTCGTCTTTCGATTGCAGGCGGGTTCGTGCGTCGAGATCGCCAGCGCTGACCTTGGCCACGGTGTCCTGCACCTGGGATAGCGGTACGTTGATCGAGCGCGCGAGGCGCAGGCCGGCGAACAACGCGATCAGGCCGACCAGCAACAGCGTGACCAAACCGGCGATGGCGATGCCGCGTTGCAGCGCCGTGATCGGCGCGTTGGATTCGGATTCGTCGATTTCCGACAGGATGACCCATTGCAGACCGAGGACGTCGATCGGCGCGTACGAACCCAGCACATTGATGCCGCGATAATCCGGATACACCGCCGTGCCGGTCTGGCCTTCCAGCGCGCTCTGCACACCGCGGGTGTCGATGGCCATCAGGCCGATATTGGAATCGCGCGAGTCCATCGCGGCGAGCTTGCTCTGCGGGGTTTTCAGTCCGCGCATCATCTCGACGAAGCCAGTGCTGCTCTCTTTCATGAAGCGTGAGATCGAGCGCGGCGTCTTGTCGGGGCCGACGAGATAGGTTTCGCCGGAATCGCCAAGACCGACGTCTTTCCACTTGTCGTTGAAGGTCATGATCTGGTTCACGCGGTCGATCGGCAGCTGCACGATGAAGACGCCGATGGTGCGGCCGTCTTCGACGATGGGCGTACTGACGAATGACGCTTGATCGTCGTACGACGGACGATACGGCGCATAATCGGTGATCAGCACGTCGTCGGCTTTCTTCGCAGCCATCGCTTTGTTGTACGCTTCGCCGAGACCGCTCTGAGCCCACGGGCCATCGCGTAGATTGGTGGCGAAATCCAGTTCCTTGAAGTAGGTGTAGACCACGAAGCCGGTCTGGGCATCGACGAGAAAGAAGTCGTACAGGCCGTAGTCCTGTACCGCGCGACGTGCATAGGCATGGATTCGCGGATGCATCGCGCTGTAGGCGGAGCCATCGTTGGACCGGTCGAGTTCGTTCTTCTTGCCCAGCGGATTCGGATTGTTGGCGATGTAGGCATATTGCGCCGCGAGGGTCTGCGGCGGCAGTTTCGCGACTTTCTCGGAAATGTCGGAGCGTTGGCCTGGATTTCGGATGGAAAACTGACGACCGAAGTCGTTGCTGTAATAACTGCTCAATGCGGCCTTGGCCTGATCAAGATCCGTGGTCGCGATCATCTGTGGTTGCATCGTGATGCCGTCTCGGAGTGCTTGCCGCACTTCGGCGGTATTGGACACGGTGTGCATCAGGTCCGCGACGTTGCCGAAGTAGGCCTTGATTTCTTCCTGTTTGCCGGCGCGGATCGAGGCCATCTGGTCATAGGCGCGCTGATTCAGCGCGGTCGCGGATTGACGGCTTGCGTAGTAGCCCAGCACGGTCGCAAGCAGTATCAGTGGGATCAGCGCCAGGGCTGCAGTACCGGCGATGAGCCGCCCGCGGATGCTGCCGAGAAACGAAGAGGATGTCGTTGCCATGATGGGGTGTTCTCTCAAGGACGGTGGCGCGGGACAAAGTCAGACTTTGACGATGCTGCCTGTACGCGAGATATCCCGCGAAACCCGGGACAGCCAAGCGGAAGCATCGAATTCGTAGGCCTCTTCGTGACCATTCGAGTGCATGAGTGACAGGTAGGGGGAAAGTGGGCCGGCATACGTGCCTTGTCTGCCACCGGCGTCTTCGATGTGGAGCAGTGCAGGTGTGGTGTCGCTCAGTACGCCGAAAAGCCTCGATTCCAAGCCGACGACGACGACCTGACGTTGGCGGTCGGCTGCAGGATGCAGGCCGGCCCACATCGACAGGTCGAAAATCGGCAACAGGTTGCCGCGCTGGCTGACCACGCCATGGAACCAGGTGTTCGTATTCGGAACACGGATCGCACTTGCATCGATCAGAATCTCGAGCGCGACACCCTGCGGCAGCAACAGCCACGGCAGGGCATCGTGCGGGCGCAATGCGATGCGCGGCGCCGACGGCACGGCTGTTGCGGATGCCACCGCCGTCGCGGCGACCGGTGCCGGATTGTGTTCCATGATCAGCCGAATGCTTTGAGGGTGTCGAGAATCTGATCGGCTGAGTAAGGCTTTCCGATCAATGCTTTGGCGCCCTGCATCTTTGCCCAGATGTGATCGGCTTTCTGGTTCTTGCTGGAGACGAACACTACCGGAATCGCTCTGGTATCGGGGTTCGACTGCAACTGCCGACAGGCTTCGTAGCCGTCCATGTCCGGCATGATGATGTCGAGGAAGATCAGCGACGGCTTTTCGACGGATGCTTTCTGTACGGCTTCGCTGCCGTTGGAGGCCGTGACCGAATGCCAACCCGCATCGGTGAGGATGCTGCGGAGGTTGGCGAGTTCGGCGGCGGAGTCGTCGCAGATGAGGATCTTGGGCATGGTCATGGGTCCTTGAGTATCAGAATCGGGCGATCGGTCTTGCGTGGGTGACTTTCAGCGGCATTGGATGTGCCGCCCTGCATCGGCTACCAGTAAAGCTGTAGTCGCGCTTGAAGCACATTCGGGTCGTCGCTCAGGCCCCGGCGGTCCGAGTTGACCTTGGTGTAGTCGAGTGCGACCTTCCAGTTGGAGCGCCAGTAGTAGTTGACGGCAACAGTGAGGTCTTTTTCGGTACCGCCCAATACACTGCCGTCATCCAGGTCCAGGTTGTCGTAACGCACGCCCAACTGCCACATGTCCGCGTCCGACGCGGCCGGCGTTTTGATCACACCGCTCTTGTAGCCCCATTTCTGGCCACCGATATTCCACAATCCGGAGACGTACCAGCCGTTGGCGTCGAAATTCGTCGACGGGGCATAGCGCTTGACCTGTGTTTGCATGTATTCGCCCTGCAGCTTGAACGGGCCATGCAGCCACACCGCTTCCAGGCCGACTGTCGCAACCCGGTCGGCTCTGAGCAAGCTGCCAGTATTGACCAGACGCACCAGCGACAAGTCGGCAGGACGTGCGCTGAAGCTCTTTGCATCGCCAGGGGTGTCGTAATTCACATACGACAGGCCCAGATGCACGGTGTCCGCATCCTGCAGTATCGGAGCATAGGTGCCACGCAGACCGTAGCCGGAACCATGTGCGCGGTTGCGCGTCAGCTCGGCGCCGAATGCGCTGGCGCTGACGGTCCACTGTTTGCCGCCGGTTTCCAGCTGCGCACCCAAGCGGCGCGAAACCGAGAAGCTGTTGGTGATCATCGCCTTGGAGACGAAATCGTTGTGTTTGGTGCTGCCGAGTTCTTCCAGACTGTTAGGCTGCTTGAACTGACCGACGCGCAAGCCGAACATGTCGTTGATACTGTATTTTGCGTTCAGATCCAGCCACTTGTCGGCTTTGGCATCGTAACCGGCGATCCAGTCGAAGCCGCCGGTTTTGCCTTTAAGCACCAATTCCGCGCGCCGCACTTCCGATTGATCATCGATCTGCGCGAGGTCGCTGCTGAAGAAATCGTAATCGGCCTGGACCAGGCCTTCGAATTTCACTTCGGTGTCACCTGCTTTACCCAGCACGATTTCAGCGCAGACGGGTTGTGCGACCGACAGCAGGATGGCGGCGGAAAGCAATGAGCGCTTGTACATCTGTTCCCCAATTGAGCCGTTCAGACCCGATGTTTTACTGTCGAAGGATTGTTGATATTTTTTTTGCTGTTTTTGTCGGCGACAAACCCAAGGCGTCGGAACGGCCGGGCAATCGAGTCCGGGTGCGGTCCCAGCGGTATTGCGGAAGCGTTTGCAGATGAGGCTTTGCAGCGCGCCGATGTCCCCCGACCCGGTGTTGCTGCAATCCATACGTATTTAGATGATCTCGCGCATGGTGATCTGTCTTGAATATTGAGCAGAAAGCATGGTTGCAATGTATAGCGATCAGGTGCGGTAGCCGCGTGCGATCATCTGCGCGCGGTCGTTGCGGAAGTGCTTCATCAGCGCCTTGTCGACCGCCTGGCTGAAGGTATCCCACGTGATCGGTTTGGTCAGATAGCTGTCGCTGCCCGAGAGCGCGCCGCGGGCGCGGTCGAACGGCGAGGAACGGCTGGTCAGCATCAGCACCGGCATCAGGCGGGTATAGCTGTTCTGCTTGATCTTGCGGCAGAGCTCGTAGCCGTCGGTGCCGGGCATGACCACGTCGAGGAACGCGAGGTTGTAGCTGTTGTGCTTCAGCAGGTGCATCGCCGCTTCGGCGCTGTCGGCCTGGTCGCAGGCGATGCCCAGACGCTCAAGCGCCATCCGCATCTGCTCGCGTACGGTCAGACTGTCGTCTACGACCAGGGCGCTGAGGGGTTGGGGCTGGCCGGCTTTGCCGGTTACGAAGGCGCTGTCGGCGGCCGAGGCCAGCGACGAGGCAGTCTGGGCCTGCTGTGCGGCCAAGGTAGGGTGGGAACTGACCTTGGTCCCGGTGAATTCATGTTCCGCAAGATCTTCCAGCACCCGCATGACCTGCAAAAACAATGACTTGCGCTCGATCCGGTAACGGGTGTCGCCGGCCATGCCATGGTCGGAAATCGTGATCGCCAGCAGCTCCGGGTGGCGTTGGCGGAGATTCTGGTACATCTCCAGCGACAGTTGCGAGCTGGCGTCGACAATGGCGACACGGGGCGACGTGGCGTTTTCGGCTTGGGACGCATGGAAGGTGTGCCGCCCGCTGTTGGCACGGTTGATCACGATTTCGAGGAGCCGCGAGTCCCGGGCAGTCAATCCACAAAGCGCTACCGAGTAGGTCATACCGTACCTCATTGCGTAAGGGGCACCTGCGATTCCATGCAGGGTGTTCGGGATGTTCAGCAAGTTTGATGCCAATCAATCAACAGGGCGTCGATGAATCAAAACTGGCATCAAATTTGCTCAGGGGTTTCAGTGAGTTAAATATGAGTTAATCTCGGTTCGATGCGGCCAGAAGCGGCATCCACTCTCCCCCCTGCACACTTTATATATACCTGAGGAGGTTTTTGTGCGTAAACAGATGATTTCGCTTGCGTTGCTGGCGTTGATGCCGCTGGCGGCCCAAGCCCAGGAAGACGATGGTTCCGGTTTCAACTGGAATGCGGCGGCCACGTCCGAATACATGTTCCGTGGTATTTCGCAGACCGACGACAAGCCCGCTATCCAACTCGGCGCCGGCTACAGCTTCTCCAACGGCATCTACGTTGGTGGCTGGGCGTCCAACGTGGACTTCGGCGAATCCACCGATGCCGAAATCGACACCTTCGTCGGTTGGAACGGCGATCTGAACGACAACGTCAATCTCGACGTTCAGCTGGTCCGCTACAACTACGTCGGCGAACCCACCGGTGTGGATTACGCCTACAACGAACTGATCGGCAAGGCCACGATCGCCGAGAACTACACGGTGACCCTCGGCTATACCAACGACTATCTCAACAGCAGCGAAAACAGCATCTACGCCGGTGTGGGCGGGAGCTGGGGCGTCGGCCACGACGTCAATCTCACCGCTGGCCTCGGTTACACGTCCAACAGCGGTCCGCTGGACAACTACATGGACTATTCGGTTGGCGTGAATCGCGATTTCGGTCCGGTCAACGTCGGTCTGGGCTACATCGGTACCGACAACAACGGCGAAGCCATCTTCGGCAAGGACAATGCCGAAGACAAGTTCGTGCTGACGTTCGCGTTCGGCGGCTGATCCCACAGGTTCGCAGCGACATCTCACGGCCGGATCCCAGGCCGCGAACGACGAAGGGCGCCCTCGGGCGCCCTTCGTTTTGTTGCAATGCAGCAACGCTCTTCAGTTCCAGCTGAGGACCACCTTGCCCGACTTGCCGGATTCCATGAGGTCGAAGCCTGTCTGGAACTCGTCGATCGGCATCTGGTGGCTCAGGACCTTGCCGAGCGGGAAGCCCGACAATACGAGCTGTGTCATCTTGTACCAGGTTTCATACATTCTGCGTCCATAGATGCCCTGCATGGTCAGTCCCTTGAAGATGACCTTGTCCCAATCGATCCCGGCGCCCCGGGGCAGGATGCCGAGCAGCGCGATCTTGCCGCCGTGATACATGCAGTCGAGCATATCGTTGAAGGCGCTTGGATTGCCGCTCATCTCCAAGCCCACATCGAAGCCTTCCATGTGCAGGTCGGCCATGACTTCTTTCAAGGAATTCTTGCTGACGTTGACCACACGGGTCGCGCCCATGTCGGCGGCGAGCTTCAAACGATAATCGTTCACATCGGTCACCACGACGTTGCGCGCACCGATGTATTTGCAGATGCCTGCAGCCATGACGCCGATCGGGCCGGCGCCGGTGATCAGCACGTCCTCACCGACGACATCGAACTCGAGCGCGCAGTGCGCGGCATTGCCGTAGGGGTCGAAGAACGCGGCCAGCTCGCTTGGGATCTGGTCGGGAATCGGCCACAGGTTGCTGGCCGGCATCGTCATGTATTCGGCGAAGGCGCCGTTGCGGTTCACGCCGATACCGACCGTGTTCGGGCACAGATGCTGTTTGCCGGCGCGGCAGTTGCGGCAGTGCCCGCAGACGATATGTCCTTCGGCGGACACCCGCTGACCGATCCGGTAGCCGGTGACGCCTGGACCAAGTTCCACGACCCGGCCGACGAACTCGTGACCGATCACCAGGCCGGGCTTGATCGTACGTTGGCTCCATTCGTCCCACAAATAGATGTGCAGGTCGGTACCGCAGATCGCGGTCTTCTCCAGTTTGATCAGGACCTCATTGGCGCCGGGGGAGGGCACCGGCACCTGTTCCATCCAGATCCCTTTGGCGGCTTCGCGCTTCACCAGCGCTTTCATCATCGTCGCGGCCATCGCTCGCCCATCGCTCGGGGTTGGGGCGCGGATTATACGCCGCGCGGTCGTGCGCTTCGGGCGCTGTCACGCGCACGGTCCGCCATGCCGTGCCGTATGGTCGAAGGCGGTGTTCGCGAGCGTTGCTCCCGAAAACAGCGACGCCGGATCGGGACGCACGTCGCACGGCTATGACCATTGGACATTGGTGGCGATTGGCCAGTGTCGATACACTCGCGCTCTTTGCTCCGATTTTCCGAGAGAAGCCATGCGCCGCTATGGACCTACCCCTACGTTTCTTGTCGCCGCGACCCTGACTGCCGTTGTCGGCGTGTTGTCGGCCACCGCGATCCCGTCCGTTCATGCCGCCGAAGGCATGTGGGTTCCGCAACAGCTGCCCGAAATTTCCGGCCCGCTGAAGGCCGCTGGCCTGAAGCTCACACCGAAGCAGCTCAGCGATCTCACCGGCGACCCGCTAGGCGCGATCGTGTCGCTTGGCGGCTGCACCGCCAGCTTCGTCTCGCCGCAGGGGCTGGTCACCACCAATCATCACTGCGCATACGGCGCGATCCAGCTCAACTCGACGGCGCAGAAGAATCTGATCAAGGACGGTTTCAATGCCGCCACCCAGGCCGAAGAACTGACCGCCGGCCCGAACGCACGCGTGTTCGTGCTCGACCGCATCGACGATGTCACGCCGCAGGTGCGACAGACCATCATGGCGGCGCCAGATGCGCTGGCCCGCAGTCGAGCGCGCGACACGATCGAAAAACGGCTGGTCGCGGACTGCGAGGCGGTTCCCGGCTATCGCTGTCAGTTCTACAGTTTCGCCGGCGGCGCCAGCTACCGGTTGTTCCGCAATCTCGAGATCAAGGACGTCCGTCTGGTCTACGCGCCGCCGAACAGCATCGGCAACTACGGCGGCGAAGTGGACAACTGGATGTGGCCGCGTCATACCGGCGACTTCGCGTTCTATCGCGCCTACGTCGGCCGCGACGGCAAGCCCGCTGCGTATTCGCCGGACAACGTGCCGTATCGTCCGAAGCAATGGTTGAAAATCGCGGACAAGCCGCTGGCGGCGGGCGATTTCGTGATGGTCGCAGGATACCCGGGCAGCACCAACCGCTATGCCCTGGCCGGGGAATTCGACAACACCGCCGATTGGACCTATCCCACCGTCAGCCGCCACAACAAGGCGATGGTCGCGATGGTCGATGCCGAGGGCAAGAAAACCCCGGATATCGCGGTCAAGTACGCCAGCATCGTGCGCGGTTGGGAGAACACGCTCAAGAACTACGACGGCCAGCTCGAAGGCTTCCAGCGGATGGACGCGTCCGGCATCAAGGCCAAACAGGAAGAAGCCGTGCTGACGTGGCTGCGCAAGCGCAACAAGGCCGGCATGCCGCCCGCGCTGGAAGCTTACGAAACGCTGCGCTCTCTGCTCGCGCAGACGGTCGCGACGCGCGAGCGCGATCTGGTGCTCGCCCGTCTGGGCAGCAATGGCGTGCTGAGTACCGCAGTGCAGCTGTATCGCCTGTCGATCGAGCGCGCCAAGGCCGATGCCGATCGCGAACCCGGTTATCAGCAGCGCGATTACGCCGGGATCGAAGGTGGGCTGCGGCAGATGGAGCGCCGCTACCACCCGACGATGGATCGCGAGCTGATGCGTTACTGGTTGGGCCAATACGTGCATCTGCCGAAGGAACAGCGTCTGCAGGCGATGGACGCCTGGTTGAAGGGCAGCGACGACAAGGCCATCGCTTCGGCGCTGAAGTCGCTTGGCGGGAGCAAGCTCGGCAACACCGACGAGCGCCTGCGCTGGTTGAACGCGGATCGGAAGGCATTCGAGACCAGCAAGGATCCGGCGATCCGCTATGCGGTGGCGATGATGCCGACACTGTTGCGGCTGGAGGAGGCGCGCAAGTCGCGCGCCGGCGACAGCATGGTCGCGCGCCCGATCTTTCTGCAGGCAGTGGCCGAGTACAAGAAGAGTCGCGGCGAAGCGGTGTATCCCGACGCCAACGGTTCGCTGCGCATCACCTTCGGCAACGTGACCGGTTATCTCAAGCGCGACGGCAGCAAGCAACTGCCGTTCACGCGTCTGGAAGAAGTCGCGCAGAAGGCGACCGGCCAGGAACCGTTCGATGCGCCGCAGGCGCAGCTCGATGCGATCCGCGGCAAGCGCTACGGCGGCCTTGCCGATGCCAAGCTCGGTACCGTGCCTGTGAATTTCCTGTCCGATCTGGATATCACCGGCGGCAATTCCGGTTCGCCGGTGCTGGATGCACAGGGCAAACTGGTCGGCCTGGCATTCGACGGCAACTGGGAGTCGGTCAGTTCCAACTGGGTGTACGACGACACGGTCAATCGCATGATCTCGCTCGATCAGCGCTATATGCGCTGGATCATGCAGGAAGTGTTCCCGGCGCCGCAGTTGTTGCAGGAACTGGGCGTGCCTGCGAAGAAATGAGCCGGCTGGAAATCCAGTCGTGAAACGAAAACGGCGGCCGAGGCCGCCGTTTTCGCGTGGAGTGCGGATCAGTTCACAGGGTCGCAGATCGCGTAACCATTGGCATAGCGCGCGCTGGTCTTGCCCCAGGATACGAGCGAGCCGTTGCAATTGATCGCGCGGTAACCGATGGTCTTGCCGCTTGCATCGAAGTAGTAATAGAACTCGCCGTTCGATGTCGGGCCCGGGGCCGCGGCGATCGCCGCACCGATCACGCAGGCAGTGGCGATGGCGAGCGCGATCTTCGCGCTGCGGCGCTGGAGTTGAGTCTTCATCGTGCGTTCCTTTTCTCTGTAAGTCCTGCCGGGGATTCCGGCGATTCGACTCTAGCGCCGCCCGGTTTCCGGAAATGTTATGCCGTCGACACTCTTCGCGAATATTCCGAAACGCTTGATCGAAGCATTTCGCTGTTCAGGTCGGCAGCGAATAGTCGAAGGTGTAGAAATGCTTGCCGTCGACGATGTCGATCGCGAGCGTGCCGCGCAGCCCAGCCAGCGCCCCGGTCCCCGAATCCGGAACCACACTCACCGCCAGCGATGGCGAACCACGGTCCATCGTGCCGCTGTGCTGCATGTGGAACGTCCCGGCCCGACCATCGATGCTGCCGGCGATCCGTTCGACCGCAACATAGGCGGCCGAGCCCTCGGTGGCGGTGCCCACCGCGAACATGTGGACGACGCTGGTCGCGTCGAGCGGGCCGTGGAACACCTTGTCGAAGCGCATATGCGCGGCCTGCGCGCCATCGCCCATATCGACCATCGGCTGCATGTCGCGCTTGACCTCGAACTCGCCTTTGACCTGGGGCATGCCGCACTCCGATGATTTCGATTGCAGCAGCATGCCGCGTCCAGCCGGGGAGTGCGAGCGCCCTTTGCAGTGCGGGAATCGTCTGCTAGTCTGTGGGCTGTCGCGGATTCCCATGCCAGCCGGCCCCGTCTTCCGACACGCAGGTGATTGCCTTCGATCGAACACGATCGCCGGCATCCCCGTTCAGTTTCATCGTGATGCGTTGTGCCGGCTTGCAGGGTTCCGCGGGAAATCTTCCCCCACCTGGAGCTGACGATGAAAGTACTGGCATGCGACGGAATCCACGAAGACGGCCTGGCGATGTTTCGCGACGCCGGTTGGACCGTCGAAATCTCCGATCCGATCAAAGACCCCGCCAAATTGGCTGCCGCGCTCGAAGGCGTCGACGCCGTGCTCGTGCGCTCGTCCACGTTGATCACGGCCGAAGCGATCGAAGGCGCGAAGCAGCTGAAGGTGATCGGCCGCGCCGGCGCCGGCGTCGACACTATCGACGTCGATGCCGCCACCGCCAAGGGCA
Source organism: Lysobacteraceae bacterium (assembly GCA_040079515.1). Taxonomy (GTDB): domain Bacteria; phylum Pseudomonadota; class Gammaproteobacteria; order Xanthomonadales; family Xanthomonadaceae; genus Lysobacter_I. The sequence continues at coordinate 32,806 of JBEBKD010000018.1, forward strand.
TCGCAGTCATGAACGCGCCCGATGGCAATACCCTCGCCGCGGCCGAACACGCGATCTCGCTGCTGTTTTCGCTGGCACGTCATGTGCCCAAAGCCGATGCCGGCATGAAGGCGGGGCTGTGGCCGAAAGCCGGCCTCACCGGCTTCGAACTCGAAGGCAAGCGCCTCGGCGTGATCGGCCTCGGCCGCATCGGCAGTACCGTTGCGCGCAAGGCGCAGGGCATCGGTATGGATGTAGCTGCGTTCGATCCCTTCCTGCCGGCTTCGGCCGCAGGCAAGGGCAGCGTTGCGCTGAAATCGCTGGACGAATTGTTGGCATGGGCCGACATCATCACCTTGCATATCCCGCGTACCAAAGACACCACCAATCTCATCGGCGAAGCGCAGATGCGTGCGATGAAGAAAGGCGCGTATCTGGTCAATGCCGCACGCGGTGGGCTGATCGACGAGGATGCATTGCTGCGTCTGCTCGACGAAGGCCATCTCGCCGGCGCCGCGCTCGATACCTTCGCCACCGAGCCGCTGCAGGCCGACTCGCCGCTGCGCGCGCATCCCAAGCTCATTCTCACCCCGCATCTCGGCGCGTCCACCAGCGAAGCGCAGCAGGCCGTGAGCACGATCCTCGCCAAGCAGATCATCGACTTCGCCGCGACCGGTGCTGTCGCCGGCTGCGTCAATCTGCCGCCGCTCACCGCCGAAGCCGCGCGCGAAGTCGGGCCGTGGATGCCGCTGATGTCGGCACTCGGTCGTCTCGCCGTGCGTCTTGTACGTGCGCCAACGCGTCTTGAGATCACCTATGCGGGCCGCACCGACGCGCTCGACACGCGTCCGCTGACGCGTCTGCTGGTCGCGGCGCTGCTCGGTACATCTTCGGGTCGCGTCACGCCAGTGAATGCGCTGCAGGAAGCCGCTGCGCGCGGGCTGACGGTCGCCGAGACCGTCGGTGGCGATGGCGATGGTTTCGACCGTCTGCTGAGAGTACGCGTGGTTGGAGAGGATCGTTCCCGCGAGATCGAAGCGACCTTGCATCGCGGTCCGCGGGTGGTGCGTCTGGATGGCGTCGAGATCGAATTCGATCCGCTCGCGCACGTGCTGCTGATGCGCAACGAGGATCGCCCCGGCATGATCGGTCAGGTCGGTTCGCAGCTCGGTGCGGCCGGCGTGAACATCATCAACTTCGCGCTGGGTGCCGCCGGCGATGGTCAGGCGCGCGCCGCGATCACTATCGACAAGCCTTTGACCGATGCACAGGTCGCGGTATTGAAAGCAGTGCCGGGCGTGCTGTCGATCCAGCAGGTCTAACCGCTCCCTCCCTTGCGCATCGCGCAGGGGAGGGTTGGGGTGGGGTCATGCGCAACGTCGAGGATGGCTTCCATCCGTGCTTCGTCTGCCTGGTCACCCCCTCCCGGCCTCCCCCTTGTGCGTCGTACAAAGGGCAGGCGCCTATCGGCGCGATCATGTCGCGACGCACCAACAGGAACCATCCATGAAAATCCTCCTCGCACGTCACGGCGAAACGCCGTGGAACGCCGAAGGCCGCTATCAGGGCCAGGAAGACATTCCACTTTCGCCTGTGGGCGAAGCGCAGGCCCGCGCGCTCGGCGCGCGCCTCGCCGACGTCCGTATCGATCGCGCGGTCGCATCGCCCTTGGTCCGCGCGAAGACCACCGCCGAGTTCGCGCTCGGCGATGCTCGAAAAGTGCAACTCGCCATCGACCCAGGGCTGATGGAAATCGCCCACGGCACCTGGGAAGGTCTACTGGCCAGCGAAATCCGCGATCGCGACGGCGAGCGCCTGCAGGCGTGGCGCGACGCCCCCGACACCGTGCTGATGCCCGGCGCTGGCGGCGAATCGCTGCAGATGGTGTTCGATCGCGCGTGGCCCGCGTTCGCGCGCGCCACCGAAGGTATGGGTGACGATGACACCCTGCTGGTGGTCGCGCACGATGCGGTCAACCGCGTGTTGCTGTGTCGTCTGCTCGGCATTCCGTTTGCGAAACTCTGGACCTTCCGTCAGGCGCCGACCACGCTGAATCTGCTGGAAGGCCCGGACGTCGAACGACTCGACATCGTCCGTCTCAACGACTGCGCGCATCACACCGCGCTGTTCGGCGAAGCGGTGCATCGGGCGCTGTGAATCGGCCTTTCCGCCCTTCGCGACGCGATGCTCTTCCTTCTCCCCGTTTCACGGGGAGAAGGTGGCCGAAGGCCGGATGAGGGACGCTCTTCACCGGTTGCTGAGAAACCTCCTTCCAGGAGTTTTTCAGCTCGCACGTCCGGCACATGTCCGGACGTGCTCACGGCGAATCAATCGCTTACGCGCTTGTTTCGCTGGCGCAGCCATCCATGGCTGCGTTAACAGGCCACTGAAATCCTGCTGTCGCAGGTATTTCAGCAGCCTGTTAAGGCACCGCCCGCCCTCGCGCAACTTCCCACAACGCATACCAGGCATCGCGCGGCAGCGCCGATTCGCAGGCATGCACCGCTTCGCGAATCCGTTCGATCTTCGTGCTGCCGATGACCACCCGCGTCTCCGGCAGCGACGCCACCCAGCGCAATAGCAGCGATGCGGTATCAAGGCCGAATTCATGGCCCATTGCCTGTAAACGTTCGTGTACGTGACCACCGATCTGCGACTGCGGATCGAGCAGATCGCCGCCACCGAGCGGCGACCACGCCTGCACTGCCGCGCCGCGTATGCGGGTCGCGCTGTGCATGCCATCTTCGAGCGCCGCGCTGTTCGCCAGCGAGAGTTCGATCTGATTCGCGACCACCGGCAGATGCCCGTCGAACAATGCGATGGCGTGCGCATCGAAATTGGACACGCCGAAATCGCCGACATGGCCTAAGCGTTGTTCGTAACGTATCCAATCCGCGATGGCTGCAGGCTGCAGATGCGGATCGAAGCGATGCAGCATCAGCGACTCGACATGATCGGTGCCGAGCTCGGACATCGTGTCGTCGAGCGCGCGTTGCAGATGTTCGACCGAAAGATCGTAGTGATGCACCTTGCGCGGATTGTCCGGGCTGCTGGTCATGACGATGCCGATCTTGGCGATCAGCTTGAATCGCGCGCGCAGTCCCGGGCGCAGCGCGAACGCGGCACCGATCAATGCATTGGTGGTGTGCCCGCCGTAGATGTCGGCCAGATCGAGCGTGTCGATGCCGAGGTCCAGCGCGGCTTCCAGCAGCTCGGCAACGGCTTGGGGCGACAGCCGCGCGCCCCATTCGCCGAAGCGCATCGAGCCGAGGATCGGGGTTGTATTCGACATCTGTGATCTCGCTGTGGCCGCAGGGGCAGGGCATCGCGATAATAGCCGCATGACCACGCGTACCCTCTCCGACTGGCTCGGCTACATCGAGCGCCAGCACCCGAAAACGATTGCAATGGGTCTGGAGCGCGTGCGCGTCGTCGCCGATGCGATGGCGCTGCCCAGGCCCGCGCGCCATGTGATCACCATCGCCGGCACCAACGGCAAAGGCTCGACGGTCGCGTTCATCGAAGCCATCGCCCGCGCTGCGGGCTGGCGCGTCGGCGCCTACACCTCGCCGCATCTGTTGCATTACAACGAGCGCGTGCGCATCGACGGCGAAGACGCCGACGACGCGTCGCTGGTCGCCGCATTCGAAGCGGTCGAAGCCGCGCGCGGCGACGTTGCGCTTACTTACTTCGAATACGGCACGCTCGCCATGCTGTGGCTGTTCGCGCGTCGCGATCTGGACCTCGCGATACTCGAAGTCGGGCTCGGCGGACGCCTGGATGCGGTCAATCTGGTCGATCCCGATGTGGCCGTGATCACGACGGTCGATCTCGATCATCAGGATTGGCTCGGCGACACCATCGAGCTGATCGGTCGCGAGAAGGTCGGTATCGCCCGCGCCTGGAAGCCGCTCGTGCTGGGCGACGACGATCCGCCGTCGAGCGTGCTGGGTCATGCCTATGCCATCGGCGCATCGGCGGTGCGGATCGGCTGCGATTTCTTTTTCGAGCGCATCGAAGGCGATGAGGCGCACTGGCGTTGGCGCGAAATCGGCTGCGAACTGGAATTGCCGATGCCGCAACTGGTTGCGCCCGTGCAGTTGCGCAATGCCGCAGTGGCGATCGCCGCGCTGCGTGCGCTGCCGGTGGACCTGCCGGAGACCGCATTCGTCGCGGGCGTGCGCGACGCACGGATCGCGGCGCGGCTGCAGCGCTTCGTGCGCGATGGTGTCGAGATCGTGGTCGATGTCGGCCACAACCCGCAGGCGGCGCGTGCACTGTCGGCGTGGCTGGAGGCGTCGCAGGCGGCCGGCCCGACGTATGCGGTGTTCGCGGCGCTGGGCGACAAGGACATCGTTGGCCTGATCGCGGCGCTGGAGGGCCGGATCGACCGCTGGTGGCTGGCCGGGCTGGTCGATGCCGGTCCGCGTGGGCTGAGTGTGGACGCGTTCGCCGAACGGCTCGTGGGCACCGCCGCCGCGGCCGGAACCCGGTCTTCGGGCGTTGCCGAAGCCTTGGCTGCCGCGCGCCGCGAGGCCGGCCCGGGCGCACGGATTCTGGTCTTCGGTTCGTTCCACACCGCGGCTGCAGCTTTGGACGTGCTCGCCACGGTCTGAACGATCTGCGCACCGCTGCCCGGTCGGTCATGCCCGGGGGCGGCGTATAATTCGCCCGCTCCCTCTTTCTCCGGATGCCGATGGACACTGGACTCAAGCAGCGCCTCATCGGCGCCGCCGTACTCGTTGCCCTGGCGGTGATTTTCCTGCCGATGCTGGTCAAAGGCCCGGCGCCCGACAGCGGCGTCTCGGACGTATCGATCAAGATGCCCGACGGTCCCGAGGGCGAGCTCGAAACCCGCGAGTTGCCGCTGGTGATGCCCGGCGAAGTGCCCAAGGGTGGCGCGGTCGGCATGGACACGACACCGGTCGATCGGCCGGCAACCGCAACGGCTCCCGTGCCGGCGACCGCAGCCGTTTCCGATCCGGCCGCGACCGACCCCGATCAACCAGTGTCTTCCGACACCGCGACCACCGCGCCGGCACTGCCTGCCACCGTCGCCGGCGGCGACTACGCCGTGCATTTCGGCGCGTACGCCAGCCAGAAGGGCGCCGACACCGTCGTTGCGCTCGCCAAGGCCGCGCAGCTGCCCGCTTACAGCGAAGCGGCGACCGTCAACGGCAAGCCCGCGTTCCGCGTGCGCATCGGTCCGTACGCGACCCGTGCCGAAGCCGAGTCCGTGCGACTGAAGGCCCTCGAAGTGCGCAGTGATGTGCCGGTGAAGGTGGTGACGCTCGATGCCGAGCCTGCGCCGACAGTCGCCCCGCAACCGGTGGCTGCGGTCGAAGCGCCGAAGCCTGTCGCCGCCAAGCCGCCGGAGCCCAAGCCCGAGGCGAAGCCGCAGCCCAAGCCGGTCGAACCCAAGCCGATCGCCGCCAAACCGCCAGAACCCAAACCGGCGCTTCCCCCCAAACCATCTGCTCCGAAACCGGTCGCCGCGCCAACCGCAACCGCCAAGGTCGGCTTTGCGGTGCAGCTCGGCGCCTTCAGCGACGCCGCCGAAGCCGGTGCGATGCGCGAGCGTCTCCGCGCCGCCGGCTTCACCGCCTTCACCGAGGTGGTGAACACCGACAAGGGCAAACTGACCCGCGTACGCGTCGGCCCCGCGCTCGACCGCGCGGCAGCGGATCAGCTGAAGTCGCAGATCAAAGCAAAAACGGGCATCGACGGTATCGTCCGCCCGCATCCGTAAGTTTTCGTCCGCCGTTCGCGACCGCTTTTCTCCGGAGTCAACATCATGTGCGGCATTCTCGGCATCGTCGGTACGTCCGACGTCGCGGCAGCGCTCTACGACGGGCTGACCGTGCTCCAGCATCGCGGCCAGGACGCTGCCGGCATCGCCACCGCCAACGGCACCCAGGTGCGTCTGCACAAGGGCAACGGTTTGGTGCGCGATGCTTTCGACGCGAAAACGATGGCGTTGCTGCAGGGTCGGGTGGGTATCGCCCATTGCCGTTACCCGACCGCCGGCAGCGAAGGCAGCGACGAAGCGCAGCCGTTCTACGTGAATTCGCCGTTCGGCATCGCGCTCGCGCACAACGGCAACCTGATCAACACCGACACGCTGCGGCGCGAAGTCTTCGAGCAGGATCGCCGCAACGTCAACACCGAATCCGATTCCGAAGTACTGCTCAACGTGTTCGCTCACGAGTTGGACAAACAGCGGGTGCTCACGCCGGATGCCGCGTTCCGCGCGGTCGAGGGTGTGACCCGCCGTGCGAAGGGCGGTTACGCGGTGGTTGCGGTGGTGCTCGGCCTCGGTCTGGTCGCATTCCGCGACCCGCACGGCATCCGTCCGCTGGTACTGGGCCGCCGCGATTCCGACGCCGGCAGCGAGTATGCGGTCGCGTCCGAATCGGTGGCGCTGGATATTCTCGGTTTCGACCGCGTGCGCGACATCGCGCCCGGCGAAGCGGTCGTCATCACCCCGCGCGGCGAGCTGTATTCCCGCCAGTGCGCCGATGGCGAACTGCGGCCGTGCATCTTCGAGTTCGTGTATTTCGCGCGTCCCGACTCGATGATGGACGAGATCTCGGTGCACAAGGCGCGCATGCGCATGGGCGTGACCCTCGGCGAGAAGATCCTGCGCCTGCGCCCGAAGCACGAGATCGATGTGGTGATCCCGATTCCCGACACCTCGCGCGACGCCGCGCTGGAAATCGCGAATACGCTCGGCGTGAAATATCGCGAGGGCTTCATCAAGAACCGCTACGTCGGCCGCACCTTCATCATGCCGGGGCAGGGCGAGCGCGTGAAATCCGTGCGTCGCAAACTCAATCCGATTCCGCTGGAATTCAAGAACCGCGTCGTGCTGCTGGTCGACGATTCCATCGTCCGCGGCACCACCTCGCAGCAGATCGTGCAGATGGCGCGCGACGCTGGTGCGAAGAAGGTATACCTCGCCTCAGCCGCGCCGCCGGTACGCTTTCCGAACGTTTACGGCATCGATATGCCGTCGCCGGATGAGCTGGTCGCCCACGGCCGTACCGAAGATGAAGTGCAGACGCTGCTCGGTTGCGACTGGTTGATCTATCAGGATCTGGCCGATCTCGAAGCCGCCGTCGCCGGCCCGAAATTTCCCGGCCGCAAGTTCGACAGCTCCTGTTTCAACGGCGAGTACGTTACCGGCATCGAACCCGGTTATTTCGAGCGCATCCAGCAACTGCGCTCCGACGAGGCGAAGAAGAAGCGTCGGTTGGCGTCGTAATACGTTTTTGCAGGAGCGGCGGGAGCCGCGACGAGTGACGGCAAGTTCTTCCGAAGGTCACTCACCCGGCTGTGACATGGAGTTCTCATTGCCCTGTCGCGGCTCCCGCCGCTCCTACAGGGGCTTCGGATGCGATGATTCACGTATGAATTCGATCTTTACCGCAGCGCACGCATGCCTTTGCGCAGCATCGCCTGAAGACAAGATTGCGCTGACCTTCGCAACAGCGGAAGCTTTCTCGCGCGGCGAACTCGTCTGCGACGACAGTGCGCCACCGCCCGAACCGATCCGCATGCCCGGCCGCCCCGAACGGCCGCAACTCGTGCATCCGCGCGAGCTGCCGCGTCGTGGCTTCGGCACCAGCGAAGGTCGTGCAGCGTTCATCCATTCGATCGCGCATATCGAGTTCAACGCGATCGATCTTGCGTGGGATGCGGTCTACCGCTTCCGCGGCATGCCGCACGATTTCTACGCCGACTGGGTGGGCGTCGCCAGCGACGAAGCCCGGCATTTCACGATGCTGCGCAAGCGGCTGAATGAATTCGACCACGACTACGGCGATTTCGACGCCCACAACGGATTGTGGGAAATGGCCGGGAAGACCGCGCACAGCGGGCTCGAACGCATGGCCCTGGTGCCGCGGGTGCTGGAAGCGCGCGGGTTGGACGTGACGCCTGGCATGATCGTCAAGTTGCGCCAGCTCGACGACGATGCCACCGCCGATATCCTCGAAGTGATCCTGCGCGAGGAAATCGGTCACGTCGCCGCCGGCTCGCGCTGGTACCGTTGGTACTGCGAACGCGAAGGCGTCGATCCCGAATCGACATTCCGAAAGTTGCTCGCCGACTATGGCCGTGGCGTGCTGCACGGCCCATTCAATCTCGATGCACGTACTGCGGCGGGATTCAGTACGGAAGAATTGGCGGCGTTGCAGAGCGCAGTCGAACGCGTTTTGTAGGAGCGACGGAAGTCGCGACAGGTAGCCTGAACACTATCGGCTGTTTGTCGCGACTTCCGTCGTTCCTACATAACGCGGTTACAAAGGCAATGCCGACATGCGCATGCCGCTGGCATCCACCCGCAGCACCGATCCCTGCGTGTACCAGTCGCCCAACACGAGGCGTTCGCAGCTCCGGCCATCGACATCGAGCGCATGGATCGCGGGTCGATGGGTATGGCCGTGGATGATCGTGTCGATGCCGTAGCGTGCGAAGGTTTCGCGCACCGCGGTTGACGACACGTCGGTGACGGTCTCGAACTGCGTGCGGTCGTCCTGCTTCATCGCCTGCTGCCGCTGCTGGCTGGCAGCGCGCGCCTGCGCAGCGAACGCAAGGCGTGCCGCCAGCGGCTGGGCGAGGAACTGCGCGCGCCATGTCGGGTCGCGTGTCTGTGCGCGGAACGCCTGATAGGCGAGATCGCCGGTGCAAAGGGTATCGCCGTGCATCAACAGCACCGGCTTGCCGTACAGCACGATCGCTGCGTTTTCCGGCAACAGCGTCATGCCGGCACGGCGCGCGAAATCGCGCCCGACCAGGAAATCGCGATTGCCGTGCAGGAAATACACCGGCACGCCACTGTCGGTCAGTGCGCGCAGTTTCGCGGCGACGAAGATGCCGGGTTCGGACGGATCGTCGTCGCCGACCCAGGCCTCGAACAGGTCGCCCAGGACGTACAGCGCCTCGGCGCTGTGGGCTTCCGTATCGATGAAGTCGCCGAACAGCCGGGTGATCTCCGGCCGTTCGGGATCGAGGTGGAGATCGGAAATGAAGAGGGTGGTCATTGGGGAATTGTAGTGGTGGAACGGCGAACGGTGAGACGTTGGGCTTGCGCGCACAGGTTCAGCAGCGCGCCCGGCCATCGGTGCAGGGGGCGGTGGCCGGCGGGCGTTATGATCCGCGCACCACGACGTCCGGCGCCACCATGACGACCAAACCGCATTCGCCCAGTTGCGACCGCAACAAGGATCCGATCCTCGCGGTGCTGCGCGCGCACTTCCCCGACCGCCGCGAGGTGTTGGAAATCGGCAGCGGCACCGGGCAGCACGCGGTGTATTTCGCGGCGGCGATGCCATGGCTGCGCTGGCAGTGCTCGGATCACGAAGACGCGCTGCCCGGCATCCGCTTGTGGCTGGATGAGGCGGCGCTGGCGAACACGCCGCCGCCGTTCGCGCTGCAGGCCGTGCTGGCCCCGCGGCCGGGGCTGGCGCCGCCGCTGTCGTCGCGTTACGACGCGGTGTTCAGCGCCAACACCCTGCACATCATGGGTTGGCCGGAAGTGCAGGCGCTGTTCGCGGGATTGGCGGCGGCGCTGGCCGACGATGCTGTGTTGGCGGTCTACGGGCCGTTCAATGAGGGCGGCGATTTCACCAGCGAGAGCAACCGCGAATTCGACGGTTGGTTGAAGGCCCGCGACCCGCGTTCCGGCATCCGCGACTTCGAGGCGGTGGATGCATTGGCAGAAACCATCGGTCTGCGCTTGTTCGCGGATCACGCGATGCCGGCGCACAATCGCATGCTGGTGTGGCGTCGGGGCTGACGGCGCACGCAGAATGCGCGTTCGTGCCGGTCCGCTGTGAGTCCTTCATGAAACGAAACCTCATCTGCCTTGCGCTCGCCCTGTGCGCCTTCACGTCGGCACGGGCCGATGAGCTGATCATTCCGCCGGTGGACTATCCGACGCTGCCGGCGACGGGCGCCAGCGCCGATGCCTTCGTGCCGACCGGTTGGCGGTTGGAGTTCGATATCCGCGGCGATCTCGACCGCGACGGCCGCGAGGATCTGGTGCTGGTGTTGCGCATGAACGATCCGGCCAACATCGTGAAGAACGAAGGCCTGGGCGCGCAGGCCTTCGATACCAATCCGCGGATGTTGATGGTGGCTTTCGCCGGGGCTGGCGGTTACCGGAGGGTGCTGGAGGATCACGCGCTCATCCCGCGTCCCGACAATCCGGTGATGGACGACTACCTCGATGGCGGCGACGCCGTCGTCGTCCGTCGCGGCGCGTTGACGGTGCGATTGCATCTCTGGGCCAGCGCCGGAAGCTGGTTCACCGGCAATACTTCACTGACTTTCCGCCATCAGGACGGCTGCTTCCGGTTGATCGGCCACGACAGTTTCGGCCTGCATCGTGCCAGTCTGGAAGCGACGACGACCAGCATCAACTACCTCACCGGCAAAGTGGAGTTCCTGCGCGAGAACTACCAGGAAGACGCACCGCCCGAGCGCAAGGCCGGACGCGTACCGAAACGCGAGCTGCCCTGTCTGGAAACGATCGGCGACGGCATCGGCTTCGAGACCGGAGTGCATTCGCCTTTCGACGGCTGAGTGCCGTCTGCCGGTTTGGCGACGGACGACCGCAGTCTCCGCGCAAAGCGGGTGTGCGATGCGACGAACGGTGCGGTTTCGATCACTGTGCGCCGTGCCGCAGCGGGCGAGTGCCTGACATTCCCGGGACGATTCCGGGTTGTTTTCGCGGTTTTCGCCTGAAAACAAGGAGATGCCGTCTTTTTTCCGGCCTTGGCCCATGTCTAGATGGCCTCCGGTGCCGCAGCAGTCGGCGCCGTTTCCGGAAATCAACAGACTGGTCCAACAAGGAGTTTTCGCGATGAAACGTATCCTGCTGTCGTTGTTGCTTGCGTTCGGTGTTGTTTCGGCTGCCCAGGCGGTACCGCCGTGCTGGCCCGGGTCGGTGGTGAATGTCGGCCCCGGCCAGTACCTCAGTCCCACCTATCTCGCCAACTGGTGGTCCACGCACTTTGTTCCCGCGCCCGGGAACGTCGCCAACCAGCATTACTACGTGGCCTTCCATGCGAGCGACGAGCGCTGCAAAGCACTCTATGGCCCGTCGGCCTGGGCGCAGATCACCGGTCCTTATGCGCTGACGAACACCACGAACGGCACGATCGCGGGCGGTGTGTACTTCCAGTGCAAGAAGTGCTCCAACTTCATGGATCCGCTCCCGAGCGATCCGGACAAGGAAATGTAAGGACCGACTCTCCGCGTACGCATGCGGAGGCGTTCGGCAGAGCGGACACGGTGGAATTCTCCGCCGTGTCCTTGATCCCCGCAGGAAAGGCCTGAGGGTTCCGGTCGCCGTAGACGGCGCGACCGATCTGCGCAGTCGCTGCCGTGGGCGGCAGGCCGGGTGCGCCGGGCGATGGAATTCGGAGAGACCCGGACTTCAGGGAGACCTGCGATCGTTCAACGGAAAAGGAAGATCATGAACACCAATACTCCAATCGTCAGGCAACAACGCACCACTCGACACTTCGCCCGGATCGCGGGATGGCTGTTGACGGCCATCGTCGCTTTCGCGGCGATGCCGGCGTCCGCTCAAGTGACGTCCCCGGTCGTACGCGAAGATCTGAAATGCTCCGCGAGCGTCACGATTTTCGAAGCCAAACAGACCAGCGTGAATATCCGGGTCGGATTCAACTGGACGACGTTCGGCGCCACCGCCGCGACTGCGGTGATCCAGCTGTTTCCACAGGGCTCGTCGGTGCCGATCTACAACAGCGGCAACATCGCGGTGTCGCCGGTGGCATCGGGCAGCTTGTATTTCCTGATCACCCCGCCTGGTCCGTATCCCTCGGGCACCTACAAGGTGCGAGTCACGCTGACCACCAACTGCGGCGCCAGCAGCCAGTACGAGGCGTTCTTCAAGTACGCCGGCACCAGCGTGGTATTGCAGCCGATCGTGCGCTGCGATACTCAAACCACGAGCAATGGCCAAGTGTGGGGCCAGCAGTGCCTCAGCTTCATTCCCAATGGCGCTGGCGGGTACACGTTGAACTACTACGCCATCACCGACGGCGACCCGAACGGCCAGCATCTGCAGCATCCGTTTCTGGGCGTGGGCTGTCAGACGTTCCGCAACGGCACCTTGATCGAACAGTACGAAGTCGAGCACGTGCTGGGTTCGCAGCAGGGCAACATTGTCGAATACGGCGCCACCAACGGCAATTTCTATCAGACCGGAGCGACGCCGCAGGGCAATTACTTCACGCTGCCGACGACCGTACCCGCCAATGGCGCGACCTACAGCCGTACCTGCCAGCATTGGGCCGGCTTCAATCTGGTGCAGACGACGGTCACTGCCACGGTGCAGTAACGCCGCCATGAGTTGATCGAAACGAAGGTCTGCCGCGGATGCGGCAGACCTTCCCGTGTCGTGACGGTATTCGTGTCGGAACGATCCGAAATCAGCCACATGCATCCAGGAAGGCCGCGAAAAACAGGCCCCGGTGTACGGGGCCTGCGATCGTGCTCGATGTATGGACGCGGTGCCCGCAGCCGGTTACCAGAACTTGTATTCGACCAGCAGGGTGTAGGCGCGGCCGCGCGGATCGGCGATACGTGGTTCCCAGGCGGCGCCTGCGGCGAAATCGTTCATATGCGCGGTGAACGGCGGATCCTGGTTGAGCAGGTTCTTGATGCCGAAGCCCAGCTTGAGGTCCTTGATCCCGGTCCAGGTCACGCTGTAGTTGTAAGTGGTGTAGCCCTCCACGCGAGGCTTCCAGCCGGCGGGGATGAAGCTGCCGTTGGCGACGCTGGCCGGCGGTTCGTCAAAATAGCCATCGCGATGGATCTGGCTGAGGCTGTGCGACCAGTTGCCGCGCGTGTAGCCGACATTCAGCGTGTGCTTCCAGATGATCGGCAAGTTGAAATAACGCACGTAGCGGTCGGACAGATCCGGCGAATAAGGCAGCGACTCCAGTGCCTTGGTCTTGAACTGGTCGATGTAGCTGCCGTTGAGGTTCACCCGCCAGCGACCACCGGCCAACTCACCGGTGAGGTTGGCGTCCAGTTCCACGCCGCGCATCAGACTGCCGCCGGAGTTGATGTAACGACGGTCGATCGCCACTACCTCGCCATTGGTGTCGCGGATCCAGTTGTCCTGGAACAGGTTGTAATACTGGATGAGCACATCGCGCGGCGCCGAGCGGATGGTGTTCTGGCGTTCGATTTCCCACCAGTCCAGGGCGACATTGAACTGGTTCATCGGCGAGTAAACGAAACCGATGCTCCTCTGGGTCGACTCTTCGGGGGTCAGATCGGTCTTGCCGCCGAAGATCTCGACCGGACGGATGACTTCGCAGCCGACCACGTTGGGTTTGGCCACGCCGCCGGGGCAGGTCGCCGGGTCGGCCAGATCCTGGCCGGTGTACTGGATTTCGCTGACGCCGTTGAACAACTGGTTGAAGCTGGGGACCTTGAAGCCGGTGCTGTAGGCGCCGCGGAACAGCAGCGATTCGAACGGCCGGTACTTGAACGACACCTTCGGGTTGGTGGTACCGCCGAAGCCGCTGTAACGGTCGTAGCGACCCGCCAGGTTGAGGTCGAAGTTGCTGAAGACCGGCAGTTGGAATTCCACGTAGGCAGCCTTGATGTCGCGGCTGACGTTGCCCAGTGCATTGGCGTCGTCGAACGGCGCGTTGAACACGGCGCGCCGGTTGGTGCGCTGGTCGCCGTCGAAATGGAACTCTTCGCGACGCAGATCGACGCCGGCCGCCATCGCGATAGCGCCGCCGGGCAGATGGAAGAAGCCCAGCTCGCCGGTGACGGAGGCATCCAGCGAGGTCATCAGCGACTCGCCGCCATACAGTTTCACGCCTTGGGCCGAGGCCGCTGCCAGCGCGGCCATGGCTTCCGCCGACTGGCTTTGCCCCGGTGCGAGGAAAGGATTGATCAGGCCGCTGCCCAGGATCTGCTTGAGCGCATCGGTGTAATGGTAGCCGGTGCCAAGGGTGGACTCCGACTGGCTGCTGGCGCGGGTCAGGCCGACGTCATAGCTCCAGTCGTCGAACGGGCCGCTGCTGATCATGCCGCCGATGCCGGCGACGAACCGGTAGGACTTGGTGGTGGTTTCGATCTGGCGCGGGCCGCAGGGCATGCAACGCCAGCGATACGCGATCGGCGCGCCGCGGGTCAGCTGCCCGGGCCCGAAATAGGCCGCCAGTGCGTTGTACACCGCGTCGTAGGTGGTCTGGGTCTGCGGATTGAGCGGATACCAGGTGCTCGGCCCGAGCGAGGTGGCGGCGGTGGATGTGCTGGAGGAGATCTGGTTGGGCTCGAAGGTCTTCGCCACATCGACCTTGGACGCGGTCAGTTCGACATAGGCTTCGTGCGCAGTGCCGATGCGATAGGTCGCGCGGCCGATGAAGTCCACGCTGTCCTGCGGCTGCTGGATGACCGCAGCCCCCGGGTAGTCCCAGGCGCAGGCATAGCGCGACGCGGGAGAATTCCACAGCCGGTAGCCGTAGGGCCCCATGTTGGGACCGGCCGCTTCGCAGCCTGCCGCACCTGGAAGGTTGAAGATGTTGACGGCGGTCATGCGGGTGGTGCCGCCGGCCGGATCCAGCACGCCGTTGCGGAGCAGGCTGCTGGCGCCCACGCCGGTGCTGCCCAGACTGAAGACAGTGGCGAACGGCGTGCCGCGCGTGTCCGGCGACAAGCCGCGGTCGGCCTGGAAGCCGTTGGAGAAGTCGCGATCGTGGCCGCGCAGGATGGTGTTGCGTTTGAAGTTGACCGTACCGAACGCGTTCCAGCCGTCGCTGTCCAGATCGCCAGCGCCGAACAGCAGGCTGCTGACGTAGGTGTTGGCACCGCCGGCTTCGGTGACATCCACGAACGCCGATGCCTGGGCGCCCTGGTAATCGCGCTTGGTGATGAAGTTGATCACGCCGCCGATGGCGTCGGTGCCGTAGATCGCGGAGGCGCCGTCGCGCAGCACCTCGACACGATCGATGGCCGCGAACGGGATCGAGTTCAGATCGACTGCGCGCCCCTTCAAGCCATGGGTCGCCACGCGTCTGCCGTTGAGCAGCACCAGCGTGGCGTCCGCACCCTGGCCGCGCAGGTTCGCGCCGGAGACACCGTTGTTGCCGCGCTGTTCTTCGTTGACGATACCGGCGTTGCTGGCGAGGTTGTCCGAACTGTTGCCGGAAATGTTGAGCGTCATCAACAGCTGTTCTGCCGAGGTGATGCCGAGCTGGTCGATCTGGTCCTTGCTGAAGGAGGTGATCGGCAAGGCTTCTTCGGCTTGGGCGCGTCGGATGCGCGTCCCGGTGACCGTGACCCGATCCAGGGTCTCGGCCCCGGAGGTCTCGCTGGCAGTGGCGGCGTCCTGTGCGGCAGCTGGCAGCGCCATGGCTGCCAACAAGGCGACACAAAGACGATGTTTGGCGCTGGGTTTCGCGCGTGCGGTCATGCTGGTCCCTCCCCGGGAGTCTGGAATGAGCTGGCGACCCTAGCCGGCGGATACCGGCGGCACCCGATCCATCCCCCGGACCGGTCTGTAAGATCACTGTCACGTAATCTAGTCGTTTCCGGGCGCGCTGGGAAATCCTGGGGGATCATCGGTGCCCTTGGATGCCCCGGTTCTCTTTGCACGCTCCAAGACGGCGGTGTCCAGGACAGTCCGCCCAGGAGAGCGTCGTCCCGGACAGTTTCGTCGTCCCCGCGAACGCGGGGACCCAGCGACTTCTTGAAGCTGTGCGCACAACGCGAAAGGCACTGGGTTCCCGCGTTCGCGGGAACGACGGGAAAATCAACGATCCCCGTCAGTCAATCGAGCCGTCTGATTCATCTAAGAACAAGGAAAACTGGCGGTGCCCCCGCACTCGGTCGCACCGCCATCGCTTCAAGCCTCGGCGTCTTCCTTGTACGCATCCACCGGAATGCACGCGCACATGACGTTCTTGTCGCCGTAGACATTGTCCACTCGCGCCACCGGCGGCCAGTATTTCTGCTGGCGCAGGCTGGCGAGCGGGAACGCGGCGAGCTCGCGCGGATACGCATGCGTCCATTCGCTGGCAGCGATGACGTTGGCGGTGTGCGGCGCATGCTTCAGCGGGTTGTCCTCGCGATCGAGGCGGCCGTCCTCGACCGCGCGGATCTCGTCGCGGATCTGGATCATCGCGTCGATGAAGCGGTCGAGTTCGTGCTGCGATTCGCTTTCGGTCGGTTCCACCATCAGCGTGCCTGCGACCGGGAAGCTGAGCGTCGGCGCATGGAAGCCGAAATCGATCAGCCGCTTGGCCACGTCTTCTGCGCTGATGCCGGTGCTGTCCTTGAGCGGACGCAGATCGAGAATGCATTCGTGCGCGACCAGCCCGTTGCGGCCGGTGTACAGCGTGGCGTAATGCGGCGCGAGACGCTTGGCGATGTAGTTGGCATTGAGCAGCGCGACCTGGGTGGCCCGGCGCAGTCCGACGCGGCCCATCATCGCGATGTACATCCAGCTGATCGGCAGGATCGATGCGGAACCGAACGACGCGCCGGAGACCATGCCGACGGTGCCGTCACTGTCGAGCGTCTTCGGCAGGAACGGCGCGAGATGCGCTTTCACCGCGCACGGACCCACGCCGGGCCCGCCGCCGCCGTGCGGGATACAGAACGTCTTGTGCAGATTGAGGTGCGAAACGTCCGAGCCCCAACGACCGGGCTTGGCCACGCCGACCAGCGCGTTCATGTTGGCGCCGTCGGTGTAGACCTGGCCGCCGTGCTGATGGACGACATCGCAGATCGCGACGATCTCTTCCTCGAACACGCCGTGCGTGGACGGGTAGGTGATCATCAGCGCGGCGAGGCGATCGGAATATTTCTCGGCGTTGCGGCGGATGTCCTCGACATCGACATTACCGTTGCCGTCGCACTTTGTGACGACGACGGTCATCCCGCACATCTGCGCGGAGGCCGGGTTGGTGCCGTGCGCGGACTCAGGGATCAGGCAGATATCGCGATGCGCTTCATTGCGTGAATGGTGATACGCGCGGATCGCAAGCAAGCCCGCATATTCGCCCTGCGCGCCGGAGTTCGGTTGCAGGCTCACCGCGTCGTAGCCGGTGCATTCGACCAGCATCGCTTCGAGTTCGTCGATCAACTGTTTGTAGCCAGTGGCCTGTGCGGCCGGCGCCAGCGGATGCAGATTGCCGAACTGCGGCCACGTCACCGGGATCATCTCGGCGGTGGCGTTGAGCTTCATCGTGCAGCTGCCCAGTGGAATCATGGTCCGATCCATCGCCAGATCCTTGTCCGACAGCGCGCGCATGTAGCGCAGCAGTTCGTGTTCGCTGTGGTGGGTGTTGAACACCGGATGGGTCAGGAAGTCGGAGCTGCGCAGCAGCGCTTCGGGCAATGCGTCGTGGGTGTCGATGTCGAGGCCGTCGATATCGATGGCATCGGCGCCGAACAGCGCGGCGAGGGCGACCACATCGTCGCGCGTGGTGGTTTCGTCGAGGCTGATGCCGAGGCTGCGCGCATCGATGCGACGCAGATTGATGTCTTCGGCGCGCGCGCGCGCATGCACCGCTTCGGCATCCACGCTGGTGATGTGCAGGGTGTCGAAGAAATCATCGCCCACATGCACGCCTTCCTTGCGCAGCGCGGCGGCGAGGATCGCGGCCAGACGATGCGTGCGGCGCGCAATGCGGGTCAGGCCTTCGGCGCCGTGGTAGACGGCGTACATGCTGGCCATCACCGCCAGCAGTACCTGCGCGGTGCAGATGTTGGAGGTGGCCTTCTCGCGGCGGATGTGCTGCTCGCGGGTCTGCAGGGTGAGGCGATAGGCGGGATTGCCTTCGGCATCGATCGACACGCCGATCAGACGACCCGGCATGCTGCGCTTGTAGGCGTCGCGGCAGGCCATGAATGCGGCGTGCGGGCCGCCGAAACCGAACGGCACGCCGAAGCGCTGCGAGTTGCCGACGACAATGTCCGCACCCCATTCGCCGGGTGCCGCGATCAGGGTGAGCGCGAGCAGATCGGTGGCGACCGCGACCAGACCACCGCGCGCGTGCACGGCATCGGCGAGCGCTTTGTAGTCGTGGATGCGGCCGAAGGTCTCGGGATACTGCAGCAGCACGCCGAAACAGTCGGTGGTCACGGCGTCGGCATCGTGGCCGATCAGCAGTTCGATGCCCAGCGGCTCGGCGCGCGTGCGCAGCACTTCCAGCGTCTGCGGATGCACGCCCTTGGAGACGAAGAACACGCTCGACTTCGATTTCGTCGAACGCTTGGCCAATGTCATCGCCTCGGCGGCGGCGGTGCTTTCGTCCAGCAGGGAGGCGTTGGCGATCTCCATGCCGGTGAGGTCGGCGCACATCGTCTGGAAATTGATCAGCGCTTCCATCCGGCCCTGCGAGATCTCGGCTTGATACGGCGTGTAAGCCGTGTACCAGGCTGGATTTTCGAGGATGTTGCGCAGAATGACGTTCGGCGTATGCGTGCCGTAATAGCCTTGGCCGATGAAGCTGCGGAAGATCTGGTTCTGGTCGGCGATGGCGCGGATCTTCGCCAGCGCTTCGACTTCGGTCATCGCGTCGGGCAGCGCCAGCGGTGCGGGCGACTTGATGCTGGCCGGCACGATCGCATCGGTCATCGCATCCAGCGAGTCGTGGCCGATGGCGCGCAGCATCTGTGCGATCTCGGCATCGTTGGGGCCGATGTGGCGTTCGATGAAAGCGGAATGGTGTTCAAGCTCGCGCAGCGTGGAGGCGTGCAGCGTGGTGCGGCTATTCGAAGTCGGGGACATGGGCGGGCATCGTCTGGCGCGGCCGAAGCCGCGGGGAAGTCCGCCCATCTGTCCTTCTGCCTGAGAGTTTGAACGCGGGGGACGAGGAACCCTGCGTTTTGCCCCTTCGGCGCCGACGCTGCCCGGCATGTCTGCGACGGGCGGCCGATCTCTCCAGAGTGTGTACGCGCGGCGGTATCAGGCCTGAGCGATTCCGGGCGAATTGCGCCTTCGGCAGCGACCTGGATGATCGGGGTCGCTTCTCCCACCGTGCCGGCGGAGTATACCCGGCGCGTTCGGACCTGCGCCACGACATCCGCGACACCTGCCGCGCGACACCCGCCGAGTGGGACGCTGGGTTCCGGCATGCGCATCGCCCGGCCGCGTAACATGCGGGGCTGCTCCGCCTGCCATCGATGCGATGCCCACCCAGTCCGCCACGCCATCCCGCGCCCGTCTGGCCCTGATCCTGGGCGGTCTGGCCATGATCGGCCCGTTCTCGATCGACACGATGTTCCCGGCGTTTCCGCAGATCGGCGAGCAGTTCGCGGCCGACAAAGTCGCGCTGCAGCAGACGATCAGCGCCTATCTGTTCGCGTATGCGCTGATGAGTCTGGTGCATGGGCCGCTGTCAGATGCGATCGGGCGCAAGCGGGTGATCCTCGGCGGTCTGGCGGTATTCACGCTGGCCTCGGTGGGCTGCGCCCTGTCGACCAGCCTGCCGATGCTGCTGGCCTTCCGCGCGCTGCAGGGCATGTCCGCAGGCGTGGGCCTGATCGTCGGCCGCGCCGCGATCCGCGATGTGTTCCAAGGCCAGTACGCGCAGAAGCTGATGAGTCAGGTGTCGATGATCTTCGGCATCGCGCCCGCGCTCGCGCCGATCCTCGGCGGCTGGATTCTCGGCTGGGAACGCTGGCCGGCGATCTTCTGGTTCCTGGTGCTGTTTTCGGTAGTGCTTTTTTCGGCGACTTGGCTGGCATTGCCGGAAACGCATCCGCCCGAAGCGCGCTTCCGGCCGTCGCCGAAACAACTGTTGCGCAATCACGGCTATATTTTTCTCAACCGTCGTTTCCAGCGTTTCGCAGCGGCCGGTGGTTTCAATTTCGCGGCGCTCTTCCTGTATATCGCGTCGGCGCCGGCGTTCGTGCTGGATCACCTGAAACTGCAGCAGGACCAGTTCGGCTGGTTCTTCGTGCCGACCATCGCCGGCATGGTGTTCGGTTCGTTCCTGTCGGGCCGCGCGGCGGGGCGGATCAGCGGCACGCGCTTGGCCGGGATCGGTTTCGCGGTCTGCGGTTTCGCAGCCGTGCTCAATCTCGGCTACAACCTGCTGGTGCCGCAGCCGTCGATGCCGTGGGCGGTGGTGCCGATGGCGATCAACGCGATGGGCATCTCGCTGGTGTTTCCGATCCTCACCCTTGCGATCCTCGACATGTACCCGCGCCAGCGCGGCGCAGCCTCGTCGCTGCAGGCGTTCACCAGTCTGATCCTGCAGTCGGCCGTGGCCGGCCTGTTTTCGCCGATGCTCAGCCACCATCCGATGTGGCTCGCGCTGGGCGCGGCGTCGTTCACGCTGATCGGTTTCGTGTTCTGGTGGTGGGAAGTCTCGCGCACCCGCCTGCCGCCGGAATCCGAACCCGTGGCCGCCGCGCCGCCGGCGTTGTAACCATTACCGGGACGTCTGCCGTTTCCAGATGTAATGCAGCGGCAGCCCCGCGATCACCAGCACCGCGCCCCAGATCAGCGCATCCGCACCGGTGCCGATCAGCGCATAGACGCTGTACAGCAGCGCCAGTACCGCGACGATGCGGCCGCGCTTGCCGAGTTTCAGCCACGCCGCGCTGCTGGCGACGTAGGGCAGCAGCGTCGCGGCGGTGGAGAGCAGGATCGAGAAGGTGAAAACCTTCACCAGCGAGTCGGTGTAGTTCGCGACCACCAGCAGGCTCGCGAGCACAGTGCTGACGACGATGCCCATGCGCGGCGTGCCCTGCGCATCGAGTGTCGCGAACGTCTTCGGAAACAGACCGTCGTGTGCGGCCGCCATCGGCACCTGCGCCGACAGCAGTACCCAGCCGTTGAGCGCGCCGATGCAGGAGATCGCGGCGACGATGGCGATGCCGGTGCCGGCGAGAGGGCCCCACAGCGCTGCCGCAGCGTCGGCCATCGGCGCGGTCGAGGTTTTCGTCACGTCGGGCGGCAGCAGCCCGAGTACCGCGGTGCATGCAAGGATGGTCGCGATGCCGGCGAGCAGTGTGCCGATCAGCGTGGCGCGCGGAATCGTGCGTTCGGCGTCATGGATCGCGCCGGAGGGGATCGTCGCCGCCTCCAGGCCGAGAAACGCCCACAGGGTCAAAGCGACGGTCGCATGGATGGTCGCTGCCATCGACTGCGGCGATCCGTCGCTCGCGGCCTGCGCGGCGGTGTGCAGATAGCGCGGCTCGATCCACCAGATCGCGATACCGCCGAACAGCAACAGCGGCAGCAGTTTCAGGACAGTGGTGACGATCTGCATGCGTCCGGCCTCGCGCACGCCGATCAGATTGACCGCGCTGCACAGCCACAGCGCCGCCAGCGCGACCGCCGCACCGCGGATCGGTGTGGCGACCAATGCCGGAAACAGACTGCCGAGACTGCCGGCGAACGCCACCGCGATCGCCGCATTGGCGCACCAGATCGAGATCCAGTAACTCCACGCGATGATGAAACCGGTGGTGTCGCCGAAGGCTTCGCGCGCATACGCATACGGCCCGCCCGCATGCGCGCCGCGCGCGGCCAGGCGCGAGAACGTCATCGCCAGCAGCAGCGCACCGCCGAGGGTGATGCCCCAGCCGACGAGACTGAGCGCGCCGTAGGGTGCGAGCGAAGCGGGCAACAGGAACACACCGCTGCCGATCATGTTGCCCGCGACCAGTGCGATCGCGGACCAGAGGCCAAGCGGGCGGGGCGAGACGTTCATGCGCCGAACCCCGATGCCCATGTAGGAGCGACGGAAGTCGCGACCGACCGGCGGCAGGTCTCTACGAAGGCGTGGATCGATCTCCCGTTCGCAGCCGGTGGCGAGGGCCGGTAGCGACTTCCGTCGCTCCTACAAGAGGAGACGCTCCTACAAGAGCATGGGCGATTGGCGGTGGTCATCAGGCTTCGCGATACATGCGGCGCAGCAATTCGTGGAAATGATGCACCGCGTTCTCGCGCAGCGGATTCAAGCGGCCGGCCTCGTACGAACCGGACGACAGACCGCGCTGCACATCCTCACAGATGCCGATGTCCTCGTCCTGCACCACATCGCTGAACGACAGATCCGCGTCGCGGCGCGCGCGACCGGCGTCGGAGTCGTCGGGCGTGTAATAGAAATCGAACTCGACCCGACAGCGGTCCGCGCCCTTCGGAATGATGCGGTTGGTCTGCAACCGCCCCGGCAGGATGTTCAACATCGTGTTCGGCCACAGCCAGTAGTACAGCGCATCGCCGCTGCCGTAGAGGCCTTCGCTGCTTTCCAATGGACTGAACTGGAACGAATACCACTCGGCGGTTTCGGTCACGTAGCTGCGGTAATCGAGCATCCGGTTGAGCTCCGGATGCACGTGCGGGACGTGATAGCCCTCCAGATAATTGTCGACGTACACCTTCCAGTTGCAGGCGATGTCGTAGCCGACGCGATGATGATGGGTGAACGACGCAAGATCGCGCTCCGCACCGATCCGCGCATCGATCCCGGCCACGAACGCCTCGAACGGCGGCGCCAACGCCTCGTCCACCGCCGCGAACACCAGCCCCTGCCACACCCGCACCGCGAGCTGCGGCAACCGGATGTCACCCACATCGAAATCAGCCACATCGGCCATCTCGGTCGCGGTGCGCAATTGCCCATCGAGCGAATATGTCCACCCGTGATAACGACAGCGCAACGACTTCGCCGCCAACCCATCGCACTGCGCCAATGGCCCCGCCCGATGCCGGCACACGTTATGCATCACCCGGATCACCCCATCCGCCCCCCGCACCGCGATCACCGGCAACCCGCCGAGATCCGCGATGGCGTGATCCCCGGCGTTGCGCAGTTGGCAGACATGGGCGACCAGCTGCCAGCTGCGGTCGAAGATCAGCTTGCGGTCCAGTGCCACCGTCGCGGGGTCGGCGTAGAAACGCGCCGGGAGTGCGGTGGCGTGGGTTAGGGGTTGGGGGGTGAGGTCGGTGGGACTTGTCTTTGTGGCCATTTGCCGAGTATCGCGCAGGCGGCGGCGCGGTACCAACCGTAGCGGCCGGGTAGTAGCCCGGCCGCCTGTCTCCCTCAGTCCGCCGCCCCGCGCAGCCCCGCCTGCGCCTGCGCGAACAGAACCGCGACCGCAGTCGCGTTCAACTCCCGCCCTAGCGCGCGCCTCACGGTCAGCGCGAACACATCGCCGACCGCGAGGTCGTACAGCTCGTCGGCGCCGATCCGCGTGCTGCCGTGGTCCAGCCGCAGGCGGTCGCCCAGCTTTCGCTGGCACCCGGCCAGCACCTCGAGATCCACATCGTCCAGGCCCAGATCCGCGTTCAGCGACTGTCCCGGGCGCAATCGCTTGGCGACTGCGCCCGAGACCCCGGCGATATGCAGCAGGGTCTCGCGCAGGGCTTCGGTCAGGCGGTTGTCGATGATGTCGTCGTCGTCCATGGCTCGTTCCTCCAGCGCCGGCATCAGTGCTTCAACAACGTTTCGACCGGAACGCCGAAGAAGCGCGCGAATTCGCGGGCGATCCGGTAACGCACTGGGTGCCAGGTCTCCGCGCGCTTGATCGTCGCGATCGAGATCCGGACATTGCGAACCTCGAAGAGGTTGGCCATTTCCTCCTGGCTGAGCATGCGCAATTCGCGCAGCTGACGCAGCACGTCGGCGTTGAGCAACACCGCCCCTTTCTTCTTCGGATTCCCGTCGCCCGGCGGAGAGGCCGCCAAGGGGAGGGGCGAGGGCGTATGGATCAGCAACAGGTGGGCCGGCGTCGACCGGATCAGATCGCCGGATGCACTGGCATCGGCCGGGGTTAGGGGGGCAGGCAACGCACGGCTACCGTCGAAGACACCGTAGACGACGGACGAGGCGGAAGGGTTGGTATCGGTCATGACAGGACTCCCAGAATGCGAAGGAGAAGG
Organism: Lysobacteraceae bacterium; assembly: GCA_040079515.1. Taxonomy (GTDB): domain Bacteria; phylum Pseudomonadota; class Gammaproteobacteria; order Xanthomonadales; family Xanthomonadaceae; genus Lysobacter_I. The sequence continues at coordinate 56,690 of JBEBKD010000018.1, forward strand.
CCACTTGGGTGGCCGCCGACCCCGCAGCGGAGTGCTGCGGGGTGGGTGGGAGACTGTCGGAAGCGCGGTTTGGAAACTTTACGGAGTTCTTACGGACGGCAGGTGATTGGTTTTATTGAGAATGACGGCTATCCCTGCCATCTGCTGGCAGTGTTGTCTGTGTTGGTGACTGCAGTTGGTGAGGGGGGACCTGCTTTTGATGAGCACCGAGATGTTGTAGCCCGTATATGGACTCCTCCCGATTGCCAACCGCTTTTTGATCTTGGTTGAGATTGCGAACGTATATCCGGCCTATTGGCGAAGCATTTGTAGCTTCTGGCCATGATGGAGCAGTCGCACGCGGGCGCCTCATCGGTTCTTCGGCTTTTTGGGCCGTCGGGCTACTCAGGCTCTTTCCGCGCTGGTCTTCCCAGTGATCTTCATCGTCGGTCAGCAAACTCGTTGATGGGGTTCAGTTGGAGCGGTAACGCTGTTCACGGGTCAGGATCGCCCAAGCGATCCTGACGTTCTTGTTGGCTTGCGCCACGATGGCGATGTGCGATGCCTTCTGGTGGCAAGGTTCATCAGCCATCGGCTGCGCTCGTCGGGCTTGTTGGTGGCGGTGCGCAGCACGCTGCGCGCACCGTGAACCAATAGACCGCGCAGGTAGCTGTCGCCGCGTTTGTGGATGCCGAGCAGCTTTTGCTTGCCGCCGCTGGAGTGTTGTCTGGGCACCAATCCCAGGAAGGCGACCATCTGGCGACCATTCTTGAACTGTCGGGCATCGCCGATGGTCGCGACCAGGGCGCTGGCAGTCAGCGGGCCGATGCCGGGAATCTCCAGCAAGCGCTTGCCTTCCTCGCTGGTGCGCACCGTGCGCTCGATACGCTGGGTGAGCTCCGCCACGCGCTTGTCGATGGCGAGCAGATCGTCGTACAGCTCGGACAGCAGCTGACGGAAGTCGAAGCTCAAGCCGTTGTCGGCATCTTCGAGCAGTTCAGGAATGGCTTTACGCAGTGCCGCCGGACTTTTTGCGATGACGATGCCGTACTCGGCCAGCAGACCACGGGCCTGGTTGATGATCGCGGTGCGCTGTTTCATCTTCATCGAACGGATGCGATGCAGTGCCTGCATGTCTTGTTGCGCGATCGTCTTGACCGTGACGCGGGGAATGCCGGAATGGCCCATGGCGGCACAGATCGCAGCGGCATCGTTGGCGTCGTTCTTCTGACCGATCACGAAGGGTTTGACGTACTGCGCCGGCAGCAGATGAACCGTGTGCCCCATCGCCTGCAGCAGTCGACCCCAATGATGGGCGCTGGCGCAGGCTTCCATCCCGACCTCGCAGGGTGACAGATCGCGCAGGAAGGGCAGCAACTGCGCGCGCTTGAGCGCTTTGCGCACCACCGCAGCGCCGCTGCGATCCACGGCATGCACCTGAATGACGTTCTTTGCCAAATCCAGAGCGACTCGACTAATCTTCATGGCGGACTCCTCCTGCTGTGTGACTGGTAGTGACAACCTCCAGTCTGGCACCTAGATGCCGTATCAGTGGGAGGAGTCCATTCCATTGGTTGCGCGCGAAGCGCTTAGCCGGGATGGCTGGCAGGCATCGCTTCACGATGATTCCCGGGTATGACCTTCGGTCACAGTTGGGCTGTGGTGTTGTCGTCGTCCATTGCTTGTTCCCCCGTCGCAGGCATCAGTGCTTCAACAACGTTTCGACCGGAACGCCGAAGAAGCGAGCGAATTCGCGGGCGATCCGGTAACGCACCGGGTGCCAAGTCTCCGCGCGCTTGATCGTCGCGATCGAGATCCGGATATTGCGGACCTCGAAGAGGTTGGCCATTTCCTGCTGGCTGAGCATGCGCGACTCGCGCAGCTCACGCAGCGTATCGGCGTTGAGCAACACGGCCCCTTTCTTCTTCGGATTCCCGTCGCCCGGTGGGGAGGCCGCCAAGGGAAGCGGTGAGGGCGTATGGATCAGCAACAGGTGGGCCGGCGTAGACCGGATCAGATCGCCGGATGCACCGGCATCGGCCGGGGTGAGGGGGGCAGGCAACGCACGGCTACCGTCGAAGACACCGTAGACGACGGACGAGGCGGAAGGGTTGGTATCAGTCATGACAGGACTCCCGGATTGCGAAGGAGACGGCCACTTGGGTGGCCGCCGACCCCGCAGCAGAGTGCTGCGGGGCGGGTGGGAGGCTGTCGGAAGCGCGGTTTGGAATCTTTACGGAGTTCTTACGGTTTGTAAGTCATTGCTTTTTCAAAAAAAGAACAACGTTGCTGCGAGCGTCAGTTAGGCGGTTCGTTGCCGACTTGCGGATCGGCGTTTTTGACCGTGTTCGTATCGAGACGAGTCACGAAAAGGTTGACGGCGAATTGTGGAGTGCTCTGCCCGGGATCGACTGGCATGATGAATACGATGTCGACCGTGTGGGTGTGCTCGGGAAAATGATGTGCGTACTGGACGACGTGGTACACGTTGGGGTTCGTGCCTGTGTAGCACCGGATTTCCTTGATCAGTTCGTAGCCCGGGCTTTCGACCCGGATGAAATGGAAAAGCGGCTTCCCGGTCGGCGCATGCTGATGCGGCGTCACCAGTTTGATTTTCAGCTCCTGCGGCTGCAGCTTAGTCTTGAACTGCACACAGGAGTCCTTCCATGTGTTGACTGTACTGCCCGCAACGATGTTGACATCGAGCCGTGTGTTCGCTTTGTTGCCGTTGTTCACAGGGATATGACAGACGCCGGCGCCTACGGTGAAGGGCTGAATTGGGTCCTCGTTTTCATCCAGGAATGTTAGCGACAAATTGACGGTTTCCATGTGTAGGCTCTCTATTTTTCAAGGGTGGTCGTATCTTCAGGGAGCGGACCGTCGGGCGAGGCCTCTCTATGGGGTCTCGCCAGTATCAATTCGCTTTTCTGGAGAGTAACAACAGATCCTGTTCGGCGTAAGTTTGTCGCGCATGGTCGAGGCTCTTGGCGAAGACCGGCAAGTTACTACCCTGGAAATCCGAGTGCCGGTAACCAATGGCTAGCAGGGTTTTGAGGTGAGATCGTGCCTGCCCCGTGCGACCGAGCAGCAGCAAGGCGTCCGTGCGGACGCGCAACCGATCGTAGCGGTTCGCCTTCTTCGCGTCGGGATCGAGCAACCTCAAGGCGTTCTCCCAGTCGACATTGGCTTCGTTTGTGCGTTTCAGCGCCGATAGTGTTCTGCCGCGTGCGATGAGCGCGCTGGCGTGCTCGAAGGCGAGGTCATCGTTGGCGTTCGTGGCGCTAAGAGACCTGAAAATGTTGATCGCTTCGTCCTGTTTTTCTAAGCGTTCGTTCGGGGGGTGGGTCATCGCGTTTACCAGAAGCCATTTCGCGCGAAGAGATCCCCAGTTGGCCGCGTTCTCCGAAGAGGTTTCGGGTTCCGACAGGTCTGCGCTGGCGAGAGTCAGTTGCTTCATCGCGCTATCGAACTCGCCAGTGCGCAAGTACACGTCCGCGAGCATGATGCGGCTGCGAATCATGTCGTTCGTCCATTCCCTGTGTTCTGGTTCCGCGCTGATGATTCCTGCGAGCAGTGTGTTGCTTCGAATAAGGGATTTTTTCGCTTTTGAGACGTCTCCACGTGCCATGTCGACTTTTGATCCGAGTTGTAGGAAATTGGCGAGCTGATGCTTCCACGTACTCGATTCCGGTTTCAGCAAAATCAACGATTGGAGAGATTCGATCTGCCGGTCGTACCCAACAGAAGCTTCTTCGATCTTGTTCATCGATTCGAGGGTCGTGCTGATCCACGACTGGGTCGTGATCAGTTCATATCGAACTCCAATATTTTTTTTCTCTATGGCCAACGCTAGTAATTTTATTTTTTCAGATTCGCGTAGAAGTTCGAGTGCTCGTTTCATGTTTCCTTGGCGCTCGGCCAATGCGCCGAGCGAGTGGTAGCCGTAGGACTCCTCCATGATCCATGAGACCTTCGCGGGGGATGCGTTGGTCAATTTCTTGCTGTATTCGAGATACTCGAGCCACCATTTTTCCGCCGATTTGTAGTCTTTTGACTCGAAAAAATTGAGTCCTAGCCAGTACGCGGCATTGCCCCTCTCGAATATCGCGAGGGCGAGATCTGGGTCGCTCGACAGCGCCGCATCGGAGAGTTTCACGGCTTGTTCGAAGAGCTTGCGGGACCCTTCGGTCTTGCCCATGTCCTTCAATGCTTCTCCGACGGTGCGGGACCCACGTGCGAGCATCGCAAGTTCGCTTGGATTGAGGTCGCTCTGATCTCTACGGTGGAGGTAATCGAGAGACTCGCGCCCGATTCCGCTCAGGAGTTTCAATTTTCCCAGTGGACGCAGCTCGTCCGCAAGAGGGCCGAGCATGTAGTCGGCCAACCGTTCGGCGTCGATGCGGCGTTGCTCGGCATCTTCGAGAGCGCGTATGGCCAGTACGGATGCGAGCGTCGAAACAACAGCGAGGGCCGCTAATGCGATAATGGCAGCGATTCGAACGGTTTTCCTCCGTCTCGAATACTGTTGCGAGGACGACAGCAGCGCCAGCTCGTCTTCGCTCAGATCGACGGTACTCGCGGCCACTTCGGCAGCTTCGATCAAGGGCATGCCAGGATTTAGAAGATGGTCCGGCGAGCGTCTTTCTTCGACCCAGCGATCGGTCGCGCGCTTCAGTCGAGCTCGCGCCTGCAAAAGCCTCCGGTTGTTCTGCACCCATTCCTCCGCGCGCGGCCATCTGCGGAGCAGGGCTTCGTGGATGACACCGATAGTCGCGCGGCTATTGTGTTGATCTCCGACAAACAGACGGGCACGGATAAACGTATCGATGAGCATGCGGGCGTCGGCGTCGAAGCCGTCAGTGTCGGCGCGGCGGGCACTCACGGCATCGCTGTCGGGTTGGATGACGATGAGTTCGGCGAGCACGGTATCGAGGCTCGTCCGTGCGTCCGCAGGCAGGGTGGCGAACACCTGTTCGGCGCGATGCGCGACGGCACCTTCGAGGCCGCCAATCTCGTTGTAGGCTACGAAAGTGAGCTGCCGCTGGTCGTTTCGATGTTCGTAGAGAATCTGCAGGGTATGCTGCAGAAGCGGCAGGGCATCAGGTTGCGACAGCGCCGCGTCGCGCAGTGCATCGTCGAGGCGTGTGCGCGTCAGTGGATCGGTTTCAAAGCTCAGATCGGCTTTCCACGCGGGCGAGCGGATGATTTCGCCAATTTCCCCGTAACGAGGAGCAATCACATCAAGGTGACCGTCACCGGCCTTGCATTCGGCTAATACAGGCAAAGTTTCGATCAGTTTCAGATAGAAATCGCCACGCGTGATCATCGTCACCAGGACATGCGGACAGGCGCACAGCGCCTGCAGCACACCTGCGAACGCGTCGCGTGCGTTGGCGTCGATATCGGTCGTAGCGACAAGCGCTTCGGCGTGGTCGACAGTCAGTAGCAGGTGGGCAAAGCGGTGCTCGTCCAGGTCGCTTTTGAAGTGGCGTTGGAAGGCTTCGCTGACGAAGCCTGCGATCATCTCTGGCGTCTTGGTCAGCAAAGCTTTCAGCTGATCCGGCGTTTGCGGCGGAAAGACCGGGCGGCCGCCGAGTGTCCAGGTCGCGAGCGCCGCCGTGAGCGGTATCAGCGGATCGTGTCCATTTGCGGCGAGGTCACATGTGGTGACCGAGAGCGCGCGTAAACCATCGAACCCGTCAGGCTTGATTAGCAGTGGAATCGCCCCGGCGCGCAGCAATGATGTTTTGCCACAACCGCTGGCGCCGACGATCAGCACAAAGCGGCGTTGATTCTCGATCTGGATTCGCATCGCTCTGAGCAGATCCGCAACGATTCGGCTGCGCCCGCAGAACACTGAGGCATGATCGGCATCGAAGGCGGATAGGCCGACATACGGACTGCCCTTCGTCCATCGTTCGGAGGGCATGCGTCGATAGTCTTCTGGCAAGCTTACTGGTTCGATCAATTTATAGCCGACCTTGCTTACCGTCTCAATGTAGCGCGGTTTTCGACTGTCGTCGCCAATGCTCTTGCGAATATGAGAAATCGTTTTGCTGACCGGGCTGTCCCCGTAGATCGTGCTGCCCCACACATCGATCAGCAGGCGTTCGGTGCTGAGCGTCTCGTTAGCATGTTCGGCCAGCATCACCAGTACTTGCATCCAACGCGGTTCGAACTTGATCTCTTGTCCGTTACGCACGACGACCAGGCTAGCGGGGACAACCAGCAGGTCGCCGATCCGGAACTGTGAGTGGTCCGTAAAGTCATCCATATTCCACCTGTCCGACGTTTGAAAAGGAAACAGCTTTCCTACCTGGTGCGATGCCCGGTTGTTCGTCGTGGCAACTGATCAACCCACCAATCAGCACCCACCAATCAGCACCAACCAATCAGCACACCCATAAACCAGCAATCTCCTACAGTTACCTACGTCATTTCCAGACAGCAACCGCCCCGCAGCCATCCTGCGATGCGAACCATGGTCCAGATGGGAGCATGCGTAGATGGTCTTCAGTTTTCTGGCAAGGTCACCGGTGCGATCAGCCGATAGCCAACCTTGCTCACTGTTTCGATGTAGCACGGCTTGCGACCGTCGTCGTCAATGCTCTTGCGAATATAGGAAATCGTTTTGATGACCGGACTGTCGTCGTAGACCGTACTGCGCCACACTTCGATCAGCAGGCGTTCGGCGCTGAGCGTCTCGCCAGCATGTTCGGCCAACATCACCAGCACTTGCATCCAACGCGGTTCGAACTTGATCTCTTGCCCGTTGCGCACGACGACTAGACTAGCGGGGACTACCAGAAGGTCGCCGATCCGGAACTGTGAG
>JBEBKD010000019.1:0-59476 GCA_040079515.1 Lysobacteraceae bacterium
GCTGCCGCTGGTGCCGGACGTGCTGCCGGAGCCGGAGCTGCCGCTGGTGCCGGACGTGCTGCCGGAGCCGGAGCTGCCGCTGGTGCCGGACGTGCTGCCGGAGCCGGAGCTGCCGCTGGTGCCGGACGTGCTGCCCGAGCCGGAGCTTCCGCTGGTGCCCGAAGTGCTGCCCGAGCCGGAGCTGCCGGAGCCGGACGTGCTGCCCGAGCCGGAGCTGCCGCTGGTGCCGGATGTGCTGCCCGAGCCGGAGCTTCCGCTGGTGCCGGACGAGCTGCCGGAGCCGGAGCTGCCGCTGGTGCCCGAGCTGGAACCGCTGTCCTTGGCCACGGTATCGGTGCTCACCTTCGCCTGACTGTCGGCCAGGTCCTGGGTGTCCTTGAGTTCGTGCTTGAGTTCGCGATCACGGGCGTCCTGTTCCCGTCGCTCGGTGTCGCGCTGATCGCGTGCGGCGTCGCGACTGGCGTGGTCGTCGTGGATGCGCGGTTCGCGGTCGTTGTGGAACCCCGCGCCCATGGCGACGCCGGCTACCCCGGCTGCGGAGATTGCGGACAGCAGGGCGAGCAGCAGGGCGATCGATGGGGCGAAGGGCAACGCGGGCACTGGGCGCATGGCAACCTCGTTGGACCCGGCAAAGAAAGTTGCGGCCGGGGTGGAATAGTCTAGCCCCCCGGATCGTTACAGTAGGACAAACCTTGGGTAGATGTCATGACGACGATCCGCGACGAGCTTGTCACCCTGTTGCCCCGGCTGCGGCGATTTTCGCTGTCGGTCACGGGCAACGTCCAGGATGGCGAGGATCTCCTGCATTCGGCGCTGGAGCGCGCCCTGCGCCACGAATCCTCCTGGCAGCGCGGTACGCGGCTGGACAGCTGGATGTACCGGATCATCCGCAATCTCTGGATCGACGAGCGTCGCGCCAAGCGCAATCAGGACGTGTCGCTGGAGGTTGCCGGGGACGCGGTGTTGGAAGACAGCCGCGACTCCGCCGAGCACCTGCTCGATCTGGTACAGGCCCGGCGCGCGCTGTTGGCGTTGCCGGAGGAGCAGCGCTCCGTTCTATGCCTGATCGTGCTTGAAGGTATGACCTATCAGGAAGCCGCCGCCACGCTCGACGTGCCCATTGGCACGGTCATGAGCCGACTGTCCCGCGCACGTGCGGCGATGGTCAAACGGATGTCCGCCGACCCCCTCCGCATCAGCGCGATCAAACCATGAACATCACCGATCTTTCAGATGAAGTGCTGTGCGCCTATCTCGATGGCGAGCTGTCGCCGGAGGCCCGGGCCGCACTGGAACGCCAGTTGCTGAGCGAGCCGGGCGCGCGCGTGCGCCTCGACCGTTTCCGGGAAAGCGACGATCGCTTGCGTCGCGCGTTCGCGCTGCCATCGGAGGCGGCCGCCGATCCGCTGGTGCGCATGCTGAGAGGCGATGCATCCGACAATGTTGTGCCGTTCCGCATGCGCCGTTATCTGGCGCCGATCGGATTGGCGCTTGCAGCGACCGTGGCCGGTCTCGCCATCGGTTTCGGCTGGCGGGACGCGATCGATACGCCGATGACGGACGACACTTCCGGTCTCGCGCTCTCCGGTCGCCTGCATGAGGCGCTCGACCGCAACCTCAGCGGACAGCCGAGATCCGGGGTCACCGTACTGTTCACCTTCCGTCGCGAAGATGGCGTGCCCTGCCGGCAGTTCGAGATTGCCGATGCCCAGGCTTCGGCCGACGGCGTGGTCTGCCGCGATGCCGGCAAACGCTGGCGGGTGTCGGCTTGGCACGAAACGCAGCGTGCAGCAGATGGCTATCGCACCGCAGGCGGAGACGAGTCGCCGGTGGAATCGGTGGTCGATACCCTCGACGCCAGCGGTCCGTTGTCGCCGAGCGAGGAGGCGGCGCTGATCGCGAAGGGCTGGTAACCACCCCCGCGAACATTCCTTGCTTTCTGCAATTCGAATGCCGGAGCGCGCTTCGGCAATGGCGGAGCTTTGTCTGCGCGCCGGCAACGGGCCGCAATCCTCTCAACGACTTTCCCCCGCACCACCAATGCAATACCCCGGTTCCAACGCAGTCAGTTCCGCTGCCTGCGCTCATCCAATCACCAAGGAGATACGATCATGTCGAACACCCTCAAGGCCGCGCTGGCTCTGCTTCTTTCCGGCTTCGCGATGCAGGCTGCCGCCGAATCCGGTCCCAACCCCGCCAACGACACCATGGCCTGCTCGGTGTCGGTGGAATACAAGCGCAACAATGTATCGCGTCTTGTCTACACCAAAGACTTCACGGTCGCCCCTGACGCGCCGTTCTCGGACGATTTCTCCACTGCGACCCGCTTCCGCTTCTTCGATGCCACCGTCGCCCGCGTCGACGGTATTCCGGAAGTCGCCGCGGTGTTCGATGCGGATGTGGATGTGTTCAATGCGGTCGATTTCGGCACCGTGCTGAAAGTGCATGACGAGAGCAAGGGCGAGACCCAGACCGGGAACAGTTCGTTCTTCACGTCGGTACCGGGCGCTGCAGGTTCGCATCGCACCGAGTACACGTTGACCTGCGCCCGCGCGAAGAATTGATTTCGATTCCCGAAAATCCGATTTCGTCGGATTGCCGCAAACGAAACGCCCGCCGGAGACGGCGGGCGTTTCTGTTGTCGCGAGCGGAGCGGCGACGGATCAGCGGCCGGCGGCGAGCCAGGTGAGCGTGACGCCCGCGCCGTAATCCGAACTGGCATCGTTCAGGCCGGCGCTGGCGTTGACATTGACGCGCCACGCGTCGGACATCTTCACGCTGACATAGGCGTAGATTTCCGCCGGGTCAGTGCCGGTCGAAGTGCTGCTCTCGCGCCAGTCGTAACCGATGCCCAGCGACGTGCGTTCGGTCGCGTTGAACCAGCCGCCGACGCCCGCCTGCCAGCCGTCTTCGCGCTGCAGCCCGGTGACGCTGCCGAGGAAGCGCCGGCCGAAACTCACATAACCGCCGCCGCCATCCTTGTCGATGCCGATCTCGGTGCTCAGTCCGTAGTCCGTGGCGCCGATGCCGAGCCCTTTGTCTTCGTCCCCGGTAGGCAGGCGCACGCGGCCGGAAATATCCACGTATATCGAACTGCCGCCGATCGCATCGAATGCGTACATGGCCGACAGTGAGGTGTCGCCGATCCCGCTTTCGTTGCGACTGGCGCCTGCGGTATTGCCGCCACCGTTACTGCCGTTGTCTTCCGGATGGTCGCGCCCGCCGCCCGGGCCGCTGTTGCCGCCGCGGCTTCCGCCGCCGTTGTCGTCGAGTACGACCGTGGCGTCCGCCGGGCCGTCGATGCGCAGGAACGGCACCGATGCCTTGAACGTCCAAGGGCCGCTGCGGACCTTCGCCGACAGCGGCACGACGAAGACATCGGTCGATGTGGTGTCGCCGTACTCGCCCGACGAATAGCTGACGCCGGTGGACAGGTCTACGGTCGTTTCCGCCTGGGCCGCGAATGCCGGCGCCATCAGGCAAAGAGTCGCCACGATCGCGCGATACAAATGATGATGTTGACGCATAAATCCCCTCACTCGGTTGTAAACGAAAATGGGCCCGCAGCGTCCGGCTCCGGGCCCATCATAAGGATTGGATCGGGCAAATAGGAATCAGTCTCTTTTCGGCCGTCATCCTAACCGTTGTCGTGGTCGTCGTTCCGGCCGTGATGCGGGCTATTGTCGTTTCCGCCGCCCCGATCGTCGTTGGCATCATGGTTGGGGCCGTCGTCGGCGCCGTGTCTGCCGGTGCTGCGGTCGGCCTGACGGTCTTCACGGCGAGCTTCGCGCCGATCCGCTCTGCGATCCTCGCGCCGATCCGCCTGGCGGTCTTCGCGACGAGGTGCTTCGCCGGCCTCGCGGGCGAAGGTCTGGGCGCTGATGCCCGAGACGGCGACAAGGAAGGCGGTCACCAGTAGGGTGCGTTGCATGGTCATGGGTTTGTCCTTTCGCTGGAGGGGGAAAGGCGGGGCCGTCGGCAGTCACGACGGCCCCGCTGCCGTCGCTGGTTCGCCGTGGGGTGTGCGACTCCAGCGTCTGCAGTGATAGGAACGAGCCCAGACGAGGTTTATTCCGCGCGATGGTTCAAGGCGCATCGTTTGACTGCGCTTGATGTTCGAATTGCGCGCGAGCAATCGTGAAGCTCAATCTCCCAGCGTCAACAATGAAGCATTGCCCCCCGCCGCCGTCGTATTCACCGTCACCGTCTTCTCGGTCGTGAAGCGCGGCAGATAGTGCGGGCCGCCGGCCTTGGGGCCGGTGCCTGAGAGGTTTTGGCCGCCGAAGGGTTGTACGCCGACGACCGCGCCGATCTGGTTGCGGTTGACGTAGATGTTGCCGACCTTCGCGCGCGAGGTGATGCGGTCGATGGTCTCGTCGATGCGCGAATGGATGCCCAGGGTCAGGCCGAAGCCGGTGGCATTGATAGTGTCGATGACCTGGTCGAGCTGGTCGGCCTTCCAGCGGATCACATGCAGTGCGGGGCCGAAATTTTCGCGGGTGAGCAGCTTCATCGAGATGAGCTCCCATGCCGTCGGTGCGAAATAGGTGCCATGTTCGGTGTCTTCGCCCATCGTCGCGGTGGCGATCAGCCGCACTGCGGGCGTACCGCGGCTGGAGCTGTGCTCTTCTGTCATCCAATCCTGGCTGTCCGAGGTCGATGCGGAGCCCGGTGCAATGCTCTTGCCTAGCCGTTCCGCATGGGCCTGCAGAAGCGCCAGCGCATCGGCGTCGATCACCGGGCCGACATCGGTCGACAGCAGGCCGGGATCGCCGACCTTCAGCTCGGCCATCGCGCCGGCCAGCATGTGCATCACTTTGTCTGCGATGTCGTCCTGCACGAACAGCACGCGTGCTGCGGAACAGCGCTGGCCGGCGGAGGTGAATGCGGACGAGATCGCATCTTTCACCAACTGTTCCGGCAGCGACGAGGAATCGCCGATCAGCGCGTTCTGGCCGCCGGTTTCGGCGATCAATACTCCGATGGCGGCATCGCGCGCGGCTAGCGCACGGTTGATCGCGCGCGCGGTGTCGTTGGAGCCGGTGAATGCGACGCCGGCCACGCGTGAATCCTTGGTCAGGGCCGCGCCGACGGTGGCGCCATCGCCGGGCAGGAACTGCAAAACAGCTTCGGGTACGCCGGCTTCGTGCATCAGTTTCACTGCCGCATAACCAATGAGATTGGTCTGTTCGGCGGGCTTGGCGATCACGCTGTTGCCGGCGGCGAGCGCGGCGGCGACCTGGCCCATGAAGATCGCCAGCGGGAAGTTCCACGGCGAGATGCACACGAACACGCCGCGACCGGCAAGCTGCAGGGTGTTGGATTCGCCGGTCGGGCCGGGCAGGGCTTCGACGGCGAAGATCTTCCGCGCCTGGCCGGCGTAGTAGCGCAGGAAGTCCACGGCTTCGCGCACTTCGGCGATGCCGTCGGGGATGGTCTTGCCGGCTTCCTTGGTGCACAGCGCGATGTATTGCGGCATGCGGTCTTCGAGCAGTTTCGCGGCGTGTTCCAGGATCGTCGCGCGACTGGCGGCGGGCATCGCGTCCCACGCAGGCTGTGCGGCGACCGCGTTCTGCAACGCTTTTTCGACGGTTGCGCTGTCGGCGGGCTGCCACTCGCCGACGGTCTGGCGGCGGTCGGCGGGATTGGTCACCGCGATCGATGCGCCGGAGACGCTCGCGCCCGGCACCAGCGGCGCAGCGCGCCAGTCGCCGGTCACCGCAGCGTTGATCTGATCGGCGAGTGTGCGCAGCTGCGCATCGTTGGCGAGATTGAGGCCCATGGAATTGTCTCTGTCGTTGCTGCTGTCGAGTGCGAGGTAGCTGCGGTACAGATCGACCGGAAGCGGAATGCGCGGATGCGGGATGGTGTCGAAACGCGACACGGTGTCGATCGGATCGTGGATCAGATCGTCGATCGAGACCGATTCATCGGTGATGCGGTTGACGAAGCTGGAATTGGCGCCGTTTTCAAGCAGGCGGCGCACCAGATACGGCAGCAGGTCTTCGTGCGAACCCACCGGCGCATAAACGCGGCAGGGCACGTTCAGACGGTCGACGGGAATGACTTCGGCGTAGAGATCGTCGCCCATGCCGTGGAGCTTCTGGAATTCGTAGGCTGCATTGCCCGCCATGCGATGGATTGCCGCGATGGTTTGCGCATTGTGGGTGGCGAACATCGGATAGATCGCGTCGGTCGCATCGAGCAGGCGCCGCGCGCAGGCTTGATAGGACACGTCGGTGTTCGGCTTGCGGGTGAACACCGGATAGCCGCTCTGCCCGTCGACCTGTGCGCGTTTGACTTCGCTGTCCCAGTACGCGCCTTTCACCAGACGCACCGGAATCATGCGGCCGAGCTTGCGCGCCATATCGGCGATGTAGTCGATCACGAACGGCGCGCGTTTCTGATACGCCTGCACGACGATGCCGAAGCCGTTCCAGCTTTTCAGCGACGCGTCCGCCATGACCTGGAAAATCAGGTCGAGCGAGAGTTCGAGCCGGTCGGTTTCCTCTGCGTCGATGGTCAGGCCGATGCCGTACTGCTTCGCGAGCTGCGAGAGTTCCAGCAGCCTCGGACCGAGTTCCGCCAGTACCCGCGCGCGTTTGGCGTGTTCGTAGCGCGGATGCAGTGCGGAGAGTTTGACCGAGATGCTCGGTACCGCGAACACATCGGTACCGTTGAAATTGCCGCTCTTGCCGATCGCGTGGATCGCCATCCGGTAGGCTTCGAGATAGCGCAGGCCGTCGGCGGTGGTCAGCGCGCCTTCGCCGAGCATGTCGAACGAATAGCGGTAATTCGCGTTGTCGCCCTTGCGGCTGCGGCTGAGCGCCTCGTCGATGGTGCGGCCCATCACGAACTGATGGCCCATGATCCGCATCGCCTGGCGCACCGCGAGCCGGATCACCGGCTCGCCGACGCGGCCGATCAGACGTTTGAAAGCGTTGTGGACATCGCGCTTGGTGTCGTCGGCCAGATCGACCAGTCGGCCGGTCAGCATCAGACCCCAGGTCGAGGCGTTGACCAGCACCGAATCGGATTGGCCCATGTGCCGCTTCCAGTCGGCCTCGCCGAGCTTGTCGCGGATCAGTTTGTCGGCGGTGTCCTGGTCCGGAATGCGCAGCAGGGCCTCGGCCACGCACATCAGCAGCACGCCTTCCTCGCTGCCGAGGTCGTACTGGCGCATGAAGGCTTCGATCGCGCCCTGGTCCTGGGCGCGGGCGCGGACCCGGCGGACGAGGTCCGCGGCGGTGATCTGTATCGCGGCGCGGTCGGCGTCGGACTGGCGCGCGCTGGCCAGCAGTTCGCGGACGTGCTCGGCTTCGTCCCGGACCCAGCCGGCGGTGATCGCGGCGCGCAGCGGCTCGGGGGTGGCCGGCAGTTCGGAGGACAGGATCTGGTTGACGATCACGTTCGCGACGGTCCAGCGGTCGGAGAGGCGCGAATTCTAGCAGTGCCCGTTGTCCGGGCTCGCGTGCCGCGCCGTCGGAGCGTCGGCGCGGCGACGCGCAAGGTTTGCTTGCCGGTCTAGGTCGCGAAGGGCTACCATTCTCGGGTTTCCCGGGACCGATTCGCGGCCTGCATGGCGCCCAAGCCTGCATCCGCCGCCCGGTCTTCTCGTACCTAAATAATTGAGTCAGTCACGACTTCTGGGGTTTTGGGCCATGGTGCAAGCGCGTGCGTGTTGGACAAACCGGGGCAGGGTATCGCTGGCGAAACCGTCCCTGGCTATGGCGGCGCTGCTGACGCCGGTCATGGCGATGGCCCAGTCGGCCGACCCCGAACGATGGCAGCTGAACATGGGCAAGGGCGTGACCGCGTCCTCCCAGAACGCCTACGACGCGCACATGCTGGCGCTCTGGATCTGCGTGATCATCGGCGTGATCGTCTTCGGCGCCATGGCCTATGCCATGTTCAAGTTCCGCAAATCCAAAGGTGCGGTGCCGGATACCTCGCTGGTGCACAGCACCAAGCTCGAAATCATCTGGACGGTTGTTCCCGTGCTGCTGCTGGTCGCCATGGCTTTCCCGGCCACCAGCAAGCTGATTGCGATGTACGACACCCGCGACGCGGCGATGACCGTCAAGATCACCGGTTACCAGTGGCTTTGGAAGTACGAATACCCCGGCGACAAGCCCGGCGATAGCGTGAGCTTCACGAGCCGACTCGACCGCAAGAGCGATGAGATCCGCCAGAGCAAGGTCGATGCGCGCACCGCCAATCACCCGCACTATCTGCTCGATGTGGACAACCCCCTCATCGTGCCCACCGACACGAAGATCCGCTTCCTGATCACCGCCGACGATGTGATCCATGCGTGGTGGGTGCCGGCGCTGGGCTGGAAGCAGGACGCCATTCCCGGTCTGATCAACGAAGGCTGGACCGAAATCAAGACCCCGGGCATCTACCGCGGCCAGTGCGCCGAGCTCTGCGGCAAGGATCACGGTTTCATGCCGATCGTGGTGAAGGCGGTGCCGAAGGCCGAGTTCGACCAGTGGTTGGCTGCCGAGCGCGCCAAGAACGCGCCGCCGCCGGCGCCTGTCGAGGCCGTGCCGACCGATGTCGCGCCCGCAGCCGAAGCAGCCGCGCCGGCCACCGCCGCCGCAGACCAGAACGCTCCCGAAGCCGCCGTCGATACGGCCGGCTGATCGCATTACTTTCGAGGTAAGTCATGGCCACCACGCACGCTGATCACACGGATCACCACGACGCGCACGAGCACAAGCAGAGCTTTGTCGAACGCTGGCTCTTCTCGACCAATCACAAGGACATCGGCACGCTGTATCTGGTCTTCAGCTTCGTGATGTTCATCGTCGGCGCGGCGATGTCGGTCGCGATCCGCACTGAACTGATGACCCCGGGCCTGCAGCATCTGAATCCCGAGCAGTTCAATCAGATGACCACGATCCACGCGCTGGTCATGATCTTCGGTGGCGTGATGCCGGCCTTCGTCGGTCTGGCCAACTGGATGGTGCCGCTGCAGATCGGCGCCCCCGACATGGCGCTGCCGCGAATGAACAACTGGTCCTTCTGGATCATGCCGTTCGCGTTCACCCTGCTGCTGATGACCTTCTTCATGGACGGCGGCGCGCCGGCCGGCGGCTGGACCCTGTACCCGCCGCTGTCGCTGCAGGGCGGCACCAACCTGTCGTTCGCGATCTTCGCCATCCACATGATGGGCATCAGCTCGATCATGGGCGCGATCAACATCATCGCCACCATCCTCAACATGCGCGCCCCGGGCGTCGACCTGCTGAAGATGCCGATCTTCTGCTGGACTTGGCTGATCACCGCGTTCCTGTTGATCGCTGTGATGCCGGTGTTGGCCGGTGCGGTGACGATGCTGCTCACCGACAAGTACTTCCTGACCAGCTTCTTCAGCGCGAAGGGCGGCGGCGACCCGGTGATGTTCCAGCACATCTTCTGGTTCTTCGGGCATCCCGAGGTCTACATCATGATCCTGCCGGCGTTCGGCGTGGTCTCGGAAATCATTCCGACCTTCAGCCGCAAGCCGCTGTTCGGTTATCAGGCGATGGTCTATGCGACCGCTTCGATCGCCTTTCTCTCGTTCATCGTGTGGGCGCACCACATGTTCACCGTCGGCATGCCGATGGGCGGCGAGATCTATTTCATGTTCGCGACCATGCTGATCGCGATTCCCACCGGCGTGAAAGTCTTCAACTGGGTCACCACGATGTGGCGCGGCTCGATCAGCTTCGAATCGCCGATGCTGTGGGCGATCGCGTTCGTGATCCTGTTCACCATCGGTGGTTTCTCCGGCCTGATGCTCGCCATCGTGCCGGCGGATTTCCAGTATCACGATACCTATTTCGTCGTCGCCCACTTCCACTACGTACTGGTGACCGGCGCGCTGTTCGCGATCATCGCGGCGGTCTACTACTGGTGGCCCAAGTGGACCGGCCGGATGTACAACGAAACCTTCGCCAAGTTCCATTTCTGGTGGTCGGTGGTATTCGTCAATCTGCTGTTCTTCCCGCAGCATTTCCTGGGACTGGCCGGTATGCCGCGCCGCATCCCCGACTACAACGTCGTGTTCGCGGACTGGAATCTGATCAGCTCGATCGGTGCGTTCGGTATGTTCGCGACGCCGTTCATGATGGCGTTCGTGCTGTGGCATTCCCTGAAGCACGGCGCCAAGGCCGATGCCCGCGTATGGGAAGGCGCGAAGGGTCTTGAGTGGACGCTCCCGTCGCCGCCACCGCATCACACCTTCACCACGCCGCCGGTGATCCGCGAGGGCGATCTGGCTCACGGCGACATCACCCACTGATCGCCCAGACGAACGGGCTCCGCACATGACGACGCACATGCCGACTGGCAGCGATCAGCAGATGGACACCCGTCGCGCCGCCGCGCGGCGCACGGCGCTGATCGTGGCCGGTATCGCGCTCGCGGTGTACATCGGCTTCATCGTGCTGAATGTCGTGGGGCAGGGACAATGACCGGTGGCGCTTCCAGCACGGGCAAGCGTCGCTTCGGCGTCGCTGCCATGGTCGCGGTCTCGGTGGCGGCCTTCGGTTTCAGTTTCGCCCTGGTCCCTCTGTATCGCATCGCCTGCGAGAAGTTGCTCGGTGTCCGCCTCGAGCGCGGCGCTGTCGATACGCACGATGCGAAGGCGACCGGGCGCAGCGACCGTCTGGTCACGGTCATGTTCGACGGCACGGTGAACTCGAAATTGCCGTGGGAGTTCGGCCCGAGCCGGATGAGCATGCAGGTGCGGCCCGGCGAGGTCTACGAAACCACGTATTTCGCCCGCAACAAGAGCGGCCGCGACATCGTCGGCAGCGCGACGCCGTCGATCGCACCGGCGCGCGGTTCAAAATACTTCAACAAGACCGAATGCTTCTGCTTCACCGCGCAGACCCTCGCCGCCGGCGAGACGCGCGAGATGCCGGTGCGATTCATCGTCGATCCGGACCTGCCGGAAGACGTGCGCACGCTCACGCTGTCCTACACTTTCTTCAAGAACGATCTGCTCACCGCAAGGTTGAACGCGCCCAAGTCCGGTGCTTCGGCCGATGCGCAGCGCAGCGCGCCCTGAATCCATCAGATTTCTCACCAGACACTCCGCGAGACGACCGCCATGGCCCAAGCGCACGCCGACCACCACGATCCGAACGTCTACTTCGTGCCGCATGGCAGCAGGTGGCCGGTGTTCGCCTCGGTGTTCCTGTTCACCACCATGCTCGGCTTCGCCAGTTGGTTGAACCATGTCGGCTGGGGCAAGACCGTGTTCTTCGTCGGCATCGCCGGTTTGCTCGCGATCCTGTTCAAGTGGTTCGCCGATGTGATCCTCGAATCGCTGGCCGGTCACTACAACAAGCAGGTCGACACCTCGTTCCGCATGGGCATGGTGTGGTTCATCTTCTCGGAAGTGATGTTCTTCGCCGCATTCTTCGGCGCGCTGTTCTACGCACGCCAGTTCGCGTTGCCGTGGCTGGGCGGCGAAGGCGATGGAGCGATGACCAACGCCACCCTGTGGCCGAACTTCAGTGCGGCCTGGCCCAGCAGCGGCCCGGCCGATGTCGGTGGCAGCTTCCAGACCATTCCGGCCTGGGGTCTGCCGCTGTACAACACCTTGATCCTGCTGACGTCGGGCGTCACCGTGACCATGGCGCACCATGCGCTCAAAGCCGCGCACCGCAAGGCGCTGCTGGTGTGGCTGGGCGCGACCGTGCTGCTCGGCTGTGCGTTCCTCTACTTTCAGGCGACCGAGTACATCCACGCCTACAAGGAACTGAATCTGACGCTCGGCTCGGGCATCTACGGTTCCACTTTCTTCATGCTGACCGGTTTCCATGGTGCGCACGTGACCCTCGGCACGTTGATGCTGGCGATCATGTGGCTGCGCTGCGCCAAGGGCCACTTCACCAAGGATCAGCACTTCGCGTTCGAAGCGGTTGCCTGGTACTGGCATTTCGTCGACGTGGTGTGGCTGGGATTGTTCCTGTTCGTCTACGTCCTCTGACATCCGGAGCGCGTGCGAGGGGTTCGCATGCGCGTATCGCGCATTCCAGAAACGAAGAAGGCCGGCATTGCGCCGGCCTTCGTGTCTGCAGTCTCGATGAGGCGATCGGATGCTGCGGCGCTCAGCCTGCCGGCTTGCTGCCGATGCCATGGGGTTCGATCCAGCCCATGAAGATCGCGAGAATCACCAGCAGGATCAGCGCAATGGACAGCGCGATGCGTTTGGTCAGCGCATTGACGGTGCGTTTGGTTTGGCCCTTGTCGACCAGCATGTAATACAGGCCGGCCCCGAGATTCCACAATATCAGGACCAGAAACCCGATGATGAGCAGGGTCTTCAACGAATCGCTCATGAGGCGCTCCAGCGGCACGCGCGGCCGCGCGATGTTTGCCGGACATTATCGCAGGGGATGAGGGCATCCGGGTGAAACTGCGCCACCATCCGCTGTTCCTGTGGGCAATCGCATTGTTCGCGATCGCGCTGTTCGCGCGCCTCGGGTTCTGGCAGCTCGAACGCGCCTCGCAGAAGCGCGAGATGCTCGCGAACGTCGCTGCGGTGTTGAGCGCGCGTGAACCGCAGCCGCTTTCGGCAATCGCGGACCGACGCCGTGCGCATGGCTACGATTGGGTCGAAATCGAAGGACGTTTCGCCGAGGGACCGATGGTGTTGCTCGACAACCAACAGCGCGAAGGTCGCGTGGGTATCCGCGCCTATCGCGTGTTCGTACCCAACGAAGGCGTGCCGGTGCTGCTGGATCTGGGCTGGGTCGCACTGCCACCAGATCGAACCTTGCCCCAGCTTGCCTTCGATCCGTCGCCGATACGGCTGGCGGGTCTGCTGCTGACGCCGCCGGGGCAGGGCATCGACGTGGGCGGACCGGTCGCGCAGCCCGATGGCACGCTGCTGGCGACGGCGATCGATCTCCCGATGCTGCGGGCGAGCCTCAAGCAGCCCACGCTGGCGCCGCGGGTCTTCCGTCCGGAGCCGCGGTCCGGTTTCGGTTTCGATCGCGATTTCGACATCCTGCCCAACACGCTGCCGCCCGAACGCCACCTCGGCTATGCCGTACAGTGGTTCGGATTGGCGGCGACCGTGCTGATCACCGCGCTGCTGCTGATGTGGCGCGCGCATCGCGCCGCCTCGCAACGTAACGACAGGCTTCTGCCATGAATGACACCGCCGCACGCCAACGTGGTCGCAATCGACTCGTGCTGATCGCGATCTTCGCGATCTTCTTCGGCATGTTCGCGCTCGCGGGCATCCTGCGTTTCTCGGGCTGGCGTCCCGCCGGGATGAAGAATCACGGTGAGCTGCTGCAGCCGCCCGGCGATCTTCGCGCGCTGAGTCCGGTTCTGCTCACCGGCGGCGTCTATCGCTGGAATCCGATCGAACGCATGTGGCGGATCGTGGTTGCGCCGCCCGCCGATTGCGGCAAACCCTGCATCGACTTGGCGGCCGAGCTGGATCTGGTGACGCAGCTGTTCGGGCAGGACGGAGATCGCGTGCATGTGCTGTGGGTCGGCAACGCACCGGAAGCCGCGTTGAAAACCCGTGCGGCGCACGGATTGCGCGACGACCCGACCTTGCGGCGTGCATTGCCGCGCGTCGACGACCCGGTCGGCGTTCCGGTCTACGTGGTCGATCCCAACGGTTTCGTGATCCTGCGCTACGCCCCCGGTTTCGATCCCTCGCATCTCCGCCAGGACATGTCCCGGCTGTTGAAACTCAAGTAAGAAGAACGCTTTCATGTCGAACGACACACCAGACGCCAAGCCGGTCGCGCACAAGCCGACGGCCTATCGCCACTTCCATCGCATCGCCTGGTTGGCGGTTGTGCTGGCGCTGTGCGTGGTCGTGTTCGGCGCGTTCGTGCGGCTATCGAATGCAGGCCTGAGCTGCCCCGATTGGCCGACCTGCTATGGCCGCGCGACGTGGCCGCAGGCGGTGAGCGACGCCAACGACCATGCCGCCAGCGCTATCAGGCCGTTCGAAACGCACAAGGCCTGGCGCGAACAGGTGCACCGCCATGCTGCCGTCGTACTCGGCGCGCTGGTGTTGCTGCTCGCGCTTCTCGCTGCGCGGCGGCGCCGATTCGGGATCGCGCAGATCCTGCTGGCGGCGGGTTTGATCGCGATCGGCATCCCCCTGTACATGCGCGGCATGCATGATGCGGCGGTTGCCTGTGCAGTGCTCGGCGAAATCATCCTGCTCATCGCGGCGCTGCGGTGGAGCAACGACGATCTGTCGCGCGTCGCCGCGTTCACGCTGATGCTGATCGTGTTCCAGGCGTTGCTGGGCATGTGGACCGTCACATGGTTGCTCAAGCCCATCGTCGTGATGGGCCACCTGCTCGGCGGCATGACCACGTTTTCGATGCTCACGTGGATGGCGTGGCGCGCCACCGACAGTCCGGTGCGCATCGCCGGTGCAAACGCGATGCGCTGGTGGTTGATCGGTGCGGTGTGCGTGGTCGGCATCCAGATCGCGCTCGGGGGTTGGGTCAGCGCCAATTACGCTGCGCTTGCCTGCGGCAACGATTTTCCGACCTGTGTCGGACAGTGGATACCGCCGCACGACTTCAAGGAAGGCTTCGTGCTCTGGCGCGGGGTCGGCGCGGACTACGAGGGCGGCGTGCTCGACGGTGCATCGCGGATCGCGATCCAATTGGCCCATCGCACGATGGCGCTGGTGGTGTTCCTCTATCTGCTGTGGATGGCGCTGAAGCTGATCCGCACGCCAGGGCTTTGGCTTACCGGCGTGGTTCTCGGTGTGTTGCTGTTGACCCAGATCGGGTTGGGCATCGCCAATGTCATGCTCGGCCTGCCGCTGTGGACGGCCGTGATGCACAACGGCGTCGCGGCCGCGCTGCTGTTCCTGCTTGTCGGTCTGCTGGCGCGTCTGTGCCGGCCGAAGGTATGAGCGCGCACTGATGGCGAATCCGATACGCGAATACTGGGCGTTGACGAAGCCGCGGGTGGTGGCGCTGATCGTGTTCACCGCATTCGTCGGCATGTTCCTGGCGGTGCCGGGATTGCCGCCGCTGCGCGAGAGCATCTTCGGTTTCATCGGCATCTGGCTTGCGGCTGCCAGCGCGGCGGCGATCAATCATCTGATCGATCAGCGCATCGATCGGGTGATGGCGCGCACCGCGCATCGCCCGCTCGCGACCGGTGCATTGAAGCCGGCGCAGGTGCTGGCGTTCGCGGTGTTCCTCGGCGCACTGTCGATGACCATGCTGATTTCGATGGTCAATCCGATCACAGCCGCGCTGACGTTCGCATCGCTGATCGGCTATGCCATCGTCTACACCGCATGGCTCAAACGCGCCACGCCGCAGAACATCGTCATCGGCGGCATCGCCGGTGCAGCGCCACCGCTGCTCGGTTGGGCTGCGGTGACCGGCATGCAGAACCAGTGGGACTGGGCGCATGCGCTGCTGCTGGTGCTGATCATCTTCGTCTGGACGCCGCCGCATTTCTGGGCGCTGGCGATCTTCCGTCGCGACGATTACGCCCGCGCTCTGGTACCGATGCTGCCGGTCACGCATGGCGTGGAATACACCCGCTGGCAGATCCTGCTCTATACCGTGCTGCTGGTCGCGATCACCGTCATGCCTTGGGCGGTGGGGATGAGCGGGCTGTTCTACCTCGGTGGCGCACTGGTGCTGGGCGCAGTGTTCCTCTGGTACGCATGGAAGCTGCTCGATCCGCCGGACGAATTCTTCGCGATGCGTACATTCAACTATTCCATCGTCTACCTGATGGCGCTGTTCGCGTTCCTGCTGGTGGACCATTGGCTGTTGCCGTGGTTGACGCCTGCGGCGGCGTTCGAGCTTCAGCAGGTCGGCTGATGGTGTTCCTGTAGGAGCGACGGAAGTCGCGACCGGTTTCAGAAAGTCCTTCCGTCGCCGGTCGTGACTTCCGTCGCCCCTAAAAAAAAGCGCTATAGCCTTTCCGAAACCCAATCGCGGCTCCCGCCGTCCCCACAAAGGAACACGCCATGCGTCGTCCGCACCTCCTCACCCTGTTCTTCAGCTTGATCCTGATCGCCGCCAACGCGGCGCAAGGCCAGGAGGCCGCGAAACCCCAGGGCAACGCATCCGTCGTCAGCGCCGCGCGCATGCTCGACGTGCGCAGCGGCCGGATGCTCGAAAACGTCCACGTGCTGATCGAAGACGGTCGCATCAAGCAGGTCGCGCATGGCAAGGACGCGTTCATTCTCACCACCGACATGGCACGCTACGACCTCGGCGACGTGACGCTGTTGCCGGGTCTGATCGACATGCACGTGCACATCGACAGCGATCCGACGTACAGCGGCTATTCGTATCTGCAGTTCAGCGATCGCTTCTGGTCGGCGGTCTCGGTCGTGCATGCGCAGAAAACCCTGATGGCCGGCTTCACCACGATACGCAATCTCGGCTCGGAGGACTGGAACGATGTCGGCCTGCAGCAGGCGATCGACGAAGGCAAGGTCGTCGGTCCGCGCATCGTGCCGGCCGGTTATGCGTTTGGTGCGACCGGTGGCCACTGCGATTCGACCTATTTTCCGCCGTCCATGAACGATCGCAATCCGTATAACGCCGACTCTCCGGAAGAAGCGCGAAAGTCCGTGCGTGCAGTGCGCAAATACGGCGCGCAGGTGATCAAGCTCTGTGCGACCGGCGGCGTGTTCTCGCGCAACACCGAGCCCGGCCAACAGCAGATGACCTATGCCGAGATGAAAGCGGCCGTCGACGAAGCGCAGATGTGGGGCGTGAAAGTCGCCGCCCATGCGCACGGCGCGGCCGGCATCCGCGACGCGATCCGCGCGGGCGTGGGTACCATCGAACACGCGAGCCTGATCGACGATGAAGGCATCCGCCTCGCGAAGCAGTACGGGGCCTGGCTGTCGATGGATATCTACAACACCGACTACACGCAGACCGAAGGCAAGAAGAACGGCGTGCTCGAAGACAACTTGCGGAAGGATCGCGAACTCGGCGACATCCAGCGCGAGAACTTCCGCCGCGCGCATCAGGCCGGTGTGAAGATGGTCTTCGGCACCGACGCTGGCATTTATCCGCACGGCGACAACGCAAAGCAGTTCGCGGTGATGGTGCGTTACGGCATGACTCCGACCCAGGCGATCCAGTCCGCCACGATCAACGCTGCTGACGCATTGGGTCGCAGCGACATCGGCGCGATCGAAACCGGGCGCTTCGCCGATATCGTCGCGGTGTCGGGTAATCCTGCGCAGGACGTGACGTTGTTGGAACACGTCGCGTTCGTGATGAAGGGTGGAGTGATGGAGAAAAATGAGCCCTAGACACCAGAAAAAAATCTGTGTGGCGGGTAGCATCAAGGGACAGACTGACGGAAGTGACAAGTCGCGCTACGTGAGACGGCTCTATATTAAGATCACGATCACGAATGATGCGGCTCTATTGGCGCGATAATTTTTTAGGAGGTTTCATGATTTCGGTAATCCGCATGGATATTGCGATACGGTGGTTGGGTCTGTCGGCCGTGCTGGGTCTTTCATGCTCGGCGCATGCGCAAATGAGCCCGGTTCAGGAAACAGATTATTGTTATGGCTCCAGCTGTTACTCGAATCTGCCGGCCGCGGAACTTGCAATGAGGGCGGCCAACGGCATTTACGGCCCTTTACTAGAGCAAAAAAATCCAGGCATCACCGCTTCGGCAGGCGGTCTGTTAGGCACCAACATCGTGTACTACGTGCCAGATGAGGATCCGATCTCCATCAACCCTCCAGTCTATGCGCTCGATCCGATCAGCAATCCCGCGCCGACTTATTGTGCGCCGAGCGGCGACCCGACCTATCCAAACGGCTGCAGCTCTGAATCGGAGATGATCACGAACCTGATCGCCAGCGAGAAGGCACTCTTGGGCGCGACGACGGCAGTGCCGTCCTATTCCAGTAGCTATTTCGAACCATTTTCAAAGACGCATACGGTTGGCAATTTTTCCGGTGCTTCTTACGGCTGGCTCCGGCATAACCGGGACGTCAATACACCGCTGTATAGGTTGACGGTGACCTTCAACAATCCTGCATGGTCATATCCCAAGGTCGAATCCTTCGGGCTGCGCAAGTTCACGTCTTTCGTGTGCCGCAACGGATTTACCGCAAAAAACGGTTCTTACCCGGGCTACGACGACGCGCATGCCTTGGCGTTTTTGACCAAGCCGACATGCAAGGCGAGCTTCGGCGAGGTCACGATCACCGGCAAGCTACGCCAGATGTGTTCGAAGAACGATGGAAAAAATCCCTGCTATCCGGCCACGGGCGACAAGGCGCGGTTCGAGACCGACTTCGATTTCGCAGGTCGACCGTTCGTACGCAGTTACCATGCGTTGCGTCAAGCCGGGCAGATGCCGGAACTGGCGCCGGGCTGGGTCCACAGCTATTCGGACCGTGTCTTCGGCAACCCGAGCATGCTCTACGAGAAGCTGAGACTGGTCAATGACAGCGGGTATATCGAGATATTCGTCAGAATCGGAAGCAGTAGTCGTTTCAAATCAGATGCTGACGCCAACAGAATCATCAATGTGGAGGCAGGAAATACGTACAAGCTGAGCGATCAGGGCGATTTGATCCGCCGATTCAATGTGGCTGGCCGGCTGATCAAGATCGAGAGTCTTGCATCGGCTTGGAAGATCGATTTCGCCTACGACGGCGATCGCCTTGCGACCGCGATCGATTTCACCGGCAATAAACTGCTGTTCAATTACCAGAATGACCATCTCGCCAGCATCCAGTTGCCTGACGGCAATCTGGTCAATTATGCCTACGATGCCGCCGATAACATTCAGTCGGTGCAATACGTGGATGGCACGACGCGGACATACCACTACAACGAGACCGGTTTTTCAGATGCCAACGATCCGCATGCGCTGACCGGTATCAGCGACAACGGGCAACGCTACGCGACCTTTGCGTACGACAACAAAGGCCGGGTCAGGCTGAGCCAACTGGAGACGAACGCTGGTCCGGTCGACAAGACCGAATTGTCGTACACCGGCGATAGCCAAGTGGCTGTGTCGGGACCGAGCGGCGAGACGCGGAATTACACCTTGTCCAGTACAAGCGGTTATCGCAGGGTCATGTCCGTCGCTGCGTTGAATGGAAGCACCTCGAACACCTACACCGGCGCGCTCGTCTACGAAAGCCGTGACAAGCTTCTGAACATAACGCGCTACGAATATTCGACCGACGGTAGTTACGCGTCTGCCCGCTACGATGCCTTCGGCACGCCGCAGGAACGCAAGACTGTCACCGCCCGTGACGCCAATTACCGTGTCTCGTCGATTCTCACTCAGGCGAAATCCGGCACGAATTATGTGACCAAGCGGGAGCAGAGCTTCACCTATAACAGCCTTGGCCAACTCGTTACGCAGACGATCAAGGATCCGGTAACGCTGCTGACCAGAACGACGACCACGACGTATTGCACGCAGTCCGATGTGGACGCCGGCACATGCCCCTCGGTTCTTCTGGTGAAGTCGGTGAACGGCGCGCGGACCGACGTTGCCGATGCCACGTCCTATACCTACAGGACGGCCGATGATCCTTCCTGTGCGAGCGCACCCACGACATGCCCTCATCGTAGAGGACAGCTCTGGAAAGTCACTAATGCCCTCGGCCAAGTCACCGAGATGCTGTCGTACAACATGTACGGAAAGCCGACTTCGATCAAAGATATCAATGATGTGGTCACCGATTACGAGTACACGATACGGGGCTGGATGACAGCGCGGAAAGTGCGGGGCGCCAACGGCGCGGTCGAGACCGATGACCAGATCACTCGTATCGAGTACTGGCCGACCGGGATGGTCAAGAAAGTGATACAGCCCGACGGGGCGTTCACCACCTACACCTACGATGGTGCCTATCGTCTGACCAGCATCAGCGATAACGCTGGCAACAGCATCACCTACACCTTGAACGCCGCAGGTGACCGGACGAAAGAAGACACCAAGGACGTCGGTGGTGTATTGCAGCGCACGCTTTCCCGTACCTACAACACTCTGGGCCAACTGCAGACGGTTACCGATGCCTACAACCGGAACACCGGTTTCACCTATGACCTCAACAGCAATCTCGACCAGGCCACTGATGCCTTGAGCAGGACCTCGGACAACAATTACGATCCGCTCAACCGCCTCAGCCGCACGCTCCAGGATATGAACGGCATCGCGGCGGAGACCAAATTCACCTACGACGTACTCGACAATCTCACCCAGGTGAACGATCCGAAGCTGTTGAATACCAATTACACCTACAACGGCTTCAGTGACCTTACCCTGCTCAGCAGTCCGGATACCGGCAATACCAGCTTCACCTACGACAGCGCAGGCAACCGTGCCAGCCAGACCGATGCACGCAGCAAGGTGACCAACTACGGTTACGATGCGTTGAACCGACTGATGTCGGTCACGTATCCAGCGACGACGACTCTCAACAGCACCTACACCTACGACACCGTACAGACAGCGTGCGTGACTGGCGAGACGTTCACGGTTGGCCGCCTCACCAAGATCACGGACGGCAGCGGTAGCACGGTCTACTGCTACGACCGGTTCGGCAATCTTGTGCGCAAGGAACAGACGACCAATGCGATGGTCTTCACCTTGCGCTACACGTATAACGTGGCCGGGCAGCTGACCAGCGTGGTCTATCCGGATGGCGCCATCGCCGACTATCTTTACGATGCGCAGGGCCAGGTCTCGGAAGTTGGCGCGAAGACCGCGACCGGGACACGGCAGGTTCTCTTGAACGGCACCAGTTATTACCCTTTCGGGCCGGTAGCGCAATGGAGTTACGGCAACGGTCGTCTGATGAAGCGATCGTTGAACCAGAACTATCAACCGGGCTTCGTCGAAGTCACGACAGCTGGTGGTATCGACATCGGCTATGAGTTCGATGAAGTTGGCAATCTCAAGAAATTTCGCAGCGCCAACCAGGCAGACCCGCCGCGCCGGTTGTTCGGTTACGACAGCTTGAATCGGCTTACCGAAAACAAGGACGGCACCACCAACGCCGTACTGGAAGGTTATGCCTACGACAAGACCGGCAACCGCACCAGCGCGACGGTGGGTGCGACGACGACGCCCTACACCTACCCAGTGGGCAGTCACCTGTTAAGCCAAGTGGGCAGCGATTCGCGCGCCTATGATTTCAACGGCAACACCACGTCGATTCCCGGCACGGTGGTGAAGAACTTCGTCTATGGCGACCACAACCGGATGACGCAGTACAAGGAAAGCGCTACGGTCAAGATGAATTATGTGTACAACGGCCGCGGCGAACAGGTGCGCAAGTACGCGAGCGGCACGACCAATATCTACAGTCTGTATGACGAAGCGGGACACTGGCTGGGCGATTACAACAATGCTGCGGCGGCGACGCAGCAGGTGATCTGGTTGTATGACTTGCCGGTAGGTGTGTTTGTCGGCGCGGCTGCGGCACAGAAACTGCATTACATCGAGGCGGATGCGCTGGGTACGCCGCGTGTCGTAGTGGATCCTGCGCGTGGTGCCAGCGGTACTACTGTGTGGACTTGGGATTTGGCGGGTGAGGCGTTTGGGACGAATGCGCCGAATCAGGATCCGGATGGGGATGCGACGCAGTTTGTGTTCAATATGCGGTTTCCGGGGCAGAGGTACGACAGCGTCAGTGGGATGAACTACAACTACTTTCGGGATTACGATCCGAACACAGGACGGTATTTGCAGAGTGATCCGATCGGGCTTAACGGCGGTATCAGCACATATGGTTACGTCGGTGGGAATCCGCTGATAAACACCGATCCTTTAGGGTTAGCGGTATATCTGTGTTCTCGTCCAGTTAATGTTGATTGGGTTCCTGGTTTTGCTCAGCCATATCTGCGGCATATGTGGGTCAGGACGTCTACGCTTGAAGCTGGCATGGGGGGCCAGTGCCCTGTTCCCGGTCAAGGCTGTGCGGATGTTCCGTACACCGGCACGATTACAAAGTCACATCAGGGGCAATCGAACGAGCCCGGTGCTGCATGCGTTTTGCAGAGGAATGTCGATGAGGATTGTGTCAATCGAAGAATAACTCCTGGCCAGCCAACGGGAACATGGAGCATGTTGAACCAATGCCAGAGCTTCTCGAACGGAGTGATTGCTGCGTGCCGTTATGGCCCGCAAGAAGGTCCTCTTGTTCCCAACACATTGAATCGGCGTGGTCCCTTGGGTTCTAGTTTTTCGCCTGTTCCAGGCAAGTGACTTTATGAAGCCCTTTAGATTGTTGCTTCTGAGTTTGTTTTTGTTCGGACTTGGTGCTTTGTCTTTTATGTCAGCGATTTATTACGGATGGTTGTCTGTTACGCCTGGATGTGACGCAAGCTGTGAATCGCGTTATTCGATGTGGTCGAGCGTACTTGGATACTCGTCTTATGCTCTCTTCCTCGCTGGCTTTATCACTGCGGTTTCACCATTCTTGAAGAAGCTAAGAAACAGACGGCGAGAGGTAGATGCAAAGGTATAAACAACAAGCCCCGCCGACGCGGAGCTTGTTTTTTTAGCTCGCCAGCATGGAGTGTTGCTCGGCGAGTTGTCGCGTGCGGTGCTTGACGATGAGGCCATCAAGTACGACTTGCACGACACGCTGTTGTTCGAGAGGCAAGGTGGCGACGGCCTCGAACAACAGCATGAGGGCCATAAGGCGTACAAAGCGGCGTGCTTGAGCACGCCCTATACCCTCTCAACAAGTTCTGCATAGGGTGCTCCCTGGCGCACCGAATGGGATGGCTTGTGCGATGGAGCGGCCTGCGACGTCTGGTGGAGGTGCGCTTGAGCGCACCCTGTGGCGTCGGAATTTTCTGATGCTGCCGTGGGTGGTTCGCCCATATGGCGATTCGATGACCTTCGGCATTCTGGCGATAGGCCGAACTATCCGCCGGATTGGGTGGGTACCGAGTGATGGCGATACGACGTGCACATCTGTCTGATCTGAATCGTTGTGCGCAGTTGCGGCTTTCTCGGCGGTGCGCTGAGCGCATCCTATGAAAATGTCGCGAGTGTCCGGTACTGCGCATCCAACGCAGCGACATGTCGCTGCAGATCTTCGAGGCTACCGGCGTTGACGAGGATGTCGTCGGCAATAGCCAGTCGTTGCTCGCGGGTCGCCTGCGCGGCGATCATCCTGTCGGCGAGGGCGGCATCGATACCATCGCGACGCGTGAGGCGTTCACGCTGCACATCGACCGGCACGTCGACGACGAGAATGCGCTGCAGCCACGGGTAGGCGGTGCGTGCGCCGACTTCGGCCAGCAGCGGAATTGCGGCGATGGCGTACGGGCTTGATGCCTGCGCGCACTGGCGCGCCAGTGTTTCGCGCACGCGCGGGTGGATGATGGCTTCGAGACGTTTGCGTGCGCTGTCGTCGCCGAACACGCGTTTGCGCATCGCGGCGCGATCGAGCCTGCCATCCGCGTCGAGTACGTCGATGCCGAATGCGGCAACGACTTCCGCCAAACCGTCACTGCCGACAGCGACGGCTTTGCGCGCTGCGACGTCGGCATCCGCGACGACGATGCCGAGCGATTCGAACGCGGAGGCGACTGCGGTCTTGCCCGACGCGATACCGCCGGTCAAACCGATGCAGTACATCTGATTATGCGCGGCCGCCATGGCATCACTGCTGCAGACCGGAGATGCGCATGTACGCGCCGATGATGTCGTTGCCCCACAGGAACACGATCCAGCCGGCGATGGCGAGATAGGGGCCGAACGGAATCGGCGTGCCCTGGCCGCGGCCTTTGGTCATCAGCCAGATCGAGCCGACGACGGCGCCGACGATCGAGGACAGCATCACGATCGGCAGCAGCGCCTTGTAGCCGGCCCAGGCCCCGAGCGCGGCCAGCAGTTTGAAATCGCCGTGCCCCATGCCGATCTTGCCGGTCAGCTGTTTGTAGACCCAATACACGGCCCACAGCGACAGATAACCGAGCACTGCGCCGGCGATCGCTGTTTTCGCCGGGACGAAGAGATTGTCGACACTGGCGATCAAACCAAGCCAGAGCAGCGGCAGCGTCAGTTGATCCGGCAGCAATTGCGTACGCACATCGATGCCGGACATCGCGATCAGGAAACAGCTCAGCAGCGAAGCGCCGAAGCCCTGCCAACCGAAGCCGAAGCGCCAGACGCAGGCGACGACCAGCAGCATCGTCAGCAGTTCGACGGCGGGATACTGGATCGAGATCGGCGCTTTGCAACTGCGACAGCGACCGCGGAGCGCCAACCAGCTGAACACCGGAATGTTTTCGTACCACGACAGTTTGTGCTGGCAGTGCGGGCAGTGCGAGGGCTCGACCACGATCCCCGGCGGCGGTGGATCGTAGAGGTCGGCCTGGCCCAGCGTTTCGAGGCTGTCGCGCTTCCACTCCCACTCCAGCCGTTTCGGCAGGCGCAGGATCACGACGTTCAAAAAGCTGCCGACGAGCAGGCCGAGCCCGGCCGCGATCGGATAACCGAGGGCCGGGTTCTGGTCGAGGAATGCCATCGATGCGAGGGCCCGGACTCAGCCGCCGACCGCAGCGGCCAACTTGAAGATCGGGAGGTACATGCCGACGACCATGCTGCCCACCATCACGCCGATGATCACCATGATCATCGGTTCGAGCAGGCTGGCCAGCGCGTCCACGGCATTGTTCACTTCCTGCTCGTAGAACTCGGCGACCTTGAACAGCATGGTATCGAGCGCGCCGGCTTCTTCGCCGATCGCCGCCATCTGCACCACCATGTGCGGGAACAGGTTGACCTGCTTCATCGCCATATTGACCGGATAGCCGACGGACACGTCGTCGCGGATACGCCATACCGCTTTCTCGTAGACCGAGTTGCCGGTGGCACCGGCGACGCTTTCCAGCGCTTCGACCAGCGGGACGCCCGCCTTGAAGGTGGTGGCGAGCGTGCGCGAGAAACGCGCGACGGCGGAGTTGTGCATGATCGCGCCGATCACCGGGATCTTCAGTACGACCTTGTCGAGGAAGTGCTGGAATTCCGGCATGCGTTTGTAGGCGAAGACGAAGCCGACGATACTGCCGATCGTCACGATCAGCATCAGCCACCACCACGACACCATGAAGCGCGAGAACTTCACGATCAGCTGGGTGAAGGCCGGCAGTTCGGCGCCGAAGTTCTTGAACACGTCCTCGAACTGTGGCACAACGAACACGAGCATGACCGAACTGACCAGGATCGCGACCGCGATGACCATGGCCGGGTAGAACAGCGCTTTCTTGATCTTGCCTTTCAGCGCTTCGGTGTTTTCCTTGTAGGTCGCGATGGTGTCGAGCACGGTTTCGAGCACGCCGGCCGATTCGCCGGCGCGTACCAGATTGCGGTACAGCTCATCGAAGTACACCGGATGCTTGCTCATCGATTCGTAGATCGAGGAGCCGCCCTCGATATCGACGCGAACCGCCTCCACCAGATTTTTCATGCGCAGGTTCTTCTGGCCGTTGCCGATGATTTCCAGCGACTGCACCAGTGGCACGCCCGATTTCATCATCGTGGCGATCTGACGGCTGAAGATGGCGATGTCCTTGGCCGAAATCCTGCTGCCTACGGTGCCGAACAACGGCTTGGGCTTGGGCTTCACCACGCTCGGGGTGATGCCTTGGCGGCGCAGTTCGGCGCGCAGCAGATTGCTGTTCTTGGCCTGCTGCTCGCCCTTCATCTTGATGCCGCGTTTGTCGGTGCCCTCCCAGACGAACATCGGCATCTGATTGCCGAGGCGTTCGGTGGTGGGTGCGCTTTTGGCGGCGGGTCGGGATGCGGCCATGGCTTAGTCCTTGGTGACGCGGTTGATTTCGGCGAGGCTGGTGATGCCGTTTCTGGCCTTCAGCAGCGCGGATTGACGCAGATTGCTCACACCGGAGGCCCGTGCGGCTTCTCCGATCTGCATGGAATTGCCGCCCTGCAGAACGATCGACTGGATCTTGTCGGTCATCGGCATCACTTCGTAGATGCCGGTGCGGCCTTTGTAACCGCCGGTGCACTCGTTGCAGCCGACCGCCTCGTACAGTTTGATGCCGGCGTGCACTTCGTCTGGCGTATAGCCTTCGGCCAACAGCGCGTGTTCGGGCAGTTCCGCTTCGCGCTTGCAGTGGTTGCACAGCCGGCGGGCGAGGCGCTGGGCGATGACCAGACTCACGGAGGACGTGATGTTGAACGGTGCGATGCCCATGTTCATCAGGCGCGAGATGGTCTGCGGCGCATCGTTGGTGTGCAGCGTCGACAGCACCATATGGCCCGTCTGCGCGGCTTTGATCGCGATTTCGGCGGTCTCCAGGTCGCGGATTTCGCCGACCATGATCACATCCGGATCCTGACGGAGGAAACTGCGCAGCGCTGCGGCGAAGGTCATGCCGCGCTTCTGGTTCTGCTGCACCTGGTTGATGCCGGGGAGACGGATTTCGACCGGGTCTTCGACCGTGGAGATGTTCCGCTCTTCTTCGTTGAGGATTCCCAGCGCGGTGTACAGCGAGACGGTCTTGCCGGAACCGGTCGGGCCGGTGACCAGCACCATCCCGTAGGGTTTCTTGATCGCATCGAGGAACAGAGTTTGCTGATCCGGCTCGTAGCCGAGCTTCTCGATGCCGAGTCTGGCCGCACTGCCGTCGAGGATACGCAGCACCACTTTTTCGCCGAACAACGTCGGCAACGTGCTGACGCGGAAGTCGATCTGCCGGGTTTTCGACAGGTTGAGTTTGATGCGACCGTCCTGCGGCACGCGCTTCTCGGCGATATCGAGCTGCGACATCACTTTCAGGCGCGCGGCGATACGCTGGCTGAGCTTGACCGGTGCCTTGGCGACCTGTTTGAGGATGCCGTCGATGCGTAAACGCACGCGGTAATCGGTTTCGTAGGGTTCGAAGTGGATGTCCGAGGCGCCGCGGCGGATCGCATCCACCAGCACCTTGTTGATGAACTTCACGACCGGTGTGTCGTCGCTCTTGCTGTCGATGCCGCCGTCGCTGCCGGTGTCGTCGTCGCCGCCCGAGACATCGAGATTGTCCAGGCCGTCCGCGTCGTCCAGGCCGCCCAACGCCTCGCTGGACTCCATCCACTGCTGCATCGTGCGCTTGATGGTGTCCTCGTCGACCAGGATCGGTTCCACCAACAGGTTGGTGTGGAACTTCACCTCGTCGAGCGCGGCGGTATTGGTGGGGTCGGAGACGCCGACGAACAGGCGCCCGCCGCGTTTGAACAGCGGCAGCACCAGATGCTTCTGGAGCAATTCTTCCTTGACCAGTCGGATCGCGCTCTGGCTCGGGTCCATGACGGCCGGGTCGAACAGCGGCATGCCGAACTCGATCGAGTTGGCGGCAGCGAGCTGCGATGGCGTGACCAGTTTCTGGTCGCGCAGGTAGCTGGCGATCGGTTTGCGCTCGCGGGTGGCGGCGTCCAGCGCTTCGCGTGCGACGTTCTCGTCCAAGGCGCCATCCAGCACCAGACGCCGGGCTATACCGGTGATGCCGATCAGGTTGGAAGTGTGAGCAACATTCACTTTTTCGCTGCGCCTCGCCCGCGCGGACCCATGTGGATCATGCACTCCCGACAATAACATCGAAACCGCATGAGGATTCGGGAAATAGTACCGCTTCCGTTCACGCCCCGGGAAAGTCCTGGCACGAAGGCGTGGGACCGGCCGATGGGCAGAGTGCCCGCAAGGACGGCGGGCCGCTTTTGAGCCAGTCCGTGATAAAAAAAAGCGGCCCGAAGCAGCGGGCTGCAGACATCGGAGAGGATGTCGTGGATCGTTTCGGTAACAGCGCGTGTCAGGAGCAACCGTTGGGACGATAGAGCGCGACGACGGTCGTGCTGCAGCTCCAGAGCCCTTCGCTGTCCCGGGTCAAGGTCAGGCTTTCGCCCGCCACGTTGGGGTTGCCGGCGAGGGTGCAGGTGATGGTCTGGCCATTGGGGTCCGTCCAGTTGCCGGCCGGAGTGATCGCGCTGCAGCGCACGGTATTCAGCGGCAGGCCGATGGCATTGGCGTCAGCCGGGCTGCCGGCATTTTCGCCGTTCTGGATGCCTTCTTCAAAGATCACCACGCCGCCACGCAGGTCGGCTAAGGCTGCAGTGGCCTGCGATTTGCCTACGTAGATCTGGTAAGCGGGCAGGGCGATCGCGGCCAGGATGGCGATGATCGCGACGACGATCATCAGTTCGATCAGGGTGAAGCCTTGAATCCTCGGGCGCAATGTCTTCGTCTTCATGAGAAGTGGCCTGGCTTGGGAATGCGCATGCATTGAGGACAGCTTGTCCATGCATGCAGGTGGTCAAACAAGTAGGTCAAACAAGAAAGGGGTGCCGAAGCACCCCTTTCCGGAACGGAAGGTCCTCAGGCGGGGATTAGCAGCCGTTCGGTTCCCAGTTCGGGTTGTTGATGGTGTTGGTGCAGTTCCACGCGCCATCGCCGTCGCGGGTCAGCTCCACTTTCTTGGTAGCGACGTTCGGGTTGCCCTTCAGGGTGCAGGAGATCTTCTGGCCAGCAACAGCATCCCAGTTGCCGGTGACGAGGATGGTGCAGCGCGGGGTGCCGGCATTGGACAGGCCGATATCGGAGTTCTGCGCGATGGCGCCAGCGCGCTCGCCGCCCTGGATGCCTTCTTCGTACGCGGTCACGCCGCCACGGATGTCGGCGAGGCCGGCAGTGGCCTGCGACTTGGCGACGTAGTTCTGGTACGCCGGCAGCGCGATCGCAGCCAGGATGGCGATGATGGCGACGACGATCATGAGTTCGATCAGGGTAAAGCCTTGCTGCTTCTTCATTGGGAGTCCCCTCGGGAGTGGTGTGGCGTGGCTGAAATTATTCACGTGCCCCGTGGCCAGAGTGATCAGGTCCGTGGGCGCCCGTGCTACCGAGCACGTGCACTGGAACCATACGCACAAGCCGTGCCAAGTTCTCCGAACAGACCGCGGTCGCGAACACTGGGGCCGGGATGCGGAGGGCATCACGTTTTTGGCGAGGCAAAAAGTGACGTTGAGCGTCATATTCATGGCTGACTGACCTCATCAGTCATGTCGTGCCCCGGATCCGTATTGGTGGGCATCGTGGGCCGGCGCCATGCCCTTACCGGATCAGTCGACGACATTGGCCGTTGGAAGCCAACTGCCAGAAATGCACGAAGATTGTTGTCGCGTTTGTGCAAGAGCGTCGCAACCGACGCGTGACGGGCCTGCTACATGCGGCGACTATGTACATACAGGCTATGCTTTTCGCCTATCCAACAAGGGGACTGATTTCATGCCGATGCCTGTCGCCCGCCTCGAGCGGGCATTGCTGCTGCTGTTCGTCGCATCAGGGTTCGCAGGTCTGGTGTACCAGGCGATCTGGTCGCACTACCTCGGACTGATCCTCGGTCACGCCGCCTATGCGCAGACGCTGGTGCTGGCGATTTTCATGGGCGGTATGGCGGCGGGGGCGTGGCTGGTCAGTGCGCGCGGTGGGCGCTGGACGGGGCTGATCCGGTCCTATGCGATCGTCGAACTGATCATCGGCGTCACCGCGCTGGTTTTTCATCCCCTGTTCGTGGCGTATGTGGATATGTCGCAGAACACGGTTCTGCCGATGATGCAGAGCGAATCGGCGATCCGGCTGTGGCAGTGGGGTTCGGCCGCGCTTCTGATCGCGCCGCAAAGCGTTCTGCTCGGTATGACTTTTCCGCTGATGAGCGGTGGTTACCTGCGGGTAGCGCCGTACGAGGACGGCGAAATTCTCGGCGGTCTGTATTTCACCAACAGCATCGGCGCTGCGGCTGGCGCGCTCGCAGCGACCTTCCTGCTGTTGCCGTGGATCGGCATGCCGGGCGCGATCGTCGTTGCGGGGGCGATCAATCTGATGATCGGTCTGGTCGCTTGGCGGGTTTCCTCATCGATGCCGGACAGCGTCGGCCAGATCCCGCCGGTTTCCCGCAGCATCCCAAGCGAAGAGATCGCGGATAGAAGGCAGTCGCGCTTCCAACTCCTGATGTTGTGTGGCGCTGCGATCACCGGCGCCAGTTCGTTCGTGTACGAGGTGGGCTGGATCAGGATGTTGAATCAGGCTCTGGGCACCTCTGTGCACTCCTTTGAACTGATGCTGACGGCATTCATCCTCGGTCTGGCATTCGGCGGTCTCTGGGTGCGCAAGCGCAGCCGGAAGATCGATGACCCGGTCGCGACTGCCGGCATCGCCCAAATACTCATGGGTTTGGCGGCATTGGCTTCCCTTCCCGTGTTCGCCCAGAGTTTCCAGTGGGTGGGATGGTTCATGCGGGTGTTACCGAAGACCGATGGCGGCTATTTCCTCTTCAGTGCTGGCAGTGCGGCAGTCGCGCTGCTGGTGATGTTCCCGGCCGCGTTCTTCGCGGGGATGACGCTGCCGCTGTTCACGATGGCTCTGCTACGGCGTGGGTATGGCGAAAAGAGTATCGGCCGCATCTACGCCGCGAACACGTTGGGCGCCATCGTCGGTGTCGTGCTCGCGATGCATGTCCTGATTCCGCTGCTCGGGCTGCGCCTGGCGGTGACTGTTGCGGCGCTTGCCGATATCGCATTGGGACTCGTGCTGTTGCGCGCACTGAGCGCGACCTTCAAGCCGAAGCTGTATTTCGGCGCGCTGGGCGTGGTGCTGGTGGTAGCTTCGTCGAGTCTGTTGTTCGGTGGTGCGGATCCGCGGTCCCTGGTGTCCGGCGTCTTTCGAAATGGCGTGTCCAAATTGCCGAAGCACGCCGATGTCAGATTCCTGCGCGACGGCAAGACCGCGACGGTGTCGTTCTTCCTTCAGGGCACCCTCGCGACGATCGCCACCAACGGCAAACCCGACGCCAGTGTGATCATGTCCCAGGACGAGCTGCCGTCGGAAGATGAATACACGATGGTGATGGCCGCGAGTCTGCCGTTGGCGGTGCACCCCGCGCCCGAGCGCATCGCGGTGATCGGCTGGGGTTCGGGGATGACCACGCATACGCTGCTGGGCAGCAAGGTGCCGAAGGTCGTCGATACGATCGAGATCGAAGAAGCGATGCATGCGGGTGCTGAAGGATTCGGCAATCACGTGCTGCGGGGCTATATCGATCCGCGAAGTCACTTGCATATCGATGATGCGCGAACGTATTTTTCAGCAGGGCAGAAGCGGTACGACGTGATCATTTCCGAGCCATCCAACCCATGGGTCAGCGGTGTCTCGAGCCTGTTCACACGTCAGTTCTATCGTTTCTTGACGCAGCACCTGGAAAAAGACGGCGTGCTCATACAGTGGATGCAGACTTATGAATTGAACGAGCCGCTGTTCTACACGATGGTGGCGGCGTTGATCGAGGAATACCCCTACGTCGATGCCTATGTGACCAATACGTCGGATGTGGTCTTCGTGGCATCGCATGTGCCAATTCCTGATTTCGATGCTTCGCAGCTCCAGGATCCGGGCCTGCTCGCCGACCTCAAGCGACAGGGGCTGGAAACCGGTGCGGATCATCAGGTCCGGCGCTTCGCCAATCGCGATGTGCTAACGGGTTTGGTGGAACTGTTCGGCGCGCCGGTGCATACCGACTTTTACCCGACAGTGGCGCTCGGCGCTCCGAGGGCGCGTTACAAACAGGAATCGGTGCGAACCGTGATGAATCTGATGAGCGTCGGGATGCCGGTGCTCGAATTCACTGGTGGGCGTGCACCCATGCCGGTCGCGGCCAACGTGCGTGACATGCCAGGCAGCATGGGCGCCAAGGACCATGCGAACGCGCGACGGATTCGCGAGCGCTTGCTCGGGGTCGGTACGGCGAAGGGTCTGGAGCCAGAGGTGCTCGCCAAGGTCGAGTTGCTGGTGTCGCCGAAGACCCCCAGAGCCGAATGGCTGGATGCGGCGTCGGTGATCGCCGACTTCAGCATCGGCTACCTGACGCCTGAAGACCTTCAGGGGGTGTGGATCCAGCCGGCATGGATCGGCGACCGCGCGAAGGATCCTCAAGTTGCCGCTGTGCTCGCCGCCTACGAGGCGACCGCCAAACGCGACGCCGTGGCGATGTATGCCACCGGCGTGGAGGGTCTGAAAGCGGTGCCGGTTGGCGCGCCGAAGCTGGTGCGCGACCATTTTCTGGTCATCGCGATGCTGGGCGCGATCGGGCAGGGCAAGGGCGAGCTTGCTGTCGCTCTGGAACGGGATCAGGGCGCTGCGGTGCGGGTCAGCAATGAGTACTACTGGACTGCCCGGTCGTACATTCCTGCCTGGTTACATGCGACCGGGCGCTACAGAAGAGTTACTCGATCCCCAGCTTCTTGAGCTTGTAGCGCAGCGCGCGGAAGGTGATGCCGAGCGCTGCGGCGGTCTTGGTCTTGTTGTAGCGGTGTTCCTGCAGTGCCTGCTGGATCGCGTTGCGCTCGATTTCCTCGATGTACGAGGGCAGGGCGCTGGTGCTGGTGTCGCGCGGATTGATCGTGCGCGGATCCTCGGCTGCTGCGGGCGATGGCGGTGAGGACATGCCGCCCATCAGCGGGGCCGGCGGCGAAGCGACCGCGGCTGCGGCGGGTGCGACCGAAGCATGGGTCGCATTCGGCAGGCGCAGGTCGCGGGCGGCGATGATTTCGCTGTCGGCCATGGCCAAGGCGCGTTCGAGGATATTTTCAAGCTCTCGGACATTGCCGGGGAACGGGTAGATTTCCAGTGCGGCGACCGCGTCGGCCGACAGGCTCGGCGCGCGGCGCTTCATGGCATAGGCCAGACGCTTCAGGATGGCTTCGGACAACAGCGGCAGGTCGCCGGCGCGTTCGCGCAACGGCGGTACGTCCAGCTCGATCACGTTGATGCGATAGAACAGGTCGTGGCGGAATTTGCCGTCCGCGACCAGTTGATCGAGATCCTTGTGGGTGGCCGACAGGATGCGCACGTCCACCGGCACTTCGACGTTGGCGCCGACCGGGCGCACGGTCTTTTCCTGGATCGCGCGCAGCAGCTTGACCTGCATCGCCAGCGGCAGCTCGGCCACTTCGTCGAGAAATAGTGTTCCGCCGTCGGCGACCTGGAACAGGCCGGGCTTGTCGGTGTGGGCACCGGTGAAGCTGCCCTTCTTGTGACCAAAGAACTCGCTTTCCATGAGCTCCGAGGGAATCGCGCCGCAGTTGACCGGGATGAACGGACCGGCCGCGCGCGAGCCCTGGGCATGGATGGTGCGGGCGACCAGCTCCTTGCCGGTGCCGGATTCGCCGCTGATATGCACCGGCGCCTGGCTGCGTGCGACTTTGGCGATGGTGTCGCGCAGACCGACCATGGCCGGCGATTCGCCCAGCAGCAGGCTCGATCCTTCGGGATTGGCCTGGCGGCGGGTGTTGAGGTCGAGCGCCTGGCGCACGAGGCCACGGAGCACGGTGAGGTCCACCGGCTTGGTCACGAAGTCGAACGCGCCGCTCTTCAGTGCTTCCACCGCCGCTTCGACATTGCCGTAGGCGGTGATGACCGCGACCGGGGTGGTCGGGAAACGGGTTGCGATCTCGCTGACCAGATCAAGGCCCGAGCCATCGGGCAGGCGCATGTCGGTGAGACACAGATCGTAGGCGACCGTGCTGAGCATCTCCCGGGCCACGGCAAGGTTGGGCGCAGTGTCCGTGCGCAACCCCATCCGGCCCAAAGTGACCACCAGTAGTTCGCGGATGTCGTGCTCGTCGTCGACGATCAGCGCACTGCGTTGCTCAGTCATATTGCCCTCCTGCGTCAACTTTAGCCCAATTGCGGCAGTCGCGACAGCCTCAACCGCAGTTTCTGCGGCCCGTCTGGCAGATGTGACAGGTCGTCAGGCAGGCAGCAGGGTGTGCTGTCCGGGCATGCTGATGCGGAAACAGCAGCCGCCCCCGGGGACCGCGACATAGTCGAGCGAAGCGCCGTTGGCCCGGCATAGTTCGCGGGCGATGTACAGGCCGAGGCCGGTGCCGTGTTCCGAGGTGGTGAAGAACGGTCGGAACAATTGTGGAACGACGGCCTCCGGGATGCCCGGTCCGCGGTCGATGATGTCGATTACCGGTGCGTCGTCCAGACGATAGGCGTTGAGCGTGATCCGCGCCGGTTCGCCGGGCAGATGTCCGTGACGGCGCGCGTTCTGCACCATCGCAGTGACGATCTGGTGCAGATGCTTGGGGTCGACGAGTGCAGGCACCAGCGGCTGCGGCGCGGCCAGGGTGATGTTGTCGGTTTCGTCGGGCACGCTCTGGCGGAATTCCTCGATGAAATTGCGTAGGAAGCTCACCAGTTCGATGTGTTCGGCGGTCGCGCGCTCGCGGCGCGCGAGGCCCAACACGCTTTCGACGATGCTGTTGGTGCGCATGCATTGCTGATGGATGATCTGCACCATCCGGCGGTCGCCGTCGGGGAGGTCCCGCGATTCTTCGAGCAGCTGCGCGGCGTAGCTGATCGCCGCCAGCGGATTGCGGATTTCGTGGGCGAGGCTGGCGGAGAAACGCCCCATCGCCGCCAGCGTCAACGATTCCGCGCGCCGAGAAACCAGCGAGGTGTCGTCGAGAAAGATGAGCGTGTTGTCGCTGTTCGCGAGCAGCCGTGCGAAGCGAGGCACGACTTCGAACTGGTCGTTGCCAAGACGCAGGGGGGTGTCGTTGCCCAGTCCGCTGCGCAGCCATTCGCTCAAGCGCAACGCCAGCTCGGGGGCTGCTTCGGCGAGACGACGGGTGCCTGCCGCGCCTTCGCCCAACAGCAGCATCGCCGCTTCGTTCGCCAGCTTGATCTGCGCCTCGCGATCGACGAGCAGTACCCCGGTGCGCATGCGTCGGATGATCAGTTCGTTGATCTCGGCCAGCCGGATCGCCTCTGCCCCGCGCCGCTCGGCCAGGGCTTCCGTGGCGCGCATCTGCACCCTCAGCTGATGGGTCAGCGTGGCGATCGCGAGGAAGCTGACGGTGAACATCATCAGCTCGGCCATGGGCCGGGGCTGCTGTTCTTCAATCAACAGTGTCCACAGATAAGCGACGGCGAGGCCCGCCGACGCCAGCGCGGCGACGCTCAAGCCCATCCGCAGCGACAGTAACAGCGACGCCGAGCCGACATTGAACAGCAGCATCAGCGCCACGCCCGAGGCGGCCGTAGGCACGGCATGCGCAACCAGGGTCGCGATGACGATGTCGATCCCGACACCGACCAGGGTCGGGCCGGTCAACGTCTTGGCCTTGCGCGCCTGCATCAGCAGGAGCAGGGAGATCGCGAAATAAGCGATCGACACCCCGGCGACCAGCGCATCGTGCCCGGCTTGGGGTTGGAGCCTCGCGACCGGACCGAACACCAGCAGCGCCAACAGCCCCGCTTCGAGCACCCGGTACAGGGCGAACAGATAGAGTTCGCGCCTCTGGTAGTCCTGGGCCGGCTGGGCGGAGGCGGTGGGAAGGCTCAAACCGTGGTTCCGTGCGTAGGGTGCGGCGAGTATAGGCGGCCAAAGCGGGTTCGAGTGCCATCCAACGGCCTTCGACGATCGCCGGGTTGGCTGCGGCTCCGCGCATCGGCGACAATAGCGTCCTGTCCGCAGCTGGCCGGCACGATCCGGTGGCGCGGCCCCCGCACTTTCGCAGGTGCGGCTCGTCTTCCCCGCATGGAATCCACATGAACTTCCACGAATATCAGGCGAAGCAGTTGTTTGCCGACTACGGTATCGCAGTCCCCGCCGGGCGCGTCGCGCGCACACCGGAAGAGGCCGTCGACGCGGCCAAGGCCATCGGCGGCGATTTCTGGGTGGTCAAAGCCCAGATTCATGCCGGCGGTCGCGGCAAGGCCGGCGGCGTCAAGCTCGCCAAGACCTACGACGATGTCCGCGAATACGCCAAAGGCATGCTCGGCAAGGCCATGACGACCTATCAGACCGCCGGTGTCGCCCTTCCGGTCGACAGCGTGCTTGTCACCCAGGCCACCGATATCGCGCAGGAGCTCTATCTGTCGGTGCTGGTGGATCGTTCGAGCAAGGCGATCACCTTCATCGCCTCCGCCGACGGCGGCGTCGAAATCGA
This sequence comes from Lysobacteraceae bacterium, assembly GCA_040079515.1. GTDB lineage: Bacteria > Pseudomonadota > Gammaproteobacteria > Xanthomonadales > Xanthomonadaceae > Lysobacter_I. The sequence continues at coordinate 35,992 of JBEBKD010000019.1, forward strand.
AAAGACCGCAGTCGACAACCCCGATGCCATCAAGACCCTCGACGTGAACTACGTGCAGGGTCTGCAGCCCTACCAGTGCCGGGACATGGGCTTCGCGCTGGGCCTCAACGCCAAGCAGGTCGGTCAGCTCACCAAGATCATGATGGGCCTGTACAAGCTGTTCAACGAGAAGGATCTGGCGCTGGTCGAACTGAACCCGCTCGCCATCCTCACCAACGGCGACCTCGCCGTGCTCGACGGCAAGATCAACTCCGACGACAACGCGACCTTCCGTCATCCGGATCTGGCGCAGATGCGCGACATCCGCCAGGAAGACGAGACCGAAGTGCTGGCCAGCCAGCACGATCTGAACTACGTCACCATGGACGGCAACATCGGCTGCATGGTCAACGGCGCCGGTCTGGCGATGGCGACGATGGACGTGATCAAGCTCAACGGCGGCGAGCCGGCGAACTTCCTCGATGTCGGTGGCGGCGCCAACAAGGAGCGCGTGACCGAGGCTTTCAAGCTGATCCTGCGCGACCCCGATGTGAAGGCGATCTTTGTCAACATCTTCGGCGGCATCGTCCGCTGCGACATGATCGCCGAGGGCATCATCGCCGCAGTGAAGGAAGTCGACGTCAAGGTGCCGGTGATCGTGCGTCTGGAAGGCACCAACGTCGAGAAGGGCAAGGAGCTGCTGAAGAACTCCGGCCTCGCGATCATTCCTGCCGACGATATCAACGATGGCGCCAAGAAAGCGGTCGCGTCGGTCAAGGCCGCGTAACGGCATCACTTGCAGGAGCGACGGAAGTCGCGACTGCGCACCGGCAAGACTCGAAAGGCTCGCGGCTCCCGCCGCTCCTACAAAAGCGAACATCCAAGGATTCCCATGTCCGTCCTCGTCAACAAAAGCACCAAAGTCATCGTCCAGGGTTTCACCGGCCAGCAAGGCACCTTCCATGCGCAGCAGATGCTCGATTACGGCACGAAGGTCGTCGGCGGTGTGACGCCGGGCAAAGGCGGCACCGAACACATCGGCCTGCCGGTGTTCAACACCGTGCGCGATGCGGTGAAGACCACCGGCGCCGACGCCTCGGTCATCTACGTACCGCCGCCGTTCGCGGCCGACGCCATCCTCGAAGCGGCCGACGCCGGCATCCGGGTCATCGTCTGCATCACCGAAGGCATCCCGGTGCTGGACATGCTGCGTGTGAAGAACACGCTGAAGGGCTATCCCGAGACCGTGCTGATCGGTCCGAACTGCCCCGGCGTGATCACCCCCGGCGAGTGCAAGATCGGCATCATGCCCGGCCACATCCATCTGCCGGGCAAGGTGGGCATCGTCTCGCGCTCCGGCACGCTGACCTACGAAGCCGTGAAGCAGACCACCGACGCCGGCCTCGGCCAGTCGACCTGCATCGGCATCGGCGGCGACCCGATCAACGGCACCAACTTCATCGACGCGTTGAAGCTCTTCCAGGCCGACCCGCAGACCCAGGGCATCATCATGGTCGGCGAGATCGGCGGCAGCGCCGAGGAAGAAGCGGCCGAGTACATCGCCCAGCATGTCACCAAGCCGGTGGTCGGCTTCATCGCCGGCGCCTCCGCGCCCGCGGGCAAGCGCATGGGTCACGCCGGCGCGATCGCCTCGGGCGGCAAAGGTACCGCCGAAGGCAAGTTCGCGGCGATGGAGAAAGCCGGCATCACCACCGTGCGTTCGCCGGGCGACCTCGGCGCCGCCATCGCCAAGCGTCTGGCGCAGTGATGCTCATAACGATGTAAAGCGAGTCTCGAAACGAATGTTCGAGGCTCGTGCTGACGTATGTGTCCATCAACTAAGGCTGCCGCAAGGCGGCCTTCGCTTTTCTCCTTCCCCCGCATGCGGGGGAAGGCTGGGATGGGGGCAAGGCATTTCCCTACAGATTCCACGAAGTCCCGGTGCTCGAATGATGGCTCTTGAATGCAAGGAGACCATCCATGCGGGACAGACAAAAGCGGGATTTCGCGCGCGTCTTGCGCGCGAACATGACGGATGCGGAAACCGAACTGTGGAAGCATCTCAGGTGCAGACAACTGCTGGGGTGCAAGTTCAGGAGGCAGCATCCGATCGGTCCTTACGTCGTCGATTTCGCATGCCTGGACAGGCGATTGGTCGTGGAAGTCGATGGCGGGCAGCACGCCGAATCGGCTTCCGACCATGCACGCGATGCTTGCATCATGCGTTTGCGATTCGTGGTTGTCCGGTTCTGGAATCATGATGTGCTGACCAATATCGACGCGGTTTGCGGCATCATTTGCGAACATCTGGTTGCCGCCAGCCCCCATCCCAGCCTTCCCCCGCATGCGGGGGAAGGAGAAAAGCCGCCCCCGTAAGCGGGGGTGGTGAAAAGCCGCCCCGAATGCGGGGAAGGATCAGCGCAATGACCGCCACCCTCCGTATCGCCCTCGCCCAGTTCGATTTTCCGGTCGGTGCGGTGAATCAGAACGCCGAACGCATCGCAGCGATGATCACCGAGGCCCGCGACGAATACGGCGCCGATATCGTCTTGTTCCCGGAACTGGCGCTGTCCGGGTATCCGCCGGAAGACCTGCTGCTGCGGCCGAGCTTCCTGCGCGATTGCGCGGCGGCGATCGAAACGGTCGCAGCGGAGGCGACCGGCGTCGTGGCGGTGGTCGGTTGGCCGCAGGCGGCCGGCAGCGTGGTCTACAACGCCGCCAGCGTGCTGCGCGACGGCAGGGTCGCGCAGACGTATCGCAAGCGCGAATTGCCCAACTATGCGGTGTTCGATGAGCGCCGCTATTTCGATGTCGATCCGGATCGCGAAGACTGCGTGTTCGACGTCAAAGGCGTGCCGGTCGGGCTGATCATCTGCGAAGACCTGTGGTTCGCCGAGCCCATCGCCAGCACCGTGCGCAAGGGTGCGCAGGTCGTACTGGTCCCGAACGCATCGCCGTTCGAGCGCGACAAGCATGCGCAGCGCGATGCGCTGTTGTCGCAGCGTGCGAATGAAAGCGGCGCCGCCATCGCCTATCTCAATGTGGTCGGCGGTCAGGATGCGCTGGTGTTCGACGGCGCCTCGGTCGTCGCCGACGGCGACGGTACGGTGCATCCCGCCGCTGCCGCGTTCACCGATCAGTGGCTGGTCGTCGATTACGACGCAGAAGCCCGCCGGTTCGCGCCATTGCAATGGATCGACGACGGCGACGAAAGCCGCGACGCGCTGGCGTGGCGCGCGATCGTGCGCGGCATCCGCGACTATTGCGGCAAAAATGGTTTCCGGAAAACCTGGCTGGGGCTGTCGGGCGGCATCGATTCGTCGATGGTGCTCGCGCTGGCGGTCGATGCGCTGGGCGCGGACAACGTCACTGCCGTGCGCATGCCATCGCGCTACACCGCCGATCTGTCGAACGATCTGGCCGAAGAGCAATGCAAAACGTTGGGCGTGAAGATGATCACGATCCCGATCGAAAAACCGTTCCAGGGCTATCTTGATGCGCTCTCCGAAGTCTTCGCGGAACATGCCGTCGATGTCACCGAAGAGAATCTGCAGTCGCGGACCCGCGGCGCGATCCTGATGGCGCTGGCCAACAAACTCGGCGGCCTGCTGCTGACCACCGGCAACAAGAGCGAATACGCGGTCGGCTACGCGACCATCTACGGCGACATGTGCGGCGGCTACGCGCCGATCAAGGACCTCTACAAGACCGAAGTCTTCGCGCTGTGCCGCTGGCGCAACACGGTGGGCGGCGCGCCGGTGATCCCACCTGCGGTGATCAGCCGGCCACCGACGGCGGAACTGCGCGAGAATCAGAAGGACGAGGATTCGCTGCCGCCGTACGACGTGCTCGACGCGATCCTGCTGCGCCACGTCGACCAGGAGCAGTCGCGCGACGAGATCGTGCGCGCAGGCTTCGATGCCGCCACCGTCGACCGCGTGCTGCGTTTAGTGCGGATCAGCGAGTGGAAGCGCCACCAGGCCGCGCCGGGGCCGAAGGTCTCGCGCCGCGCGTTCGGCCGCGAGCGGCGGTATCCGATCACCAGCGGTTATTCGGCATAGGGTGCGCCCTGGCGCACCGATCTTCGGTTTACCCACAAAAAAGCCGGTGCGCCAAGGCGCACCCTATCGTCGGCTCAAGCTCTTTTTGCGGACGAAGAAGCCGCCTTGCGGCGGCTTCTTCTGTCGTGATGCATGCGCTCGTGGAACTCAGTCGTTGTCCAGCGCCGACCGCTCGCGCGCAAGCGGATTGAGTTTGCGGAAGTTGGAAGGATAGTCCGGCCACTTGCCGTCGCCCTTGAGCCACGGATGCTGCGGCGCCTTCTGCTGCAGTTGTTGACGCGCACCATCGGCGAGCGCGGCGTTGCCCAGGCGTGTGTAGGCTTCGCCCATGATCGCGATGCCATCGTTCTCGAAAGTGTTGCCCGGATAGGTTTCGCGGACGTATTCGACGCGCTCGATCGCGGCCAGGTACGCGGTGCGGCGCAGGTAATACAGCGCGGTTTCGATCTCGTGGCGCGCGAACAGGTCGCGCAGTTCGTTCATCCGCTTGGCGGCGTCGCCTGCGAAGCGCGAGTTCGGATAGCGTTCGGTGACGATCTTGAAATCGTTGAAGGCCTGCTGCGGCGTGGCGAGGTCGCGGCGGCTGGCGTCGAGTTTCCATACCCGCTGCAGGAAGACGGTGTCGCGGCTGGAGTTGACCAGTCCGCGCAGATAATAGAGATACGCCGCGTTGCGGTGGGTCGGATAGGTGCGCAGAAAACGGTCGATGGTCGAGATCGCGTCGTCGTTCGTGCCCATCTTGAATTGCGCGTAGGCGGTTTCGACCAGCGCCTGTTCGGTGTACGGACCGTATGGATACTGTGCGATCAGACGCTTGAAGGTCAGCACCGCAGAGTCGTAGTTGCCATTGCGGATCGAGCGCTTGCCCTTCTCGTACAGCTCGGCGACGGGCACGCCTTCGTTCGCGTTCTTGTCCTTGAATGCGCCTTTGAGCCGGGCGCAGCCGGAAGTACCGAGGGCGAGGATCAGGATCAGCAGCAGGGTCGGACGCAGAAAGGCGGAAAGCGAAAGGCGACGAAGAGGCATGCTGGCTGCTGCGGGGCGGGTGAGCGGGCGATAATACCAGCCCGGGCCGGCCAGCCCCCTTAACCGCGCAGAACCGCAGGGCTCGCGCGTCCCCGATCAGGAGCCCCGGATGTCCGCAACACCCTCAATGCCCGCTCAGGACACCATCGCGCGCACCGCCGTGGTGCCCGACGCGGCGTCCGGGCGCCGGTTCGACGCGGTACTGGCGGAGCTGTTCCCCGAGTTCTCGCGGTCCCGGCTCGCCGAATGGATCAAATCCGGCGACGCCCTGCTCGATGGCCGTCAGGTGCGTCCGCGCGACCCGGTGCGCGGCGGCGAGGTGGTCGCACTGACCGCAGTGCTCGAGATCCAGACCCGCTCCGAGCCCGAGGACATCGCCCTTGATGTCCTGTACGAGGACGAGGATGTGTTCGTGCTGAACAAACCGGCTGGGCTGGTGGTGCATCCTGGCGCGGGGAATCCCGCCGGCACCCTGGTCAACGCCCTGCTGCACCGCGACCCCAGTCTCGCGACGCTGCCGCGCGCGGGCATCGTGCATCGCCTCGACAAGGACACTTCCGGGGTGATGGTGGTGGCGCGCACATTGCCGGCGCACACCGCGCTGGTCGCGCAGTTGTCGGCACGCGAAGTCCATCGCCAGTACCTGGCCGTCGTGGTCGGCGCGTTGGTCTCGGGCGGAACGGCCAATGCGCCGATCGACCGCCACCCGCGCGATCGCCTGCGCCAGACCGTGCGCGAGGACGGGCGCGAAGCCGTCACCCATTACCGTCTGCGCGAACGCTTCCGTGCCCACACCTTGCTGGAATGCCGACTCGAAACCGGTCGCACCCATCAGATCCGGGTGCACATGGCGCATATCAAACATCCGATCATCGGCGATCCGCTCTACGGCGGTCCGTTGAAGCTGCCGAAAGGCGCGACCACCGGACTCGTCGAGTCGCTGCGCGGTTTCAAGCGCCAGGCGCTGCACGCCGAAACCCTCGAATTCATCCATCCGCTCAGCGGCGAACCGATCCGCTGTTCCACGCCGATGCCTGCCGATATGCAGGCGCTGGTCGCCGCGCTGCGCGAGGACACGCGCGAGGCGGAGGAGCGCGCGCGGTGAGCGAAGCGGCGCTGCTGCATGCCGATTGGCCGGTGCCGCCGGGCGTGCATGCGTTCACCACGCTGCGCCACGGCATCGGCGCATCGCGGCCGCCGTTCGATGCGTTCAACCTCGGCAATTTCACTGCCGACGACGGTGACGATCCGGCGACGGTCGAGCGCAACCGCGCGCTGCTGGTCGAAGATGCGCGATTGCCGTCCAGACCGCACTGGCTGAAGCAAGTGCATGGTGTGGATGTCGTTCGTTGCGATGCATCGCCCGTGCCCAGCGAAGAACCCGTCGCGGATGCGTCCGTCACTTCCGCGCCCGGCGTCGTCCTGGCCATCCTCACTGCCGATTGTTTGCCGGTCGTGTTCGCCGCTGAAGACGGCCGCGAAGTCGCCGCCGTGCACGCCGGCTGGCGCGGGCTTGCCGCCGGCGTGCTCGAAGCCACCGTGGCCGCGATGCATACGCCGGCCGGACATGTCATCGCCTGGCTGGGTCCCGCCGCCGGCCCGCAGGCCTACGAAATCGGCGAAGAGGTGTACCGCGCATTCGTGACGCGCGATCCCGCATCGGTTGCCGCCTTCGCCGCGACCCGACCCGGCCACTGGCGCGTCGATCTGTACGCACTTGCCCGCATGCGGCTAGCGCAGGCGGGCGTGACCCGCGTCCACGGCGGCGGCCTGTGCACGATCTCCGATCCGCAGCGCTTCTATTCGCATCGCCGCGATGCCCATACCGGCCGTCTGGCGACGCTGGTGTGGTTCGACTGAGCATGGCGCGATGATGTCGTCGGCGCCGCTGTTCCGTCGCGTTCTCGGTGGTTTCATCGAACAGACGCCGATCAGTGTCCGCCGCCTGCACGACCGCCGTGGCAGGGCGCTGTATCGTGGTGAAGTTGTGGTCGAACGCGGCACCGGGCGCCGGGCGCGTTGTTTCGCCTGGATGACCGGTTTGCCCCCAGCGGGCTCGGGACCGATCGAGGTCGAGATCGTCGCCAGCGACGGTCACGAGCGGTGGGCGCGCAGGATCGGTGGGCGCACGATGCGTTCGATCCTCTGGGCGCCGGGTTTCAGCTGGCTGCTGTGGGAGCTGCTCGGGCCGGTGCTGTTCGCCTATCGTCTGCGCGTCGAGAATGGCGCCATCGTCTGGCGTGTCGAAAAAGTCAGGTTGCTTGGCGTGTTGCCATTGCCATCCCGCTGGTTCGCGGGCGTGGAAGCGCGCGAGTCCGGGGGCGAGGGACGCTATCGTTTCGACGTGCGCGCAGAACTGCCGGGCATCGGTCTGCTGGTGCATTACCGTGGCTGGCTTGCGGTGGGTGCCGATGACGCAGACCGCAATCCCCACTGAATCGCCGGTCGAGGGATGACTTCCGGCAGGATCACCAGTCGTGTCGCTGGTTGCTAGAGTTGCCCGTCCTTCGTCGTCGAGACACCGCCATGCGCGCAGCACGTTTCGTTATTCCCATACTGCTGATAGTGCTGTGCGCCGCTCCGGCCGCATTCGCCAGGACGCTGCCCGAAGTGCAGGCGCTGGTGGACGCGAAAGCGTCCGGCGCGCTCGCCGCCGCCGAAGCGCTGGCCCGGGAAACGCCGGACGATGCGAATGCCTGGGTGATGTTGACCCGCGCGCGCATGCAGGCCAAACAGGCGGAAAAAGCCATCGATTCCGGCGAAAAGGCCACCGCGCTCAGCCCCAAGAACGCGCAGGCGTTCTACTGGCTCGGCAATGCCTACGGCAACCGCATCGGCGAAGTCGGGATGCTGTCGAAGATGACGATGGCGCCGAAGCTGCGCGATGCCTTCGAGCAGGCGGTGAAGCTCGATCCGGCATTGCTCGACGCGCGAAGTTCGCTGATCGAGTTCTATCTGCAGGCGCCGGGCGCGATCGGTGGCGGCATCGACAAGGCGCGCGCGCAGGCGACCGCCATCGGCAAATACGATCGCTTGAAAGGGCTGATGGCACAGGCGCGCATCGCCATATACGAGAAGAAACCGGCCGACGCAGTAAAGGCCTATGAAAGCGCGTATGCGCTCAAGCCCGGCGACCCGCAGCTGAGGCAGGCGCTGATTGTGGGTTATCAGGAGGCCAAGCGCTGGACGGATGCCTACAGGATGATCAAAGCGTGGATCGCCGAGGAGCCGGAATCCAACACTGCCCAGTATCAGCTGGGCCGCGTCGCGGCGGTGTCGGGTCAATATCTTGGCGAAGGCGAAGCAGCGCTGCGCGCTTACATGAAGATGCCGCGCAAGAAGGACGATCCCCAACCGAAGAACGTGCAGTATCGCCTCGGTCAGGTGTTGGCCAGGGCCGGTCGCAAGGAGGACGCCCGCGCTGCTTTCCAGGCCGCCCTGAAGTTGGATCCGAAGTTCAAGGACGCCAGGGACGCCCTCGCAGCGCTCTGATTCCCCTATGAGTCCGGTCGAGCAGATCGCCCGACCGGCGGGCTTGGAATTCATGCCCTCAGCCCTCATCCCGTGAGCATCGCGGCCTTGCCGCCCATTCTTGCGGAGTCCAGACCATGCGCATGGACAAACTCACCTCGCGTTTCCAGCAGGCCATCGCCGACGCGCAGTCGCTGGCCGTCGGCCGCGACCACAACGTCATCGAACCCGTGCATCTGATGGTCGCCCTGCTCGACCAGCAGGGCGGCGGTACGCGCCCGCTGCTCGCTCAGTCCGGCGTCAACGTGCCGGCGCTGCGCGAGCGCTTGGGCGAAAGCCTGGAAAAACTGCCGAAAGTCTCCGGCCAGGCGGGCAGCGTCAATGTCGGCAACGATCTGGCGCGGCTGCTCAATGTGACCGACAAACTCGCGCAGCAGCGCGGCGATGCCTTCATCGCCAGCGAACTGTTCGTGCTCGCCGCATTCGACGATGGCGGCGATACCGGTCGCGCGCTGAAAGCCGCCGGTGCGAACAAGCAGAAACTCGAAGCCGCGATCGATGCGATGCGCGGCGGCGAGAAAGTGCAGAGCGAGAACGCCGAGGAGCAGCGCCAGGCGCTGGAGAAATACACCATCGATCTGACCGCGCGCGCCGAGTCCGGAAAGCTCGATCCGGTCATCGGTCGCGACGAGGAAATCCGCCGCACCATCCAGGTGCTGCAGCGCCGGACCAAGAACAATCCGGTGCTGATCGGCGAACCCGGCGTGGGCAAGACCGCGATCGTCGAAGGCCTGGCCCAGCGCATCGTCAACGGCGAGGTGCCGGAAGGCCTGAAAGGCAAGCGCGTGCTGTCGCTGGATATGGGCGCCCTCATCGCCGGCGCGAAATTCCGCGGCGAATTCGAAGAGCGGCTCAAAGCGGTGCTGAGCGATCTGTCGAAGAACGAAGGTCAGATCATTCTGTTCATCGATGAACTGCACACGATGGTCGGCGCCGGCAAGGCCGAAGGCTCGATGGACGCCGGCAATATGCTCAAGCCGGCGCTCGCCCGCGGCGAACTGCACTGCATCGGTGCGACCACGCTGGACGAATACCGCAAGTACGTCGAGAAAGATGCGGCGCTCGAACGCCGTTTCCAGAAAGTCTTCGTCGGCGAGCCCACCGTCGAGGACACCATCGCGATCCTGCGTGGATTGAAAGAACGTTACGCGGTGCATCACGGCGTCGAGATCACCGACCCGGCGATCGTCGCCGCCGCCACGCTGTCGCATCGCTACATCGCGGACCGCCAGCTGCCGGACAAGGCCATCGATCTGATGGACGAAGCCGCGTCGCGGATCCGTATGGAGATCGACAGCAAGCCCGAAGAACTTGATCGCAAGGAACGCCGGCTGATCCAGCTCAAGATCCAGCGCGAGGCGCTGAAGAAAGAGAAGGACGACGCATCGAAGCAGCGGCTGGCCGATCTCGAAGCGGAGATCGCCACCCTCGAACGCGCATTCAACGATCTGGAGGAAATCTGGAAGGCCGAGAAGGCCGCCGTGCAGGGCGCCACCAGGGTCAAGGAGCAGATCGAAGCGGCCAAGCTCGAACTCGAATCCGCGCAGCGCAAGCAGGATTTCGCGAAGATGAGCGAAATCCAGTACGGGCGCATGCCGGAGCTCGAAAAGCAGCTGAAAGCCGCGCAGGAAGCCGAAGTGCAGGGCTTCACGCTGCTGCAGGACAAGGTCACCGAAGAAGAAATCGCCGAGGTGGTCTCGCGCTGGACCGGCATTCCGGTCAGCAAGATGCTGGAGGGCGAGCGCGACAAACTGCTGAAGATGGAACAGATGATCGGCGCGCGCGTCGTCGGCCAGGCCGAAGCGATCAAGGTCGTGTCCGATGCGGTGCGTCGCACGCGCGCGGGTTTGAGCGATCCGAATCGTCCCAGCGGCTCGTTCCTGTTCCTCGGTCCGACCGGCGTGGGCAAGACCGAGCTGTGCAAGGCGCTGGCCGATTTCCTGTTCGATTCGACCGATGCCATGATCCGCATCGACATGAGCGAATTCATGGAGAAGCATGCGGTGAGCCGCCTGGTCGGCGCGCCTCCGGGTTACGTCGGCTACGAGGAAGGCGGTTATCTCACCGAAGCCGTGCGTCGCCGTCCGTACAGCGTGATCCTGCTCGATGAAGTGGAGAAGGCGCATCCGGATGTGTTCAACATCCTGCTGCAGGTGCTGGACGACGGTCGCCTCACCGACGGTCAGGGCCGCACCGTGGACTTCCGCAACACCGTGATCGTGATGACCTCGAACCTCGGTTCGCAGATGATCCAGGAGATGAGCGACGACGACAGCGCCGAGAGCTACACGAAGATGAAGGCGGCGGTGATGGGCGTGGTGCAGGCGCACTTCCGTCCGGAATTCATCAACCGCCTCGACGACATCGTCGTCTTCCATCCGCTCGACAAGGCGCAGATCCGCAGCATCGCGAAGATCCAGCTGCGCGGGCTCGAAAAGCGGCTGGCCGAGCGCGGCATCCGCATCGAGTTGTCGGAGAAGGCTTTCGACCTGCTGGGCAACATCGGCTTCGATCCGGTCTACGGCGCGCGCCCGTTGAAACGCGCGATCCAGCACCAGCTCGAAAACCCGCTGGCGCAGAAGATCCTCGGTGGCGATTACGGCAACGGCGATCTCATCCGTGTCGATGCCGAAGCCGGGGCGCTGGTGTTCGGGAAAGCGTGATCTGTAGTGCCGGCACCGTTCGCGGTGCCGGCATGATCATGGGATATCAGTCCGACGCAGAGTCGGCGCTCGCCTCGAGCGCAGACACGCGTGCTTCCAATGCATCGATCCGCGCCAGCAGCGCTTCCATCGCGTCGCTGTCGTGGGCGCGCGACGTTGAAGTTTCGGTACTGCGCTCGGGCATCACCGGTTCGCCGCACAGCAGTTGCGCATAGCGGTCTTCGCGTTGGCCGCCGCCACGCGGCAGTCTGCGCACCATCGGTATTTCGCGTTCCGACAGGCGTTCCAGTGTGTGGCGCACGTCGTCGATATCGGCGAAACGATGCTGGCGCTCGCTGCGCGCGAACAGTTCGTGCAGTGTCTGCGGGCCGCGAAGCATCAGCAGCGACATCAGACAGGTCTGCGCGGGCGTGAGATCCAGGACCTTGTCCATGCGATGCAGATAGCGCTCGCTGCGCGCGCCGTATTCGGATTTGACCAGTCCGCGAACCTCCATCTGGCGCAGCGCGTGGCCGACATCGCCCGGCATCAGGTTCATCGTCGGCTCGCGCGCGGTTTTCTGGTTGCAGGCGAGCACGACATTGTTGAGCGTGAGCGGATAGACGTCGGGCGTGGTCGCGGCCTTCTCGACCAGACTGCCGAGGATGCGCGCCTCGGTCTGGGTCAGGCGAGGGGCGATCGTGTCGTCGGTGCGTTCTGCGGGAGTGTCCATCGTGCGTCCTGATGCAAGTTGCAATGAGTCTAACGGCTTGTTGCGGTGTTCATCCGCCCGGGTGCATGCTCGCCGCGGCGCTCGAACGCGACGGAAGCCTCCGCCCGGCGGGCGATGATTCGATTTCCCCCGTTGGAGATTTCCCCATGCGAAAGATTGTGCGAAATACCTCGATCCGCGGCTTGGCGCTGTGCCTCGCGCTGGCCGCGGCGCCTGCCGCGATGGCCGGCGACATCACCTGCAAGATGACCTACAGCCTGTCCGGCTGGTCCGCCTTCTACAAGACCGCGTCCGGTACCGGGCGCGTGAGCTGCAGCAACGGCCAGAGCATGTCGGTGAAGATCGATACCAAGGGCGGCGGCCTCTCGTTCGGCAAGTACAAGATCCGCAACGGCTTCGGCGAGTTCGCCAATGTCGACGACATCCACGACGTACTCGGCAGCTATGCCACCGCCGAAGCCCATGCCTCCGCCGAGAACAGCGCATCCGCGCAGGCGATGACCAACGGCAAGGTGTCGTTGGCGCTGACGGGCAAGGGCAAGGGCTGGTCGCTCGGCGTGGCGTTCAGCCGGTTCGCGATCGAAGCCAACTGAGTCGATTGCTTCGATTCCATCCCTGTTTCGATGTTCCAAACTCCGATGCTCCAAACGAAGAACCCCCGGCATGACCGGGGGTTCTGTCTTTCAGCGGGCCGCAGAGCGACTGCTTACCACTTGTAGCCGATACGTCCGTAGACATACGCGCCGTTGAAACCGTTCGGCGAACTGGCGCTGTAGGGCAGCTGACCATTGGTCGAGTTGGCGAACAGCGTTTCGTCCGGATAGTCGTTCAGCACGTTGTCGGCGCCGAGGGTGAAGTCCCAGTTGCGGTACGCGTAGCTGCCGGAAAGGTCCAGCGTCCACTGCGGAGCGTAGGTCTGGTCGCGCGTGGTGTCGGCCGGGTTGTTGCCGAACAACACGGTGAACTCGCCGTAGCGCGTGGCATTGGCACCGAACTTCCAGTTGCCGAGGTTGTACAGACCGCCGAGCTGGAACTTGTCGCGCGGCGCACCCACGGTGAGCCGGCCCACTTCGACGCGACCGATGCGCACCGCGGTCGGATCGATCGCGGTCAACGCCGCCGGATTCGGTGCGATCCGCTCGACGGTGGTCTTGTTGTAGTTGTAGCCGGCGGTGAGGTCGAGCGTGCCGTTGCCGATGCCCCAGCGATAGGTGCCGATGATGTCGACGCCCTTGGTGCTGGTGTCGATGGCGTTGGTGAAATAGCGGCCGCCGCCCAGCGCCGGATCGACGTTGGCGTTGAGGTAGGCGCGCACTGCAGTCGAGGTGAGGTTCTCCGACAGCATGATCCGGTCGTCGATGTCGATGCGGTACGCGTCGACGGTGACGTACAGATTATCGACCGGCTGCAGCACCAGGCCGAGGCTGAGGTTCTTCGATTCCTCGGCCTTCAACGGCTCGGCGCCGAGCGCGACCGCCGCAGCGTCGTTGACGCGGAAGGTGCGGATGTCGAACGGCACGCCGCCGATGAAATTGGTGGCGGTGGAACGGAAGAACTGCTGCTGCAGCGACGGCGCGCGGAAGCCGGTGGAGACCGTGCCGCGCAGCGCGACCTTGTCGGTGAAGTCGTAGCGCGCCGACACCTTGCCCGACGTGGTGTCGCCGAAGTCGCTGTAGTCTTCGGCGCGCACGGCGAGGCCGAGATTGAGCTTGTCGGTCACGTTCGCTTCGAGATCGAGATACGCGGCGTAGCTTTCGCGGTTGAAGTCGCCGCCATCGGACGGTCTGAAGCCCGGGAATACCTGCGAGCCCGACGGTGCCGGCACGCCGCCCGGCAGCAGCGCGCCGCCGTTGACGTAGGACGCGAGTTCGCCCGCGCTCTGCTGGAAGTCTTCGCCGCGCCATTCCAGGCCCCAGGCCACATTCAGCGGCGACGCCAGCCAGCTGACGTCGAAGCCGCGGCTCACATCGAGGTTCAACAGGTGCTGGCTGATTTCCAGCGCACCGGCGTAGAAATTCCGCTGCGAGGTCGGACCGATACTGCGGTTGAGACTGTTCTCGACGCCGAAGCTCAGATCGTTGTTGCCGTAGTTGTAGCTGAGGTCGACATCCCAATCGAGCACGGTGAGGCCGCGCAGACCGACAACTGCGGCGCGGTCTTCGGCGATGTTGCGGATCTGCGGCAGGAAGCCGTCGGGATAGATCGCCGGGATGTTGCGGGTGTCGAGCGCGGGGCGGAAGAAGCCGTTCGACAAGGCATCGCGGCGGCTGGCGTTAGCGAAGCCATAGAGAGTCAGCGCATCGTTGACCGTGAGTTCGGCGTTCGCGGACACGGCGAACTGTTCGATCTCCGGGTCGCCGTAACGCTGCACGACGACGCCCGGCGGCGGCGCCGTGATCGGACGTACGACCACCCCCGGCGCAAGCACGTACGGACGCGCGCGATCGGTCTGGTCCTGGTTGCGTGCTTCGGCGGCGAGATGCAGCGAGCCGTTCTCGCCGAGTTTGATGCCGACATCGCCCGCGAGCTGGGTGCTGCGGCCGTCGCCGGCGCTGTACTGGCCGGCATTCGCGGAGATGCTGCCGCCGTGATCGCTGCCCTTGAGCACGATGTTGACCACGCCGGCGATGGCGTCGGAGCCGTACTGCGCCGAGGCGCCGTCGCGCAGCACTTCGACGCGCTGGATCGCGGAAATCGGAATCGCGTTGAGATCGACCGGCGACGAGCCGCGGCCCTGACTGCCGTTGAGGTTGATCAGCGCGGTGGTGTGGCGGCGCTTGCCGTTGACCAGCACCAGCACCTGGTCGGGTGCGAGGCCGCGCAGCTGCGCCGGGCGCACCGCGTCGGTGCCGTCGGTGATGGCCGGACGCGGGAAGTTCAGCGAGGGCAGGGCGCGCGACAGCGCGGTCGCCAGTTCGGTGGTGCCGGTGGCTTCCAGCGCCGCCGGGGTGATCACGTCGATCGGCGAGGGCGACGACGCCACGGTGCGGGTCGCGGTGCGGGTACCGGTGATGACCACGGTTTCGAGGGCGTCGCCGGGTTCCTGGGTTTCGTCGGGGGTCTGGGCGAGGGCCGGTGCTGCGGCAAGCGCCAGCAGCAGGCCGAGCGTAAGCGGATGTCGATTCATGACGCGGGGTTCCTTGAGGGGGAGGGAATGAGGTTCATGGCGGTGTAACACGCGCCTGATGAGGGGTCAAACGTCCGATCCGCATAAAGAGATGGCTGTTCCGCCCCGGAATTGCGGTCCGCGGCGTAAAATCGCCGGCCCGGTTGGTGTCCGCCGTGCTCCAGAGTCTTCCTGCCTCATGATTTCATTCCGCAATTTCGCCCTCCGCCGGGGCGAGCGCCTGCTGTTGTCCGATGTCGACATGGCCCTGCATGCCGGCTGGCGGGTGGGCGTGGTCGGCCGCAACGGTGCCGGCAAGTCGTCCCTGTTCGCGGCGCTGATGCGTGAAATCGAGCCCGACAAGGGCGATCTGGACCTGCCTGGCAAGGCCCGGATCGCCAGCGTGGCCCAGGAAACCCCGTCGCTGCCGGATCCGGCGCTGGACTTCGTGCTGTCGGGCGATGTCGAGGTGCATGCGGCGGTGCAGGCCGAGGCGAATGCGTTCGCCGCCGAAGACTGGGAAGCGGTGGCTGAAGCGCATCATCGGCTTGAAGAATTGAACGGCTACGACGCCGCGGCACGCGCCGGTCGTTTGCTGCACGGCCTGGGTTTTCCGGCCGAGACCCACCCGAAGCCGGTGTCGGATTTCTCCGGCGGCTGGCGGGTGCGTCTGAACGTGGCGCGCGCGCTGATGATGCCCAGCGATCTGCTGCTGTTGGACGAACCCACCAACCATCTCGATCTCGATGCCGTGGTGTGGATGGAGGAATGGCTGCGCCGCTACGCGGGCACACTGCTGGTGATCTCGCACGACCGCGAATTCCTCGACAACGTCACCACCCACACGCTGCATCTGCACGAAGGCAAAGCCAAGCTCTACACCGGCAACTACACCGCGTTCGAGCGCCAGCGCGCCGAGCACCTGCGCCAGCAGAGCATCGCCTTCGAAAAGGAACAGGCCGAACGCGCGCATCTGCAGAAATTCATCGACCGATTCAAGGCCAAGGCCAGCAAGGCCAAACAGGCGCAGTCGCGGATGAAGCGCCTCGCCAAGCTGGCCGGCACCGAAGCGGTGCGCGCCGAGCGCGAGTTCCGGATCGAGTTCCCGCAGCCGCTGAGACTGCCGCATGCGTTGATGCGCTTGAACGATGCGGACTGCGGGTATTCAACCGCTTCTGTAGGAGCGACGGAAGTCGCGACCTCGCAGGCATCCAACGTTCAGGTCGCGACTTCCGTCGCCCCTGCAAAAAACGTCATCCTGCACAACGTCGGGTTCGGTCTTGAAGCCGGCGACCGCATCGGCCTGCTCGGCGCGAACGGCGCCGGCAAATCGACGCTGGTCAAAACCCTGGTCGGAGAACTGCCGCTGCTGGCTGGCGAGCGCTACGCGCACCCGGATCTGCGTATCGGCTACTTCGCGCAGCATACGGTGGAGTCGCTGGTCTCCGGCACCTCGCCGCTGGATCATCTGCGCGAGCTGTCGCCCGATCTGCCCAATCAGGTGCTGCGCGATTTCCTCGGCAAATGGTATTTCCCCGGCGAGCGCGCGTTCGAGAACATCGATTCGTTTTCCGGCGGTGAAAAGGCACGACTCGCGCTCGCATTGATCGCATGGCGACAGCCGAACGTGCTGTTGCTCGACGAACCCACCAACCATCTCGATCTGGACATGCGCGAAGCGCTGGCCGAAGCGCTCAGCGATTTCGACGGCGCGATCGTCATGGTGTCGCACGACCGTCATCTCATCGGTCTGGTCTGCGACAACTACGTGCGCGTCGCGGACGGCGAGGTCGAGCCATTCGACGGCGATCTCGACGAATACGCCGCATGGCTGCGCACCCGCGCCAGCAGCGATCCGAAGAAAGCGGCGGCCAAACAGGCAGAGGTTGCGCCGCAGCCGGTTGCCGCGCCGGTGTCCGCACCGGCGAAGAAAGGGCCGAAGCTCAATCCGCAGAAACTGGCGAAAGCCGAAACGCGCGTTGCCGAACTGGAAGCGCGGCTCGCGCAGATCGAAACCGAACTGGCTGCGCCGTCCGCCTATGCCGATGGCGGCAAACGCGCCACCGATCTCGGCCGCGAACAGCAGACCCTGCGTGGACAGCTTGAAGCCGCCGAAGCGGAGTTGCTGGCGCTGTACGACGGCGCGTAAAGCCATCGACATCCCGCGTCGTGGAGCGACAGACGCCGGGCAATATGCCCGGCCAGCTTGTCGAGGATTTCTGCCTTGTATAGAATTTTCCTGACGGTATCGCGCTCCTGCACGGCGACGCCTATCCGTTGACAATCGTTTCCATTCATTGCTCGACCCGGCGGTGCCGGGGTCGCGCCCGGAGAGGTGCGGCGATCGTTTCCGGCGGAGCCGAATGACAGGGGATCTTTCTGGATATGCGCAAGTCGATCGTGTTTTTGTTGTGTGCGGCGTCGGTCACCGTCGCATTTGCCGCGTCCTGGGGGCAGCTCGCGAAATATCGTTATGGCGATGCGCGCAGAGCGCCGACATCCGAGCGCATCGGTACGGGTGGGAGATCGAGATTGCCGATCGGCAACGCCGCGCCGCGTGCTCCCGTCGAAGGTGCGATCGAATATCCCGGTTCACCGCCGAAGCGGCCGCCGGTGTCGGTCCGCATCGCGGGCGATATCGAAATGGCGGGCAGCGAGACACCGACCGTGATCGTCCGCTTCGGCAACCAGCAGATTCCGGCGGTCGTGAACGGCAATACCTTCACGGCCGATCTGACCCTTGTCAACGCGGCGAGCATCGTCAGCATCGAGATGTCGAAGCCGAACCTGCAGTACCGCGCGCTGCTGGGCAGTGCGCAACTGCTCAAACACCAGGCCGGCGCGGATGGTCGCCTGGACATCTCCGAAAATCCGTCGTTGCGGGTATCGCCGATCAGCACCGCGATCCACTTTTTCGTGAGTCGCGAACTCGGTGGGCGACTGCCGACATCCGATGATGAGATGGACAAGGCCCTGCGCGCGCTGACCCCTGCCGATCTGGCGCCAGCGGCGAATCTGCAGCGCGTGATCCTGCAGGGCGAGCGCCAGTTGCCGTCCGGCTTCATCAGCGCGACCGAACTGTTGGCGGATCGCGAGGCCTATCGCCAGTTCCTGATTCTCTATCCGGACATCCGCAGCGGCGCGAATGCCTATCTGCGCACTTCGCCGGCAGGTACGTTCGCTGCGAGCGATCTGGACAGGAACTGGTTGCTGACCACGCGCATCGCGCGCGAAGGTGCGCCTTTCGTACAGCCGTCGGTGCAGCTCATGCTTCGCCGCCCCGGTGGTTTCGCGGTGTCCGCGTTTCAGAGTCGCAGCAATCCGAATTTCGGCGCCGAACTGCTTGCCGACGGCGATCTGCGGATCACGCCCGATGGGCTGCCTTATTTCGATACGCTGGTGTTCGCCAACCAGATCGATCCGAGCAATCCCTCCAGGTTGATCGTCAATCGCGCCACCATCCAGCGCGAAACCTATCGTCGCCTGTTCGTCGGCAAGCGTCAGCAGATATGGCTGCAGACCCGAGAAGAGTCGAGGAACTATCCGCAGTATCCTTCGCAGCCGATAGTCGCTGCCACGACCAATACTTTGTTCAATGCCTCGGTCTTCGACGATGCGGTGGTGCCGGTCGCCGAGGCCGACGTTCTCGGCCGTCGCGCGATTCCGTATTTCTGTCTGCAGCCTTCGCAGGTGAATGGTGAGCCTGCAGTGTTGCAGAACTGCGAATTCGCGCTGCACACCATGGGCGCCAACGGCTTCGCCCACGCGGATGGCATCGGTCCCAAGGTGGACAGCGCCCTCGTTCCCGCTTCGGCCTCCGGCAGCGTTGGCGTGGAGTGGCGCATCGATGCTGGCGCGCTGCGCATCGATGGTCCGGATTATTCCGCGAAGTTCTGGCGGTTGGGTCTGTCCGATGGTGTCGCCGATGCGATGGTGTTCCAGGTAACGACGCAGAGCGGCGCCGAAACCCAGGTGCTCGCGGGCCATACGATCGTGCTCAACGGCAATCTGCCGGCGTTCTTCGGCCCGACCGAGCCCGCTGGCACTTGGCACTATGGCTCGTTCGATGCGCCCGAAGAGTACGGATACGGCGAGCAGTTCGCGGTGGGTCCCAGCCGATTCATCCGCAATGCCGACGGTACGCAGTCGCAGACGACGTTCCTGTCGGAAGGTTTCGGCGAGCCTGCGGTCACGCTGGTCCAGCGTTCCGGTTGGAGACTGAACGGGCTGAATCTTTACGATACCCGCTACCGCGCGAACATTCAGACCGGCAACACCTACCTCCAGTTCTTCCACAACTGCGAATCCGCCTTCGCGCTGGGGGCGACGCTGTGCGCGCCGACGCGTGTGCGCTATTTCCGACCGATCGCGAAGGTGGGGAATCGCTGGTACGGCATTGAAGATCTGTATTCGCGACAGTCGACATCGAGTTACGTGGCGCCGTTCCAGTTCGATCGCTCATCGCGCGCGAATTATTACGAGAAGCTGTAACGGGCGATATCCGCGAGATAGCGTGTTTTCGAAGCTAAAAAGGTCGGTTCCGAAAGGAACCGACCTTTTTCGTTTTCGCGGTCAGGAAGACCATGGCACGCCGACTTACTTGGCTATCAACACCAGCAGCGACCGCGCTTCCAACCCGTAGGTCGTGAATTCGCCACCGATGAGCGCTTCGCTGCCCGGTGCCACCACGGTGTTGGCGCCTTCGTTCCAGGTCGCGGTGTCGGTGACGCGATACCACTGCTTGCCGGTGCCCGGCCACGGCAGGGTGAAGTTCACGTTGGCCGACCAGCCGTTGTAGGCGACGTAGATCGCGCTGGCGGTGTCGCCGAATTCGCTGCCGTCGACGCGCCAGGCGATGGCATGGTTGCTGGTGCTGTTGAAGTACGCGGCATCCGCCACGCCGCCGTCCGGTTTGAACCAGCGCATCTGCTCCATCACGTTGCCGTTGGTGTCGGTGCTGGCGTAGAAATTCAGCGGGCGCAGCGCGGGATGCGCTTTGCGGAACGCGATCAGGCGACGGGTGAATGTCTCGTGATTGGCCTCGATGGTGGTGCGCGTCCAGTACAGCCAGTTCGCGGGCGAATCGAGGTTGTAGACGTTGTTGTTGCCGAACTGGGTGCGCAGGGCCTCGTCGCCGCCGGTCATCATCGGCACGCCGGCGCTGAGCATCATGAACGCGGTGCCGGTGCGCGCGGCGCGGCGCTGATCGATGACGATGCCGCCCTGGTTCCAGCTGTGGTTGTTGTCGTCGCCGCCGTCGGACGGACCATACGGCCACGCCTGATTGTTCTGCTTGCTGTTGTAGGCGTACAGATCGTTCAGCGTGAAGCCGTCGTGCGCGACCATGAAGTTGACCGAGTTCCACGGCTTGCGGCCGTCGTCGCCGTAAAGATCGGACGAGCCGGCGAAGCGCGAGGCCAGGGTGCCGGTGGTGACGACTTCGACGCCGAGCTGGTTCTGCTTCTTGCGCATCGCATCACGATACAGGCCGTTCCACTCCGACCAGCCCGACGGGAAGCCGCCGACCTGATAGGAATTGCCGCCGATCGCCCACGGTTCGGCGATCAGGTCCAGACCGCTGCCGCCGGCCGCCGCGCGCGGGGGCAGTTCGTTGACGATGCGGTTGAGCGCGTTGCCCGCGTCCATCTTGTCGAAGTTGAAGCAGCCGTGCTGGCAGGAGTTGCCCAGCACCGATGCGAGATCGAAGCGGAAGCCGTCGATGCCGATCACGTCGCGCCAGTGCGCCAGCGAATCGACGATCATGTTCTGGGCGATGGTGTTGCGGGTGTTGTAATTGCCGCCGACGCCGGTGTTGTCCCACGAATACTGCAGATTGGCGGTGAGCGAGTAGTAGGTCGGGTTGTCCAGGCCGCGCCACGACATCACGTTGTAGACGGTGAGGCCATCGCTGCCGCCCCACGCGCCGCCTTCGCCGGTGTGGTTGTAGACCACGTCGATGTACACCTTGATGCCGGCATCGTGATACGCCTTTACCATCGCCTTGAATTCGCGGGTCGGGCCGCCTGCGGTCTTGTCCGAGGAATAGCGGCGGTCCGGCGCGAAGTAGTTGAGGGTCATGTAGCCCCAGTAGTTGTCGCCGCTGGTCGAGTTGGGGGTGAGCTCGTTCTGGTCGTTCTGGGTTTCCTGCACCGGCAGGAACTCCACTGCAGTCACGCCGACGCTGGCCAGGTGCGCCGCCTTCAGCGCCGCGCCCGCATAGGTGCCGCGCTGGAACAGCGGAATCGACGTGTCGTTCATGGTCAGGCCGCGCGGATGCACTTCATAGACGATGTCGTCCTTGAACGCGCGCGTGGGCTTGGTACCGAAGGAAGTGGTGTCGTTGGCGAGCACGATGCCCTTGCTGGCGCAGGTGCCGCTGTCCTTGTTGCGATGGAGCGCGCCCGAGGCGTAGATGGTGCCGTCGGTGCAAGTCGCGGTGTTCGGGTCCTGACTGATCTCGCGGGCGTACGGATCCAGCAGCAGTTTGTTCGGGTTGAATCGATTGCCGCTGGCGTCGATGTCGGTCACGAAGCCGGTGGCGCTGCCCTTCGTCCAGGTGCTGACGTAGGTCCAGTTCGGGCCCCAGGCGCGATAACCGTAATACACCGGGCCGGTAATGCCGTAGGTGTTTTTCAGGGTGGCGACGGAGGCGGTCTTCGACCAGACCTGGGTCGCGGCGTCCTTGGTCATTACGTATCTGACCGCTTCCTGCGCGCCGGCGGCGGTCTTGTAGATGAAGACCTCGATCCGCGTGGCCCGCGAGGAATAGACGCGGAAGGTGATATTGGCCTGGGTCGCGTCGTATTTGGCGCCGAGGTTCTGGGAATTGATGGCCGCTTCGGCGGCGCTTGTGGGCAGCCATGCCAGCAGGGCCGCGAGCATCAGGCTGCCCGCCGCGCGAATCCAGTGTTGCATCGTTCGTCTCCTTTCGTGGGGTGCGCGCCGGGGTTGTCCGGGCGCACGGCACTATCGCCGGATGTGCGAACGCACATGGGCAAGGTGCGGCCATCTGGAATCGTATTCATGGCCCGAGTTTGAATCTTCGGCATCCGGCCCCAGAATGGGGCTCAATCGCGACTGCCAATCGAGACATCACGGAACGCCATGCCCATCTATGCCTTTGAATGCACTGCCTGCGGCCACCAGTTCGACCGGCTGCAGAAGATGTCCGATCCCGATCCCACCGACTGCCCCGAATGCGGCGCGTCCCAGGTCAAGCGTCAGTTGACCGCACCATCGTTCCGCCTGTCGGGCAGCGGCTGGTACGAAACCGACTTCAAGAAGGACGGCGACAAGAAGCGGAACCTCACCGAGAAGACCGACGCGCCGACGTCCGGGGCGTCGACCGACAGTGCACCGGCGACGAAGGCTGCGGACCCCGCGCCGGCCGCCAAGCCCGCCGAGAGCAAGCCTGCTGCCAGCAAGCCGGCCGAATGAGATCGAACATGCCGTTGCGCGTTCTCGCGCCGCTGATCGCGCTGTGCTTGTTGTCGGCCTGCGCCAGCGCTCCCTCATCCTCATTCGCCGCGCCGGCCGATGCATTCCTCGCCGCGCTTCGCGAGCACTGTGGGCAGGCGTTCACCGGACGGGTGTTGACGGATACGCCGGCATCGCCGAACAGCGCGTTCGAAGGCAAACCCTTGGTCATGCACGTCCGCGAATGCGGAGCGGATACCATCCGCGTCCCGTTCCATGTCGGCGACGACCGCTCCCGCACCTGGGTGCTGACCCGCACAGCGAACGGACTGCGCTTGAAGCACGATCACCGCCACGAAGACGGTGCCTCCGACAAAGTCACGATGTACGGCGGGGACACCGCTGCGGCCGGTACTGCACAACGACAGGCCTTTCCGGTCGATGCCGAATCCATCGAAAGCTTCCGCGCCAACGGCCTGACCGCGTCGGTCGAGAACACCTGGGCGATGGAAATCGAGCCGGGGCGTCGCTTCCTGTACGAACTTTCGCGTCCGAACGGCCGTCTTTTCCAGGTCGAATTCGACCTGGGCGCACCGGTTCCGGCGCCGCCTCCGCCGTGGGGCAGCGAAGCACCGATGCCCTGAAGCCAACACGGCGCCCTGAAGCTGCCGACGCCCCGATACGACAACGCCGCCCAGGGGCGGCGTCTTCATTTGACCAGTGAATCTGGCTCAGCGCAGGCCGAAGCGCGCCCGACAACCTTCATCTACCCAGAGCCCCTGCTGTTTGTCGTAGCCCCATGAACGACCCTGGGTGCAAGGCGACTTCGACAGCGTCTCCAGGAGGGCCGGCGTGCCGCGGCTGCGGTCCCATGGACAGGTCTGACGCCGGCCGTTTTCGCTGCCGCAGGTCGTGCTGTAGCGACCGCCGCTTTCGCCGACGCGGAACACCCCCCGGCAACCCTTGTCCACCCAGATCGAACCGCCGCGCA
>JBEBKD010000020.1:0-55990 GCA_040079515.1 Lysobacteraceae bacterium
GGGTGGGGGACGCCCTGTAGACATCGAACGGACACACTGTGCCGGGATACTTCCGCGTCGTCCATCCACTCCCGGGAGATGTCATGAAACGCAGTCTCGTTGTGATCTTCGGTCTATGCATGTTGCTTTTCGGCGCGCAGGCGTCGGCCCAGTCGTATCTCCGCGTAGTGTCCTGGAACATGCTGCACGCCGGCTGGAGCGGGCAGCAGGATTGGAACGGCTACGCGGGGCAGATATGGAACAACAACGGCAGCGTAGCGGGCGCTGCGAACGGCGTGGATCTGGTGTTCGGCCAGGAAGTGATGTATCCCACGTCGGCAGCCAGTGTCGCCGCGGCGTTGACAGCGACCAGCGGTTTCACCTGGGACTATCGCGTCACCGCCGCCATCGGCCGCAGCAGTTACAAAGAGAGCTATGCGGTGTTTTTCCGCACCGATCGTGTGCAACTCATCTCCGCGACCGTGTGGGCCGATACCGGCGACAAGTTCGAACGCGAGCCGCAGATCGTCAAGGTCCGCCACATCCAGACCGGTGCGGACTACACCTTCATCAACTGGCATACGGTATTCGGTACCACTGCCGAGCGGCAGGCCGAAGTCCAGCTGATCAGTACGGTCTTCAATTCGATACAGAGCGGCAGCAGCAGCGACCAGGATGTGATTCTGGTGGGCGATCACAATCGCGAGGCGACGTCGCCGTGGTGGGCCAATCTGACCGCGCTATCGCCAGCAGTGGGCTATCGCGTCAATGAGCTGACCTCGATCAATGCCAGCTGCGCATTCGCCAGCCGCTACGATCATTTCTGGATGCAGAACAGCTACGTCACCGAGTATTCGACCTCGGGTCGTGATTACATCGCCGATATGTGCGTATTCCGTAACGGTCTGTCGGATCACGCGCCGGTTTATCTATCGCTGTATTCGACCGCAGACACGGATTGATCCGCTCGGACGATGGCGAGCCCGCGTCGTTCCGGATGGATTCTCGGCGCCTGCCTCGTGGCGGGCGCCGTTGTTTTCGGCGTGTACTGGTGGTCTGCGCACAGAGGCGCGAACACCGCGTCGTCGCGCGATGCGGTCGCATTCCGATCCTCCGCCGATGACACGGACACGGCGGGCGAACGCGCGCTTGTGTTGCGTATGCGCCTGTTGCCCGATGGCGGCGTGTCGGCCTCGCCGGGCTCGGTACGGATCGGGCTGGCGTACGTCTCGCCGGATGAATTGGCCGCCTACCAGGCCTGGTTGCGCGGCGGCGGCGAAGGGGCGGGGCCGCGTGATTTCGGGGATCTGGCCGCAGTCACGCGTTGGCTGAACCTGCCGGCGACATTGGATACGGATGGCGTGGTGGTGGTGACGTCGACGCGGCTGCCGGTGGCGGATCGTTACGTACTGCAGGCGCGCGCGGACGATGGGCTGCGTTTCTACGAGGCCTCGTTCACAGGCGATGATGTACCCGTAGAGATCGGTCCACGTGTTGCCGCCGGGCTGCGATTGCGTGCGCCCGCACAGGCTGCGGGCGGTGCGCGCGTGCTGTTCCGTCGCGTCGAAAGCTCGCAGGACGCTGCTTGGCAATCGCTGATGCGGCGCGAAGCGCCTGCAGTGCTCGATGCCTACGACGAGCGCGCACTTCCGGTGGCTGCGGACACGGTCGTCGCACCGTTGCCGCCCGGACCGCTGGACGTGATCGCTGTGGTCGATGGCGTGGAGACCGAGCGCCGCCGGGTGATGCTGTCGGCCGGGCGCCTGGTGACGCTCGACCTCGATGCCGAAGTGTCGGAGCTGGCGGCCGCGCTGTCGACGACCGTGGCGTTGCGCCTCGTCGAAAAGGGCACGCGAACGCCGGTCAGGGATGCCACTGTCGTCTGGTCTTCGCCGCGCGGAGAGCGCAGTCTGCGTACGGATGCTTCGGGTGCCCTGCGTATCGAAGGTGTCGATCCGTTGCAGCCGCTGCCGATCGACATCCGTTTCGCGCCGCCGAAGACACCGTCGTTCCTTGTCGATGCATTGCCGTCGTGGCCCGAGCGGCTGCCGATGACGCTCGATCTCGCCGACGACCGCGTGAACGAAGGGGTGATCGCGAAGACTCTCGAACTCGAACCTTTGCGCTGGCTGATGGTCGAGACACCGGGCATCGTGATTCCGCGACGCCCGCGCGTGGACGATCCGTTTCCCGTGTTCGTGCTGCAGCGTCGGGAAGGCGCGGTATGGCGCGACTCGTCTGCCGATTATTTCCGACCTTCGGCGGATGGGCTGGCGGTGTCACTGGACCGGCCGGGCGACGTGCGCGTTGCGGCAGTGCTGGCGCCGTGGACCGTGCGTTTCAGCGACGCGGTGGAGATCGGAGATGCATCGTCGGATGCCCGTTATCGCACGCGCATCGCTGCCGCGGGTGGACGGCGCGTGAGTCTGCGCATCACGTCGGACAATCGCCCGTTGGCGTCGGCCCCCGTGCATCTGCTGTCGCCGCTGCGCGGCGTGCCGCCGAAGACGCTGACCGCGGATCGGGCGGGGCAACTGATGCTCGACAACGTCACCGAGCCGGCGGTGCTGGTGGAAGTGCCCGGTTTCGAGCAGGTCCGCGCACGGTTGGATGCCGTCGTGGTGACCGTCGCCCTGCGCCGCGATGGAGGCTGAGACGCCGCATCGCGAACCGGCAAGCTTCGATGCGGCAAGGTTCGATGCCACGCATCGCGCACAACCCCGATCCGAATGCTCCCGCGTTTGCATCCGGACACGGCCGACCGCCGCGACCGACACAGGAGAGCCATGCCATGCGCAGACACCCAGAGGAAACATCGCTCAATACCCATCTGCGTATCGCGACTGCCATCGGCATCGCACTGCTGACGGGCGTTCTGGTACCGGTGAGCATCGGTATCGGTCTTGCGCAGAATCCGAAAGTCGCTGTGCAGGCGCCGAAAGCGCCGGATGGCGAGGGCGCCGAGCAACAGCGCCAGCGGATCCTCAAGGAAATCGCGCGGCTCCCGAACCATCCCTGGGCGGGCGAATACTACGAAGGCGATGGCCTGGGGGCGAACATCCGTATCTCGCTGGCGCCGGATGCCGGCGTCGCGGCGACCTGGCATGGATGCATGGGCCTGTACGGCGCGAACCGCGGCAAGGTCGTGGTCGGGCGCGATGGTGAGCTGAGATTCGAGTACCGGACGCCCAACGCGCAGGGCTTCGCAGGCTTCCCGGACGCGATGCTGCCCGTGCGCTGGGGGCAACGTCGCTACATGATTCCGGACAACAAGCGGATGGCGTTCGTCAACGCGATCAATCACGGCCAGGAGCCGCGCGGACAGATCCACGGCATGTTCCTGCTGGGCCAGGACGACGAAAAGAAAATGGTCGAAGGCCTGCCCGATCTGCCGCCTGCGTATCTCGCCCTTATCAGGCGCGCGCCGATGCAGACGCGTGTGGTGTCGATCGACGGCGTGGACAAGAAGAAGAGCGATCACGGCTGCAGTTTCACTTACCGGATGACGCTCGACCGGGGCGCGAAGGATCGGTTCGCGCCGGGCATCGAACTGAAACCGGTTGGGCAGCCGAGAACTTGGGAGACTGCGACGATCGAGACCGTCGCGGGAGACACCGCGACCGCGAAAATGGCGGTGTGGTACGACGATTGCACGCACCCGAAGACAGTGCCGGTCGCGGGATGGATCTTCACCACCGGCGGATACGACGGCAAGAGCGGTGTCGTCCGCTGAATGCGGGCTTGCGCAGTGCAGCGAGGGCAGCCGACAATCGCTGCAGACTCCCACCGGATCATTCCCATGCGTCTGAATACGCTGCGTTTAGCGATACTTTCGTTGGCGTCCATGGCGGCGAATGATCCTGCAAATGCCGCAGCTCCGGTGTTCGCGAGCGAATACACCGATCTCGCCAAAGATTGCCGCCAGGCGTTCGCGGACACCGAACTGGAGGAAGGTCAGGACAACGCGCTGCGTTGCAAGGGCAACGGCGAGTATGGTCTTTTCATTTATTTCTCGGCCGAGGACGCGATGCTGACGGTCGAAAACGCGCGTGGTGAAACCGTCTTCGATACGCCGCTGACCCTGAGCGATTACGGGCACGGCAAGGTGGAGTGGCGCCTTGCCGATGGTCGTGCGTACGCGATCATCGTGCGTATCAAGCCCAAAGGCGTACCGGAAACGCTCGAGATACGCGGTGTCGACCGCAATCGCGCAATTCGCGGCAGTATTCCTGCTGCAGGGCGGAGGAACGCGAACGCCCTGGCGCGGGCCGAGGCGGACAAGGCCTACGCCGCAGCCGTGCGCTGAGCGCGCAACGGACGTCATCGTGGGGAATCACGATCTCGACAATCCATTCTGGACCGCGCTGCGCAGCCGTCATGCCGGGATCGCCCGTGTCGTTGACGATGTCGCACGCTATCCGGCTGAATTCGCGCCGTTTCTCGGCGTGGCGGATACCGATGTACGCGTTGACGAAGCTTTCGCAAGTCTGATCGCACCCGGCGAAAGCGTTTATCTGCTCGGAGTAGCGCCCCCGGTACCGCGCGATTGGCGGCTGCAGGCGTTCCGGCCGCTGGCGCAGATGATCTGCGATGCGCCGATCGAAGTGAACGATGGGCCCGCGATCGTCCCCTTGGACGAAGTGCAGCGCGCGGATGCGCTGACACTGACCGCGCTGGTCTACCCGCACTATTTCCGGGAACGCACGATGGATCTCGGCCGGTATTTCGGCATGTACGTCGATGGACGGCTTGCGGCGATGGTCGGCGAACGGCTCGCGACCGACGCCTGGCAGGAAGTCAGCGCGATCTGCACGCATCCCGATTTCCTCGGCCGCGGCTATGCCCATCGTCTGACCGCAACGCTCACCAACGACATCCTGGCCGCCGGTCGTACGCCCTATCTGCACGTCAGCTACGAGAACCCGCGCGCCATGTCGCTGTACATGCGGATGGGCTATCGCCTGCGCCGCGAAATTCCGTTCTGGTCGTTGACGCGCGCTTGAGCGGGACGCCTCGCGTACGCGGCGGAACGTGCGCATGACCCGACCGCGACATGAATTGCGCTTGTCGCATCGTCGTGCGGAAAGATTGCGCTCCGGGAGCGCGCCGCTTTGGCGGCGAATCCGTACGCCAGCCGCTCCGCGCTACAGACGGTTGACGCGGAACTTGCGGCCTTTGATCTTGCCCGCCCGCAGGCGCGAGAGTGCGGTCTCGGCTTGCGCGCGCGCGATCGCGACATACGAGCGCGTGGCGTAGACATCGATCTTGCCGATGGCATCCGCCTTGAGTCCGGCATCGCCGGTGAGCGCGCCGACGATATCGCCGGGCCGCAGTTTGTCGGTGCGACCGGCGTCGATGCGCAGGGTCACCATCGCGGCGGGCGGTACGTTCTGCGGCCTTCCGGTCAGTGGCTGCATGCGCTCCCAGCGCAGCGGTTTGCCCAGCCGTTCGCTGATCGCGGTCTTGCGCGGCAGCTCGTGCGGCATGCACAGGCTGAGTGCGAGTCCGTCGCGGCCGGCGCGCCCGGTGCGACCGATGCGATGCAGATAAGTATCGGCATCGGTGGGCAGGTCGTAGTTCACGACCGCGCCGAGATCTTCGACGTCGAGTCCGCGCGCGGCGACATCGCTGGCCACCAGCACGCTGCAGCTGCGGTTGGCGAAGCGCACCAGCACTTCGTCGCGGTCGCGCTGTTCCATGTCGCCGTGCAGCGCCAGGGCCGTGAATCCGTAGTGCGACAGCGAGCCGACCACTTCTTCGGTGTCTTTGCGCATGTTGCAGAACACCACGCACGACACCGGCCGATAGTTCAACAGCAGGGCGGCGAGCAGCGGTGCTTTGCGATCCTGTTCGACTTCGAAGAACAGTTGCTCGATCGTCGATGGTTCGGCGCCGCCGTCGATGCTGATTTCCACGGCATCGCCCAACATGGCGTTGCCGAGCGCGCGGATGGCCTCGGGGAATGTCGCCGAGAACAGCAGGCTCTGCCGGTGTTTCGGCGTACGTTTGACGATGTCGCGGATCGCGTCCTCGAAGCCCATGTCGAGCATGCGGTCGGCTTCGTCCAGCACCAGCGTGCTCACCCCGCCCAACTGCAGCGCTTTCTTCTGCATGAGTTCCTGGATGCGGCCGGGCGTGCCGACGACCACGTGCGGCTCGTGGGTGAGCGACGCGAGCTGCGGCCCCAGCGGAATGCCGCCGCAAAGGATCGAGATTTTGAGATTGGGAATGCCGGTGGCGAGTTTGCGCAGTTGTTTGCCGACCTGGTCGGCGAGTTCGCGCGTGGGGCACAGCACCAGCGCCTGCGTGCGGGTCATGCCCGGATCGAGCCGATGCAGCAATCCGAGCCCGAACGCGGCGGTCTTCCCGCTGCCGGTGGGCGCCTGCGCGATCACGTCGCGGCCTTCCAGAATCGCAGGCAATGCCTGCGCCTGGACCGGGGTCATCGCCGTGTAGCCGAGGGCATCGATGCCCTGCAGCAGGGTGGGAGACAGCGAGAGCGCGGCGAAATCGGTGGGTTCAGTCATCCCGCCATGATCTCAGACCCTCGTGGCAAAAGGCAGCGATCAGTCCTTTCGCGTCGGTTTCGGCGTCAACCAGCGCAGCAGGCGATCGGCGACATCGGGATGACTGAGCAGGTCCAGATGATGCATCCCGTAACCGATCCATTGCCGGTTCTTCGCGAATCCGATGCCGCGATCCGGGTCTGGATGATGGCCGAGCGCGCTGGCGACGGGGACCAGACCATCGCCGATCCAGCGATCCTTGAGATCGCCGCGGCGACTTCCGGTGGTCGCCGCGATCGCATAGCAGCGCACGCCCTTGGGCAGCGATACCGCGCGATGACGGCTGCGTATGGATAGCGCGTTGCCGTGGCGCAGATCGGTGATACCCGCGCTCCTGAGTTTTCCGACGCGAGCGAGCGGTGCCGCGAAAGGCGTCGCGCCGAGGACGAGGTCGATCCAACGTCCGCCGCGTTCCAGCGGTGCGCCGTGATGCGGCGAACCCATGCAGACGAGATTGCGCAGCGATGCGAGCCAGGCATGCTCGTGGATTGCGGCGTGATGACAGGCGCTGCGCGCGAGCAGGCCGCCCATGCTGTGTCCGATGATCGTGATCTCGTCCACGGGCATTGGCCACTGCGCGTACAGGGTTTCCAGAAGTTCGGCGAAGTGCTGGCCGTTCTGCGCGATGGATTGTCCGGTGTTGTAGTGCAGATACAGCGGCGTGTAACCCAGCGCTTCGGCGAGCATCGCGCCGTGGTCGTGACCGTCGCGTGTCCATTGCAGATCGTTCATGCACAGACCGTGCACGAGAACGAGCAGTTTTCGTCTGGCATCGGGAATCGCGTCGGACAACGGATCAGTGCGCAGCGTCAACGGCTGGCCGGCGTGATGCAGTCGCATCGGGATCGCGAGCGGATTGACGGTGACCGCGAGATGATCGCCAAGCACGCCATTGAGCGCCGCGACGATCGCTTCGCGCTGCGTCGAGGAGCGTTGGTAGACGGTGCCTTGTCGACCGAGCACCGCATCCAATCCGGCGCCGGTCAATCCGGTCACACCGCGAATGCTGCGATAGACCAGACCGGCGATGCCGCTGGTGCGTTGCGGTGCCGCGTGACGTACGCCCAGGTGAGGGCGGGCGATCGCGGCGTGCATCGCTTCGACCACATCGGTTACGCCGGTGGTCGCGTCCACGCCCAACCGCGCAACGCCATGCAGGTCGGAGAGGCGCGGGGCGTATTTGTCGAGCATCGGATGCATCGTTCGCATGGCGTGGTGGTCCGCAGTATGCACGGATCGCGCTTGCCGCACGCCGATCGTGTCGTTGCGACGGTGATGCATCGGCTTCAAACGTACAGAACCCGGGTCGAAGCCTGATGCCAGTAAGTCAAGCGTGATGGGCATGACTCGCGACGAGCGATTTTTCCCCCTCCCTTCAACCGCAGGTTGAGGGGAGGGTTGGGGAGGGGTGCTTTTTGCCGCCAAGAGCACCCACTCCCAACCTCCCCCTGCGCTTCGCGCAAGGGGAGGAGAAAATCTGCAAATGCGACGAGGCTTGACTGACCAGTATCAAGCCTAAGCCCGGGTTCCGTGCTGGTTCGCTTTCAGGCAAAGACTCAGAACGTGATGCTCCAGCTGTCGATCAGGCCGACATCGCCAGCGGCGTTGTCGTTCACGCGCAGGTTCCAGGTGCCGTTCAGCGCTTCGGTCGACAGATTCACGCTGAAGGTCTGGTTGATGTTGTCGGCGCTGCCGCCGGTGCGGTTGTGCAGCACATACACGCTACCGTCCGGCGCAACCAGATCGACCTTCAGATCGCCCTTGTAGGTGTGGACGATGTTGACCAGAACCGGTGTCGCGGCCGGCGCATTGCCGGTGCGGCCGGAGACGACGATCGGGCTGTTGACCGTGGCGTTGTCGGCGATCGGGTAGTCGGTGCCGTTGGTGTAGGTCTGCGTGCCGCTGGCGGCGACAGTGACCGACTGCGTCTTCGTATTGGTCAGGCCGCCGTTGTCGGTGACCGTCAGGCTGACGCTGTAGGTGCCCGCGGCTGTGTAGATTCTGGTCGGGTTGACGGCGGTGGACAGGGTGCCGTCGCCGAAGTCCCACGTGCGCGAAGCGATGCTGCCGTCGCTGTCGGTGGAGGTGTCGGTGAAGATCGTGGTGAGCCCTGAGGTGCTGGCGCTGAAATTGGCGACCGGTGCGACGTTGCCGCCGCCACCGCCGGTGGTGATGTTCAGCAGCACCGCATTCGGCGTGCCGAGCGCGCCGGAGGCGTCGGTGCCCTGTACGTAGACGGTGTGGCGGCCGACGCCCAGGCCGGTGGTGGAGAGGCTTGCGGTGGCCGTTTCGCTGGTGGTGTTGAAGCTGCCGTCGCTGGCGGTCATCGCAATGCCGACGGCGCCGGCTTCCCACGGCGGAATATCGACATAGAGCCGGGCCGATGCGATGGCCTGGGTGGCTTCGGTGCCGTTGGTCTGGTTGAACTGGCTGTCGTTGAGGGCTGCGGTGATCGTCACCGGCGTGCCGGCGCTCACCGTGGCGCTGGAGGCGGACACGCTGACCGTATTCGGGCCCGAAGGATAGCGATACGGCGCGGTGAGATTGCGCGCGGCGTACTTCAGCATCGAGAGGTTCTTCGGCAGCGTCGACGAGGTGAACGTCGTGCAGGATTCGAAGAACGAGACGCCCAGTTCGATGGTGTAGCTGGGCACGCCGAGCAGGCCATACATGTTGTCGTCGGTGGCGCCGTCGGTGCCGTACAGCTCGGCCGACTGTTGCGGACGGTAGCTGTTGAACCAGGCCATGCGCCGGCCGAATGTGCGTAGGGCGGCGGTGTTCGGCGCGGCGCTGGCGGTATCGCCCCAGGGCCACAGCACCAGTTGCGAATAGCTGTGGATGTCCAGGAACAGACCCTGATAGTCGTCGGGCGCCGCGCTGCTGACCGCGTCGCCGCGACGGTCCGGGAAGATGCCGCCGGTGTAGACCCCGCCCGCGCCGGGCGTACCGGCGACGAAGCGCACGAGATTCTGCGTTTCCGGCTCCGACTGCGCTACCGGGCCGTGATAGGTCTCGGCGCAGGCGTTGGGGCTGGAGCCGCCGGAGACGGTGTTCCAGTGGAAGGGGAAGTTGCGGTTGAGATCGGTGCCGACGCTGTTCGCGCTGCAGGTGCCGTTGGTGTTGTTGACGTTCTTGCGCCAAGAGAGGCCGGTTTCCGCCTTCTTGCGGCCGTCGGGGTTGGCCTGCAGGATGAGGTAGAAGGTGTAGTTGTCCATCAGCCAGGTGGCTTCCGGGTCGGTGCCGTAGCCGTTCACCAGCCACTCGGCGTAGCGGGTCACCAGTTCGGCCGGCGTGTACTCGCGCGCGTGGATCGAGCCGAACACCACCATCGGCGGTTTGTTCGGACGCAGCGCGTTCGTCGCCGAGTTGGTCAGCCGCAGCACCTTCATGTCGTAGCCGCCGGTATTGCGCGATTTCAGCCAGCTCGGGCCGATGACCGACACGCTGGCCAGCGCCGGCTTGGCGGCGACGAGCTGGTCGATGGTGGTGTAGGTCTCTTCGACCGTGCGGTAGCAGGCGTAGCCGCTGATGCTGCGCGTGCCGAACTGCTGTTGCGCCATCGCCGATTCCGCGCCGCGGACGCGATCGGTAGCGGCCTGATCGACGAGCACGGAGAGCCCCATGCGCTGGATGTCGAGGATGTCCTGCTTCGTGGCTTCGGTGCGGACGGTCCTGGCGGTGCGGTCGACGATCATGTGCTGGAAGCGCGACGCCAGCGTCTGCAATTGCGCGCGGCTGCGGTACTGGATGCTGACGAACGAGAGGCTGTCGTCGTCCGCCGCGGTGGGAGTCGGGACGGGTCCGGTCGGGGGCGTGGCAGGCGGCGCTGCGGCGGACTGGCCGGCGATGCAGACCAGAAGAGCTGTGGGCAACAACAAGCGAAGGTTCATGGCGTCTCCATTTCGGGGGGATCCGGTCGCATCGTGTCGACCGGTGGGCGCGGCATGCGGGATGTCGCGGGATCGACGTGTTTGCCGTGAATCGTCCGGATTTGCAAATCGGCCCGATGCTTAATCGCCTGCAGATGGCGATTGATCCGGTCTATCGCGAAGCGGCCGGGGTCGATCAATGCGGTGGAATTCCGCGCATTCGGCCGGAAAGCGTCGCAATGCGGGGACAGCGACACACCTCGCGCTGGCGATGATCCGCAGTCGGGCATCGCTGCGGGTTTGCTGCTCTGCAGCAGTTGCTTGCGACAAATGAGAATCGATTCGATGCGTATTGCGCGCAGGCGCTTGAGACGCCAGTCTCGTTTCCGATGCTGTTGCGCCGCATGGCTCGCGATGATGGGGCGCTGCCGGTAAGGTATGCGGGTGCCGCCGAGAGGTGGGATACGAACCACGCCCGCATCGTCCGATGCGGGACGACAGGGGGAAGCATGGCCACCGCAGAGTCCGTCGAGACTCCGCTGATCATCGCGCGCGAGTGCCGCCAACTGGTCCTGGGCCAGGGCGTGGCGGGCGCGTTGGCCACCGTTGGTGTGGCGGCACTGTTTCTGCTGGCGCTGCGCGATGTCCATCCGCGCGACATATTGTTCGGTTGGGCGGCCGCGGTGGGTGCGATCTCGGCCTTGCGCGTCGTGTTGGCGGTATGGGCGAAGCGCTCCGCGCTCGACGCCGGGCGCGCGCTGCCGAACACGCCGGAAGTGTGCATCGCGGTCGGCCTGCTGTCCGGCGGCGTCTGGGGTGCGGCGGCGACGCTGCTGTTCCCGTTGGGACACAGCGAACTTTATTTCGTGACTGCATTCCTGCTGATCGGTATGCCTGCGGGAGCGATCAGCAGTTTCGGTGCGTGGTGGCCGGCCTATGCCGCGTACGTGCTGGCCAGCGTCGGGCCGTTCGCGGTCTATTTTCTGCTCGGCGGACAACACGAGTTCATGATCGCCGGGCTTGCCGCATGCCTGTTCGGCGTGTTCCTGCTGCGCGAAGGTTTCGTGATCGGTCGTGCGATCCAGCGCAATATCGCCCAGCGCATCGCGCTGCTGGCGATGACCCGGTCGCTGGGCGTTGCACTGGACCGCGCAGATGCGGCGAATCGTGCCAAATCCACGTTCCTCGCCAATATGAGCCACGAACTGCGCACGCCGCTGAACGTGATCATCGGGATGAGCCAACTGCTTGCCGAAGCCCCTGAGGAGCCGAATCACCGACATTTGCCGGGCAGTATCCGTCGCGCCGGACAGTCGCTCCTCGCGCTGATCAGCGACGTGCTGGATCTCTCGCAGATCGAAGCAGGCAAGATCACGCTGCAGATCGCGCCGTTCGCGCCGCGGCAACTGGTCGAGGACGTGCTGGACATGTTCGAGCCGGAGGCGGTGTCGAAGTCGCTGCGGCTCGATGCCGTGTATGCGACGCAGGTGCCGGAACGGTTCGTCGGCGATCAGGCGCGGCTGCGGCAGATTCTTGTGAATCTGGTCGGCAACGCGCTCAAGTTCACCGAAGCCGGCAGCGTGCGCATCGAGCTCGATTCCGAAACGGATGCCGCAGGCGGGCACGTACTCTCGATCGAAGTCGTGGATACCGGCCCCGGCATCGATGAAAACGACCATCTGCGGATTTTCTCGGCGTTCCAGCAGGGCGACGATTCATCGACCCGCGCGCATCCGGGCACCGGACTGGGCTTGAACATTTCCCGCGACCTCGTCGCTCTGATGGGCGGTCGCATCGATCTACGCAGCGCGCCGGGCGAAGGCAGCCGCTTCCGTGTCCGTGTCCCCGAATCATCCGATGCACAGACACCCGGCGAGTCGATGCGCGACGGCGTTTCGCAGCCGATGACCGTAGTCCGCGCCCCATCGGTACCGATTTCCGGTCTGCGTATCCTGGTCGTGGAGGACAACATCCTGAATGCATCGCTGGTGAAATTGATGCTGGAGCGCGATGGCTGCCTGGTCGAATGCGCCGGGAACGGCAACCTCGCGCTGGAGATGATGCGCGCCCGACCCTGGCATGCGGTGCTGATGGACTGTCAGATGCCGGAGATGGACGGTTATGCGACCACCCGCCGCTGGCGCCACACCGAGCTCACCGAACAGCGTGCGCGGTTGCCGATCCTTGCCCTGACTGCGCACGCGATGGCCGATGATCGCCGGAAATGTCTCGATGCGGGCATGGACGACTATCTGACCAAGCCCGTCAAACTCGAATCGCTGCGCGCGGTACTCTCACGGTACGTTGTCACCGATCAAGTCGAGCTGGAGCGCGCCGCACCATGATCCGTCCATTTGTTACCGGCCTGTATCGCCTCCTGCTGGCGCTGATCCTGTGCGGGATCGCCGCGCCGGCATGGGCGCAATCGTTGCGGGTGATGACGTTCAACGTCCGCCTGCCGGTGGAAGCGGACGGAGAGAACCGCTGGGAAGCGCGGCGCGAGCTGATGGCCGACACGATCCGCCGCTATCGCCCCGATCTCTTCGGCACGCAGGAACTGCACAAGCCGCAGGGCGATTTCCTGATCGGACGTCTCGATGGCTACGCCTGGTTCGGGCGCGACCGGCGCGGCGGCGAAAACGACGAGCATGTGGGCGTGTTCTATCGCACCAGGGTGCTCAAGGTCGTCGAATCGGGCGATTTCTGGCTGTCGGATACGCCGGAAGTGCCCGGCAGCATCACCTGGGGCAATCTCTATCCGCGCTTGACGACCTGGGCACTGTTCGAACATCGATCGAGTCATCGGCGCTTCTATGTCTACAACACCCATCTGCCGTATCGCGAAGAAGACGAAGCGGCCCGCATCCGCTGCGCCGAACTGATCCTGGCGCATCTGGCGCGACAGCCGGAGGGCGTGCCGGCGATCGTACTGGGCGACTTCAATACCGTGCCCGAAAGTCGCGTCCATGCCTTGCTGTCGGCGCAGTTGCAAGACGCTTGGCTCGAAGCGCCCCAGCACCACGGGCCCGATGCCACGTTCCACGCCTTCACCGGTCACGCCGATCGCAGGATCGATTGGATCTTCGCGCGGGGGCTGCGCGCGCGACGCGCTGTGACCGCGACCGATGCGCGCAATGGCCGTTATCCCTCCGATCATTTCCCGGTTGTCGTGGACTACC
Organism: Lysobacteraceae bacterium; assembly: GCA_040079515.1. Classification (GTDB taxonomy): domain Bacteria; phylum Pseudomonadota; class Gammaproteobacteria; order Xanthomonadales; family Xanthomonadaceae; genus Lysobacter_I. The sequence goes on from JBEBKD010000020.1 coordinate 13,594, forward strand.
GCTGGGCCCCGAAACGGGTTTTGGAGCGACAACCCTAGCCTCAGGGCGCACAATGGCCGACCACCTGTTGTCCGGAAGTGCTGCATGTCCACCGAAATCCCCTCCCTGCGTTTTGCCGATCTCGGTCTGGCCGAGGGTGTCATGGCCGCAGTGCGGGAGGTCGGGTACGAAACCCCGTCGCCGATCCAGGCCGCGACCATTCCGGCGCTGATGGCCGGTCGCGACGTGCTCGGACAAGCCCAGACCGGTACCGGCAAGACGGCTGCATTCGCGCTGCCGCTGCTCTCGCGGCTGGATCTGACGAAAACCAAGCCGCAGGTACTGGTGCTGGCGCCCACGCGTGAGCTTGCGATCCAGGTCGCCGAGGCCTTTCAGCGCTACGCCAACAAGCTTCCCGGGTTCCACGTCCTGCCGATCTACGGCGGCCAGAGTTATTACCCGCAGTTGCAGGCGCTCAAGCGTGGCGTGCACGTCGTCGTCGGTACCCCGGGCCGGGTCATCGATCACCTCGATCGCGGCACGCTCGATCTGTCCGAACTCAAGGCGCTGGTGCTGGACGAAGCCGACGAAATGCTGCGCATGGGTTTCATCGACGATGTCGAGACTGTGCTGAAGAAAGTGCCGGAAATGCGTCAGGTCGCGCTGTTCTCGGCGACCATGCCCAGCCAGATCCGCCGCATCGCCCAGACCTACCTGCGCGACCCGGCGGAAGTCACCATCGCCGCCAAAACGACCACCGCGACCAACATCCGCCAGCGTTTCTGGTTCGTCAGCGGGCTGCACAAACTCGACGCATTGACCCGCATCCTCGAAGCCGAACCGTACGACGCGATGCTGGTGTTCGCGCGCACCAAGTTGGGCACCGATGAACTCGCCGAGAAGTTGCAGGCGCGCGGTCTCGCCGCCGCCGCCATCAACGGCGACGTGCAGCAGGCGCAGCGCGAGAAGACCATCCAGAATCTCAAGGACGGCAAGATCGATATCCTCGTCGCCACCGATGTGGCCGCGCGCGGCCTCGATGTCGAACGCATCACGCATGTCCTGAATTACGACATTCCCTACGACACCGAGAGCTACGTCCACCGCATCGGCCGCACCGGCCGCGCCGGTCGCAGCGGCGAAGCGATCCTGTTCGTCAGTCCGCGCGAGAAGGGCATGCTGCGCGCGATCGAACGCGCCACGCGGCAGCCGATCGAGGAAATGCAGCTGCCGACGGTCGAAAGCGTCAACGACGCCCGCGTCACCCGGTTCCTTGCGCGCATCACCGAAACGCTTGCGCTGGACCAGAACAGCGGCGGCGATATCGGTCTGTATCGCGAGCTGGTCGAACGCTACGAACGCGAGCAGAACGTACCTGCGATCGAAGTCGCTGCGGCGCTCGCCAAACTGCTGCAGGGCGATACGCCGTTGCTGCTCGCCCCCGACCGCAAACCGCAACCGTTCGCGCAGCAGCGCGAATACGCCGAGCGCGCGCAGCGTGCAGATCGCGGTGGTGAACGCAATGACCGGAACGACCGTGGCGATCGCAGCGATCGTGGTGATCGCCCGCAGCGCGAGCCGCGCCCGATGCAGGAACGCCGCGAGTTCGCGCCGAAGAAAGACTTCGCGCCGCGTTCCGCTCCCGAGCCGGGTATGGAGACGTATCGCATCGAAGTCGGACACATGCACGGCGTGAAGCCGGGCAACATCGTCGGCGCGATCGCCAACGAGGCCGAGCTCGACAGCAAATACATCGGCCGCATCGATATCCACGACGACCACTCGATTCTGGACCTGCCCGAAGGCATGCCCAAGCCGCTGTTGATGCACCTGAAGAAAGTGCGCGTGTCCGGACAACCGTTGCGCCTGCAGCGGCTCGATGAGGTGGGCAGTCCAGGTCATGGAGGCGGCGGCGAAGGCGGCGACCATGCGCCGAGGCCACGCAGCTTCAAACCGCATGCAGGCAAGCCGCCTCACGCCGCCGGCAAGCCGCATGGCGGCAAACCACCGGCAAAACCACATCGAAAGGGGCCGCTGCCGGGCGACCGCCCGAAGCCCAAGGTGTGATCGAGCACAACGGATCGTGACCTGTTGCGCACCATACGCCTGCGCACGCATTGCGATGCCGGCCCGGCGCCCACACAATGGGTCATCACCTCAGGAGTCAACCGCGTGACCGAGCCCGCGACCGCAGTGTCCGCTGCCAAACTCCATGCGTCGCAACTGCGCCAGCGCTGCGCGCAGTTCGCCGAACCCATCGCCAGCCGTGCCGTGTGGCAACTTCTCAATACGCTGGTGCCATTCGCCGCGCTGTGGGGCCTCATGGCCTGGAGCGTGATCGATGAGTGGAATTACCTGTGGACGCTGCTTCTGTCATTGCCGACCGCAGGTTTGTATGTGCGCACGTTCATCATCCAGCACGACTGCGGACATGGGTCGTTCTTCGCCAGCCAGCGCGCCAACGACATGGTCGGCCGCTGTCTCGGCGTGGTCACGCTGTTTCCTTACGGCTACTGGAAGAAGACCCATGCCATCCACCACGGCACGTCGGGCAATCTCGATCGGCGCGAAGTCGGCGACATCGAAACCCTGACTGTCGCCGAGTACCGTCAGCGCTCGTGGTTCGGTCGCTTCGCCTATCGTTTCTATCGCAGTACGCCGGTATTGCTGGGCATCGGCCCGCTGTACCAGTTCGTGATCAAGCACCGCTTCCCGTTCGACATGCCGTTCACGTGGAAGCGGGAGTGGATGAGCGTCCTGCTCAACGACCTGATGCTCGCGGTGGTGTTCGTCGCGATGTGGTGGACGGTCGGCTGGCATATCGCGCTGCTCGTGCATCTTCCGGTGGTCCTCATCGCCGGTGCCGCGGGCGTGTGGTTGTTCTATGTCCAGCACACCTTCGAAGGTGCGTACTGGGCGCGCGGCGAGCAGTGGAATTCTCTGGACGCGGCTGTCTCCGGCAGCTCGTTCTACGACCTGCCGCGGGTCGTGCACTGGTTCACCGGCAATATCGCCTACCACCACATCCACCACCTCGCCAGCCGCATTCCCAACTATCGTCTGCGCGAAGCCTACGAATCCAGCCCGGTGCTGCAAACGGCGCCCAAGCTCACCTTCTGGTCCAGCCTGCGTTGCGCACGGCTGAAACTGTGGGATGAGGATCTGCAGCGTCTGGTGGGCTTTCCGAGACGCGCCCGGGCCTGACGGCCTTGGATACGCCTGCTCGTCCGGCGGTATCGCAGCGGTATTGCCATCGCGTCGTGACTGATGTTCGATAGCCGCAGTCCAAGGGGAATGCGGAGCCGCAGCATGGGGAATCCCGGATCGATGCGCGGTGCCGTCGCAGCCCCGGGTTTCAGCGCATGGCTATCAGCGGTCGCTGACGCGCCGCAGGGGAGTCGATCATGATCATCCCGAAATACTGGGCCGAAGCCCGCCTGCAGCATCGCGAGCGCAAGCGTCAGGTCACGGCGCGGCGGTTCGGCTGGTCGGATGTGAGCGAAGCCGAGGCGCAGGCGCATGCGGAAGCTCGCGCCCGCGAGGCCATGGATCGCCTGCTGGCGGGCGAAAAGCTGCCGCGACGCGAGCGCCGCGTCGCCTACAACGGTGCGGAAGGCATGCCGATCCGCGAGGAGATCGTCGATCGCGCGGGCGATACCGTGATCACCCGCAACGGTTATGGTGCGCTTTGTCTGAATACGCCGAACGTGCTGTTCGCCGATATCGATTTCGCTGCGCACAGTCGTCCGCGCCATGTATTGGCCTCGATGATTTTCGTATTTGTGGCGATCGCCATCGCGATGAACGCGGGCCTGCATTTTTCCGTCGCCCCTTCGCTGATCGTCGCATTCTTCGCATCGTTGCTGGGGGTACCTTTGCCCAGCGTGTTGCGCAGGATGTCCGCGGCGTTGCGGGGCGGTCACGAGCAGGTGGCGATCCGGCGCGTGCGCCGTTTTGTGGCTGCGCATCCGGGCTGGTGCGTGCGCGTCTATCGCACACCCGCGGGTCTACGTCTGCTGGCCTTGCATCGCCTGTTCGATCCGCGCGAACCCGAGGTCAAGGCGTGCTTCGACGCGCTCGGCGTCGATCCGATGTACGCACGGATGTGTTTCAACCAGAATTGTTTCCGCGCGCGGATCAGCCCCAAGCCGTGGCGCATGGGCCTGCAGCGGATGCACCCCCCGTATTCGGCGGTCTGGCGGCCCGAACACGCTGAACTGCCCGCCCGTCGCCAATGGATCGAGGTCTACGAGCGCGAAGCGAAGGCCTACGCGGCCTGCCGGTCCATCGAGAAGCTGGGGAATGTGCCTGCCGACCCTGCTGCCGAAGCAGTGCAACAACTGCACGATGCGTTCTGCCGGGCCGATCAGGATCTGATGATCGCCTGAGACCTTGACCGTTCGTCGGCGATCTGGATGTCTGGGTTGATCTTCTTCTACATTTCCATAATTATGGAAATGTAGTTCGAGACCACCTGAACTCCGGCCATCCCAGGTTGTTGCGCCGAGACAGATGAGGCGTCCCCCCTCCCAAAAAGTTCCGAGGAATCAGCGATGAAGCGTTTCCATGTGCATGTCTCCGTTCGCGATATCGAAGAAAGCGTCGGTTTCTATTCCACCCTGTTCGCAGCCGCACCGAGCGTGCATGAACGCGAATACGCGAAATGGATGCTCGAGGATCCGCGCGTGAATTTCGCGATCTCCACCCGCAGCGGCACGCCCGGCATCGATCACCTCGGCATCCAGGCCGAGAACGCCGAAGAACTGAGCGAATTGGGTGCGCGCTTGGACGCCGCCGGACAGGCGGTGGTGCCCGAAGCCGGTGCCGAATGCTGCCATGCGCGTTCGGACAAATTCTGGACCGAGGACCCGCAGGGCACGCGCTGGGAAACCTTCCACACCGTCGGCCGGATCGCGAGTTATCACGGAACCAAGGACAGCTGCGAGCTCAGCTCCGCGCGCGGGGTCGATCTCAAAGCGCTCAGCGGAGCGACGCAAGCCAAGAGCGATGCCTGTTGCGACGACACCACGCCGCAGGGCGTGTGTTGCGCACCGAAACCGGATCGCCCGGCCGATGCGTCGTGCTGCGGTCCGGTGAAGCAGGCGGTCAAGAACGCAGGCTGCGCCATCGCCGGTTGCGGCGATGCGCGGAACTGAGGACATGTCCATGAACGAACGCATCTACAACATCCTTGTGCTGTGCACCGGCAACTCCGCGCGCAGCGTGATGGCCGAAGCGCTGCTCAACGTACTCGGCAAAGGCCGTTTCCGTGCGTACAGCGCGGGCAGCAAACCCAGTGGCGCCGTGCAGCCGATGGCGGCCGAACTGGCCGCGAAACTCGGCTACGACACCACGCGACTGCGCAGCAAGTCCTGGGACGAGTTCGCTGTGCCTGGAGCGCCGGAGATGGATCTGATCATCACTGTCTGCGACAACGCTGCCGGCGAAACCTGCCCGGTGTGGTTCGGTACGCCGATGACCGCACATTGGGGCGTGGACGATCCGGCGGCCGTCGAGGGCGACGAAGGTACCCGGCGTCACGCCTACATGAAGGCGTTCGCCGAATTGCGCCGCCGTACGGAACTGCTGGTCGCGCTGCCGATCGGGAAACTCGACCGCCTTGTCGCCGAACAGAAGATCCGCGAAATCGGGACGATCGTCGGATGAAGTCTGAAGTCGAAGCTGATATTCCAGAGATTGCGTCGAGGAAGCCGAAAATCGGCACTTTCGAGCGCTATCTGACGCTGTGGGTCGCGCTGTGCATCGCGGTCGGAACCTTGCTGGGGCACTGGATGCCCGGCCATTTCGAGCGGATCGCAGCACTCGAAATGGCCAACGTCAATTTCCCGATCGCCGGGTTGATCTGGGTGATGATCATCCCGATGCTGGTGAAGATCGACTATGGCGCGATGCGAAAAATCGGCGCGCACTGGAAAGGCATCGGCGTGACTTTGTCGATCAATTGGCTGGTCAAGCCGCTGTCGATGGCGCTGTTGGGCGGTTTTTTCCTGCGCCACGTATTCGTTGCGTATCTTCCATCGGACCAGATCGATTCCTATATCGCAGGACTCGTGCTGTTGGCCGCCGCGCCCTGTACGGCGATGGTATTCGTGTGGAGCAATCTATGCGACGGAGAACCGAACTTCACGCTCAGTCAGGTGGCGATCAACGATGTGATCATGGTCTTCGCATTCGCACCGATCGTTGCGCTGCTGTTGGGCATTTCCTCGATTGCCGTGCCGTGGGACACGCTCGCGCTTTCCGTTGGTCTGTACATCGTCGTTCCGATCCTGATCGCGGCGGTATTGCGTCATGGCTTGCTGCGTCGCGGCGCCTCCAGCCTGAAGGCCGCGCTCGCGGTCATGCAGCCTGCGTCCCTGGCGGCATTGCTGTTGACGCTGGTGCTGCTGTTCGGCTTCCAGGGCGAACAGATCGTCCGCAAGCCGCTGATCATCGCGATGCTGGCGGTGCCGATCCTGATCCAGGTCTACTTCAATTCCGCGCTTGCCTACTGGTTGAACCGCAAGCTGGGTGTCGAGCACTGCGTCGCGGGTCCGTCTTCGCTGATCGCGGCGAGCAACTTCTTCGAGCTTGCGGTCGCTGCGGCTATCAGTCTGTTCGGAGTGCAGTCGGGCGCAGCATTGGCGACCGTCGTGGGTGTGTTGATCGAAGTGCCGGTCATGCTGTCGGTCGTGAAGATCGTCAACAGCAGCCGCAACTGGTACGAGCGGGGATTGCGCGCACGCTGATGCGCTTCAGCAGAGACCTTCGACGTGGATATGGACATCCGCGATGCTGACGGTCTGGCCGCTGCGGATCTTGCAGGTCTTGCGCAGTTCCACCACGCCATCCACGCGCACCGCGCCAGTGGCGACCAGATGTTTGCCGGCGCCACCGCTGTCGCAGACGCCGGTGAGTTTCAGCAGTTGATTCAGCTCGACGTACTCGCGGTCGAGCTCGAAATGGAGTGTTGGCATACGGTGTTCCTGGAGGCGTCGAACGGTTTCGCCGACGGTGAAGTCGGGCGTAGCATACTCCCTGTCCCGAACGCTGCTGACATGCGTTGTCAGTAGCGTTCGAGGACGCTACCGCCTCCCATTCCACAGGACACGCGCATGCTCGCCTACACCACGCTCGGCACCAAAGATCTTGCCCGCGCAGCCGCTTTCTACGATGAAGTGCTCGCCGAACTCGGCGCGAAACGCTTCATGGAAGAACCCGACTATTACATCGCCTGGGGCAATTCCCAGGATGGCGCCGGCTTGGGCATCACCTATCCGTTCGACAAGAATCCGGCGACCGTCGGCAATGGCGTGATGGTGGCGCTGAATGCGACCAGCCGCGAACAGGTCGATCGCGTCTATGCCAAGGCGCTCGAACTCGGCGGCACCGACGAAGGCGCGCCGGGCCAGCGCTCGCCGGGCTTCTACGCCGCTTATTTCCGCGACCTCGACGGCAACAAGCTCAACTGCTGCTACATGGGCGAATGATCCGTGCGCGGGCTGCTGACACTCGTTGTCAGCAGCCCGCGCGCAGCATGCGGACTCCCGTTCCGCAGCCCGAGGAGGCCGCATGCAACACGCCCGACACAACGCCGTCAACTGGTTCGAGATTCCGGTTCGCGATCTGGACCGCGCGCAGCGTTTCTACGAAGCCGTATTCGATACGTCGCTGCATCGCGAACAGGCGGGGCCGGCGACGACCCTCGCGGTGTTTCCGTACAACAAACCCGGCGTGGGTGGATGCCTGTTCGCCAGTGCCCACGGTCCGCAGCCTTCGCAGGAGGGCGCCGTCGTCTACCTCAACGCCGAGCCGTCGCTGGATGCGGCGCTGGCGCGCGCGGAAGCCGCAGGCGGAAAAGTGACGCTGCCGCGCACGGAACTGCCCGAAGGCATGGGCTGCTTCGCCCACATCGCCGACAGTGAAGGCAACCGCGTCGGTCTGCACGCGCTGGCCTGAACATGTCCGCTTCGGGCATGTCAGGATGCGCTGTCGACAACGACCGATCCCACGCCTGACGCCATGCGCCGCGCCGACCGTCTGTTCCAGATCGTGCAACTCATCCGCGGCCGTCGGCTCACGACGGCCGCGTTTCTTGCCGATCGCCTCGAAGTCTCGCAGCGTTCGGTCTATCGCGATGTCGCCGCGCTGCAGGCCCAGGGCGTGCCGATCGAGGGTGAGGCCGGCGTCGGCTATCGCATGCGCCGTGGCTTCGATCTGCCCCCGCTGATGTTCACCACCCAGGAAGCGCAGGCGCTGGTGGCATGCGTGCGGATCGCGCAGCCGCGCATCGATACCGGGCTTGCGCGCGATGCGGAGGATGCGCTGGCGAAAATCCTCGCGGTTCTCCCGACCGCCGAACGCGCCGCTGCCGAAGGCCTCTCGGTGTATGCACCGCAGGTCGGCCCGGATCACGCCACCCGCGAACGTCTGCAACAGTTGCGGCACGCCACCGACCGCAAGACCAAACTGCGCATCGACTATCTCGATCTCAAGGACGATGCCAGCACCCGCGTGGTGCGGCCGTTGGGCTGTTTCTACTGGGGCAATGTCTGGACGCTGGCGGCGTGGTGCGAATCGCGAGCGGACTTCCGTAATTTTCGCGTCGATCGCATCCAGCAGGTCGAGGCGTTGGCCGAGCGGTTCCGCGACGAGTCCGGCAAGACCCTGCCGGATCTCATACGCCGCTACGACTGCGACGACCTCGTCTGATCCGCATCAAAGTTCGATCTTCAACCGGCTGCCGCGCCACGACAGCACGGCGCCATCGCGGGTGATCCGTTCGATCACGATCTCGCCCAGCACGTCGCCTTCCTTCAACCGCTGCCCGTCGACGATCACGAATCGCTGCGATGGCGTTTCGTTCCACAGATGCATGCTGAGTTTCAGCGGCGGCAATTGTTTGCGCGCCTCCGGATCGAGATCGGCCAGCGCGACGATCCCATCGCCAGCGGGCATGGCCGGTGCCGGCGGTGGTGTCGGCGGCGGCGCGGGCAGTTCGCGCGGTGGGCTCGGAATTACAGGCATCGCCGGCGCGGGTGCGGTTTGCACCGGATCCGGTGGCTGAATCCGTGACTGGATCACGGGTGCTGTCGCCGGTTCGACCGGTGCGATGTCCGGTGCGGATTCCGGTATCGCGCTCGCGGTGGCTGCGGGCGACACGGATTCGGTGGTTTCAGCTGTGCTCGCTGTCGCATCTGCTGCGGTGTCGGCAGCCGTTCGCGAAGGCGTGCGCTGCGCGAACAACCACAGCGCCGCGAACAACGACAGCACGCCGACAGCGCCGATCGTCAGGATCGGCCACTGCATTCGCGCAGGTGGGGGTGCGACTGTGCCTGGCATCGTCGCGAACAGGTCGGGCGCTTCGCTGCGGCGGCGTGCGGTTTCGGATTTGCGCAGGGCGTCGAGGATGAAGGACATCGCTCACTCCTTCGTCATGGCGAGATGCGGGCCGGGATCGCGCGTCGAGAGCGCGAACTGCGTGTCCGGGCCGAGGATGCCATCGCTGCGCAGCCCCTGTTTCGCCTGAAATGCGCGCAACGCGGTGTTCAACCCTTGCGTGTCGAGCGCATGGGCGTCGATGCCTGTTGCGAGCAGTTGTCGTCGTGCCCATTCCGAAGCCACGGCATCGCCTGCCCCGGATTTGCTTTCGAGGGCGTCGGGTGCGGGCCAGATCGCGAGATATTCGCCGTTCCACACAGCGGCCAATGCGACCCGGTCGACGTCGAGCGCTGCGCCGTCGAGCGACATGCGCACGCGCCCCGCATCGGCGCCCAGCAGCGATGCCCAGACCGACTGCGGCTCGGCGCGCAGACGCAGCAGCACCGGACGGTCGAATCGCAGCAGTTGATCGAGACTCGCGCGGCTGCGCAGGCAGCGCCAACCGGGTGCGGGCAGCGGCGGACAGGCGTCGGGCACGATGGCACGCACGACGTCCGGCGCCTTCCAGACTGCGATCAGCGTCTGCCACTCGCGCAGCGATGTCGACGACGATGCGCGGACACGTTGCAGCAGTGCGTCGCCATCGAGTGCGGGTGATGGTGGTGCGGGCGTTGCGACCGGAGCAGGCGTCGCGACCGCATCGCCCGACACCGACGTGTCGGACGGTGTCGTGCCCGACAGCGCAAATGCGATCACCGCGACGGTGGCGATCAGCGCAGCGGCGATGAACAGCGGTTTGCGGTCGGGTTCCGTGTCTGCGTGTGCCGATGGTGCCAACGCTTCGTTCGCGGCGCGGTCGACGGTCTTCGCATCGATGGTCAGCAGATCGTGCGCGTAACCGCCGAGCAGCGCGCGCTCTGCGATCACATTGATCAGGCGCGGCACTCCGCCGCTGCGCTGGTACACGCGGCGCACGGCATCGGCCGAGAACGGAAAGCGATCCGCGCCGGCGGTACTCAACCGATGGCGCAGATAGGCCGTGGTGCCGGCTTCGTCGAGCGGACGCAGGTGATAGCGCGCGGTGATGCGCTGCGCGAGCTGGCGCAGTTCCGGGCGGGCGAGGGTTTCGCGCAGTTCGGGCTGGCCGATCAGGATGATCTGCAGCAGCTTCTGGGTTTCGGTTTCGAGATTGGTCAGCAGCCGGACCTGTTCCAGCGCCTCGGTCGACAGGTTCTGCGCTTCGTCGATGATCAGCACGACCTTGTCGCCCTTCGCGTACGCCTCCAGCAGATACGCGCTGAGCGCATCGAACATCGCCTTGCCGCCGGGCGGCTTCGGCGCAGCGGCCCGGCTTTTGCGCTTGCCTGTGCCTGTACCTGGCGCGGCGGCGGGTGCACTGGCCTTGCCGCCGATGGGCAGGCGCAGCTCCTCGCAGATGGTCTGCAGCAGTTCCGCCGGTTCCAGCCGCGGATTCAGCACCAGCGCGGCGTGGGTGTTTTCCGGCAGCTGGTTCAGCAGCAGCCGGCTGAGCGTGGTCTTGCCGGTGCCGACTTCGCCGGTGAGCTGCACGAAACCGCCGCCACCGCCCTGACGGATGCCGTAGAGCAGATGCGCCAGCGCGTCCCGGTGGTGTTCGCTGAGGAACACGTAATGCGGGTCGGGCGTGATCGAGAACGGCGCCTGTTCGAGGCCGTAGTACTCCAGATACATGCGGGGCTGCTGTCGGCCGGCGGGAGCGGGGGTGCCTAGACTGCCACAGCGGCGATGTTCCCGTCGTTATTCGCCGATGACCCTGGATTCGCCGGTGGCCAGAATCTCCGGGTGTTCGATCTTCTTCGGTCGCACCAGCAACGGGTAGACCAGCACCACGCCGAGGATGATCGCCACGCCAAGGTAGAACTGTGGTGTGAGCTCGCGCTGTTCGCCCAGCAGCAGGATCGCCAGCGCGATCGCGTAGACCGGTTCCAGATTGATCGCAAGCTGCGATCCGAACGCGCTGAGATGCCGCAGCGCCATCAGCGACAGCGCGAACGGCAGCAACGTGCAGACCACCGCCAGGGTTACCAGGTACAGGCCATCGTGCAGATCGGGCAACACGAACGGGTCGCCGCCGAACGCGGGCGAGAGCAGCCCGGTGAGCGGTGCGATCACGGTCATCGCTGCCACGCCGGCGGCCATTTCCAGTGCGGTAACCGACAAGGCGTCGCTGTGCTCGACCAGACGTTTGTTGAGTGAGCTGAAGCAGGCGACGAACAGGGCCGAGATCGTGCCGACCACGACGCCGATCAGCATGTCGCCGGGCACGCCGCCTGCGACCAGCGCAACGCCAGGTATGACCGCGATGCCGAGTCCGACTTCCCGCTTCGATAGTCGTTTGCCTGTCATCACCGGTTCGATCAGGGCGGTGAACACCGTCGCCAGCGCCATGCAGGTGGCGCCGACCGAAGCATTCGAGAGCTTGATCGAGGCGTAGAAGGTCAGCCAATGCAGCGCGACCAGCACGCCCACGCCCGCGTAGCTCCAGCGCAGCCGCGCGGACATCGCGCGCAGCCCGCGCCAGACCCGCGGCAGCAGCATCAACAGTGCGACGACCAGCAGCATCCGCCACCACACCAGCGGCAGCGCCGGCAGGCTGATCAGTTTGCCGATGATCGCGGTGAAACCCCACAACACCACGCAGAAATGGATCTGCAGCCAGGCGGTGCGGGTGGCGGTGGTGGCGGTCATCGGCGATCGGTCTGGAAGGTCGCGCATTATCGCCGCATGCGTTCTTCCGCGCTCGCAGACAGCAGCCAGTCGACGAACGCCTGCGCCGCCGGACGCAGGCGCCGGTGCGATGGATAGACGATGTGATAACTCCAGCGCGTGGGCAGGACCGGCCCCGGAAGTCGTCGTAGACGGCCGTCGTCAAGCCACGGCGTCGCGATCTTCTCCCGCGCCAGTGTCGCGCCGAGGCCGCGTGCCGCGGCTTCCAGCGCATCGGTGCTGTCGCTGAAGGTGTGGCGCACGTCGAGCTGCACGCCGTGCACATCGGCGGCGCGGAACCAGTCATGCCAACCCTGGCGGGCGAGATCGGCGATCAGCGGCAGCATCGCGATGTCGGCGGACGTCGAAACAAGATTCGCGATGTCCGCATTCGCCACCGGAAACAGCGCGTCGTCCATCACGTGGTGCGAGGTGAGGCCGGCCCAATGCCCGGGACCATGGCGGATGGCGAGATCGGGGCCGCCGTCGTCGAAGCGGGTGAGCGCGATCTCGGTATCGATGGCGATGCTGATCTTCGGGTGCAGTGCGGTGAAGACCGGGAGCCTCGGTATCAGCCACGCATGGGTCAGCGAATGCAGAGTGGAAATGCGCACGCGATCATGGTCCTCGCGCGCGCCGCGCAGACCGCGCAGCACGCTTTCCAGATCGGTCAGGGCGCTGCCGGCGGCGTCGGCCAGTCGGCGGCCCTCGGCGGTGAGGGTCACGCCGCGGGCGTGACGCTGGAACAGGGCGACGCCGAGTCGGGTTTCGAGCTTGCGCACGTGATGGCTGACCGCGCTGGCGGTCAGGTGCAGCTCCTCGGCGGCGTGGGCGAAGTTCTGGTGGCGGGCAGCGGCTTCGAACGCCGACAGGGCCGGCAGCCAATCCGGTCGCAAGCTCATGGCAAGCCTCAAATCTGATTCGCGTCTGTATCGCGAAGTATGCGCTTGTCTTGAGATTACGGCCTTCGATAATGACGGCCAAGGCCATCGTCAGATCATCGTCTGCACTTCGACAGGCCTTGAACGACCGGCCACCCGGCCCGAATCGCGCCCGATCCTCCCCATCTTCCGTGGAACATCCATGACCGCAGTCACCACCTCTCCCGTGCTCGACGAGCGCACCGCCCCGGCATGGATCACGCCGCTTGAGCTCGGTGTGCTCGGCGCGATCTGGGGCGCCTCGTTCATGTTCATGCGCGTGGCTGCGCCGGAATTCGGGGCGATGCCGCTGGTCGCGATCCGGCTGGGGCTGGGCGCGGTCATCCTGCTGCCGTTCCTGTGGCGCGAACGTCGTGCGTTCGACCGCCGGCTGTGGCCGCGACTGGCGCTGATCGGCGCGATCAATTCGGCGATCCCGTTCACGCTGTTCGCATGGGCCGCGCAGCGTGCACCCGCAGGCATCGGTGCGATCACCAATTCGATGGCGGTGCTGTTCGCGGCACTGGTGGCCTTCCTGTTCTATGGCGAAAAGATCGGTGCGCGCCGGACCGTGGCGCTGGTCGCGGGCTTCGCGGGCGTGATCGTGCTCGCCAGCGGCAAGGTCGCCGGCGCCAGCATCGGTTTGCCGGTAGCGGCCGGTACGTTCGCGGCGTTCCTGTACGGCGTGGGCGGCAATCTGGTCAAGCGCCATCTCGCCGGCTTGCCGGCGACCGCGGTGGCGGCGGCGACGCTGAGCTGCGCGGCGCTGATGACCGCGCCGTTCGCGATCGCGCAGTGGCCGCAGCACGCGGTGTCTGCCAAATCGTGGGGTGCGGTGGCCACGCTCGGTGTGCTCTGCACCGGTATCGCCTTCGTCATGTATTACCGGCTGATCGCACGGATCGGCGCCAGCCGCGCTGCGACCACGACCTATCTGGTTCCGCTGTTCGGTGTGGGCTGGGCGTGGCTGCTGTTGGACGAGCCGCTGACGATGACGATGGTGATCGCAGGCACCTTGATTCTCGGCAGTGTCGTGCTGAGCCAGCGGCCGGTGAAGTAACCGGCCGGCGCGCGATCACTCGGCCGGCACCGTCATCGCGACACCGACCATCGAGGCCCGTCTCGGCACGCCTTCCTCGTCGAGCAGACGGTCGATGCGTGCGAAGACTTCCGGGCGCGAAAAGGGCTTTTTCATGAAATCGTCGGCGCCGATGCGCTGCACGTAGAACTGCTCGGTCGCCTGCACATTGCCGCTGATCATGATGATCGGCACCTGTTTGGTGGACGGTTGGCGACGCAGTGCGCGCAGGGCGGCGAATCCATCCATGCCCGGCAGCACGATATCCAGGAAGATGAGGTCGGGGGTCAGGTCGCGGGTCATTTCCAGCGCGTCTTCGGCGGTGTAGGCCTCGAGCGTCTGGAACCCGTTCTGCTGCAGCATCTTGCGCAGGACTGCGACGATGGTCGTCGAATCGTCCACGATCAACACCCGGGTGCCGGGGCGCACGTTGCTGCGCGGCTTTTCCCTGCGTTCCGGGCCATCGTAGACTTCGTCCGTCATCGGCTGGGCCAGCGCAGCCTCGACCAGCACCTCGGGCGTGGCGGCATCGGCCAGCGCATCCAATTCCTCGGGTGTCGGCAGGCGTTGCGGCGGCAGCGGTGCCGGGGCAGGCATCGGCGCAGGGGCAACAGTGGTGTCGCGACCGCGGATCGTGTCCCGCCATCGCTTGACCGAATCGAAAATGCTCACACGGTTTACTCCCTCGGATAGATTCCGGCGGATGGAGCCCGGATCGGATGCCTGCCCGTCGGGCATCCCCTCAAACAACGGCCATCCGAGCCTTGGGCGGACCTGCAGAGCATAGCGGCCCGGAAAGGAAGGGCCAAGCTGGCGGATCGGGCAGCTGGACGCCCCCGGAGGGGCACCAGCGCCGAGGCTCAACGGATCAGCGGATGCTCTCGTTCAGCATCATCGCCCGCACGAAGCGCACCGGCGGCGCGCCGTAGGACAGGACCTGGTCGTGGTAGGCCTTGAGCTTGAAGTCCTTGCCGAGCTTCTGTTCCATCGCCTTGCGCAGGTCGAAGTGCTCCTGCACGCCGACGAAATAGGTCGGCAGCTGCGCGCTGCCCAATTGGGCGCGGACCCATTTGCCTTCGGCTTCGCGCTCCTGCTGGAAGGTGCGTCCGACCATCAACGCCATCGCCTGTTCCTTGCTCCAGCCGTCGACATGCACGCCCTGGTCCAGGATCGCGTTGGCCACCGCGCGCAGATAGAACTTGTAGCGCATCAGATGGAACAGCGGATCGTTGTCGAGATAGCCGGATTCCATCATCAGCGTTTCGGTGTAGACCGCCCAGCCTTCGGCGAACATGCCGGAGCGCAACACGCCGCGCAGCGTCGACGGATGCCGCGCGGAATGCGCGCCTTCCAGATAGTGCCCGGGCATCGCTTCGTGGATCGACAGCAGATGCAACATGCGCGTGTTGTATTCGCGCAGGAAGGAATCGGTCTGCTTGTCGGTCCAGTCGTCGGGGATCGGCGAAATCGCGTAGTAGGTCTTCAGCCCCTTGTCGAGCGGGCCGGGCGAATCGCAATAGGCCACCGCCACGCCACGCTGGAATTCCGGCATCAGGATCACTTCGACCGGATCGTCCGGCACCGTCACCAGATCCTTGGCGCGGGTGAATTCGGTGGCTTGCGCCAGCGTCCGTTTCGCGGTTTCGACCACCGCATCGCGCTTGGGCTTGTCGGCGTAGGCCAGTTCCAGCGCGGTCTCGATCGCTTTCTGCTGCTGCGCGTCGTCCGGGCTGTCGGGCAGCGCCGGCGCGTTCGGTGTGTCCTTCAGGACCTGCTGCGAGATTTTGTACATCTCGCCACGCACGCGGGTCAGTTCGGCTTCCGCACGCTGCTTGATCTCGTCCCGCGACAGCGACGACATCAGCGCGAATTTCAGTTTTTCGTCGTAGAGCTTCTGGCCGATGCGGAAATCGCCCTTGGCGTTCGGGACCAGGGTCTTGTCGAGCCACAGCTGGTGTTCGGCCACCGCCTTGCGCAGCCCTTCGATGGCCGCGTCGAGGCGTTTGCGATCCTCGCCCTGCAGTTGACCGGCATTGGGGACGATGAACTGTTCGACCAGCGAGATCACGCCGCCGTTCTGCTTGGCGACGGTTTCGGCGTGGATCTTCGGGACGCGCGAGGGATCGATGTTCTCGCGCATCTGCGCGAACAGCGACGGCAGTTTTTCCATGCGCGCGGTCGCCGACTTCAGACGCTCCGGCAGCGGCGCGAATTCGCGCGCCATCAGGTTGTAGATCGCGCCGCCGGCCAGTCCGCCGTAGACCTGCGGATCCCAGGCCCAGGCCTGCAGCGTATCCATGCCCCAGATATCGGACTGGATCTGGTTACGCAGGATCGCGGCGTCGAGCTGGTTCTCGCGTGAGAGCTTGGTCGCGTCGATCGCATCCAGCTCGGCCAGCATTTTTTTGGAAAAATCGACGTATTGCGTGCGGCCAGCAGCGCTGAGGTCGTCGATCTCGGCGTCGAAGCGATGGTCGCCCTGCTGGGTCGCATTGATCGGGTTGAGCTTCAGCCAACCGTCGAGCCAGCGCTTGCTGAGATCGGCGAATCTGGCGTCGACGGCGGCGTCAGTGGTCGTCATGGCGGCATCCTTCGCGGCGGGTTCGGCGGGGGCGCCGGTGTTCGTGCCGCTGCAGGCGGCGAGGGTCGCGGTCAGCAATGCGATGGCGAGTGGCGTGAGACGCATGTCGAGTGTCCGGCTGAACGAAGGCGACAAGGATAGGCCGGAAAGGTGCCGGAGGCACGTCGGTGGCGTGTGTCGGGGTTCGGAAGCGCGGAACCCTTGAGGGGCGTCATCCCGGCTTAAGCCGGGACCCAGCCTTCAGCTTTCAGGCGCAGCATCCAATCAAAAGCTGGATCCCGGCTTGCGCCGGGACGACGGTGCATTGGATACGCTCAGCGCAGCCGCTCGCGCCCGCTGTACACATTCATCCGCTCGTCGCGGGCGAATGCGATCAAAGTGATCCCGGCCGCCTCGGCCTGGCGGATCGCCAGATCGGTCGGCGCCGACATCGCGGCGATCACGGCGATGCCTGCGTTCGCGGCCTTGTGCACGATTTCGTACGACGCGCGCGAGGTGATGGCGAGGAAGCCGGTGTCCGGATCGGCGGATGGCGACGCGCGCAGCATCGCACCGACCAGTTTGTCGAGTGCGTTGTGACGGCCGACATCCTCGCGAACGAGGAGATGGTCGTTTTGAATGAATCCCGCCGCATGCACGCCGCCACTGCGGGCGTTCAAGGGTTGTTGTTGCGACAGGCACGCGAGTCCCGCATGGATCTGCGCCGCCGACAAGCGTGGACCCGTGCCGACGATGCGCACAGGCTGGACTGCGGCCTGCAGACTCGATGTGCCGCACAGCCCGCAGCCGCTGCGGCCTTCCAGCGTGCGCTGGCGGTGTTCGATCGCATCGAAGCGCGACTGGGGGATCGCCGCGTGCAGCGCGATCCCGTGCTCGCTGTGCACGATATCGACCAGCGAGAATTCGTCCGCGCCCGCGACGATGCCCTCGCAGATCGCGAAGCCGAGCGCGAAATCCTCCAGATCCGCAGGCGTGGTCATCATCACCGCGAACGACAGGCCGTTGTAAAGCAGAGCGACCGGGGTTTCCTCGATCACCCATTCTTCGCGCACCGTGCCCGCACCATCGGCGACGTGCAGCGCTTCGCGCGTGCGCAGGCCGGCGCTCATGCTGCGCGTCCGCACAGCGCACGGCCGCGTTCGGTCAGCCGCAGCAGCACGCGTTCGCCTTCGCGATCCTGACGTACAAGATCGAGGCCGTCGAAACGCGGATCGTCGCCCAGCGCGACCAGCAGCCGCTGCAGTTCGCTGCTACTCAGCGACAGACGCTTCGCCGCGCGCGGCAGCGAGATGTCTTCATTCTGCGCAAGCAATTGCAGCAGAGCGAGCGCCGCGTCCTCGCTCATGGCGGCGTAGCGTCCGTTGCGCGGCGCAGATAGACGGGAATCGATTTGGAGGCCGGCGTCCGCGCGCGTTCGGCATGGCTGCCGAGCGGCACCAGCGCGTTCGTTTCGGGAAAATAGCTGGCCAGACAGCCTGCAGGGATGTCGTATTCGACCAGCCGGAAGGCGCGCGCGACCCGCTCGCCATCGTCCCAGACCGACACCAGATCGATCGCGTCGCCGTCCTTGAAGCCAAACGCATCGAGATCGATTTGCGAGATGAAGCACACCCGGCGCAGTCCATGCACGCCGCGATAGCGGTCGTTGCTGCTGTAGACCGTGGTGTTGTACTGGTCGTGCGAGCGGATGGTCATGAGTTGCAGAAGCGGCCCCTCATCCGCCCTTCGGGCACCTTCTCCCCGCGTACGGGGCGAAGGGAGAAAATGAGTCTGTGCCTCACCCGCGCTTCGGGCACCTTCTCCCCGCACGCGGGGAGAAGGAAGAACATGAGTCTGTGCCTCACCCGCGCTTGTTGCGCTCGCGCTTCCTTCTCCCCGCATGCGGGGAGAAGGTGCCCGAAGGGCGGATGAGGGGCGCTCTTCCACCAGTGGATGCGCAAAAAACCGCGCCTTGCCCGATGGCGTCGGAAACACACGATCGCGTGCCGGATGATGCAGATGGAACCCGCCCGGATGACGCACCCGCGCATTGAAATCCTCGAAGCCCGGAATCACTTTCGCGATGCGTTCGCGGATGCGGTCGTAGTCTTCGATCATCGACAGCCACGGGATCGCGCTGTGCGGCAATGTCGTCGCCGCTAGCCGCGCGACGATCGCCGGTTCCGACATCAGATGCCCGGACGCGGGCGCGTTCATGCCCGACGACAGATGCACCATGCTCATCGAATCTTCCACCGTCACCGCCTGCGGTCCGCCAGCTTGCACGTCGATCTCGGTGCGGCCGAGGCAGGGCAGGATCAGCGCCGCGCGGCCGTGCACCACATGCGAGCGGTTGAGTTTGGTGCTGACCTGTACGGTCAGCGCGCAGTTGCGCAGCGCGGTGTAGACGACTTCGCTGTCGGGCGTGGCTGCGGCGAAATTGCCGCCCATCGCGAAGAACACCTTGCCGTGGCCGTCGCGCATCGCCTCGATCGCGGCGATGGTGTCGAAGCCGTGCGCCTGCGGCGGCTCGAAACCGAACTCCGCGCCGAGGCGTTCGAGAAACGCGGGCGAGGGTTTTTCGTAGATGCCCATCGTGCGGTCGCCCTGCACGTTGGAATGTCCGCGCACGGGGCAGGGCCCGGCGCCGGGTTTGCCGATGTTGCCGCGCATCAACAGCAGATTGGTCAGCATCTGGATGGTAGCGACGCTGCGCCGGTGCTGGGTGATGCCCATGCCCCAGCACAGGATGGTCGCGTTGCTGTCGAGATAGACCTGCGCCGCCTGCTCCAGTTGCGCGCGCGTCAGCCCCGATTCGCGTTCGATGTCGGCCCAGTCAGCATCGCGCACGCCATCGGCGAACGCATCGTAGCCATGCGTATTGGCGGCGATGAATGCCGCATCGAGCGCATGCGGGTCGCTTTCGCTGTCGGCGCGTTCGACGAGGATTTTCGCGATCCCCGTCGCGACGGCCAGATCGCCGCCGATCTTCGGCTGAAAATAATGCGAAGCGATGGCGGTCGAGCCGCCGGAGAGCATTTCCGCAGGCGATTGCGGGTCGGTGAAGCGTTCCAGCCCGCGTTCGCGCAGCGGATTGAACACGACGATCCTGCAGCCTCGTTTCGCCGCACGGCGCAGTTCGCCAAGCATCCGCGGGTGGTTGGTGCCCGGGTTCTGGCCGAAGACGAAGATCGCATCGGCCAGCTCGAAATCGTCCAGCGTGACCGAGCCCTTGCCGCTGCCGATCTGCTCGTTCATCGCCACGCCCGAGGGCTCGTGGCACATGTTCGAGCAGTCCGGCAGGTTGTTGGTGCCATAGGCGCGGATGAACAACTGGTAGAGGAATGCCGCTTCGTTCGAGGTGCGGCCCGAGGTGTAGAAGATCGCCTCGTCGGGCGAGTCGAGGGCGTTCAGACTTTCGGCGATCCGCGCGAACGCCGCGTCCCAGCCGATCGGCACGTAGCGGTCGCTGGCGGCGTCATAGGCCATGGGCTCGGTCAGCCGGCCCTGGGCTTCGAGGAATTCGTCGGTCTGCTCCGCTAACCAGGCGATGCTGTGTTCGGCGAAGAACGCAGCGGTGACCCGTTTCGAGGTGGATTCGTTGGCGACCGCCTTCACTCCGTTTTCGCAGAATTCGAAGGTGGAATGCGGGTTGCGGTCGGGCCAGGCGCAACCCGGGCAGTCGAAGCCGGTGGGCTGATTGGTACGCAACAACGTGCCGGGGCCGCGCAGCACCGCATCCTGCTGGCGCAGCGCCTGCCAGGAGGATTTCAAGGCATCCCAGCCGCCGGCGGGCTTGTCGTAGGGTCGGATCGGGGCGTCGTCGTCGCGGTTTTCGGTCATCCCGGCATCCTAACGCAGCGGATATCGGTGCGAGCGGGCACCGCTGGACGTCGCGAACGCCGCCAGCGTAGATTGTCGGTCGAGCCGCGTCGGGAACGGACGGGCCGATCCTCCCGAACCCTTTCTTCCGTACCCCAGAAGCAGACTCCTTTTGTCCGAAGCCACCGCCAGTCTCGATACCGCCCTGAGCCACGCCTCGCACCTGCTCGGCAGCGATCCCGAGCTCGCGGGGCAACAGGCCAACGAGATCCTGCGGGTGTCTCGCGACCATCCGGTCGCGCTGATGATCCTCGGTATCTCGCATCGACTCTGCGGTCGCCAGGAGCGGGCGATCGAATTACTCGCCCCGCTGGCCCGTACTCAGGCGGGAATGCCGCGGGTCCATTACGAATACGCCATGGCCTTGGCGCGCACTGGACAAGTCGAGGAGGCGATCGCGACGCTGCAGCGCGCGCTGTCGCTCAATCCGGCCCTGCCGCAGGTCTGGCTGGCACTGGCCGATCTGCAGCGCGCGGTCGGCAGACAGAAAGACGCCGACGAGGCCTATGCCGGCTATATCCGCTACTCGGTGCGCGACCCCAACCTGCTGCAGGCGGCCGAGGCACTGAACGCCAATCGCCTGCCTGAAGCGGAGGGCATGCTGAGGGCCTGGCTCAAACAGCATCCCACCGACGTGGTCGCGATCCGTATGCTGGGCGAACTGGCGGTGCGCGTCGGCCGCAATCCGGAGGCACTGCGACTGTTCGAGCGCTGTCTGGAGTTGGCGCCCGGGTTCCGTGAAGCGCGCCAGCATTTCGCGGTGGTGCTGCATCGGGAACAGCAGGCGTCGAAGGCGCTGGAGCAGCTTGAGCTGCTGCTGCGCGAGGATCCGGCCAATGCCGGCGCACGCACGCTGAAAGCGGCGGTGCTGTGCCGGCTGGGCGAGTATGCCCGCGGCATCGAGCTGTACGAGGGTCTGCTGCGCGAATACCCGCACAACGCGCGGGTCTGGCTGAGTTTTGGCCACGCGCTCAAGACCGAAGGCCGGCAGGCCGACGCCATCGCGGCCTATCGGCACTGCGTGGAGGAAGAACCGGAGTTCGGCGAGGCCTGGTGGAGTCTGGCCAACCTCAAGACCATCCGTTTCGACGATGCCGACATCGCGACGATGCGCGTGCAACTGCAGCGCGATGATCTGGAAACCGAACACCGCCTGCATTTCGAGTTCAGCCTCGGCAAAGCGCTGGAAGACCGCGCCGAATACGCGGAGTCCTTCGCGCATTACGCCGAGGGCAACCGTCTTCGACTGGAGATCGTGCCCTATCGAGCCGGCGACACCACAGCCCGCGTTGTCCATGCCAAGCGCGTCTATACCCGCGAGTTCTTCGCCGAACGCGAAGGCTGCGGCGATCCCGCGCCCGATCCGATCTTCATCGTCGGTCTGCCGCGCTCGGGCTCGACCCTGATCGAACAGATACTGTCGAGCCATTCCGCCGTCGAAGGCACGATGGAGCTGCCGGAAATCATCGCCATGACCCGCGCGCTGCGCCGCGGCAGCGACGGTACGGCCAGCTACCACGATGTCCTTGCCGGGTTGCCAAAGGAGAAGTTCGCGGAACTCGGCCATCAGTTCCTCGACCGCACCCGTGTGCAGCGCAAGACCGGCGCGCCGCTGTTCATCGACAAGATGCCGAACAATTTCCTGCACCTGGGGCTGATCCAGCTGATGCTGCCGAACGCGAAGATCATCGACGCGCGGCGCCATCCCCTGGCCTGCTGTTTTTCCGGGTTCAAGCAGCATTTCGCGCGCGGCCAGAGTTTCAGCTACAGCCTCGACGATCTCGGCCGTTATTACCGCGATTACGTGGAACTGATGGCGCATTTCGATGCGGTGCTGCCGGGCCGTGTGCACCGGGTGATCTACGAACGCATGGTCGAAGACACCGAAAGCGAGGTGCGCCGCCTGCTCGATTATTGCGGCCTGCCATTCGAGGAGGGCTGCCTGCGATTCTTCGAGAACGACCGGCCGGTTCGCACCGCCAGTTCCGAGCAGGTGCGCCGCCCGATCAATCGCGACGGTATCGACCAGTGGCGGCATTATTCGACGTGGCTCGATCCGCTCAAGACGGCCCTGGGGCCGGTGCTCGATGCCTATCCGGACGTTCCAGAATTCGTGGGCGAAGGATGAGTCCCATATTGCGCTTCGCTGCGCGTCCATCGATCGTTACCGCTGTTCCACAACCCGGGGAGAGAGAAATGCGTCAGAAAGACCAGTCGAATCACCGATGTTCCGCAAATCGCCGATCGGCCACGCTGGCAAGAATGCCGCTGACCGCAGCGATCTATGCCGTATTCGGCAGTATGGCGTTCGCCGGCGCGGCGATCGCCCAGGACCCGCAGACCGGAGACAGCGCACCAGCGCTGGAGACGATCACCGTCACAGCGCAGAAGCGCACCGAGAACCTGCAGGACGTACCGATCAGCATGAATGTGATCGGCGCGCAGCAGCTCGATGAAATGCAGGTCAACGATTTCGAGGATTACGCGAAGCTGCTGCCCAGCGTCTCCATCTCGCCCAACGGCCCGGGCTTCGGCCAGGTCTACATGCGCGGCGTGGCCAGCGGTGGCGACGGCAACCACTCCGGCCCCTTGCCCAGCGTCGGTATCTATCTCGACGAGCAGCCGATCACCACCATCCAGGGCGCGCTGGATCTGCACGTCTACGACATCGAGCGCGTCGAAGCGCTGTCCGGCCCGCAGGGCACGCTGTACGGCGCCAGTTCCGAGTCCGGCACCCTGCGCATGATCACGCGCAAGCCCGATACAGCGGGTTTTTCCGCCGGTTACGGCCTCGAAGTGAACGCCGTCGACGGCGGCGGTTTCGGCCATGTCGCCGAAGGTTTCGTCAATGTGCCGATCTCGCAGAACACCGCGATCCGTCTCGTCGGCTGGCAGAAGAAGGATGCCGGCTGGATCGACAACGTATTCGGCGAACGCACGTATCCCACCTCGGGCATCACCCAGAACAATGCCGATCGTGTCGAGGACAACTACAACGACGTCGATACGGTCGGCGCGCGTCTCGCGTTGAAGGTCGACCTCAACGACAACTGGACGATCACGCCTACCATCATGGGCCAGCGCCAGAAGGTCAACGGCAACTTCGCCTACGACGACACCGTCGGCAAGCGCGAGATCAGCCACGCCTACGCCGAGTCCGGCAATGACCGCTGGGCGCAGGCTGCGCTGACCGTGCAGGGCAAGATCGGCAATTTCGACCTGACCTACGCCTTTGCCCACCTCAAGCGCGATGTCGATACCGAAACCGACTACAGCGACTATGGCTTCTGGTACGACACCCTGTTCGGCTACGGCGCGTATTTCTACGACGACAGCGGCGATCTGGTGAATCCGGCGCAGTACATCCAGGGTGTCGATGGTTACAAGAAGACCAGTCACGAACTGCGTATCGCATCGCCGCAGGATCAGCGTCTGCGCTTCGTCGCCGGTCTGTTCTGGATGGACCAGTCGCACGATATCGAACAGCGTTACCGCATCGACAACCTGGCTTCTTCGTTGTCCGTGCGCGGCTGGGAAGACACCATCTGGTTGACGCAGCAGGAACGCAAGGATCACGACGAGGCGGTCTTCGGCGAACTCGCGTTCGATTTCACCGACAAGCTCACCGGTACCGTCGGTCTCCGCCACTTCCGTGCCGACAACGCGCTGAAGGGCTTCTTCGGTTTCGCCAACGGGTATTCCTCGCAGGGCAGTCAGCCGCCGCAGAATCGCTATGGCGAAGCCGCGTGCATCGTGCAATACGGCGCCGATCCGGCGAACTGGCCGTCCTTCAACGGCGCGCCGTGCCAAGTGTTCGACAAGGACGTGCAGGAGAAGAGCACGCTGGGCAAGGCGAATCTGTCGTACAAGTTCGCGCCGAACAGGATGATGTATTTCACATGGTCCGAGGGTTACCGGCCGGGTGGCATCAACCGTCGCGGCACGCTGCCGCCGTACATCACCGAATTCCTGACCAATTATGAAATCGGCTGGAAGACCTCCTGGCTCGACAATCGCTTGACCTTCAACGGTGCGGCGTTCCGTCAGATATGGGACGACTTCCAGTTCTCGGTGCTGGGCCAGAACGGTCTGACCGAGATCCGCAACGCCAACCAGGCGCGCATCCAGGGGCTCGAATTGGATGTGAACTGGGCCGCGACCTACAACCTGCGACTCACCGCCGGCCTCGGTATCTACGACGCCGAACTCACCGAGAACTACTGCGGCGAAGTCGATGCCGATGGCAATCCGGTCACCGATTGCACCGACCCGCAGGCGCCGAAAGGCACGCGGTTGCCGGTCACGGCGGATTACAAGGGCAACCTGACCGCACGCTACACCTTCGATATCGCCGATTACGAAGCCTATTGGCAGAGCTCGGTCGTGCACGAAGGGCGCCGCACCTCGGACCTGCGCATTCTCGAACGCAACATCCTCGGCGATCTGCCGTCCTACAGCATCGTCGATTTCGCTCTGGGCGTGCGCAAGAACAACTGGTCGGTGGATTTCTACATCAAGAATCTGCTCGACGAGAATGCGCAGTACGGACGCAATGTGCAGTGTCCGGAAACCGTTTGCGCCGCGCAGGTCTACAGCGTGGCGGGGCAGCCGCGTACGTTCGGCATCAAGTTCAGTCAGGATTTCTGACCGGACGCATCGGTTTCGATCGTGATCGACAGGCCGCCTTCGGGCGGCCTGTCTTTCTCGGGTGTTCGGGCCGCTGGCTGGGTGAGCTCGCCCTCGAGATCATTACGGTTGTGGCATGAAAAACGGGGCGCCAATGGCGCCCCGTTCCGTTTCAGCGAATGTGCTGCGCCTGATTCAGCGGCGCAGTTTCGACAGCAGGCGCAGGAGTTCGAGATACAGCCACACCAGCGTGACCATCAGACCGAACGCGCCGTACCACTCCATGTATTTGGGCGCACCGGCTTCGACGCCGTTTTCGATGAAGTCGAAATCCATGACCAGGTTGAGCGATGCGATCACCACGACGAACAGGCTGAAGCCGATGCCGATCAGACCCGATTCGTGGATGAAGGGGATCTTGATGCCGAACATGCCGAGCACGATCGTGGCGATGTAGATCAGCGCGATGCCGCCGGTCGCTGCCGTCACGCCGAGCTTGAAATTTTCGGTCGCCTTGATCAGGCCGGAGCGGTAGGCGAACAGCAGGGCGAACATGATGCCGAACGTCAGCATCACCGCCTGCAGCACGATGCCCTGGAACTGGGCGTTGTAGATGGCCGAGATCGCGCCGAGGAACAGGCCTTCGACCAGCGCATAGAGCGGTGCGGTGACCGGTGACCACTCTTTCTTGAAGATCGTGACCATGGCCAGGATGAAGCCGCCGATGCCGCCACCGAGCAGGTAGCCCATCGAGCCGGGAGCGACTTCGCCGCTCGGGGTCATCGTCTGCGACCACGCGAAGGCGGCTGTGAGGACCGTCATCAGCAACAGCATGCCGGTCTTGTTGACCGTGCCGTTCAGGCTCATGGTGCCGTGATCGCCTGCGACGACGCTGCCGCTGCTGAGGTCGAGGAAGGTGGAATCTTTGAGTGCCGGGTTGCTACTGCGCAGCATGGTGTCTCCTTGGAAGACGTTGGGCGTCTGCGGATTCGAGGTTGAAACGCAAGGATACCGCCAGTGGAGCCACGTTGTCCGCGTTGACAGCGCGCCCCGGGCTTCGGACAATACTCGGCCGGCCAGGTGCGGATGGTTTATCGTCATCCGGCCACCGCTCTTCGGCGGGGTATAGCGCAGTCTGGTAGCGCGCCTGCTTTGGGAGCAGGATGTCGGGGGTTCGAATCCCTCTACCCCGACCAATCCCGGCTTTTTGCAGGCATGCTTCGTTCCATCCGCACGGCTATCATGCGCATAGGCGCCCGTAGCTCAACCGGATAGAGCACCGGCCTTCTAAGCCGGCGGTTGCAGGTTCGAGTCCTGCCGGGCGCGCCAATGCGACAAAGCGGTACAGGCTCGACAGGATGGTCGGGCGGCGGGAGCCTCGGAGGCGATCCCGCATCTCTAACGCAGTTTTTTGTTGTTTCAGTGGTGGATGTAGCTCAGTTGGTTAGAGCACCGGATTGTGATTCCGGGGGTCGCGGGTTCAAATCCCGTCTTCCACCCCATTGTTTTTGTTACACTCGTCTCATCGGGCCGTTAGCTCAGTTGGTAGAGCAGTTGACTCTTAATCAATAGGTCGAAGGTTCGAATCCTTCACGGCCCACCATATTCTTTGAGACCAGCAAACGCCCGGCGCATGCCGGGCGTTTCGTTTTTGCGCCCGGTATCTGTCGGCCCCGGTGCTTTAGAATGCGGCCCATGCGAGGGTGGCGAAATTGGTAGACGCAACAGATTTAGGTTCTGTCGCCGAAAGGTGTGGGGGTTCGAGTCCCCCCTCTCGCACCATAGGGAATGCGCGCTTCGCGTGACCGGAGTCTCTCTCCGTCACAGGACCGTCCGCGAAACTGGCGGGAAACCCCGTAATCGGCGAAACTATCGCGTTGCGCTGGGACGGGCCGCCCTAGGCGCCCAAGGCGGGTCTCTCCACCCGCCCGGCCAAACGAAATCAACCACCATCACGGGCCGCGGGTGAGAGCGCGGCAGCAGGAGTCGTCACCAATGCAAGTTTCAGTCGAATCCGTGGGTAGCCTCGAACGTCGCATGACCCTGCGCGTGCCGACCGAGCACGTCGAGGGCCAGATCGGCAGCCGCCTGCGCGAAATCGCCCGCACCGCCATGATCAAGGGCTTCCGCCCCGGCAAAGTGCCGGCCAAGGTCATCGAGCAGCGGTACGGCGCGCAGGTGCGCAGCGAAGTCGTCGACGAGCTGCTGCAGAAGGGCTTCGATCAGGGCATCCGCGAAAACGAGCTGCGTCTCGCAGGCGCACCGCGGATCGAGCCGGCTCCCGAGGCCGGCGTTGACGAATTGGCCTTCGTCGCTGTCTTCGAGGTGGTGCCGGATTTCGGCGAGATCGATGTCGCCGGTCTCCAGGTGGTGCGCAATACCGCCGACGTGACCGAGGACGATATCGATCGCATGATCGAGAACCTGCGTCTGCAGCGCCGCAGTTGGACCCTGGTCAACCGTGCCGCCCAGGCTGACGACGCCGCCGACGTGGAAACCTGGTCGGTGATCGACGGCGAACGCCTGCCGGCCGAAGGTGCCGAGCGCGGCGTCACCGTCATCGGTTCCGGTGCCATGTTCGCCGATATCGAGAACGCCCTGATCGGTATGAACGCCGGTGAAGAGAAGTCGCTCTCGGTGGATTTCCCGGAGAACTGGCGGGTTCCGCAGCTCGCGGGCAAGCATGCTGCGGTCCACGTCAAGATCGAGCAGATCTCGGAGCCGTTCCTGCCCGAGGTGGATGCCGAGTTCATCAAGAGCTTTGGCGTCAAATCGGCCGATATCGCACAGTTCCGCACCGAAATCCGCAACAACCTCGAGCGCGAGCTCAAGGGCGCGCTGATGAATCGCTTGCGCCGTGAAGTCGGCGAACAGCTGATCGTCGCATATGCGCATGTCGAGATGCCGGCGGGCGTGGTCGAGAACGAAGCGCGTGCCATGGTCGCCCAGACCGTCGATCAGGCCCGCCGTCAGGGTCGCGAGATCGAAGCGCCTGCGGAGGCCTGGCGCGATTTCATCGAGCCTGCGCGCAAGCGCATCACGGTGGCGCTGCTGGTCGGCGAGATCGCCCGCCGCAACCAGCTGATTCTCGACCCGAAGCGACTGAACGAAACGCTGCGTCTCATCGCATCCACCTACGAAGAGCCGCAGCAGGTCATTGATTTGTATCGCAACGATCGCCAGCTCATGTCGAGCCTGCAGAATCGGGTCATGGAAGAGCAGGTCATCGACTGGATCGCCGAGCGCGCGACGCACACCGACGTGCCGCTCAGCTTCCAGGAAGCGATCGCTCCGCAGTGATCCGGAACGGTCTTCAGCATTATCCCGCGCATCCCTGCGCGGGTTTCCGCAACGTACAGGTGCCGCAACGCATGAACAGCCTTGAGACAAGAGCCCTGAATCTCGTTCCGATGGTGGTCGAGCAGACCAGCCGTGGCGAGCGCGCTTACGACATCTATTCCCGTCTGCTGAAAGAGCGCGTGATCTTCCTGGTCGGTGGCATCGACGACTACATGGCCAATGTGATCGTCGCCCAGCTCCTGTTTCTCGAAGCCGAGAACCCCGAAAAGGACATCAGCCTGTACATCAACTCGCCCGGCGGCATCGTCACCGCCGGCATGGCGATCTACGACACCATGCAATTCATCAAGCCCGACGTGAGCACGATCTGCGTCGGTCAGGCTGCCAGCATGGGCGCGCTGCTGCTCACCGCGGGCGCCAAGAACAAGCGCTATGCCTTGCCGAATTCGCGGGTGATGATCCATCAGCCGTTGGGTGGTTTCCAGGGGCAGGCGACGGACATCGATATCCATGCCCGCGAGATCCTGGCCATGCGCCAGCGCCTGAACGAGATCCTGTCCCACCATACCGGCCAGTCGCTGGACACCATCGCCCGGGATACCGAACGCGACAATTTCAAGAGCGCCGAGGCTTCGCGCGACTACGGTTTGGTCGATCATGTCCTCGAGCGCCGTCCGGAAGATTCGATTCAACCGGCTTAAACAATTGATTCTCAAGGTTATTCTGGGCCACGCCGCAGCTCCCTTGCGGTCGGGACCCCGGATGCTATTCTCCCGACACCAGCGTAGATAACGACAGCAGCATGAGCGAAGACCGGCAAGGCCGCAGTGGCGACAGCAACAAGATCCTGTATTGCTCGTTCTGCGGGAAAAGCCAACACGAGGTACGCAAGCTGATTGCGGGCCCGAGCGTGTTCATCTGCGACGAATGCGTCGAGTTGTGCAACGACATCATCCGCGAGGAGCTCGAAGAGAAGGCCCAGGCCACGCGCAGCCATCTGCCGAAGCCGAAGGAAATCCTCGAAGTCCTCGACCAGTACGTGATCGGCCAGTCGCGCGCCAAGAAAACCTTGGCAGTGGCGGTCTACAACCACTACAAGCGGATCGAGAGCCGGCAGAAGAACGACGACATCGAGTTGGCCAAATCGAACATTCTGCTGATCGGCCCGACCGGCTCGGGCAAGACCCTGCTGGCCGAAACGCTGGCCCGTCTGCTCAATGTACCGTTCACCATCGCCGACGCCACCACGCTCACCGAAGCGGGTTACGTCGGCGAAGATGTCGAAAATATCATCCAGAAGTTGTTGCAGAAGTGCGACTACGATGTCGAGAAGGCGCAGCAGGGCATCGTCTACATCGACGAAATCGACAAGATCTCGCGCAAGAGCGAAAACCCGTCGATCACCCGCGACGTGTCGGGCGAAGGCGTGCAGCAGGCGCTGCTCAAACTGATCGAAGGCACGGTCGCCAGCGTTCCGCCGCAGGGCGGCCGCAAGCATCCGCAGCAGGAATTCCTGCAGGTCGACACCCGCAACATCCTGTTCATCGTCGGCGGCGCGTTCGCTGGACTCGACAAGATCATCCAGCAGCGCAGCACCGAAGCCGGCGGCATCGGTTTCGGGGCCAAACTCAAGAGCTCCGAGCGCAAGGCCGATGTCAGCAAGGTATTGTTCGATGTCGAGCCGGAAGACCTGATCAAGTTCGGCCTGATTCCGGAATTCGTGGGCCGCCTGCCGGTGGTCGCGACCCTGGAAGAGCTGGACGAGACGGCGCTGGTGAAGATACTCACCGAACCGAAGAACGCGATCAGCAAACAGTTCCGCAAGCTGTTCGAGATGGAAGGCGTCGAGCTGGAATTCCGCCCCGATGCGCTGGCCGCGATCGCGCGCAAGGCGCTCAAGCGCAAGACCGGCGCGCGCGGCCTGCGCACCATCGTCGAATCGGTGCTGCTCGACACCATGTACGATCTGCCGTCGCTGGAGAACGTCAGTAAAGTGGTAGTCGATGAGTCTGTGATCGAACACAAGTCCGAGCCGTACCTCATCTATCAGACGCCGCCGAGCAAGGTCGCATCGGCCGAATAGGCCGGTGTCATGTCGCGTTATGCGCGGCGCAAACGATTGATTCCCATCGCACGGCCCGCCACTCGGCGGGCCGTGCTTGCATCCGGCCGCGCATGACCCCATAACGGTGCCGAAGGTCGTCCGCCCGCCGTGGCGATGGCCGCGAATCGTCGACCGGAGCCCGCATGACCACCGTACTGTCCGCCAGCGTCCTTCCAGAATTGCCCGTGCTGCCGCTGCGCGATGTCGTGGTGTTCCCGAGTATGGTCATCCCCTTGTTCGTCGGCCGCGAGAAATCGATCAAGGCGCTCGATCTGGCGATGGACCAGGACAAACGTATCCTGCTGGTCGCGCAGAAATCGCCGGAAACCGACGATCCTGCCGCCGGCGATCTGTACGACATCGGTACGCTCGCCCAGGTGCTGCAGTTGCTGAAGCTGCCCGACGGCACCATCAAGGTGCTGGTGGAAGGCGTTTCGCGCGTTCGCCTCAAGCATGTGCGCGAAGTCGACGGTTCGCTCACCGGCGAGTCTGACCTTCTCGAAACAGATGAGCAGCGCGAGCCGCGCGAAGTCGAGGCCATCGTGCGGTCGCTGATGGGATTGTTCGAGCAGTACATCAAGACCAACCGCAAACTGCCGCCGGAGTTGATGCAGACCTTGTCCGGCATCGACGAACCGAACCGGCTCGCCGATACGATTTCCGCGCACCTCAGCGTGCGCCTCGCCGAAAAGCAGCGCCTGCTCGAAGCGGTCGATGTCGCGCAACGGCTGGAATTGCTGGTTGGTCTTGTCGACGGCGAGATCGACGTGCAGCAACTGGAAAAACGCATCCGCGGCCGCGTGAAGTCGCAGATGGAGAAGAGTCAGCGCGAGTACTACCTCAACGAACAGATGAAGGCTATCCAGAAGGAACTGGGGGAACTCGACGATGCGCCGAACGATATCGAAGAGCTTGCCCGCAAGATCGCTGCGGCCGGCATGCCAAAACCGGTCGAAACCAAGGCCAAGTCCGAGCTCAACAAACTCAAGCAGATGTCGCCGATGTCCGCCGAAGCGGCAGTGGTGCGCAACTATCTCGACTGGCTGATCGGCGTGCCGTGGAAGAAGCGCACCAAGATCCGCAAGGATCTGAAGGTCGCGCAGGAAACCCTCGATGCCGATCATTACGGTCTCGAAAAAGTCAAAGAGCGCATTCTCGAATATCTCGCGGTGCAGACCCGCGTCAAACAGATGAAGGGCGCGATCCTGTGTCTTGTCGGCCCGCCGGGCGTGGGCAAGACTTCCCTTGGCCAGAGTATCGCCAAGGCGACCAATCGCAAGTTCGTGCGCATGTCGCTCGGCGGCGTGCGCGACGAAGCCGAAATCCGCGGCCATCGCCGCACCTACGTCGGCTCGATGCCAGGGCGTATCGTCCAGAATCTCAACAAGATCGGCAGCAAGAACCCGCTGTTCGTCCTCGACGAGATCGACAAGATGTCGATGGATTTCCGCGGAGATCCATCGGCGGCGCTGCTGGAAGTGCTCGATCCCGAGCAGAACAACGCGTTCAACGATCACTATCTGGAAGTCGATCTCGATCTGTCCGAAGTGATGTTCGTGGCCACATCGAATTCGCTGAACATCCCCGGTCCGCTGCTCGACCGTATGGAAGTCATCCGCATTCCGGGTTATACCGAGGAAGAGAAGCTCAATATCGCCGAGCGCTATCTGTTTCCGAAACAACTGAAAGCGAATGGTCTGAAAGTCACCGAATTGAAGATCGCCGAAGATGCGATCCGCGACATCGTGCGTTACTACACGCGCGAATCCGGCGTACGCAACCTCGAGCGCGAGATTTCCAAGATCTGCCGGAAGGTGGTGAAGGAGATCGCGCTGGCGGGCCCGCAGAAATCGGGCAAAGGCATCAAGGCGGTTGCCGTATCGTCGAAGAATCTCGACAAATACCTCGGCGTGCGCCGTTTCGATTTCGGCCGCGCCGAAACCGACAACGAGATCGGCATGGTCACCGGTCTGGCCTGGACCGAAGTCGGCGGCGATCTGCTGCAGATCGAATCGACGCTGATGCCGGGCAAGGGCCAGTTGATACTGACCGGTCAGCTCGGGGACGTGATGAAAGAATCCGCTTCGGCGGCGCTCTCGGTCGTGCGCTCGCGCGCGGAACGACTCGGCATCGACGTGGATTTCCTGCAGAAACTCGATGTGCACCTTCACGTGCCCGATGGTGCGACGCCGAAAGACGGCCCCAGTGCCGGCGCCGCGATGACGACTGCGCTGGTGTCGGCGCTGACCAAGGTGCCGGTGCGCTCGGATATCGCCATGACCGGCGAGATCACTTTGCGCGGCAAGGTCACTGCGATCGGCGGATTGAAGGAAAAGCTGCTGGCTGCGCTGCGTGGCGGCATCCGCACCGTGCTCATTCCGGAAGAGAACCGCAAGGATCTCGCCGATATCCCGAAGACGGTGACCGATCAGATCGACATCATTCCGGTTCGCTGGATCGACGAAGTGCTCGATCTTGCGCTGGAACATCCGATCGCGCCAACGTCTGGCAGGAAAGACGCGAAGAAAACAATGCGTCCGGCCGCGCACAAGGCGGGCAAGTCGGGCGCTGCGCATCGCCGCGAAGAACGCAAACACTGAACGAAGCGTTTACCGGAAGGCGGCGTCCTCTCTGCGACGCCTTCCGTGTTTCTATCGTGTTTTCACGTATTTTCACGACGTATTCGGTTGCGCCGACCTCACCTCGCTGGTATAACGGGCGCCTATTGGTGCGGGATTCCCCGTATCGTTTCCGAGGTCGGGCGCGCGAAGTCGCGTTCCATCGCGATTCGTCGACACACCTCTTCTTCTCAATCCTTAATGGGAGTTCCAATATGAACAAAGCCGAGCTTATCGACGCGATCGCCACCAATGCGGAATTGTCCAAGGCCGATGCCGGGCGTGCACTCGATGCCACCATCGCCGCCATCGCCAAAGCGCTGCAGAAGGGCGACACCGTGACCGTGATCGGCTTCGGTTCCTTCGTGGTGCGCGCGCGCGCCGCGCGTACGGGTCGCAACCCGAAGACCGGCGAAGAGATCAAGATCGCAGCTTCGAAGAATCCGGTATTCAAGGCTGGCAAAGCTCTGAAGGATGCCGTAAACTAATCGGCTCTTCTCGTTGGGGTGCTTAGCTCAGCGGTAGAGCGTCTCCTTTACACGGAGAGGGTCGGGGGTTCGAAACCCTCAGCACCCACCAAGGACGCAAGGCGCCCGGAAGGTATTCCGTCCGGTCGCCGAACTGCGATAAAATCCGCAGTGCAACATGCAGGTGAAACCAAGGGTTACAACGCGGAGTGGTAGTTCAGTCGGTTAGAATGCTGGCCTGTCACGCCGGAGGTCGCGGGTTCGAGTCCCGTCCACTCCGCCAATTCCCTCGAATGAAAGGGCCACCGCCGTCAGGCGGGGCAGGAAGGCACCGGAAAGGGTGCCTTCGTCGTTTCCGGCCCCACCGTGATGGGCCTTACCGGTGGATTCGCAAGATCTCCGGGCGATTGGGGCATGCCGTAACAGCCCGCTCGGGCTACACTTAGCGGCTCCCCATCCGGCACCGATCGACAATGCTGCAAGCCTTACGTGAAAAATCCTCTGGCTGGATCGCCACTGTCATTCTCGGGCTGCTGATTATCCCGTTCGCCTTCTTCGGCGTGGAACAGGTGTTCTCCCAGCGCGGCGAGACCTTCGCCGCCAAGATCGAAGCGCCGCCGACCTGGTGGCGTAGCGCGCCCGATTGGTGGCTGGTGCGCAAGGCGTTCTGGCAGAAAGAGGAAGTCAGCGTCGACGACTTCCGCAGCGCGTTCGAGCGTGTGCGCCAGAATCAGCGCGCATCCGCCGGAGAGAACTTCAACGTCAGCGAATTCGAGAGCATCGACAACAAACGCCGGATCCTCGAACTGTTGGTCGATGAGCGCGTGATGCGCATGTCGACCGAACGCGAAGGTTTCGCAATCGGGGATGCGCAGGTGCGCAGAGCCATCGAGGCGATTCCCGACTTCCAGGTCGACGGGAAATTCGATCTGCAGCGCTATCGTTTGATGCTGGCGTCGCGCGCGCCGGCCATGACGGCGAAGCAGTTCGATCAGCAGATCCGTGAAGATCTGAAGCAGCAGATGCTGGCGCGCCAGTTGCAGAGTTCCGCCTTCGTGACCAATGCCGAAGGCTTGCGCCTGATCGCGCTGCTCGGCGAGAAGCGCGATGTGTCCTATGCCGCGCTGCCGGCGCCGCCCGCGGATACCGCGCCGGTCGCGGCGACCGAGATCGCAAGCTGGTACAAAGCGCATCCGGAGGATTTCCGTTCCCCCGAAACGGTGTCGATCGAATATGTCGACATCGACGGAGCGGCATTGCCCCTGCCTGCAGCGATAGACGAAAACAGTCTCAAGGCGCAATACGAGCAGGACAAGGCGCGTTTTGTCGAGCCCGAGCAACGGCTCACTTCGCACATTCTGGTGAAGGTGGATGCTGGCGCGGATGCCGTGGCGCGCAAGGCCGCCGAGGCCAAGGCGCAGGATATCCTGCAGAAAGTGAAGGCGGCTGGCGCCGACTTCGCCGCGCTGGCGCGCCAGTATTCCGAAGACGGCGGCTCCAAGGACGGCGGTGGCGACCTCGGCTGGATATCCAAGAACGGTCAGATGATCAAGCCGTTCGAGGATGCGGTGTTCGCCACAGCGGCGGGAACGATTTCCGGCCCGATCAAGACCGACTTCGGCTGGCACATCATTCAAGTCCGTGAAACGAAACCTGGGCATGAAAAACCATTCGAAGAGGCGCGCCCGGAACTGGAGCGCATGTTGGCCGAAACCGCCCGCGAGCGTGCCTACAACGACCTGACCGGCATGCTGGTCGATGAAGTGCTGAAGAGCCCGACCACGCTGGCGCCGGCGGCGCGGGCCGCGAAGCTGCCGGTTCAGAAGCTCGGCCCGTTCGCGCGCGGTCAGGGCACGGGCATCGCCGCCAATCCGGCGGTACTGCGCGCAGCGTTCTCGGAGGATCTGAAGCAGAACCATCAGGTCAGCGATCCGATCGAGATCGCGCCGAATCACAGCGTGTTGATCCGTGTCGTCGAACATACGCCGGACCGCGTGCAGCCGTTGGACAAGGTCGGCTCGCAGGTGGTTGCCGCGGTCCGCGCAGATCGTGCGCGCAAGGCGATGGAAGCCGAAGGCGAGGCCGTACTCGCGCGTCTGAAGAAGGGCGAGTCCTTGGCGGCGATCGCCACCGAGAAGAAGTGGATCCTCACGAATATGCCGGGGATTCCGCGTGGCGCGCCGACGCCCACAGCGGAGGCCAACGAAGCCTATTTCCAGGTTTCCGCGCCTGCGGCAGGTAAGCGCTCACCCGGCAAAATCCTCTCGCAGGACAGCCAGATGATCGTTTTCGAGGTGACCAAGGTCGCGCAAGGCGACAACACCGAGATCACTCCGGAAATCCGTGCGAACTTCCTGCGCGAACTGGCACCGAGGATCGGCGAACAGGACGCACTGTCGGTCGGCAAGGCGCAGCGCAAGCGGATGAAGGTGCAGATCGCGGAAGACCGTCTGTAGTCGTTCCGCGTTCGCGGTTCGCGTCATGAAAAAGCCCGGCAGTGTCGGGCTTTTTCGTTGACGAGGGCTTGATCAGCGATGGCTTACTCGATTCCGGTCATGCCCAGAATGTTGTAACCGGCATCGACGTAGGTGATCTCGCCGGTCACGCCTGCAGCCAGATCCGAGCACAGGAATGCGGCGACATTGCCGACGTCCTCGATGGTCACGGTGCGGCGCAGCGGTGCGTTCTGTTCGACATGGCCGAGGATTTTGCGGAAGCCGGCGATACCGGCGGCAGCGAGGGTCTTGATCGGACCTGCGGATATCGCATTCACGCGGGTGCCTTCGGGGCCGAGGTTGTAGGCGAGATAGCGCACCGTGGCTTCGAGACTGGCCTTGGCCGCGCCCATGACGTTGTAGCCGGCCAGTGCGCGCTCGGAGCCGAGATAGGTGAGGGTAAGGATCGAACCCTTGCGACCGGCCATCATCGGTTGCGCGGCCTTGGACATCGCCGCCAGCGAATAGGCCGAGATATCGTGCGCCATCGCGAAATTCTCGCGGGTCAGGCCGTCGAGAAACTGACCGGTGATCGCTTCGCGCGGCGCGAAGGCGATGGCGTGGATGAGGATGTCGAAGCCGTCCCAGTGCTTGCCGAGTTCGGCGAAGCAGGCGGCGATCTGCGCATCGTCGCTCACGTCCAGCGGCAGCACGATGCTGGAGCCGTGTTCGGCCGCAGCACTTTCGACGCGGGTTTTGAGTTTTTCGTTCTGATAGGTGAAGGCCAGTTCCGCACCTTCGCGGTGCATGGCTTCGGCGATGCCGGTTGC
This sequence comes from Lysobacteraceae bacterium, assembly GCA_040079515.1. Taxonomy (GTDB): domain Bacteria; phylum Pseudomonadota; class Gammaproteobacteria; order Xanthomonadales; family Xanthomonadaceae; genus Lysobacter_I. Next base: position 50,519 of record JBEBKD010000020.1, read on the forward strand.
GATCGAGCGCTCGCTGGCGATGCCGGTGATCAGGGCGCGCTTGCCTTGCAGAAACCCCATGGTCGTCTCACGTGTTCTCTGGAAACCGTAGTGTGCCATGCGTGGCCGACCGTGGGCTGCCGTATGGATGCGGATTGCATCAGCTCCGGAAGACATCCTTCCAGCGCCGCAATTCGGCGAAAGTCTCGATCCGGTCTGCGGGCATGCGCCCGAGGCGGGTCGCGATGGCAGCGCGCACGGCGGGCGAATCGCAGCGCAGGAACGGATTGGTCGCGCTTTCGAGTGCGATCGTGCTCGGCAGGGTGGGCTTCGATGCGGCGCGCAGCGTACGGACTGCGGCGACGCGTTCGCGCAGTGCGGTGTTGTCGGGGTCGACCATCGACGCGAACGCGGCGTTGCCCAGCGTGTATTCGTGGGTGCAACACACGCGGGTGTCGCCCGGTAGCGCCGCGAGACGGTCGAGCGAGCCGAGCATCTGCGTCGGTGTGCCTTCGAACAGGCGCCCGCAGCCGAGGCTGAACAGGGTGTCGCCGCAGAACAGCAGCGCGCCATCATGGCCGTCATCGATGCTTTCGCTATGAAAAGCGATGTGACTGCGGGTGTGCCCGGGTATTTCGAGCACATCGAAACGCCAGTCGCCGACCTCGACGAGGCCGCCATCGCCAACGCGATGCGTGGCGATTCCGATGCGCGCATCGTGCGGCGCGTGGATCGCGAGATCCGGCCAGCGCCGCTGGAGTTGTTCGAGTCCGCCGATGTGATCGGGGTGGTGATGGGTGATCAGGATGCCGATCGGTTGCAGGCCCTCGGCAGCGGCCGTGAGCACAGGGCCAGCATCGCCGGGGTCGACGAACAGAGCCCGGCCGTCGTCGCCGACCAGGGCCCAGATGTAGTTGTCGTCGAAGGCGGGTAGGGCGAGCAGGCGCATGGAGGATCCGTCGTGCGTTCGGGTGGGGCAAGTCGGCGGGGCGGCGGCTTACAATGGCCGGATGCCCGCATTGTCCCACCAAGCCCAGCACGCCGCCGCGGAACAGTGGTTTCTGTTGCCGGCCGGGCAGGCGGTTCTCGACAGCGAACACACGGTCGTCGCCGATGCACTGGCGGCCCATCCGGTGGTGGGCTTGCCGTGGCTGTGGCTGGCGCCGACCTTGACGGCTGAAGTCCCGGAAGGTCGCGGGCTGCGTCTGATCGCCTCCTCCGACGGTTGGCGGGGCCCGTTGTTGTGCCGGTTGCCGTTGCCGTTGGCCACCGAGTCCCTTGGCGCGGTGGTGTTGCAGCATGTGCTCGACGGTGACCGTGCCGAATCCGCTGCCCTGATCGAAGAATGCGCGCGGCTGCTGGTGCCGGGCGGGCGACTGGGGTTGTTGGCGATGAACCCGCTGTCGCCGTACCGGCTGCGCTGGTACGGCAGCGGCCAGACCGCCAGCGACCCTTCGACCTGGCGCCGCCTGTTGTCCGATGCGGGTCTCACCCCGGAACCCGTCGCCCAAGGGGTAGGCCCGCAATGGTCGCCGATGGCATCGCCCAGCCTGCAATCGGGCCCGGGGCTGCGTGCCGCCTATCTTCAGCGCGCAGAGAAGCGCGCTTTTCCGATGACGCCGATGCGTTTGCGCAAGCCTATGGCATTGTCCGACGGAGCCCCTGCCGCTTGAAGCCCGATGCCACGAAACATGTGTTCACGATGAAACATGTCGAGATCCATACCGACGGCGCCTGCCTCGGCAATCCCGGCCCGGGCGGCTGGGCCGCGTTGCTGCGCTACAACGAGCGCGAACGCGAGCTTGCGGGTGGCGAAACCCTCACCACCAACAATCGCATGGAATTGATGGCGGCGATCGTCGGACTGGAGACGTTGAGCGAAGCCTGCGCGGTTACCCTGGTCACCGACTCGCAATACGTCCGCCAGGGCATCACCGAATGGATGCCGAACTGGGTGCGTCGGCATTGGAAAACCGCTGGCGGCGATCCGGTGAAGAACCGCGACCTGTGGGAACGGCTGCATGCTGCGACGCTGCGCCACAGCATCGACTGGCGCTGGGTGAAAGGCCATTCCGGCGACCCCGACAACGAACGTGTCGATACACTGGCCCGCGACCAGGCGCTCGCCTACAAGCAGACGGACCAACAACAGAGCGGCGCCCGCGCATGAGACAGATCGTCCTCGACACCGAAACCACCGGTCTGGAGTGGAAAAAGGGCAATCGCGTGGTCGAAATCGGCTGCGTCGAGCTGATCGAGCGACGGCCCACCGGGCGCACCTATCAGCAGTACATCCATCCGCAGCGCGAATTCGAGCCCGGCGCACAGGAAGTCACCGGATTGACCCTCGAATTCCTCGCCGACAAACCGCGATTCGCCGAGATCGCCGATGCGTTCCTCGAATTCATCGATGGTTCCGAGCTGATCATCCACAACGCCGCCTTCGACGTCGGTTTCCTCGACAACGAATTGTCTCTGCTCGGCCCGCAGTACGGCCGCCTGCGCGACCGCGTCAGCGGTGTCGAAGATTCGCTCGACATGGCGCGCAAGCGCTACCCGGGCCAGCGCAACTCACTGGACGCGCTCTGCAAACGCCTCGGCGTCGACAATGCGCACCGCCATCTGCACGGTGCGCTGCTCGACGCGCAGTTGCTGGTCGATGTGTATCTGGCCCTGACTTCGGGGCAGAGTGAGATCGGCTTCGGTGCGCCTGCCAGCAATGAGGACGGAGGCCCGAAAACTGGGATCGCGTTCGAGGTCGATGGTATGGCGGCCGGGACGCGCCCGCGCGTCCGCGTAGGCGAGGACGAACTGGCCGCGCACGCGCTGCGTCTGGAAGCGATCCGCAAGAAATCGGGGCGCTGTGTGTGGGATGAGGCCTGATCGATGATCGAGATCCGGACGTTCAGATTCGGCATCTTCGATCACAGGATGCGTGCGCGGTGCCGATGACCGGTCGGCGTGACGGTACAATTTACGGGTGGGTTGGCTGACGTCAGGAGTATTCGAGTGTCGACATGGCTTGTGACCGGCGGTGCCGGCTTTATCGGTGGGAATTTCGTATTGGATGCTGTCGCAAGCGGCGTTCAGGTCATCAATCTGGACGCGCTGACCTACGCCGGCAATCTCGATACGCTCGCCGCGCTGACCGGCAATCCGGCGCATCTGTTCGTGAAGGGCGATATCGGCGACCGCGATCTGCTGGCGAAACTGTTCGCCGAACACCGGCCCGATGCGGTGGTCAACTTCGCGGCTGAAAGCCACGTCGACCGTTCGATCGACGGCCCCGCCACGTTCGTGCAGACCAATGTTGTCGGCACGCTCGGTCTGCTCGAATGCGCCCGCGATTACTGGAAAGGTCTCGAAGGCCCGGATCGCGATGCATTCCGCTTCCTGCACGTCTCCACCGACGAGGTCTACGGTTCGCTCGGCGACACCGGCAAATTCACCGAGACCACGCCCTACGCACCGAACTCGCCGTACTCCGCGTCGAAAGCCGCGTCCGACCATCTGGTGCGCGCGTTCCATCACACCTACGGTCTGCCGGTACTCACCACCAACTGCTCGAACAATTACGGCCCGTACCAGTTCCCGGAAAAGCTCATCCCGTTGATCATCGCCAAGGCGCTGGCCGGCGAGCCGCTGCCGGTGTACGGCGACGGTCGCAACGTGCGCGATTGGTTGTATGTGGGCGATCACTGCAGCGCGATCCGCGCGGTGCTCGAACGCGGCCGCGTCGGCGAGGTCTACAACGTAGGCGGCGATGCCGAGCGCGAGAACATCGTCGTGGTCAAGACCATCTGCGCGCTGCTCGATCAACGTCGTCCGCTCGCCGATGGCCGTGCGCGCGAATCGCTGATCACTTATGTCAAGGATCGCCCGGGCCATGATCGCCGTTACGCCATCGACGCGTCGAAGCTGCAGGGCGAACTCGGCTGGAGGCCGTCGATGACCTTCGAGCAGGGTATCGCGCGCACCGTCGACTGGTATCTCGATCAGCAGGCATGGGTGAGTCGCGTGCTCGACGGCAGCTATCGCCTCGAGCGCATCGGAGGCGTGGCATGACTGCGCGCAAGGGCATCATTCTCGCTGGCGGCTCGGGCACGCGGCTGTACCCGATCACCCAGGCGATCAGCAAACAACTGTTGCCGGTTTACGACAAGCCGATGATCTATTACCCGCTCAGCGTGCTGATGCTGGCGGGTATCCGCGAAGTGCTGGTGATCAACACGCCGCACGAACAGGCGTTGTTCAAGACGCTGCTCGGCGACGGCTCGCAGTGGGGCATGCGCATCGAATACGCGGCGCAGCCGAGTCCGGACGGATTGGCGCAGGCCTACCTCATCGGGCGCGAATTCGTGAACGGCCAGCCCAGCTGTCTGGTGTTGGGCGACAACATCTTTCATGGTCCGGGCCTGACCAGCATGCTGAAGGAAGCCGATACGCTGCAGCATGGCGCGACAGTGTTCGGCTACTGGGTGAGCGATCCGGAGCGTTACGGCGTGGCCGAGTTCGATGCTGCCGGCAAGGTGATCGGTCTCGAAGAAAAACCGGCCAGGCCGAAGTCGCACTACGCGGTCACCGGTCTGTATTTCTACGATGGACGCGCCAGCGATTTAGCGGCGGATCTCAAGCCGTCTCCGCGTGGAGAACTGGAAATCACCGATCTCAACCGGCGCTATCTCGACGAAGGGACGCTGCATCTGCAGCAACTCGGACGAGGCTATGCATGGCTGGACACCGGTACCCACCAGTCGCTGCTCGAAGCCTCGAACTACATCGAGACCATCGAGGCGCGGCAGGGTCTTCGCGTCTGCTGCCCCGAAGAAATCGCCTGGAACAACGGTTGGATCGATGCTGCGCAGCTGGAGGCGCTGGCCAAGCCATTGGCCAAGAACGGCTATGGCCAGTATCTGCTGGGCCTCGCCGAGCGCGGTTTCGTTCCGTGATTGTTGCGAAGGCATGAAAATCATCGAAACCAATCTGCATTTGGAGTGACTCTGAGGAAATTGCGCAACGAGCGCAAGCTCGATAAATCGCGTATTAAATTTCTTCCGGCCATATTTCCGCCGCTTGTGGCGTAGTTTCTTGGCTCTTGCTGTTCAATACCCCGTGGTTTTCTGCGGGGTTGTTTATTCGGCTTGCAAATCCATTTTGTCTAAGACCGGTCGATATGCGCGTGCCGCATGGAAATCTGGTAGTTTTATTTTCTTGTGGCATCGCTATGCCGGCCCATTCAAAGCAGGGCGATCGAGCCGCACTATTCATGCTGTGCGCCTCAGATCCGTCGGTGTGCGAGATTTTTTTGCGGTTAGCGATCGAGAGCGAAGCTGCGCAGGCTGGAAGATATGGTTGCAGGTCGGACGGACTGACCCGCGTTTTTTGTTGATGTGCCGGCGAAGACCAGCACATCCATTCCCGGGCCATATGGCCGGGTTTCGAAGACAAGGAAAGGAAGATACATGGACACGGATCGTGACGCGTTGCATCCCC
>JBEBKD010000021.1:0-55763 GCA_040079515.1 Lysobacteraceae bacterium
CCCCGGCGGAGCACGGGTCGTGGAAATACGTCTGGGAGATGCTGTGGAAGGAAACCCCGGGCGACGAGGCGCTGACGGCATTGGCCACAACGTGGCTGGATGAAGCCCCGGCGGAGCACGGGTCGTGGAAATACGTCTGGGAGATGCTGTGGAAGGAAACCCCGGGCGACGAGGCGCTGACGGCATTGGCCACAACGTGGCTGGGTGAAGCCCCGGCGGAGCACGGGTCGTGGGGTTTCGTTTGGTTGGCGCTGTGGAAGGAAATCCCGGGCGACGAGGCGCTGACGGCATTGGCCAGAACGTGGCTGGATGAAGCCCCGGCGGAGCACGGGTCGTGGGGTTTCGTTTGGTTGGCGCTGTGGAAGGAAACCCCGGGCGACGAGGCACTGACAGCACAGGGTAGAACCTGGTTGAGTGAAGCGCCTGCCGGAAACATCAAGCGCACAGCAATTGAACGTATGCTTCTAAAAGGTAAGTCTTAAACGCAGACCTCGTAGGACCGTAGGGTGGGCTTCATGCCCACCGCTTTTTGCTTGAACGATGACGGCAATCATTTTACTCGCGTACGGTTTGGCTTCGATGATTGTTCGCGGCGGCGTACGCATTGCGATGGTGGGCATAAAGCCCACCCTACGGGATAGTTCGGTTTTTTCTGACGGTGGGAGTGGGGATTTTCTGGTGGTGGGGTGATGGCGTTGCGGCCATGCTGTCGCTATGCCTGATTATCGCCGCGCGAAGGTGCCGGGCGGCACCTATTTTGTCACTGTCGCCATCGCTGAGCGGCGTCGGTCGCTGTTGACGGATCAAATCGATGACCTGCGTCATGCGTTCCGTGTCGCGCATACGGCACGGCCATTCACCGTGGATGCGATCGTGGTTCTGCCGGATCATCTGCATTGTGTGTGGACACTGCCTCCGGGCGATGCGGACTTTCCGGTGCGATGGGCGCATATCAAACAGACGTTCTCCCGCCGCATTCCATGGGGCGAATGGCGACGCGCATCGCGTATCGCCAAACGCGAGCGCGGCCTCTGGCAACGACGCTACTGGGAGCATCTGATCGCAGACGAGGATGACCTGAAACATCATGTCGACTACATCCATTACAACCCGGTGAAGCACGGGCATGCCGCGAGAGTGGCGGATTGGCCGTACTCCTCGTTTCACCGATACGCACGGTCAGGTCTGTATCCTTTGGATTGGGCGGGCGGATAGTAGGGTGGGCTTCATGCCCACCGCTTTTTGCTTGAACGATGACGGAAATCATTTTGCTCGCGTACGACTTTTCTTCGATGATTGTTCGCGGCGGCGTACGCATTGCGATGGTGGGCATAAAGCCCACCCTGCGCGACTGGAAGTAGGTTTTTCAGCAACCTGTTAAAGCGCTGCCGCGTGCGCCAATCCCGTCACCACGCCCAGCGACGCGTTGCCCATGACCAGCTCCGCATCCGGGAACATCTCCCTCACGAGCTGCGGGACATAGGGCGAGCGCGACATGCCGCCGGTGAGATAGACCGTCTCCGGCGGCTGCGTCAGTTCGGCCATGGCGCTCTCCATGAGCGTGCGCACATGGCGGAGGAACGGTGACGCGGCATCGTCGAGGCGTGCGGAGTCGAGGGTCCCGACCAAGCCTGTCTCGATGAAATCGAGCGCCAGCGTTACGCACTCGGCTTGGCTCAATTGGATCTTGGCGTGCTCAACGGCACGATTCAGGCGAACGGTTTGGCCCGGCGCCCTCAGGCTTTCCAGGCGCTGGCCATAGGGCGCTTCGACATGCGCGAACGAGGCCTCGCGGAACCGGGCCTGACGCTGCAGGTCCTGCACGGCGGACGCTTCGTAGAAGCGGTGCACCGGCGTGTTGGTGACGTTTTTCCCGAACAGCGGCATGACCGAGCGCATGCTCAGCTCGATGTCCACATCGGTCCCGCCCACCGGCTCGCCCCACGAGCCATGCACGACCGGTGCGTTTTCCGCACCGCCGACATCGGCAAGGGCGATGTCCGTCGTTCCTCCGCCGATGTCGAGGATCAGCGTCCTGCGGGGGCGCTCGTTGCGCTGGTGATACCCGTACGCAGCCGCTGCCGGTTCTTCGAGGAACGCCACCTCGTCGAAGCCCGCGGCATACGCCGCGTCGGTCAGGATTTCGAGCGCCTGTACGCCGCCTGCCTCTTTCATCGAGCTTCGGAATTGCACCGGGCGACCCAGGAGAGCCGCCCTGACGTCGTGGCCTAGCTGCGCGCTCGCCGTGAGCCGGATGTGCCGCAGCAACTGTGTGGCGATACCCAACAGTGTGTCGCGCGCATGCGCCTCCAGCCGGTAGCCCAGCATGGACTTCGGAGAGACCACCAACTGGCCCGTGCTCTCCTCGATGAAGGCATCGACCGCCTCTTCGCCATAAAGCGCGTGCTGCAGATCCACGCGCTCGAGCATGGTCTTGCGCATCTCCTGGGCCGCCCAGCGCCGACGCACGAGCGCGCGCGCGTCGCGCTCCAGTTCCGGCTCGCTTCGAACGCGCGGCGAGGGAATCATGCCCAATTCGCGCGACCGCTGGGGTTCGGAGCGCTGCATCGCCTGCTCGCGGCGTGCACGAAGGTTCGCATGCAGCATGGCCTGATCGCGCCGGAATTCTCCCATCAGCCTCCGGGTCTCGTCGTGCATGTCGTCGGTGAGTACGAAGTCGGACAGGTCCGGTAGCCGCTGCGGGAAGTAAACAGTGGTACGGAACTGCAGGTCGTCGCCAAACCGGATCAACTGCAACTCGCCATCGATCACAGCACCGGCGGCCGAATAGCTCGTGCCGAAGTCGATTCCGATGCGCATGCACTTCCCGAAAAGCAATGATGAGGCAGACCATTCTGCCGCAAACGGTGCCGCTTGGTGGCTGTTGGATCAATCGAGTCTGCTGTGTCTGTTTCAGCGAGTAGCCCGGAGAAGGTCGAAGACCGCACCCGGGGCTTTTGATCTTTCACCGTCGGCGCTTGGCCGATGCCGTGTGAAAACGCCCGGCCCGCGACGAACATCCGCCGCTACGCGAATGTCGGACCGATGATCGGACTCCAATCGACCAGAATTGGCGTACGAACGCAAGGTCGATGTTTTTTTTCACTGCGTGAATTTTCGGGACTGGGTGTTCACACAGCCTCGACCCGAAGCAGACGCCAGAGATTCGTATCTCAACCCTCAAGGGGCGTCGTCCGATCCTGCCAAGGCCCCTTGGCATGCATCCCATGCAGCGTACGTACCTGCTGATGCACAATGCATCGCCTCGAACAGATATGGACGCATCATGGATATAGAAGCTCTTCTCAGTGCGGCTTTGCGCGAGGCAGGTTACGGGCCGGACGCCATAGGCTCGGCGATGCCGAGGATCCTGCGCATTCTGGAGGCTGAAGATGTGCGTATCGAGATGGGTCGCAGCCTATCGCGCAAGGAGCGCGAATACGTGCGCCTTCAGCTCGAACTGGGACTTGGCGTGTCGGAAGTCGTCGCGGGCCTGAAGAAGTGAGCGGTCGCCGCGATATGGCGCATCGAATCGGCCGGGTTTCTGCCTCATGTGTGTCTGCCGAGCTCCCGGGTCTCGCCTCAGGCGAGACCCGGGATACGAAAGCCGGGTAATCGAAGGGTGCACTTCATGCCCAAGGTTTTCCCTCTTTCGTCTTTATGGACTTCCGATCGCCGTCGGTCGGCAAGCATCCGCAAAAAGCGTGAAAAACCGCGGCATCCAGATGGTCGGCCCTTGACAGGGTAAAAAAATGCGCGTAATTGACAGCGTTGTCAATTGCCGTGCCAAAAAGTGCGGCAATGACGAACCCGCTCGCATCGAGCGGGGCGTGTGAGTGCGCGGCCTCAAAAATTTCGCCCGCATATCCCCCTTCATCAGGCCACACAACACAGAAGGATGCACAGAGTATGAAAAAGCTACTGATAGCCCTACTGCTGACAGTCTTACCGGTATTTTCTGCAAACGCCCAGGGAGTTCTACAGGGGCGAGCGGACGTGGATGGAAACGGAAGTGCTGATTCGATTTTCAAAGGCGCCAACTTCATCCGCATTGCCGGTGGCGCCGGAACCGCCAGTCGCACGTACACATTCCCGGGCAGCATCGCGATTCTTGCCGGGGGAATCCAGAACATGAACTCGTTCGCGCCGAGCGTCGAAATCGCTCTTACGCAAGTCGCGACAGGGCAACAGACGATCCGCGTCATCAATCACAGAGGAAATGTCGTTCAAACATACGGCATGCGAGCGGGCTGGAAACTCCTGGCCGGTGGCATCAATGATCTGGATGGCTATCCGGGTGCTGAAATCGCCACCGACGAGATACTCGTCAATCCCAATCCGGCCTGGACCACGAACAGGATCTCGATCATCACACCGCGCGATGGCACCAAAACCGAGTACGGGACTCAATATGGCACAGCGAGTTACCAGACATGGTCATTGCTGGGGATTGCCGAAATCGATCCCAACAGCCCCGGCCTTGAACTCGATTACATGCTGAGGGTGCCTGACTTCAGAGGCCCCGCATACGACACCTACCATCATCGTCGTCTCTATCATCGTTACCACATCACTTACGATTGGAACTACCCCAGTTACACGTTCAACGGTGGATTTCCCTCGTATTGACTTTCGGGAAGCGAGTTGAAAACCAACGGGCTCAAGTCGGCACACTGACCTGTGCTTGCCTGCAGTGATCCCGGGTCTCGCCGATGGCGAGGCCCGGGATACGAGAATCAAAGAACGCGATCGCGCTTCGTGGTTCGCATGGCCTGCAGCGTAAACGGCGCGCCAAGGCGGCCCCCCATGCGGGCTGTTACGGAAGCGATTCGGCAACGAGTTGCTCGCTATCCACAGCCATCAGCAACGCGCCGAGGATGCCGCTGCGGTCGTCGAGACCGGGCGCGACGATGTAGTCGTCGATGCCGGCTTCGATCTGGTGGCGTGCGATGTAGCCGCCGAGCCAGTGTTGCGTGCGTGCGCGGATCAGAGGAAACAGGCGTGCATGCTGCATGACGCCGCCACCGAGGATGATCCGCTGCGGTGAGATCGCCAGCGTCACCTGCGCGCAGAGTTGGCCGAGGTAGTCGGCTTCGATGTCCCAGATCGGATGGTCCGGCGAGGCGTTGCCGAGTTCGTGGCCGAGGCGCGCGACGATCGCGGGCCCATTCGCCAAACCTTCGAGACAATCGCCGTGATGCGGACATACACCTGCGAAACCGGCGTCGTCGGGATGCCGGCGCGGAAACATGTGGCCGAGTTCCGGATGCATCATGCCGCGCAGCGTGCGGCCATGTACCACCACGCCGCCGCCGATGCCGGTGCCGACGGTGACATAGATGAGCGTGTCGAGCGGCGTGCCGTCCGCATGACGTCCCGCGCCCCAAGTCGATTCGGCCAGGGCGGCGGCATTCACATCGGTATCCAATACGACCGGGACGCCGAGGTGCACGAACGGCGCGATCAGGTCGGCATCGTGCCAGCCGGCTTTCGGCGTGCGCAGCAGGCGGCCGTAAAGCGGTGCGTACGGATCGAGCTCGATCGGGCCGAAGCTGGCGATGCCCAGCGCGCGCGGTCGTCCGTGGCGTTCCGCAGCGGCTTCAAAGAAGGCGAGCGCTTCGGCCAGCGTGTTCCCGGGATCGCGCGTCGCGAAGCGCGCGCGTTCGAGCAGCGTGCCGTCGGCAGTGCCGATGGCGCAGACGAATTTGGTGCCGCCGGCTTCGATCGCGGCGTAAACGGGTTCGCTCATCGGTGCTGGCCTGCAGGGTTATCCACGACGCAGCCAGCGTAGCGCATAGGGCGCCAGCACAATGGGAAATTCGGCCTCGGCTTCGTCATCGCTCAGCGTGTCGCGCCAATGTGTACCGGCGAGTTCTGCCGGCAGTGCCGCCGTGACCGGCACTGCGCTCAGATTGAACAGCGCGACGAAGTTCTTTCCGCGTGCGAGGCCGAGCAGTGCCGGGTCCGCGAAATCGAGTGCGTGCATCGGCGCATCGCCACGCAGATCCGGCGTGGAGCGGCGTACCGCGATCATCCTCCGCAGCGCGCGGTTGATCCGTGCGGCGGTGGTATCGATGTCGTGCGGCGCATCGAGGCCATCGGCCGTCGTCCAGTCCATCGCCGGGCGATGCAGCCAGCGACCTTCGGCCGCGCGCTGCGGATCGTCGATATAAGCCTCATCGTTGCCCAGCGCGATTTCGTCGCCCATGTACAGCGCCGGCAATCCTGCGGTCGCGAACACGATGGCGTACAGCAACAGCAGCCGCTGCTCGGCCAAGGCCAGCGCGTCCGCGTCGCCGCGCGCCTGCGCATCGGTGATGCCGGCGAGCGCGCTGGCCATGCCGTTGGTGCCGTGCACATGATCGCCGCCCGCGCTCTGGAAGCTGCGGCCACGCGCGAAAGAATCGTTGGTGTCGCCCGCGTAGAAGCGTGCGGCGTGCGCAAGCTCGAACGGCGCGCGGCCGTCTCCGCCTTGGGCTTCTTCGCGAAGCACATTCCAGCCGATGTCGTCGTGACAGCGCAGATAGGTCAGCCAGCCGCTGGCGTTCGGCAATGTCGGCGTGTTCGCGATCACGTCGGCGAGCAGATCGCCGCGCTGTACCGCCAGCGCCACCCACAGCGCCGCCATCAGCGTGCTGTGATAGGCGAGATGGCATTCGCGGCCGGCAGATTCGCCGCTGCCGAAGTAGGGCGGCAGTTCGCGCGCGGGCACGATCGCTTCGGCCTTCAGCAGCACGCCCGGTGCGACGATGTCGCTCACTGCGCGCAGCGCCTGCAGGATCGCGTGCGCTTCGGGCTGGTTCATGCAATCGGTACCGAGGCGTTTCCACAGATATGCGGTGGAATCCAGCCGGAACGCTTCGATGCCGCGATTGGCGAGCCGCAGCATCGTCAGCGCCATGTCGACGAACACATCGGGATTCGACCAGTTCAGATCCCACTGGTAACCGTAGAACGTGGTCCACACCCAGCCCAGCTCCGGCACATGCGTGAAATTCCCCGGCGCGGTCTGTGGAAAGACCTGATGCAGGTCGCGTTCGTAGTGCTCGGGCAGGGTGCAATCCGGAAAGAGATGGTAGTAGGCGCGATAGTGCGGATTGCCGCGCAGCGCCGCCAGCGCCCAGTGATGATCGTCGGCGGTGTGGTTGAGCACGAGATCGGCGCACAGGCTGATGCCCGCGTCGCGCAGTTGTGCGGTCAGCGCATCGAGATCGTCGTCGGTGCCGAGCGATGGATCCACCGCATCGTAGTCGCGCACCGCGAAGCCGCCGTCGTTGTCGCCCTCGCGTGCGTGCAGGAACGGCAGCAGATGCAGATAGCGGATGCCGAGACGCTGCAGGTACGGCACGCGCTGCGCAACGCCGCGAAAATCGCCGCCGAAACGGTCGACATACGCGGTGTAGCCGATCATGTCCTGCGCGAGGAACCAGTCCGGATCGGATTCGCGCGCGTCGTCGAGCGCGCGCAATGCATCCGGGCGCGCGTTGGCGCAGCCGGCCATCCACGTCACCATCCGATGCAGGGTGGACGCGAAATCGGGGCTGTCGCCGTACAGCGCATCGAGCGTGTCGAGCAGACGTGGCGCATGCGCATCCCAGCGCGCGAGGCCGCGCGCGCGCAGTGCGGGCGCGAGCGTTTCGGCCAAGCGATGGCGCAGGCGTTCGGAATCGGTGATCAGCACAGCGACGGTCATATCGGTTCGATGCGGAATGTATTGCGACGACGCGCGCCGGAGCGGGAGAGGATTCGCTCCGACGCGCGCCGTCGCATGCTCAGAACTCGTAGCGCACGCTGAGCGACGCCGTGCGGCCCGGGATCGAGCGCGCGCGGATCACGTTCTGGGTGTTGGCGACGATGCTCCCTTCTTCCGCTTCGGTGATGCCGAATTCGTCGAACAGGTTGTTGACGTTCAGACCGACCACCCAGTTTTCGGCGAAGCGGTAATCCGCGAACAGATTGACCTGCGTATAGCCCGGCATCACCAACTGGTTGTTGTCCTGCGCATAGGCATCGCCGGTGCCGATGATGTTCGCGCCGAGCGTCCAGTTGGCTGCTGCATAACCGCCGGTCAGCTGATACACCACGTCGGCCTGACGACGCGGGGTGTTGCCTTCGTTCGCAGGCGATATGTCGTCCTTGCTGATCTCGGCGTCGGTCCAGGTCAGGCCGCCGTTGACGAAGAATTCGTTGAAACGCAGCGAGGCTTCCAGCTCGATGCCGTGCGATTTGTAGACGCGGTCGAAGAAGCGCTGACTGGTGAGTTCGAAGTTCTGCTCTTCGGTCTCGGCGAAGAAGGCGGTCGCGAACAGGCTGAAACCGTCGCGACGCCATTTCAGGCCGGCTTCATACTGATCGACCAGATCCACCGCGTCCTGCGCGCGCACCGAGCCGTCGGGCTGGACCACGCCGAACAGCAGACGGTCGGCGTTGGCGCGACCGCCGCGGCTGATCCGCGCGAAACCGGCGAGATCGTCGCTGAGCAGATAGTTCGCACCGACCGAGTACGAGGTGTAGCCCCAGTCGTAGTTCACCGGCGACGCGCCCGCGTTGTTGATCTGCGACACGCTCAGCTCCGGGCCGGAGATCGTGCCGTCACCGTCCACATCGACGTTCGATACCTGCACCGCGCCGGCATAGTTGCCGGTCGCGTCGCCGCTGTCGCGACGCACGCTGGCATCGATATCGAGCTTGCCCAGCGAGAACGCCATCGAGAGATACGGCGCACCGATCTCGTACTTCGCGTTGTAGCTGCGCGTGCAGCAGTTGCCCCAGAACGGCACGCCGTAGGCATAGAGGCCGTTGTCGGACAGATTGACGTTGGCGGCGCTGTACACGTCGATCAATGCGGAATTGCCGTTGCCGCGCAGTTCCTGCAGATACGAATTCCACACCCAGTCCATGTCGATGTTCTGGCGCGAGGCGTAGTAGCCGGCGCTGAGATCGAGATTGCCGCCGTCGCCAACGCCGAAACTGCGGGTGAGTTTGAGATCGTTGGCGTAGTTGCCCAGATCGTTGAGCGTGGTGTTGAACAGATGCGTGCGCACGACGGTGCCCGTGTAGGCCTGACCCGCGTTCGGGCCGTTGCTGTAGCGCAGCGTGGCACCGGCGCCGCCGATGGTCGGTGCGATCGCCGCAGCGCTGCCGACTTCGGCCGGGAACTGGCCGACGAAACGACCGCTGCTGTCGGCGTAGCGGAATTTCTCGTTGATCTTCCAGCTGTCGCCGAAGCGGTATTCGACTTCGGCGCCGACCACGGTGCTGTCCGGATGCATGCCGTCGGCGATGTCGGTGCTGCGACGGCTGTTGTTGCCGTCCAGGCCGATATCGGTCAGGAAATAGCGGCTCTGCAGCGTGTCGCGCGCCGGGTCGAAGCCTTCGATCGCGCCGAGGTTCGGGCTGCCGTTGCTGCCGGTGGCGCGGGTCGGCACCGGCAGATAGCCGATGGCGCGGTCGTCGAGGCGCTTGAAGTAGAAGCGCGCGTAGCCGTTCTCGAAGTCCTTGGTCAGATTGGCCTTGAGCTGCCCGCCTTTTTCGGCGGTGTAGCCGGCATCGCGCACGCCATCGCCCTGACGATAGAAGCCGGCGACGTGGAAACGCCAGCCGTCGCCGAACGGCATGCCGTAGCGGAAATCAACGCGGTTGCTGCCGTAATCGAGGCCGGTGGTGAGGCCGACTGCGCCGCCCTGCTGTTCGCCGGTGTTGCTGATGAAGTTGATCACGCCGCCGGGCGAGTTGCTGGCGAACGTGGATGCCGAACCGCCGCGCACCGCTTCGATGCGATCGATCGACCAGTCGTTGCGCAGGAAGATGTCGGCGTTGCCGAAGGCGATATCGCCGAATTCCAGCACCGGCAGGCCGTCTTCCTGCAATTGCAGGAATTTCGCGCCGCCGGACGCGACCGGCAGGCCGCGTACCGCGATGTTCGCGTTGCCTTCGCCGCCGGTGGACTCGGAGCGGATGCCCGGGATGTTGCGGAAGATTTCGGCGGTGGAGCGCGGCGCCGAGCGTTCGATGGTGTCGGCGTTGATGCTGCTGGTCGACACGCTGGTGCGCAGTTTGGATTTGCCGCCGGCGGTGGCGGTGATCACGATCTCGTCGAGGTCGCCGGGCGTGCTGTCGTCGCTCGCCGGTGTCTCGGCCGATTGCTCGGCCGATTGCGCTGAGGCGAAGGCGGGCGCCAGCAGCAGGCAGACGGCCCACGACAGGGCATGGGGACGCAGAGCGGTGGCGCGGCGATGGGGTGGCTGGTTCGGCTGGCGACGCATGACGGTGTTCCCTCCGGTGTCTGGGTGGGCGGCTGCCCGGGTGCGGCACTTGATAGAACATCGTGCAATCGATTGCAAGTTGCAGTGCAGCGATTTGCGCCCGGCATCCCGAATCGGGCTGTACCGTCGACAACCCGGAATTGACCTGATCGAACGGCAATAACATTGAAAAACATGCAGATAATCCATGCGTTGATGGTCGGCAGGGATCGAGGCAGGGTCTCCGAAGGCCCGCCAAAGATGCTGCGACGCAGCATGTACAATCGATTGCATTGATGCACTATCTGCGCGCCGGTGGGGTACCGAACCGGCGTCCGAAGTCCTGACGGAGCCGTGCAATGGCTGACCTCAATGTGCATCTGGGTGGCCTCGATCTGGCCGTGATCGCGCTGTACGCGCTCGGCATCATCGCCTTGGGCCTGTATGTCTCCAAGCGGCGCGCGTCGGCCGAAGATTACTTCCTCGCCTCGCGCTCGATGACCTGGCCGGTGATCGGGTTGGCGCTGCTGGCATCGAATATTTCCTCGACCACGCTGATCGGTCTGGCCGGCGCGGCCTACGGCAACGGTATCTCGGTCTACAACTACGAGTGGATGGCGACGGTGGTGCTCGCCTTCTTCTGCGTGTTCTTCCTGCCGTTCCTGCTGCGCTCGCAGGTGTACACGCTGCCGGAATATCTCGAACGCCGCTACGACCGCCGCTCGCGCGTGTATTTTTCCGCGCTGACGATCTTCCTCAATATCGTGGTCGATACCGCCGGCACGCTGTACGGCGGCGCGATCATGCTGAAACTGATTCTTCCGCAATGGCCGCTGTGGGAAATCGTCGCGGTGCTGGCGCTGTCCGCAGGCATCTACACCGTCGCCGGCGGCCTGCGCGCGGTGATCTATACCGAAACCGTGCAGGCGGTGATCCTGCTGGGCGCATCGGTGTTCATCGCGTACTTCGCTTTCGACAAGGCCGGCGGCTGGAATGCGGTGATGGCGGCGGTGGATCCGTCGAAACTCTCGTTGATCCGTCCGATCGACGATCCCGGGGTGCCGTGGCTCGGCCTGGTGCTGGGCGTGCCGCTGCTCGGCTTCTATTTCTGGTGCACCAATCAGTTCATGGTCCAGCGCGTGCTGTCGGCGAAAGACGAAAACCACGGCCGCTGGGGCGCGCTGTTCGCGGGTCTGCTGAAACTGCCGGTGCTGTACGTGATGGTGCTGCCGGGCACGGCGGCCATTCTGCTGTATCCGCAGCTGGACAAACCCGATCTTGTCTATCCGACGCTGATCTTCGATCTGCTGCCGGCAGGGCTGATCGGCGTGGTCGTCGCCGGTTTCTTCGCCGCGATCATGTCCTCCATCGCCAGCACCTTCAATTCCGCAGCGACGCTGGTGACCATGGATTTCGTGAAGCCGCGATTGCCCGATGCCAGCAACGCGACGCTGGTGCGTGCGGGTCGCATCACCACGATTGTTTTCATGGTGCTGGCGGTGGCGTGGGCGCCGCAGATCGAGCGCTTCGAATCGCTGTGGCAATACCTGCAGGCGGTACTGGCCTACGCGGTGCCGCCGGTGTGCGCGCTGTTCCTGATCGGTCTGTTCTGGCGCGGCGCGAACGCGAAGGGCGCGTTCGCATCGATCGTCGCCGGTCTGATCGGTGGCGGCGCGCTGTTCTACGCGAACGTCATGGCGCCAGCGCCGCTGGGCCTGCATTTCCTGTACGTAGCGCCGATCCTGTTCGTGCTCAGCGCCGTCGTGCTGATCGGTGTGAGCGCGGCGACCACGCCGCCGTCGATGGAACAGATCGGCGCCATGCTGTGGACGCCCGCGTTCTACCGCGACGAAACCCGCCAGCTCGCCGGACTGCCGTGGTGGCAGAACTACCGGGTGCTGTCGGTGCTGTTGCTGGTGTTGACGGCGGTGATCGTGTGGAGTTTCCGCTGAGAGCGCCCCTCACCCTCACTCGCTGCGCTCGCTCTTCCCTCTCCCCGCAAGGCGGGGAGAGGGTGCCCGACAGGGCGGGTGAGGGGCGGCTTTACGCCGATGCCCTGACGATCAGACTCGGCGCCAGCGTGATCGACTCCGGATTCTCGCCGCGGATCGCGGCGATCACGGTATCGACCAGTTTGATCGCGCCCTGCGCCAGTTCCTGACGCACCGTCGTCAGCGCCGGGTGCGTATGTTCGGCGAGCAGGATGTCGTCGAAACCGACGACCGACACGTCCTGCGGCACCCGGCGGCCGGATTCGGACAATGCGCGGATCGCGCTGATCGCGATCACGTCGGAGGCCGCCATCACGCCATCGAAATCGGCGCCGCTGTCGATCAGCGCGCGCACGCTGGCGTAGGCGTCTTCGCTGCCGAAATGGCTGCGCACGTGCAGCTCGGGATGCGCCTTCAAGCCGGCGGTGCGCAGCGCATGACGATAACCGTCGTGGCGATGACCGACTTCCGGAAGACGCTCGTCGCCGAGGAAGGCGATGCGGCGGCGGCCGTGGCGGATCAGGTGATCGGTGCCGATCTGGCCGCCGAGACGGTTGTCGGTGCCGACCACCGGATATTTCTGCGCCGGCAACCGCGTGCCCCAGGCGGTGAGCGGGATGCCGGCGCGCGCGGCTTCGTTGATCGAGCCGTGCTCGAAGCTCTGGCCGATCAGGATCACGCCGTCGCTGCGCCCGGGTTGCTGCAGCCGTCGCACCCAGCCGTCCTGGTGCGCGGCGACTTTCGACAGCAGCATGTTGTAGCCGCGGTCGCTCAGCGCATCGGCGAGGTGCGCGAGCATCGTCATCATGAAGGGGTCGGCGAGATGCGGCTCGCGTTCGTGGACCAGCGGCACGGCCACCGTGATCACGCCGGTCTGGCGCGAGCGCAGGCTGCTGGCGACCGGATTCACCGCGTAGCCTGCTTCCTCGGCGAGGCGCTGGATGCGTTCGCGGGTGCTCGCCGCGATCAGCGGACTGTTTTTCAGTGCGCGCGAAACGGTGGATTCGGACACGCCAGCGAGCTTGGCGATATCCGCCATCTGCAGATTGTTCGGCGGCTGCGAGGTGCGGCGACGGGGTGGAGTCATAGCCCTAGAGTCGGACGAACGGCCTGTGGGATCAAGCGCGGTCGTTGTCGGTGGGGTATCGGTAGACGATACCGCAAGCCGTCCGGGGCGCTACACGCGGGCGGGTCGGTTGCAATTCATGCGCGCTTGGGGAAGGCTGCAGTCGTGTCCGCCCGAAGCATGAGACCGGTGGCGGACGATGGGGGGATGCCGCATGAGGGCGGCTGCTGATGGATGATCTTGCTGGAATTCTGATCCTGGTAGGCTTGGCTGTACTCACGGTGCCCCTGCTGCTGGTGATGGCGCTGGTCAAGATCGGCAACGCAAAACTCAGGATCGATGCGCTGGAACGCGACGTGCAGCGTTTGCAGACCCGAGTCCTTCATGTCGAATCCTCGCGCCCCGCGCCAGCGGTGGCGAACCCTGCCGAAGCCCAGGACAGCACCTCCGAAGTCCCGCTGCGCGCTTCGCCCGCCGCCGCACCGCCGCCACCCACACGCGTCGACGAGTTCGGGCTGGTCGTCGATGCACCCATCACCGGTCGCGCCCGCTTTGATGTGCCGGAGTACCCCGCGCAGGACGCGGCAAGACCCGAGACAGCCTCCGCACCGAGCATGCCGCCGCCGCTGCCGTTCGAGCGCGCAATGCCTCCCGCTGCCGCTGCGGCAACCGCAACCGAAACTCAGGCACCGCCGCGTCCGCAGCGCCCGCCGCCTCCGCCGCCGGCCGATCCTTTCGCACCGATCGTCGACGGCGTCCGTCGCTGGTTCACCGAGGGCAACGTGCCGGTGAAGATCGGCATGCTGGTGCTGCTGGCCGGTGTCGCCGCGCTGTTGAAATACGCCAGTGACCAGCATTGGCTGGTGGTGCCGATCGAATTGCGTCTGGCCGGGATCGCGGCGGCCGCCATCGGTGGACTGGTGTTCGCGTGGAGGCAGCGCGAAACGCGGCGGTCGTTTTCGCTGTCGCTGCAGGGCGGCGCCATCGGCGTGCTGATGCTGGTGACCTTCGCGGCCTTCAAGCTGTATCACCTGATTCCTGCAAGCGCCGCATTCGGCATCACCATCGCCCTGGTCGCCGGGCTCGGTGTGTTGGCGGTCTTGCAGAACGCATTGGCGCTGGCGGTGTTCGGCATCCTCGCCGGTTTCCTCGCGCCGATCTGGCTGTCCACCGGCAGCGGCAATCACGTCGCGCTCTTCAGCTATTACGCGGTCCTGAATCTCGGCATCTTCGGCATCGCGTGGGCACAATCGAAAGGGCGGGGTCCGTGGAAGTCGCTCAATCTGCTGGGCTTCGTCTTCACCTTCGGTATCGGCACGCTGTGGGGCGTGTTGCAGTACAAGCCGGAGAAATTCGCGACCACCGAACCTTTCCTGCTGCTGTTCTTCGCGCTGTATCTGCTGATTCCGATCTTCTACGCGCGCGGGCGCATGGCGCGCGATCGCGGCGACAATGCGCATGCATTGGTCGACGGCACGCTGGTGTTCGGCACGCCGCTGGTGGCGTTCTCGCTGCAGGCCGGTCTGCTGCATGGTGGCGTATTCGGCGACAGCCGGATGCCGCTGGCGCTGTCGGCGCTCGGCGCAGCCGCGATCTACGCGCTGCTGGCGGCGTTCCTGCGCGGGCGCGAACGCTTCTCCTCGCTGGTCGACAGCTATGCCGTGCTCGCGGTCGGATTCTCGACCTTGTCTGTGCCACTGGCGCTGTCGGCGCGTGCGACCGCCAGCGTGTTCGCGCTGGAAGGCGCGGCGCTGGTGTGGCTGGGCGTGCGCCAGGACCGTCGTTTGCCGCAGTTCTCCGGCCTGCTGCTGCAGTTCGGTGCGGCCCTGGCCTTCGTGCTGGGCATTGGCGGGATCAGCAGCGGCTTCTCGCCGATGGGCACGATGGTGGACACACCGATCGCCAACCCCGCGTTCATGGCGGCACTGTTGATCGCACTCGCCGGTTTCGCCACCGCCTGGACCTATCGCAACACGCCCGACAACGGTCTGGTCGGCATGTTCACGCTCTGGGCCTTCGGCTGGTGGACCTTCGCCGGTCTGAATGAAATCGGCGAGTACGCGCCGCACCGGTATCGCATCGACGCGATGTTCGCCTTCATGACGCTCACCGCCTGGATCGCGGCGGAACTGCGCCGTCGTTTCGACGATATGGCACTGCTGGGCGGCCTTGCCGCGATGACGCTGCTGCTGGGCGTGCCGTTCGCGATGGCGCAAACGGCGGAGCATGCCTATCCGTTCCGCGAATGGGGTGCGGCGGCATGGGTGGTGTATGCGGCGCTCGGTTGGCGTGCGTTGACCTGCCTGCGCGAAGCAGGGACCGGCGTGCGTCTGGTCGCGCACGGCGGCTGGTTCTGGTCGTGGGTCGTGGCGCTCGCGCTGGCGGCGTTCCATCTCGTCTATCGCAGCGCAAGGAACCCTGCGGATTTCGACGCGGCATCGATCGTGCATCAGACGATGGGCGACGGTTGGCGGATGCTGGCGCTGGGGCTGCCGGTCCTCGTCTTCGCCGCACTGCTGCAGTTGCGCCCGTCGCTGCTCGCGCCGCCGCTGTCCCGCGGTTTCGAGGATTACCGCAGACCGCTGCTGGCGTCGGCGTGGGTCGTGTTGGCGATGTTCTGGCTGCTCTCGCTGTTCTTCCCGGGCGACAGTGCGCCGTTGCCGTGGGTGAGCTTGCTCAATCCGCTTGAACTGCTGCAGGTGGCGGCGCTCGCGCTGTTGGCGCAGCGCGTCTGGTCCAACCGTGGTGCGCAAACATCGCGCATCGGCGTGCCGATGTTCGCGCTGGCGGCCTTCGTGTGGATCACCTTCGCCACGCTGCGCGCAACCCACCAGTGGGGTCATGCACCGTGGTCGCCGACGATGCTCGACGACAAGATCGTGCAGACCACATTGACCTTGGTCTGGAGTGTGCTCGGCGTGCTCGGCTGGATCTTCGGTTCGAAGCGCGGCGATCGTCTGCTCTGGGGCGCGGGCGCGGTGCTGATGGGCGTGGTCTTGCTGAAGCTGCTGTTGATCGACCGCAGCCATCTGGGCAACCTGTTCGGCATCGTCTCGTTCATCGCTTATGGTCTGCTGTGTACGGCCGTAGGGTATTTCGCCCCGGCGCCGCCGCGGCGCGCGGCATCTGCGGAGGTTTCGGCATGAATCGCACACAGGGATCCGTTTCGACGCTTGCGGTCGTGTTCGCGTCCGCGTTGAGCGTCGCGTTCGCGGCCGCCGCAGCGCAACCTGAAGTTTCGTCCGCGAGCAGCGACTACGCTTATCGCTGGCCGCTGAAAGCCGAAGGTCAGAACGCGGCCTGGCAGTTCGAACTGACGCCGGAGGTCTACGCCGCCCTGATCGATCCCGGACTTGGCGATTTCGATGTCGTCAACGCCGATGGCCAATCGGTGCCGGTCGCGCGCCTGACGGTCGACCCGACCGCGCAGCCGGGTGTGGCCCAGGTGGCATTGCCGGTCTTCGCGTTGCCGCGCAGTGTCGGCGATGGTGGCCGCGATGATCTGTCGCTGCGATTGGAGCGCGACATGGACGGCCGCCTGCGGATGCTGCAGGCGGATGTCACGTCGGGAGCGGCGCAGACACAGATCGATTACGTGATGGATGCGGATATCAGTCGCGATCCGAAACGTCCGTCGACGGTGGATCGTCTCGATCTGAACTGGCCCGAAGGCGGCGATGTGAACGCGCGCTTCGCGGTGGAAGGCAGCGAGGATCTGCAGCAGTGGCAGACCTTGGTGGATGCCGCGGCCGTGGTATCGCTGCGCCGCGATGGTGCGTTGCTGCAGCGGCGCGATATCGCGCTGCCGACGACGTCGCTGCGTTATCTGCGCCTGCGTCAGCTCGATGGCGATCCGGTGCCTGGTCTGCAGATCACCGCACGGCGCACCCGCGCCGGCGTGTCGTCGCCGCAGTGGCGGCGGCTGAGCGCCACGTTCGTCGACAGCGGTCGCGACGAGATCGGCAGGGATTTCGTGTATCGCTATCGGCTGCCGGCGAAACTGCCGGTCGGCCGTATCGACGTAACGCTCGGCGCCGACAACGGCACCGCCGAGGTCATCGTCGATGCGCAGAGCGGCGTGCCCGGCAACGAGATCTGGACGCCGATCGGGCGCACCTTGCTGTTCCGGCTGCAGCAGGACGGCGTGCGCATCGACAACGAGGATTATCTGCTGACCTCGGCGCTCGCCGCGCGCGAGTGGCGGCTGCGCAGCCCGATCGAACTGGTACCGTCGCCGAACGTGGAGATGGCGTATCTGCCGGATCGCTTCGTGTTCCTCGCCCAGGGCCGCGGCCCGTACGCCCTGGTCGCGGGCAGCCGCAACGCGCGACGGACGTCGCTGCCGGTCGAGCAGGCGCTGGCGCCGCTGCGGACCCGCCTCGGCAAGGATTGGATGCCGCCGGTCGCCACGCTCGGCCCGCGCGGAGCCGCGGCTGGTACTGCCGCCTACGCCGAGCAGGCAAAGCCCACCGACTGGCGCAGCTGGCTGTTGTGGGGGTTCCTGATCGTCGGCGCTGCGATCGTCGGCGGGTTCGCGCTGAGCCTGCTGCGGCAGAAGCCCGCTGCGGAGTCCTGATCGGATCGTTTGTGGCATTCGGAAAAAGCGAATATCCGTCATCTCCGGTTCCGGAGCTGCCTGGCGATGTGCCGACTACCTCTCGTGGACAGGGACACACCCAGCTCTTTCCGTCGCTCTTTCCGTCCCTCGTGTGGTCTTTCGCGATGACAGCACTTCTCCTCCCCTTGCGCGAAGCGCAGGGGGAGGTCGGGAGGGGGTGCCGTGTGGCATCGAAGAACCCCTCCCCAACCCTCCCCTCAACCTGCGGTTGAAGGGAAGGAGAACAGCAGCGCCAACGATCAACGAATCGTTTCGGCCCGAATGAATCGATCGACCTACCTGTGTTGTGAGCGCCTCCGGCCTGCGTCTGATCGGAGGGGGCTGTACGCATCGCCACCATTGCCCGTCAGGAAGCGAGCACGGACAATGCAGACCTGTTTTTCAGGAGCCCCCCGCATGACCATCGTTCGCATGTCCGATCTCGATCTCGCCGGCAAACGCGTGCTGATCCGCCAGGATCTCAACGTGCCTGTCGCCGATGGCGTCGTCACCTCCGACCAGCGCATCGTCGCTTCGTTGCCCACGTTGAGGCTCGCGCTGGAGCGCGGCGCGGCGGTGATGGTGATGTCGCATCTGGGCCGGCCGAAGGAAGGCGTGTGGAGCGAGGTCGATTCGCTGGCGCCGGTGGCGAAGCGGCTGGGCGAACTGCTCGGCCGCGAGGTGCCGCTGGTGAAGGGTTGGCTCGATGGCGTCGACGTGGCGCCCGGCCAACTGGTGCTGCTCGAAAACTGCCGCATGAATGTCGGCGAGGGCAAGGACGACGAGGCGCTGTCGCAGAAGTACGCCGCGCTGTGCGATGTGTTCGTGATGGACGCCTTCGGCACCGCGCATCGGGCGCAGGCATCCACGCACGGCGTCATCAAGTTCGCGAAGCAGGCCGCAGGCGGTCCGTTGCTGATGGCCGAACTCGATGCGCTGGCGAAAGCGCTGGAACACCCGGCGCGGCCGCTGCTGGCCATCGTCGCCGGCAGCAAGGTCAGCACCAAGCTCGAACTGCTGTCGTCGCTGGTGTCGAAGGTCGACCAACTGATCGTCGGCGGCGGCATCGCCAACACGTTCATCGCCGCGATGGGCTACGGCGTGGGCAAGTCGCTGGTCGAGATGGATCTGCTCGACACCGCGCGCCAGATCATCGCCGACGCCAAAGCGCGCGGCGCCGATATTCCGATTCCCAGCGATGTCGTGGTCGCCTCCGCGTTCGCCGCCGACGCGCCGGCCACGGTCAAGCCGGTCGATGCGGTCACCGCCGACGACATGATCCTCGACATCGGTCCCGACACCGCCGCGCGCTATGCCGCGCTGATCAAGAGCGCCGGCACCGTGGTCTGGAACGGCCCGGTCGGCGTGTTCGAATTCGACGCCTTCGGCAAAGGTACGGAAACGCTGGCGCGCGCGATCGCCGACAGCAGCGCGTTCTCGATCGCCGGTGGTGGCGATACGCTGGCGGCGGTGGACAAATACGGCATCGAGAATGAAGTCTCGTACATCTCCACCGGCGGCGGCGCGTTCCTCGAATTCCTCGAAGGCAAGACCTTGCCTGCAGTGGCGGCGCTGCAGGCACGCTCCGCTTGAGCATGCGCATGTGAAGCCCACACTGTTCTTCGACCTCGACGGCACCCTGATCGACTCCGCTGTCGGTATCACCCGCTGCGTGGCGTATTCGCTGGAACGCATGGGCCATCCGGGCTTGCCCGAGGCGACACTGCGCGGCTGGATCGGCCCCGCGCTGCGCGTGAGTTACGCGGCACTGTTCGACAGCGCCGCCGACATCGAACGCGCGGTCGAACTGTATCGCGAGCGGTTCGAGATCGAAGGCTGGCGCGAGCACGCCATCTACGAGGGCATCGGCGATGCGGTGGAAGCGGTGCATGCCGCCGGCTATCGGCTTGCCGTGGTCACCGCCAAGAACGAACCTCACGCGCGCAAAATCGTGGGCACGCTGCCGTTCGGTCCTCGCTTCGAGGACATCGTCGGCGCGACCCCCGACGGCCGCATCAGTCACAAGCCCGAGTTGATCGCCGAGGCGCTGGCACGGCTGGGGCTGCAGTCGGATCGCTGCATCATGATCGGCGACCGCCATCTCGATATCGAAGGCGCACTGCATCACGGTATGCGTGGGGTCGGCGTGCTCTGGGGCTTCGGCAGCGAGGATGAGCTGCGCGACGCCGGTGCGTACGCGCTGGTACGGACGCCGGAGGCGCTGCCGGCGTTGCTGTTCGACGCCTGAGCGGCCGTCCGACGCGATGTGCGGCTGTGATCGTTTGCAGGCGCGGCGCGGTCTGAATCGACATGCCGGCATGGTAGGGTTGGGCGATCAGGAGAGCCTTTATGACCGAACAACGCCGCCGCACCAAGATCCTCGCCACCCTCGGCCCCGCCACCGACGCCCCGGGCGTCCTCGACGCGCTGCTGCGCGCGGGCGTGGATGTGGTCCGCCTCAATTTTTCGCACGGCGATCCGTCCGCGCAGGTCGCTCGCGCCGAAGCGGTGCGCGCCGCCGCCGAACGCGTCGGCACCGAGGTCGGCATCCTCGCCGATCTGCCCGGGCCGAAAATCCGTATCGAGAAATTCGCCAACGACAAGGTGCAGCTGCGTGCCGGCGAGCGCTTCGATCTGATCGCCAGCGAAGACGCACCGCTCGGCGACCAGCATCAGGTCGGC
Source organism: Lysobacteraceae bacterium (assembly GCA_040079515.1). Classification (GTDB taxonomy): domain Bacteria; phylum Pseudomonadota; class Gammaproteobacteria; order Xanthomonadales; family Xanthomonadaceae; genus Lysobacter_I. The sequence goes on from JBEBKD010000021.1 coordinate 20,581, forward strand.
GTGAGTTATCTGGGCCTGCCCGGCGATGTCGTCCCCGGCGACACGCTGTTGCTCGACGACGGCGTGGTGCAATTGCAGGTCACCGCGATCGAAGGCCCGCGCATCATCACCACCGTGCTCAACGACAGCGAATTGTCGAACCGCAAGGGCCTCAACAAACTCGGCGGCGGTCTGTCGCTGGGCGCACTGACCGAGCGCGACTGCGAACTGATCCAGGTCGCCGCGCAGCTCAATGCGGATTTCATCGCGGTGAGTTTTTGCCGCAACGCTGCCGACATGAACGAAGCGCGCCGGGTCGCGCGTGCCGCCGGCAGCTCCGCCGCGCTGGTCGCCAAGATCGAACGCGCCGAAGCCATCGAAAATCTCGTCGAGATCGTCGACGCCAGCGACGTGGTGATGGTCGCGCGCGGCGATCTGGGCGTGGAAATCGGCGACGCCGAACTGCCGGGCCTGCAGAAGAAGATCATCCGCGTCGCACTCGAACGTGACAAGGTGGTGATCACCGCCACGCAGATGCTGCAGTCGATGGTCAGCAGCCCGATTCCCACGCGCGCCGAAGTGCTCGACGTCGCCAACGCAGTGATCGACGGCACCGACGCGGTGATGCTGTCGCAGGAAAGCGCCGCCGGCATGTATCCGATCAAAGCGGTCGAAGCGCTGGTGCGCATCTGTCTGGGCGCCGAACGCCAGTTCGAACACGACACCGATTTCGAAGCCGCCCCGCGCAACCTGCAGCGCGCCGACCAGGCCATCGCGATGACCGCGATGTTCCTCACCGAACACATCGGCGTCGGTGCGATCGTGGCGATGACCGAATCCGGCGGCACCGCCCGCTTCCTCTCGCGTTTCCGCGGCAAAGCCCCGATCTTCGCCTTCGCCCGCGACCCCGGCGCCCGTCGGCGCATGGCGATGATGCGCGACGTGTTCCCGATGGACTACGACAGCCGCGGCCAGACCCCGCGCCAGGCCGCGCGCGGCAGCATCCGCAAACTTGTCGAAGCGCATCTTCTGAAATCCGGCGACCGCGTGGTCTTCACCAGCGGCGAGCATATGGAAACCCATGGCGCCACGAATACGCTGCGCCTGCTGCAGGTGGGCGAGGATGGGACTGCGGAGGGGTTGGGGGAGTTGTAAATACAAGTAGGATGGGTGGAGCGCAGCGATACTCATCGCTCCCAACGAACGTCGATGAGTATCGCTGCGCTCCACCCATCTTACGAATCATCTGATCCGCTCATGATCTCTGACTCCATCACCCTCCGCGAAGCCACCGAGGCTGATGTCGAAGCGCTGCACCGGCTGATTGTCGCCATCGCCGAGCATCACGGCCAGCGCGAATACGTGTTCGTCACCGTCGAGGACCTGCGCCGCGATGGTTTCGGGCCCGCACCGAAGTTCGGCGCGGTGCTGGCCGAAGTCGACGGCACGCTGGTCGGCTATGCGACCTACACCTGGAATTACGGCATCTGGCTGGGATCGACCTACATGAGCGTCGACGATGTGTACGTGTCGTCGTCGCATCGCAGCCTGGGCATCGGCGAGGCCTTGATGCACCGGTTGCAGCAGGTGTGCGCAGCGCGCGGCCTGCGTCGGATGAAGTGGGAAGTGGAACCCGACAACGTCGCCGCGATCCGTTTCTACGAACGGCTGGGCGCCAGGATGCGTACCAAGGGTCTCTTCTACTGGGAAGCCTGAACGCGCCATCGCGAGCGGCGTAAACTGCGCGGCATCGAATCGCTCAGCGCCGAATCCATGAACACGTATTTCATCGCCGCCGCCGCACTCGCCTTCGTCGTGGGCCTCGCCCATTCCGTGCTCGGCGAGATCATGATCTTCCGCCGCATGCGCAAATCGGGGCGGGTGATTCCGACCGATGGCGGCGCGATTCTGCTCGGCTCGAACGTCCGCATTCTGTGGGCGAGTTGGCACGTGCTGACGGTGTTCGGCTGGGGCATGGCCGCGATCCTCGTCTGGCTGTCGCGGTCGACCTCCGGCAACGTCGACATCGCCGTCATCGGGCACGCGATCGAGATGTCGATGCTGATCGGGTCGGTGCTGGTGCTGATCGCTACGAAAGGCAGGCATCCTGGCTGGATCGGCCTGCTCGGCGTAGCGGTGCTGGTCTGGCTCGGGCGGACGATGTGAGGCCGATGTGGATGCCGCAACTGTGGATGCAGCGATGACAGTATTCCAATGAAGATCGCCGATATTCCCTTCGGCATCACCGACTGGTCGGCGATCGAACGCACCGCACATCCGGGCGACACCGGCATCGCGTATTGGCGCACGCAGCGCTTCGGTGAGATCCGCGTGAGGATGGTCGAATACTCTCCAGACTATCTCGCTGATCACTGGTGCGAGAAGGGACATGTGCTGCTGTGTCTGGAGGGCGAGCTGCGCACCGAGCTGGCCGATGGGCGCGTGTTCATCCTGACCGCAGGGATGAGTTATCAGGTCGCCGATGGCGCCGAGCCGCATCGTTCGTCCACCGGGTGCGGCGCCAAACTCTTCATCGTCGATTGACGCTTGCGTGTTCGCCGAGACGACGCACCGCCACAGGGCGATGCGTCGATGACGCAAATCACTTCATCGTGAAGGTGACGGTCCAAGCATAAGTGGTGATATTGATCGAGGTGATGGTGGCGGTGCAGATCGCGCCGCCGCTGGCCGTCGCGGTCTTGTTCCACTGCGGGATCTTGGCGCCGCCGGGCTGCAGAGCATTGACGAAAGTCGTACCGAATACGCACTGCTTGGTGCCGATCTTGTAGCGGACGTTCGCGTAGTTCACGTCCGGGCTGATCAGGCTGGTCACGCTGTAGACGTTGGTGCCTGCAGCCGCGACCGTGGTGGCGGGCTTTGGCGATGCGTTGACGTAAGTGGTGGCTTCGTTGCTGCTGATGATCGTGTAGTTCGCCGTGGCGGTGCCGATGTTCTTGAAGGTGACGGTGACCGGTGGGCCGGCGAATGCGGAAGTCGCGACGAACATGGAGGCGGCGGCGATCAGTGTCGAAAACAGTCTCACGGTATTGCTCCTTGGTGTGATGCGGGTTGTGTGTTGCCGTGAATATCGAGCCGTGCGTCGTAGCCTGCATGTACAGGCCGCGGCGCTCGATATCGGCGTTTCGCCCGGCGTTTCGCCGTATGAGCGGGGCGGGCGAGGTCGGGATGATGCGCGCGACGCCGTGAAAAATGCCTGTACAGGTCGGGCGATTGCCCGTGTTGCGAGCCGATATCCCGTTCGCGATGTGATCGGGTGCTGATTTGGCAGGTACCGGATCGACATCCGTTGCGTTCATGTTGGCGATTTCGCGCGAAGAGTCATCTCGACTGTCGACTGGATTCGACCGCCCGTAGCAATCGGTGGCGAGTGGATGCGGACGACCGCGTCGCTTTTGGCCTGATGGTCCGTTTCCAGTGTGCGGCAGACTCGATCCGTGAGACGGCGAATCCTTACACTGTCTCCAGCGCGCGACGCATCGGATTCGCTCCGCGAAGATCGTATGCGATCGATGGTATGTCGTTCGCCCGCGACTTGGCATCGTCGCGCGCGATGTGCGTCTTGTCTTCGCAACGGTATCGTTTTTCTCCACTTCGCGATGGTGTCGACGACACCATGCGGATCGCGATTGCGCGCGTCGATCCGCCGGAGTTCGATAGCGCTGTCGCGACGCTGCGTCACGGGATGCCCGTACGTTTCTTCGATCGCGCGCTTGTTTCAACACCCATCAATCAAGGAGTTCTCCATGAAGACATCTGTACTCGCCATTGCCGCCTCGCTGTTCTTTGCCGGTTCGGCTTCAGCGGCGACCTGGCAGTCGCTGGGCCGCGTCAACGCGCTGACCGCACAGCCCGATCTTCAGCAGTGTCAGCAGCGCATCGTCAACCGTTACTGGAGCTCTCAGCCGGCCTACTATCCCAGCAACATCAACAACTACGGCCCGAACAACATCCAGTTCGTCTTCGATATCGATCTCAACTCGCTGCGGACCTTGACCAGCAACGCGCCGGCCAATTCGCGCTTCAAGACGGCGATCGACAGCTACAACGCGAAGGCCGGTGCGAAGAGCATTCATGGTGCGGTGTCGGTGGGCCAATACCCGCGCGTGTCGATCGAAGTCTCCTACGTCGATGCGCAGGGCCTGACCCAGGGTCTGGGTTATGGCGTGGTGCCGAGCGAGCTGCAGTATTACGAGCTGCAGCAGCTCTGCCCGCTCTGATCGCGGCGCGGGTCGTATCCACTGCGACAGCGACAGGGTCCGCGGAGGCGGACCCTGTCGTCCGGCAGGTCCTCTGTCGCTGACCCCAACGCAATTGACTGCATTCGTTTTCACGGGAACGCCGGAAGCGCCACTTTCGGGTCTTAAGTCATTGATCCGGAATGAGGTTCAAGCGTTGTCGAGCGGGTATAATGACGAACTTTCCCACCGCCTTCTTTCCGCCCAACCCAGGACCCCCCATGAGCATCGAACAGCTTGCCGATATCGCCCGCGCCATGGTCGCGCCGGGCAAGGGCATCATCGCCATCGACGAATCCAACGCCACCATCGCCAAGCGTTTCGAAGGCGTGGGCATCCCCAACAGCGAAGAGAACCGCCGCGCCTACCGCGAGCTGCTGCTGACCACGCCGAATCTCGGCGAGCACATCTCCGGCGCGATCCTGTTCGACGAGACCATCCGCCAGTCCACGAAGGATGGCGTGCCGTTCACCAAGGTGATGATGGACAACGGCATCATTCCGGGCATCAAGGTCGACAAGGGCACGCACGCACTCGCCGGCTTCCCGGGCGAAGTGGTCACCGAAGGCCTCGATGGTCTGCGCGACCGCCTCAAGGAATACGCCGCGCTGGGCGCACGTTTCGCCAAGTGGCGCGCAGTGATCAACATCGGCGAGGACATCCCGTCCGGCACCTGCATCGAGGCCAACTCGCACGCGCTCGCACGCTATGCCGCGCTGTGCCAGGAATGCGGCCTGGTGCCGATGGTGGAGCCGGAAGTGCTGATGGACGGCGACCACGATATCGAAACCTGCTACGAAGTCACCGAAGTCACCCTGCGTTCGCTGTTCGACGCGCTGTACCAGCAGAACGTGATGCTGGAAGGCACCATCCTGAAAGCTTCCATGGTGATTTCTGGCAAGGGCTGCGAAGAGCAGGCCTCGGTCGAGGAAGTCGCCGAGAGCACCCTGATCTGCCTGAAGTCGACCGTGCCGGCGATCCTGCCGGGTATCGTGTTCCTGTCCGGTGGCCAGAGCGACGAAGACTCCACCGCGCATCTCAACGCGATGAACCAGCTCGGCCCGAACCCGTGGCCACTGTCGTTCTCCTACGGCCGCGCGATGCAGTCCGCAGCGCTCAAGATCTGGTCGCAGGATCTGGTCAACAACGTCGCCAAGGCGCAGGCAACCGTGTTCGCCCGCGCCCGCGACAACGGCCTCGCTGCGCTGGGTCAGTTGAAAGCCTGATACGCACGTCGCCATCGCGATGCTTCACGAACGCCGGCCCAGTGCCGGCGTTCGTCGTTTCGGGGGGGCTTCGACCGTTCGTCGGCCGACGACGGTCTGGTGTCGATTCGGGGAATAGCAGGCCCAGTGCATCGTTGTATGCCTTGCAGTCCCCTGTTCCGCAAGGCCTACCTATCAGGAGTCACCCCATGAAGACCCGTTCGATGAAATCCCTGCTCGTTCTCGCCAGCCTCGGCCTGTTGCTTTCCTCCACCGTAGCCAGCGCCGCCGAGCTGCGTGTGCGCTGCGAACAGCGTTCGGTGCCGTCCCGCGCGAAGATCTCGGTCGATGCCAAGAATCTGGCCCAAGCCAATGCGATGTATTCCGTGCGCGTCATTTCCGGCTCGAATCAATCGACGCACGTGCCGTTGACCGCCATCGGCGACGAAGTCGGCTTCGATTTCGACAGCAACCCGGCCGATATCGCTGCCGGTGCGCAGTCGATTTCCGCCGGTTTCATCACCGGTGGCGCCGTGCAGGCGGCGTTGTTCGATGCCACAGGCCAGATGGTGATCGGCCCGGTCAGCGCCGCTTGCCGCGTGCGCAGCCCGATCAAGTCGCGATAAGCGGACCGCATCCGCGCCGATCCGGTGCGGATGCTTGCGGCGCGCGCTTCACTCCGGGGCGCGCGCCGTGTCTTTTACGATCTGCTTCGCCAGATTGCGATCCAGCGCGTCGAGGCCGATGTCCGACAGCGTTTTCAAAACGGTGAACAACACCAGCAGTCCAGTGCCACCGCCGCTGCCGAGCCCGCTGCCGAAAAGGATGCCCAGATGCATCGGCAGCACGCGCAGGTAGGGCGTGAACATCAGTCGCCCCAGGTTGGGCCTGCCGCGAAGATCGGAAGCATGCTGCGCGGCGTAGGTCGTGCGTTGCGAGAGCACGAACGACACGCCGCAGGCGATCAGCACCAGCATGTTCCACAATCCGGACACGCGGTGCTGGCCGAGCAGGAAGACCAGATAGCCGAAGTGGAAAAATCCGTAGTGGATGGTGAAGAAGTTGGCGGTCGAACGCTTCCCCGCTTCGTTCTCGGGCACCGGCTGGTTGTTCGAGCTGAAGCCCTCGGTGCTGAACTGCGCAAGATTGAGCATGCGCTTGCGCGCGTACCAGCCGATGATGATGCTCTGGATCCAGTACGGCCACAGCAGCCAGGCCGGTGCCCAGTGGAAGATCAGCGCCGCGATCAGCGTCGCGCCGTTGGCGAGGATCAGCGTACGGGCAGATGAGCTTGGCGTTGGGGGCATGCGGGCTCCTGCGGCGAAACGCGGTGTTGTCGAACGAGGGCTGACATAGGCCAAAGGTCACGATCGCTTGCGATTCGCATGCATTGCTGGCGAAATTCGTGCGGAATGCGGCCTGCGATGCGCACCGATTGTGCCGACTTCGCGAGCCTGCCGCTACAATCGCGGCACACCGTTTTTTTTGCCGGGCCCAACAATGCCTCGCGCCACTTCGCGTTGCCATGCTTCTGCTTCCGTATCGTGCCGTGCAGTGCGCGACCGGTGGTATCGACTGTCCGGATTGCTTGCCGCAGGCGTGCTGTCGCTCGGGCTTGTGGCCTGCGGTAGCGGCGACGCACCCGCAAGCGGCCCCGGTGGTGGTGCCGGGCAGGGTGGCGATCGCCCGACACCGGTCACCACCGTTCGCATCCAGCCCGAGACATTCGCCGACAGCGTGACCGCCATCGGTACGGTGAAGGCACGCGAATCGGTGACGGTGACCGCGAAGGTCAGCGAGATCGTGCAGACGGTGCATTTCGACAGCGGCCAGGACGTACGGACGGGCGATCCACTGATCACGCTGTCCGATCGCCAGCAGCAGGCGTCTCTTGCGGAAGCGCAGGCGGCCGCCGATGAAGCCGAGCGGCTGTTCCGCCGCCAGAGCGAACTGGCGCAGCAACAGCTCATCGCGCGAGCCCAGCTCGACAACCAGCGCGCCGCGCGCGACGCAGCGCGGGCGCGGGTCGCGCAGATCCGCGCCCAGCTCGCCGACCGCGTGATCCGCGCGCCGTTTTCCGGTGTGCTCGGTTTGCGTCAGGTCAGCCCTGGCGCGCTGGTGACGCCCGGCGTCGCCATCGCCACGCTCGACGACCTGTCGCGCGTCTACGTCGATTTCCCTCTGCCCGAAGCGCAACTCTCGCGTGTTGCGACGGGCCGGCGCATCAGCGGGCGCGCGACGGCCTATCCGGATCGTGCGTTCGATGGCGCGGTGACCACCATCGATGCGCGGCTCGACCCCGCAACGCGTGCGGTGCAGGTACGTGCCGATTTCGCGAACGGCGAACGCCTGCTGCGACCGGGCATGCTGATGACGGTCGAAGTGCCCGGTGCCGAGCGTCAGGCGCTGCTGCTGCCGGAGATCGCGGTGACCCAGGTCGGTCGCGACAGTTTTGTCTTTCGCGTGAAATCCGACGACAGCGTCGAGCAGATCAAAGTGATCGTTGCCGCGCGCCGCAGCGGCAAGGTCGAGATCGCCGAGGGTCTCGCGGCCGGCGACCGGATCGTGGTCGAAGGCACCGGCAAACTGCGCCCCGGTGGCAAGATCAGCGAAGGTGGGCCGGCCGCAAAGGACGCCGCACCGCCGGCAGCATCGGCGAAGGGCTGAACCATGCGCCTGTCCGACATCTCGATCGAACGCCCGGTGCTCGCCACCGTGTCGAGTCTGTTGCTGATCGTGGTCGGGCTGATGGCGTATGCGCGGTTGACGTTGCGCGAGCTGCCGGCGATCGATCCGCCGGTGGTGTCCGTCGACGTGACCTATCCGGGCGCATCGGCGGGTGTGGTCGAAACCCGTGTCACCCAGGTGCTGGAGGATGCGCTGGCCGGCATCGAAGGCATCGAGACCCTGCAGTCGCGCAGCGTCAATGGCCGGTCTTCGGTCACCATCGAATTCACGCTGGACCGGGACATCGAAGCCGCCGCGAACGATGTGCGCGACGCGGTCAGCCGGGTCACCGGACGTTTGCCGATCGAAGCCGATCCGCCGGAGGTGCAGAAAGCCGACAGCGATTCGGAAGTGATCCTGTGGCTGAACATGAGTTCGACCGCGATGGATACGCTGCAACTGACCGATTATGCCGAGCGTTTCGTCGTCGATCGCCTGTCCGCGCTCAACGGTGTCTCGCAGATCCGGGTCGGTGGCCAACAGCGTTATGCGATGCGGGTGTGGCTGGATCGCGATGCGCTCGCCGCGCGCGGGTTGACCGCTGCCGACGCCGAAAACGCGCTGCGCAGCGAAAACATCGAGTTGCCGGCGGGACGCATCGAATCGCAGGACCGCGATTTCACCTTGCGCGTCGAACGCAGCTATCGCAAGCCCGAGGACTTCGCGCAGATTCCGCTGGGCAAGGGCGCCGACGGTTATGTCGTGCGTCTGGGCGATGTGGCCAAGGTCGAACTGGCATCGTCGGAACGTCGCGCGTACTACCGCAGCAACGGCGAACCCAACGTCGGTCTGGGCATCATCAAGACCTCGACCGCGAACAGCCTGGACGTGGCGCGCGCCGCGCGCGAGGAAGCCGAACGCATCCAGAAGACATTGCCCGAAGGCACGCGCATCTTCGTCGCCTTCGACACCACCGTGTTCATCGAATCCGCGGTCGAGCGCGTGTGGGCGACGCTGTTCGAGGCGATCGCACTGGTGTTGCTGGTGATCTGGCTGTTCCTCGGCAGCGTCCGCGCCGCGCTGATCCCGGCGGTGACGGTGCCGGTATGTCTCATCGCATCGTTCATCGCGCTGTATGCGTTCGGTTTCTCGATCAATCTGCTGACCCTGTTGGCGCTGGTGCTGTGCATCGGGCTGGTGGTGGACGATGCCATCGTGGTGTTGGAGAACATCCAGCGCCGCGCGGATCTGGGCGAACCGGCGCTGGTCGCGGCCAAGCGCGGTACCGCGCAGGTCGCGTTCGCGGTGATCTCGACCACGGCGGTGCTGGTCGCGGTGTTCCTGCCGATCGGCCTGCTCGAAGGCAACACCGGCAGACTGTTCCGCGAGCTGTCGGTGGCCTTGGCGGCGGCGGTCGCGATCTCCGCACTGGTCGCATTGACGCTGACGCCGATGATGTCGTCGAAGCTCGTGCGCCCGCACGACAGCGAACGGCCGAGTCGCCTGCACGGCGGCATCGCGCGGATGCTCGACCGGGTGTCGCATGGTTACCGGCGCCTGCTCGAACGCAGTATCGAACGCGTCTGGCTGTTCGGCACGCTGATGCTGGTCGCGCTCGCGGTCAGTGCGGTGTTGTTCAAAGTAGTGCCGAGCGAGCTCTCTCCGCCGGAAGATCGAGGCGTGTTCTTCGCGTCGGTGGTCGGGCCGGAAGGCGCGGGATTCGACTACACCGTCGGCCAGATCCATCAGGTCGAACAGGTATTGCTCAAGCAGGTCGGCGAAGGCAAGCCGATGCAGCGCGTGAACACGCGCGTGCCCGGCGGCTTCGGCGCCAGCGAGGAAATGCACACCGGTCAGGCGATCGTGTTCCTGCACGATTGGGACAAACGCGACGTGACCACCGACGATGTGGTCCAGCAGGTGCGCAAAGAACTGGGCGCACTGCCGGGCATCCGGGTCAACCCGCAGGTGCGCTCGGGACTGACCCGCGGTGGCGGGCAGCCGTTCCAGATCGTGCTGGGCGGCCCCGAGTACGGCGACCTCGCGCAATGGCGCGACCGCGTGCTGGCGCGGATGGAGAAGAATCCGAATTTCTTCGCCGTCGATTCCGACTACAAGGAAACCCGGCCGCAGATGCGGGTGGTGATCGACCGGGCGCGCGCGGCCGATCTTGGCGTATCGGTCGGCGAGATCGGGCGTACGCTGGAAACGATGATGGGTGGCCGGCGTGTCACCACCTTCGTCGACAATGGCGAGGAGTACGACGTGATCCTGCAGGCGGATCGCGCCCTGCGCGCGACGCCGGCCGATCTGTCCGCGATCCAGGTGCGCGGTCGCAACAACGAACTGATTCCGCTGTCGAATCTGGTCACGCTGACCGAACTGGCCGAAGCCGGCAGCCTCAACCGCTTCAACCGCCTGCGCGCGATCACCATTTCCGGCGGGCTCGCGCCCGGTTACCGCATGGGCGATGCCATCGTCTGGGCCGAACAGGTCGTGCGCGAGGAATTGCCCGCGACCGCACGGGTCGACTGGAAAGGCGAATCGCGCGAATTCCAGAAGGCCGGCGGCGCGGTATTGATCACCTTCGCGCTGGCACTGCTGGTGGTGTATCTGGTGCTGGCCGCGCAATTCGAGAGTTTCATCCATCCGCTGGTGATCATGCTCACGGTGCCGTTGGGCGTGGCCGGCGCGCTGCTCGGGCTGTGGGTGGCGGGCAGCACGCTCAATCTCTTCAGCCAGATCGGTATCGTGATGCTGGTCGGATTGGCGGCGAAGAACGGCATCCTGATCGTCGAGTTCGCGAACCAGCTGCGCGACGAGGGTCGCGAGGTGCGCGAGGCGATCATCGAATCCTGCGCGGTGCGCCTGCGTCCGATCCTGATGACCTCGACCGCCACGATCATGGGCGCGGTGCCGCTGGTGATCGCCGGCGGGCCGGGCTCCGCCAGCCGCTTCACCATCGGCATCGTGGTCATTTTCGGCGTGGCGTTCTCCACCCTGCTGTCGCTGTTCGTGGTGCCCGCGTTCTACCGCCTTCTGGCGCCGTACACGCGTTCGCCCGAGGCGGTGAAGCACGCGCTGGAGAAGCTGGAGGCCGAAACGCCGTCGGTGGGCGGTCACGCCTGATCTGCGCGGTCGCGGTCGATTTGATAGGGTGCGCGTGTCGCGCACCGTGATGGTCATCGCCAGGAAAAGCCGGTGCGCCGAAGGCGCACCCTATCGGGTTGAGCTGCGTTTCATAGGGTGCGCGTGTCGCGCACCATGGTGGTGATCGCCGGGAAAAGCCGGTGCGCCAAAGGCACACCCTATCGGGTTGAGCTGCGTTTCATAGGGTGCGCGTGCCGCGCACCGTGATGGTCATCGCCAGGAAAAGCCGGTGCGCCGAAGGCGCACCCTATTGGGTTGAGCAGCGTTTCATAGGGTGCGCGTGTCGCGCACCGTGATGGTCATCGCCAGGAAAAGCCGGTGCGCCAAAGGCACACCCTATTGGGTTGAGCTGCGTTTCATAGGGTGCGCGTGCCGCGCACCGTGATGGTCATCGCCAGGAAAAGCCGGTGCTCCAAAGGCACACCCTATCGGGTTGAGCTGCGTTTCATAGGGTGCGCGTGTCGCGCACCGTGATGGTCATCGTCAGGAAAAGCCGGTGCGCCGAAGGCGCACCCTATAGACACGCCGGTGGGCGGGGTGTGATGTTCTGCGTGGACCCTTCCGGCGCGCTATGCTTGATTCATCAGCCATCCGGGTCGCCTGGGTGGGATCAGCCGGGCACATCGATGAGCAATCCACGGGAAATTCCCCAGGAAGTGGTCGCCGCCCTGATGCGCGGCGACAAGATCGGCGCGATCAAGCTGATCCGCGAAGCCACGGGCGGCGATCTCAAGGGCGCGATGGCCATGATCCAGACCTACGCGCAGCAGATGGGCGATGCTGAGAAGCAGCGCCAGCGCATCCGCACCGACGATGGCCACGGCGATGTGTCGAGCAAACGCGGCGCCGAACTCAGCGACCATCTCAGCAAGGGCCTCAGCGACGGCCGCGCCGAACGCGATGCGCTGATGAACAAGACGCGTCCGCCGACGGTGATGGCCGGCGATAGCGCATCGAGTCATTGGGTGTGGTTGCTGTTGGGTCTCCTGGCGATCGCTGCGTGGATCTTCTTCGGCTGATCGATCTTCGCCGCGCATCCCGGAGCAGCGGATGCAACCAACCTTTACACTCCGCCGATGCCCTGGAAAAAATTCCCACCTGCGCCCCCGGCGCCCGCCGAGCCCGCGCGCCCGCGCCGCGATGTCGAACTGCGCCTGTACGGCATGAACGCGGTGCAGGCGGTATTCGCACGGCGGCCGCAGGCGATCCGCAAACTGTATCTGGCCGAAGCGCGCATCCCGCAATTGCAGCCGCTGTTGAAGTGGTGCGTGGCCAATCGCGTCGGTTATCGCGTTGTGGAGCAGGACGATCTGCAGAAACTCGCTGCCAGCGCGCATCACGAGGGCGTGGTCGCCGAAGTGTTGCGCGAAGAACCGCTGTCGCTGTCGCAGTGGCTGCGTGCGCTCAAGCCCGGTCCGTGCTGTGCGCTGTGGCTCGATGGCGTCGGCAACCCACACAATCTCGGCGCGATCCTGCGCTCTGCCGCGCATTTCGGTGTCGCGGCGGTGTTGTTGCCGAAGCATTCGACGCTGACCATGTCCGGCGCCGCCGCGCGCGTCGCCGAGGGTGGCGCCGAAGTGGTGCCGTTCGTGCGGCTGGGGCGTGAGGACAATTCCATTGCGCAGCTGCGCGGTGCCGGTTTTTCGCTCGCCGCCACCGTGGTGCGCGGCGCTGCCGATCTGTTCGCGGCCAAGCTGCCGGAACGGCTGATCTACGTGCTCGGTGCCGAAGGCGAGGGCATGGATGCGGAGCTGGCGAAAGCCTGCGACATGCGGCTTTCCATTCCCGGCAGCGGCGCGGTCGAGAGTCTCAATGTGGCTGCGGCGACGGCGGTGATGCTGGCGGAGTGGGCGAGAGCCAGCAGGCGTTGACGCATTTTTGTAGGAGCGACGGAAGTCGCGACGCTTTTGATCTTGTTATGAATGACAGAAAAAGCGTCGCGACTTCCGTCGCTCCTACAAAAGACATTTTTTCAGGGTTTCGCTGCCGCCGGCGCGGTTTCCGGCGCTTTCGGCGCACTGCCGAACCCGCCGTCCGCCGATGCCGCGAGATAGGCCAACACCGCATACGCCGCGGTGTTCTCCTACAAAAGACATTTTTTCAGGGTTTCGCTGCCGCCGGTGCGGCTTCCGGTGCCTTCGGCGCACTGCCGAACCCACCATCCGCCGATGCGGCGAGATACGCGAACACCGCATACGCGGCGGTGTTCTGCGCCAACGCAGCAGGATCGATCTTGTCGAGGGTGTCGTCGGGCGTGTGGTGCAGATCGAAGTAATCGGTGCCGTCCTGTCCCAGCCAGGCCCAGGCCGCGCCTTCGGCGGCGATGGGGCCGACATCCGGACCCGCGCCGCCTTTGGCCATGGTGTCGATGCCCAGTGGTTTCAGCGCTTCGGCGATCTGCGCGACGGCGGTGGCCGCATGCGCTGCGGCGCCGGTGTTGAAGGCGTAAATGCGGCCGGCGCCGAAATCGCTTTCGGCGACCAGTTGATGCTTCGCCACGTCGGCCTTGTACTGCGCGGCGTAGGCTTTGCCGCCGTACAGACCCTGTTCTTCGTTCGCGAATGCGATCACCCGGATCGTGCGCGCGGGGCGCTGGGCTTTCGGCAGTTGGCCGATGAGATGCCCTGCCGCCATCGTGATCGCAACGCCCGCACCATCATCGATCGCGCCGGTACCGAGGTCCCATGAATCGAGATGGCCGCCGATGACGACGACCTCTTCGCGCAGCTTGCGATGGCTGCCGGTGATTTCGCCGATCACGTTGAACGACTCAGCTGTGCCGTCCCAGCCGCAGTCCAGCGCGATGCGCAGACGCACCGGTTGCCCCAGGGCGATGAGTCGCGAAAGCTGCTCGGCATCGGGTACCGACAGCGCGGCGGAAGGGATCGGCGTGAGGCCGTCGTCGAAACGGGTGATGCCGGTGTGCGGATTGCGGTGGCTGTCGGTCCCGGCCGAACGCATCACGAATGCCGCAGCGCCCGCACGGATCGCCGCGGATGGCCCGCGCGTGCGCAATTTGCTGCCGATGCCGTAGCCGCTGCCGTCGCGCGCGCGCTCCATGCGGTAATCGACGAACGCGATCTTGCCGGCGAGCGAGCCCACAGGCGCAGCTTCCAGCGCGGTCAGATCCGCGAAGCGCACGACCTCTTTTTCGACGGTGCCGCCGGGGCTACCGCCGAGCGCGGTCAGCGTCAGCGGCTGCGTGTGCGCGCCGACGACGTCGCCGCGTTCGCTGCGACGCATCCACTTCGGAAAACTCACCGGCTGCAGCCAGACCTTGTCGTAGCCCAGCGCCTTGAATTTGGCTTCCGCCCAGCGCACCGCGCGCGCATCGGCTTCGCTGCCGGCCAGACGCGGTCCGACTTCGGTGGTCAGCGATTCCACCACCTGCCACGCGGTCTTGTCCTGCGGCGTACGTTCGCGCAGCTGCGCGGCGTTGGCCAGCGCGGATTCTGGAATACGCGTTTCGCGCGGTCCCGCCGCCAGCGAGCCGGCGGCCGCGACCGTGCCGAGGAACATGACGACGCGGATCAGACTCGAACGCATTGCGGATTCCCCGGCAGGAAAAAACAAGAGGCCGCGAGCGTATCAGCCCGCGGCCTCGGCAGCCATGTCGCGATCTGGCTTACTTCTTCAGCGAATCGCGGATCTCGCGCAGCAGCAGCACGTCTTCGGCCGGTTCGGCTGGTGCTGCAGCTTCGGCCTTCTTCAGCCGGTTCATCAGTTTGATGACCATGAACAACACGAAGGCGATGATCGTGAAGTCGATGACGGTCTGGAGAAAGGCGCCATATTTGATTGCGACGGCAGCTGCGGTTTCCTTGCCATCGGTACCGATCACCGCGTCCTGCAGGACATAGGCGAGATCGCTGAAATTCACGCCGCCGATGATCTTGCCGACGATCGGCATGATCACGCCGTCGACCAGCGAACTGACGATCTTGCCGAACGCGCCGCCGATGATGACGCCGACCGCGAGGTCGACGACATTGCCCTTCATCGCGAACTCTTTGAACTCACTGATCATGCCCATGGAACCGCTCTCCCGGAGGTGGATGTGGGCCCGAGTCTAGCCTCCGGAGGCGGTCTTGTGCAGCTGTGCGCGGCTATTTTTCAGCGCGCTGGCGTGATACGGCAATCGAGGCGGATCAGGTCGTCCAGCCGGCCTTCGCAGACATCGCCCGGCTGCAGCGCGGCCACACCGGCGGGTGTGCCCATGAAGATCAGGTCGCCGGCGCGCAGTGCGTAGAGCTTCGACAGCTCGTGCATGATGTCGGGGACATCCCAGATCAGCTGGTCCAACCGCGATTCCTGGCGCAATGCGCCGTTGACCCGCAGCGACAAGGTGCGTGATGCGAGATCGCCCACCTCGGTTGCAGGCAGCAGCGCACTGATCGGTGCGGATTGGTCGAAGGCCTTGCCCGTGTCCCAAGGCAGGCCCTTGGCCTTCGCCGCGGTCTGCAGATCGCGGCGGGTCAGATCGAGGCCGATGCCGTAGCCGAAGATCAGCGTCCCGGCTTGCGCCGGATCGAGCACGCCGACCGGTGCATCGCGGCCGAGCGCGACGACCAGCTCGATCTCGTGATGCAGATCCTGCGTGCCCGGCGGATAGGCGGCGGCGCCATCGACGACGAGCGCGTCGGCCGGTTTCAGGAAAAAAACCGGTGTGCCGCGTTCCGCTTTCGAGGCTGGCGCAGTGGCGCCCATTTCGCGAGCGTGATCGGCGAAATTGCGGCCGACGCAGTAGATGCGGCGGGCCGGGAACATGCCCAGCGACGCCGGCCCGGAAACGGTGGTACCGCGTACGGGGACGCGCGCCACTGCGGGCGCGGGGATCAGGTCGTCGATGTGATCGTTCATGGCGCCATGATCGCGTGCGCGATGGCGGTGCGTCGAGGGCTGCGAGATGCGGGCTGGGCTCAGCGCCCGGCCGTGAGCATCGGCTTGCGCAGCACCCGGTATTCGGCTTCGAGTGTCTGCGTCTGTTTCGCGATCGGCTTTCCGCGCTGCTGCCACAGCCGATAGAGCAGGCCTGCGGTCAGCATCGCCGCGCCGATGGCCAGCCCGAACACCAGCAGGACTGCGAGCAGGGCCAGGCCGAACAGCGCGAGCACGGCGCGCAGCACACGGTGGCGAGGCTTGCGCGGTGCGAAGAAGTCGCGAGCGCGGCTGGAGCGGAAGGCGGGAATCGAGAAAAAACGGCGGACGCGCATACGGATATTGTCGTGACACACTAGGGCCCAGCGGCCGGTCGCCGCAGTATCGGACGCCTGATGACCGAAGGTGTGAGAACTTCGTTAAAACCAGAGGACGGTGCCGCCAAGCCGCTGCTGGCGCTGGACGAACTGCTCGACGGCGACTTGCTGGAGGTCGAAGCCGAGATCGACGGCGTGGCCGAGTCGTTGATTCTCTACCGCAGCGGAAGCAGCGTCCGCGCCTGGCTCAATATCTGCCCGCACGCGGGCCGCCGGCTCGACTGGGCGCCCGGCAAATTCCTGATGTCGAAAGACGGTCTGCTGGTCTGCGCCGCGCACGGCGCGAGTTTCGAGCTGGGCGGTGGTGCCTGCATCGCCGGGCCTTGTCGTGGCGACTCGCTGCGCGCCATAACCATCGATGTGGTGGAAGGTCGCGTGGTGGTTCGCGGCGCCGATGAGCGCCCGGCGTAGCCTAGGAGCGAGCAGAATCGACGGCGAGCCGCAGAAGCCGGGAGGGTGTCGTGCACGAGGATGATAAAGTCGCGGCGAGCCTTCCCACCGTCCCCGGTATCGGCCGAACAATGGGTAACGTCATGACGAAATCCGCTGTATTCGCACTGATATTGCTGCCGTTCGCGCCTGTCGCAGGCTTGTCGGCTTCCGACCCGCGGGCGCCAGCGCCCGCACCGCATTGCTTCAGCGCGCGCGACGTACGGGAAGTGCGGCAGAGCGATCCGCGGACGCTCGCCATCCGTCTGGGCGACGGCGCCCGTTATCGATTGGAATTGGCCGATGCCTGTCCCGGCGCGATGCTCGCGGAGCGCCTGCGGCTGACCAGCCGGCAAGGCTGGATCTGCGGCAGCAACGAGGAAATCCTGGAGATGGGCGACCGCCGATGCGCGGTCGCCGGGCTGGCGCGGATCGATGCGCGCGAGTACGCCGAGCATGCCCTGCGCAGCGATCGACAGGGCGGCAACGTCGCCACGCTGGAGACCCTCGAAGTGCGCGGCAAACGTCGGCGCGGTTTCGGCGGCACCACCGCTTATTGCCTGGATGCGCGGTACATGCGCGGCTGGAGCGAGGACAAAGGCGACCTCATCGTCGAAGTGTCGGCGAAGCGCAACGGCGGCAACCGGTATTACCAGGTGGAACTGGGCGGGAGCTGCAACGAGATGTCTTCATCCAATCATATGCAACTGGTCTCGGGTGTGGGCACGAACGCGATCTGCGGCAATATCGGTGATCGCGCGTTGTTCACGCGCGACGAAAACATCGGTGGCGTCCTGCGGCCCCGGACCGAGGGCTCGCTGGCGGCGCAGTATGGATGCACGATCCGACAGGTCTACCCGCTGCTGCCGGGCGAAGATTCCGAAAAACGTTGATCGTCACGGATGCGCTCGATAGGCATGCAGTCGATAGGCATGCAGTCGACAGGCATGCAGTCGATGCCGGCGCCAGCAAGGTACGTCCGCGGCGCTCAATCCCGCATCAACGTCGACTTGCCGAACAGGCTTTCGACCAGATCCACCGCGAGTTCGGCCGTGCCGTTGTGGTTGTCCAGCGCGGGATTGAGTTCGACGATGTCGAGCGAGCCCATGCGTCCGGTGTCGGCGATCATCTCCATCACCAGCTGCGCTTCGCGATAGTTCGGGCCGCCGGGCACGGTGGTGCCGACGCCGGGGGCGATGCTGGGGTCGAGAAAATCCACGTCGAAGCTGACGTGCAGATGGGTGTTGTCGTCGATGTCTTCCAGCGCTTCTTCCATCGCGCGCTTCATCCCGACTTCGTCGATGTAGCGCATGTCGTAGATGTCGAGGCCGTGTTCCTTGACCAGTCGTTTCTCGCCGGCGTCGACCGAGCGGATGCCGATCTGTCGGATTTCGTCGGCGCGCATCGCGGGCGCGCTGCCGCCGAGTCGTACCAGCGGTTCCGGGCCGATACCGCAGAGGCAGGCCACCGGCATGCCGTGGATATTCCCCGATGGCGTGACGTCGCTGGTGTTGAAGTCGGCATGGGCGTCGAGCCAGATCACCCGCAGCTTCTTGCCGGTGTCGCGGCAGTAGCGAGCGACGGCGGTGATCGATCCGATGCCGAGGCAGTGGTCACCGCCGAGCACGATCGGCATGCGGCCCGCGTGCAGTTCGGCGCCGACCGCGTCCATCAGCGCTTTGTTCCAGGCGACGACTTCCTGCAGATGGCGGTAACCGTCGGTGGGCGGCAGCCAGGGGTTCGAGGGGCCGGGCAGGTTGCCGCGATCGGTCACGTCCACGCCGCGGGCGGCGAGGGCTTCGCCGAGGCCGGCGATGCGCAGGGCGTCGGGCCCCATCCGCGCACCGCGATGACCGGCGCCGATGTCGGTAGGCACGCCGATCAGGGACACGGGCGGGAAGCTGCGCATGGCGGGAATCCTGCAGGGACGAGGAAACGAAAGGGGATGGTGCCGACAGTCCGATTTGAACGGACGACCTACCGCTTACAAGGCGGTTGCTCTACCAACTGAGCTATGCCGGCGAGACGTGCGGGCCGCGGGGCGGTCCGGCAGGAGCGGGGGATTCTAGCAGGCTCCGTCGAGGTGTCTCAGCGCACCCCGGCGCAATCGATCGTGCGTGCGTGCGCGGCGCCGCTGGCCCTGCGGGCGGCAGCGGGATCGGTATCGTCCTTCAATGCAAGGTCGATCCAACCCGTCGTGCGGACTTCGCCCAGCGTCTCGGCCTTGGCTTGGAAGCCGGCCGCGCGCAGGGTTTCGGCATGTTGCTGCGCCCGTGCTTCGCCGCTGAACCGTCCGAGCGCGATGCTGTTGGCTTCGGCGCCGTCGCCGACGACCAGCAGGTCGGTGAAGCCGGCGGCCTTGAGCTTGTCCGCGATGGCATTCGCGGCGGCGCGGTCTGCGGCGGCCGGCACATAGACCCGCCAACCGCGTTCGCCGCCCTCGCGGGTCTCGCGGGTGCGCAGACGCAGCGCACCCGGGCGCAGGGCGGTCTGCGCGGCGGCCAGCGATGCGGCATCGGCGAACGGCCCCAGACTGACGCAGCGCTCGGGCGCGGCTGGCGGCGGCGTTGCCGCCTCGGCAGCCTTGGCTTCGGTCGGCGCTGTTGCGGTCGCTTCGGAGACAGGTGCCGGTGCGGGTGGGGTGCCGGGGCGTTCGCTGACCAGTTGCAGTCGCGCGATCCCCGATGGCGCGTCTTCGATGACCGTCGGCGCAGCGTCCGGCCGCGACAGCCACCATGCGGTGATGCCGAGGTTGAGTACCGCCAGGAATACGATCAGTGCGCGCAGGCTCATGCCGGCATTCTGGCCCAAGCCGCCAACCCTTCCAACACGAGCGCCGGCGCACGCAGCGCATGGCCGTCCAGACCGGGCAAGGCATCGACGCCCCCGCCGTGCAGGAGCAGGCGGGGCGGCATCCCGAGCAGCGCGGTGCCCGCATCCAGCGCGTCGCGGATCAGCGCGACCGCCGCGCCGTCGCAGCCGGAGCGCAATGCGTCGAGGGTGTTGTCGGCGAATGCGACGAGTTCGCCGCCGTATTCGGGCAATTGCGCCGCGCGCGCATGCAACGCTTCGCGCATGAGTGCGGGCGAAGGCGCGATGCGTCCGCCGCGATGCCGGCCTTCGGCATCCAGCAGATCGAGGGTGATCGCGGTACCGATACCGACGACCAGCCACGGTCCGGCGCCACGCGCCTGCGCACCGAGCATTGCCAGAAAACGATCCGCGCCCAGGGTTTCCGGCTGCGGATAGGCGATGCGCAGTTCGCCGAAGCGCGACACCGTCCGCGCGATCGAAATCCGCCCGCAGCGCGCGGTCAGCGTGTCGAGCAGATGCGTGCGCAAGGCCGGCGAACCCACGGTGGTCAGCGCCGCTGCATCGAAGCGTGCCGGCAAGGCGGTGTCCCAGCCGGCGGGCAGGGCGTCGCCGTCGTGCGCCACCGCCACGACATCACCGATGCCGTCGTCGTCGTGCAGCACAGCGTATTTCAGTCGGGTGTTGCCCAGGTCGAAGAGGAGTGTCGTCATCGCCGTCATCATGCCTGCGCCGGCGATCGTTTGCGCACGCGGACCTCGCCCGCGTGCAGCAGGATCTCGCCGGTTCCGGTGCGCAGTCGCAGCGCGCCGTCGTCGGCGAGCCCGAGAGCGATGCCTGTATGCACGACGCTTCCCATGCTTGCGATGATCTCGGCGTCGCGAAGCGCATCGAACGCGTCGAAACGCAACAGGAACGGCGTCAGGCCTTCGGCATCGAAACGATCGATCGCTTCGATCAGCGCGGTCAGCAATGCCGCAGCGATGTTGCTTCGCGAAGGCAGCGCGTCGCCAAGCAAGGCGTGCAGATCGGTCCATGGCTGATCGATCGCATCGGCGGCGTCTTCCGGCATCCGCACATTCAAACCGAGTCCGGTCACTGCGCGCGATCGCCCGTCCTGCATTCCGCCTTCGATCAGCACACCGCCGATCTTGCGCAGCGAATCGCCATCATCGACCACCAGATCGTTCGGCCATTTGACCCGCACGGAATGCGCGCCGAGCGCCTGCAGCGCGTCGGCAGCCGCGATGCCAACGACCAGACTGAGTCCGCCGAGTCGTGCGAGCCCACCGTCGAAACGCCGCGCGAGCGACAGATACAGATTACTACCGGGCGGTGATGTCCACACACGGCCGCGACGACCACGACCGCCAGTCTGTTGTTCCGCGAACAGGGCGTCGATGCCGCTAGCGGATGTCTGCCGGCGCAGCAGCTCGCTGTTGGTGGAATCGATGGTGTCGAGCACGTCGAGCATCGCGATCCGCGTCTGCGTCGTTGCCGGCAGGATCGTCCGCAGCGACGCGGCATTCAGCGCGTCGTCGAAACGGTGCCCGCTCATGCGCGGCGTGCCAGCCTGTGCAGCAGCCGCGCCTTCTCGAATCGCGATTCGGTGCCGGCACGCAACCGCGCGAGATTGGCGCGATGGGTGAACAGCAGCAGCAGGGCGACCGCGACCGCGAATGCGAGCCGGATCGCATCCGCATGCGTGGTCAGCGCGAGCACGACGATAGAGGCACCTGCGAGGATCGTGCTCAGACCGACATAGCCGGTCAGGATCAACCCGCACAGCCACACTGCAAGCAGCGCCGGTACTGCCGCCGGCCACAGCACGGCGACGCCACCGACCACCGTCGCCGCGCCCTTGCCGCCGCGGAAACCGTGCCAGACCGGCCAGACATGGCCCAGTGCCGCCGCGAACGCGGTCGCGTAGGGCATCCATGCCGCATGCGCACCTTGCGCGAAACGCAACCCGAGCCACGCCGCGAGCGCACCCTTGCCGATGTCGATGACGATCACGCCCAGCGCGAACTTCGCGCCCTGCGTGCGGAACGCGTTGGTACCGCCGGCGTTGCCGCTGCCCTGGGTGCGGATATCGACGCCGCGCAATTTTCCCAGCAGCAGACTGCCCGACAGCGAGCCAAGCAGGTAGGCGGCGAGAACGAGAGCGATGTGCATCGGGTCGGCAGGCATGGGCAGGCGTTCAGTGCGCCACAGTGTCGGTGGTGTTCGGCGATTTTCGCAGGATCCTGCTTCGCAGGGCCGCCCGCACGATGCCGCCGACGATTCCGGCGATCGCCGGAAACACCAACAGGGCCAGCGACGATAACAGCAGCAACAGGATCCACGCCCGGGTTTCGCTGCTGCCGAACGTGTAGGCGTATGCGTTCATGCCGATCCATGCGCCGACGAGACACAGCAGCGCGCGCAGCATGCCGACGCGCAGTCCGATGATCAGTGCCGGGATCGCCAGCACCGCTTGGCACAGGAAGAACCCGGTCGAGTTGTCGAAGGGCTCGAATTTTCCGGAGATCAGCTGCGACGCGACCCAGCTCAGCGGTCCGAGCAAGACACCGATCGCGAGGTAAAGAAGGATGCGCATGCCTTGGCTATTCCGGCGCTGGTTGGAACGATGCCACCAGTGTCCCACGCCCGGCATGCGCGCCGATGGCAGGGCCCGTTTCGACGAGATGCGCTTCTACCAGATCCAGCCGCTTGCGCAGCGCGGCGAGCAGGCGTTCGCCGTCGGCGAGGGCGTCGCAGTGGCCGACGATCGCGCGCAGGCGCGTATCCGCGCCTAGCGTCTTGCGCACGCGTCTGGCGACATAGCCAGCGAAGGCTTCCGGCGCTTTCGCCTTCGCGATCAAGCCGCCGGCGATGCCCAGCTTGCCGTCGGCCTTCACTTTCGCGACCGGTGTGAGTCCGGTGAGCCTCACCGCTGGTTCAGCCCAACCCGGAATCCGTCCGCCGCGCACCGCGTGGCGGATGTCGCGCCCCATCGCCCAGGTGAGCGTGCGTGGGCGCAGACGTTCGAGTTCGCGCAGGATCGCATCGGCGTCCGCGCCGTCATCGGCCATTTCCGCCGCGCGCCACGCGAGCAACCCCTGCCCGCCGGCCGCGTTGATGCTGTCGAAGACGCGGACCTTCGCACGACATTCGGCGCTTTCTCCACGCGCGGCGGCATGCTCGGCGGACTGCAGCGTGCCAGAGATCGCGCGCGACAGCCCGACGTACACGACATCCGGGTGATGCGACGCGAGAAAATCGAAATGCCGGCGGAAATCGCCCGGCGGCGGCTGGCTGGTGCGCGGCAGTTGCCGCGAGACCGCCATGCGCCGGTAGAACTCGCCGGTGGCCAGACCGATCTTGTCGAGATAATCGCGATCGTCCAGATTCACCCGCACCGGAACCACGTGCACGGCGTAGCGCTCGGCGATGGTCTCGGGCAGATCGGCGGCGCTGTCGGTAACCACGGCCACACGGTCTTCGCGATCGATACTGCGCGACTGCAGCAGCATGTCGTCGGCCTTCATGCCTTCGACCGTCGCGAACGCCGCGCAGGCATCGAACAGTCGTTGCGGCGCGCCGACGTGCGCATGCACGCGCATCCGCGTGCCGCCGCCGGCGAGCACCATCGAATCGGCGCCGATGCTTTCCAGCGCAGTGCGCAGTGCATCGCGCGCGATCGGCGTGCCGCGTTCGCTGTCGACGAGCAACAGACATTCCGTGCACCAGCGGCGATCGGGATCGACCGCGTCGTGCGCCGGATGCGAGTGATCGTCGTGGCCGTGCTCATCTTCGATAGTTTCATTCGCCGCGCGAAGGTTCGCGCGCAGGCGCATCGCGCGCGGGCCGCCTTCGACGAATTCGCCGATGCCTTCGAGCAGATCGACGAAGCCCTGGGCCCCGGCATCGACCACGCCCGCCCGCTGCAGCAGCGCCATCTGCTGCGGGGTACGCGCCAACGCGCGCCGCGCTTGCGCCAGTGCCTGGTTGAAACCGCCGCGCGGGTCGTTCCGCAGTTGCGCCGCGGATTCCTCCATCGCATCGGCGAAGCTGTCGATCACGCTGATGATGGTGCCTTCCACTGGATGCGCGAGCGCACTGCGGGCGCTGTCTGCGCCGTGACGGACTGCGGCGGCCAGCGTCTGCGCGTCCAGTGAAGGCTGCGCCCGAGCGTGCTCGGCCACCCCGTGCAGGAACTGGGCGAGGATCGCGCCGGAATTGCCGCGTGCGCCGTCGATGGCGTCGTCGCCGATCCGCTTCAACAGCTCACCGATGTGGCGGCTGCGGCGGCTCAGGGCGCCGTTGAGGACGCTGCCGAGGGTGAAGGCGAGGTTGTTGCCGGTGTCGCCGTCCGCGACCGGGAAGACATTGATCCTGTTCAGCCCGTCGCGCGCGGCGATGACCCTGCGGGCACCCGCGATCAGCGCACGGCGCAGGGCCGGGGCGGTGAGGGGGGCTGCGGCAGCGACTGTCGCGCCGGATGTGTTGTCGATGTCCGGCGGCAGGCCTGAAGAGACGGTGTTCACGGCGCGAGTCTGCCGCAAGTCGGGTCGTCGCGGATGCTGCGCCGCAGCAGGAATTCGCCGGATGGCCGTCACCGCCGGGCTGTTACAGCAGTGCAGTCACATCCGCGCTATAGTCGGCGTCTTGTCTGGGCCTCCGCCACGATGGATACCGTCATGCGCCGCTCCCGTTTCCTTGCATTCGCGCTGTTGTTGCTCGCAATGGTCAGTCTCCCGGTTGCTGCGCGCACCTCGCCGTTGTCGAACGTCGGCGAAGATACCGCCAGTTGCCCCGATGCCGATGCGGGTGCCGCAGCCGACGAACAGGAGGCCGACCCGGCCAGCAAATCGACTGTGACCAAGCGCACCGCAGCGCCCGCCGCGACCAAGACGCATCCCACAGTACGCGGCAACGGTGTCACTCCGGGGCGCGCGCCGCGTTGGCACCGCTTCCTGCCCGGCATGTACCGCTGAGTCTTTTTCGCGCATTCCGCACTTGCGCTGGTTCCGCGGGCTGTTCGCCCGACCCGATCCGATCGATGCCGCCCAGTGGCGGCGGGTCCGTGCGTCCGTGCCCTGGATCGACAGGCTGGATTCCAACCGCGACGACCGCCTCCGCACCCTGACTGCGGGATTCCTGCGTGGCAAGACCATCACGCCAGTGGATGGTCTGATTCTCGACCCGGATCAGCGCTGCATGCTCGCCGCTTTGTGCTGTCTGCCGCTGCTCGAATTCGGCACGGAAGGCTTGCACGGCTGGTCGCAGTTGATCGTGTATCCCGACGCGTTCCGCGTACAGCGCGATCATGTCGATGCCGCCGGCGTGTTGCATGCCGGGGACGACGAGATCAGCGGCGAGGCATGGGATGCCGGCCCGTTGATCCTGTCCTGGGCCGATGTCTGCGCGGATATCGACGACCCGGAATCCGGTTGCTGCGTCGTCGTGCACGAGATGGCGCACAAGCTCGACATGCTCGATGGTGCGATCGATGGAACACCGCCGTTGCCTCGCGACTGGCAGCGGACATGGGCGCGCGACTTCCAGAGCGCCTACGACATGTTCGTGACGCAGGTGGATGCGGGCCGCGAAACCGCGATCGATCCGTACGCCGCCGAGGCGACCGACGAATTCTTCGCTGTGTGCAGCGAGTATCACTTCAGCGCGCCGCGACTGCTGAACGAAGAAATGCCGGCCGTCGCCGCGCATCTGCGCAGGTTCTATGGTGAGAGTCCGTTCGATCGTGCGGTGACGTAGGTCGGGTTTCAACCCGACGTTACGGTGCGCCAGATTGCGACGAACAATGCTCGGAACGGTTTCGATCGTTCGAACGACGCAACCCGCTGTGTCGCGATGTCGCGCCAGGGCGCGACCTACAGCCCCGGTGGCAGCGTGACCTCGAAGCGCGCGCCGCCAAGCTCTTCCGACGCGCCGACCTCCAGCTCGCCGCGATAGCTGCGCACGATATCCTGCACGATCGCAAGGCCGATGCCGTGGCCCTGCACGCGCTCGTCGCCGCGCACGCCGCGCTGCAGTACCAATGCGATCTTTTCTTCCGGAATGCCAGGGCCGTCGTCTTCCACCACCAGCAGCAGGCCGGGGCGGCGATTAGGTACGGTGCCGCCGGCTTTCGCGGTGAGCAATACCCGTGACCGTGCCCATTTGAACGCGTTTTCCAGCAGGTTGCCCAGCAGTTCCTGCAGGTCGCCCTTTTCGCCATAGAAGCGGGCATCGGCGTCGATCTCGAATTCGCAGAACACGCCTTTTGCCGCGTAGACTTTTTCCAGTCCACGCACGATTTCCTCGGCGTTGCTTTCGATCGCCAGCGGCGCGGCGAACAGCTTGTGGCCGCCCGAGGCGGCGCGACTGAGCTGATAACCGACCAGATCGTTCATGCGCTTGAGCTGATCGTCGAGTTCGGCGCGCAGTTCGGGGCCGTCGGTGCCGCTGTCCATTCGGCTGCGCAGCACCGCCAGCGGTGTTTTCAGACTGTGCGCGAGATCCGCGAGGATGTTGCGCTGGCGTTCGAGGTTCTCGCGCTCGCTCTCGATGAAGGCATTGATGCTTTCGGTCAGCGGTTCCAGTTCGCGCGGATGTCGTTCGCTCATCCGATGCGTGATGCCGCGCTGCACGCGTTTGAGTTCATCGATCACCCTGCGCAGCGGCAACAGGCTCCAGCGCAGCACCAGTACCTGCAACAGCAGCAGGAACACGCCGACGCCGCCCAGATAGCCCCAGAGCGCGCGCCGGAAGACCGTCAGCTGGCTCTGCAGCCGCGCGGTATCTTCCAGGATGTAGATGGTGTGCGGAACTTCGTCGGACAGATCGTCGCCCGGCCAGACCAGGCCGTAGCCGAACCGGTATGCCTGACTGGTTTCGCCGTTCGACTTGACGTATTCCAGCGGGCCTTCGAACCGCTCCTGTCCGGCTTTGAGCATGCGTACCGGCGGCAATTGCGGCCCTCGCGCCGAATCGGAATCCCACAGCACGAACGGCAGCACAATCTGCGCGTACAGGCCGCTGCCTGGTCGTTTCAGCCGCGGATCGGGCAGTTTGTCGTCGTACGGCGGCACCAGATCGCCACCGCGGCTGAATTCGGTTTCGCGGGCGAAGTCGAGCGCGTAATCCCGCAGCCGCCCACGCAGGATGTTTTCGGCGGTGTTGAGAAACGCGCGGTCGAGCGCATAGCCGGCAAGCGCGAGAAACGCGATCAGGCCAAGGCTGGCCGCCAGCAGTTGCCGCGTCTGCAACGAGCGCGGGCGCCAGTGGTAGAGGCGTTCACGCGTGGCCATGGCGGGTGTCCGGCAGCACACGCGCGACGAGGCCGCGCGTGGAAGCGCGGCCTCGGGGGCATCGCGGTGTGGCTGGGTTCAAGCGTCGCCGGTGCGCGCGATCGCGAAGCGGTAGCCGCGGCCGCGGACGGTTTCGATCGGCTTGAGCGCGCCATCGGGATCGAGTTTCTTGCGCAGGCGGCCGATGAAGACTTCCAGCACGTTTGAATCGCGATCGAAATCCTGCTGGTAGATGTGCTCGGTCAGATCGGCCTTCGACACCAGTTCGCCCGCATGCATCATCAGATATTCCAGCACTTTGTACTCGTAGCTGGTCAGGTCGACGTTGCTGCCGCTGACGCTGACCGTCTGCGCGGCGAGGTCGAGGGTGACCGGGCCGCATTCCAGCGCCGGCTTGCTCCAGCCCGCGGCGCGGCGCACCAGGGCATTGATGCGGGCGAGCAGCTCTTCGACATGGAAGGGTTTGACCAGGTAGTCATCGGCACCCTGCTTGAGGCCTTCGACCTTGTCCTGCCAGCTGGAGCGGGCGGTGAGGATCAGCACCGGGAACTGTTTGCCTTCGGCGCGCAGGGCCTGGATCAGCTCCATTCCCGACATTTTCGGCAGGCCGAGGTCGATGATGCCGATATCGAACGGCACCTCGCGGCCCATGTACAGGCCCTCTTCGCCGTCCTGCGCAGTATCGACCGCGTAGCCTTCACGCTTCAGCCGGGCGGCCAGAGTCTCGCGGAGAGGGGCTTCGTCTTCGACCAGAAGGATTCGCATCGATCGCTCCAAGGCTGGCGGAGATGCCAGCGTCTCATTCAGGAATGGAGCATAGCCGCGCAAGGCGACGACCGAGCGCTGTGCGCTCGGTCTGTTCAGATTTCGCTTATTCGCCCGGTGACGCGGGGCGGGAACTCAGTCGTCTTTGTGCTGGCGCGGCGGGTTGTCGTCGCTGCGTGGCGGTTCCCGGCGCTGATCGGGGTTCGGCTGGGCGTCGTCCATGTAGATCCGGACGCGGCCCGCGTCGTCGACCACTTTGATGCGGGTGACGTCGCGACCGTCGTACTGCATGCGCTCGGCACTCAGCACCTGACCGCGGTTGGAGCGTTCGATCCGACGGACGGCGTCGGAGACGCTGTCGTCGCGCTGGGAGCGGGCCGGTTCCGGCGGTGGCGGACGTTCGCCGCGTTGCCCGCGCCCTTCGGCCGCTGCCGGCACAGCGGTGCTGGCCAGAGCAACGGCCAGAACGGTCAGCGGTAGGAGGCGGCGGAACAGCGACATGCGCAGGGACTCTGGAAGGGGTGGGCGATGGTGGAACAGATCATCGCGCTTCGGATGGGCATTCTTGAAAGGGACCGGTGAATCCGTCCTTAACTTTTTCTTAAGCCGACATGGCCCGGTGGTCGGGGTTCAGTGAATGGACCATGGTCGGCCGCGATCAGTAGATTTCCCCAACACAGCAGCGCAACGAACCGCCTCCGGCTTCGATGGCGTCCAAGGCCACACTGCGCACCGCAAAGCGAGCTGCCGCCAGCGCCTCCCGGGTTGCCGCCGCCAGCGCCTGCGCGGCGGATGCGCTCATCCAGACCGTGTCCGGGCCAAGTGCGATCGCATTGCCGGCGAAGGCGGCATGCTCGGCCGGCGATAGCCGGATTCCGTGCGGCGCGTAACAGTCGGCGATGACTTCGACCACCGCGGGATCGGCAAAACCATCCGGGCAGATCAACGCGGCCCGTCCGGCCAGCACTGCCAGCACCACATTGGTGTGATATTCGCCCGGGGCGAGCTCGAACATGAGGGTCGCGCGCAGGCCGAAAGCATCGTGCATCAGCCGTGCGCCGGCTTCGTCGCAGCGCTCCGACAGGCCGCAGTAACCCAGACCGCGGGCGCGGTCGATCACCAGCGCGCCGGTGAGTTCGCACACATGCGGCTGAGAGGACAGATCGGTTTCGCCGTAGCCGAGCGTGTCGGCGAAGAAGCGGCGGATGTCACAGCGCCCGGCTTCGCGCTGGCGTACCGGATGGCGCATGCGGCCGATGATCGAACGTCCCGGTGCGGTCGCGAAGACGTTGTTGGGGAAGACCGCGTCGGGGGTCGTCGGGTCGCCGGAAAAGCAGATCACTGGCAGTTCGGTCGAGAGCGCGCGCTGCAGATCGCGATGCTGGGCGGACGCAAGTGCGGCATCGAATGCCGCGGCTTCGGCCATATAGCGGTTATCGCGGGCCGATTCGGTTGCCAGGACGAAGCCGTCGGGCGCGACCAGAAACGCGGCCTTGGCCGTGGCGCGACCGAAGTCGGGCGGGCAGGTTCGTGCGTAGCCGAGAAAAGCGGCGACGTCGCGGGTCAGCATCGGATCGTGCCGCCTGATCGTGCCGCCTGATCGTGCGGCGCGGCGGTGGCCGCCAGCGCCTGTTCGATCAGCGACCACTGCGCGCCGGGACGATGCGCGCCTTCGCTGAGGATCTGCCGGAACGCACGGCCGCCGCGCTCGCCGTGGAACAGACCCAGGATGTGGCGGGTCATGTGTTTGAGGGCGATACCGCGCGAAAGCTGGTCTTCGACATACGGGCGCCAGGCGCGCAGCAGGTCGCTACGGGTGCGTACTGCGCCATCGAACCAGGCGGCGTCCAGCCGATGCAGCAAATAGGGATCGTGATACGCAGCACGGCCCAGCATTGCGCCGTCGGCGTGATCCAGATGCGTGGCAGCTTCGGTGAAGTCGGCAATGCCGCCATTCACGACCACCTGCAATTGCGGACGTTCGCGTTTCAGCCGATAGGTCCAGTCGTAGCGCAGCGGCGGCACTTCGCGGTTTTCTTTCGGCGACAGCCCTTTCAGCCACGCGTTGCGGGCGTGGACCACGAACATGTTGCAACCCGCTGCGGCGATGGTGTCGATGAAATCGAGGAAGCGCTGCCAATCGTGATCGTCGTCCACGCCGAGCCGGCATTTCACCGTGATCGGTGTGGAGTGCGCGGTGTCGATCATGGAGGCCACGCAGTCGGCGACCAGCGCCGGTTCGCGCATCAGGCAGGCGCCGAATCGTCCGGCCTGTACGCGGTCGGAGGGACAGCCGCAGTTGAGGTTGATTTCGTCGAAGCCGTGTTCGGCGCCGATTCGCGCGGCCTGCGCCAGCAGCGTCGGGTCGCTGCCGCCTAGCTGCAGCGCGACCGGATGTTCGTTCGCATCCTTCGCCAGCAGTTTCGTGCGGTCACCGTGGATCACCGCATTGGCGTGCACCATCTCGGTGTAGAGCCGTGCATGCGGTGCCAGTATGCGGTGGAAATTCCGGCAATGGGTGTCGGTCCAGTCCATCATCGGCGCGACGGAAAGACGGATACGATCTTCGGCGAGAGTGGCGGAGCGGACGGGCATCGCGGCATTCTAGATAGCCTGCCCGGCGATTCACAGCAGACAGTGCTGCGGTAACCGCGGGATTCGAGCAGGGACAGCGAACAGCCCAGAGAGCAGATATGGTCAACGCCGATTATCGAAACATCACCCGATGGCTCCTGGAACAGATCCGGGCAGGACAGTCCGCGCACGCGCTGCTGCAGTCGATGACGGAGCGTGGCTGGCGGCGCGATATCGCCATGGGCCTGATCGCGCGGGCGATGGGCGAGCGTTCGGGCGAGCCCGGCGTATCGCCGGCCGCGACCCAAGTGTCGGCGCAGCCGGCAGCGCAACCAGGCGTGCCGGACGGTTCAGCGCCCCGTGTTCCCATGATGCCGCAGCCCGCGCTCGACGGCGCGCCGATGTCGCTGGACGTGGGTGACCGCAGGACGTCGGTGCTCGTGACCTTGCCGGAGCCGAAGATCGTGCTGTTCGGTGACTTCCTCAGCAAGAACGAATGCGAACGGCTGGTGGAGGTGGCGCGCCCGCGCATGCAGCGTTCGCTCACCACGGACCTGAAGACCGGCGACAACAAACTGGATGTCGTGCGCACCAGTCGCGGCATGTTCTTCAACCGCAGCGAGAGCCCGCTGATCGCGGCGATCGAGACCCGCATCGCCCGCCTGCTGGCGTGGCCGGTCGAAAAAGGCGAGCACCTGCAGGTCCTGCACTATCGCCCCGGAGACCGTTACGAGCCGCACTACGATTATTTCGATCCCGCAGGCGACGCAGCACCGACGCTGCTCGCGCGCGGCGGGCAGCGCGTCGCAACCCTGCTGATCTATCTGCGCGAACCCGAGAGCGGCGGCGAAACGGTGTTCCCGGATCTGGGCCTGCGCTTCGCGCCCAAGCGCGGCTGCGCGCTGTTCTTCAGCTACGACCGCCCGCATCCCTCGACGAAAACCCTGCACGGCGGCGCGCCGGTGATCGCCGGCGAAAAATGGGTGGCGACCAAGTGGCTGCGTGAGGGTGTGTTCGAATAGAGCCCGCGTTCGCGCAGCTTTTCAGCGTTTGAGCCCGCGCAGCGCATCCGCCATCGCGGTGTTGGCTGGAGGCGATGCATTGCCGGGACGCGGCTTCTGCGCGCCGCCGCCAGCGTTGCGCGCATCGTCGCGTCCGTTCTTGCGGGCCGCGTCGCCGCTTGCCGCCGATTGCTCGCGCTTGCCGCTGCGCGCTTCGCCGGGCACATCGTCGAGACGACAGGTCAGGGCGATGCGTTTGCGCGGGACGTCCACTTCCATGACTTTCACTTTCACGACATCGCCGACCTTGACCACGCTGCGCGGGTCTTTGACGAACTTGTCGGACAACGACGAGATGTGAACGAGACCGTCCTGGTGCACGCCGATATCGACGAAGGCACCGAACGCGGCGACGTTGGTGACCACGCCTTCCAGCACCATGCCAGGCTGCAGATCCGATAATTTCTCGATGCCATCGGCGAAGCGCGCGGCCTTGAACGCGGGGCGCGGGTCCCGGCCGGGTTTTTCCAGTTCGCCGACGATGTCGCGCACTGTCGGCAGACCGAAGCGGTCGTCGGTGAACTGTTCCAGCTTCAGGTTGCGCAGCGTGGTGGTATCGCCGATCAATTGTGCGATCGGGCGTCCGCAGGTTTTCACGATGCGCTCGACCACCGGATAGGCTTCGGGATGCACCGCCGATGCATCGAGCGGCTGGTCGCCGTCGGCGATGCGCAGGAAGCCCGCGCACTGCTCGAAGGTCTTCTCACCGAGGCGCGGCACTTTCAGCAGCTCGCGGCGCGATGCGAACGCGCCGTGCTGGTCGCGGTAGACAACGATGTTCTCGGCCACCGCCGCGCTGAGTCCGGCGACCCGCGCCAGCAGCGCGGAGGAGGCGGTGTTGACGTACACGCCGACCGCGTTCACGCAGTCCTCGACCTTCGCATCGAGCGAACGTGCCAGCGCGTAGGGATTCACGTCGTGCTGGTACTGGCCGACGCCGATCGCTTTGGGTTCGATCTTCACCAGCTCCGCGAGCGGGTCCTGCAGACGACGCGCGATGGACACCGCGCCGCGCAGGCTGACATCGAGATCCGGAAATTCGCGCGCCGCACGTTCCGACGCCGAATACACCGACGCGCCGGCTTCGCTGACCACGACCTTCGTGAGCTTGAGCGCCGGATACTTCGCCATCAGTTCGCCGGCAAGCTTGTCGGTTTCGCGCGATGCGGTGCCGTTGCCGATCGCGATCAGCTCGACATTGTGTTCTTCGCAGATCCGCTTGAGTGCCGCGATCGAACCGTCCCACTGCCGTTTCGGTTCGTGCGGATAGATCGTATCGGTGGCGACCAGTTTGCCGGTGGCATCGACCACAGCGACTTTCACGCCGGTGCGCAGACCGGGATCGAGGCCCAACACGGCGCGCGGGCCGGCCGGTGCGGCGAGCAGCAGATCCTTGAGGTTGTCGCCGAACACAGCGATCGCCTCATTTTCCGCCTTTTCGCGCGCGCTGCCGATCAGGTCGAGGGAAAGATTCATCAGCAACCGCGCGCGCCACGCCAGACGGCAGGTATCGAGCAGCCACTTGTCGGCGGGGCGACCCTGCGCGGCGATGCCGGCCGCCAGCGCGACGCGACCTTCCGCATACGCGTGGCCCTGTTCGACATCGGTTGTCGGTTCGAGATCCACCGACAGCATGTCCTCGCGCCGGCCGCGCAGCAGCGCCAGCATGCGGTGCGAAGGAATATTCGCCAGCGATTCGCTGTGATCGAAATAATCGCGGTACTTCGCACCTTCGTTCTCTTTTCCGGCGACGACTTTCGCGCGCAGCACGCCCTTGGTCTGCAGCCAGTTGCGCAGTTCGCCGACCAGTGCGGCGTCTTCGCCGAAGCGTTCGATCAGGATCGCGCGCGCGCCGTCCAGCGCAGCGGCGACATCGGCCACGCCCTTGTCGACATCGATGAACGCTTTTGCGCGTTCTTCCGGCGCAACCGACGGATCGGCGAGGATCGCATCGGCCAGAGGTTCCAGCCCCGCTTCGCGCGCGATCTGCGCGCGCGTGCGGCGTTTGGGTTTGTACGGCAGATACAGATCTTCCAGTCGCGATTTGCTGTCGGCGGCGAGCAGATCGTCCAGCAGCGGTTTCGTCAGCTTTCCCTGCTCCGCGATCGACGCGAGGATCGCATCGCGGCGGTCTTCCATCTCTCGCAGGTAGCCCAGACGCGATTCGAGATCGCGCAGTTGCGTGTCGTCCAATCCCTCGGTGACTTCCTTGCGGTAGCGGGCGATGAACGGCACAGTCGCGCCGCCGTCCAGCAATTCGACCGCTGCGCGCACCTGCACTGGTTTCGCAGCGATTTCATCTGCGATGGTCTGGGCGATGACAGCTGCGATGCTTGCAGCGGAACGCACGGGTGCGGGAAGGCCGGCGGGGGTGTCGGAAGACGGTGGAACGACAGAAGACATCGGAACTCGGTGGGCGCGAACAACGGAGGCGCATTGTCCGCGCCGGCATCACGGGCGTACAGGCTGGCGCCAGCGGGCGGGATGTGTCAGTCGATGGCGGTCAGCGGGCGGGTGGGGGCACCAGGCCCCAACCGAAGACCGGATCGCGGCCGCGGTCGCCCATGTCGACCGCATGCCCACGCA
Organism: Lysobacteraceae bacterium; assembly: GCA_040079515.1. Taxonomy (GTDB): domain Bacteria; phylum Pseudomonadota; class Gammaproteobacteria; order Xanthomonadales; family Xanthomonadaceae; genus Lysobacter_I. The sequence goes on from JBEBKD010000021.1 coordinate 54,614, forward strand.
GCACAGTGACTTCGGCGGGCGCATCGCCCGGGTGCGGTGCGCGGTAACGGCGGGCGACCGCTGCGGCGACCAGCGGTGCGGCATAGGACGTGCCGGAAACGTATTCGATACGACCGTCTCCGGCATCCACAGGCACGCGCACGCCGAATGCGGCGAAATCGACGTAGTCGCCGCGGTTGGCGCGACGATAGATGCGGCCGTTGGCATCGACTGCGGTCACGCCGACGACTTCCGGGAACGCGGCCGGGTACACCGGTGGGGCGGCGGGGCCATCATTGCCGGCGGCGGCGACGATGATGCTGCCGCGGGCGATCGCATGCGCCACGACCTGCGACAGCAGTGCGCTGCGCGGGCCGGTGATACTGACGTTGATCACCGGTACGCCGCGCGACGCCATCCAGTCGATGCCGCGCGCGATCGATTCGGCGGTGGCGAGCGGCGTGCCGCTGGCGTCGGTCTGGAAGACGTCGGCGACATCGACGCGCACGCCCTGACGCACCAGGATCTGCGCGACATGCGTACCGTGCGCGCGCGGCGTGTAGGGCCCGCCGAAGGCGCGCGAGCTGCCGATGCGGTCGGCGATTCCCGGCGAAGTGCTGTCGGCGCCGGTATCGATCACGCCGACGCGGACGCCGGCGTCGATCGCGGTGGAGGCAGGGGCCGGGAGTGCAGCGGTCGGCGCAGTCGACGCGCCGCCGGACAGCCGGAACACGTAGTTCGGTTCGGCATCGATCGCCCCTTGGAATTGCCGCAGATACGCCAGATCCGCTTCAAACGTGCTGCCCTCGCGCACCCGCACGCGGATCACCGACTGGTCGAGATTGCTCAGGTGCCGTACCGACAACCGGGTGAATCCGGCGGCGTGCAGGGCATCGGCCAGTGCGACATCGCCGCGAACCAGCAACTCGCCCTTGCGGCGTTCCCGGCCTTCCGGGTCGGTTTCGACATCGATACGCCCGCTGCTGGCGACGGCATTGCCGTCGCCGCCGGCGTTGTCATCGTCGTCCGCATCGTCTTCATCGTCGCTGCCGGAGCCGGAGCCGGAGCCGGAGCCGGAGCCGGAGCTGCCGCTGGTGCCGGACGTGCTGCCGGAGCCGGAGCTGCCGCTGGTGCCGGACGTGCTGCCGGAGCCGGAGCTGCCGCTGGTGCC
>JBEBKD010000022.1:0-51942 GCA_040079515.1 Lysobacteraceae bacterium
CGCACCGGTCAGCACCGTGTCGGTGGCAGTGACGGTGACCGGATAGCTGCCCGGCACCGTCGGCGTACCCGACAGCGTGTTGCCGCTGAAGGTGACGCCTGCCGGCAAGGCGCCGCTCAGCACGTAGCTGTACGGACCGGGGCTGCCGCTGGCGGTGAAGGCCTGCGTGTACGGCGCACCGTAGGTCAGCGTCTGCACGCCGGCCGCCGGGCTCATGCTCAGGGTCGGCGCGGCGATCGTCAGCGTGTAGGCGCGGCTGCCGGTCTGACCATTGGCGTCGGTGCCGGTGACGGTGATGTTGTACGTACCGACCTCGAACGAGGTGCCCGAAAGCGCACCGCCGCTGCTCAGGGTGATGCCGGTCGGCAGCGTGCCGCTGGTGACGGCGGTGCTGTAAGGCGCGACGCCGCCGGTCACGGTGACCGTCTGGCTGTACGCCGCACCCGCAGTCGGGTTCGGCAACGTGGCCGGATTGACCGTGATCGTCGGCGCCGGGACGTTCAACACATAGTCCTGGGTGATCGAGAACGGCGCACCGGCGCCGGTCAGCACCGTGTCGGTGGCGGTGACGGTGACCGGATAGCTGCCCGGCGCCGTCGGCGTGCCCGACAGCGTATTGCCGCTGAAGGTGACGCCGGCCGGCAAGGCACCGCTCAGCACGTAGTTGAACGGACCGGCGCTGCCGCCCGCAGTGAAGCTCTGCGTGTAGGGCGCACCGTAAGTCAGCGTCTGCACGCCGGCTGCAGGCGCCAGGGTCAGCGTCGGCGCAGCGATGGTCAGCGTGTAGGCGCGGCTGCCGGTCTGGCCGTTGGCGTCGGTGGCCGTGACGGCGATGTTGAAGGTGCCGACCTGGTTCGACGTGCCGGACAGCGCACCGCTGCTCGCCAGGGTGATGCCGGACGGCAAGCTGCCGCCGCCGAGGGTGAAGCCGTACGGGCCGACGCCGCCGGACGCGGTGAGCGTCTGGCTGTAGGCATTACCGGCGGTGGGGTTCGGCAGCGTGGCGGGGTTCACCACGATGGTCGGCGCCGCCACGCTGATGATGTAGTTCTGCGCCACCGTGAACGGCGATCCGGTGCCGGTGGAACCGGTGTCGGTCGCGGTGATGGTGAAGCTGTAACTACCGGGCACCGTCGGCGTACCGGACACGGTATTACCGGCGAAGGTCACCCCCGGCGGCAGTGCGCCGCTCAGCGCGTAGGTGTACGGACCGATACCGCCGCTGGCGGTGAAACTCTGCGAATAACCGGCAACACCGTACGGGACGTTGAACGTAGTGGAAGCCGGCGCCAGCGCCAGCGTCGGGCCGGCGACCGTCAGCGTGAACGCCTGGCCGACCGTGAACGGGCCGTTGCCGGTGCTGCTGTCGGTGGCCGATGCGTTCAGCGTGAAGCTGCCCGCCTGGGTCGGCGTGCCGGAAACGGTCACGCTGTTCGCGGTGGAGCCGGTGATCGACAGCCCGGCCGGGAGGTTGGTGACCTGATAACCGCTGTACGGCTGCGCGCCACCGTTCCAGGTGAAGGTCTGGGTGTACGGCGTGGCCACGGTGGCCGCGAAGCCGCCGCTGGGGGCGATGGTGATGACCGGATCGGTCACCGTCACCGTCACCGTGGCGGGCGCGGACGTGCCGCCGCTGTTGGTCGCGAGATAGGTGAACGTGTCGGTACCCGAGAAATCCGGATTCGGCTGATAGGTGATCGTGATGCCGCTGGGGATCTCGGTGCCGTTGGTCGACGGTGTGCCGATCGAGACCGAGGTCGCTGCGCCGCCCGTGATATTCAGCGGCACCGGAGTCGCGCCGCTGTTGTACGCGACCGTGATCGACACCGCATTGGCGACCGGCGGAACATCGATGACAACGATGCTGTAGCTCTGGGTCGCGGTGTACGGGCCGGTACCGGTGCTGCTGTCGGTCGCGGTGATATCGAAATTGAACGTGCCCACTGCGCCCGGCGTGCCGGTGATGGCGCCGGTCGCAGCGTTGAGGTTCAGCCCGGCCGGCAATGCGCCGGCGGTGACCGCATAGGCGTAAGGCGAAGTGCCGCCCGACGCCGGCGTGATCGCCGCCGAGTACGCCGCACCCAGGGTGCCGCCCGCCAGCGGGGTCGCCGGCAGCACGATCGTCGGCGCTGCGATGACGACCGTGTAGGTCCGACTACCCGCGAACGGACCCGGGAAGGGGCTGCTGTCAGTCGCGGTGACGGTGAAGGTGAAGGTGCCGCCTGCCGTCGGTATGCCGGCCACGATGCCGTTTGCCTGCACGACGACGCCTGCCGGCACCGAGCCGGCGGTCAGCGCGAAGGTATAAGGAGCCGCTCCACCGCTGGCGGAGAGCGTCTGGTTGTAGACGAAGCCGATCGTGCCGTTCGGCAGCGTCGCCGGGTTGACCACCACCGGCACATCATCATTGCTGATGGTGCCCAGGCCCTGGTTGTCGGCGATCGTGGCGTTGGTCGCACCGCTGAGGTTGACGAAGAAGGTCTCGTTCGCCTCGGGCACCACTTCGCCGATCACCGGCACGGTGATGGTGCGGGTGGTCTGGCCCGGAGTGAAGGTCAGCGCGCCGGTGGTCGAGGTGTAGTCGGCCGGCTGGGTCGCGGTGCCGTCGGCGGTCGCGTAGTTCACGCCCACGGTCTGGCCGCTGGCCGCGCTGAGGGTGACGGTGAACACCGCGTTGACGGTGCCGGCATTGCCCTCGACCACGGTGACATCGTTGATGCTGAGCGACGGCAGCGGGTCGTCGTTGGTGATGGTGCCCACGCCCTGGCCGTCGACGACGACCGCGTTGGTCACGTTGGTGACGTTGACGAAGAAGGTTTCGGCCGGCTCGTTGAGCGTATCGCCGTTCACCAGCACGGTGAACGTGTAGGTGCTGCTGCCGGCCGGGATGGTCTGGCCGGTGAGTGCGCTGGCGACATAGTCGACGCCCGCCGTGGCGCTGCCGTTGGCGGTAGCGATATCGAAGCCGACGCCGCCCGGACCGGCCGGCGCGCTCAGGCTCACCGTGAAGGTGAAGTTGGTGATGCCGGCATTGCCCTCATTGACCGTGACGTCGTTGATGGCCAGATTCGGCAGGTCGTCGTTGAGGATGGTGCCGGTGGCGCTGGCAGGCACGCCGACCGTGTAACCAGTACCGGCCGAGAGGGTGAGCGTCACCGTCTCGTCGGCTTCGATGGTGGCATCGGCGGTCGGGTTGACGGTGATCGTACCGGTGGTGTTGCCAGCCGGGATGACCAGCGGCGAGGTGATCGCCGCGAAGTCGGTGCCGTTGGCGGCGGTGCCGCTGAGAGCGAAATTCACCGACAGCGCCGAGAACGACGCCTGGTTCAGATTGACCGTGTAGACCAGATTGGGCGCGCCGTCTTCGGCAACGGCGGCCGGCGACACGGTGATCGTAGCCGTGGGCACATCGTCGTTGAGGATGGTGCCGGTAGCGCTGGCGGGGGCGCCGACGGTGTAACCGGTGCCGGTCGCCACCGTCAGCGTGACGGTTTCGTCGGCTTCGACGGTGCCATCGACGGTCGGATTGATCGTGATGGTTGCGGTCGTTGCGCCGGATGGAATGACGACCGTGGCGACGCCGCCGGCGTAGTCGGTACCGGATGTCGCGGTGCCGGTGGTGGTGATGTTGACCGTGGTCGGCGACGACAGGTTGAGGCTGCGGGTAACCGTATAGGTCAGATTGGTAGCACCGTCTTCGGAGACGCTGGCCGGAGCGACCGCGATCGAGACCGACGGCGGCGGGCTGACGGTGAGGGTGTAGCTCTCTAGCTCGAAATGGGAGCCGACGCCGGTACTGCTGTCGGTCACGCGCAGGGTTACGGGATAGTTGCCTGGCGCTGCGGCGGTGGTGCCACTGACCACGCCGGCGCTGGATATGCTGATACCAGCCGGAAACGTGCCGGTTTCGAGTAGAAATGCATGCGGTGCGACGCCACCGACAGCGCTCAGAGTCTGCGAAAAGGCAACGCTCTGAATGGCAGTGCCGCTGGCCGGGTTGATCGACAACGGCGCCGGGCTGACAGTACCGCTGTAGCCCTTATCGGCAAACTGCGCGGTGGGCGTGGTGGAGTCGGTCGAGCGGACGGTGAAGCTGTAATTGCCGCGCTGGGTGGGCGTGCCGCTGATGACACCCGCCGTAGACATGGTCAGACCGATCGGCAGACTACCGCCGTTGAGCGTGTAGGTGTAGGGCGCGAGGCCGCCGGAAGAGCTGAGAGTCTGGCTGAACGCGGTACCGGCGCTCATCGCCGACAGCGAAGCTGGGCTGACGACGATCGCGGAGGTCGGCGCCTGGACGGTGACGGTGACTGTGATGAAGTCGCTATTGTCGTCCAGCACCACGAAAGTGTCGGTGCCGCCGCCGGCCGGGGTGGATCCGTTGTGGTTGTAGTTGTAGGTATCGATGGGCGCCGGATCGCCGGGCGTCGCGGTACCGTGGATAGGCGCGGTGGACACGACGCCAAGGCCGAAGAAATGGCATGTCGTGAGATTGACGTTGGCGGCGCCGCCCCAAGGGACCGTGACGGCGCGAGTGGCGCAGCCGGGATAGGTCGAAGGCAGGCCGACCGCCGAGACCAATGAAGGCCATAAAAGACCGAGGCAGAGCAGCCAGGCGACGAAGCCAAAGCCGGTGAAGCGACCGCGACGGCGGCCGGACTGCGTCGAAAGCGTTTGCATGTCCTTATTTCCCCTGATGGCGGCCACGAGCGTTCAGGCCGGTAGCGATCCGCGTAGTGTTTCTGTCGAACGTCGTTTCCGGTCTCCGGGGGCCAGCCCGGATGCTGGTAACGCCTGAGCTCTATTGGAACAGGATTGGCCTGGCGGCGAAAGTGGCGCGCCATGTCACGAACAGCACTCACGCACACACGTCGAAGTCGGTCGCGATGGCCCTTGTGGGATCGCTGGTTCAGGTTCAGAGTAATCCGGCGCGGCGCATGGAGCGTCGCGTCAACCATCCAAGGGGAGGATAGCGATGAGCGAATTCTTCATCGGTCAGATCATGATGACCGGCTTCAACTTCGCGCCGAAATTCTGGGCGCTATGCAACGGGCAGCTGCTGCCCATCAACCAGAACCAAGCCCTGTTCTCGCTCTTGGGAACACAGTACGGGGGCAACGGCACCACCAACTTCGCGCTGCCGGACCTCCGAAGCCGAACGCCGATTGGTTATGCGTCGTCGGTGGATCCGGGCTGGCAACCGCCGGCGGTGCAGATCGGTCAGGCCTCAGGCGTCGAAAACGTCACCCTGCTGAGCACCAACATGCCGGCGCACGGCCACCAGCTCAATGCCACCACCAGCAACGGGAGCACCCGCAACCCGAACGGTGCGATCTATGCCAACACCACAGCACCGCTGTTCGCGGCGTCGAGCGGACCCGCTGTACCACTGAATCCGGTCACGGTCGCGCCAGTCGGCGGCAACCAGCCGCACTCGAACCTGCAGCCCTACAGCGTGATCAATTTCTGCGTCGCGCTCAGCGGCATCTTCCCGTCGCGCAACTGAGCGCGCCCGCCATGGACCCCGGATGTGCCGCGCGCCTGCGCGTACATCCCTCGAAATTTCGGAGTACACACGTATGAGTACACCCTATATCGGCGAGATCCGCATGTTTGGATTTGGCACTCGCGGCGCGCCCAACGGTTGGCAGGGCTGCGACGGTAGCCTGCTGCCCATTTCCGAATACGACGCCCTGTTCGCCCTGATCGGCACCACCTACGGCGGCGACGGCCAGACCACCTTCGGCGTACCCGACCTGCGCGGCCGCCTGCCCATCCATCAGGGCACCGGACCCGGCCTGAGTACCTATGTCATCGGCCAGAGGGCCGGCAGCGAAACCGTCACGGTGCTGCCGACGCAGATGCCTGCGCATACCCATACCGCCATCGCGACCACCCTCGCGGCGACCACCGGCACCCCGGGCACCGGCGTGATACCTGGAGCGCTCGCCAACCAGACGATGTACGTCACCGACACCTCCGGAGGGACGCCGTTCACCCAGGCCGCCAATGCGGTGACCCAGGCCGGCGGCAGTCAACCGCACGAGAATCGCATGCCCACGCTGACGGTGCAGTACTGCATCGCGACCCAGGGCATCTTCCCGTCGCAGGCCTGACGCAGTGGGCGCACGCACGCATTCCCATTCATCGCGCCACGCAGGCGCGGTCGCGGCGATCCCGCGGCACCTCATCGGAGGAACCATGTCATGACTCAACCCTTCATCGGCGAAATCCAGCTGTTCGGCTTCAACTTCAATCCGCGAGGCTGGGCGTTCGCGAACGGCGCCACCCTGCCGATTTCACAGAACACAGCGCTGTTCGCACTGATCGGCGTGACCTACGGCGGCAATGGCCAAACCACTTTCCAATTGCCCAACTTCGCCGGTCGCGCCGGCTGCGAGCAGGGCAACGGACCGGGGCTGTCGCCGGTGGTGCTGGGCCAGACCTTCGGCGTCAACACCGTCACCCTCACCAGCAACCAGATTCCGCAGCACAATCACGGCTTCGTGCTGTACGCGCAGAACGACATCGCCAAGCGCGCCGGTTCGCCTTCGCCGAACAACGCGCTGTCGGTTTCCTCGGATGGCGCGGCAACGTCCTTCCTGCCTGCAGGCGCGCCCAACACCCCGTTCGCGCCAAACATGATCCAACCCAGCGCGGGCGGCGGGCAGCCCCACCAGAACCAGCAGCCGTATCTCGGCGTGAACTTCTGCATCGCGCTGCAGGGCATCTTCCCCTCGTTCCCCTGAGACGGAGATGGCAGCATCGCAACGGTTGGCGCCGTTCCCAGCGGAACGCGCCGGCCGCATGCAAACACCCGCGCTGCTTGCCGAGCGCGGGTTTTCTTTGCGTGCCGTATGCGACGACGATCTGCCGTGGCTGCGCGACCTGTACGCATCGACGCGCGCCGAGGAAATGGCGCCGGTGCCGTGGCCGGATATCGCCAAGCGCAGCTTTCTCGACCAGCAGTTCGGGCTGCAGCACAAACACTACATGCTGCATTTCGGCGATGCCGATTTCCTCGCGATCGAACATTCGCAACGCGGCCCGGTCGGCCGCTACTACCTGCAGCGCGCGGCACCCGATCACCTGCTCGTCGACATCAGTCTGTTTCCAGGCATGCGTGGACAAGGCCTCGGTCGCACCCTGATCGAAGCCTCGCAACGCGAAGCGCAAGCGCTCGCGCGCGGCATGCAATTGCATGTCGCGCAGCACAACCATGCCGCGCACCGGCTTTACGAACGCTTGGGGTTCGCGATCACGCACACCGCCAACACCCATCATCATATGCATTGGTCGAGAAGCGGCTATTGACGGCCGTACGGCGCGTTCGCAGGGGGTAACCCACGAAGTGGATTGCACCGCTTCGCCGTACCGCAACGATTCAATTTCGAAATTGTGGGTGTCACGTAATGGCGGTTACGCCATTACTACGCGACCGTATCGTTGCGATCAGTTGAACACCGCCTGATACAGAAACCCCGCACGCTCCTGCGCGATCGGCACCAGGAATATCCCGGCTTCGCCGATCCGAGGATGGCGCATCGCGTAGATCTGCTGTGGGAACAGGAAGGCGGCGGTGTTGCGGAACAGCAGCGAGAACGGGGCGCGCATCGCGTTGTCGATTTTGGTCGGCAGCGGGCGGGCTTCGACCAGCACGAACTCCAGTTCCATGTCGTTGAGCGCTGCGGTGAACGTCTCGTTCACGCAGCCGGCGAAGTGTTCCAGCGTCAGCAATTCCATGAAATGCGGCTCCCCTGTCGTGCACCGCTGCGCGATCCGGCAGCGGTCCACATGCTCGCCGTTGCCGGGGAATGGCACAAGCCCGTGGGCGACGGCGATGGAACACTCACGCCAGGCACCGGGCACAGACAAGCCCGCTCGGGCCGGGGACAATGACCGTCATGGGTGCTGGTCTGCAGCCCGCCACTCCTGATGGATTCAGCCTGCAGACGCCATCCTGAACAGGTTTCGGCCTTCCGCCGTCGCCCACCTTGCCTCGAAGACCCGATGCCCAACGCTTCCGCCGCCGTCCGTGTCACCGGTCTCCGCCTCGATCGCGGATCGCGCACGATCCTGCACGATATCGACCTGAGCGTGCCGCGCGGCAGCGTCACTGCGATCCTCGGGCCCTCCGGCTGCGGCAAATCCACCCTGCTGTCGGCGCTGACCGGCGAGCTGGAACCCGCGGCCGGCGCGGTCGAAGTGCTCGGCCAGCCGGTACCGCAGCGCAAGCGCGAGCTGCTGGAGCTGCGCAAGAGCATCGGCGTGCTGCTGCAGGGCAACGGCCTGTTGACCGACCTCACCGCCGCCGAGAACGTCGCCCTGCCGCTGCGCACCCATACCAATCTGCCCAAAGCAGTCATCCGCCATCTGGTGGAAATGAAACTGCACGCCGTGGGCCTGCGTGCCGCCGCCGATCTGTATCCGCGCGAGCTGTCCGGCGGCATGGCGCGCCGCGTCGCGCTGGCTCGCGCGCTGGCGCTGGACCCGCCGCTGATGATCTATGACGAGCCGCTGACCGGGCTGGACCCGATCGCCAGCGGCGTGATCATGAGCCTGATCTCGCGGCTCAACGACAGCCTCGGCCTGACCAGCATCATCGTCACCCATCACGTCCACGAAACCCTGCCCATCGCCGACCGCGCGGTGGTCATCGCCAATGGCAGCATCGTGTTCGACGGTACGCCGTCCGAACTCGAAACCAGCAGCGATCCGCTGGTGAAGCAGTTCCTGAAAGGCGAGCCCGACGGCCCCATTCCTTTCGACGCGCCCGATCGCTCGGAGGCCGCGTGATGGCCTACGCCGAGACCGTACGCGGCATCGGCCGCGCCGGCATGTTTTCGCTGTCGGTGTTCCGCGCGACCAAACCGACCGCGGATTTCTGGCGGGAACTCATCCGCGAGATCTACAAGATCGGTGCGCGCACCCTGCCGATCATCGCGGTCGGCGGCGCCTTCGTGGGCCTCTCGATCACTCTGCTGGGCTATCGCTCGCTGCAGACCTACGGCGCCGGCAACCAGATCAGTTTCCTGATCGGCCTGGGCATGTACCGCGAGTTGGGGCCGGTGCTGACCGCGCTGCTGTTCATCGGCCGCGCCGGCAGTTCGATCGCCGCGGAGCTGGGGTTGATGCGCGCCACCGATCAGATCACCGCACTCGGGCTGATGGGCATCGACCCGGTCGGCAAAGCGGTGGCGCCACGATTCTGGGCGGCGGTGCTCACGGTGCCGCTGCTCACCGCGTTCTTCTGCAGCTTCGCGTTCGCCGCGAGCTGGTTCGAGGGCGTGCAGATCCTGGGCATCGACAACGGCGCGTTCTGGCAGGTGATGAAGGATGCGGTCGATTTCCAGAAGGATTTCCTGCCCGCGTTCCTCAAGTCCGCGATTTTCGGCGGCACTGCGGCGCTGGTCGCCTCGTACGTGGGCTTCCATGCCGAACCGACGATCGAAGGTACCTCCGTTGCGACTACCCGCGCGGTGGTGAACGCATCGCTGCTGGTGCTGATGTTCAATTTCGTGCTGTCCGCATTTCTGTTCCGGTGATCGCGATGACCGCCCTGCTTTCCACCGATCTGCGTTTCAAAGACACGTTCTCCACAGAGGTTTCTCCATGAGTGCACGCGGTCCCCGCCTCGAATTCGCCGTCGGCGCCTTTCTGCTGCTGGCCCTGGCCTCGCTGCTGGTGCTGGCCATCGCCTCCACCAGTGGGGGCTTCGGTTTCGGCGAAAGCCGCTATGAGCTGAAGGCCCGCTTCACCAACCTTGGCCAGCTGCGGCCGATGGCGCCGGTGAAGATCGGCGGCGTCCCCATCGGCAAGGTCGCCACGATCGAACTCGACCCGAAGAAGCTCGACGCCGTGGTGACACTCAGCATCGACAGCCGCTACCAGGATCTACCGATCGACACCTCGGCCAGCATCCTCACCGGCGGCCTGCTCGGCGAAAGCTATGTCGGCCTGCAGCCGGGCGGCGACATGGAAGTGCTGAAGCCGGGCGAGGAAATCGCGTTCACCACGCCTGCGGTCGATCTGATCCAGATGGCCGGCAAATACATCTTCGGCGGCACCGGTACCAGCCCCGACAACGGAACCAAACCAGCCAACGGCGATTCCAATGCGCCGTCCGACGCTTCCCCCACCGAACATTCCCCGAGCCCATGACCATGACTCTCCGTTTTCTGCCCGTACTGATCGGCGCCGCGATGTTCGCGGCGACCGTTCCGGCGATCGCCCAGACCGCGCGCGCAACGGCGCCCGTATCGGCTTCGATGCAGGGCACTCCCAGCCAGCTCGTGCTCAACAACAGCCAGCGGGTGCTCAGCACGCTGGAGAAGCGCCGCGCCGAATTCAGCAAGAACCGTCCCGCGCTGCGCCAGTTCATCAGCACCGAATTCAATGCGATGTTCGATCGCGACTACGCTGCGCGTCTGGTGCTGGGCCGGCACGGTCGTGGCGCCTCCGATGAGGACGTGAAACTGTTTGCCGACGCGCTGGCCGACAACCTGATGCAGCGCTATGGCTCGTCCCTGCTGGACTTCAACACCCAGTTGCGGGTGCGGGTGAAGTCGGAGACCCCGCTGCAGCGCGGTTTCGGCGTGAAGGTCTCCAGTGAATTCCTTCGCCAGGGCGGTGCGGCGATTCCGGTCGATTACTACATGCGCAAGACCGGTACGCAATGGAAGGTGTTCGACGTAATGGTCGAAGGCGTGTCCTATGTGCAGACCTTCCGTAACCAGTTCGACGCCGAGCTGCAGCGCAAGACCATCAAACAGGTCGCCACCGAACTGCGCAACGGTCAGATCAAGGCGGACGCAGGCGAATGAGCATCGCCTGCGACATCGTGCGTGCCGGCGAAACACTGCGTTTCGAGGGGCCGTTGCTCCGCAACGCCATCGCCACGCTTTGGCCGCGTATTCCCAACGATCTGCAGGGCGTGAGCCGCTTCGATCTGGGTGCCGTCGCATCCATCGACAGTGCAGGTCTGGCCTTGGTTTCCCTGCTCGCGGCGCGCTGCGGCACGGTCGGGATCGAAGGCAATCCGGAGGGCTTCGCGGAACTGCGTGCCGCCTATCGGCTCGGTCATGGCCTCGCGTTCGTCCGTGACTGACATGCCTTTCGACGCACGCGGCCGCGCCGTTGCAGCGGCTACACTCGCGCCATGACGACTTTGCGCCTCTCCCCCAGGGCTGCTTTTGTCCTCGCCGCGTTGCTCGCCAGTGGCTGCGCGCACAGGGCCGCCTCACAAGACGCACCGCCCGTAGCGACGGTCGTCGAAGCGCCGGTTACGGATATCGGTGTCGCCGATCGTGAGCCGCCACCCGCCGATGTCGTTGTGGCTGTGGGCGAAGCATCCACAGCGGCGCGGAACATAGGCGACAAGGCGAATCCTGTCGGCAAAGCCGTGGCAAGCACTGAACCGGACACGCAGACCCCCTCCGAAGCCGAACAGGATTTCGCGGCGATCTACGGCAACGGCATCGTGCCCGAGGAATACAACCCGATCGCCGACCCCACCCTGCCCGCACCCGCGACCGAACCGGCGAGCTACGACCCGCTCGAGCCGCTGAACCGCCGCGTGCATCGTTTCAACGAAGCGGTCGACCGCCGCATCGCCAAACCATTGGCGACTGTCTATGTGAAAGTGACGCCGCGCCCGGTGCGGCTGGGCGTCGGCAATTTCTTCAACAACCTCAGCCAGCCGGTCAGTGCGCTCAATGCACTGCTGCAGGGCAAGCCGAAGCAGGCAGGGCAGGCGATGGGCCGGTTCCTGCTCAACAGCACCCTCGGCATCGGCGGCGTGTTCGATCCTGCCACCTCGGCCAATATCCCGAACAAGAGCGAAGACTTCGGGCAGACGCTCGGGGTCTGGGGCTGGAAGAAGTCGCGGTATGTGGAACTGCCGCTGTTCGGCCCGCGTACCATCCGCGACGCGCTGGGCATGGCGGGCGACGCGCCGCTGTCGCCGATGCGACGCATCGAGCAAGACAAGATCCGCGTCTTCCTGCAGGGCCTGCAGCTGGTCGATGTGCGTACCCAACTACTCAGCGTGGACCGCATGCGCGAAGGTGCGACCGACGACTACGCCCTGGTGCGCGATGCGTGGATGCAGCGCCGGCAGTACCAGATTTTCGGCGACCGCAAGGACGAGGACGAGCAGTCGCTGCCGGATTATCTGGACAACAGCGACGACAACCCGACCGTACCGATCAACGCGATTCCGGTGATCCCGGGCACGCCCTGAACAGGAAACGTTCCGCCCGGCCGCAATGCCGTGGCGGGGCCGCCATGGCGTGCGCGGCATGACGTCATGACGGAAACTGAGGACGGATGCCCCGTTTTCGGCGACGACATCCGCAGGAACGGAGGGAATCGGGCCAGAATTCTGCGACGATAGGCAACCGCATCCATCTGCGTGCCGCACCTGCGGATGGTCCCGGCCCGACGCCCCGGGTTTGGACTAGGCGCGGTTGATTCGACTCCACTGTAAGGAAACGGTGACCCATGAAGATGAAGACCCTGCACCCGCCGCACCGTGCACTGCGCACGCTCGGCCTGATCCTCGCCTGCGGACTCGCGCTCCAGGCCATCGCCGCCGAAAGTCCCGCCGCAGACGCCCCAGTCCCAGAAGACCGGTCGGCCGCCGCCGCCGCGCAGGGCATGCCGCCTGCGCAGGCAACGCCCGCCGCAGCTGTCGGCGACGCCACCCTGGCGGTCGAACCGGCCACGGCAACCCTCGACACCGCGACTGCCGAAACCGCACTCGCCGAGATCTCGCCTGTCGAAGCCGCAACCGACGCGGCCTCAGCGTCCGGCGAAGGCAGCTACGATCCATGGCAGAAATTCAATCGCCGCATGCACCGTTTCAACATGGTGCTGGACCGCCACGTCGCCCGCCCGGTGGCGCGGGGCTACGTCAAGGCGGTGCCGGCCCCGGTCCGTCGCAGCGTCGGCAATTTCTTCAACAACGTCGGCCAGTCGACCACCATGGTGAACGCCCTGCTGCAGGGCAAACCCAAGCGTGCCGGCCAGTCCCTGAGCCGTTTGGTCATCAACAGCACGGTCGGCCTCGGCGGCCTGTTCGATCCGGCCACCAAGGTGCATATCCCGAACACCAATGAGGACTTCGGTCAGACCCTCGCGACCTGGGGCTGGAAGAAATCGCGCTATCTCGAACTGCCGCTGCTCGGCCCGACCACCGTGCGCGACACCGTCGCCAACGGCCTGGACTCCGCGTTGACCTCCGGCAAGGGCGCGTTGTCGCCGCTGCGCAACGTGAGCGCCAACGCGCGACTGGCGCTGGACGGCCTCGCCCTGGTCGAAGGGCGCAGCCAGCTGCTGCAATACGACAGCCTGCGCGAAAGCGCGCCGGACGACTATCTGCTGCTGCGCGAATTCTGGCTGCAGCACCGGCAGTACGAGATCCTGGACCAGGGCGGCGAGGAAACCGTCGCCGCCCTGCCGGACTATCTGCAGCAGGAGACGGCCCAGCCGCTGCTTCCGGAGTCGCAGATCGATACCCGGGTCGACGCGAAGTGATCGGCCTGCGTTAGAGCGGCCTGCATTCGATCCGCCTGCGTTAGACGGGCAAGCGTTCGCCGGGCATGGCCCGGCGAACTTCAGCCTCCGTCTGCAGCAGCGTCTTCGTCGGCCATTGCATCGCCCAGCAGCGCCTGCGCTTCGGCGGCCGGCAGCGCTTCGACTTCGCGCAGCTTCCGCCCGAGCGCACGCGAACGCACGCTGGTCTCTTCGATCTTGTTGCTGGCTTCGTCGAGCTTCTTCTTGACCCCGTCCAGCACGGTCCCGAACTTCGCAAACTCGGTCTTCACCGCACCCAGCGTGCGCCACACTTCGCTGGAGCGCTCCTGGATCGCAAGCGTGCGGAAGCCCATATGGAAGCTGGTCATCAGCGCCAGCAAAGTGGTCGGGCCGGCGACCGCGATGCGCTGATCGCGCTGCAGCGCCTCGACCAGGCCCGGGCGTCGCAGCACTTCGGCATACAGGCCTTCGGTCGGCAGGAACATGATCGCGAATTCGGTGGTATGCGGCGGCGCAACGTATTTGTCGTGGATCTCGCGCGCCTGTTTGCGCACTTGGCGTTCCAGCGCGTCGCCGGCCAGACGCGCGGCCTCGACATCGCCCTGTTCCTGCGCATCCAGCAGCCGTTCGTAATCTTCGCGCGGGAACTTGGCGTCGATCGGCAGCCACACCGGCGCATCGCGCTCGGAGCCGGGAAACCGCACCGCGAACTCGACGCTGGCATCGCTGCCGGGCACGGTCTTCACGTTGGCCGCGTACTGGTCCGGCGCGAATACCTGCTCCAGCAGCGCGGCGAGCTGCACTTCGCCGAAGATGCCGCGCGATTTCACGTTGTTCAGCACCCGCTGCAGACCGCCGACATCCGACGCCAGCTTGTTCATGTCGCCAAGTCCCTGATGCACCTGCACCAGCATCTGCGCGACGTTGCCGAAGCTTTCGGTGAGCCGCGTTTCCAACGTCGACTGCAGTTTTTCGTCGACCGTCGCGCGCATCTGTTCGAGCTTGGCTTCGTTGCCGCGCTGCAGCTCGCCCAGTTTCTGTTCGAGCGTAACGCGCAGTTCGGTGAGGCGCTGTTCGTTGCGGTCGGTCAATTCGCGCAGCTGCGTGCCGAGACCATCGGCGAACTGTTTCTGCCCACCGGCCAACTCAGTCCGCGACTTCTGCGCGTCGTCGTTGAGCGCAGCGCGCAGCTCGTCCAGGCGCGCGTCGGTGCGCAGGGTCAGATCGGCCAGACTGCGGCCGAAGCCCTCGATCCGCTGCGCCTGCGCCAGTTCAAGACTGTCGAGCTGCTGCCTCAATTCGCCGCGCCCCGCGCGCTGCTCCTCGCGCAGCGCGTCTTCGACGCGCCCGCGCAGGCGGTCGAGCGCGGCATCGGGTTTGCGCAACAGCAGTACGACCAGCAGGACGAGGACGATCGCGGTCGCGACCAGCAGCAGGATCAGCAGGGGATCGGTGTCGGGCATGGCGCGGCTCAATCCACCACACGGCAGAACACCGCCTTCAGGTACCGGCTTTCCTGCACGTCGGTCAACCACGGATGGTCGGCGCCGGCGCCGGCGACTTTCAGCACCTGCACGGTGCGGCCGGCGTAGTACGCGGCGCGGCGTATGGCGTCGAGGAACTGTTCCTCGCTGACCAGGCCGGTGCACGAGAACGTCGCGAACAGGCCACCGGGTTTGACCACGCCCATCGCCAGCTTGTTCATGTCGAGGTATTTCTTCAGCGCCGGAATCACCTGTTCGCGGTCGCGGGTCATCTTCGCCGGGTCGAGGATCACCACGTCGTATTGCTCACCGGCGTTGGCCGCATCGCGCAGCCACGGGAAGAGATCGGCCTGCACGAAACGTGGGCGGACATTGTTCAACTTGCCGTTGGCTTTCGCGATTTCGAGCACGTTATCGTCGATATCGATGCCAACCACTTCCGCTGCGCCGCGTGCCGCTGCGTAGACGCCGAAGCCGCCCGTGTTGCAGCACAGATCGAGCACGCGCTTGCCCGCGCACTGGTGCGACAACCATTCGCGGTTCTCGCGCTGGTCGGCGAAGAAGCCGGTCTTGTGCGCACCTGCGGGGTCGGCGCGGAAACGGATGCCGTATTCGGTGATGATCGCTGGTGCGGCCGGCTCGCTGCCGCGGAAATCGAAACTCTCCTGCTTCTGAACGTGTTCGTCGGCGAAGGCGTGGAAACGGCAGCCAGGGAATTGTTCCATCAGCGCGGCGTAGATCCATTCGCGGTAACGGAACATGCCGGCGCTGAAGTATTCGACGACCAGCAGATCGTCGTAGCGGTCCACGACCAACCCGCTCAATCCGTCGCCTTCGCTGTGGACCACGCGCCATGCATTGCTGACCGTATCCAGCTTGAGCACGTCGCGACGCAGACTGACTGCCTCGGCGATCTTGCGCGAGAACCACGCGGCATCGACCGCGATATCCGGGTCGCGCTCCAGCAGGCGCAGCGAGATCCGCGAATGGCCGTTGTAGAAGCCGCGCGCGGTCCAGACGCCGTCGTTGCCGATGATGTCGACCAGGCTGCCCGGCTTCGGCCGCTGCACAGGCTTTTCCACCAGCTTCTGGAAGATCCACGGGTGGCGGGAGGTCCAGCTGTTCTTGAGATGGATCTGCGGCAGGGTGCTGTTTTCGTTCATGTTCGTATTGTAGAGGCGATTGACAGGCTCCTGCCTTTCACGGACGATTCGGGGTTCTGAAGGGGAGTAGCTCCCATTCGTCGCGGTCGTCACTACGAGTTCGGGTTTACCCGGCTCCGGCCCGGCGGCAGTCGCTCAGGCACTCGGTGCCGACGGCTGCGAGCGAGACCTTCGCCGCTAGGCGAAGGTCCGTCCCGTCAGACCGCATGGTCCGCCATGCCCGGTCAGAAACAGACGCCCAGCCTCGCGGTTGGGCGTTTTGGTTTCCGACTGGAGAATGATGCATGACCACTATCGGTAGTCCCTTGTTGTGGAGCGCGTTCGCAGCGCTCGTTGTTGTCGCCCTGCTGGTCGATCTGGTGCTGATGCGCCACGGTGGCCCGCACAAGGTGACGTTCAAGGAAGCGGTGTTCTGGAGCATCGGCTGGATCGGCCTGGCGCTGGCCTTCAACGCCGGACTGTGGTGGTACATCAGCCAAGAGGCGGGTGAAGTCGTCGGCAACCGCGTCGCGCTTGAATTCCTCACCGGCTATCTGGTCGAGAAATCATTGGCGGTCGACAACATCTTCGTGTTCCTGATGGTGTTCACGTTCTTCTCGGTGCCGGAGGAACAGCGCCAGAAAGTGCTGATCATCGGCGTGCTCGGCGCCATCGTGCTGCGCGCGATCATGATCTTCGCCGGTGCGTTCCTGCTCGCGAAATTCCATTGGATCCTCTATGTCTTCGGCGCATTCCTGCTGTTGACCGGCATCAAGATGATGCTCGCTGCGGGCAAAGCGCCCGATCTCGAAAAGAATCCGGTGCTGAAGTGGATGCGCGGCCATCTGCCGCTGACCTCCGACTACCACGGCAACCTGCTCAGCGTGCTGAAGGACGGCAAGCGCTGGTACACGCCGCTGTTCGTGGTGGTCGTGCTGATCGGTGTGACCGATCTGATCTTCGCGGTGGATTCGATCCCGGCGATCTTCGCGATCACCAGCGACCCCTTCATCGTGCTGACCTCGAACGTGTTCGCGGTGCTGGGCCTGCGTGCGATGTTCTTCCTGCTGGCCGGCATGGCCGACCGCTTCCACCTGCTGCCCTACGGCCTGGCGCTGGTGCTGATGTTCATCGGCGCGAAGATGCTGCTGATCGATGTCTACAAGATCCCGATCCTGGTGTCGCTGGGCGTGGTCGCGGCGACGATCGCAGCGACGGTCGTGCTCAGTCTGATGCGGCCGGCACGCCCGCCAGCCGCATCGTAAGTGCGGAGCGCCGCCATGACACTCGGCATCAGCCTGCTGTGCCTGTCGTTGGGAGGCGCCGCGATCTTCGCGGTCGCGGCGCTCCTGCGCAGGTTGACGATGAGTCTCTTCGACGCAAAGACGGGTTCGGTCTGGGACTGGTTCTGGGGAATTCTGGATCTTCTGGCCACGCTCCTGTGAACACGTTTGCCACGGGCGCCATTCCACAGTGTTCCAACGCGAAGGCGCTCCTGGCCTTTGGGTGGCCTTGATCGGGGCTGCCCAAGGCACCACAGACTTGCCATGGACCTGCGAACACCGGAAGACCTCCCCGACACCCCCGCCCAGCGCGCCGCCGACCGGCGGCGCCTGCTGCGGGCGCTGAACGCCAGTCTCGCCTTCGTGCTGGTGCTGGCGGCGGTGTTCGCCCTGCAGCACGGCGAGGACTACCGCTGGCTCACCGTGACCGCGCTGAGCGCCCAAGGCCTGTGGGGCCTGCTGACTGCACCGCTGCTGCACGGCTCGATCGAACACATCGCCGCGAATGCCGCATCGCTGCTGCTGCTGGGTACCCTTGCCGGTGGCGTCTACCCGAAGGCGACCGTGCGTGCGTTGCCGATCTTCTGGCTGGGCTCGGGGCTCGGCGCGTGGCTGCTGGGCGAAGCCGGCAGCCATCACCTGGGCGCCAGTGGTCTGACCCACGGCCTGATGTTCCTGATCTTCACACTGGGCCTGCTGCGCCGCGACCGGCCGTCGATCGCGGCGGCGATGATCGCGTTCTTCCTCTACGGCGGCATGCTGCTGACGGTGCTGCCGCAGGAACCGGGTGTGTCGTGGCAGTCGCACCTTGGCGGAGCGCTGGGTGGCGTGCTGTCGGCATTCCTGTTCCGTCAGGCCGACCCGGTTCCACCGCGCAAGCAGTACAGCTGGGAACTCGAAGACGACGCCAAGGCCACCGAGGACTCCGAGCTGGAATTGCCAACGCCCGCCGACGTGCCGGTGCTGTGGCGCCGCCCCCAGGAAGCGCGGGGCGTGGTGCTGCCTTTCCCGCCGCGCCACCCGCCGGATGGGCCGGATTCGCCCTGAGCAGGCCAAGCGGCCGCGCATTCCGACAAACGGTCGTCGCGCGAGCCGGTGTTTGGCCGAGTAAACCCCCTAGGATTTCAGTGGAGCCTGCTTCAAAATCATATAGTTAGGCCAAGAACGATATACCCCGGATGTGCTTGGCAGCCTTGGAGCCGAATCGGCCGAGGATGCTTTGAAAACGACATCGAAGTCCGTTAGTCTGAACGTGGGAGCTTCTACAGCAGACTCACGGTATCTGGGTGAGCCTGCAAGCCGTCGGAACGTGGGGGCGCTTTCAGCTGTCGGGGCTCGGGAACACCGGGCGATACGAGAAAACTCGAGTTCGCCAAGGCGGTCATTGCTTGCCGATGCGATTTGACTATCAGGAGATGAAGTCCATGAACAACCGCGTGATTTCCGCGCTCGCACTTGCGGTGGCCCTTGCGTCGTCGTCGGCAGCCGTCAGCGCACAGAGCAACGACCCGGCCGGCACCACCACTTCGCCGACATTGCCCAACGACATGCAGACCATGATCGACAACCTGGCCCCGCCGGGCGGGGATCAAGTGCTCGGTGGCGACGAAGGCTCGGCCTGCGAAGCCATCATCTGCCTGTCCACCGGCAGCCCTCCGGGGGAGTGCTCTTCTTCACTGCGTAAGTACTTCAGCATCAACTTGAGCAAGCCTTGGAAGACCATCCAGGCGCGTATCAACTTCCTGAAGATGTGCCCGACCGCGGGCGACACCCCGCAGATGGGCACGCTGGTCGAAGCGATCGGCAACGGTGCAGGTCGCTGTGATGCTGCCAGCTTGAACCAGACGCTCAGGACGTGGACGGGTATCGACGGCGAATACGAGATCAGCAACCAGATGCCCGCGTACTGCGATGCGTACTTCACCCACGAGTACACGGACATCAACAGCACGAAGCCGCACTACGTCGACAGATACGTGGAAAGCAGCTACACGGACTACGAAGGCAATACCATCTATCAGTACGCAGGCGGTTACTGGGTTGAGGGTGGCAGCGCCGCCAAGGTCGCCACCAATGGCAATGGCGCGATTCCGGCTTCCAGGGATCCGGCCGCGATCGGCTTCTGAGCCGTTACAACGCGGAACGATCCGGAAAAGGCGGGGGCAACCCCGCCTTTTTCATGCCCGCAGTTTCATCCGCCCGGTCCTACCGGACTCAAATCCGGTTGCCGAGTTGCCGATCATGCAGACGCGACCACAGCAGTTGCGACAACGCCGCGCCGACCAGGCACAGGAACATGTCCCACTGCGTATCCCAGACATCGCCCTGGGTGGCGAGGAACGCGTCTGCATCCGCACCGTAGATCAACGCCGACCACCACTCGATCAGCTCGAAGAACGCGCTGAAGCTCAGACAGGCAGCCAGCACCAGATAGAACAACCAGCCGCCGCGGCGCAGCGGCGTGCAGCGCAGGAACAGCTCGCGGGCGAGGATCGCCGGTACGAATCCCTGCATCAGATGACCCACGCGGTCCCACGGGTTGCGCTGGATCTCCAGTCCGAGTGCGATGCCTGTATCGCGCAGCCAGAAGCCGATGGGCGTTTCGGCATAGGTGTAGGTGCCGCCGTGGATCAGCACCAGCGCGTGCGCGACCAGCAACCAGCACAGCAATCGGCTCAGCGGAAAACGCCGCCAGTTCAGGACGATGATCGGCATCGCGACGATCACCCACACCACTTCCAGGAACCAGGTCAGCCGATCCTTCGGCGCAATTCCAGACACGATCAACGCCACTGTCACGATGACGAGCAGCAGCTTGCGCTCGAACGGTGCGGGCGGTGTGGCGATGGTGGTCGCTGACATGTGACGGCTCCCGACGAAGGCGAAGCCACGATGTTACGTCAGCGCCGACATGACTCGGCTCCATTGTCCGACCCGCGCGCCGGTGCTAGCGTCCGCCATCCTTGTTCCGGAGCCGACCATGGCCCGTTTTGCCGCGTTGCTGCTGTTTGCGACCCTCGCCGCCTGCCAACGCGACGCCGAACCTCTCGACCCGGGGCTGACCGTCTCTACACCACCACTGGTCGCGACTGCCCCGCTGACTGCGGACGAGCAGCGCATCGCCGACGATGTGGGTTTTCTCGCCGACGACAGGCTCGAAGGCCGCGAGACCGGCACGCGCGGCTACGATCTTGCCGCCGAATACACGGCCAAGCGCTTCCGCGAGATCGGGCTGCAGCCGGCCGGCGACAACGGCACCTACTTCCAGAACGTCCCATTGTTGAAAGCCACGCGCGAAGCCGAGGGCGCGGCGCTGACCGTGAAACGCAATGGCCGCGAGATCGCGCTGCGTTTCCGCGAACAGTTCCTGCCGGCGTTGGATTTCAACGCCATCGAGCATGCGCTCGAAGCGCCCGCGGTGTTCGTCGGCCAGGGCGTGTACGCGCCGGAATTGAAACACGACGATTTCGCCGGGCTCGACGTGCGCGGCAAGGTCGCGGTGCTGTTCTCCGGCGCGCCAGCGCGTTTCGACAACGATCGCCGCGCGTTCTACAGCGCCAGCCGCGAAAAACTCCGCGCGCTCGCCGAACGCGGTGCGATCGGCGCGGTGTTCGTCAACACTCCACAGGACGAAGCCGGTTCGCCCTGGTCGCGCAGCGCCGACAACTGGCAGCGTTCCGGCATGCGCCTGCGCGATGCGGACGGCAAAGGCATGAACACGTTTCCGGAGCTGCGAGCGGTGGCGAGCGTCAGCGCGGCGGCGGCCGATCTGATCTTCGCCGATGGCCCGCAGCCAGCGGCGACGCTGTTCAAGGCAGCGCAGGACGGCACGCTGAAAGGATTCGTGCTGCCGGGGACGCTGACGCTGGCGGCGCGCACGAAAATCGAACCGATCGAATCACGAAATGTAATCGCGAAATTGCCGGGCAGCGATGCGGCGCTCGCCGCCGAGCACATCGTCTATAGCGCGCATCTGGATCACATCGGTATCGGCGCGCCGGTCAAGGACGAAAAGGGCGTCGAGGACGCGATCTACAACGGCGCGCTCGACAACGCGCTGGGCGTTTCGATCCTGTTCGAAGCCGCGCGCATCCTGCATGCGACGAAACCCGCCCCGAAACGTTCGCTGCTGTTCGTCGCGCTGACTGCCGAAGAGAAAGGCCTGCTCGGCGCCGAATGGTTCGCGTCGCATCCGACCGTACCGGCGGCATCGCTGATCGCCAACATCAACATGGACATGCCGGTGCTGCTGGCGCCGAGCAAGGATGTGGTGCCGATCGGCATCGAACACTCGACGCTGAAGTCGACGCTGGATACCGCTGCGAAGGAAATCGGCGTGGACCTGTCGCCCGATCCGTTCCCGGAAGAAGTGGTGTTCGTGCGCAGCGACCAGTACGCCTTCATCCGCGCGGGGATTCCAGCGGTCTATCTCAACGGCGGCACGGTGTCCGCCGACGGTGTGCGCGATCCGAACATGGCGCTGCGGAAATTCCTGCGCGAGCACTACCATCAGCCCAGCGACGAAGCTACGTTGCCAATCGCCTACGGCGATGCGCTGCGGCTGGCGAAGCTCAACGCACGCATCGGTCAGCTCGTCGGCGATGCGGCGGAGCGGCCAAGATGGAACCCCGGGGATTTCTTCGGGGAAAGCTTCGCACCGGCGAAATGATCGCGAACGACGCGAGCGAGCGTTCTGCTCAGCGCGCGTCGTCTGTCACGTCCATGGCGTCGGGCTCGATATCCGCTTCGAACAGTTGCTCCAGCTCGCTGCGCGCCTGTTTCGCACTTTCCAACAATGCCGCTTCGTCGTCGTAGATCAGATGCTGGCTGGCCAGCAGATCCTCGTCGTGCTCACGGAATTTCCGTGCGCGCTGCGTCGCCAGTTCCGGTGACATGCCCAGCGCGATCAGTACGTCGCGGCCCATTTCCAGACCGGAAGCGAAGGTTTCCCGGGTCACTTCGGCACCCATATCCATCAACTGCCATGCATGTCGGCGGTCGTGCGCGCGGGCGAAGATTCTCAGCGTCGGGTACAACCGACGCACTACACGGGTGACGCGCAGATTGGTTTCGGCATTGTCGATGGCGTTGATGAAGATCCGCGCATGGCCGGCGCCTGCGGAACGCAGCAGATCGGGCCGGGAGGGATCTCCGTAATACACGACATTGCCGAAACGACGTACGAAATCCACCTGCACCGCATCGGTTTCCACCGCAACGAACGGAATCTTCTGCGCCACCAGCATGCGCGCGACGATCTGGCCGAAACGGCCGAAGCCGGCGAGGATCACCTGCGGATGGCTTTCGGGGATCGGATCGAACGCGCGTTTCGGCGCACGTTCCGGAAGCGCACGCAGCAGCCGAGACGCCGCGATCATCGACAGCGGTGTCAGTGCCATCGACAGGCCGACGACCGCCACCAGACGGTTCTGCAGCACCACGTCGATGAGCTTTGCCCGGGTCGCTTCGGCCAACACCACGAATGCGAATTCACCGCCCAGCGCCAACACCACGCCAAGCTGCAGCGCTTCGCGCCAGCCCAGCCGCCCCGGCCGAAGACCGATACCGAAGAGCAGCGTCGATTTGATCGCGAGCAGCGCCAAGGTGCCGAAGACCACGACTAACGGTTCGGCCGCGATCAGCTTCAGATCGATGCTCATCCCCACGGCCATGAAGAACAGACCCAGCAGAAGCCCCTTGAAGGGCGCGATCTGCGATTCGATTTCATGGCGGAATTCGGAGTCCGCCAGCAGGACGCCGGCGAGAAACGCGCCCAGGCCCATGCTCAGGCCGGCGAGCTGCATCGCCCAGCCTGCGCTGAGCACCGCAAGCAGCGCACTGGCAGTGAGCATCTCAGGCACGCCGATGCGCGCCGCGAGGCGGAACAATTGACGCAGGACATACCGCCCGCCGATCACGACCGCGACGATCGCCGCAACCGCTTTCAGCACGTCCTGCCACACCGGACCGGCGCTGGCGGCGGCGACGCCGAGCAGGGGGATCGCCGCGAGCAGCGGTATCGCCGCCAGATCCTGGAACAGCAGAATCGCGAACGCGAGCCGACCGTGCGGACTGTTGATCGCCTTGCGCTCGGACAACAGCTGCAGGCCGAAGGCGGTCGACGAGAGCGCGAGCGCAAGCCCGACCACCAGCGCGGCTTTCCACGACAGCCCGAGCGCCAGCGCCGACGCGCCAAGGATCAGACCCGACAGCGCGACCTGCAGCCCGCCCACGCCGAACACCGGCTTGCGCATCAGCCTAAGCCGTGCGAACGACAGCTCCAGACCGATGACGAACAGCATCATGACCACGCCGATCTCGCTGGCGGCCAGCACCGGTTCGGGATCGCGGATCACACGCAGACCGAACGGGCCCAGCACCACGCCCGCCGCAAGATAACCGAGCACCGCGCCCAAGCCGAAACGCTTGAACAACGGCACCGCGATCACTGCCGCCAACAGAAAGACCAAAGCGAGTTGCAAGCCATTGCCGTGCATGCGCACCTCCGTATTCGACGTTACTCGCAGCGCATGAATGTCGCAATCGCGCTATTCTGGACGGCGTGTTTCATGCTCCGGGTTGTCCCATGCGCCGTCTACTGATGTTCTGTACGCTGCTTCTCTGCAGTTTCGCCGTCTCGGCTGCGGGTCCGGCCGCTGTCCGCAAACAGGTCGAGTCCGCCCTTTACGTCACCGGCACCATCGATATCACTCCAGCGGGTGACGTCGTCGCCCATACGCTCGATCAGCCGGAAAAGTTGCCGAAAGGCATCGTCGACATGGCTGCCCGCCTGCTGCCGCAATGGAAGTTCGAACCCGTCGCATTGCAGGACAAGGCCATCAGCCGCTCGAAGATGAATCTGCTGTTCGTCGGCAAGAAACTCGACGACGGCAATTATTCGGTCGAATTGCGCAGCGCCACTTTCAGCGGCACCAATCCAGAAGAGTCGGTCGCCATCGATCCAAAAGGCCAGAAAAAACCCATTTATCCGATCGGCCTCGTCGATGCGGGTATTTCGGGCACGGTGTTTCTGACCCTGAAGATCGGCCGCGACGGCAAGGTCATCAATGTCGACGCCAGCCACGTCAATCTGCACGTGATCGGCAGCGAGTCGCAGATGAATCAATGGCGAAAGGCACTCGCGCGAAACAGCATCGCCGCCGCCAGGCAATGGACATTCGTGCCGCCGAAATCGGGATCGGCGGCAGATAAACCCTATTGGCTCGGCACGCTGCCTATCGATTATTTCATCGAGGGACAGGAGCCACCGGCCTACGGCAAATGGCGGACCTATGTCGCCGGACCAAAAGCGTTGATCCCGTGGGAGAACGAGACGCTGATCGCCGAAGGCAACACCGACGCGCTCACGCCGAACACCTTCCACACAACGGGCAGCGGCCGCCGTCTGCTCACGCCGCTGGCGGGCGGCTGATCGAAGTTCATACCGCAGGAGCGTCGTAGAGACTCTCCAGCGCCAGCGTGACCATTCGTGCCAAGCCCTGTTCGCGCTCGGCGGCCGGCATATGTTCGTCGCGATCGAGATGATCGCTCACGGTCATCACCGAAAGGCACTGCAGGCCCTCGCGCATCGCCAAGCCGTAAAGCCCGGCGGATTCCATATCGATGCCGACGATATTGTGACGGCGCAGATGCGCGAGCAGATCGGCATCGCCATCGTAGAAACAGTCGGTGCTGAAGACGTGGGCGACGCGGACAGCGATACTTTGTCGCGCGGCGGTGTCGACCATGGCCTTCATCAGCGCGAAATCGGCGCAGGCGGCGAGGTCGTGATCACCGAAATGCAAGCGGTTGAAGCGCGAGTCGGTGCTGGCCGATTGCGCCAGCAGCAGATCGCCCAGCGCGACTTCGCCGACACCGCCGCAGGTGCCGATGCGCACGATCCGGCGCACGCCGTAGACGCGCGCCAGTTCGGTGGCGTAGATCGCGCTGGACGGAATGCCCATGCCGCTGCCCATCACCGAAATGCGCTGCCCGCGATAACGGCCGGTGTAACCGAGCATGTTGCGGCGCGCGTTGAACTCCACCGCATCGTCGAGGAATGTGCGGGCGATGTGGCGCGCGCGCAGCGGATCGCCGGGGAACAGCACAGTGTCGGCGATAGCGCCGGGTTCGGCATCGATATGCGGTGTGCTCATGGGTGTTCGGAACCTTCTGCAACCGTGTTGGCGAGAAAACAGCGGCCCGCCGCCAGCGGCGGCAGACCAAGATGGCTGGCGAAACCCTGGCCGATGTCGGCGAAAGACTCACGGCGGCCAACGCAGCGCGCGCGCAGCATCGGGCTCCAAGCGAGCAGCGGTATGGTTTCGCGTGTGTGATCGCTGCCCGACCAAGTCGGGTCGCAGCCGTGATCGGCGCTGAGTACCAGCAGATCGTCGCGACCCAGCGCGCGCAGCAGTTCGGGCAGACGCGCGTCGAACGCTTCCAGCGCCGCGCCATAGCCGAGCGCATCGCGACGGTGCCCGTAGACGCTGTCGAAGTCGACGAAATTGGTGGCGATCAGCGCACCCTCGCCGGCCTGCGCAAGCGCATCGAGCGTCGCGTCGAACAGCGCATCGTGACCATACGCAGGCACCGTTCGCGACACGCCGCGATGCGCGAAGATGTCGCCGATCTTGCCGACCGCGATGGTCTCGCCGCCTGCGGCCTGCACGGCGTCGAACAGGGTCGGTGCGGGCGGCGGCAGTGCGTAATCGCGGCGATGCCCGGTACGGACGAAGCCGGCCTCCGGCGTGTCGATGAAAGGCCGCGCGATGACCCGGCCGATGTCGTACGGCGCCAGCAAGCGTCGCGCGATGATGCACACCTCGTACAGCCGCTGCAGTCCGAACGATGTCTCGTGCGCGGCGATCTGCAGCACCGAGTCGGCCGAGGTGTAGACGATGGGTTTGCCGCTGGCCATATGTTCCGCGCCGAGGCGGGCGATGATTTCGGTGCCGGAGGCGTGACAGTCGCCGAGCACGCCGGGCAGGCCGGCTTCATCGATCAGGGCATGCAGAAATTCAGGCGGAAAGCTGCGCTCTAGATCTGAAAACAGCCCGAACGCGCGGTCGAGGACGACGCCTGCGGTTTCCCAGTGTCCCGACGGCGTGTCCTTGCCGCAGGCGCGTTCGACGGCATAGCCCCAGCAACTCTCGGGCATCGGTAGATCGCTGAACCCGGCTGCGGGCCGGCCGCGCGCCAAGGCATGCGCTTGCGGCAAACCGAGGCGCGTGAGCGTCGGCAGCCGCAGCGGACCGCGCGGCGCTTCCGCACAGGCGGCGGCGATGTGGCCGAAGGTGTCGGCGCCCGCATCGCCGTAGGCAGCGGCATCGGGCGCCGCGCCCAGGCCCAGCGAATCCATCACCACCCAGAGCGCGCGACTCACGACTGCGTATCCGGCGTCATGGCGCTGCCGCCAACACCGCAGCGAGTTCGTCGAACAATGCGCTTGCGCCGATCCGGAAATGCTGCGGCGACGCCCAGTCCGCGCCCAGTCGCGTATCGGCCAGTTCGAGATACGCCGCGGCAGCAGACAGTTTGCGGATGCCGCCTGCGGCCTTGAAACCGCAGCGCCCACCGGCTGCGGCGATCTCGTCGAGCATGATCGCCGCTGCTTCCAGAGTGGCATTGACGGTGACCTTACCGGTCGATGTTTTCAGGAAATCGACGCCGGCATCGAGTCCGATACGGCAGGCCTCGCGGATGCGTTCGGGCGTCGCCAGTTCGCCGCTTTCGATGATCAGCTTCAGCAGCACGCCATCGCCGCAGGCAGCGCGGCAGGCATCGACGCAGACGCGCGCCAGCGCCGCATCGCCCGCGAGCAGCGCGCGGTACGGCAGCACCATGTCGATCTCGTCGGCGCCAGCGGCGATCACGCGCCGGGTTTCGCGCCCGATCCGCGCGGCGTCGCTGCCGCCGTCGGGGAAATTCACCACCGTCGCAACCTTCGCAGACGTGTTGCGCAGTGCCTCGCGCACCGTGGTGACGTGTTCTGGATACACGCACAGCGCCGCCGGCAGACCGGACGGCAGCCGCGCGCGCGCGCAGAGCGCGCGGATCGCTTCGGGGGTGTCGTCCTCGCCGAGGCTGGTCAGATCGAGCAGCGGCAGCAGGCGCGCGGCCAACACGGAAGACGAAAGCAGGGTTGCGGACACGGGGCGACCTCGACGGTGGCGATCTGCGGAAGCGGTCAGCCTAGGGATGCGGATCGTCCGCCGCCTTGACCTGCGGCAAAACCTGCGCAGGAAATACCCGGCCCGAGTACGGGGTCAGTCTGCGACGACTACCTTCCACGCGCCGGTGCCGGTCTGCATCCAGTCGATCTCCACCGGCAGGAATTTCTCGATCAGCCGCGCGTTGCTGCGCAGGTGATCGCTGATCGCGGGCACGGTGAATGCGCCGCCGCCGGCCAATGCCATCGGCAGCAGCAGCTGGTCGGACAGGTGCTCGTCGACGCAGGCGTCGCTGCGCAGATAGAGGTCGGCCTCGTCGGCCAGACGCTCCGCGACCTGTTCCGAACTCACGCCGCGCTCGCCGTGGCCGGTGAAGGTTTCGGCATGATGTTCGTGACGCACGCGCAGCAGCAGTGCATTACCGGGACCGATCGACGGCCGGACCTGACGCAGATGCAGCGCAGTTGCGGGCAATGCAAAACGCGCGGCGAGCGTCTGCAATTCGCGCTGACCGATGCTCGACGAAAGCCCCGACATCAATGCGACCGCTTCGATCGACTGCAGCGCGCCGCGTTCGATGAATTCGGCACCCTGCAGCGTCGCGGCCGGACTCACGGTTGCATGCAGAATGCCGCCGCCAGCGGGAAAGAAGCCCGGGCGTTCGAGTTCGATCGATGCGTCGATGCCGATCCGCTTCAGCGCAGGCAGATAGGCGTCGGCGATGAAATCCGCGCTCGGCGCCAGCGGATTGTGGGTGCCGCCTTCCAGACGCAGGCGCGACGGCGCAGCGCATCGCCACAGCGGCGGCAGCAAGGTCTGCAGCACCAGCATCGCCGAACCCGCGCTGCCGGTGGCGAAAGCGTAATCGCCCGGCAATACCACGCCCGGCTCGAAGCGTAGCGTGGTCGCACCGAGCGCGGCGCCGTGCGTGCGCGCATTGCCGATCTGCGCTGCGGCGTTGACCGCAGTCAGATGCTGACGCATCAGCCCCGGACGCGAACGCTTCGCGCGGATCTGCTGCATCGTGAAGCCGATCCCGGTGCACAGGCTGAGACTCAGCGCGGTGCGCAGCAGCTGGCCGCCACCGGCTGAGCCGTCGATTTCGATCATGTCCATCGTCTGTCTTCTTTCATGAGGCTCTGTCATGAAGCTCGGGCGGACATCGCTGTCCGCCCGGTTCGATTGTCGTATCGGCGCGTGCCGGAATCAGCCCTTCACGCACACCACCTGTCGCAAGGTATGCACGATTTCGACCAGATCCTTCTGTGCCTCCATCACCGCATCGATCGACTTGTACGCGGCCGGCGATTCGTCGACCACGTCCGCATCCTTGCGGCATTCCACGTGCGCGGTGGCGGCGATGTGATCGTCCAGACTGATCACCTTCTTCGCCTGGGTGCGGCTCATCACGCGGCCGGCGCCGTGGCTGCAGCTGCAGAAGCTGTCCTCGTTGCCGAGACCGCGCACGATGAAACTCTTCGCGCCCATGCTGCCCGGGATGATGCCCAGCTCGCCCTTGCGTGCGCTCACCGCGCCCTTGCGGGTCACCAGCACGTTCTTGCCGAAGTGATGCTCGCGGTTGACGTAGTTGTGGTGGCAGTTCACCGCCTCGGCCTGGGCCTCGAACGGCTTCGGGATGACCTTGCGCACCGCCTCGACCACGTGACGCATCATGATCTCGCGGTTGATGCGCGCGTAACGCTGCGCCCAGTCGACCGCGAACACGTAATCGCCGTAGTGCTGGCTGCCTTCGGGCAGATACGCGAGATCCTGATCGGGCAGATTGATCATCCAGCGACGCATTTCCTCCTTGGCCAAGGTGATGAAATGCGTACCGATGGCGTTGCCGACGCCGCGCGATCCGGAGTGCAGCATGAACCACACGCGCTGGTCTTCGTCGAGACAGATCTCGATGAAGTGATTGCCGGTGCCGAGCGTACCGAGATGCTTGAGGTTGTTGGTGTTCTTCAGGCGCGGGTGACGCTCGCAGATCTTCTCGAAATCGGCGACCAGCTGCGACCAGCCTTCGACCGCGAGCGTAGGAACGTTCTCCCACGCGCCCTTGTCGCGTGCATGACGCTCGGCTGTGCGACCGTGCGGGACCGCGCGCTCGATCGCGCTACGGATCGCGGACAGATTGTCCGGCAGATCGCTCGCGACCAGCGTGGTGCGCGCCGCGATCATGCCGCAACCAATATCCACGCCGACCGCCGCCGGGACGATCGCACCGATGGTCGGTACCACCGAACCCACCGTCGCACCCTTGCCCAGATGCACGTCGGGCATGACTGCGATCCAGCGATGGATGAAGGGCAGTTTGGCGATGTTCTGCAGCTGCTTGCGGGCCTCGTCTTCCAGCGGCACGCCGCGGGTCCAGAGCTTGATCGGCACTGCGCCCTGTTCCTGGATGACATCGTAGTGGTGGGTGGTCATGGTGCATTCTCGCATTGATGAAAAGGTGCGGCGACGAGGGTGGTGGAACGCTCTGCGCGCGGGCATTTGCCCGGTAGCGCAGTGGGACTTGAACCCAACCCGTGAGGGGAACCATGTAGTTCCACCGGCATTCGCCGCGAAAACGTGATTTGAAAGAACGTGATTTGAAAGGATGAAGACGCCGACTGTGACAAAAGTGATGAAACGATTTTCAAGCTCTACCCGACTGAGCTACCGCCTTGCGGCGGGCGGGATTCAAACCGGCCCAGGCAGAACGTTTGCTGCGAGGAGAATGATGCCGCGCCTGCGGCTGATAACAGTGAAATCAATATTCAAACGGATCAAGCTTCTTCGATGCAGCGCACCGAAGACGGGCGGATGAACGCTTTTTTCCCAGTGTCGAGCAGGATCACGAGCATCAGCCCCCAGTCCCCGAGCGGCGACTGGCCGAGTTTGGGGTCGGTGGTGCCCAGAATCCGGACATCCATGAACTTGCGTCCATCGGACATGAACAGGTTGTGCCTGCGATCCGGAACGATCGTTTCATCGAGGTAAGGCAGCATTTTTTCGCGCGCTTCGCGCTGGCGCCTCGCACTCAACTTCGACGAAACGATGCCGTAGACGATCAACACCAGAATCACGATGACGATGATGGCCCAGATTTCGGACATGTTGTTGCCCCCATTGCAGCGCATGGCTGTGTGCCCCCGACGAGATGACAAAGATTCGAATCAAAGCCATCGATGATTGCGACAAATAAGTGTGGAAACGTCCTGCTCTAACTGACTGAGCTACCGTCTTGCGACGGGCGGGACTCGAACCGGCCCAGGCAGAAGGTTGTTTACGACGGAATCAGTGCCGCGCCTGCGGCCGACACCAATGAATCGCCGCCTTGCAGATAAAGCCATCGGTGATTGCGACAAAAGTGAGAAAACATCCTGCTCTATCCAACTGAGCTACCGCCGCACGGATTCGCGGCGGGCGGGACTCGAACCCGCGACCTGGACCGTAATAGGGTGTAGTTTTCCCGGCATTCGCAACCACCGACAGCACAACAACAAACACGTCTCCCCTTGCCCGACCGGCCCCATTGCCGGCCGGGCATTGAACGACGTCTAGAACTCGATGCTCGCGATCTTCTCGACCCAGCGCTTCGCGCCGGAACCCTCTGCCGCGAAATTCGCGATCAGATCGAACACCGCATCGCTGAAGCCGCCGACGTGGAGTACGTCGCCACGCTCAACGGTCTGGCTGGTGGCGACAGGCTGCAGATCGATGCACACCAGTTTCGCCTGCGGACAACGCACCTTGATCTGCTCCCACTGGCGCATGGTCTCGGTGGCGCCGCCGCTGCGGGTATCGCGCCAACTTTCGTTGTCGGACACCAGCACCAGCAGATCGACCTTCGCTTTCTCGCGGTTCAACGCCGCGAGCGGCGCGCTGACGCTGGTACCACCACCGCACAGCGCCGCCAGCTGTCGCGCCTGCGTCATCACGCTGTCGCGCGGGTTGAGTCGCAAAGCGCGCACCGCAGTGTCGAACGGCAGCACGCGCGCATCCGGATGGGTGCGCTGGATGCAGGCCGCGATCAGCGCCGCCACATCCACGCAGCGCGTGGTCGTGGTCGCGCCCTTGCGATGACCGGTGACCGGCGACGCCATCGAACCCGACACGTCCACCGCCACGACAACATCACCCTCCAGCTTCGGCACATTGCGGGTCGCGATTTCCATCGCATCCTGCAGCGCCGCACCGATCGCGTTCGGCAGCTTCGAGGTCGCCTGGAATGCGGTCAGCAACTGGTACGGAAACACGCGGGCACGACGGATCGATTCGGGATCGCGAAGACGCTCGGCGATCATGGCGACGGCTTTGGCATCCTCGAACACGCCGTTGCGCGCGAACGTATTGAGGTTCATGCGCAGCGACTGCCACGACGCACGACGCGCCAACACCGTCCACTGCGTCGTATTCAACGGCAGCGACGTGAAGTACTGGAACGGCAATGCCGGCAACTCGCCCTGCGCGTCGCGCTTGAATCCTTCGTAAGCACGCAGCATCTCCGGCAGCTTCGCTTCGTCGTACGGCTTTCCGATCACCCACGCATACAGCGCTTCGCGTTCGGCATCGGCAGGCTTCGGGTGCACCATCCTGATCACGTCCGCCAGCGACGGATCGTTGCCGATCGCGGCGTTGACGAGCTGATCCACCGATGCGCACTGCAACCACTCGCGCACCAGACGCTTCGGCAGCGAGCCCAGCGACTTGCGGCCGACGCAACCGCTGCGCAGGATCTGCACGACGTTGCGAAGCAGGCGGCCGTTGTCGACCACGCGCGGAAACGCAGCGGCGAAGACATCGCGGTCGCGCAGCGACAGGCTGGCCAGCAACAGCGCCGGCATGTCCTTCATGTGCGCGCACTGCCGGGCATAGATCGCGGTCTGCGCGACGAAGCGCGGCTCCACCTCGGCGCACAGCTTCAACACCGTCGCCAACTGCTGCTCGGCGTTGGCGTAATAGGTGCCGTTGAGGCAACCCGTCGCCGCGTACAGTGCCAGCGCCGCCTGCGGCTTGCGTGCATAGGCCAAGCCGCCGGCCTCGTTGCGGGTGGTCGCTGCCGGTGGCAGTGCGCCGCGGGTGGATGCGAAGAGCGAGGTGTTGGCCATGATCGGTGCCTTGGGGAATGCCCGTTGGGTTCGAGCTGTGTATTGCAATGGCCATGCCAACCTGCTTTGAGTTTTCCTATCGTCTTGTTTTTGTTGGCTTTCTCTAGAAATTCACGACCCTCATCGATCATGATTTTGATATAAAGATATACTTTGATCTAAGTTTTTATCCGGATGGATCATGCGCAAGCAACAAGTCGTCTTCGGCATGCTCGGCACCACGCTCGACAGCGGCAGAGGGCCGGGGCGCTGGGAAAAATGGCGGCCGACGGTCTCGCTAGGCATGCATGAGGACTTCCTCGTCGACCGGCTCGAACTGCTGGTGGACGAGCGCCGCTACCAGCGGCTCGCCGAAGTCGTGACCGAAGATGTCGTGCAGGTTTCGCCGGAAACCACCGTGCGTCGCAGCGACATGTACCTCGCCGACCCATGGGACTTCGAAGGCGTGTACGCGACGCTGCACGATTTTCTGCGCGGCTATGCGTTCAAGCCCGAGGACGAGGACTACTACATCCACATCACTACCGGCTCGCACGTCGCGCAGATCTGCTGGTTCCTGCTCGCCGAAAGCCGGCATTTCCCCGGCCGCCTGCTGCAGACCTCGCCGCCACGAAAACAGGAGAGCGGCGCAGCAGGCAGTTACGCCGTGATCGATCTGGATCTTTCGCGCTACGACCTGATCGCGCAGCGCTTCCAGCAGCAGCAGCTGGAAGACCGCGCACTGCTGAAGAACGGGATCGCCACGCGCAATGCTTCCTTCAACCGCATGATCGAGCAGATCGAAACCGTCGCGACGCGCTCGAAGGCACCGATGTTGCTGATGGGTCCGACCGGCGCCGGCAAGAGCCAGCTCGCGAAACGCGTGTTCGAGCTGAAGAAACTGAAGCACCAATTACCCGGACGTTTCGTCGAAGTGAACTGCGCCACGCTGCGCGGCGACGGCGCGATGAGTGCGTTGTTCGGTCATATCAAAGGCGCGTACACCGGTGCCGGCAGCGATCGCGCCGGCTTCCTGCGTTCGGCGCATCAGGGCCTGCTGTTTCTCGACGAGATCGGCGAACTCGGCCTCGACGAACAGGCCTTGCTGCTGCGTGCGCTGGAAGAGAAACGCTTCCCGCCGGTCGGCAGCGACAAGGAGGTCGAGAGCGATTTCCAGCTGATCGCCGGCACCAATCGCGATCTGCAGACTGCGGTCGCCGAGGGACGTTTCCGGGACGACCTTCTCGCACGCTTGAATCTTTGGACATACCGCCTGCCGGGTCTGGCGGAACGCGTGGAGGATATCGAACCCAATCTCGATTTCGAGCTCGAGCGCTGGAGCCGCGACCAGCATCAGCGCGTCGCATTCAATCGCGAGGCGCGAGTACGCTTTCTATCGTTCGCGATCAGCCCCGAAGCGCGTTGGGCCGGCAACTTCCGTGACCTCGGCGCGTCGGTGATGCGGATGGCGACGCTGGCGAATGCGGGCCGCATCCAGAGCGAACTGGTCGATGAGGAAATCGCGCGTCTGCGCGGCCTGTGGCGCGAAAACGGGGCGCCATCGCCACTGGGCGCACTACTGGGCGATGGCGTCGACGCGCTCGACCGCTTCGACCGGGTGCAGCTGGAGGACGTCGTCCGCGTCTGCAAATCGGCGAAGTCGCTGTCGGATGCGGGGCGGATGCTGTTCGCGGTGTCGCGCGCGCAGCGCAGCAGCACCAACGACGCCGATCGGCTGCGCAAGTACCTCGCGCGATTCGATCTGGATTGGGATCGGGTGCGCGGCGCGGGTCGTTGAACCCTCGCCTGTCGTTCCGCATTCGCG
Source organism: Lysobacteraceae bacterium (assembly GCA_040079515.1). GTDB lineage: Bacteria > Pseudomonadota > Gammaproteobacteria > Xanthomonadales > Xanthomonadaceae > Lysobacter_I. The sequence goes on from JBEBKD010000022.1 coordinate 34,521, forward strand.
CACACTGGGCCATCGAGATCAGGAGAGTCCACCCATGAGCATGAATATGTTTTTCCAGGCGTTCGCCGCAAAAGATCTCGCCGCGATGCGCGAAGATCATGGCCTGATCGACGCATGGGTCGAGGGAGAATCGCGCTGCACTGCCTCGATCGATGTGGAAGGCGCCTGGGATGTGCTCAGACACCTCCTCGACGACGTCGGCTTCCACAGCGACGGCGTCGCCGATCAGGTGCTGAGCAACGGCTGCGATTTCGTATCGCCGGTGCTGGTCCGCGAACAGGCCAAGGCGCTGTCGTCATGGACGCACGCCAACGTGCTTGAAGCGCTGCGCGCGATCGACGAGGACATCGGTCTCTATCACCAGGCGGTCTACCAGAACGATGAGGACGATCTGTTGTCGCACTTCGATATGCTCTCGGCGTTTTACCGCGAGGCGGCCGAACGCGGCGATGGCGCGCTGTACTACGCAGCTTAGGCCGCGAACCTGCCCACGCACCGCAGTGGTCATGCCGACCTTCGGCACATCCGGATGCGGCCGGCGGGCGATACGTTGACCCTCATCTCACGGCGCTTCCAGGCGAGCACACCATGACGAACACCATTTCGCTTCGCTGTCTCCTGCTCGCGATCGCCATGACTGCCTGCCCGGTGTCCGCACGGGACTACACCGGCGGGATCATCGATGCCCATGCCCACGTACGGTTTGGTGGAAACGACGGCTTGCGCCCCGATCAACCGGTCGGTACCGGCGATCTGCGCAGGCTCGATGCCGCCGCCGGCATCGACCGCAGTGCGCTGATCGTGATGAACTGGTCGGGCGACATGGCCGCGACCCGCGCCAAGAACGATGGCGTGATCGCAGCGGCTGCCGCCGACCCGACGCATTTCTACCCGATCGCATCGGTGCACCCTGCCGACGGGGATCAGGCACTGGCGGAGCTGGAACGCGTGGCGAAGCTGGGCGTGAAGCAGATCAAGCTGCATCCGAACAGCCAGGAATTCGATGTCGCCGATCCTGCGGTCGCGCGCGTGACTGCGCGCTGCGGCGAACTCGGTCTGGCTGTACTGTTCGACAGCTTCAACCCGCTCGATCCCGGGCAGCTCGGCAAATTGCTGGCGCTGTCGATGAAACAACCGGGTACGAAGTTCGTGTTCGCGCACATGGGGTTCAGCCAGTTCCGCGAGACGGGGGTGTATGCCTTGCTGAAAAAGATGGGCACGCCAGGCAACGTCTGGTTCGATCTGTCGGCGATCGCGGTGTTTTATGCCGGCTCGCCGGTGCAGGACGAACTGGTCTGGACGATGCGCCGGATCGGTATGGACAGGATCCTGTTCGGTTCCGACTGGCCGACCGAAACGCCTGCGAATGCGCTGGCCGCCGTGCGTGCGCTGCGGCTTACGCCGGAAGAACAGCGGATGGTGCTGCACGACAATATCGTCGGTCTTCTGCAGCTGCGTTGACGGATTGCCTTACGCGCGCTGCTGCTTGTCGTGGCTGGATTCAACATGGTGGGCGAGGTGCGACAGAGCGATGGCGTCGACGATCTCGACCCGGCGGCCGGTGACCGCGATGATGCCGTCGTCCTGCAACCGGGTGAAGCCGCGACTGACAGTTTCCAGGGCCAGACCGAGGAAGCGGGCGATGTCCTCGCGACTCATCGGTAGTTGGAACAGGCGGTCGGACTGGCCGACATTGCGATAGCGCTCGCCCAGGCTGTGCAGGAACAGGGCGATGCGTTCGTTGGCCTGACGACGGACGAGGATGCCCAGATGGTCCTGGTCGCGATCGACGCTCTGGCCGATCACGCGGAACAACTGTTGCTGCAGGCTCGGTACCTGCGAAGCGACGAACGACAGCTGGTCGTAGGGCACTTCGCAGACATTGGCGGCAGTGAGCGCGACGCCTTCGCAGCGGTGTTCGCCGGTGCCCAGTGCGTCGAGACCGATCAGTTCGCCGGGCAGATGGAAGCCGAGCACCTGTTCTTCGCCGTCTTCGCTGATGCTGACCGACTTGAACGCACCGTCGCGGGCGACGAAGACCGCGGTCAGCGGATCGCCGAGGCGGAACAGACGTTCGCCGCGGGCGACAGGGCGGCGGCGCTGCACGATCTCGTCGAGCTGTTGCAATTCCTCCGCACCGATACCGCCCGGGAGGCATAGCTGGCGCACGGAGCAGTAGGTGCAGCCCCGGCGCAGCTGGATCAGGTCGAGAACAGAGGAATCGCTCATTCCGGCTAGTGTGCCACGCCGCAGCGCGGAGCCGAACCCGACCTTCGGTCCAAGTCTCCGGCACGCCGATCCGGGCCCGGGCCCGGGCCGCAAGCGGCCATGGGCTCGAATCCGGACCCCTGCAGCCTTTATACTGCGCGGATTGTGCGACCGCAGCGCGGTCGCTTCGTCAACATGTCGTTTTCCGGGTGAGTCGTGCGCAATTACGATCTGGACTTTCTGAAGCGTTTTTCGATGGTGATCGCCTTCCTCATGGCCGTCACCCTGGGCCTGATCCTGTTCGCGGTCCATCTGCACAACGGTCAGCCGCAGACTGTGAACCCGATCGAAGTGAAGCGCACCGATGCGCGGATCGCACCAGCGGGCGAGGTCTATGCCGGTGCCACCGGCGCGGCGCAACAGGCCGCCGCTGACGAGGCCGCCAAAGCCTCCGCCGCCTCGCAGGTTGCCTACGGCGGCACCTTGGACGGCGCGGTGATTTTCGACAAGCTCTGCGCGGGCTGCCACAAGTCCGGCGCAGGTGGTGCACCGATGCTCGTGGCGACCGGCATGGGCGCGCGCGCCAGCAAGGGCAAGGACATGCTGCACAAGCACGCGATCGAAGGCTTCCAGGGCACTGCGGGCGTGATGCCGGCCAAGGGCGGCAATCCTGCGTTGACCGACGATCAGGTGAAGGCGGCGGTCGACTGGATGCTGGAACAGATCTGACCGACCATACTTCCGTCATCGCTCCTCCACAACGCCGCCTCCGGGCGGCGTTGTCCGTTCCATCTCCGGAGAATCGCCGCATGCATCGTCCGCTTCCGTTCGCGCTGTCCTCGCTGACCTGTCTGTGCTGTGCACTGGTCGTCACTGCTGCGTCGGCGCAGAACGCGCCGACAGCCATCGGCACAATCCAGGGCGACGGTACGGCCAGCCCGCTGGCCGGTCGGGAGGTCACGGTCGAAGGCGTGGTCACGGCGGTTCCCGACGCGAACCTCGGTGGCTGGTTCCTGCAGGACGCTGGCGATCGCGACCCGACCACATCCGACGCGCTGTTCGTCGCGAACGCGCCGGGTGCTGTATCCGTCCCCGATGCCGGACAACGCGTGCGCGTGCGCGGCACGGTGATGGAACTCGACACCGGCCGCGGCACCCGCACCGCGCTGCAGGCTGTCGATCTGCAGATACTGGGCAAAGGCAAGGTCGGTACCGTCGCCATCGCGGCGCCGCCTGCCGACTGGGAGCGCTACGAGAACATGCGCGTGCGCATCTCCGCGCCCCTGATCGTGGCAGGTACGCATCGCGCAGACAAATACGGCGAACTGACGGTCAATTTCGGCGAACGCCTGCGCAGCCCCGTCGACGCCGCGATGCCCGGCGACGCCGCGCGCGCGCTGGCCGCCGACAACGCACGCCGGACGCTGCGTCTGGATGATGGCAGCGATGCGGAGCACCCGACCTCGATCTGGTACCTGCCGAAGCCCGGACTGCCGCGCACCGGCAGCCGGGTAGCGAAGGTGGAAGGTGTGCTCGACCAGCGTGGCGGCGATTATCGGCTGCAGCTCACGGCGAAGCCGGCTTTTCGCCGCGTGTCGCCACCACGCGCACCCAAAGTCGGCGGCGATGTGCGCATCGCCAGCTTCAATCTCGAAAACTTCTTCAATGGCGATGGCAACAGGGGCGGCTTTCCCACACTACGCGGCGCGCGCAGCCAAGCCGAATTCGACACCCAGCTTGCCAGACTGGTGGCCACGATCCATGGCCTGAATCCCGATATCGCTGCGCTGATGGAGGTGGAGAACGATGGCTTCGGCCCGGATTCTTCGATCGCGACGTTGATCGCGGCACTCAATCGCGATGGCGACGACTGGCGGTTCATCGCCACCGACGCCGGGCTGGGCGGGGACCAGATCCGGGTCGGTCTGATCTACCGTGCATCACAGGCCACACCGGTTGGCGCGGCGGAGACGCTGACCGATGACCTGTTCGGCACCCGCAGCCGACCGCCGCTGGCGCAAACCTTCCGCGCCGGGACCGGCACAAACCAAGGTCCAGCTTTCACGGTTGTCGCCAACCACTTCAAATCGAAAGGCTGCGGCGAAGCGACCGGGGCTGACACCGACCAGAAGGACGGCCAGAGCTGCTGGAATGCCGCACGCACCGAATCCGCGCGCCGGCTCGGCGCGTGGCTGCGCACCGATCCAACCCGATCCGGGAGCGATCTTGCGATGATCGTCGGTGATTTGAACGCGTACAGCATGGAAGATCCGGTGCGGACGCTGACCGCCGCCGGCTGGCGCGATGCCTTCGCCGGGCAACGTGGGCCAGCACCATACAGCTACGTCTACGACGCCCAGATCGGTCGTCTCGACCACGCCCTGCTCAGTCCATCGCTGTTCGCGCGTTTGGTCGGCGCGGCGGAATGGCACAGCAACGCCGACGAGCCCGACAGTCGCGGCTACCAGGCGCAGCCTGGGAACCTCTCGCCTTGGCGAAGCTCGGACCACGACCCACTGGTGGTCGGCTTCCGGTTGCGGAAACCCTGACCGCCCAGCCCGTTATCATCCACATATGCCGTCCCCCGCTTTCCCTGACATTGCCGCCGCGCTGACCCTGCAGGGTCCGGGGGGCACTCTGGAGGTCGCTGTCGATCCACCTGAGGCCGACGTCGCCGCGCGGCGCGTGATCGCGGTGCTCTGCCATCCACTGCCGACCGAAGGCGGCACGATGCACAACAAGGTGGTGACGATGGCCGCGCGCAGTCTGCGCGAATTGGGCATCACCACGGTGCGCTTCAACTTCCGCGGCACCGGTGCGTCCGAAGGGGTGTTCGATCGCGGCGAAGGCGAGCTCGACGATCTGCGCGCGGTCGTCGCCTGGGTGCGCGACACGCGGCCCGATGCGGCGCTGTGGCTCGCTGGTTTCAGCTTCGGCGCGTACGTCAGCCTGCGCGGTGCGGCGGAATTGCTGCCGTCGGTGCTGATTTCGATCGCACCACCGGCCGGGCGCTGGGATTTCGACAAGATCGCGCTGCCGACGATGCCGTGGCTGGTGATGCAGGGCGAAGACGATGAGATCGTCGACCCGCAAGCGGTGTACGACTGGTTCGAGCAGATGTCGCAGGCACGGCCGCCGGGTGCGGGCGCCGAACTGATCCGCATGCCCGACACCAGCCACTTCTTCCATCGCAAACTGATGGATCTGCGCGGCGCGATCAAGCACGGCGTCCAACCTTACCTTCGACAGTACGATCTGCCGGAGCCCGACGCCGCACCATGAACGAATCCGCAGCGGCACCGTCCGTGCGCTACGCCGAAGGCGTGGCCCGTGGCGACTGGAGCGACGACCCCGCGCAACATCTGGCGCTGCGCGAGCTCGACCGCCTGCATGCGGCGCTGTCCGCGCCGCCGAAACGCAATGGTCTGCTCGATACGCTTTTCGGCAAGCCGGTGACGACTTCGCCGAACGGACTTTACGTGTGGGGCGGCGTCGGCCGCGGCAAGACCTTCCTGATCGATCTGTTCTACGCGGGCCTGCCGATCCGCGAGAAACGGCGCACGCATTTCCATCGTTTCATGCGCGAAGTGCACGAGCGACTGCGCGCGCATGCGGGCGAACGCGACCCGCTGTCGGCCATCGCGCGCGAATGGCGCGCGCAGCTGCGCGTGCTGGTGCTGGACGAGTTCTTCGTCAGCGACATCGGCGATGCGATGTTGCTGGGACGACTGCTGACGCGCCTGTTCGAGGAAGGCGTGATCCTGGTGACCAGCTCCAACGCCGCGCCTTCCGAGCTGTACAAGGACGGCCTGCAGCGTTCGCGGTTTCTGCCGGCGATCGCACTGATCGAGCGTCGCTGCAACGTGGTGCATCTCGACAGTCCTCACGACTACCGCCTGCGCGCACTCACCCGCTCGCCCGTCTACCGCGCGCCGCTCGATGCCGACAGCGACGCATGGCTGGAATCGCGCTGGCGCGAACTCGGAGGCGACGACAGTCATCGCGATGCCGGCATCGACATCGATGGTCGCCGTATCGCCGTGCGTGCGCGCGACAAAGGCATGGTGTGGTTCGATTTCGCCGCGGTGTGCGAAGGCCCGCGCGGCAGCGCCGACTACATCGAAATCGGCACCGAATTCCATACCGTGCTGCTCGGCGGCGTGCCGGTATTCGACGCGCAGCGCGACGACGCGTCGCGGCGCTTCATCACTCTGATCGACGAGCTCTACGACCGTCACGTCAATCTGATCTGCAGCGCCGAGGCCTCACCAGCGGCCCTGTATCGCGGCGAGCGCCTGACTGCCGCCTTTGAACGCACCGCATCGCGGCTGATCGAAATGCAGTCTGCCGAATATCTGGCGCTGGAGCATCGGAGCTGACGCCGGCCGCGGGTATCGATCGCGTGGCCAGCGGTTCGCTCAGCGGGCCGGCCCGGTTTGCGACAGCTGCGGCGCGGCGATCTCGGCCGTCGGCGGGTTCTGGCGCAGCTGCTCCAGATTTTTTTCCGGCGACTGCTGCGCCGCGTCGACCCGGTCAATATAGCTGCTCTTCGCATGGACCGACTCGAGGTTGCCCTGGACCGCGATCAAGCCCTTGCCGTCCGTACTCGGGACCACCGAATCGATCTTCTGCAGACCGTCGGTCTGCGCCTTGGATGCCATCGCCGCCGCGACGTTACCCAACTCGTCGCGGCTCTTGATGCCAGCGTCGGGGCCGAGTTTTTCCAGCGCGGTCATGGACTGCAGATAGAGCGCAGGCGCGGTTTCGGCGGGGCGCGTTCCGTAGGGCTCGCTGTGACCGGGCGTGTGCGGCGCTTCCGGGGGCGCGATCGGAGGTTTTGGCGGCGCCACCGGCGGCGGCTTCGGACTGGTGTCGGTGATGCCGCTGCCGGGCGGAAACGCGACGGCGCGGTCGAGCCCGAGCTCCTTCAGGTTCACCCGCACTTCCGGCGGCGTGTATTTCGGGTCTGCCTTGGCATCGGCGATCTGCTCCTTCGCTTCGATGCCAATGGCCCTCTGCAGTGCTTCGACGCCATAATTCTGTCTGTAGGGGCGCTTGTCGTAGAAGTGTTGCGCCATCGCCTCGATGTTCTTCGGCGTTTCCGCCAAATGTCCGTTCTTGTCCAGCGTCAAACCAGCCTTGGGCGCATAGGTTTGTTTCGGCGGTGTGCCGCTGACATCGAAATAGGGCTCCATCTCGGGGCTGGAGTCGTGCAGCAGCTTGTAGAGCTGTTCTTTGGTCGCGGTCGGGTTCTGTTTGTGTACATGGGCCGCGACTGCATTGAAGCCGCCGATCTGATCGGTCGCTTCACGCAAGCGGTCGCTGTCGGCTTTCTGCTTCAGCGGTGGGGTGTAATCGTGCGGCGAGGGGCCCTTGGAGATTGCCGTCAGTTTGTCCTCGAACGCTTTGTCAGCTTTCAGGATCGCTTGCTTGTTTACCGCATGCTCCGACTCGTGGGTCAGGATCATGCGCATGGTGTTCGCGACCTTGGGGTCCTTGCCGGCGGCCTCGAGACCGGTCGTCGAGATCAGGATGGTGTTGGCCTTGACCGGGACGCCGGCGACCGTGGTGTCCTTTGAAGCGTAGCCACCCGGTGTGCCGGTCATCCCGGCGGGCATCGCCTCGATGCGTTCCAGATTGCCTTTGCCGATGGCTTCGAGCAGGTTGGCCTTCAGCGCCGGGGTGTCGTTGAGCAGGGTGCGGAAACTCTTGCCTGCATCGGGATTCGCCTTCTCGAAATCCTTCAGCATCTGCTCCAGTTTCTTTTCGTCGGCCTTGGACATGTCGGTATCCTTATGCGTAAGCGCTGATGATCAGTTTCGACAGGCAGACGGGTGCCGATTCGGCCCCTGTCTTGCCGAGCGCGTACGCGGTCACACCGATGTCGCCGCGGCTGAAGTACCAGCTGTCGCTGCCCGGGAACGTAGGCATCGGCTTGGCCGTGAAACCGGCCGAGACCAGCGCCTTTGTGTAATCGTCGAAACGGATGTCGCAGATCGGTGCGGAATCGACGGGGCCGGCACGCTCGCGGTCGGTGTCGTCGAACGAGAAGCGCAGACTGGTCGGTTTCTCGCCCAGTCGATCGGGCGAGGACACCAGGCTGTAGGACCAGTCTTCGGTAAGTTTGCCGCCGAAACCGTAGATGCTGGGATCGTCCTCGTTGATCTCGACATGAATGCCGGTGATCCGTTCGATGTGTTCGGGCGCGATGTCCTGCGCGCTGTGAAGACTGTCGATCAGCTTCAGCACGCGACGGCCGATGTCCTCGGCGGTGATGGGGGCGTCAGTGGCGATCATCGGAAACTCCTTGGCATCGATGGATTGTGTTTGGGTCGTGGAGATCGGAGCGCAGCCGGCAAGCGCGCAGCCGATGGCCGTGGCGGAAAGACGCGCCAACAAACCGGGAAAGCCTCGATGTAGCCCTGCCCGGGCATCGATCGATATCGGCACATCTGCATCCGCGCCCGGGCGGGCAGGTGCCACGCAGGAGAATCGCTGACGAATCAAGCTTGGCGCTGGGCGGAGAACGGGATCCATGCGGTTTCCTGGCAACGTCCTGTTCGGGGAGGCGGCGGCGCTGAACGTGCTGGCCGGATGACATCAGCCCAGTGCTGTCGGCACAACCGCCCTGTCGTCGGGAATTCAGCCCGGCTTCAAGAAAACGTCGGCCTGCGCCGTTTTCGGCCAACGGCTGGCGGACCGCTGTCGACAGTGGCTGGAAAACGGTGCTGGGCGCGGCGCAGCAGGCCTCGATGCAGCAGCCTCAGCCCGACGCGCCGATACGCAGGCCTCGCAACTGCGGCACCCCGTCGGCCACATCGGTCCACACCACATGCGCGTCGGCGCCGTTGAGCAGAAGTTTCGGAAACCCGGTGGCGCGGCCTTTGCCTTGCAGATCGGCGAGTTTGATGCGCTGCAGTTCCTTCGACAGATCGGGCGAGTAGCGCGCGAGCCATAGCGATTGCGCGCCGGCTTCTTCACGCATCCACACGATCCAGACCTGTTGCGCATCGATCGCGAGCGCAACACGGCCTTGGGTCGCCGTGCCTGTGTCCACCGTCACCGGTTCGGCGAATGCCGTGCCGCCATCGATGGAGCGCGCGAGTTTCACCGCGGGCTCGTCGCCGGCGGCGGTGTACCACGCGACCGCGACGTCGTTGCCCTGCGCCGCGACCGATGGCCCGTTGACCGGGCAGGCGGGCATCTTCCAGTCGTCGGCATGAACGCGCGCCGGTTTCGACCAGGTCTTGCCGTCGAAGCGCGCGGCGTAGATGTCGCGGATTTCATTTTCGTCGCGATCGCGATACACCAGCACCGCGCCATCGGCAGTGGCGGCGACATCGGTCTGGCAGCAGTCGCAGGTCATCGCATCGATTTCGGTTTCGGCGCTCGCACGCAGGTTGGCGTCGAACACCGCCGCGCGCAGAGTCATCGCGCCACCATCGTGGCCGTCGCCGTGACCGTCCACGTGACCCTCTGCAGAATCGTCATGTCCTTTCGATGCGTCTGCTTCGGTGGAATGGCGGCCATCGAGCCAAGCGATGCCGAGACTGCCCTCGCTCTGCGCCCACATCGAGACGAAACCATGTTCGGTCTGCGTGCCGTCGTCGTGGACCTTGCGCGGTGCGCTCCAGTTCATGCCGTGGTCGAGCGACCGCACCAGCATCACGTCGTAGGCATAGGGCGCGTCCGCGGATTTCTGCAGCCAGTGCGTCCACAGCGCATGATCGGCGGTCGCGACGATGTGCGGGGTATCGGCCCAGTTCGTGAACATCGAATTGCCCACCGCCACCGTGCGTGGCCCCTCCCAGTGGCCATCGGCATAGAACTCCGCGATCTGCAGCGCCGGACGGCGACCGCCGCCACTGTTGATCCAGCTGAGCAGCACGCGCCCGTCGGGCGAGACCGCAAGATCCGGCTGCGCCGAACCCGGCATCGCCGGTAGCGGCCATGCATCGATCGACAGATCGCCGGTGACGACCGGTTTGGGAGTTCCGGATTCTCCGCTGCAGGCGGTGAGCAGGGCGAGGGCGACGAGAGCGAGAGGGCGGAGTGGTCTGCGCATGCGATTAGGGTACGTCATCGGTGGGTCGGGAACAGTGAGTCGGCGGGCGCCGGCGGACGGCGGCGGAGGTCTTCAGTCCGCTGCGGATGGCGCCGCCGGCAATGCCGCGATGAAGGCATCCGCCTTCGCGCCGGAATCCAGTACGAATGCCTGTTTGCCCTCGCAGGTGATCATCGCGAGTCTACGCAGAATCCCTTTGCGACGGCGCAGGCGATAGAAGGCGATCCACGCCAGAAAACCCGGGCTCAGCTGCTCGTGGCAGCCCGGGGTCATGTCGGGCCGCGACTCGCCGCGATGGCGGACGCGACGTTTGATGACCCGCCATAGACAGACGATGGGCGGGATGTCGAGAAAAATCACGGTGTCGCAGGCGGCGATGCGCAGATCGAGCGTGCCTCCGTAATTGCCATCCATCACCCATGCGTCGCTCTGAAGCATGTCGGCGACGAGTTTCCGCCATTCGTCCGGCGGCGTTTCGACCCACCCGGGTTTCCAGTAAAGCGCATCGAGATGGATCAACGGCACTCCGGTCCGTTCGGCGACGCGTCGTGCGAGCGTGGATTTGCCGGCGCCGCCGGAACCGATGATCAGAATCCTGCGCATGCACCGCTTCGCTTGCGCAATGAATGATCAGGCCGCCGCGCCGCGCCGCTGACGTGTCAGATGCACCAGCAACAGCGAGATCGCCGCCGGCGTCATCCCTGGAATGCGCTGCGCCTGGCCGACGGTCTGCGGCCGCACGCGTTCGAGTTTCTGCTGCACTTCGATCGACAGTCCGCGCACGCCGGCGTAGTCGAACGTCTGCGGAATTTCGGTGTGTTCATGACGCTGCTGGCGCGCGATCTCCTCGCGCTGACGCGCGAGATAGCCGGAATATTTCGCTTCGATCTCGACCTGCTCTGCGACCGCTGCATCGTCGACCGCCGGGCCGAGCAACGACACGCTGACGAGCTTGGCGTAGTCGAGTTCCGGACGGCGCAGCAGATCCAGTGCATGGGTTTCGCGGCTGAGCTCGATGCCCAGCGTCGCCACCGCCTCACGGCCGAGCGTATTGTTCGGCGAGGCCCACAGCGCGCCCAGGCGCGCAGTCTCCATGACGACCGCATCGCGCTTGCGTGCGAAGCGTTCCCAGCGCGCATCGTCGACCAGACCCAGGCCACGGCCGGTGTCGGTCAGGCGCATGTCCGCATTGTCCTCGCGCAGCTGCAGCCGGTATTCGGCGCGGCTGGTGAACATGCGGTAGGGCTCGTTGGTGCCGTGTGTGATCAGGTCGTCGATCATGACGCCGATATAGGCCTCGTCGCGACGCGGCGACCATGCATCGAGCGCGCGCACGAAACGCGCGGCGTTGAGTCCGGCGATCAAACCCTGCGCTGCAGCTTCTTCATAACCGGTGGTACCGTTGATCTGGCCCGCGAAGAACAGGCCGGAAACGAGCTTGGTTTCCAGCGAATCCTTCAGCCCGCGCGGATCGAAGAAATCGTATTCGATCGCATAGCCGGCGCGGGTGATGTGCGCCTGCTCGAAACCACGGATGCTGCGCACCAGGTCCAGCTGCACGTCGAACGGCAGCGAGGTGGAGATGCCATTGGGATAGATCTCGGTCACGTCGAGGCCTTCGGGCTCGACGAAGATCTGGTGCGAGGCCTTTTCGGCGAAGCGCACCACCTTGTCTTCGATCGACGGACAGTAGCGCGGGCCGATGCCTTCGATCTGGCCGCTGTACAGCGGCGAGCGATGCAGTGCGCTGCGGATGATCTCGTGGGTGCGCTCGGAGGTATGCGTGATCCAGCATGAGACCTGGTGCGGATGGTCGGCGGCACTCCCCATGAACGAGAACACCGGACGCGGGTCGTCGCCGGGCTGCTCTTCCATCGCGCTGTAATCGAGACTGCGGCCGTCGATGCGCGGCGGCGTGCCGGTCTTCAGGCGGTCGACGACGAACGGGCGTTCGCGCAGCTTCGCAGCGAGCGTGGTTGCGGGCGGGTCGCCGGCGCGGCCGGCGGCGAACTGGGTTTCGCCGATGTGGACCTTGCCGGCCAGGAAGGTGCCGGCGGTGAGGACAACGGCCGGCGCCGTGAAGTGCAGACCGGTCTGGGTGATCGCACCGCGTACGGCGTCGCCATCGATGATCAGATCGTCGACCGCCGACTGGAACACGGTGAGGTTCGGCTGCGACTCCACCGCGCGGCGGATGAAGCCGCGGTAGAGCGCGCGATCGGCCTGACAGCGCGTGGCGCGCACTGCGGGGCCCTTCGATGCATTCAAGCGCCGCCACTGGATGCCGGCGGCGTCGGCGGCGCGCGCCATGATGCCGCCGAGCGCGTCGATCTCACGCACGAGATGACCTTTGCCGATCCCGCCTATGGCCGGATTGCAGCTCATGGCGCCGACGGTCTCGATGTTGTGCGTCAGCAGCAAGGTGCGCGCGCCGCTGCGTGCGGATGCCAGCGCGGCTTCGGTGCCGGCATGACCGCCGCCGATGACGATGACATCGAAACGATAGAAATGACTGTTCATCGACCTGACTCTGGTTTCGAGATGTGCTTCGCGGCGTGGGCATGAATCCCGACGTTGTATGCACCGCATTCTAGCGAATGCGGTTTCGAGGAGGCTGCTCCTCGGAAGCGCTGGTGCCAAAGTTGGCACGCATTCTGCTTATCTCTGGTGGCACTCAGCGCGGCAAGCGCGAAAGCGCAGGCCGGGGTGGAACAGGGCTGGCCACGTGCGCGCTGAGGAAGCCAGGGGCCGAATGTCGGGGGACATTCGGCCCCTTTTTTTGTCTGCGATTCGGGGAATTCGGCGATGCGCCGTAGAAAGGTGCCGACGCCCGACGGGGAGCGGAACAGGGGGGATCCGGATTTCCCCGCCGGGGTCGGCGATTCAGTACCGAGATACGTCGGAATACGACGCAACCGGTCAAGCTTGATTAGCTTGCGGCCAAATCTGGCCGTTGGCAAGCCTTTTCAGGGCGTCGGATCGCGACGGGATTCTCGTTCTTGGCGTTCGATACGACGCTCAGGGGCAGGTGCCGCCCGTGGGGTTTCGTAGCGTGGGCGCGGTTGGCTCGTGGGCTGAGGCATCGAAACCGGCGCTGGCCTGATCTGTCTTGCCCTCCCGGGCTGTTCACCGCCGCCCGACAGACCGGGCTGCTGCACCATGATCCGACGGCGCATGGGCTCGCCTTCGCGGATGGCGACCCCGGGAATTGCAGGCTGCGGGGTGGCGAGAAGTGGGCGCCGACGATCGAGGTGGCGCCACGGGCCGCCGTCGCGGTCGCCCAGACGCGGGCCGGTACCGCCGGGTGGGTCCGTGATCACTCCCGGGGGGGGCGTCCCCGGCGGTATGGTGTTGGGCGGACGATGACGATGCGGCCGGCGATACGGATAAGGAGAATAGGAATAGGGGTAGCCGTAACGGTAACCGTCGTAGCCATACGGAAACCCATAGCGCGAATACGGGGTGTAACCGAAACCGAAACCATAGCCGAAGCTGCCGTACCAGCCGCCAGGATAGCCATAACCTATTGAACTGTAAGGCCCACCATAGGCGTCGTAATAATCCACCGACGGCTCGGCGTAGTAGTAATCACCACCCTGGTCGGTGCGGTAGCCGTAGGTACTGACGCAGCCGGTCAGAATCGTTGCGAAGAGTGTCGCAAGCAGACCAAGACGGAACATCGGGAACCCCCTGTCGTAATTCGATGACGGGATAGGCCCGTCCTGCCATTGCAGCATCCGGCCGCCGCGTTGAACCCGTCCTTAAGGACGTCGCCCGGCCGCTGCATCTTGGCATTTCGCTACCCGACTTTGGGCCGCTGGCACGGCGCATGCCGTACCTGGCGGAGGCGGATGGTCTTGCTGCGGGCGGCGCGCAACGGCATGTGTCATCACCGATGGTCGATACGGATGCCAAGGCGATCCATGTTGCCGACGCATCGCCTCTGCTGCCGATCCCGGCGAGCACCGTCGTACGCCAGCCAAGGCGCGGAAGGCAGCATGCGTTCGATACGTTTGATGACAGCGGACGCTATCCACGGTTCGCACACGCTGATCGTGCTCGATGGGGTGCCGCAAGTACCGATACGAACGACACCCTGACGTGCAGACCCCGCCTGTTACGATATCGGCATGACCGCCGCTGTACCGACGCTGCCCGCCTTCGCCGACGTGCTTTCCGCAGCGGCGCGGATCGCGCCGCACGCGCAGCAGACACCGGTATTGCGTTCGCAGTCTCTCGACGACATCGCCGGCTGCCGACTGCACTTCAAGTGCGAGAACCTGCAGCGCGTCGGCGCGTTCAAATTCCGCGGCGCCTGCAATGCGATCTTCGCGCTCGACGAAGCCGACGCATCGCGCGGCATCCTCACCCAGAGCTCCGGCAACCATGGCGCAGCGGTCGCGCTGGCCAGCCGCTTGCGCGGCGTGTCCGCCACCGTAGTGGTGCCGGAAGGCGCGCCGACCGTGAAGCTGGCGGCGATCGCCGGCTATGGCGCACGCATCGTGCGCTGCGCACCGACGATGGCCGCGCGCAACGCCGCGGCTGCCGCGCTGACCGAACAGACCGGCGCGCATCTGGTGCATCCCTTCGACGATGCGCATGTCATCGCGGGCCAGGGCACGGTCGCACTGGAGTTTCTGCGCGGAGAACCCGGACTCGACGCGCTGCTGGCGCCGGTGGGCGGCGGCGGATTGCTCTCGGGCTGTGCGTTGACGGCACGCACGTTGCGGCCGAGCATCGAAATCTGGGGCGCTGAACCCTCAGGTGCGGCGGACGCGCACGCATCGCTGTGCGAAGGCCGCTGCATCACCGGCATGACCGCGAACACCATCTGCGATGGCCTGCGTGGGCAACTCGCGCCACGCACGCTGGCGCTGTTGCAACGTCATATCGACGGTATTCTCACCGTCGACGACGACGCGACGATCGAAGCGATGCGGCTGCTGTGGGAACGGTTGAAGCTGGTGGTTGAGCCTTCCGGGGCGATCGGTTTCGCGGCGGTGCTGCGCAATCGCGAACGCTTCGCGGGGCGCCGCATCGGCGTCGTGATTTCCGGCGGCAATGTCGATCTCGATACCCTCCCATGGCAGGGCCGCGCATGACCCGGGCCGCGCCGCCACCGCTGATCCAGCGTGCGACCGGAAAACGTCGCAAGCGGCGCGGCGTGTTCCGCTGGCTGCGACGCCTGCTGTTGCTCGCGGTGCTGTGGTTGTGCGGCGTGGCGGCGCACATCGTGTATGTCGGTACGCGCGACGAAGCCGCCAGCGACAAGGTGCGCGCCGACGCGATCATCGTCCTCGGTGCCGCCGCCTACGACGCGCGGCCCTCGCCGGTGTTCGAGGAGCGCATCCGTCACGGCGTCGATCTCTACAAACGCGAACGCGCACCGATCCTGATCTTCACCGGCGGCTTCGGCGGCAGCGGCGCGCGCTTTTCCGAATCGCAGGTCGGTCGCCGCTACGCATTGCACGAGGGCGTGGCCGAGCGCGCGATCCTGATCGAAACAGTCTCGCGCAACACCCGCGAGAATCTCGGCGAAGCCGCGCGACTCATGAGCAAACGCAAACTCCGGCGTGCGATCGTCGTCAGCGACCCACTGCACATGTCGCGTGCGCTGCGGATCTGCCGCAGCGTCGGTATCGTCTGCCTGGGATCGCCCACCCCTACCAGCCGCTTCCGCAGCTTCGACACGCGTTGGCGCTTCCTGCTCAACGAAGTCTATTTCTTCCATCGCGACCTGTTCGTGCGCCAGAACTGACGCGCACCCGAAGGAGCTTTCCATGATCATCGACGGTACCCGCGCCCACGACCGCGCCACCACGCTCATCCTCGACTACTACGCCGCCTTCAATCGCGGCGACTGGGCCGCGATGCTGGCGCTGCTCACCGACGATGTCGCCCACGATCTCAACCAGGGCACGCGCGAAACCGGCCGCGACGCCTTCGCCGCATTTCTCGCGCGGATGGACCGCAGCTATCGCGAACAACTGCGCGACATCGTGGTCATGGCCGCACCCGACGGTGTGCGCGCCGCCGCCGAGTACGTCGTCCACGGCGAATATCTCATCGCCGATGAAGGCCTGCCGCCTGCGCACGGGCAGCGCTACATGCTGCCGGGCGGCGCGTTCTTCGATATCCGCGACGGAAAAATCGCGCGGGTGACGAATTACTACAATCTGGAGGATTGGATTGCGCAGATCAGCTGAAGCGACAGCTCGATCGTTTGCGTACCGCCTGCAATTTCGCATTTCGCCAAGCCTCACCCCATCCGCAACGCCGACATCCGCAGCATCGTAGGGCGTGCTCAAGCACGCCGAACGAGTCCGCAGAAACACTTGATCGCGCGATGACCTAGCCCGGGTAAGCGCAACACGCGCACCCGGGGATGAGTCACGTTCAACCTCTCCGAAGAATCCCGTATGCGGCCTTCGGTTTTACCCGACCTGCTTCGCTGCAAGCATGGCGCCCATGCGCTCATGGATCAGGGCAATCGCTTTGAGCGGACGGATCATGACCTTGAACTCGACGACCTTGCCCGCCTCGTTCCACTTGATGATGTCGACCCCGTTGACCAATACCCCGTCGATCTCCGTCTCGAATTCCAGCATCGCATCGGACGTGCCGATGATCTCGCGCACGTAGCGAAAGCTCGGGTTGGAAAACACCTGCAAAGCCGCAGTGAGATAGGCCTTTGCGAGCGCCTTGCCGCGTTGAGGGGTATGGACGATCGGCGAGAAGAACACGGCATCATCGGCCAGGAGCTCATCCAGGCCGGAAGGATCGACAGATTCGACAAGCCGGTGCCATGTCTCGATCGGATGCGGGTTCATTGCGCTGATTCAACTTCGATGGGGTTCATGACGCCTCGCGCCGATTCGGCCCTATCCGTAGGGCGATGCCGGATATTGATCCGTGATCTTCAAAAGTGTCAATCAAGGCTCGTCAACGGCAACAGCGTCGTTCGTAGCCCGGGTAAGCGCAACGCGCGCACCCGGGGTGGAGTCAAGTTCAACCTCTCCGAAGATTCCCGGGTGCGGCGTTTGGCCTTACCCAATGGAATGGACTCCTCCCACTGATCCGGCATCTAGGTGCCAGACTGGAGGTTGTCACTACCAGTCACACAGCAGGAGGAGTCCGCCATGAAGATTA
>JBEBKD010000023.1:0-47051 GCA_040079515.1 Lysobacteraceae bacterium
GTCAGCGCCGCCGTCAGCGTCGTCTTGCCGTGGTCAACGTGACCGATCGTGCCCACGTTCACGTGAGGCTTGGTGCGCTCGAATTTACCCTTTGCCATGATGTCTCTCTCTTTATCTGAATGCTTGAATGATCTGAAATGCTGTGGAAAGCGGGGCCGGCATCAGCCGGCCTCGCTTCAGCTCTTCTTGATGATCGAATCGGCGATATTGGTCGGCGCTTCTGCGTAGTGATCGAACTCCATCGTGAAGGTCGCGCGACCCTGGGTCAGAGAACGGATCGTCGTCGCGTAGCCGAACATTTCGCCCAGCGGCACCATCGCATTGATGGTCTTGCCCGAAGGCGTATCGTCTTGGCCCTGAAGCAGGCCGCGACGACGGCTTAGATCGCCCATTACGTCGCCGACGTAGTCTTCCGGTGTCACCACTTCAACCTTCATGATCGGCTCGAGCAGAACCGGATCGGCCTTGCGGAAACCTTCCTTGAACGCCATCGACGCGGCGAGCTTGAACGCCATTTCCGACGAGTCGACGTCGTGGTAAGAGCCGAACACCAATTTGGCTTTCACGCCCACCACCGGGAAACCAGCCAGCGGGCCGCTGGTGATGGTTTCGCGCATGCCCTTCTCGACCGCCGGGATGAATTCCTTCGGAATCACGCCGCCGGTGATGTCATTGATGAACAGGAAATCGTTCTTGACGTCTGCATTGGCGCGATCGGCTTCGGTCATCGGCGACAGCTCGATCACGACGTGGCCGTACTGACCCTTACCACCCGACTGTTTGGCGTGCTTGTAGTCGGACTTCACATCCGACTTGCGGATGGTTTCACGGTAGGCCACCTGCGGCTTGCCCACGTTGGCTTCGACGTTGAACTCACGCCGCATACGGTCGACGAGGATGTCCAGGTGCAGCTCACCCATACCGGCGATGATGGTCTGTCCGGATTCTTCGTCGGTGCGGACGCGGAACGAGGGATCTTCCTGGGCCAAGCGGCCGAGAGCGATACCCATCTTTTCCTGGTCGGACTTGGTCTTCGGTTCAACCGCCATCGAGATGACGGGCTCCGGGAAGATCATGCGCTCAAGCGTGATGATGTGATCCTGCGAGCACAGCGTGTCGCCGGTGGTCACATCTTTCAGACCGACCGCAGCGGCGATGTCGCCGGCGTTGACCTGCTTGATTTCTTCGCGGTTGTTGGCGTGCATCTGCAGAATACGGCCGATACGCTCCTTTTTCGACTTGACCGGGTTGTAGACCTGGTCGCCGGAGTTGAGCGTGCCCGAGTAGACGCGGAAGAACGTCAGCGAACCGACGAACGGGTCGGTCATGATCTTGAACGCGAGTGCCGAGAACGGCGCCTTGTCGTCGGCCGCACGGGTGTCTTCCTTGTCGTTTTCGTCGATGCCGGGCACCGGCGGACGATCGAGCGGCGACGGCAACAACTGCACGACGGCGTCGAGCATCGCCTGCACGCCCTTGTTCTTGAACGCGGTACCGCACAACACGGGCACGATCTCCACGCGCAGCGTACGGGTGCGGATGCCAAAGATGATTTCTTCTTCGGTCAACTCGCCCTCGTTGAGATACTTGTCCATCAACTCTTCGTTGGCTTCGGCAGCAGCCTCGACCATGAAGTTGCGCGCCTCTTTGGCCCTGTCGAGCAGATGCGCCGGAATATCGCCGTAAGTGAAGGTGGCACCCTTGTCTTCCATGTTCCAGATGATGGCTTTCATCTTGAGGAGGTCGACCACGCCTTCGAAGCCTTCTTCCGCGCCGATCGGCACCTGCATCGGCACCGCGTACGCGCCCAGACGCGACTTCAGCTGCTCGACGACTTTGTCGAAGTTGGCGCCGGTACGGTCCATCTTGTTGACGAAGGCCATGCGCGGCACGGCGTACTTGTTGGCCTGGCGCCACACGGTCTCGGACTGCGGCTGGACGCCGCCGACCGCGCACAGCACGAACACCGCACCGTCGAGCACACGCAGCGAACGCTCGACTTCGATGGTGAAGTCGACGTGCCCTGGAGTGTCGATGATGTTGAAGCGGTGCTCTTCGAAGGACTTGTCCATCCCCTTCCAGAACGCCGTGGTGGCGGCCGAGGTGATGGTGATGCCGCGCTCCTGCTCCTGCTCCATCCAGTCCATCGTCGCGGCACCTTCGTGCACTTCGCCGATCTTGTGGTTGACGCCCGTGTAGAACAGGATGCGTTCGGTCGTGGTCGTCTTGCCGGCATCGATGTGCGCCATGATGCCGAAGTTGCGGTAACGCTCGATGGGAGTGGTACGGGCCACGGTGATTCTCTCGTCTTGATGCCCGGCGTTCGGATTGGACGAATGCGCGGGCCTGAATGGCCGGACGCCGCCTTGCGGCGGCTCCGGAGTCTTGATCGCCGATACACCGCGCTCGGTGACGAAGCGGGCAGCATCGGAGTGGCGTCTGCGTGCTGCGAATCAGGCGCCAGTCGGGGCGCCGTCGCCGACGCCCGCAGCGCGCGTTCGCGCGCTGCTACAGCGATATCATCACCAGCGGTAGTGGGCGAACGCCTTGTTCGCTTCCGCCATGCGGTGGGTTTCTTCGCGCTTCTTGATCGCGCCGCCGCGGTTTTCCGAAGCGTCAATCAGCTCGGCTGCGAGCTTGCGCGGCATCGAGTTCTCGCCACGCTTGCGGGCGGACTCGATCAGCCAGCGCATCGCCAGCGCCATGCGGCGCGACGAACGCACTTCGACCGGCACCTGGTAGGTGGCGCCGCCGACGCGACGCGACTTCACTTCGACCGACGGGGCGACGTTGCCGAGCGCCTTTTCGACCAGTTCGAGCGAGTTGGCGTTCTTTTCGTTGATGACGTCCATCGCGCCGTAGACGATCTTCTCGGCGATGGACTTCTTGCCGCTCTGCATGACCATGTTGATGAAGCGGGCGATGGTCTCGCTGCCGTGCTTCGGATCGGGCAGGACGGTGCGCTGGGGAGTGGAACCTTTACGGGACATAGTCGATTACCGGTGTGTAGGGTGGGCCCTTGGCCCACCGTTATTGCGGTGCGTGGGCCAAGGGCCCACCCTACGGAATGCTTGCGTACGGCCGATTACGACTTCGGACGCTTGGCGCCGTACTTCGAGCGGCTCTGGCGACGCTTGGCGACGCCGGCGGCGTCGAGCGCACCGCGCACGGTGTGGTAGCGCACGCCCGGCAGGTCCTTGACGCGACCGCCGCGGATCAGGACCACCGAATGCTCCTGCAGGTTGTGGCCTTCGCCGCCGATGTACGAAATGACTTCGTAGCCGTTGGTGAGGCGCACCTTGGCGACCTTGCGGAGCGCCGAGTTCGGCTTCTTCGGGGTCGTGGTGTACACGCGGGTGCAGACGCCGCGACGCTGCGGGCAGTTGGCGAGCGCCGGCGAGGTGCTCTTGTAGACTTCGGGGTTGCGCGGCTTACGCACGAGCTGGTTGATCGTTGCCATCAGAGTATGGGTCGCTGGTTGGTCTGAGCCGAGCCGCGACACCCTGATGGATACCGCGACGACAAAAAACGCCGGCAGACCGGAATCCCGACCTGCCGACACGCTTATGCTTTGCCCGCTTCGGCTTGGTGAGCCGTCGCGGTCCCGGAATCGCACGCTGCACTAGGCTGCCGCGCTTCCGGACTTTCCCGCCCTCCTGGGCCGAATACGAGGCACATCCTGTAGCCTCATTTCGTGATCTGGGCGGCGAACCGCCTAAAGAGGCGCGCAGTCTACAGCAGACTGCGCGCTGTTGCCAACCGGGCGGCGGCTCAGGCTTCCGAGTCGCCCTCGATCATGTCCGAGACGCCGCTGCCGGCCGTTTCCACGGCCGCCACGACCGGCTCGACCACGACCGGCGCCGGGGCCGGGGCAGGTGCCGCCGAGAGCGCCGCCATTTCCGAATCGGTCAGACCCGTGGCGTTCTTGCGACGCAGGCTGTGATAAGTCAAACCGGTACCGGCCGGAATCAGACGGCCGACGATCACGTTCTCCTTCAGGCCACGCAGCGTGTCGCGGGTGCCGCGGACGGCCGCCTCGGTGAGCACGCGTGTGGTCTCCTGGAACGAGGCCGCCGAGATGAACGATTCGGTCGCCAGCGAGGCCTTGGTGATGCCGAGCAGCACCGGGTCGTACTTGGCGAGGATTTCGTTCTTGCCGGTCAGACGAGCGTTCTCTTCGATCAGGCGCTGGCGCTCGACCTGTTCGCCGTGCAGGAACTTGCTGTCGCCCTGGTCGGTGATTTCGACCTTGCGCAGCATCTGGCGGACGATCACTTCGATGTGCTTGTCGTTGATCTTCACGCCCTGCAGGCGGTACACGTCCTGGATTTCCTTGGTCAGGTACGAGGCCAGCGGCTCGACGCCGAGCAGACGCAGGATGTCCTGCGGGCTGGATTCGCCGTCGACTACGGTTTCGCCCTTCTGTACGTGTTCGCCTTCAAACACGATGATCTGACGGTACTTCGGAATCAGCTCTTCGTGCTCGCTGCCGTCGGTGTCCTTGATGATCAGACGCTGCTTGCCCTTGGTGTCCTTGCCGAAGCTGACGATGCCCGAACGTTCGGCGAGGATCGCCGGGTCCTTCGGCTTGCGCGCTTCGAACAGGTCGGCGACGCGCGGCAGACCACCGGTGATGTCGCGGGTCTTCGAGGCTTCCTGCGGAATCTTGGCGACCACGTCACCCACGCCGACCGGCGCACCGTCCTGCAGATTGACGATCGAGCGCGGCGGCAGCAGGTACTGCGCCGGCAGATCGGTCCCCGGGATGGTCAGATCCTTGCCGTTCGCATCGACGATACGGACCAGCGGACGCAGATCCTTGGCCTGGGTACCACGACGCTTCGGGTCGGTGATTTCGCGCGAAGCGAGACCGGTCAGGTCGTCGGTCTTCTCGATCACGGTCACGCCGTCGACGAAGTCGATGAAGCGGATGAAGCCCTTCACTTCCGACATGATCGGATGGCTATGGGGATCCCAGCCAGCCACGGTCTGCCCGGCTTTCACACTGCCGCCATCCTTGACCTGGATGGTCGCACCATAAGGCACTTTGTAGCGCTCGCGCTCACGGCCATGGCCGTCCAGCACCGAGAGCACGCCCGAGCGCGAAACCGCGACCAGATGGCCGGTGGCGTGTTCGACATGCTTGAGGTTGTTGAACTTGATCGTACCGGTGGTCTTGACCGTCACGTTGTCGATCGATGCCGCGCCGGAGACGGTACCGCCGATGTGGAACGTACGCATGGTCAACTGGGTGCCGGGCTCGCCGATCGACTGCGCGGCGATGACGCCGACCGCTTCGCCGATGTTCACCGTATGACCACGCGCCAGATCGCGGCCGTAGCAGAACGAGCACACGCCGAACGACGATGAGCAGGTGATGGTCGAGCGGACCTTGATCAACTGCACACCAGCGTCTTCGAGCTTTTGCACCCAGGCTTCGTCGAGCAGGGTGTTGCGCAGGACGAACGGATCTTCGTCATTGCCGGGCAGGAACACGTCTTCGGCCACGATGCGGCCGAGCACGCGGTCGCGCAACGGCTCGACCACATCGCCGCCTTCGACGATCGGGGTCATCATCAGACCTTCCGAAGTGCCGCAGTCGACTTCGGTGATCACCACGTCCTGGGCCACGTCGACGAGACGACGGGTCAGGTAGCCGGAGTTCGCGGTCTTCAGCGCGGTATCCGCGAGACCCTTGCGGGCGCCGTGGGTCGAGATGAAGTACTGCAGAACGTTCAGGCCTTCGCGGAAGTTCGCGGTGATCGGCGTTTCGATGATCGAGCCGTCGGGCTTGGCCATCAGGCCGCGCATGCCTGCGAGCTGACGGATCTGGGCTTGCGAACCGCGGGCGCCGGAGTCGGCCATGATGTAGATCGAGTTCATCGACTTCTGGTCGATGGTCTCGCCCTTGGCATTCACGACTTTCTCGGTGCCGATGGTGTCCATCATCGCCTTGGCGACGCGTTCGTTGGTACGCGACCAGATGTCGACGACCTTGTTGTAGCGCTCGCCGGCGGTGACCAGACCCGACTGGTACTGCTGCTGGATTTCCAGCACTTCGGTTTCGGCCTCGGCGAGGATGCCCTTCTTCTCGAGCGGGATGGTCATGTCATCGATGCCGACCGACACGCCGGAGCGCGTCGCATAGGCGAAGCCGGTGTACATCAGCTTGTCGGCGAATACGACCGTGTCCTTCAGGCCGAGCTGGCGGTAGCAGCTGTTGATCAGTCGGCTGATGTTCTTCTTGGTCAGCTCGGTGTTCACCAGCGCGAACGGCAGGCCCACCGGCAGGATTTCCTGCAGCAGGGCGCGGCCGATCGTGGTGTCGACGATCGCGGTCTTCTGCTCGCGCACGCGCTTGCCGGTCTCGGGATCTTCGCTGACGACGGTTTCGGCGATGCGGACCTTGACCTTGGCGTGCAGTTCGACCAGACGGTTGTCGTAGGCGCGCTTCACTTCCGAGATATTGGCGAACGCCATGCCCTCGCCCGCCTTGTTCTCCAGGGCGCGGGTCATGTAGTACAGACCGAGCACGACGTCCTGCGACGGCACGATGATCGGCTCGCCGTTGGCCGGCGAGAGGATGTTGTTCGACGACATCATCAGCGCGCGCGCTTCGAGCTGGGCTTCCAGCGACAGCGGCACGTGGACGGCCATCTGGTCGCCGTCGAAGTCGGCGTTGAACGCGGTGCAGACCAGCGGATGCAGTTGGATGGCCTTGCCTTCGATCAACACCGGCTCGAACGCTTGGATGCCGAGGCGGTGCAGAGTCGGCGCACGATTCAGCAACACCGGATGCTCGCGGATCACCTCTTCGAGGATGTCCCACACGATCGGCTCTTCGCGTTCGACCAGTTTCTTCGCCGCCTTGATGGTGGTGGCGAGGCCACGACGCTGCAGCTTGGCGAAGATGAAGGGCTTGAACAGTTCCAGCGCCATCTTCTTCGGCAGGCCGCACTCGTGCAGACGCAGGGTCGGGCCGACCACGATGACCGAACGGCCGGAGTAGTCGACGCGCTTGCCGAGCAGATTCTGGCGGAAGCGGCCCTGCTTGCCCTTGATCATGTCGGCCAGGGACTTCAGCGGGCGCTTGTTGGTGCCGGTGATGGCGCGACCGCGACGGCCGTTGTCCATCAGCGCATCGACCGATTCCTGCAGCATGCGCTTTTCGTTGCGCACAATGATGTCCGGCGCATTGAGTTCGAGCAGACGCTTCAGGCGGTTGTTGCGGTTGATGACGCGGCGGTACAGATCGTTGAGATCGGATGTCGCGAAACGACCGCCGTCCAGCGGCACCAGCGGGCGCAGGTCCGGCGGCAGCACCGGCAGCACGGTCATGACCATCCACTCCGGACGGTTGCCGGATTCGAGGAAGGCTTCGACCAGCTTGATCCGCTTGGTGAGGCGCTTGAGCTTGGTTTCGGAACCGGTGCTGGCGATGTCTTCGCGCAGCTGGACCATTTCCGACTGAAGATCGATGGTGCGCAGCAGGTCGTAGACGGCTTCGGCGCCCATCGCGGCCTCGAAGTCGTCGCCGTGTTCCTGACGTGCGGTCATGAACTGTTCTTCGGTCAGCAGCATGCCGCGTTCGAGCGGGGTGAGGCCCGGCTCGGTCACCACGAACGCCTCGAAATACAGGATGCGTTCGATATCGCGCAACGTCATGTCCAGCATCAGGCCGATGCGCGACGGCAGCGACTTGAGGAACCAGATGTGGGCGACCGGCGAGGCGAGGTCGATGTGGCCCATGCGCTCGCGACGGACGCGGGCGAGGGTCACTTCGGTACCGCACTTCTCGCAGACCACGCCGCGGTGCTTCATGCGCTTGTACTTGCCGCACAGGCACTCGTAGTCCTTGATCGGGCCGAAGATCGCGGCGCAGAACAGGCCGTCGCGCTCAGGCTTGAAGGTACGGTAGTTGATGGTTTCCGGCTTCTTGACTTCGCCGAAGGACCAGGAGCGGATGAGGTCCGGCGACGCCAACGCGATCTTGATCGCGTCGAAGTCGAGGGTCGGGCGCTGCTGGTTGAAGAGGTTGAGCAAATCTTTCATTTGATTTCTCCGGGAACAGGAAGAGGTCATTGACGTTGGCGGCTAGCGTGTTCGTCGTACCGGGTTTCGCGATGAACCTGCCTGTGGACAGATTCACCGCTTCGTCCGGAACGACCACCCTTCGTCAGGTCTCTTCCAGCTCCATGTTGATGGCCAGCGAGCGGATTTCCTTCACGAGCACATTGAAGGATTCCGGCATGCCGGCGACCATTTCGTATTCGCCATCGACGATGTTCTTGTACATCTGGTTGCGGCCCTGCACGTCGTCGGACTTCACCGTCAGCATTTCCTGCAGGGTGTAGGCCGCGCCGTAGGCTTCCAGCGCCCAGACTTCCATTTCGCCGAAGCGCTGACCGCCGAACTGCGCCTTGCCGCCCAGCGGCTGCTGGGTGACGAGCGAGTACGGGCCGGTCGAACGGGCGTGCATCTTGTCGTCGACGAGATGGTTCAGCTTCAGCACGTGCATGTAACCGACCGTGGTGTGGCGATCGAACGCCTCACCGGTGCGACCATCGTACAGTTGGGTCTGGCCGCTCATCGGCAGGTCGGCGAGCTCAAGCATGCGCTTGATCTCCGACTCGGCCGCACCGTCGAACACCGGCGTCGCCATCGGCACGCCGTCGGTGAGGTTCTGCGCCAGACGCAGCAGTTCGGCATCGCTGAACTGGGTCAGGTCGACGCGCTGCCCGTGCATCTTCTGGTCGTGGTTGTAGATGTCGTCGAGGAACTTGCGCAGGTCGGCGAGCTTGGCCTGTGCATCCAGCATGCGCTGGATCTTCTGGCCGAGACCCTTGGCGGCCCAGCCCAGATGCACTTCGAGAATCTGGCCGATGTTCATACGCGACGGCACGCCCAGCGGGTTGAGGACGATATCGACCGTCTCACCGTTGGCCATGTGCGGCATGTCCTCGACCGGCACGATGTTGGACACCACACCCTTGTTGCCGTGGCGGCCGGCCATCTTGTCGCCCGGCTGGATGCGGCGCTTCACCGCGAGGAACACCTTCACCATTTTGAGCACGCCCGGGGCGAGATCGTCGCCCTGGGTGATCTTGCCGCGCTTGTCGGCGAAGCGGCGCTCGAATTCCTTCTGGTGCGTGTCGATCTGCTTCTGGGCGCGTTCGATCGCGTCGGCGTCCTCGTCCTCCTTCATCCGGATCGTGAACCAGTCTTTCTTGCTCAGACCATCGAGAACCAGACTGCTGACCGTGTCGCCCTTCTTCAGGCCGGGACCGCCATTGGCGATCTTGCCGAGGATCTGCGCCTTCAAGCGAGCATAGATCGCCG
Organism: Lysobacteraceae bacterium; assembly: GCA_040079515.1. GTDB lineage: Bacteria > Pseudomonadota > Gammaproteobacteria > Xanthomonadales > Xanthomonadaceae > Lysobacter_I. The sequence continues at coordinate 9,340 of JBEBKD010000023.1, forward strand.
ATTCGAGAATGCGGAACTGGTCGTCGAAATCCTTTTTGACCCGACGGATTTCCTCTTCCTCGATCTGGCGCGCACGCTTGTCCTTCTCGATGCCGTCGCGGGTGAAGACCTGCACGTCGATGACGGTACCGTCCATGCCCGGCGGCACTCGCAGCGAGCTGTCCTTCACGTCGGACGCCTTCTCGCCGAAGATCGCGCGGAGCAGCTTCTCTTCCGGGGTCAGCTGGCTTTCGCCCTTGGGCGTGACCTTGCCGACAAGGATGTCGCCGGCGCGGACTTCGGCACCGATGTACACCACGCCCGACTCGTCGAGACGCGACAGTGCCTGCTCGGAGACGTTCGGGATGTCGGCGGTGATTTCTTCCGGGCCCAGCTTCGTGTCGCGCGCAACGCAGGCCATTTCTTCGATATGGATGGTGGTGTAACGATCTTCCTTCACCACGCGCTCGGACAGCAGGATCGAGTCTTCGAAGTTGTAGCCGTTCCAGGGCATGAATGCGACCAGCATGTTCTGGCCCAGGGCCAGCTCGCCGATATCGGTCGAGGGGCCGTCGGCCAGCACGTCGCCCGGCGCGACCACATCGCCCACGTTCACCAGCGGACGCTGGTTGATGCAGGTGTTCTGGTTCGAGCGGGTGTATTTGATCAGCGTATAGATGTCGACGCCGGCGTCGGCCGAACCGACGATCTCGGCCTCGTTGACTTTGACCACGATGCGGCCAGCGTCGATCTGTTCGATCACGCCGCCGCGGCGCGCGTTGACGGTCACGCCCGAGTCGCGCGCCACGGCGCGCTCGATGCCGGTACCGACCAGCGGCTTCTGCGAACGCAGGGTCGGAACGGCCTGACGCTGCATGTTCGCGCCCATCAGCGCGCGGTTCGCGTCGTCGTGCTCGAGGAACGGCACGAGCGCGGCCGCGACCGACACGGTCTGCATCGGCGAGACGTCCATGAAGTGGATTTCGCTCGGCGGACGCAGCATCGACTCGCCCTGGTAACGACAGGCGACGAACGGTGCGGTGATCTTGCCTTTGTCGTCGCGCTGGGCGTTGGCCTGGGCGATGACGTATTCGTTTTCTTCGATCGCCGAGAGATATTCGATCTCGTCGGTCACCTGCCCGTCCACGACCTTGCGGTACGGCGTCTCGAGGAAGCCGTAACGGTTGGTGCGCGCGAACACGGCGAGCGAATTGATCAGGCCGATGTTCGGGCCTTCAGGCGTTTCGATGGTGCAGACGCGGCCGTAATGGGTCGGATGCACGTCGCGCACTTCGAAGCCGGCGCGTTCGCGGGTCAAACCACCCGGGCCGAGGGCCGACACGCGACGCTTGTGCGTGACTTCCGACAGCGGGTTGTTCTGGTCCATGAACTGCGACAGCTGCGAGGAACCGAAGAATTCCTTGATCGCGGCAGCCACCGGCTTGGCGTTGATGAGTTCCTGCGGCGTGAGGCCTTCGGACTCGGCCATCGTCAGGCGCTCTTTCACCGCGCGCTCGACGCGGACCAGGCCGACGCGGAACACGTTCTCGGCCATTTCACCGACCGAACGCACACGACGGTTGCCGAGGTGATCGATATCGTCGACCACGCCGCGACCGTTGCGGATTTCGGTGAGCGTGCGGATCACGTCCAGGATATCGGACATCTCCGGGCCGCAGGCGTTGCGCAGACGAACGGATTCGTCGTCCTTGCGCTCCGAGAAGTACTTGTAGTCGTACAGCACGGGGCTGCCTTCCACTTCCTTGCGGCCGATGCGGCGGTTGAACTTCATCCGGCCGACGCCCGACAGATCGTAGCGCTCGAAGGTGAAGAACAGATTGTGGAAGAGGTTCTGCGCGGCGTCCTTGGTCGGCGGCTCGCCGGGACGCATCATGCGGTAGATCTCGACCAGCGCTTCGAGCTGGGTCTTGGTCGGATCGATGCGCAGGGTGTTGGAGATGTATGGACCGCGGTCGAGGTCGTTCACCCACAGGGTGCCGACCGCGTCGATGCCGAACTTGCGGAACTTGTTCAGGTGATCGTCGCCGATCTCGTCGTTCGCAGTCGCGATGAGTTCGCCGGTGTTGGCGTCGATGACGTCGTGCGACAGGATCCGACCCACGAGGTAGTTGTCCGGCACAGCCAGCGCAACAACACCGGCCTGTTCGAGCTGCTTGACGTGACGCGCGGTGATGCGCTTGCCGGCTTCGACGATGACCTTGTCGCCGTCGGCGAGATCGAAGTCGAGGGTCTCGCCGCGCAGGCGTTCGGGCACCAGTTCAAGCTGCACGCCTTCCGGAAGGATGTGGAAGGTGTTGATCTCGAAGAACTGCTGCAGGATTTCCTCGTTCGAGTAACCCAGCGCGCGCAGCAGGATGGTCACCGGCAACTTGCGGCGACGGTCGATACGCGTGAACACCGCGTCCTTCGGGTCGAACTCGAAGTCCAGCCAGGAGCCGCGATACGGAATGATGCGGGCGCTGTACAGCAGCTTGCCCGAGCTGTGGGTCTTGCCGCGGTCGTGGTCGAAGAACACGCCCGGCGAGCGGTGCAACTGCGAGACGATGACGCGCTCGGTGCCGTTGACGATAAAGGTGCCGTTGTCGGTCATGAGCGGGATCTCGCCCATGTAGACCTCCTGCTCCTTCACGTATTTCACGGCCTTGCTCGACGATTCCTTGTCGTAGATCACCAGACGCACGGTCACGCGCAGCGGGGCGCCGTAGCTGAGGCCGCGGTTGCGGCACTCGCGCTCGTCGAACACCGGATCGCCGAGCTTGTAGCCGACGTATTCCAGCGCTGCGTAGCCGTTGTAGCTGGTGATGGGGAACACCGACTTCAGCGCGGCATGCAGGCCGCGGTCTTCGCGTCGGGTCGGCTCGGCATCGGCTTGGAGGAATTCGCGATAGGAATCCACTTGGATGGCGAGCAGGAACGGCACTTCGAGAATCGAGCGGCGCTTGCCGAAGTTCTTGCGGATGCGCTTCTTCTCGGTGAACGAATAGTTCGTCGAATGAGCTGTGGTCATGGGAGATAAGGCCTCTCAGCTTGAATGTCGTTGTCTCCGGCGCGGCATATGCGATGCACGACTGCGACCGGGTGGGACGGGGTTCTTGGGGAACCGTCGTCCCGGTTAAATCGCCAGTGGGAAGTCGCTGGTATTGCCGGCACCAGCACGCCTTCTCCCGCTACTTCCGACTGTCGACTCGCTTTTCTTGCAGTTGAATCTTCGAACTGTTGGAACGGACGAAGGCCGGGAGCTTTCGCCCCCAGCCCTGGTCTGCGGTCATTCCCGCCGAAGCGGAAATCCAACAACCTCCGTTCCGAAGCCGTTGAACCCCGGAACACCGCGCATCCGCACGATGTCCAGGATGACTGCGTGACGCTTACTTGACTTCGACCTGTGCGCCAGCGGCTTCCAGGTCTTTCTTGAACTTCGCGGCATCGTCCTTCGACACGGCATCCTTGACGGTCTGCGGGGCGCCTTCGACGAGGTCCTTCGCTTCCTTCAGGCCCAGGCCGGTGATGGCGCGAACGGCCTTGATGACCTCGACCTTCTTCTCGCCGATGGCCTTCAGCACGACGGTGAATTCGGTCTGCTCTTCGACCGGAGCCGCGTCGCCCTGATTCTGCTGGACCATGACCGGAGCAGCGGCGGTGACGCCAAACTTTTCTTCGATGGCCTTGACCAGCTCCATCACTTCCATCAGGGTCTTGCCGGCAACGGCGTCGACGATCTGTTCGTTGGTAAGAGACATTGTTGATTACCTCTGGATTTGATTTTCGGTATTGGGTTTCGCGTGCCTGCGCCGCGCGAAACCGTCAGGACATCGAACTCAGGCTTCAGCCGGGGCTTCGGCAGCCGGCGCTTCAGGGGCAGCCTCGGCCGGAGCGGCGTCGCCGCCACCCTGCTTGTCGGCAACCGCCTTGATGGCGCGGGCAAACATGCTCGCCGGCTCGGCCAGGACGCGGGCCAGCATGGCGAGCGCCTGATCACGGGTCGGCAGCGATGCCAGCACTTCGACGTGGCTGCCGGGATAAAGCTGACCGCCGACGGCGACCACCTTGGCCTGCAGCTTGTCGTTGCCCTTGGCGAACTCCTTGATCAGACGACCGGCAGCGCCGGGCTCGTCGATCGAAAACGCATACAGCAGCGGACCGACGAGTTTGTCCTGGACAACCTCGTATTCGGTTCCCGCCACAGCGCGCGAGGCCAGCGTGTTCTTGACGACTTTCAAGTACACGCCACTTTCGCGAGCTTTCTTGCGCATCGCGGTCATCTGCGCGACCGTGGTGCCTGCGTATTCGGCTGCGATCAACGAGTGCGCTTTCGCGGCGATTTCCGCCACTTCGGCCACTACGTCTTGCTTCTGGGTGAGATTCAGAGCCATGTGCACTCCTCATGTGAACTCCGCTCACGGCTCCTGCCGCTTGCGGTCCCGGACGGCATCGTTCCTTCGACGCCGGGGACGCGGAATGCGTCCCGGTGGCGGCCCTTCACAGAGTTTCAAATCGCGAAACATCCAGAGGGGGCGGCACCATCTGCGCAGGTCGACTCTTGACGAGTGCGATTAAGCGACCCCGCTTGCGATTCCACGATTCCTTGCTGTGTCGTGCGCACCGGATGACTCCGGCGGAACGAGCTTCCTTGCCCGTGGGGATCGCGCGCTGACCGCGCCTGCGGTCTTTGACGGCGATCGCTTCGGAGCGGACTCCTCGGCGATGCCCTCAAAATTTTGTTGCGGGGCTGAAGTCCCTCCTACGCAACACTGTAGGAGCGGCCTCAGCCGCGAGCTTTGATTATTTGAGCGTCAAGGACGACTGGTCGACGGTGACGCCGGGGCCCATCGTCGAACTAACCGACACCTTCTGCAGGTACGTGCCCTTGGAGGTCGCCGGCTTGGCCTTGATCAGATCGAGCAACAGCGCCTGCAGGTTTTCCTTCAGCTTGTCGCTGTCGAAATCGGCCTTGCCGATGGTGCAGTGGATGATGCCGGCCTTGTCGGTGCGGTAACGCACCTGACCGCCCTTGGCGTTCTTCACGGCTTCGCCCGGGTTCGGCGAGACGGTGCCGACTTTCGGGTTCGGCATCAGACCGCGCGGACCGAGGACCTGACCGAGCTTGCCGACGACGCGCATGGCGTCCGGGGTCGCGATCACGACGTCGTAGTTCAGATCGCCGGCCTGCATCTTCTCGGCGAGGTCGTCCATACCGACGATGTCGGCACCGGCGGCCAGCGCTTCATCGGCCTTCGCGCCAGCCGGGCAGAACACGGCCACGCGTACCGATTTGCCGGTACCGGCGGGTAGCACGGTGGAGCCGCGCACCTGCTGGTCGGACTTCTTGGCATCGACGCCGAGGCGCACGGCCACGTCGATCGATTCGACGAACTTGGCCTTGGTGGCCGTTTTCACGATCTTGATCGCGTCGTCGAAGGGATAGGTTTTACCCGGCGCAACGGCACCGAGAATCGCTTTCTGTCGCTTGTTCATCACCATGATCTCAGCCCTCCACCACGAGACCCATCGAACGGGCAGAGCCCGCGATGGTCTTCACTGCCGCATCCAGGTCGGCCGCCGTCAGATCCGCTTCCTTCGCCTTGGCGATGTCTTCGAGCTGCTTGCGGGTGACCTTGCCCACCTTTTCGGTGTTCGGACGCTTCGAGCCGGACTGGATGCCGGCGGCCTTCTTCAGCAGCACCGATGCCGGCGTACTTTTAGTAACGAAGGTAAAGGTACGATCGGAGTATGCGGTGATGATGACCGGCGTCGGCAGACCCGGTTCGAGCTTGGAGGTCGCCGCGTTGAACGCTTTGCAGAACTCCATGATGTTGAGGCCTCGCTGACCCAGCGCAGGACCGACCGGCGGCGAGGGGTTGGCCTGACCGGCCTTCACCTGCAGCTTGATGTAACCGACAACTTTCTTTGCCATGGAAAATCTCCTGGAGTCTTAGCGCCTGCACACCTTGCGGCTGCGGGGCTCCTCCATCATTGTTGCGCGCTGCGGATGCGGCGCGCGGGTGAAGGTCATCTCGTAATGGCTTATGCCTTTTCGACCTGACCGAATTCCAGTTCCACCGGCGTGGCGCGACCGAAGATCAGCACCGAGACGCGCAGGCGGCTCTTTTCGTAATTCACTTCTTCGACCACGCCGTTGAAATCGTTGAACGGGCCGTCGACAACACGGACCATCTGACCCGGCTCGAACAGCACTTTCGGCTTCGGCTTCTCGACACCGTCTTGCACGCGCTGGAGGATCGCATCGGCTTCGGTGTCGCGGATCGGCAGCGGGCGATCGGCGGTACCGCCGATGAAACCCATCACCTTCGGCGTCTCCTTGACCAGATGCCAGCTTTCGCTATCCATCCGCGGGATACCGGCTTCGTCGTGGGTCGCGATCTGGACCAGCACGTAGCCGGGGAAGAACTTGCGCTCGGAACGGCGCTTCTGGCCAGAGCGCATTTCGATCACTTCTTCGGTCGGGACCAGCACTTCGCCGAACCTGTCCTCCATACCGGTGCGGGCGATACGGTCACGCAGCGCCTGCGCCACCGACTTCTCGAAGCCGGAGTAGGCGTGCACGACGTACCAGCGCTTGAGGACTTCTGAATTGCTCACTTGGATCTCCATCAGGTCCCGAGGAGCGCCTTCACGCCCAATTGAATCAGCCAATCGAACAGCGCCAGGATCAGGCTCATGATGATCACGACCACGATCACCACCCAAGTGGTACGAGTCGCTTCCTGACGGGTCGGCCACACTACCTTGCGCAGCTCGAAGCGCGACTCTCCAAGGAACTCGCGCGTCTGCGCGCCCTTGACGGTGGTCATGAACAGCACAGCGCCGGCGACGAGGCCGCCGATGACCGACATCACGCGGGCCACGGTCGGCCACTGGCCGTTGAACCAATAGAACGCGAAGATGCCAGCGGCCACGAGCAGCAACGCCAACGCGTACTTCACGATATCGCCTGCGGATCCGCCGGACTTCGATTGTTCGACTCTGCTATTCAAGTCTTTGTCGCCTTGTTGCGGCACGCGTCGCGCGAGCCTCCAGTCGATGATGGACCGGTAATCTCGCGGAACGTTCCGCTGATGTGGCACGCCAGGAGGGACTCGAACCCCCAACCTGCGGTTTTGGAGACCGCTGCTCTGCCAATTGAGCTACTGGCGTGTATCTGAAAAAAGTACGTCTGAAATGTCCGGTTTTCTTAGACGGCGACGGCGAGCCGTCGCCGGCTCGCCTGTCGCTTACCTCAAGCTTGGATCCCGGCCTGCGCCGGGATGAGTGTTCGCCCTAAGGGCGAACACTCACTTGATGATCTTGGCGACGACGCCGGCGCCGACCGTACGGCCACCCTCGCGAATCGCGAAACGAAGACCCTCGTCCATCGCCACCGGGTTGATCAGGCTCACCACCATCTTCACGTTGTCGCCAGGCATCACCATCTCGACGCCTTCCGGCAGCTCGCACGCACCCGTGATATCGGTCGTGCGGAAGTAGAACTGCGGACGGTAACCTTTGAAGAACGGCGTGTGACGACCACCCTCGTCCTTCGACAGCACATACACCTCGGCTTCGAAGTCCGTGTGCGGCTTGATCGAGCCCGGCTTGCACAGCACCTGACCGCGCTCCACGTCGTCGCGCTTCGTGCCACGCAGCAACAGACCCGCGTTGTCGCCCGCCTGACCCTGATCCAGCAGCTTGCGGAACATCTCCACGCCAGTCACCGTCGTCTTCTGCGTCGGACGGATACCCACGATCTCGATTTCGTCGCCCACCTTCACGATGCCGCGCTCGATACGACCCGTCACCACCGTGCCACGACCCGAAATCGAGAACACGTCTTCCACAGGCATCAGGAACGCCTTGTCGATGTCGCGCTCCGGCTGCGGAATCCACGTGTCCAGCGCTTCCACCAGCTTCAGGATCGACGGAACACCAATGTCGCTCTGGTCGCCTTCCAGCGCCATACGCGCCGAACCGGTCACGATCGGGGTGTCGTCGCCCGGAAACTCGTACTTGCTCAGCAACTCACGCACTTCCATCTCGACCAGCTCAAGCAGCTCGGCGTCGTCCACCAGGTCCGCCTTGTTCAGGTAAACGATGATGTACGGCACACCGACCTGACGGGCCAGCAGAATGTGCTCGCGCGTCTGCGGCATCGGGCCATCAGCAGCCGAGCACACCAGAATCGCGCCGTCCATCTGCGCCGCACCCGTGATCATGTTCTTCACGTAGTCCGCATGGCCCGGGCAATCCACGTGCGCGTAGTGACGGTTCGGGCTCTCGTATTCCACGTGCGCCGTCGAAATCGTGATACCGCGCGCCTTCTCTTCCGGCGCCGCGTCGATCTGGTCATATGCCTTGAACTCGCCACCGAAACGCTCTGCGCCAATCTTCGTCAGCGCCGCCGTCAGCGTCGTCTTGCCGTGGTCAACGTGACCGATCGTGCCCACGTTCACGTGAGGCTTGGTGCGCTCGAATTTACCCTTTGCCATGGCTGCTTCTCTGTATGAACTGAAGTGGAGAACTGAATTGGGTGGAGAACTGGAATGACGATGACGACTTGAAAGTGGTGCTCACGAAAGGAATCGAACCTTCGACCTCCTCCTTACCAAGGAGGTGCTCTACCGACTGAGCTACGTGAGCAACGATGTGATCCGCCGAACGAAATGCCCAAGGTACCGCCGCAATGGAGCGGGAGACGGGAATCGAACCCGCACCATCAGCTTGGAAGGCTGAGGTTCTACCGTTGAACTACTCCCGCGTCTTGCGGAACGGAACGCGACCTGGAGATATCGATCCAAGATGGTGGAGGGAGGTGGATTCGAACCACCGAAGGCGTAAGCCAGCAGATTTACAGTCTGCCCCCGTTGGCCGCTTGGGTATCCCTCCAGTCGAAATCAACTGGTCAACGATCCGGTAAAACGATACAAGGTGAAAACAGCCCGCAATTCTGACGGCAGTCGCTTTTACTGTCAACGCTTGCAACCGCCTTCGGACGAAGGCCCCAGCAGAGTCAAGGTGCGGCGCCTTGGGGCAGCGGGAGCGGATCTTCGGCATAGATGGCGATATGCGGCACGCCATCCGCGCCGATCCAGCCGCGGAACATGCCTTCGGTGTTGAAAGGCAGGCCGATCCGGCCGTCGGCACCCATCACGATAGCGCCACCGTCCCCGCCCAAGGCAGGTACGTCGCCGTTGATGACTGCTTGCCCTGCTTCAACAGGCCCCTCGTTCAGGTAGCGCATCCGCGCGCAGACCTCGTGGGCCGCGGCGGAGCGGATGTAGTACTCGCCCCAGCCGGTGCCGGAAAAAGCGCAATGATCGTCGGCCCAGGTGCCGGCGCCAATGATCGGCGAATCCCCGACCCGTCCATAGCGCTTGTCGGTCATCCCGCCGGTGGACGTGCCCGCAGCCAGTCCGCCGCGACTATCCAACGCCACAGCACCGACGGTGCCGGTGTAGCGGCGACCAGAATGCGCGTCGTCCATGGCGGACGCCCCCTGTTCTTTTTCGCGAAGCCGGCGCTGAAGCTGCTGCCAGCGCTTTTCGGTGCGGAACCATGACGGGTCGACCAGCTCGATGCCCTGCTCCGCCGCGAACACTTCGGCGCCGTCGCCGACCATCATCACGTGCTCGGAGCGCTCCATGATCGCCCGCGCCAGCAGGATCGGGTTCTTGACCCGGTGCACGCCGGCTGCCGCGCCGGCCTTCCGGGTCCTGCCGTCCATTATCGACGTGTCCAGTTCGTTGCGGCCGTCGTGGGTGAACACCGCACCGCGGCCCGCGTTGAAATGCGGATCGTCCTCCAGCACGGTGATCGCCGCCGTGACCGCGTCGACGGCGGACTTGCCCGCCTTCAGCTCGCCGTGGCCACGGCGCAGGGCAAGCTCCAGCGCAGCGCGGGCATCGCGCTCGTCTTCCGGCGTCATGTCGCGACGCTCGACACCAGCGCCGCCGTGGATCGCGAGCATCATCGGCGCAACCTCCTGCAGGCGGCCATTGTCCACCCGATAGGCGCGCTGGAACACGGGCGCCTCCACGCGACCTTCAGGGAGATACACCACCGACCCCGCACCGATGCCTGTGACGTCGACCCGGCGCAATCCGAGCGGCTTGCCGGTGTTCTGTTTGTCCGTGAAGCCACCACGCACCAGCCAGGCGCCGCCGGCCGGGTCGGTGGGATAGATCCGGCCGCTGCCGTCTGCTTCCACCGCCAGCGCCGCGCTTTCGTCGACGCCCAGCCCGATCAGTGCGCGCTTGGGCGTGCCGGTCAGGGTTTCGGCCTTGGCGACGAAGGCGAACAGACGGCCGAGGCGGTCGCGCTCTTTGAAGTGGGTGTCGGTGACGATGCCTTTCAGCCGTTCGACGTGCAGGAAATCCTGCTCGATGGTGACTGCGGCACCGAGCGGGTCGGCCAGCGCCTCCGGACTGCGGATGCTGCCGCCGTCCATCGCGCCGTACAGATATTCGCCCAGGATCGCGAGGCCGGCGCTGGTGCCGCCGATCGGCTTGCCGGCGCGCAGATGGGCATCGAGTGCCGCAGCGACAGGCGTGCCTTTCCAGAAGCGGACATAGCGCGCCTGGTCGCCACCGGCGATGAAGATGCCGTCGGCCTTGGCCAGGCTGGCAAGGATTTCCGGGTCGTTCGAGGAACCGGGGCCGCTGAATACGAAGGTTTCGACCGATGCGATCCCGCCGACATCGCGATAGAACTCTTCGGCGACCTCGTTGCCCTGCGACGCGCGCAGCACCACCAGATGGCCGTTGCCGGATTTTTTCAGGAACCAGCGCAGAGCATCGAAATTGCGGTCGCCGCCGCCCATCAGCAGCAGACCGGGACTGACCTGGCCCGACGTGGGCGCTTCCGGGTTGCCGATGATGTAGCGCTTGTGGTCGCGTGCCATCGCCGGGGAGACGACGGCGGCAAGCAGCAGCGATACCAGCCAGGCGAATACGATCGGACCGAACCAGCGCCGGGCTACGGGATGTTTCATGAGATTTTTCTCCTCGAAAACAGGGCGGGCGGCATACCGGTCGCGGCCGGGTAGAGCGTTGGAAGGGTAGACGAATAGGCGGCCAACTTCCCTACACGACCGTATCCGCCGGACGATCAGGCTGCGATCCGCTATGGTTCGGGGATGCGCAATCCGCTCGACGATTGGTTCGTACGCGAAATCCTCGTTCACGAGGAGGCATTGACGCGCTATCTGCAGCGTTGCTGGCCGCATCGCGACGATCTCCACGATCTGCGCCAAGAGGTCTATATCCGGGTGTACGAAGCCGCATCGGGCACCTTGCCGAACTCCCCGAAAGCCTTCCTGTTCACCAGCGCCCGCAATCTGATCACCGACCACCTGCGCCGCAGCCGGGTGGTCTCGATCGAAACCATGGGTGATTTGGAGCCCTTGAACGTCTTGGTGGATGAGGTGTCCCCGGAACGCAGGTTCGGGGGGCGCCAGGCACTGCGACGGCTCAGCGACGCTTTCGACCGCCTGCCCGACCGCTGCCGACAGGTGATGTGGCTGCGGCGGGTCGAGGAATTGCCGCAGAAAGTCGTGGCTTTACAAATGGGTATCAGCGAAAAAACCGTGGAAAAGCACGTCGCCAATGGCATCCGCCTGATCGCCGATCATTTCTACGGCGGCGCACCCGCGCCGACGGACACCGGCAGCGCAGCGACTTCGATCCGACAAAGACGTCGCAACGGACACGGGCAGGGACATGGACGAGACCAGCAGCAGCCGGATTGAGCTGGCAGCGTCGGAGTGGCTGGCGCGTCGCGAGAGCGGCGATTGGTCGGACACCGACCGCGCCGGACTCGATGTCTGGCTTGAAGACTCCACCGCACACCGTGTGGCTTTTCTGCGCCTCGAATCGGCGTGGACCGAAAGCGCACGGCTGAAGGCGCTGGGGGCCGGTCGTGCGGAGGCGGGACCACCACCACGTGGGCTTTGGGCACAGCCGCCGCAGGGATCTGCGCCCCCCCCGGAGACGGACGATATCGTCACCGAAACGTCGCGGGTCGAAGCGCTCGGCGAACTGACGTTCACGGCCCGCGCGCCGGTAGCGCCACGACGGCATGCACTGGGTGCGGGACTGGCGGCGGCAGCCGTCGCGCTGTGCGGCGTGCTTGCGCTTTGGGGCTGGCGCACGCACACCGCTATCGATACCGCGTCCTACACCAGCGGCGTCGGCACCCTGCACACGGTGGCCCTGATCGATGGCTCCCACGCCACGCTCAGCAGCGGCAGCCGGATCGAAGTGGCGATGTCGCGCGATGAGCGGCGGATCGACCTTCGCAGCGGCGAGGCCTTCTTCGAAGCGGCCAAGGACCGCGCGCGACCGTTCATCGTCAATGCCGATGCGCGTCGGGTGGTTGCGGTCGGTACGAAATTCTCGGTGCGTCGCGATGGTGTCGACCTGCGCGTGATCGTGACCGAAGGTCTGGTCCGGCTGGAGTCGGCCCCTGTGCCGGGGCAACCGTCCGCACCGGTCACGCTGCTGCCCGCCGGCAGTACCGCCGTGGCGACCCGCAGCGGCGTACTGGTGCGCACGGGGACCGTGGCCGATGCCGAACGTGCCCTGGAATGGCGCGGCGGCTATCTGCATTTCGACGACACCCCGCTGGCCGAGGCGGCGATCGAATTCAATCGTTACGGTGGTTCCAAACTGGTGATGGGCGACAGCGATACCGCCGCCCTGCGCATCGGTGGCAATGTCCGCTGGTCGAACGTGGACGGCTTCGTGCGTCTGCTCGAACAGGGGTTCGGCGTCCGCGCCGAGCAGCGCGGCGAGATCATCGTGTTGCACAGCCACTGACGCGTGGTCACAGAGCGGCGACGCAAGTGGGGATTGCCCCGGCTCGCTCGTCTTGTTGATATTGGGTGGCGCGCGTTCTGCGGGCCGGAAATTCAAAGGGGATACCAATGCTGAGACCGTTACGTCTGCTGTTGTTGACCGCAGCCTGTACTGCGGCGCTGCACGCACACGCCCAAGGGGCTTCGGACCCGGCCACCGGCCCGATCACGGTACCGGCGGGAGAATTGCGCTCTGCGCTCGATGCCCTGGCGCGACAGTCCGGCACGCAACTGGTCTACCGCTCCGATCAGATCAAGGGGCTGCGCACCCGCGGCGTGCAGGGTGCACCGTCCGCCGATGCCGCGCTGGAAGGCCTGCTGCAGGGCAGCGGATTCACGCCACGCCGCGACCCGTCGTCGGGCGCGGTGGTCATCGTCAAGCGCGAGACGCCCAAACGCGCACCGGCCGCACCCGCTCAGGACGAACCCTCTGGCGGCGCCGAGCCCCAGACCGCCCCTCCACCGCCGCAGGCGGAACTCGAAAGCATCCAGGTAACCGGCTCGCGCATCCCACGTACCCAGGTCGAAGGTCCCGCACCGATCACCGTGATCAGCGCCCGCGACATCAAGGAAGGCGGCTTCACCACAACGCCTGACGTACTTCGCGCGATCACCCAGAACAGCGGCGAAACCCAGAGCCAGCAGTCCGCCAGCGGCGCCGATTTCTCGCCCGGCGCACAGCAGGTGGATCTGCGCGGCCTGGGCCCGAACCACACCCTCGTGCTGGTCAACGGCCGCCGCATCGCCGATTTCCCGATGCCGTTCAAGGGGCGCAGCAACTTCACCGACATCTCCAACATCCCGCTGGGCATGGTCGAGCGGATCGAAATACTGACCGGCAGCGCCTCGGCGGTGTACGGCTCCGACGCCATCTCCGGCGTGGTCAATTTCATCCTGAAGAAACATGCCGACGGCACTACCGTCGACCTGCGCTACGGCGACACCTCGCGCGGCGGCGGCGAGTCGTACAACCTCAATCTGTCTTCCGGTTTCGATCGCGGCAACTTCAACGCGGTGTTCGGCGCAGAAATGCAGATCCAGCGACCGCTGTGGGCCTACGACCGCAACATCCAGGATTCCACCCTCGACGGTCCCACCGCACGTTCGCGGATCGCGCGCCGCGCCTTCCTGCGTACGGACTATTACGACACCTATCTCGACCCGGGCGCCGACACCTGCGCCGGCCTCGCCGATCTCAACCGCGGCTCGACGATCTACACGTCTCGCCCCGGTTTCGGCGATTTCGATCCGGATCTCGACGACTACGGTCCGGGCTACTACTGCGGCAGCACCGAGTCGATCGGCTACGGCACCGTGATCAGCGAGCGCAAGGGCATCAACGCCTACGGCACGTTCAACTACCAGATGGACAACGGCATGTCGTGGTTTGCCGACGTGCAGTTGGGCTATCACAAGCTCGGTCTGTTCCGCGATGTGACCGCATGGAGCTATCAGGCGCCCGACGGCAACGAGGACGGCTATTTCTTCAATCAGGCCACCGACCAGATCGAATACTGGCAGCGCCAGTTCAGCCCCGAAGAAATGGGCGGCCTGAACAGCGGCATGATCCGCAACACCCAGAAGACCTTCAGCGTGACCAGCGGATTCGCCGGCAACTTCGGCCAGAACTGGGATTACGAGGCGGCGCTCAGCCATTCGCAATACAAAGCCACCATCGGCTGGCCACAAATCGTAGCGGCGCGCGCCAACGCCCTGTTCCTCGGGCCGCAGCTGGGCGTGGACGACGACGGCTTCCCGATCTTCAACGCCGATCCGGACCGTCTCTACACGCCGCTGACCCGCGCCGAATACGACTCGATCGCCGCACGCACCACGTATCACCCGCAATCGCGCACCGACACCCTGTCGTTCACCCTGAACAACACGGATCTGTTCTCGTTGCCGGCCGGCCCGGTCGGCTTCGCCGGCGTGGTCGAGTTCGGCAACCAGTCCTACGATCTGAACCCAGATCCGCTGGCGACCCAGTATTACTACTACAGCTGGAAGGATTCCGACGGCCACGGCAGCCGCAACCGCTGGGCATTGGCCGGCGAGCTGCGCGCGCCGCTGCATGAGACCGTGAATCTCAGCGTCGCCGGCCGTTACGACCAGTACCGCTACTCCGGCAGCAACCCGGGCAAATTCACCTACAGCGCCGGACTGGAATGGCGTCCGCTGGAATCGCTGCTGGTGCGCGGCTCGTACGGTACCGCGTTCCGCGCCGCCGACCTGCACTATGTCTACGCAGGCTTGGGCAACGACGAGACTTCGGGCATCGATTACTACAGCTGTCTCAGCGACGACCCGGGCGCCAGCGACTGTTCCGACTACGAGGAAGGCCTGATCCGCACCCGCGAAGGCAACCGCGATCTCGACCCCGAGACCAGCAAGTCGTGGACCGCAGGTTTGGTGTGGTCGCCGACGGCCAACTTCGATGTGTCGCTGGACTACTTCGACATCCGCATGCGCGACCAGGTCCAGGACATGAGCGTGGCCGAGATCCTGCGCGACGAAGCCAGCTGCCGCTTGGGCGATCTCGACCCCGCTTCGCCGACCTGCGTCGATGCGCTTGCGCGGATCACCCGGATCGACGACCGGCTGTACGGCATCTTCGTCAACCCGATCAACGTCGCCCGCGAAAACACCAGCGGCGTCGACATGAGCGCGCACTACAAACTGGACACGCGCTTCGGCGATTTCCGCTTCGGCGCCAATCACAGCTGGGTGCGCGAGCACGACTTCCAGCAGTACGACGGCGATCCGGTCGAAGATCAGTTCGCGGTGAACGGCGGCTTCGATATCCCACGGACCAAGACCAGCGCGAATCTGGGCTGGAGCCTCGATCGTTGGTCGGCCAGCCTGCAGGGCACGCGTCTGGGCAAGTTGCCGAACTCCGACTCCTACGATCAGGTTTACGACCCGGCGGACGGCGGCAGCCCGTGGATTGGTGCGACCTGGCGCTACAACCTCGCCGCAGGCTACCGCTTCAACGATGCGATGCAGCTGTCGCTGGCGATCAACAATCTGTTCGACAAGATGCCGCCGAAGGATCCGACCTACACCGCTTATCCGTACTACGACACCTCGTGGTTCGATTCGGTCGGTCGCAGCGTGTACGTGAACTTCACCTACAAGTTCGGCGGCAACACGCCGTAATTCATGGCGTGCCATCCGGATGCGCAAAGGCCCTCCCGTCGCCGGGAGGGCCTTTGTTTTTTCAGACTTGCGACGGTTGCGTTGTGATTGAAGATCAGACGTTGAAGCGGAAGTGCAGCACATCGCCTTCCTGCACGCGATATTCCTTGCCTTCCAGACGCAGACGGCCGGCGTCGCGGGCGCCGGATTCGCCGCGGTACTTGAGGAAGTCGTCGTAGGCGATGGTTTCGGCGCGGATGAAGCCCTTCTCGAAATCGGTGTGGATCACCGCCGCAGCCTGCGGCGCGGTCGAGCCGGCCTTGACCGTCCAGGCGCGTACTTCCTTCACCCCGGCGGTGAAATAGGTCTGCAGACCCAGCAGCTTGTAGGCGGCGCGGATCACCCGGTTCAGACCCGGCTCGTCCAGACCGAGATCGGCCAAGAACGTGTCGCGGTCATCGTCTTCGAGCTGGCTGAGTTCTTCTTCGATGGCGGCCGACACTGGCACCACTTCAGCGCCCTCCTCCACCGCGCGGGCGCGCACGGCATCGAGATGCGGGTTGTTTTCGAAGCCGTCTTCCAGCACGTTGGCCACGTACATCACCGGCTTGAGCGTGAGCAGGAACAGATCGCGGACCGCCAGCTTGTCGTCGTCGGACAAGCCCAGCGCACGCGCCGGCTTGCCCGAATCCAGCCCCGCGCGGACGCGCCCCAAAATTTCGGCACGCGTCTTGGCATCCTTGTCGCCGGTCTTGGCGGAGCGCTCGGCGCGCTGGAAGGCTTTTTCGACCGATTCCAGATCGGCCAGCGCCAGTTCGGTATCGATGGTTTCGATGTCGGCGATCGGATCGACCTTGTTGTTGACGTGGATGACGTCCGGGTTTTCGAAGCAGCGGACCACATGGGTGATCGCGTCGACTTCGCGGATATGGGCGAGGAACTTGTTGCCCAGGCCCTCCCCGCTGGCCGCACCGGCGACCAAGCCGGCGATATCGACGAACTCGACCGCCGTCGGGATGCATTTCTGCGGTTTGACGATCTCGGCCAGCGCGTTGAGGCGCGGATCCGGCACCGGCACGACGCCGACGTTGGGTTCGATCGTGCAGAACGGAAAGTTGGCCGCAGCGATACCCGCCTTGGTCAATGCGTTGAAGAGAGTCGATTTGCCGACGTTCGGCAGACCGACGATGCCGCATTTGATGCCCAT
This sequence comes from Lysobacteraceae bacterium, assembly GCA_040079515.1. Classification (GTDB taxonomy): domain Bacteria; phylum Pseudomonadota; class Gammaproteobacteria; order Xanthomonadales; family Xanthomonadaceae; genus Lysobacter_I. The sequence continues at coordinate 26,526 of JBEBKD010000023.1, forward strand.
TGTGTTTCCTGTCAAAGGTCAAAAGTCAAAAGTCGAAGCTCGTACAGAGTGCTGACCGTTGACGTTTGACGCCTCACTTTGGCGTGTGCAGCTTGGTCATCGCATCCATGTGGTTGCCTGCGACCGCCAGCGGCAGCGCTGCGAGCGCATCGTCGATGGCGCGGCGGATCAGGATTTCGTCGTCCTTGCCCGGACGACCCAGTACCCACGGCGTCACTTTGTCCTTGTGTCCGGGATGGCCGATGGCGACCCGCAGACGGTGGAACTGGCCGTGGCCCAACAGTCGGACGATATCGCGCAGACCGTTCTGGCCGCCGTGGCCGCCGTCGAACTTGAAGCGCGCGACTCCGGGCGGGAGATCCAGCTCGTCGTGGGCGACCAGCATTTCCTCCGGCTCGATCTTCCAATAGCGCAGCGCTGTGGCGACCGATTTGCCGCTGAGGTTCATGAACGTGGCCGGCTTCAACAGCCAGACCGTCTGCCCGGCGACCTCGACCTTCGCCGTTTCACCGAACAGTTTGCTTTCCAGGCCGAAACGCACGCCGGCCTGTTCCGCCAGAGCGTCCACAAACCAGAACCCGGCGTTGTGCCGGGTTCTGGCGTGTTCGGGTCCCGGATTTCCGAGCCCGACGATGAGACGCAAACCAGCCATCGCAGGAGAACCGTATCGCCGATCCGGAACGCCCGAAAGCGCTCCGGACCGGAACGATTACTTCTGGTCCTTCTTGGTGACCTTGGCGGCCGGCACTTCGGCTGCGGGAGCAGCCGCTTCGGCCTCTTCCTTGCCGTGCTTGGCGATGACCACCGCCAGGTCGTGCTCCTTGCCCAGCTTCAGTTCCGGGATGGAGACGCCGGCCGGCAGCTTGATGTCGGACATGTGCAGAATCGTGCCGACATCCAGCTGTGACAGATCGACTTCGATGAACTCCGGCAGGTCCTTCGGCAGGCAGCTGATTTCGATTTCGTTGAGTTCGTGGGTCACCACGACCTCGGACGACTTGCCCGCCGGGGAAGTGTCTTCATTGATGAAGTGCAGCGGCACCGAAGTGCGCAGCGCTTCGTTCTCGTTCACGCGCTGGAAGTCCAGGTGCATGATCTGCTGCTTGAACGGATGGCGCTGCATATCGCGCAGCAGCACCTTCTGCACGTCGCCGCCCAGACTCAGATCGAGGATCGACGAATAGAACCATTCGTGCTGGCTGGCCAGCCAGATGGCTTCGTGCTCGATCTGGATGCTGACCGGCTTGAGTTCGCTACCGCCGTAGACGATGGCGGGGATCTTGGCGGCATGGCGAAGGCGGCGGCTCGCACCCTTCCCTTCGTCCGTGCGGCGTTCGACCTTGATTTCGTGGGTTTTTGCCATTTCGATATCTCACTTTCTTGCGAATGAACCGCCTCGCGGCGGCGATGCGACTTCTCCGCGACCAGAGAAGCCGGTTTGGCGCCCGAAAACCGGACGCCGGGATTTCGGTATCAGTCGACGTACAGCGAACTGACGGATTCGCCGAAAGCGACCCTTCGGATCGTTTCGGCCAGCAGTTCGGCGACGCTGAGCTGACGGATGCGGCTGCAGTTGCGCGCCGCCTCCGACAGCGGAATGGTGTCGGTGACCACCAGTTCGTCGAGCAGCGATTTGTTGACGTTGTCGATCGCCGGTCCCGACAGCACCGGGTGGGTGCAGTAGGCGATCACCCGCTGCGCGCCCTGCGCCTTCAGCGCCGCCGCAGCAGCGCAGAGGGTGCCGGCGGTGTCGACGATGTCGTCCACCAGCACACAGGTCTTGCCCGACACGTCGCCGATGATGTTCATCACCGTGGCGACGTTGGCGCGCGGGCGGCGCTTGTCGATGATCGCCAGTTCCGCATCGTCGAGGCGCTTGGCGATGGCCCGGGCGCGAACCACGCCTCCCACGTCCGGCGAGACCACGATGATGTTGTCCGTGCCGTAGGCGCGCCAGATATCGGCGAGCAGAAGCGGCGACGAGTACACGTTGTCGACCGGAATATCGAAGAAGCCCTGGATCTGGTCGGCATGCAGATCGACCGTCAGCACGCCGTCTGCACCGGCGGCGGTGAACATCTTGGCCGCGACCTTCGCCGTGATCGCCACCCGCGACGAGCGCGGCCGGCGATCCTGGCGGGCATAGCCGAAGTACGGCACCACCGCCGTGACGCTGGCGGCCGACGCGCGCTTCAGCGCATCGATGATCACCAGCAGCTCCATCAGGTTCTCGCCGCTCGGTGCGCAGGTGGGCTGCACCACGAACACTTCCTGACGGCGGACGTTCTCTTCGATCTCGACCTGGGCTTCGCCGTCCGAGAACTTGGACACCAGCGCTTTGCCCGGGCGGATCCCCAACTCCTTGCACACCGCGTCGGCCAGAGGCCGGTTGGCGTTGCCGGAGAAGATCAACAACTGACGATCGTCCTGCATATCGACTCCGCTTCGCTCTGACCGTGGCGGGTGGCGGAACCCCGCGAAGCGGAATTCCGTTGTGTATGGCAGGGGCGGAAGGATTCGAACCTACGAATGCCGGGATCAAAACCCGGTGCCTTAACCACTTGGCGACGCCCCTTCGGTGAGGTCGGTTCGTTCGACGGCGCGTTGTTTCAACGTCCCGTCGTACTTGTCTCCCTCCAACAGCCCGCTCGCGCGGTCTGTCACTTCGTTTCGAGCACATCCAGCAGCGGCGAACGCGGGGCGCCAGCAGCGACCCAGGCGTTGAGACCAGGAGGCAGCTGTCCGAGCGCGTGTTCAGCGGATTCGCGGTCTGCGAATTCGACGAAGCACACGCTGCCCGAGCCGGTCAGACGCGCGGTGCCAGCGCTGCGCAACGCAGCGAACACAGCCTCGACAGCGGGCTCGCGGCGACGCAGGACCGGCTCGAACGCGTTGCCGAGCGCCTGCCCTTGCAGGAATGGGTCCGAAACGAAGTCGGACATTGTCGCGGCTGCAGCATTTCGCGTCAATTCAGCGGCTTGGAATAGTTCGACGGTGGCGGCATGAATGCCTGGCGCGACCAGCAGATACCAGGCCGGCGGCAGGCCGATCGGGGTCAGCTGCTCGCCCAGCCCTTCTGCCCAGGCATTCTCACCGCGCACGAAGACCGGAACATCCGCCCCCAGGCGCAGGCCGAGTTCGGCCAAGGTATCCACGCCAAGATCGCAGCCCCACAGCCGGTCCAGCGCCCGCAACACGCTGGCGGCATCGCTGGAGCCTCCACCGAGGCCACCGCCGGAGGGAATCCGCTTTTCGATGGCGATATCCGCACCTTGAACGATCTTGGCCGTCGATTGCAGCAATTTCGCAGCCCGGACGGTCAGATCGTCGGCCTCGGCGACGCCCGGCGCCGAATCGCCATGGCGGACGATTCGGCCGTCATCGCGCAGGCGGATCGCAATCGTGTCGCCCCAGTCGAGGATCCGGAACACCGTCTGCAGCAGGTGGTAGCCATCCGGCCGACGACCGACGATGCGCAGAAACAGGTTCAGCTTGGCCGGGGCCGGCCAGATCGACCACCCGGCATCCGCGTTCACCGCGCTCATGGCGAGGCGAAGGTCCAGTCCTCGATCGCCAGCCGCACCCGGGCATCGCCGGATGCAGCTTCGATCTTCGCCGGTAGATCCGGCGCGCCGTTCGGCCCCGGGCGCCAGGCGGTGTATCGGACGGTCCACCCCGCCTGCTGAAAGCTTTCCGGTCGCCCGTCTGTGTCGTAGACGATCGCCTGAACCGGGTATTCCGACGCCGGAGCGCCGCGCACCCAACTGCCGAGCTGCTGCAGCGGCACCGACCACCCCGTGGTTTCGAGCAGCAGGTCTTCGGCGAACTCGCCGTCGCGCGGGCCGCCTTCCAGACCTTCGATCCGGCCCGCTTCGGAATGCAGGTCGCCGATCAGACGCCAGCTCTGGCGGGTGACCGGCGCGCTCAAGGCGACCTCATATCGCCTCCGGTCCTGTTGCTGCCATTCGATCCGGCCGCTGCCGCCCTTGTTGCCCTTGCTGATCGCCGCGCGGCCGGAAAATGACCACATCTCGTATTGCGCCAGAAACTCCTGGCGCACCTGCTGTCGGGAAGCCAGCGCTTCGGCCGACAGCGCCGGTGCGCGCCGGGCGGGCGCGGTCGTCGCACAGCCCGCGAGGATGGCAGCAATCGCCAGTGCTGCCGCGTACGCGCGCAGCGTCATCCTCCGGTTTTCTCGGGCAGCGGCGGCAGCACCACACCGGTCTTCTCGATCGCACGCTTCAACGAACGGTTCCCGGGATCGATCTTGCGCGACTCCTCGAAATATTTGCGCGATTCGTCTTTCTGGCCGAGCACCCACAGCACTTCGGCCAGATGCGCTGCGATTTCCGCATCCTTCTGTTTGGTGAAAGCGCGACGCAGTTCGGTCAACGCTTCTTCCTTGCGACCGAGGCGATACAGCACCCAGCCGTAGCTGTCGATGATCGCTGCGCTGTCGGGTTGCGCAGCGATCGCGCGCGCGATCAGCTCAAGCGCTTCCTGATGGCGGTCGGTGCGGTCGGCCAAGGTGTAGCCGAGCGCATTGAGCGCGTTCACGTCTTCGGCGTCGATGGCCAGAATCTTGCGGAAATCGGCCTCTGCTCGCGGAATATCATCGCGGCGCTCCCACATCAGGGCGCGGGCGTACAACAGCTGCTTTTCGTCTGGAAACGCGGCCAGTGCGCGCACATACGTGTCGAGCTCGCCGTCGAGATTGTTGTCGTCCTTGCGCAGTTCGGCCTCAAGCAGATACGCATCGCGTCGCGTCTCTTCATCGGCATCGCCATCGGCCTGCAGCTCGCGCAATCGCGCAAAGGCTTCATCCGCACGCTTGAGCTTGTGCAAGACCGTGGACGAACGCAGCCGCGCCTGCCAACGCTGGGAGCCGCCGGGCACGCCGGCGTACCACTCCAGCGCTTCCTCATGGCGTTCAATGAACTCGGCGATCTGGCCCAGCAACAGCCGCCGCCCCGGATCCGGCGCGGCGGAATCGAGCTTCAGTTCGTCGTACACCTTCGCCACGCCGACCTTGTCTTCGGCCTGGGCCAGATATGCGGCGCGGAGGATGTAACTGCGGTCGCTCTGCGGGCCGCGCGCCAGCACGGCAGCCGCCTGGACGTGGTCGCCCATCTCGCTGTATTCGTTGGCGACGGCGAAACCCAACTCCGGCGACAGCAGCGACGGCTCTCCCAACTCACTCAGCACCTTGCGCGCCTCGTCGGTCTTGCCGGCTTCACGCAGTTGGCTGGCATGCAGCAGCGCGACCGCCGGTTCGTGGGGGAATTTCGCGACGACCCTGGTGACGATCTTTTCGGCCAGATCATTGCGCTGCAGTTGCTGGGAGAATTCGCCGAATGCGAGCCAGGCCTCGAGCTGGCTGGGAATCGAATCGATCAGCTGTCCCAGCAGCCTTCCGGTCAGCTTCGGATCGCCGGAACCGGCATCGAGCGCCACCAGTGCGTAGCGCCAGCCGTCTTTCTCGCCGCTGCGCATCAATGCCTGCAGTTCGCGGCGCGCGGTGCGTTCATCCTTGCGGCGCAGGGCCAGCGTCGCCTCGGCGTTGCGCATCGACAGCGAGCGCTTGGCGCGGGTGCGCCAGAGATCCAGCGCCTCGGCGGCGTTGGCGTCCTGTTTGGCCAGCAGCGCGATCCGGGTGGCACGTTCGGCCAGGACCGCGTCGCCGTCGGCGGCTTTGGCGGCTTCGAGATACCAGCGTGCGGCCTCGTCCAGCTTGCCGGCCTGCAACGCGTATTCGGCGGCCATGGCCGGTGTCAGCGGATCGGGTGCCGGCGCTGCGGGTTGCGCGGCCGGGGCAGCGCCCGCAAGCAGCGCCAGCGCGAGAACCGAAACCAGGCCGAACAGCGTCGACGACCGGCGAAAGATGATCGGAAATGCGGGCATCGACGTGATGGGCCGTAAACTATGGGAATTGCCGTCAGCTTACCCCAACCATCTGAACGCACCTCCGCCGGTCGTCATGCCCCACCTCATCGCCCTCGGCATCAACCACCAGACCGCGCCGGTATCCCTGCGCGAGCGGGTCGCGTTCTCCGATGAGGCCTTGCCTGCGACCCTCTCTGCGCTGCGCGCATTGCCGGGCGTGGAGGAAGTGGCGCTGCTCTCCACCTGCAACCGTACCGAGGTCTACGCCCTGACCGGCGGCGACGGCGACGCGCTGGTCGAATGGCTGGCCGCGCATCCGCAGGACGGCAGCACAGCGGGCGGACGTGCACCACTGGCGCTGCACGACTATCTCTACCGGCATCGCGACGACGATGCGGTACGCCACCTGTTCCGGGTCGCCACCGGGTTGGACTCGCTGGTCCTGGGCGAACCGCAGATCCTCGGCCAGGTGAAACAGGCCTGGTCGGCCGCACGCGGCGCCGGCACCCTCGGCAGCCGTCTCGACCGCCTGTTCCAGCATGCCTTCGTCACTGCGAAGCGTGCGCGCACCGACACCCGCATCGGCGCGAATCCGGTCTCGGTCGCGTCGGCGGCGGTGCGGATGGCAGAAGAAGCCTTCGCCCGCCCGGCCGACTGCACCATTCTGCTGATCGGCGCCGGCGAAACCATCGAACTCACCGCCCTGCATCTGGTGCAGGCAAAGGCAAAGCGGCTGCTGTTCGCCAACCGCACCCTCGCCCACGCCCAGGAACTCGCGACCCGCCACGGCGGCGTCGCCCTGCCGCTGACCGAACTGGACCGCCATCTGGCCGAAGCCGATATCGTGTTCTCGGCCACCGCCAGCCGCGAACCGATCCTGCATCGCAACGCCGTCCAGACAGCGCTGCGCAAACGTAGGCATCGGCCGATGCTGCTGCTCGACCTCGCGGTACCGCGCGACATCGCACCGGATGTGGCCGAACTCGCCGACGTGTTCCTGTACACGGTCGACGATCTGGAACGCGTGATCGAGGACAACCGCCAGAGCCGTCGCGAAGCCGCGGACGCCGCCGAGGCCATCGTCGAGATGCAGGTGTCGCGCTATGTCGAAACGATGAACGCCAGCGCGCATCACGGCTCACTGAAACAACTGCGCGCGCATGGCGAAGCCGCGCGCGACGAATCTCTTGCGAAAGCGCATCAATTGCTCGCCGCAGGCCACGATCCGGCCGATGTACTGCAGCAACTCGCGCACACACTGACCAATCGCCTCCTGCACGCGCCCACTGCCGCGCTGCGCGAAGCGGCGCTGAATGGCGACGTCGATGTCGTACGCGCCGCCGAGCGACTGTTCCCGCAGCACGCGCCCGTACACAGCCGTTTGGCCGATGCGGTCGATCACCAGCTCCATCCCGAACACACGCCCGACGGACGCAATGACACCGACCCTGCGCCGTAAGCTGGAAGCGCTGGCCGAGCGCCGCGAGGAAATCGAACGTCTGCTCGCCGATCCGGCGACGGTGAACGATGCCGCACGCTATCGCGGACTGATGCGCGAGTTCTCGCAACTCGAGCCGATCGCCGAAGGCCTCGCGGCCGAGCGCCAGGCGCGCGTCGATCTCGCCGCCGCCGAAGCGATGCGCAGCGACCCGGAATTGGCGGAACTCGCCGAAGAAGACATCGCCACCGAACAGGCGCGGCTGGCCGAGATCGACAGCGAGCTGATGGCACTTCTCGTGCCCAAGGACCCGCGCGACGACGGCGGCCTGTACCTGGAAGTGCGCGCCGGCACCGGCGGCGATGAAGCCGCGATCTTCGCAGGCGATCTGTTTCGCATGTACTCGCGTTACGCCGAGCGTCAGGGCTGGAAAGTCGAAGTGGAATCCGCGAGCCCCGGCGAACACGGTGGCTTCAAGGAAATCATCGCCCGCGTCGACGGTCGCGGCGCGTACTCGAAACTGAAATTCGAATCCGGCACCCACCGCGTGCAGCGCGTGCCGGAAACCGAATCGCAGGGCCGCATCCACACCTCCGCCGCGACAGTCGCGATCATCGGCGAAGACAGCGGCGAGATCGACATCGAGATCAATCCCGCCGATCTGCGCGTCGACACCTTCCGCTCCAGTGGCGCTGGAGGCCAGCACGTCAACAAGACCGAATCCGCGATCCGCATCACCCATATGCCCAGCGGCGTGGTCGTGGAATCGCAGACCGAACGCAGCCAGCACGCCAATCGCGACAAGGCGATGAAGCGGCTGAAGGCGATGCTGCTCGAAGCCGAAACCGCCAAACGCGAAGCCGCCCAAGCGCAGGAACGCAAACTGCAGGTCGGCAGCGGCGACCGCAGCCAGCGCATCCGTACCTACAACTTCCCGCAGGGTCGCATCACCGACCATCGCGTCGAAGGCCTGACTCTCTACGATCTGCCGAACATCATCCAAGGCGGCATCGACGACTTGATCGAACGTCTCGCTCGCGAACACCAGGCCGACGAGCTCGCCCGGTTGACGCAGGGTGGTTGAGCAACATCGGCATAGGGTGCGCCCTGGCGCACCGATGTCCGATTCGCGACTTCCAACAAAGCGATGCTCCGAGGCGCACTCTATTCGCTATGATCGGCGAGTGAGTTTCCGGAACAACCACCCATGCCCGTCGCCACCCGCCGCGCCACCCTCGACGATCTCGGCCATCTCGTGCCGTTGTTTTCTGACTACCGCGGTTTCTATGCGCAGCGGCAGGACCCGGAAACCGCGCGATGCTTTCTCTACGAGCGTCTGAGCCGCAACGAGTCGACGATCCTGCTCGCGCATCTCGATGGCCTGCATGACGTCGCGCCGGTCGGCTTCACCCAGCTCTATCCGATGTTCTCCTCGGTGCGCGCCGCGCGGATATTCGTGCTGAACGATCTTTTCGTGGCCGAGCACGCGCGCCGCAAGGGTGTCGCACTCGCGCTGCTATCGGCGGCGGCGGAGTACGGGCAGGCGGAAGGCGCGATCCGGCTCGATCTGGAAACCATGCCGGACAACCACGCAGCGCAGGCGCTGTACCGTGCTCAAGGCTGGCGCCAGTACGACGATACTTTGCGCTTCCAACTACAACTGTAGCGGATTGCTGGAATATCCGAAGATGTCGGATGCATGCAACGATGCCGATCAATGTCCTGCTTTTTCCAAAGCACGGGAGCTTCACGAAAAAAGGATGCGAACGAAGGGATCGCGAAAAGGAATGCGTCGACGCTGAATGCAATCTGGTCGATATGACACGGAGGCATTGCTCCATGTATATCTCTTCGTGACAGTGCCGCTCAAACCGCCGATACCGATGCATTCTGCCCACTGATCGCAGGCAATAGCGCATAAAAGACTTGACAAGCCGGCATATTCTCTGAGCAAATGCCAGCGCGGGGGCAAAATGCACGGCCGCATATCAAGAAAGCTGGAATGCTTTGCTTGAGGATGCCGCAAGTCGAAAATGGAATTTCAGCATGAATGGAAACGATGAACGACTCGTCTTCGAGTCGGATCAAGTCCGACGATGGGCGGACTTTTCAGGCGACTACAATCCCATCCATTTCCAGAGCACGCGTGCGATACGCGCCGGATTGCGAGGTGTTGTCGCTCACGGGATGCTCGTGCTGATTCCAGTGAAGAGCGCAGCATCGGTGTTTTCCCCCGCGCACGTGTCCGACGCCGATCGCCAGTTCAAGGCGTATTTCAAAAAGCCAGTTCCGCTCGACGAGCCGTGCTTCTTGCGCATTGGCGGTACGCACAGCAGTCTCCAGTTCAAGATCGAATCCAGGAAAGGCCCGAACGATCCTTCGACCGAATCCTATGTCCGTGGATCATACGGCGTCGCCAAAGATCGAGTGGCATCGATACCCGACCGGTCTTCGCAAAGAAGACACGACTGGCAAGAACTCAGCCTTGCGACACTGCAAACCCGTGCCGACGAATATGCGCGGATTTGCGACATACAGCCGGTGCCGCTCTGGGCTTTCCTCGGCTCGCTCGCCTTTTCCGAATACGTGCGTACTTCGCTTGACCGGGATGTCGCGCAGTGGCTCGATACGCCTGCCGACAGCCAAGACGCATGCAACAGCTCCGCTTCGCCCTGGGTAGAGCGCGAAGACATCACCGTACTGCAGACGGCATTCAGTTTGCGCCACTGCCCGCAATTGCATGTCGATCTTGCGGAGACGATAGACACGATCACGACCGCACGATGGCGGCGAACAGCAATCGATGCGGTGGACACGCCGTCCGAGACGGCAGGCTCGATTTCCCTTGTGCTTGAGACGACGCCCGACAAGCCATACCCGGCAATCGAAATAGAAATATCGCTGATTGCAAAGAAAACCGTTTCTTGAAACCGATCTTTCGGCCGCCCCAGCCCATCCAGGAGTAATTGAAGCAATGATCGAAAAAGAAGAGATCTTCGCATTCTTGCGCGACCTGCTTGTCGACATGACAGATCATACCAACGACACGATCAATCCCGAGTCCGAGCTCGAATCGCTTGCGCTCGACAGCCTTGACTATGTGCAAATACAAGTGGAGATACAGAAAACGTATCGGGTGCAGGTTCCGACAGAAAAAATCGCGAGCGGCGAAATCACGACACTTGGGCAAATGGCGGAAATGATCTGCGAAGCCGCATGAAGCGCGCTTGCCTTGCGCAAGCCTGTATTCGCAAGGAACCGAATGGGATGGAATCGAGCGATGGAAGCAAGAAATGAATGGGATTTCATCAATGTCGGCGCTGGCATCACGAGTTTGGCCTTCGCCGCTGAGGCGGTGACGAACCGGCCTGGAATCCGCCCGCTCGTGCTCGAAAAGCATTTGGTCGCAGGCGGATACGCCAGCAATTTCTCCAGACCACTGCAGAACGCCGTGTTCGACTGCAGCCTGCACAAACTCAGCGGAATGCGGCCTGGGGGAAATCTGCACAGGATCTTCCGCAAACTCGGCCTGCTGGATCGACTGGAGCTGATCCACCCGACCGCCTATTTCAACGCATCGTTCGATGGACTCGACATATATCTCCCGAACAATATCGAAGAATTCACAACGAAACTCGGACAATCTTTTCCGGATGAGGCGCATGGTCTGGATGCGCTTCTGCTCGAAATTATGACCCATGGAAAGGACGCGTATTTCCAATTCCAGATATCCACAGGCGAGTACGATCCCGATTTGCCTCGACTACGCTATGCGCATAAGCACCTGAGACCGTTGACGGTGCTGGAAGGGATAGCCAGACATATACGGAATCCGCGCCTGTTCGACATCCTGTGCGCATCATGTATCTATGTCGGCGCTTTGCCGGAAGAGTTGGGGTATCTGTACTACCTGCACATACTTTACGCCACGCTGGTAGCCGGGAATGCATACGTTCTCGGAGGCTCTCAGCATCTTTCAAACACCCTGGTCGAAATCATCAAAGGCGCGGGCGGCGAAGTGTTGACCAGCGAAAGGGTCGAAGAAGTCACAGTCGACGACAAACTCCGGGCAACAGGAGTCAGAACCAGGAAGCGCGAGTTTCATGCAGATCACATTATCATCAATGCTGCGCCGCAGTACGCGCTGAACAATCTGTTCTCATCGAGTCGAAATCATCTGGAAAAAACAATCGAGAAAGTGTCGAAACTCAAACCCTCTTTATCAACGACAACCGTATATCTGGTCACGGACGTTCCTCCCGAGGAACTCGGTCTTCCGCTCAGCGAAACGATATTCTTCGAAGCCCCCCCTCATATCGCAGCTTCTCTACGAGAGCGCTCGCATCAAAGCGCATTCGACGAGCGCACGATGGAGGAAGCCTACTGGCGCTATTCACCCATGGAAGCGACCAATTACCACAAACTCGACAAGGACGGCGGCCATGTCGTGATCCTGAATGTACTCGATGTGATGCAGCATTGGCCGCAGAGAAAGACGCCGGCTTATCGCGCAAAAAAAAAGCGGGTGTGCGAAACGCTCGCTCAACGGCTCATAGAACGAAGGCCGGATTTCCGAAACAGGATTCGATATATGGAGGTATCGTCTCCACACACGTATCGCCGCTATACGAACAACGACTTCGGCGCCGGTTATGGCGCTCATGTCGGCCCCGGACCGGCCACCGCTCACCACTTCCACTATCGTTTCCCGCTCGCCGGGGTGCATTTTCTCAGTGCCTGGGTCGCCGGTCCAAGTTACGAAGCCGCCTTCGGATATGCGGAAGCGAAAGCCCGCGCCATGTTTCATGGCGCGCCGGTCAATCCGCCATACGAGCGCATCGATAGCGATCGAATGGTATCGGCCGTCTAAGTCCGCACGCGCCAGGACGATGATTTCCATCTCATGCAGAAACAGTTGGCAACCGGAGCAACAGCGATCATCGTCGCTCGCAATGCAACTACAAAGTTCGGAACATGGAGAGTACAACGCATGACATACGTGGTTACGGAGAGTTGTATCAATTGCAAACATGGCACATGCATCAGCGTGTGTCCTGTCGATGCTTTTCGCGAAGGCGATAACTTCCTGGTGATCGACCCGATCGATTGTATTGATTGTCACCTCTGCGTGTCCGAGTGTCCGGAGGACGCTATTTATCCCATGGCATCAGTCCCCGAAAGCCAGAAGGACTTCATTGCAGTGAATTCTATACTGGCGGGCGCATGGCCGGAAATCATCGAACCGTGCGACCCCCACTCGGAAGCTGAAAAATGGAGCGGCATGCCCGACAAACGCCGCCTTCTGATCGTGCCGGATTCTCTTGCTGATGTCGTTAACGCAATCTTTAACGCTTCCAGTCCGAAACATGCGGCATCCGTTCAAGGCTGAGGACGCGAATTCCATGGCAACACAACGCAGAGTGGTCGTTACCGGATATGGCGCCGTCACGTCGTCCGGAGTCAACGTCCCCAGCATCTGGGACAGCATCATCGAGTGCAAGCCAGGATATGCCCGTCATGAATTCAAAGACGAGAAGATCGGCGCCCGTTTCTTCGGTTTCGTGAATGAAGACAAGTCGGGATTGAAACCATTCAAGAAATCGTTGCTCAGGGCGGTCCCGACATTCGGTCGTCACGCGCTGGTAGCGGCCCACGAAGCCATAGAAATGGCATTCGGCAACGCATCCGAGATGGACAGATTCCATGACCCGTTCGATCGTGGCGTCATCGTAGGCACAGGTTGGGGCGGATGCGATTCCGTCAATATCAACAACGAAGAATACATGAACCATGGATTTTCTTCGCCGTTCTCGACGCTCATGTCGATGAACAGCATCGCCACCGGCGCTGTCGCGATGAACTGGCGGATGCGCGGTTATCAGAACACGCCGGTCGCCGCGTGCGCGAGCGGCACAATCGCATTGGGCGACGCCTATGAGATCATAAGGAGCGGTCGGGCGAACATGATGATCGCCGGCGGTAGCGAGTCGCTTCGCGGACAGTTCAATGTCTGGTCGATCGACGTACTTCAAGCACTCAGCAAGGAACAGGAAGGCTTATCGTCCGCCTGCTGCCCCTTCGACAAGAAGCGCAGCGGCTTTGTCTTGTCGGAAGGATCCGCAATTCTGGTCATGGAGGACTACGATTCCGCGAAAAACCGCAACGCCGATATCCTGGGCGAAATCGTCGGCTACGCGAATTTCACGGATGCGAAAGATTATACCGCTCCTGCGGAAGACATGATGGCTCGAGTCATGGCGATCCGCAGCGCGTGCAACCAGGCCGGAATAAGCGCTGCGGACATCGACTATATCAATGCGCACGGCACTTCCACTCCCCTGAACGATCTCAACGAGTCGAATGCGATCAAGATGGCGCTCGGCGATTCGGCTTACTCGACAGCCATATCCAGCACGAAATCCTACACCGGACACCTGATAGGCGCGGCAGGGTCGCTGGAGGCGATTTTCTGCCTGAAAACCCTGCAGACCGGAATGATCCCGGCGACCATTCACTTGAACGATCCAGATCCCGAGTGCGACCTGGATTACACGCCGAACACGCATCGTCATGACCCGGGAATCGAGTATGCACTCAACCTGAGCTTCGGCTTTGGCGGCTCGAATGCGGCCATCGTACTGAAGAAAGCTTGATCCTCCACAACACAAGGAAGCAATCATGGAAGCAATCGATATCGCCGGCTCCGTCATGACCTCGCCGAGCGCGGACACGCAGAAATTGTTTTCGCGCCTCGTCGATATTTCCCACAAGAAATACATCGATCTGGAAACTTTCCTGCCATGGGAATCCGGTGTCGACAAGTCGCGTCCGCCGAAGCTGATGGACCAATTGTGGGTGCACGGGACAGAGTGGGCAGACCAGCTCAGCGAAGAACAAAAACTGGAGACGGCGTGGCTGGAGACCGCTCGCGATGCCAGCATGTTCATACATCTCGAGCATGTCATACCGACCGTGTATGCCGGCTACGTCAACGACTACCGTGAGTCGCTGAGCCCGTTGGTTTACGAATACTTGATGATCTTCGCCCGGGAAGAGCTCACGCACATCATGGCGTTTCATCGCTACCTCAAGACATCCGAGCTCCCCTGGTTCCCGCGACCGGGCAGTTATGCCTCGCTCTCGCTGCAACTGCCGAAAATGCGGCCCGAGATCGGAATCATGTTCACTCTGCTGATCGAATGGACCGCTGAGCTTGCGGTAATGCACGGCACTCAAAGCGACACTGTCGAGCCGCTGACGCGAACGCTGTTCCGCGAGCATCATGCCGAAGAGCTGCGGCATATCGCGTTTGGCAAGAAGATAGGCGAAGAGTATTTCGACCGCGCCCCGGAAGCCGAGGCGGCGCAGGCGCGTGCGCATCTCGGAAAACTGATGCAGGGCTTGCACCGCGTCTACAACTACAACCCCGATATCGCCCGCTACACATCGTTCCGTTTTCCGATTCAGCCCGACGATGAGGCGGCGATCAACGCAGTGCAGACTTCCGAAGCCAACGCGGCGCTCAACGCCGTTCGTTTCAAACAGATCAACGACTGGTGCAGGGATCTTGGAATCATCTGACGCACGCCAACACCAATAGAACCAGCAACGGAGCACAAGCAATGAACAGCGTCGCGAGCGAATCGACCAGTTCGACCCCACAGGCCCCAAGAATGGCCGGGGCAGACAATCAGAAAACGAATGAAACCATCCAGCAACTGATCGCGAAATCCCTACGGGAACCCATGGACTACCACCGCTCGGTGCCGTGGGAGCTCGGATGCGACAAGACCAGACCGGCGAAGAGATTCGATCAGGTCTGGCTGTACAACACATCGGTATGGTCGAAGCTGACGCACGAGCAGCGAACCGAATTGACTTGGCTCGAAGCCGCTCGCGACATCAGCATGTTCATCAATCTGGAACAATTGATTCCACAGCTGTTCTCGACCTATCTCGTCAGTCATGGTTCGAGGATGAGTCCGGAAATCCATGAATACATGATGGTCTTCTCCCGGGAAGAATTCCTGCACATCATGATGTTCAACCGATATCTCAAATTGGCCGATCTCGAGAAACACGAAAAGAACGAATTTTTCTACAAACTCGTCGAGAAGCTGCTGAATGCGGAGCCGGAAGTCGGCATCACATTCACATTGCTGATCGAGTGGCTTGCCGAATGCAAAGTGATGCTGTCGACGCAGTCCGACGAAGTGGACCCGCTCACTCGCGCCATGACTCGCGCGCATCATATCGAGGAAGTCCGTCACCTTCATTTCGGCAAAACGATCGCCGAGGCCTGGTTCGCGCGCACCCCGCCGGAGGCCACCGCGGAGATTCGCGCGAAACTGCGCGACATGATCCTTTCCATCGTTCACGCCGTGCCTGCGATCCAGCAGTACACGTCGTTCCCCTTGCCTTGTGACCTGAACGATCCTGCGTTGATCGAGGAAGCACGCAGCAAGCCTCATTATCAAGAGATAGTGCAGGCGCGTTACGGCGAAGTCTTCGCCTGGGTGAGAACCATCGGCGTGGACCTGTAGGACCCGTTCCTGATGGAGCATCGCGATCGATCTTCGGCTGATCGGTCGCTGTGTTCGACATGCCGGAGACCGTCGGCCAGCGGCATTCCTGGCGGGCATGCCCATACATGTCTTCGACACGCGTGAGCTGATTCGCGCTGCGATCTTGCCAGTGCAGATGACGCCCGCGCCCACGGACCACCAACATTTTCTAGCGAGTCATCGACTGTGCCTCAGACCAATTCCACTGCTGTCGTTATCGGCGCGAGTTTGAGCGGGTTATTGACCGCACGTGCCCTTTCCTCGCATTTCGAACATGTGTGCGTAGTGGAACGGGATGTCTTGCCCGCCGACGCTGCGCAACGCAAGGGCACACCTCAGGCGCTGCACGCGCACGGCCTGCTTTCCGGAGGGTACCGCGTGTTGAACGATTATTTTCCGGGCATGATGGACGAATTGTCGGCATCCGGGGCGCGCTTGGGCGATGTCGCAGGCGATCTGGTCTGGTTCCATGGCAGCAGATGGAAAGTACGTCAATTCTCCGACATTCCTGGCATGAGCGTCAGCCGGCCGGCCCTCGAAGCCGCAGTTCGGCGCCGCGTCAAGGCGCTCGACAACGTGGTTTTCATCGAAGGCACCGATGCGATCAAACCGGTGTTCGATACCGCTTCGCGAAAAGTCACAGGACTGATCGTTCAGCGTCGCGATGATGCGCACCGCAGCACGATCGATGCGGACCTCATCGTAGACACGACCGGCCGCGGCTCGCATTCCCAGCAGTGGCTGGAAGAGATGGGCTATGGCCGGGCCGAAGAACAAACGATCAAAATCGATATCGGTTACGCCACTCGCGTGTTTCAGCGCAAGCCCGGCGAGCTTTTCGACGCCTTGGGAGCCATCGTATCCAGTACACCTCCGGAAGGCACGCGATGTGCCGTCGTCTTCGGTGTCGAAGACGACCGTTGGATCGTGACGCTTGGCGGCATCGTCGGTGATTTTCCGCCAGCGGACGAGCTGGGTTGGCGGAATTTCGCAGCGACGCTGCCGGTAACGGCCGTGCATGAACTCGTCTGCTCCGCTGAACCGCTGTCCGAGATCGCAATCTATCGGTTCCCTGCAAGCCAGCGCCGGTATTACGAACGGATGCGCGACTTCCCATCCGGCTATCTGGTCCTGGGCGACGCCATCTGCAGCTTCAACCCCATTTATGGTCAAGGCATGTCGGTGGCTGCAATGGAAGCGAAGGCGCTGGACGAATGCCTTGCGGAGGGCATGAAAAGCCTGTCGCGGCGATTCTTTCGACGGGCCGGTCGCATCATCGACATGCCGTGGATGATCGTCACCAGCGAAGACTATCGCTTCCCGCAGGTCGACTCGCCTCGGCAGATGGGCTTTGGCCTCCTCGGTCGCTATCTCGACCGCGTCCATGCGGTTGCATCTTTCGACCCCTTCGTCTGCCAACGATTCTTCAGGGTGGCGAATCTTCTGGCGCACCCCGCATCGTTGATGATGCCCAACATCGTTTGGCGCGTTTTGTCGTACTCGCTGCCAAAAGGCAATGGTTCGCCCAACCAGCGAATGGTGTCGACTGCGGCGAACTGATTCCGCGCCAGCCCTGTGGATCGCTGCTGCGGACCGCCGTCGGCCGGGCCCGGAGCCGCTGCGGGTATCGTTTTACATGTGTACCTTGGCTTTGGAGATTGCCGGGGTATCGCCCTCCCGCTCCTCCAGCGTCCGGCTATTACCCTACCGGTCCGCCGACGCCGCTGCTACGCTGCGGCCCATGACCGCTGTCCACGACTTCATTCCCCTCTCGCTGTGCGTGCTGACCGTGTCCGACACGCGCAGCCTCGCCGACGACAGCTCCGGCGACTACCTCGCCACCGCCCTGGCAGACGCCGGCCACCGCCTGCATGATCGCGCCCTGTTGCCCGACGACCGATACCGTCTCCGTGCGCGGGTATCGCAATGGATCGCCGAGCCCGCCGTCGACGGTATCCTCGTCACCGGCGGCACCGGCTTCACCGGCCGCGATTCGACACCCGAAGCACTGCTGCCGCTGCTCGACAAGCAGATGCCCGGCTTCGGCGAACTGTTCCGCGCGCTGAGCTTCGAGGAGATCGGCACCTCGACGCTGCAGTCGCGTGCGTTCGCCGGCCTCGCCAATGGCACCTTTCTCTTCGCCCTCCCCGGCTCCACCTCGGCCTGTCGCACCGCCTGGGAGAAGATCGTGCGTGCGCAGCTCGACGCGCGCACCAGACCCTGCAACCTCGCCACGCTGCGCCCGCGGCTCAAGGAGTGATGAACATGTCCATCGGCACCACTTTGCGATTGCTCACCAAGGCCACCGGCCTGAGCGTCACCGACCTTGCCACCGCCATCCCGCGCGCCGGCGTCAGCACCGTCAGCGCCTGGCTGAAGGACGAGAAGATGCCCGGCCGCGATCAGGTCGACGCCCTCGCCCGTACTTTCGGCGTACCGGCGGGCGCGCTGCTGTCGGAACTCGCCAGCACCCTGGACCCCGCACGCACCAAGGGCGAGCACGAGTTGCTGGCCTCGTACCGCACACTCAACAGCAAGCAGCAGGGCGCCCTGCTGGAAGTCGCGCGCAGCATGGCCGCCGGCGTGCCCGATGAAGAAGCCCACGCTCGCCCCGCGCGCAAACGCGCATCCGCGAAACGCAGCCGCAAGGTGACCGCATGAGCAAGCTCAAACGCAAGGAATACGAGGAACTGCTGGAGCCGATGCAGCGCGAACTCGCGCAGATGGCGCGTTGGGCATCGCAGAGCGGCCAGCGCATCCTCGTCATCATCGAAGGCCGCGACACCGCCGGCAAAGGCGGCGTGATCGATGCGATCAGCGCGCACATCAACCCGCGCCAGAGCCGCATCGTCGCCCTGCCCAAACCGAACGACCGCGAACGCACCCAGTGGTATTTCCAGCGCTATATGGCGCATCTGCCCGCCGCCGGCGAACTCGTGCTGTTCGACCGCAGCTGGTACAACCGCGCAGGCGTCGAGAAGGTCATGGGCTTCGCCGACGACAAGCAAGTGAAAGCCTTCCTCAAGCAGGCGCCGGTGTTCGAACAGATGCTGATCGACGATGGCATCCTGCTGTTCAAGTACTGGCTGTGCTGCGATCAGGATGAACAGGAAGCGCGTTTCGCCGAGCGCCGCGCGGACCCGCTGAAAGGCTGGAAGTTGTCGCCGATCGATCTCGAAGCGCGCACCCGCTACGGCGATTACACCAAAGCCCGCGAAGCCATGCTCAAGGCGACGCATACCAAGTACGCACCGTGGACACTCGTCGATTTCAACGACCAGAAGCGCGGGCGGCTGACCTTGATCCGCGACTTCCTGGACCGTCTGCCCGATACCGGGACCAAGGTCGAACCACTTGAATTCCCGCCACTGGAAGGAAAATTGCAGAAGGAGAAGTTTTCGGTGGTGAAGCCACTGGATGACTTCGAGGCATAGTCCAGCACATCTGGACTTCGCCCGATCGCCAACCGCTTTTTGATCAGGGTCGAGATTGCGAACGCATTCCGGCCTGTTGGCGAAGCCTTCGGCTTCTGTCCGTGATGGAGCAGTCGCGCACATGCCTGATCGGATCCTCGGTCTCGAAGGCCATCGGGCTACTCAGGCGTTTCCCGCGTTGGCCTTCCCGGTGACCTTCATCGTCGGTCAGCAAAGCCATTGATGAGGGTTCAGGATGCCGACGCAGGGAAGGCGTCAGACCGCCGCCCAGATCAGCGAACCGACCAGCGCCAGCATGCTCAGTCCGAATCGGACACGGTTGCCGATGTCGATACCGGGCAATACCACCGCCCTCGCGGGATTGCGCGGATCGACATGCACATCGATCCGCTGACCGCGTCGAATACCAGTCAGCAACGAATAGGCCAGAGTCTGGTGCAACAGACGCGTCGGACGCCAAGTGAAATGCCGGACACGTAGCGGCGACCATGCGCGTGGTATTCATAGCGCATGTGCGCGCTGTAGATCGCCTCATCGTTGCCGTCGTCGTCGCGCACTTCCATTTCGTCGAACTGTGCTTCCAGCACCGTACCCTGCACGCGCGGCCACTTGCGGACATCAACCCCATGCGGATCCTGTGGGCTTGCCACAGCACGGCGCCTGTCGTGATCGCGCAGGCAATGAACGGAATCGCCGAATCAGACACGCGCCGTCATTCCTGAGCGCCTACGATCCCGCGGCTGATCCGGAACACATGCCCGTCCGGATGGCGGATATGCATTTCGCGGACATTCCATGGCATGTCGGTGGGCGGCCACGTCACCTCGATGCCGTGCTGCAGGCATTCGCGGTGCACCGCATCCACATCGTCGACCCAGATCGACATCCACACGCCTTTCTCTGCGGCCTCGTTGGAGTCCGGACCGAAGGTAGCCGCGTAACCGCTCTGCCCACGGCCGCCTTGTGCATCGCGGCACAGGAAAATCTCGAAGTGCCCCGAACTCACGCCGCCGAAGCTCGGCGGTTCGCCCCACTCCCAGCCTTTCTTCCAGCCCAGCTTTTCGAACCAGGCGAAACTCTGCGCCAGGTTGGAGACATTCAAGATCGGGGTGATGTGTTTCACATGCATCGCAAGCATCCTATCGTTTGGAAGCAATCAACAGCTTCGTAGGGTAGCGGTGAGCGTAGCGAACCCCACCATCACGAC
>JBEBKD010000024.1:0-46314 GCA_040079515.1 Lysobacteraceae bacterium
ACCCAGATCGAACCGCCGCGCAGGCCCCAGTTGGTGTTTTCGATGCAACGGCGGTCGGACAACTGCTGGATCAGATCCGCGTTTCCATAGAGATTGGCCCCGCACTGCTTGTATCGGCCGTCGCTGCTTTCGCAGCGGATTTCCTTCGACAGCGACTCGGCCATCGGCACGAAGACGCCGCGACAGCCGCCGGTCACCCGGACTTCGCCGCGGCTGGACGACCAGTTCTGGCCGGCGACGCAGGGCGTGCCGGAGATCTGGCGCAGCAGGTCGGAGCTGCCGGGCCACGGTGTGGCACAGGTGCGCGGCCGGCCGTCGCTGCTTTCGCAGCTGATCTCGCCGCCCGCGTTGGTGACCAGTGCGGAGAATTCGGCCCGGCAGCCGCCGCTGACCCAGACCTGGCCGCGGCTGGACGACCAGTTCTGGCCGGCAATGCAAGCGCTGGACGACAGTTGCCGGCTCAGGCGCGATTCGGTCTGCCACGGCGTGGGGCAGGTGCGCTGGCGGCCGTCTGTGCTTTCGCAGCGGACCGTATCAATGCCGCCGGTAGACGGATACCCGCTGCCGGTGCCGCCGAGCGATTGTGCGATGTCGTTCCTGATCTGCTGGAAGGTCCAGTTCGACAGCCGCACCTGGTCCAGATAGAAGCGCATCTGTTCATCGGGGATGGTCCTGCCGCCGGACTGGTCACTGTATTCGAGGGCGATGACCCGGCGCTGATCCGTCACTGGGAGTTCCCAGACCCGTTCGGGTGCGTAGGCCTTGGCCTGGATCTGCTGCGCCGCCGCCGGCAGGGCGCATAGACCGAGCAGCGCGACGGCGAACACGCGTGTGAGCACACCTTTCATTTCGGACTCCTTCGTGGCGGACGATTGCGAACGGACGCTCGATAGAGCGGCCGCCTGCAGTTCGGGCCGACGGGTCTCCGCAACGCGGAACGCACCGCCGGCGCGCTCGGCCGCCGCACCCGCTAAAATGCGCGGCTGACCGGCCAAGCGCCGGACGATCCTACACCCGGAGCCCCCATGCGTACCCACTTTTGCGGCCTCGTCGACGAGGCCCTGACCGGCCAGACCGTCACTCTCTGCGGGTGGGTCAACACCGCCCGCGTCCAGAGCCATCAGGTCTTCGTCGATCTGCGCGACCATGAGGGCATCGTGCAGGTGCTGATCGAAAGCGACCAGCCGGAGCTGTTCAAGGCCGCCAGCGCCCTTGGCAACGAAGACTGCCTGCGCATCACCGGCACCGTGCGTGCGCGCCATGCGGTGAACGACAAGATCAGGACCGGCAGGATCGAAATCATTCCGACCGTCATCGAGTTACTGAACAAGGCCGAGCCGCTGCCGTTCCACGCCCACGAGAACGCGGGCGAGGAAACGCGGTTGAAGTACCGCTATCTCGATCTGCGCCGCCCCGAGATGCAGGCGATGATGCGCACCCGCATCAAGCTGGTGCAGGCGCTGCGCCGCTGGCTGGACGCGCGGGGTTTCCAGGACATCGAAACCCCGATCCTCACCAAGGCCACGCCCGAAGGCGCGCGCGATTTTCTGGTTCCCGCGCGCATGCATCCGGGCGAGTTCTACGCATTGCCGCAGTCGCCGCAGCTGTTCAAGCAGATCCTGATGGTGGCGGGCTTCGATCGTTACTACCAGATCGCGCGCTGCTTCCGCGACGAAGCGCTGCGCGCCGATCGCCAGCTGGAATTCACCCAGCTCGACATGGAGTTCGCGTGGGTGGGCGAGCGCGACGTGCAGGACGCCACCGAAGCGATGATCCGCGAGATCTTCCGCGAAGTGATGGACGTCGATCTCGGAGAATTTCCGCGCATGACCTACGCCGAAGCGATCCGCCGCTACGGTTCGGACAAGCCCGATCTGCGCAATCCGATGGAATTCACCGACATCGCCGAGCTGGTGAAGACTTGCGAATTCAAGGTGTTCACAGACTGGGCGAACCACGAGGACGGCCGTGTCGTCGCGCTGCGCGCACCGGGCGGCGCGGTGTTCTCGCGCAAACAGATCGACGATCTCGGCGCGCACGCCGCCAAGTACGGCGCAAAGGGTGTGGCGTGGATGAAGATCGAAGACGCCGCCAAGGGTCGCGAAGGCATCAATTCGCCGATCGCCAAGTTCCTCGACGACGCCACGCTTGCCGCCATCGTGCAGGCCACCGGCGCGCAGAGCGGCGACGCGATCTTCTTCGGTGCTGCGAACTACAAGACCGCCAGCGATTTCATGGGCGCGGTGCGCCTGAAACTCGGCAAGGATCTGAATCTGGTCGAAGCCGCATGGAAGCCGCTGTGGGTCACCGACTTTCCGATGTTCGAATGGGACGACGAAGCGCAGCGCTATGTCGCCCTGCATCACCCCTTCACCGCGCCTGCGGTCGACGACGAAGCCGACCTGCGCGCGAACGCGAAGACCGCGGTGTCGCGCGGCTACGACATGGTGCTCAACGGCAACGAGATCGGCGGCGGTTCGATCCGTATCCACCGTTCGTCGATGCAGTCGGCGGTGTTCGATCTGCTCGGCATCGGCCGCGAAGAAGCCGAGCTGAAATTCGGTTTCCTGCTGGACGCGCTGCGCTACGGCGCGCCGCCGCATGGCGGCATCGCTTTCGGCATCGACCGCATCGCCGCGCTGATGGCCGGCACCGAATCGATTCGCGACGTCATCGCCTTCCCCAAGACCACCTCCGCGCAGTGCCTGATGACCGGCGCGCCGTCGCCGATCCCGGACGTGCAGCTGGCCGAGGTGCATGTGCAGGTGCGCCCGCCGAAAGCATGATGTTTTTGTAGGAGCGGCGGAAGCCGCGACAAAGTTCGCCGTGGCCTGTCGCGGCTTCCGCCGCTCCTACAAAATCGATTCGAGGCCATCCATATGACCACCACCATCCGCCGCGCCACGCCCGCCGACGCCGAACGCGTCGTCGACATCACGCGGCGCAATTTCACCGAGACCTTTGGCCATCTGTATCCGTCGGAAGACTTGGCGTATTTCCTCGGCAACAGCTATTCGCTGGATGCGCAACGCGCGCTCCTCGACGACGAGCACTACGCGATCTGGCTGCTGGAGCGCGATGGCGAGGCGATCGGTCATGCGGTCGCCGGTCCCTGCGGGTTGCCGCATCCCGACGTGGCGGACGGCGATGGCGAGCTGAAGCGGCTCTACATCCTCGAAGCCGCGCACAACGGCGGCTGGGGCGGCAAGCTGTTCCAGGCCGTGCTCGACTGGCTGCTGCGCGATGGACCGCGCACGCTGTGGATCGGCGTGTGGAGCGAGAACTTCGGGGCGCAGCGGTTCTACGGCCGCTACGGTTTCGAGAAGGTCGGCGAATACCTGTTCCCGGTCGGCGCCACCAACGACCACGAATTCATCCTGCGCCGCAGCCCGCAGCGTTAGACCGTCATCATGAAAGTCGCACTCATCGGCGATTCCATCCGCATGCACGCCGAGCCCTTCGTTCGCGAACGGCTGCCGCAGCGCATCCGGCTGATGTCGCCGCCGGTGAACTGCGAGTCGTCGCACAAGGTGGCCGAATGCATCGGCGACTGGGTACCGCGCGGCGAAGTCGATCTGGTCCACATCAATTGCGGCCTGCACGACATCCGGTACGACCCGGGCCGGGATCGTCCGGTCAGCTCTGCGGAGGAATATGCCGCCAATCTCCGGAAGATCTTCGCCCATCTCGCGGCCAGCGGCGCGGCGGTCGTCTGGGCCACCAGTACGCCGATCGACGAGGCGATTCACAACCGCAGCAAGGCATCGCGGCGGTATCGGACGGATCTGCTCGAATACAACCGGCGGTCGGAGTCGCTGGCGCGCGGTTTCGGGTTCCGCATCCACGATCTTCACAGTTTGCTGTCGGAGGCGCCGCTCGACACCCTGCTGCTTCCCGACGGCGTGCACTACAACCAGGCAGGCTGCGCATTGGTCGGGCAACATATCGCCGATGCGATCGAGGCATCCGTGGTGTTGATCGAGGGGCGGGCCGGAATATCTTCCGGACACGATCCGCAGGTATCGTCGAACGACATGGAACGGAATGCACATGACTGATCGCGTCACACAATCGCCGCCGCGCGTCCTGCTTGTCCACGGCATCTGGAACGCCCGGCACTGGCTGGCGCCGTTCGCGGTGCGACTGCGTCGTGAGGGCCTGGCCCCCGAATTGTTCGGTTACGACAGCATCCTTCGCGATCCCGAGCACGCCGGCGATCGCCTGATCGCGCATCTGCGCCGCAAACCGGTCGAGCTGCTGGTCGGCCACAGCCTTGGCGGCCTGGTCATCCTCGAAGCGCTGCGCCGCGCGCCGGATCTCCGGGTGAAACGGGTGGTCTGCCTCGGTTCGCCGCTGCGCGGCAGCGGGGTCGCGGCCGCGATGAGTGGTCGTCGCGCGCCGCTGTCGTTGGTGCTGGGCCGCAGCCGCAGCCTGCTCGAAACCGGCTGCGCACCCTGGCAGGGGCCGGTCGAGGTGGGTGTGGTCGCCGGCAACCGGGCGCGCGGGGTCGGTGGCTTGTTCGCCCGCATGGACGGCGAATCCGACGGCACCGTCAGCGTAGCCGAGACCCGGCTCGCGGGCCTGACCGACCATTGCACCGTTCCGGCCAGTCACAGTGGGCTGGTCCTGTCGGCGGATGCCGCCCGTCAGACCGCGCGCTTCCTCCTCCACGGCCGTTTTGGCGACTGAACCAACCGCAGCGGTCGCGGGATAGGGGTAAAATCGTCGGCTTGGCATTCGCACAGGCACCGGACGTTCATGGGCAGAGGTCCTTCCATCGAAGCGCGCAAGAACGCGGTCGACGCGCAGCGCGGCAAGATCTTCACCAAGATCATTCGCGAGATCGGCGTCGCCGCGCGCGCCGGCGGTGGCGATATCAGCACCAATCCGCGCCTGCGGACCGCGATCGACAAGGGTCTTGCGGTCAATATGACCAAGGAAGTGATCGAACGCGCGATCAAGAAAGCCACCGGCGAACTCGAAGGTGTCGAATACGAGGAAGTGCGCTACGAGGGCTATGCCCCGGGCGGCGTCGCGGTGATCGTCGACTGCCTCACCGACAACAAGGTCCGCACCGTCGCCGATGTGCGTCATGCCTTCAGCAAATGCGGCGGCAACATGGGCACCGAGGGCTCGGTGTCGTTCATGTTCAAGAAGCTCGGCGTGCTGTCGTTCGCGGCGGGCGCCGATGAAGAGAAAATCACCGAAGCAGCGATCGACGCCGGCGCCGACGACGTGGTGGTGTATCCCGAAGACGGCGCCATCGATGTGATGACCGCGGCCGACGCCTTGGCCACCGTGAAGACGTCGATGGAAACCGCCGGTTTGAAACCCGATCTCGCCGAAGTCTCGTATCGCGCCGACAACGACATCGCCGTCGCCGGCGAGACCGCACAGCAGGTCGTGAAACTGCTGCGCTGGCTCGAAGACCTCGACGATGTGCAGAGCGTGTATTCCAACGCCGAACTTGGCCAAGACGCGTACGTCTGAGCCTTCGGACATCACCGTACGCCGCATGTCGCTTCCGTTGCCATCCATGGCGAAACGAGCGGGGTTTCAGAAACCCCGGCCCGGCCATCCGTGGCCGGGCGTTCCGGGGCGCAGCATGCGCCTTGTTGGCGCACGCTAGCATGCACCCCGTCACCCGTATCCTCGGCATCGACCCCGGTTCGCAGCGCACCGGCGTGGGCATCATCGATGTCGACGCGGCGGGCAGGACCACGCACGTGTTCCACGCGCCGCTGAATCTGCTGTCCGCCGACGAAGATACCCGCGACAATTTTCCGCTGCGATTGAAGCGTCTGCTCGACGGGCTGACCGAGATCATCGAGACCCATCGCCCCGACGAAGTGGCGATCGAGAAGGTATTCATGGCCCGCAATCCGGATTCGGCGCTGAAACTCGGCCAGGCCCGCGGCGCGGCGATCTGCGCCGTGGTCCAGCGCGATCTGCCGGTGCACGAATACGCGGCGAAGGAAGTGAAGCTGGCGGTGGTGGGCACCGGCGGCGCCGACAAGGCCCAGATCCAGCACATGGTCGGCATGATGCTCAACCTCAAGGGCAAGCTGCAGGCCGATGCCGCCGATGCGCTGGCGGTCGCCATCACCCACGCGCACGTGCGCGCCACCGCATTGCGCCTCGGCGTGAATGCGCGCCAGGCGTGGAGGAAGTGAAGTCATGATCGGTCGTCTCAGAGGCACGCTCATCCACAAGCAACCGCCCTGGCTGGTGGTCGATGTCCACGGCGTCGGTTACGAACTCGAAGCGCCGATGAGCACCATCTACGACCTGCCGGAGCTCGGTCGTGAAGTGCTGCTGTTCACGCATTACGCGCAGAAGGAAGACAGCGTCTCGCTGTACGGCTTCCTGCGCGAATCCGAGCGCAGGCTGTTCCGCGACGTGCAGAAAGTCAGCGGGATCGGCGCGAAGATCGCGCTGGCGGTGCTGTCGGGCGCGAGCGTCGACGAATTCGCGCGACTGATCCAGACCGGCGACGTGACCGCGCTGACCCGCATTCCCGGCATCGGCAAGAAAACCGCCGAGCGCATGGTGGTGGAACTGCGCGACCGTGCAGCGGATTTCGTCACCGGCAGCGCCACCGCGAGCCTCGGCATCGGCGCAGACGCGCAATCCGAAGCCACCAGCGCACTGCTGCAGCTCGGCTACAAACCCGTGGAGGCCGCGCGGATGGCGCGCGACGCCACTGCAGCCGGCGACGATGCCGCCGCCATCATCCGCAAAGCGCTGCAGTCCGCACTGCGCTGAGCCCCTTCCCCGTCGCCCCGTGCGCCGATTACGGCAGATTCTTTCGATGAGCCAAGCTTCCAAACAAGACACATCCCATTCCAATGGCGGACACGGATCGGCCGGTATGGTCGCGCTGGTCGCGGGCGCGGTCGGCGTGGTGTTCGGCGACATCGGCACCAGCCCGCTGTACACCATCAAGGAAATGTTCCACCCGCATTTCGGGCTGACGCCCGACGCGGCAACGGTCAAAGGATTGCTGTCGCTCGGGTTCTGGTCGCTGCTGCTGGTGGTCACATTGAAGTACGTGATCGTGATCATGCGCGCCGACAACGAAGGCGAGGGCGGGATCATGGCGCTCACCGCGCTCGCGCAGCGCAGTCTCAAGGCGGGCTCGCGCTTGAGTTACGCCGTCGGCATTCTCGGCATTTTCGGTGCGGCGCTGTTTTTCGGCGACGGCATGATCACGCCGCCGATCACCGTGCTCGGCGCGGTCGAGGGCCTGGAAGTGATTTCGCCGGTGTTCAAGCACTGGGTGGTGCCGATCAGTCTGGTGATCCTGTGCGGGCTGTTCGCGATGCAGCGCTTCGGAACGGAGAAGGTCGGCAAGGCGTTCGGCCCCGTGATGATCACCTGGTTCATCGTGCTGGCGGCGTTCGGTATCTACAACATCGCGCAGAACCCGATCGTGTTGAAGGCGATGAACCCGTATTGGGCGTGGAATTTCTTCGCCACCCACAACTGGCATGCGGTGCTGATTCTCGGCGCGGTGGTGCTGACTGTGACCGGCGGCGAGGCGCTGTACGCCGATATGGGGCATTTCGGCAAGAAACCGATCCGCTGGGGCTGGTTCGCTTTCGTGCTGCCGGCGCTGGTGCTGAACTATTACGGCCAAGGCGCCGTGCTGTTGGCGAATCCTGCGGCGGTCGCCAATCCGTTCTACATGTCGATCCCCGACTGGGCGCAGATCCCGATGTTGGTGCTGGCGACAGTGGCCGCGGCGGTGGCGTCGCAGGCGGTGATCACCGGCGCATTCTCGGTGACCCGTCAGGCGATCCAGCTCGGCTACCTGCCGCGACTGGCGATCAAGTACACCTCGAAAGACACCATCGGCCAGATCTACGTGCCGTCGATCAACTGGATGCTGCTCATCGCGGTGATCGTGCTGGTGTTGGCATTCCGCAGTTCGACCGCGCTGGCCACGGCCTACGGCCTGTCGGTCACCGGCACGATGCTGATCGACACCCTGCTGCTGGCGATCGTCGCCTACACCCGCTGGCCCGACACGCGGCGCTGGGTCCTGCCGCTGTGCGGGCTGTTCCTGGTGATCGATCTGGCGTTCCTGATCGCCAACGGCGCGAAGTTGCTTTCCGGTATCGGCGCTTGGGTGCCGCTGTTCATCGGCATCACCGCATTCACGATGATGCGTACCTGGCGGCGCGGTCGCGAACTGCTGCATGCCGAAATCCGCAAGGAAGGCATCCAGCTCGATACGTTCCTGCCGGGCCTGATGCTGGCGCCGCCGGTGCGCGTGCCGGGCACGGCGGTGTTCATGACCGCCGACAAGACCGTGGTGCCGCATGCGTTGATGCACAACCTCAAGCACAACAAGGTGCTGCACGAGCGCAACGTGTTCCTGACCGTCGACACCCTCAACGTGCCGCACGCGCCGAAGGACAAGCGTCTGAATATCGAATCCATCGGCAACGACTTCTATCGTGTGGTCATCAAATTCGGTTTCATGGAAACGCCTGACGTACCGCTGGCGCTCATGCGCAGCTGCGACAAGGGCGGCATCTATTTCGACCCGATGGATACCACTTATTTCGCCAGCCGCGAAACCATCATCGCCAGCGCCAATCGCGGCATGCCGGTGTGGCGCGACAAGCTGTTCGCGCTGATGCATCGCAACGCTGCCTCGGCGACCGGCTTCTTCCGGATTCCCGGAAACCGTCTGGTCGAGCTGGGTTCGCAGGTGCAGATCTGACGCTCTTCTCCTTCCCTTTGCGCGCAGCGCAAGGGGAGGGCCGGGGTGGGGTGCCGTTGTACTGGATACGGCCGGATCACCGAGGCTTTGAAGTGTTCTTTACCAAACCCCTCTCCAACCCTCCCCTTGCGCTGCGCGCAAAGGGAGGGAGTAAAAGCGAGGCGTTCCGGCCATAATCCCTGCATGACCACAGACCGCATCATCGCCAGCGGCGCCAGTCGCGAAGAGGACGTCCTCGACGCCACCATCCGCCCGAAGCGGCTGGACGAGTATCTCGGCCAGCAGCCGGTGCGCGAGCAGATGTCGATCTACATCGAAGCGGCCAAGCGTCGCGGCGAAGCGCTGGACCATGTGCTGATCTTCGGGCCCCCGGGTCTGGGCAAGACCACGCTCAGCCATGTCATCGCCAACGAACTCGGCGTCAATCTGCGCGTCACGTCCGGACCGGTGATCGAGAAGGCCGGCGATCTTGCCGCGCTGCTCACCAATCTTCAGCCGCACGATGTGCTCTTCGTCGACGAGATCCACCGCTTGTCGCCGATGGTCGAGGAAGTGCTGTACCCGGCGATGGAGGATTTCCAACTCGACATCATGATCGGCGAGGGTCCCGCAGCGCGTTCGATCAAGCTCGATCTGCCGCCGTTCACCCTGATCGGTGCCACCACCCGTGCCGGGCTGCTGACCGCGCCGCTGCGCGACCGCTTCGGTATCGTCCAGAGGCTGGAGTTCTACAGCGCCGAAGAGCTGACCCGGATCGTGCGTCGTTCGGCGCAGATCCTCGGCATCGACTGCGCCCCAGAGGGCGCCGATGAAATCGCCCGACGCTCGCGCGGCACCCCGCGCATCGCCAACCGCCTGCTGCGCCGGGTCCGCGACTTCGCCCAGGTCAAGGCGGCGGGGCATATCGACCATGACGTCGCCCGCGCCGCGATGGCGATGCTGAAAGTGGATCCGGAGGGCTTCGACGACCTTGATCGCCGGCTGTTGAATCTAATCATCGAGAACTTCGACGGCGGCCCTGTCGGCGTGGAATCGCTGGCGGCGGCGTTGTCGGAAGAGCGCGGCACGCTGGAAGACGTGATCGAGCCTTACTTGATCCAGCAGGGCTTTCTCGTGCGTACCGCGCGCGGGCGCATGGCCAGTCAGAAGGCCTACCGGCATCTCGGTCTGAAGCCGAAGCCGGGTGCGGCGGGGCTGTTCGTGGATACGCCGGATGCATAGGAACCGCAGACCGGACATCGGTATTCGCAGCGGTTCCGGGTTACGTTCGACCATCGTGACAGCACGGCTTTCAACATGAACGCTGCATTCACCCACCCCGTCCGCGTTTACTGGGAAGATACCGACGCCGGCGGCGTCGTCTATCACGCGCAGTACCTGGCGTTTCTCGAGCGCGCCCGCACCGAATGGCTGCGCGCGCACGGGTACGGCCAGGAACAGCTGCGCCTGCAGCACGATCTGGTATTCGCGGTGCGGGCGATGTCGATCGACTTCCGTCTGCCGGCGCGTCTGGACGATGCGTTGCAGGTCGGCGTGTCGTTGCGCCGATGCCGGCACGCGAGTCTGGTGATCGCGCAGACCATCGAACGCGATGGCGTGCGGCTGCTGGATGCCGAGGTGCGGGTCGCGGCACTGCGCGCGACCGACTTCAAACCGAGGCCGATCCCGGATGCGCTGTACCCTTCGTTGAAAGCCCTGCAGGATGCGGCGCCGGAAGCAAACATCAAAGAATCGAAAGCGGAGTAACCGATGATGTCTTCATTTGCCATGTTGCTGCAGGCCACCGCGATCGAGCCGTTGTCCGAAGCCACGGCCGCGACCGTTCCGCAAGGCGGCGGCCTGAATTATCTGCAATTGATGATCGATGCCAGCATTCCTGTGCAATGCGTGATGGCGCTGCTGTTGTTGGCCTCGGTGGCTTCCTGGATCATCATCTTCCGCAAGAAACGCGTGCTGGACCGCGCGCAGAACGAAGCCGACGGCTTCGAGGAGCGCTTCTGGGCCGGTGCGGATCTCGGTCGGATCTACGCTGAAGCCAGCGGCCGCAAACAGCAGATCAGCGGTCTCGAAGCGATCTTCGAGGGCGGTATGCGCGAATTCAACCGCGTGCGTCAGCGCCGCGGCATGGATCCGCGCTCGCAGCTCGAAGGCGCGCAGCGCGCGATGCGCGCCACCGTCTCGCGCGAGCTCGACGGCCTCGAACACAATCTCGAATTCCTCGCCAACGTCGGTTCGATCAGCCCTTACGTCGGCCTGTTCGGCACCGTGCTCGGTATCCTGATGTCGTTCCATGGTCTGGCCACGATGAAGGAAGCGACCATCGCCTCCGTGGCGCCCGGCATTTCCGAAGCGCTGCTGGCGACCGCGATGGGCCTGTTCGCGGCGATTCCAGCGGTCTGGGCCTACAACCGTTTCGCCACACGGGTGGAACGCATCGCGGTGCGCTACGACACGTTCACCGAAGAGTTCTCGTCGATTCTGCAGCGCCAGGCGCATATCGAAGACACCTGAGCGCTGACCCCGCACGCAACAGCGAACCGTTGAATCCGTCGTACTGACGTCAGCACATCGAGAGAAACCGCATGGCCGTCACCGCCTCCGGGCGCCGCATCCGCAAGCGCAAGCTCAAAGCCGAGATCAACGTAGTGCCGTACATCGACGTGATGCTGGTGCTGCTGATCATCTTCATGGTGACCGCGCCGCTACTGAACCTCGGCACCGACATCAACCTGCCGCAATCGCGCGCGAAATCCCTGGAAACGCCGAAGGATCCGATCGTCGTCAGCGTCTACGCCGACGGTCGCTACGCGTTGATGCTGGAACGCGGCAAGAACCGCGAGATGACCGCCGCCGACATCATTGCGGAACTGAAAGCCATCCATGGCCAGAACGATGGCGCCACGGTGCTGGTCAACGGCGAGCGCGAGGCCAGCTACCAGACGCTGATGAAAGGCATCGACCTGATCAAGGACGCCGGCATCGCCAAGGTGAGCCTGGTCAGCCTGCCGGCGGACGGGAAATAGGTTCCATGCGCGAAAACCGCGCCGACACCGCGCTGGCTGTCGTCTTCGCACTGTTGCTGCACCTGGTGCCGCTGCTGCTGTTGCTGGCGGCATCGCTGTGGCGCGCACCGCCATCCTCCGCTGCGGGAGAGCCGATCAGCGCGGATGTCGTCGATCTGAATGCGTTGCCGAGCAGCATCCGCAGCGCACTGCGGCGCGAGCCCGTGCCGCTGGCGACACCGCCACCCGAGCCGCAGCCCGAGGCGCTGGAGGAACCGCCACCGGAAGAGACGCTGCCCGAACCGTTGGAAGAAACGCCACCCGAACAACAACTGCAGCCGCAGGAGCAACTGCCCGATCCCGACGAAGTGGATCAGGAGGAAGTGAAACCCGATTCCGCGTCCTCCGACACCGCCGCGCGCGAACAGGAAGCGAAGCAACGTCAGGGCCAGGTCGATCTGACCGAACGCGATCGCCAGCAGCAGGCCGAGCAGAAGGCGCGTACCGCGATGGAGTTGGAGCGTGAGCGTCAGCTCGCCGATATCCGCCGACAGCGCGCAGAGCAGCAGCGCGCGATCGACTTGTCGGAAGAAAAACTCAGGCAGATGGCCGATCGCGAAGCACGGCGCGCGTCCACTGCCGCTGCCAGCGCCAGCCCGCCGCCGGGCAATCGCGGTACAGAGCCCAACCTCAATGCCGCGTACACCAAGGCGCTGACCGACGCGATCCGCAGCAACTGGACCCAGCCGGACAATGTCTCCGCCCTGCAGGTTTGCAAGATCGTGATCAGGCAGATTCCCGGTGGAGAGGTCGTCGATGCCCAGGTCGACCCGTCCTGTCCCTACGACGAACAAGGTCGGCGTTCGGTCGAAGCCGCCGTGCTGAAGGCGCAGCCGCTGCCGTATCGGGGGTTCGAGAGCGTGTTCAACCGCACCTTGACCATCAATTTCCGGGCCGAAGACCGGTGATGCCGCACCCGCGCAGCCGTCCGAGTCCGGGTTCGTTCATCTTTCTGACCGCTTTCGCGGCCAAGCTGTCGCCAGCCGCCGCCCCCCACGCGCTGCCTGGATCGCCCATGACCCTGATGCTGTTGCAGAAGACCGATCGGTCGCTCAAGTCCCTGCTCAAGAAAGCCTTCCTGTTCGCACTGCTGCTGCCCTTGGCGGCGTTCGCCCAACAGCGCGGACTGGAGATCGACATCGTCGGCGGCAACGCCTCGGCACTGCCGATCGCGGTGGTCAACATGCCGTATCAGGGTACCGGCGCGCCGCCGCCGACCGATGTTGCGGAAGTGGTGCGCGCGGACCTCGCCCGCTCAGGCCAGTTCCGGCCGATGCCCGAAAGCGAGATGGGCGCGCAGCGCCCGACCCGCGGCAGCGAGATCGATTTCGGTTTCTGGCAACAGGCGAAGCAGAACTTCGTCGTCGTCGGTCGGGTGCTCGATGCAGGCGATGGCGGCTATCGCGTCGAATACGAATTGTTCGATATCGGCAAGAACCGTCTGCTTGCGTTCGCACTGACCGCGCGCGCCAACGCGATGCGCGATGTCTCGCACCAGGTCGCCGATGCCATCTACGAAAAAATCACCGGCGTGCGCGGTGCGTTCTGGACCCGCATCGCCTACATCACCGCGTCCGGCCTGGGCAAGGACACGCGCTATGCGCTGATGGTCGCCGATGCCGACGGCTACAACCCGCAGACCGTCGTGCGCTCCGACAAACCGCTGCTGTCGCCGACGTGGAGTCCCGACGGACGCAAGCTGGCGTATGTGAGTTTCGAACGCGGCAACTCGTCGATCATCGTCCAGGACATCGCCACCAGCGCGCGCGAAACCGTCGCCGGTTTCAAGGGCATCAACGGTGCGCCGAGTTTCTCGCCCGACGGCCGCAAACTGGCGATGGCGCTCTCGAAAAGCGGCAACCCGGAAATCTACGTGATGGATCTGGGCAGCCGCGCGCTGACCCAGGTGACCAGCCAGTTCGGCATCGATACCGAGCCGACCTGGAGCGCCGACGGCAGCCTCATCTATTTCACCTCCGATCGCGGCGGCAAGCCGCAGATCTACCAGGTCGCCGCCAGCGGCGGCGGCGCCAGCCGGGTCAGCTTCCAGGGCAGCTACAACGCCAAGGTCACCGTTTCCTACGACGGCAAAAAGCTGGCCATGGCACAGGGCAGCGGCAGCGTGTACCGTATCGCGATGCTCGACCGCAGCCTCGGTTCGCCGCGCTGGTCCATGCTTTCGCCGGGGTCGCTCGACGAATCGCCCAGCTTCGCGCCGAACGCGAGCATGGTGTTGTACGCCGCGCGCGAAGGCCGTCGAGGCGTGCTCTACGCCGTCTCCGCCGATGCCCGCGTCCGCCAGCGTCTGGTCCTGGCCAACGGCGATGTGCGCGAGCCCGCCTGGGGCCCCTATCGTCTGCCGCGCTGAGATACCCAGCCTGCGCTTTCCGCTGCTTCCGAACCCTTCCCCCGTGACTCACACCGCGACAAAGACGAGGACCACCATGAACACGACCACCCGAGTGCTGATCACCGCGATCCTCTGCGTGACCGCCGTTGCCTGTACCAAAAAAGTGAAGGAAGACCCGAACACCGATGCCACCGACAGCAACGCCTCCAGCGGCACGACCAACACCGGCACCGGCACGGTTACCGACAACGGCCCGATCCGCACTGGCGCGTACGGCCCGGGCGATCTCGACACCGATGCCTGCCTGCGCCAACGCGTGGTCTATTTCGATCTGGACCAGGATGCGCTGAAGCCGGAGTTCCAGAACATCGTCGCCTGCCACGCCAAATATCTGCGCGATCGCCCCAGTGCGCGCATGACCCTGGAAGGCAACGCCGACGAACGCGGCAGCCGCGAGTACAACGTCGGTCTGGGCGAACGCCGCGGCAATGCGGTGTCGTCCTCGGTGCAAGCGAACGGCGGTTCGGGCAGCCAGATCTCGGTCGTCAGCTACGGCGAAGAGCGTCCGACCTGCACCGATTCCAGCGAAGACTGCTGGTCCCGCAATCGCCGGGTCGAAATCGTCTACACCGCGAAGTGATGCGTTCGCATGGGGCATCGTTCGCGATGCCCCATCGTATCCATGCGCGGCCCGTGCTTCGCGTCGTCGCGCTGAGCGCCGCCGTATCTTTTTCGTAACACCACTCGTCTGGGTCGTGCCGTCGTGATCATCAGCCGTTTTCCGCTGTCCGCCTGTTTCGTTCTTGCGCTGGCGTTCGCCGCGCCGGCCTCCGCCCAGCGCGTCAGCACGGGCGATCGCCTCACCGCGCTCGAACAGCAGCTCTCCGCGATGCGTTCGGGCAATCTCGATCTGCTCAATCAGGTCGGCGAACTGAAGACCGAAGTGCAGTCGCTGCGCGCGCAGATCGAAGAACTGCAGCAACAGCTCGAACAGCAGAAACAGAGCGGTCGCACGCAGTATCTCGATCTCGATGGCCGGCTCAACCGGCTCGAAAGCGGCGCTCCGTTACCGGCTGTTGTGCCGCACACGGTCGTGCCGGCCCCCGTCGCGGCGCCGACTCCGGCCGTGCAGGTCCCGACCGTGCAGGACACACCGCCGCGCGTGTACGGCGATGCCGCGACCCTCGGCAAGAGCGTCGACGAGCGCAGCGCTTACAACAGCGCCTTCGATTCGCTGAAAGCCGGCCGCTATGCCGAATCCGCGCGTATGTTCCAGGCCTTTCTCGATATCCATCCCAGCGGCGCCTACGCCCCGAATGCGATGTACTGGCTGGGCGAGAGTTATTACGTCACCCAGAATTACGCGCTGGCGCAGGAACAGTTCCAGAGCCTGATCGACCGTTATCCCACCCACGACAAAGCCGCCGGCGCACTGCTCAAAGTCGGCCTGTGCCAGTACGGCCTGCGTCAGCTCGACGCCGCCGAAGCCACGCTGGGCAAAGTCGTGGCGCGGTATCCCGGCAGCGAAGCGGCGCGCACCGCCGACGACCGCCTGCGCGCGATCCAGTTGTCGCGGGTGCGTTGATCCGTGTCGATGGTTGCAGGGCGCGCGGGGTGCTCTGGGTGAGATACCCCGCCGTCCGATAAAATGCCGCGATGACCACCGTCGCTCCCGCTGCGGCCGCCGCAGCGGCGGACCGCCTCAAGATCACCGAAATCTTCCTGTCGCTGCAGGGCGAAGCCCGCGATGCAGGGTGGCCGACGGTGTTCGTGCGCCTCACCGGTTGTCCGCTGCGCTGCCAGTACTGCGACACCGCCTATGCGTTCTTCGGAGGCGAATGGCGCGACATCGACGGGATCCTGGCCGAAGTCGCAAGCCATGGCGTGCGTCATGTCTGCGTCACCGGTGGCGAACCGCTCGCGCAGAAACGCTGCCTCGACCTGCTGCGCCGCCTCTGCGATGCGGGCTATCGCGTGTCGCTGGAGACTTCGGGCGCGATCGATATCGCCGACGTCGATCCGCGCGTCTCGCGCGTGCTCGACATCAAGACGCCCGGTTCGGCGGAAGTCGATCGCAACCGTTGGGACAACCTGCCGCTGCTCAATGCGCACGACCAGATCAAGTTCGTGATCTGCAGCCGCGACGACTACGACTGGGCGCGCGGCATCGTCGCCGAACAACGGTTGAGCGCGCGTTGCGACGTACTGTTTTCGCCGAGCAAGGGCGAGATCTCCGCGCGCGATCTGGCAGACTGGATCGTGCAGGATCGATTGCCGGTGAAATTCCAGATGCAGTTGCACAAGATTCTGTGGAACGACGAGCCGGGTAGATGATGTGAGCACCACGGCAAAGACTCCATTCACCTCATCATTCCCGCGTTCGCGGCGATGACGGGCAGCATCAACCATTCCGCCTCTGGCCAAGCCCAATGAAGAAAGCCGTCGTACTCGTTTCCGGAGGCATGGACTCCGCTGTCGTGCTCGCCATCGCCCTTGAGCAGGGCTTCGCCCCGCATGCGCTCAGCGTGCGCTACGGCCAGCGCCATACCTCCGAGCTCGACGCTGCCGTGCGAGTCGCGGCAGCGATCGGCGCGGCCGAGCACAAGACCGTGAATGTCGATCTGCGCAGCCTCGGCGGCTCGGCGCTGACCGCGGATATCGATGTGCCGGTCGACACCGACGGCCACGTCATCGGCGCGGATATCCCCGTCACCTACGTGCCGGCACGCAACACCATCATGTTGTCGATCGCGCTGGGCTGGGCCGAAGTGCTGGGCGCCACCGACCTGTTCTGCGGCGTCAACGCGGTCGATTACTCGGGCTATCCCGACTGTAGGCCCGAATTCATCGCCGGCTTCGAGGCGCTGGCCAACCTCGCGACCAAGGCCGGCGTCGAGGGTGCGGGTTTCCGCGTGCACGCCCCGCTGATGCGGATGACCAAGGGCGATATCGTCCGCGAAGGCCTGCGCCTGGGCGTGGATTTCGCGCAAACCGTGTCCTGCTATCAGGCCGACGCCGAGGGCCGCGCCTGCCGCCATTGCGACGCCTGCAGCCTGCGCGCCGAGGGTTTCGCGGCGGCAGGCGTGCCCGATCCCACCCGTTACGTCGCCGGCTGACCCATCCGCCTGCGGTTTGGGCTAAAATGCGCGCCCCGGCGCAAGGCCGGCGTTGTTGATCCACTCGTGGGCCGTTAGCTCAGTCGGTAGAGCAGAAGACTTTTAATCTTTTGGTCGAAGGTTCGAATCCTTCACGGCCCACCACTCTCTTCAAACGATCAAAGCACCGAAGCTTCGCCGTCGTCAGCCGCGGGCGCGGCATTGTTTTCGCTGTTGCTTTGCACCAACGGCCGATGGCCTACGCATCCCCGGCCCTCGCGCGCAGCGCTCGGGCGTTCGTCATCGCGCGAAGCGGTGCTTCGCAAGCGCGATGCCTCACCCTTCACGGCCCACCACTTCCTGATTCCAAAGCAATCGAACACCACGGGCGATACTTCATCGTCAGCCGCGCGTGGTCTTGCACTCGGCCGCCGCCGCTTCCGGTTGTATCGCAGATGGGTCTTCCATCAAGAGGATCGCGCACAAAAAATGTGATGGAGCTCAACTTTTGAGATCGAGTCGGCCTATACTCCCGCGCAGCAAAGGACAGGGAATCAGTATGCGAAACCGGCAAGAGCGCGCCACGCGGCGCGATGGTGCGATCGGGACGAAGGGCGGCGGCAGGCTTCGGAACCGCGCCCGGGTCGGGTTCGCAACGATGCTGCTGACCGTGCTGGTGGGGCTGGGGCATCCGGGCGCGTTTCCGAGCAGTTACGCGCAGGCCGCACCGATTCCCTTCGATCTGATCGGCGACCAGACGCCGGTCAGTCTGACCGGCCAACTCTCCGCACACGATCCCACCGTCGGCCGGCTTGCGGGATCCGCCAGCGTCTCCGGCGGCGCGGCCAGCTACGAGATTCCTATCGCGGTTCCGCCCGGGCGTCGAGGCATGCAGCCGGGCCTGTCGTTGAACTACAGCAGTCGCGCCGGCAACGGTATCGCCGGGATGGGCTGGTCGCTGTCGGGCTTGTCATCCCTGCATCGTTGTCCGCAGACGCTGGAACAGGACGGCCAGATCCGCGCTGTACAGCTCGATGCGAACGACCGCCTGTGTCTCGATGGCCAACGCCTGATCCTCACCGGCGGCACCTATGGCGCGGTCAACGCGACTTACGGTACCGAACTCGAATCCTTCGCGCGCGTGACCCAGCTCGGCGGCAACCTGACCTCGGCCACCAGCTACTTCAAGGTCGAGCGCAAATCCGGCGAGATCGCCTACTACGGCAACACCGGCACCGCAGCATCGCCCGCGCGCGTCGTGCCCGGCGGCGTGAGCGTGCCGCTGACCTGGATGATCGCGCGTGTCGAAGACCGCG
Source organism: Lysobacteraceae bacterium (assembly GCA_040079515.1). Classification (GTDB taxonomy): domain Bacteria; phylum Pseudomonadota; class Gammaproteobacteria; order Xanthomonadales; family Xanthomonadaceae; genus Lysobacter_I. The sequence continues at coordinate 18,555 of JBEBKD010000024.1, forward strand.
TCGGCAACGCGATGCATTACAACTACACCGGCTACGGCGATGGCGAGACGCTGGTCGGTTCGATCCAGTACACCAGCTTCGGCGCGACGCTCGGCGACCGCATGGTGGCTTTCAGTTACGAGGACCGCCCCAGCGGAGCAGGCAGCAACGACCGCTCGTCGTCCTATCTCGCCGGTGGCCTGACCCGGCAGACCAAACGTCTGACCTCGGTGGTCACCTTCGTCGGCAGCGCGCCGGTGCGCAGCTATGTGTTGAGCTATGGACTCAGCACCACCACCGGCCGCAGCCTGCTGCAATCGGTCGCGGACTGCGCGCACGATGGTACGAACTGGGTGTGCAAGCCGCCGACCATGTTCGCGTGGCAGCAGGGAGTTCCTACGCAAACTCTGAAAATGCCTGGCCTGTCTCTGGGTAACGGCGATAACATCCGCCCCATCGGTGATGTGGATGGCGACGGAGCCACCGAGATCATATTTGGCTACCACACCATTGTCTCGCTCACGCCCGAACGCTCGGTGCGCTGGTCGATGGCGATTCCGGCGCAGTACGCCACATTCGATTTGGATAAGGGATCCGCCGACTTCAACCAGGACGGTCGAACCGACTTCATCGGTGCGGACACCGCCACCGGCAGACTTACCATCCGCAGTTGGAGCGGCTCGCCGACCGAGACCAGCTTCGCAGCCGCCTTCGCTACGACCTTCGATACGGGGATCACCGTCGTCGGCAGCGGCAGCAACCAAGGATATTTGAAACATGTCGGCGACATGGACGGCGATGGCCGTGCCGATCTGGTCTTATGGCGTTCGGAAAGTATCAGTGCCGGCAGTTGCTCGGGAAAGATCTATATCTACCGCAACCAGTTCAACGGCGCCGCGCCGCCGACATTTCCAGTGATGGCCACGCACTGTCTGGATGTACCTGCACCGTTCCAAGGAGGCGAACAGCTGCAAGGCGTCAGCGATTTCGACGGCGACGGCCTGCCGGATCTGTTGATCGGATCGAACCTTGCGTACTGGGGGGGAGGTGTCGAAAAGGGTCGCAAGCTTGATCGCATCGTGTTCGGCAGCAAAACCGGCGGCACGTATTCGCTGGTGTCCAAGCCGTTCTCCAGTCTGTTCCAACCCGGCTATCCTCAGGATGCGCACGAGGCCAAGAAGGGCCTGTTCTCGCTATGGCTGGATGCCAACGGCGACGGCCTGGACGACTGGCTGTACGTTGGCTATGACGTGAAGTGGAAGCTGCGCTACAACCGCGGCGGTGTGCTGGGGCAGACTTACGACCTCAATACGTCGGTGGGTCTGGCCGGCTGCGGCAACGGCACAACCACCACCAATTCACTCTGCGCCGAAGTCTGGCAGCCTTGGCAGGCGCAACATCTGGCGGCGAACGATTACGACGGCGACGGCCGCAGCGAGTTGACCTTTCCGGTCGCGTTCGCCGCCAACATGTGCGTGTTCAAACATCTGGACAATGGCGTCTGCCCCGGCGGTGACGGCAGCGGTCTGGCTTGCTGGGACCGCTGGGTGTGCCCGGAAGACCCGCTGACCGGGCTGAAGATTCCCGGCGGCGCCGGTACGGGGGTGTTGAACGACCTGGATGGCGACGGCCATCCGGAGTCCGTGTCTGAAGGCGGTATCTCGATCGGCACGCACCTGAACGGGTTCGAGGATTTCAGCAGTTACAAGCTCAATGCGCTGCGGATCGTGGAAAGCGCCACGGGCGCACCCACGGTCGCGGAAGTCGCCACCGGCATCATTTCGGGCATCCGGAACCGCGGCTCGACGGATCTTTACGGCGATGGTCATACCGATTCCATGCTGCTCAGCTCGCCCGAGTTCGGCATTCGCGAATCGTTCGGCATCCTCGACTCGCGCGGCGGTGTCCTGGTGTCGGAGGCGGTATCTCCGCGCACGCTGCCCGGCGGTCTGCCGATCCTCACCGGTAAAGTGCTGATCAACGAAAACCTCGGCCCCGGTGCATTGAAAAACCCCGACGGCATCACCCCGCAGATGCAGGACATGCTGTCGATGGTCACCGATGGCTTCGGCCAGCAGGTGGTCTGGAGCTATTCGCCGCTGGCGGGCAAGGCGGGGCGGACGGCGGGGATGACGCCGCTGTACACGGTGCCGACGGTGGCGGCGCAGCGCTACATCGACGAGCGCCACATCTACTTCACCTCCTCGATGCAGGTGGTGGACGCGATGACCCGGAGCGACGGCATCGGTGGGTTCCGCACGTGGCGCTACGGCTATGGCGAGGCGATGTACAACAATCAGGGTCGCGGGTTCCAGGGCTTCCGCACGATCATTGAAGAAGACGTGCTGGCGGGCTTGCGCACGACGACGACCTTCCATCAGAAGTTTCCGCTGACCAGCCAACCGGAGCGGGTGGTGGTCAACCCGATCGCGCGCAGCGGCGAAGATGGCGCGATCAACAAAGAGCAGTACACATGGCGCTGCGACCGCGCGAATCGCGCCAACGCGGCGGCCTGCGTGCCCACACTGGGCGTGCCCACCCGGTATTTCCCGTTCCTCGATACGAAAGAATCGTGGACCTACGACGCCACCACGGCCGCAAGCGGCGGCACGCCGGCGACGCTGGGTTACACCCAGGAGATCGCGGCCAGCGACACCAGCTGCGCAGGTACGCCAACGGCGGCCTCCGGTTACGACGCCAACGGCAATCTTCTCTCGCGCGTCGTTTACAGCCGTGATGTCGGCACCGGCAGCGTCAGCGGCACCAGCAACCGGCTCGATCGCCAGTGCGTGAGCGAGACGAACACCCTCGTCGTCGATACCGCGAACTGGTGGCTGGACAAGCTCACCGCCAAGACCGTGAGCACGCTGGTGGCATGGGATGCGACCCAGCACGTGCTGCCGACAGGCACCGCCAATCCGGTGCGCACCGTCAGCAGCAGCTACGTGTGGAACGCGGACCGCACGCTGTCGACCGAAACGGTGCAGGCGGGCGTGAGCAACCAGCAGCGGGTGACGGCGTACACGTATCCGGCGACCAACAACTACGGCTTGCCCACCGGCGTGGCGGTCAGCGCGGACGGCGACGCCAACGGCACCCGCAGTACCGGCACCACGTACACGGCCGACGGTTACTTCCCGCTGGCGGTGGTGAACGCACTGAGCCACAGCGCGACGACGACGGTGCGCGCGCGCGACGGCCAGCCCAGCAGCGTCACCGACGCCAACGGCCTGCGCACGCTGATCGACTACGACGCCTTCGGCATGGCGATCAAGAAGCGCTTCCGCGGCGCGACGGATGCGGTGACGGTGGCGCCGGACCAGTTCATGGCAGTCACGCGCTGCGTGACCGGCGGTCCGTGTTGGCGGCCGGTGGAGCAGTATCAGGTGATGACGGTGCAGGACGGCAGTCCGTCGCGGATAGAGCGTCTGGATGCGTTGGGGCGCGCGTCGTTGTCGGCGGAGTTGCAGCAGGACGGGGTGTGGACGCAGTCGCTGAGCGAGTACAACGCGAAAGGGCAACTGGTGTGGCGCACGGAGCCGTTGCGTTCGAGCGAGCAGAACTGGGTGTGGACCAGCTATCTCTACGACGACATCCTCGGCCGGATGACCAGGAAGATCGTGCCCAAGCAGGGCGAGGACGGTCGCGGCGACATGGTCACGACCTACGGCTACAGCGGCCGGACCACGGCGATCCAGGTCTGCGGCAGCGCGGACAGCGGGACAGGCGGGTGCTTGAATCTCAGCCGCACCACGGACAGCCTTGGCCGTTACGTGGAAACGCGCGATGCGCTGAACGGCAGAACGCGGTTCTGGTATGAAGCGAACGGCAACGTGGCCGCGATCGAAGACGCGAACAACGTCGTCACCAAGGCGACCTACAACGCGATCGGCCAGCGCACGGCGGTTGTCGATCCGAACCAGGGTAGTTGGGGGTTCGCCTACAACGCATTGGGCGAAGTGCTGGCGCAGTCGGATGCGCGCGGCATTTCGACCTATTTGGGATACGACAAGCTGGGCCGCCCGGTCTGGCGTACCGCGACGGTGGATGTCACCGGCGACAACGTGGCGGATCTGATCAACGACAGTTGGACCTATGACCCGGCGAACGCCAAGGGGGCTCCGGGCACCAGCCTGCGCCTGATCAACAGCGTGACCGAACGCTGGACAGGCACGACCTACGACAGTCTTGCGCGTCCGATCCAGACCGACGCGGTGCAGGCGCTGGCCAGCGGCACGCAGCAATACAAGCAGCGCACGAAGTACGACAGCTACTACGGAAGACCGGTCGGCCAGGAATATCCCAACGGCGAAGCGGTGCAGGTGCTGTACTCGGTCTACGGTCACGCGCTTGCCGAGAAGGACCCGGGCACGGGCATCGAGTACCGGCGCAGCAACAGCGTGAACGCGCGAGGGCAGGCCACGCAGGAGATCTTCGGTAACGGGGTGATTCTCACGCCGACGTTCCAGCTGCAGACCGGCCAGTTGACCGGGCTGACCTACAGCACGGCGGCCGGCAACCTGCGTACGCTGGGCTACGGCTACGACGTGTTCGGCAACGTGAAGCGGCAGAGCCTCAACGGCGGCGCCAGCCGCGAGGACTACAGCTACGACCAGTTGCACCGGCTGGTGCAGTCGATCCGATCCGGCGCCGCCAGCGGCACGGTGAACTACGGCTTCGACGCGGTGGGCAACCTGACGAAGAAGAGCGACTTCAGCAGCAACACCGCGAACGCGTACAGCTACAGCGGCGGGACCTGCGGTGGCGGTGCGAACGCGGTGAAGTCGGTGCAATTGGCGGCGGGCGGAACAAGAACGTACTGCTACGACGCCAACGGCAACCTGACCGGCGACAACGCGGGTCTGGTGCTGAAGTACGACCACCAGAACCTGCCCGTGGTGGCGCAACGCGGCGCGCTGCGCGACGACTTCCGCTACGGCCCGGACGGGCAGCGGACCAGAAGCTGGGGCAGCGACGGTAATCGCGTCTATCTGCCGGGCTACGAGCACCGCACCGACACCGGCGAGACGAAGGTGTACATCGGCGACTACGCGGTGATCAGCAGGACCGGCGCGACGCGCAAGGTCGAGTATCTGCTGAAGGATCGGCTGGGTAGTGTGGATGCTGTGGCGAACAGCAGTGGCGCGGTGATCGAAACGCGGGGGTATGATGCGTTCGGCAAGCCGAGGAACGGCACGTGGAACGATCTCACACCGGCGAAGATCCAAAGCACGGCGGTGACGCCGAAGGGATTCACGCAGCATGAGCATATGAATCAGCTTGAGTTGATTCACATGAATGGGCGGGCTTACGACTACAACCTCGGCAGGTTTACGGGGGTGGATCCGTTCATCCAGTTTCCGTTGAACTCGCAGTCGTTGAATCCTTACAGTTACATCCTCAATAATCCACTCTCGGGGACGGATCCAAGTGGGTATGCCGCATCGTGCGGAGATGTGAGTACGGATAAACCTGGTAGCGGCAGTTGCACGCATACCACTGATAGCGGCAAAGAAGTCGATGTGAAGTACAGCGTTGGGAAGGACGGCAAGGCGCAAGTGCAAACGTCGAGAGCCGGGTTCGCAGCGATCGCGAAAGACAACACGCAGCGGGGAATGAACGGCGGTGCTGCTCCGATGGGTGTGACGGGTGTGGATGGGCGTAAAGATCAGGCCGAGTCTGCTGGGGCAAAAAATACTGCGTTAAACAGGGCATCAAGTAGTAGCCCGGCTGGAGGTGCGTCATCTGGGTCTACAGCAAGTAGTTCGGTGTCCCCTCAGTCAGCCGGCAATCGAGTTTTGGCAGATACCTTCAAGAACATCTATTGGCACAAAGATGTGGCTAACGATCAGCAATTTAAGGATGACATCAAGGCTATTGTTGCTCATGCGAGAATGAGTGGCCTAACCGATTTTGATGATTTGGACAATCTCTCTGGAAAAAGCAATACGCCGGTTTTCTTGACTAATATGATCGGTGGAAAGTTGAATCCATCGATGTCAACACTTCCTGTGATTACCAAAGGTGGCCCAGCAATAATTCTCTCTGTGAATACGAGAGCAGGCATGGAGTCGTGGCAAGGCGTTCGCCAATCTCCTGCGACAGGTGTCATGCATGAGGTGGGACATGCAATCAGTCTGCTACGTGGCCCGGGCGGGGTCGGTGGTTATTTCCAGATGGGCAGAAGACAGCGCGTGATTTGGCAGAGAGAGGACGATAATGCTGTTATTGAAGGAGCAGAAGCTCGTGCTGCGAAAGCATTTGGTGAAGGAGTACGTCACGAACACCGGCAACGAAGAACTTTTGAAGCTACTTGTCCCACATGCACTGATGAGGTGAAGTGATGGAAATTTTTTCCTTGCAATTATCTTTGCTTATGGCTTTGCAGGGTGGCGGTGATGTTTTATCTGTATATGACTCTATTTCTGAGGCTCAGGATGTTTCCGAGGTTAGAGTGTTCATGCCATCTCCAACTGAGGTTTCTTATCATGGATCTTTCAGCGAAAGAATTGTCTTTTTGGAAGAAAACTATTCTTTAAAAATAAGCGTTCGTGATTTTCAAATAATTGTGAGTGTGCTTGAGTCTTTTGATAAAAACTTGGGAAGGCGTTGTCAGTTACCGAAAGATCAATTGGCTGATGCAGTGATTCAAGTTGTGTATGCGGATGGTGCTGTCAGGCGGTATTTGTATGTGGGAGATGAATTCGTTGATGAAAAAACGAATTTGTGCTTTTCTTCTTCAGATTCTTTGGAGAAGATAATTGGTCTTCTGGATGTGAGGCCTTAATCCGGAAGGCGTATATGGACTCCTGGGTCTGTCAAACGAACGAGCTAAAAGGCCGTAAGGCGCAATGAAGGCCTGTAACTCGTACAAGCGGCGCGCTGGAGCACGCCCTAAGCTGGCGGAATCTTTGTAGGGTGCGCCCTGGCGCACCGCATGAGCGAACCACGAGCCCCGCCACGCGCGGGGCTTGTGCGTTGTGGGTGTTGTGTTTATCCGCCCTGCTGCTGCAGCAAACAATGGCAGCAAACAATGGGGTCAGGTTCAATTCCCGGCCGCTGATCGAACGCCAAGTCCCGCCGATGCGGGGCTTATGCGTTGTGGGCTTCAGCGTTCGTCGTTGTGCAGGTAACGCTTGGCGTCGTGCTTGAGGATCATGCCTTCGAGCAGTGATCGGACGACTTGTCTGTATTGGGTGGTATGTGGGCGACGGCCTCGAAGATGTGATGTTGGCGGTTGGATGGGCGCTTTGTTCTCGCAACGCGTGGCGACGCGTTCATCCATGTGGCGGCGGTGGGTATGCCTGGCGCGGTACGAGGCGAACGGCAACGTGGCCGCGATCGGAGACGCGAACGGGGTGGTGACGAAGACGACGTACAACGCGATCGGTCAGCGCACGGCGGTTGCCGATCCGAACCAGGGCAGCTGGGGGTTCGCGTACAACGCATTGGGCGAAGTGCTGGCGCAGTCGGATGCGCGCGGCATCGCCACGACGCTGAGCTACGACAAGCTGGGCCGTCCGGTGTGGCGGACGGCGACGCTGGATGCGACCGGCGATGGAGTTGCGGATACGGTCAACGACAGTTGGACCTACGACCCGGCGAACGCGAAGGGCGCGCCTGCGGCGAACTCGCGGGCGATCAACGGTATGACCGAACGCTGGACAGGCACGACCTACGACAGTCTGGCGCGACCGGTCCAGACCGACGCGGTGCAGGCGCTGGCCAGCGGCACGCAGCAATACAAGCAGCGCACGAAGTACGACAGCTACTACGGCAGACCGGTCGGCCAGGAATACCCCAACGGCGAAGCGGTGCAGGTGCTGTACTCGGTCTACGGTCACGCGCTTGCCGAGAAGGACCCGGGCACCGGCATCGAGTACCGGCGCAGCAACAGCGTGAACGCGCGAGGTCAGGCCACGCAGGAGACCTTCGGCAACGGAGTGATCCTCACGCCGACGTTCCAACTGCAGACCGGCCAGCTGACCGGGCTGACCTACAGCACCGCGAGCGGCAACCTGCGCACGCTGGGCTACGGCTACGACGTGTTCGGCAACCTGAAGCGGCAAAGCCTCAACGGCGGCGCCAGCCGAGAGGACTACAGCTACGACCAGCTGCACCGGCTGGTGCAGTCGATCCGATCCGGCGCCGCCAGCGGCACGGTGAACTACGGCTTCGACGCGGTGGGCAACCTGACGAAGAAGAGCGACTTCAGCAGCAACACCGCGAACGCGTACAGCTACACCGGCGGCAGCTGCGGCGGTGGTGCGAACGCGGTGAAGTCGGTCGCGCTGGCGGCCGGCGGCACACGCACCTACTGCTACGACGCCAACGGCAACCTGACCGGCGACAACGCGGGTCTGGTGCTGAAGTACGACCACCAGAATCTGCCGACGGTCGCCCAACGTGGCGCACTGCGCGACGACTTCCGTTACGGCCCGGACGGGCAGCGGACCAGAAGTTGGGGCAGCGACGGCAACCGCGTGTATCTGCCGGGCTACGAACACCGCACCGACACCGGCGAGACGAAGGTGTACATCGGCGACTACGCGGTGATCAGCAGGATCGGCGCGACGCGCAAGGTCGAGTATCTGTTGAAGGACCGGCTGGGTAGTGTGGATGCGGTGGCGAATGCCAGTGGCGCGGTGATCGAAACGCGTGGGTATGATGCGTTCGGCAAGCCGAGGAACGGCACGTGGAACGATCTCACACCGGCGAAGATCCAAAGCACGGCGGTGACGCCGAAGGGATTCACGCAGCATGAGCATATGAATCAGCTTGAGTTGATTCACATGAATGGGCGGGCTTACGACTACAACCTCGGCAGGTTTACGGGGGTGGATCCGTTCATCCAGTTTCCGTTGAACTCGCAGTCGTTGAATCCTTACAGTTACATCCTCAATAATCCGTTGAGTAGAACTGACCCTACTGGCTATTCATGCACGCCAATGACCGGCAGTCATGTGTGTGGTGCTGATACAGGTGCGACAAACGGACAGTCCACGGCGGCCAAGACGGAGACGATAGGTGGCATCAAGTTAACAACGACAAAGACTGTCTACGCGAATAACGGGTCGGTCACCAATACGACGGGCCGAGTAGCCAATGGTGCATCTGGTGGTCAGAGCTCATGTGGCGCTGATACACGTAATGGTGAATCGACAACGCCTGAGAAAAAGGGCAGTGGTGTTCCGGATCTTGAGCCATTAACTGTAACAGGGCTCAAGAACGGTACATACGATAGTGGTAGTTGGCGTTCTTGGTACGACTTTGCTGGCAAATTTAGAGATTGGTTCGGTGGCCTGAAAGGCCTGCATATGGATGCTGCTTACGGATCGTATGCTGCTGGACGAGATGCTTTGCCTAGACATTATGAAAAAGCGGGCTGGGCGATTGTTGGGGTGATGAGTGTGGCGCTGCCTCTTCCGGAGTTAGAGGCGGGGGCTATGTTTTCTGGGTCAGTAGGTGTTCGCGGCGCTAGTCCAGGCATATCATTTACAGCTGAAGAGCTGTTGATAATTCGTGAGGCACAAGGAATTTTTGGATCAGCAGAGATGAATGCTATTTACGCGGCATATAAATCTGGTGTTCCCTATGAAGCAGTAATAAATGGCCGTCTTGTGTTGTATGAGCCAGGCATGGCCAATTCTGGGTTAACACTTTTTGGAGAAAATGCATTTGTTATTGGGCGGCATGCATTCAGTATTCCGGGTGAGCTTAAAAAACCGTTTTGCACGAGCTTTACAGATTGACAACATCAAGGTCTTCAGGAGGAGTATCTCAAGGTCTTTTGACTGATGAAGCAGGAGCGGCAGCTGGATTTGCCGAAAGAGCATCCAAAGCATTGTGAGCGAAATCTATGAAAGAGGAATCTAAGCGTTGGATTGAAGCGGCTAAGACATTGGCGAGAGATCCGGATGCGGAAGTGGTGTGTCCAGCCTGTAGTGATGGATTGTTGGAAGTGATAGATGTGTTTGCTGATGCTGCACTTGAGATTATGGAAAGACACCTTGTATGCGCATCGTGTGGTGCACGCAATTCTCTCAGGATAGTCACTTCGATGGCCGGAAAGAAACAGGGGGCAGAGTGAACTTTCCATGATGTTCGCTCGCTGATGGAACACCACAAGCCCCGCTGATGCGGGGCTTGTGCGTTATGGGCGTCAACGTTCGTCGTTGTGCCGGTAACGCTTGGCGTCGTGCTTGAGGATCATGCATTCGAGCAGTGATCGGACGACCTCTCTGTCTTCGGGGAGCTGAAGACTGGGGCACCCACAATTCAGAGGTTTCCGGCATGCGGCCGAGATGTTTCCTGACACTGGTTGCGAACGCACAAGCCCCGCCGATGCGGGGCTTGTGCGTGATGGGCGTCGTTGCTGTTGAAAGGCCTGCAACCCGCACAAGCGGCATGCTGGCGCTTCACGGATGTCTAGGAATTCCTGATTTGTTCTGAAGCGCCTGTTCTAAATCGTCATCTTGTTGAAGCTGGGTTGTTCGGAGCGTTCGTTTCCGGCAGGGTTTTGCGAAGCAGGCTTGGAGATGGAATCGACATTGCTGGTGTTCTGCGCGACGGTTTGCAGCGCCGCCAGTTCCGGTTCGATGCGTGCGCGGGTGGCCCATGGCACTTCAGGATTGGCCGTATCGACGGCGATCAGCCCTTTGCCATCCGTGCTGCGCATCACGCGGTCAATCCGGTTCATGCCGGACGCGACCGCAGCGGTGGTCAATGCGCCGGCCATGTTTTCCTGCTCGCTTCTGGAATAGGATTTTCCGCTTTTTTCCATGCCGTCGATGGCGGCCATTGCCTGGAGATACATGCCATTTTTCGGATGGGCGGCGTCGCTGAGCAGCGGCTCGGCGGGCACGTTCGCCTTGGCGTCCTTTGCCCGTTCGGATCCGTCTGGCGATTGAAGTGCCGAGCGTGGTTGCTGTTCGGGCGGCGTATTTTTGAGCTCCTGCTTTGCTCGCGAGAGGAAATCCTGCTGCATCTCGACGGTCACGACCATTCTGTAGCCGTCAACCTTCTTCCCGTCCACATCGAATTCACCGCGTCCCCGCAATGCTCCGTCTGGAATCGCCGGGGAAATGATCGGTTTGTTTTTCTTGTCCATGTTTTCGATCATTTCCCCAACCAGGCGATCGAATCTCGGTTGACTGATCGGAAGCAAGTTGCGTTGCGCGATATCGGCGCACATGTGCGCGTAGATCGATGCGTCGTCCATGTCACGACCGGCTGGAACGATGATCGTATACGGTTTCAGATTCTCCATTCCGGGCCAGGAGACCAGTTTGGTGTCGCCGATTTTCGAGCCTTCCACCTGTTTCATCGCGTCTACGAGAACGTTTTTTTCGTTCTCGTTCAACGTCGAGATGGTTCTGTCTTTGGATAGATCGATTCCGTTCGCTTTGCCGATCTCCGCGACTTTCTGCAGATACGCGTCGTGATGCGCTTTGTCGCCGAAATCGTCTTTCGCATAGAACTTCACGTAATTTTCGAGCGTCCAATCCGGGTTTTTGGCGGCCTTCCTGTCGGCGAGCAGGATCTGCGCCCGGCGGCCCGCTTCTGGAGTCTCGAAGATCGCCAAGCCGCGTTCGTCGAGGCCGACGATGCCGTCGTACAGCTTCTGCGCATCGGTCAGGCGTTTCTGCTTTGTTTCTTCGCCGGCGTTCGGCGGAAGTTCGAATTTCAAGTTGCCGGGGTTGTTGTTGCGCCAATTGGCATGTCCGCCCTTGCGCTCGACGACGGTGCCATCGTCCATTTCGTAGACGCGCTTGTCACCTTTGGCTTCGACCACTTTGACGATCTTTCCATCAGGCATATCGCCCCCTACATGCTGGAATACGGGCCGGAAAATCCCATTCTGGCGATCATACCCTCGAATTCCCGATATTCCCTGCATGCGAAAAACCGGAAACCCCGCATTGCGGGGTTTCCGGTCGCGCCTCTTTCCAAGGATGGACGCCTACAACGGCTTCGGCGTCAGCTTCAACAATCGCCCACCGGCGCCGTCTTCGAGCAGCCAGATCGCGCCGTCCGGCCCCTGCTCCACTTCGCGGATGCGTTTGCCCATCGGGTAGCGTTCGGCTTCGCGGGCGGTGACGCCGTTGAACTGGATGCGCACCAATGCTTGCGAGGCGAGGCCGCCGATGAAGCCGTGGCCCTTGAAGTAGGGGAACAGGTTGCCGGAGTAGATGATGAAACCGGCGGGAGCGATCACCGGGGTCCACCATGCTTCGGGCGGGTTGAATTCGGGGCGCGTCGGATGATCGGGAATCACGCTGCCGTCGTAGTTGTCGCCGTTGGAGACGATCGGCCAGCCATAGTTGTTGCCGCGTTCGATCAGGTTGAGTTCGTCGCCGCCGAGCGGGCCCATTTCGTGGGTCCAGAGTTTTCCGGCGCCGTCGAAGGCGATGCCGAGCAGATTGCGGTGGCCGAGCGACCATACCTGTGCGGCAACACCACCCTGAGTCACGAACGGATTGTCGGCGGGCACGCTGCCGTCGTCGTTGAGGCGGATGACCTTGCCGAGATTCGTGGCCATGTCCTGTGCCGGCGTGAACTGCTGGCGTTCGCCCGAGGTGATCCAGAGTTTGCCGTCGGCGCCGAAGGCGATGCGGTGGCTGTAGTGGCCTTGGCCTCCGACTTTGGGCGATTGTCGCCAGATCACCTGCGATGCGCCGAGGCTGCCGCCACCACTCGTATCGAGTGTGAGCTGTGCGCGGGCGACGACGGCGCCGTAAGTGCTGCTGGTGCCGGCTTCGGCATAGCTGTAATACACGTAACGGTTGCTGGCGTACTGGGGATGCAGCACGACATCGCCCATGCCGCCCTGGCCGCCATAGGCCACGGCGGGCAGGCCGGTGACGGTGCCGGTGGTTTTTGTCACCGTATTGAACAGCCGCAGCTGGCCGGGTTTCTCGGTCACCAGCAGGCGGCCATCGGGCAGAAAGGTCATCGCCCAGGGTTCGTTGAAGGTGCCGTACGAGGTGCTGACGAACGGCGGGTTGGGCAGTTGCATCGCACGGTGCGGGCCGCCGGTGATGCGGGGTTTGACGGCGGCTTCGGCGGCGGGCGCGGGCGTGACCACCGGCGACTGCCTGCGCGAAGCGGCGGTCTCGCGTTCTTTGCTTCTGGAAGTCAGGTGCACGCCATCGGCGCCGACCGTGCCGTTGCAGGCGGTCAGCAGCAGAGCAGCACAGGCAAGGACGATGCGACGGGATGCGATTGAAGACGGGGGCATGGGGGCGTGCCTCGATGTCGGTTAGGTCCGGAGTTGTAACGGAGTGCGGGCTTCATTGCCGTGACCGCGTTAACAGGGCGGGTGCATCGCATCTTGCGCCGGATGGCGCGGGCTTGCCTGAACATGGCGGGCGGGGCATGCGGATCCATGACTTCCGGGTGGTTGAAGCAGGGGCCTCGGGCCCACAATGCCTGATATCAGCCCTCACTCCGGAGCATCGCGCATGAACACCCAAGGCTTTCTCGATCAACTGCTGAAAACCGCGCAACAGAGCGTAGGCGACCTCACCGGCGGCAAGGGCCTTGGCGGCGATTTGGGCAAGGGCGTGTTGGCGGGTGGAGCGCTCGGGCTGCTGCTGGGCAACCGCAGGGCGCGGAAGATGGGCGGGAAGCTGGCCGTCTACGGTGGTCTCGCCGCGGTCGGCGCACTGGCGTACAAGGCGTATGGCGATTGGAAACAACAGCAGAGCGGGACTGCGGCGGCTGCCGCACCGGGTACCATCGATGCGTTACCGCCACCGGATGCCGAATCGCACAGTCAGGCCATCCTCAAAGCACTGATCGCCGCATCCAAGGCCGATGGCCATGTCGACGATCGCGAGCGTCAGGTGATCGAAGGCGAATTCACTCGCCTCGACGCGGCCCCCGAAGTGCGCCAATGGCTGCAGGCCGAACTGCAGAAACCATTGGACCCGGCCGAAGTGGCGCGCGCCGCGACCACCCCGGAAATGGCCTCCGAAATGTATCTGGCCAGCCTGCTTGCGGTGGACGAACAGAACTTCATGGAACGCGCGTATCTCGACGAACTCGCGCGCCAGCTCAAACTCGACGAAGGCCTGAAAGCGCGTCTTGAGCAGCAGATGAAGGAAGCCGGCGACGCGGTGTGAGCGTATCCATGCAGGCTGCCAGCAGCGCGCGCTCCAGCGCGCGCTGCTCTGCTCTGCAAGTGGAACCCGACCCCATTTCTTCAACACCTTTGATCGAAGGCTGAAGCGTTGCTCCGCTTGACTTCGTGCCCCGCATCGTCCGAACTCCCATGAAGCGAAGCGCGTCATTCAAGGACATGAGAGCAAACATGAACGGAACAAAAAAAGACATTGCGATCAAGACTGCGTTCCCGGTGTGTATGGCCCTGCTGATGTGCTGCGTATTCACGGGCTGTCAGACCGTCAAACCGGCGAACAGCACGCTTAGAGCGATACAGGAATGGTCTACGCCTGAGCCGCCGGATCGCTTGTCGCCGCCACGCGAGCAGGCACGCGCCAAGGCGGCCATGGTGCGATGGCTGGAGCAGTATCTGAAGGATGAATATCGGGTCACCGATCAGCGTTTCGTCTTGACCGAGCCCGGGTTCACCGACTCCGCTTCCGTGGGATCAAAGGCCAACCAATATGTCAAACAGAACCTGGGCGGTGTGCCGCGGCCCGATACATGGTTGGAAGACGATGATTATTCGCTCTTGTTGTGGACGCTGAGCGAAGGATCACCGCGTCATATCGGTTTCGTGATGACCAATGATTTTTTGCCCGGTACGGGCGAGCGCACATTGGTGGGTTATTTTGAACTCATACCTTCCGCGAAGCGTTGACACAAGCAACCAGGAGGGGGCGAGATGGCTGAAGCAGAACGGCAATACACGGCAGCGGATCTGTATGGCACGGATGGACGTCCGCGTGCTTCGGATATCGACCAGGACCGCCTTTTCAACTGTTATTTTCTTGCGCCCATGGGCGCGCTGGGCGAACGGCAGCCCGATCGCATTCGCGATGCCATCCGCATCCATGCGGGATCAGGGGCGCTCTTCGCACCGCCACCACGAAATAGCTGAATTGCCGCATCGACACCAACGCGCAATGTCACTGCGTCGTTATGTTTTCTGCACCGACGACGGCAACCCCGCCGCCACATCCCGAAACGCGGCCAGCGCGGCTTCCAGGTGGTCGATGATCTCCTGCTGCAGCACGTCCGGCGGCGGTAGGTCGTCCAAGTTGTCCAAGCTGTCGTCTTTCAGCCAGAACAGATCCAGGCTGGCCTTGTCGCGTGCAATCAGCGCGTCGTAGCTGAAGTATTTGAAGCGTTCGCTTTCCTTGCGCGCGTGGCGGTTTTCCGGGTTGTAGCAGGCGATGAAATCGCGCAGATCGTCCAGCTTCAGCGGTCGCGTTTTCAGGGTGAAATGCTGATTGGTGCGCAGGTCGTAGAACCATACGCCTTCGGTCTGGGTGCGGCCGTCCTTGCGCTTGGCGTCGAAGAACACCACGTTCGCTTTCACGCCCTGGGCATAGAAGATGCCGGTCGGCAGGCGCAGCACGGTATGCACGTCGCAGGTCTCCAGCAGCTTGCGGCGGATCTTCTCGCCCGCGCCGCCTTCGAACAGCACATTGTCCGGCAGCACCACCGCGGCCTTGCCGTCGACTTTCAGCATGCTGACGATGTGCTGCAGGAAGTTCAGCTGCTTGTTGGAGGTGGTTTCCCAGAAATCCTGACGCTCGTAGGTCAGCGCGTCGCGGTCTTCCTCGCCTTCCTCGTTGGTGATGGTCATGCTGCTTTTCTTGCCGAACGGCGGATTCGCCAGCACGTAATGCACTTTCTGCTGCGGCTCTGAAATCAATGCATCCGATCGCTCCACCGATGGATCGCCCACCAGTTCGCCGATGTTGTGCAGAAACAGATTCATCAGGCACAGCCGGCGGGTGCCGGCGACAATTTCATTGCCGTGGAACGTCTGGTCGCGCAGAAACGCCTTCTGTTTCGCATTGAGTTTCGGCGCTTCGTAAGCCAGCCAGTCGGCGTTGTGTTTCAGCCAGTCGCCGGTGCCGCTCAGCCATTCGTTGGCGACCAGAAAAAAACCGCCGGTGCCGCAGGCCGGGTCGGCGATGGTTTTCATCGGCTGCGGTCGCATGCACGCCACCATCGCCTGGATCAGCGCGCGCGGCGTGAAGTACTGGCCGGCGCCGCTCTTGGTGTCTTCGGCGTTTTTCTGCAGCAGGCCTTCGTACAGATCGCCTTTGGTGTCGGCGTCCATGCCCACCCAGTTCTCGGCGTCGATCATCTGCACCAGCCGCGACAGCTTGGCCGGGTCCTGGATCTTGTTCTGCGCCTTGAAGAAAATCGCGCCGAGCATGCCGTCTTCCTTGCCCAGCTTGTTCAGCGTCTTCACGTAATGTCGTTCCAGCGGCTCGCCCACCTTCGATTTCAGGTTCGTCCATCCGTAACCATCGGGAATAATGTGGGTCTTGCGGCTGTAGGGCGGCTGCGCGTACTCGTGGGCCATCTTCAGGAACAGCAGATAGGTCAGCTGTTCCAGATAGTCGCCGTAGCCCACGCCGTCGTCGCGCAGCGTATGGCAGAAGTTCCAGATTTTCTGGATGAGGGTGCTGCTGTTCATGGCTCAGGATTTGTCCGTGTGTTTGCCAGCGACGAGACGTTTGGCCTCGGACTGCAGTTGTTCAAGGTCGTCGTCCGCCTCACGGTCGGCAGACAACGCTTCGTCGGCGCGGCGACGGGCATCGAAAGCGGCATAACGTTCGCCGATGATGGTTTCCATCTGCTCGTGCGAGATGCGCCCTGCGCCGGCCAGAACATCGCGTTCGTTGAAGGTCAGGAAGCGGTCGGTCTGGGCGATCCAGTCAGCCATGCGCGTTTCGATCCGGCGCGCGGCACGGTCTTCGGCGAAGTCCAGGAACATCGTGACCAGCCGGTTCAGCTGATCAAGTTCCGTTGCGTCGAGATAATTCTTGGACACCACCGCGTCGGCCTTGCGTGGGCGGTTGCCGGCCCAGGTGCTCAGCCCCATGTGGTCGGCGGTGGCATCGGCGCGCGCCACGATCAGGTCGGCGGCAGTGCGGCCGGTCACCGCATACACCAGCTTGTTCTGGATGGTGGCGAAGAAGGTCTTGGCGGTTTTGGCGGTGCCGTCGTAGTCGCTGCTGCTGGTTTTGAACAGGTCGCGCAGCTTCTGGTAGAAGCGCTTCTCGGAACTGCGGATGTCGCGGATGCGGCGCAGCAGTTCGTCGAAGTAGTCGGCGCGCTCGGTGTCCTTCAGGCGCGCATCGTTGAGCACGAAGCCCTTGACCAGGTACTCGGTCAAGGTGCTGCCGGCCCAGCGCCGGAACTGGGTGCCGCGCGGGGAACGGACCCGGAAGCCCACGGCCAGAATCATGTCGAGCCGATAGGTCTTGACCGTACGGCGGACCTCGCGGATGCCCTCCTGGCGAACCTGTAAGTCTTCCTTACAGGTTGCCGTCTCGGTGAGCTCCCCCTCCGTATACACCCCGCGGATGTGCTGGGTGATGTTCTGCGGCGTGGTCTCGAACAGCACCGCCATGTCCGCCTGGCTCAACCAGGCGGTGCCGCCATCGGCGCGCAGATGGACCTCGGTGCGGCCGTCTTCGGTGCGGTAGAGGATCAGCTCGCCCTGTCCCTCGCTCATGCTGCCCCCTTGGCCTTGCGGCCACGCTTGCTTGCGGGTGTGCCTGTGTCCGCCTCGCGCTGCGCGCGGATGCGCGCCAGCAGTGCGCTGGCGGGTTCGTCGTTCGGGTCCTGCGGTACCAGTTGGCCGGAGAACGCGGCGCGGAGGATGTTATTGCGTTGGGCGGTGGATTGGGCTAGCGCGCTATTTATGGCCATCGCTTGCTCATGTAGCATGGCCTCAATGGATTCTATTTCTGCCATTAATTGACGCTGCCGATCAAGACTCGGTAATGGAATGTTTATGGTCAGAAAGCGGTCCTGAGTAAGGTTTAGGCCGCTGTCGCTAATTCCTGTCTTAAGAGCATCAATTTGTTGAACAAATTGAGGAGCATTCAGAACAAGCTCCAGGAATTCTGCTTCAACCCGTGACGTGTCGCATCGGATTCGGTAGGCCTTGTCGCACAACATCAGCTTCTGGCGCGTCGAGCGTACTAGACAGCAAATGCCGACTCTATTTCGGGGTCCAGCACGAGTAATGAGTAGGTCGCCAACTTTCAGCTCTAGGTGTGGTCGCGGCTGAAAGCCTATTGGCAGCGCTTTATTATGAGCGCCATCAAATGCCTGAGGTTGGATTGCTGTTGTCTTGATCACGCCCCAACGCTGAACTTCTACAGCAGGTTTTTCCTCGCACTTTGGACTCCACCCCTGTCCGATTTCTTTTGTTAGTTCAGCGAGAGGCACTTGTGGGTACGGTGTATCGTTATCTTTCCCTTCAACGACGGTTTTTAGAAGCGATTGCCGGTAGCGCGTGAGTTTGGCCTGTGCAGCCTTAAGTTCGATCACGCCGGCATCGAGATCGGAGAGCAATTCTTCGAGTTTTTCGACGATGCGGGTTTGTTCGTCTACTGGTGCCAATGGAATTCCAGTTTCGGCGAGCCAACGACTAGACACGCGCATCTGACCCGCAGTTCCCGTCATATTTTGCCGTGCTATTTTCCGGAAATCAGGTTGCGATAAATAATGAGCAAGCCATCTCGGCAAAAGAGCGTGAGTTGGCCTAAGGACGTGAAATTCTGTCGAGCCGAACGCATAGGTATACGAAAGACTTGGAACCAGGCCGCCCTTTCCGTTTTCCATGCAAGGCGTAATCTTGGCAAACAAAACGTCACCCTCGGAAAAAGACGTATAACCTTTGCGAACTTCGCCGTATGGTCGCAATTGAGAAATGTCTATGCCGCCGAAATTTTCGGAAACCGCAGCCATTGGAATGAAGTGGACTGGGTCTTCATGATCGACACCGTCGGCACATGACTTCGGACTTATTGTCGTAACGTCATCAATCGCTGCGACAATCCAAGTGCTTGGCAATGTCGCATTGATTTTGACCGCAGGCTCAATCACGCCACCAACTCCACATTCATCTCATCCATCAATCCATCCAACTCATTCCCCAATACAGCCCACACTTTCTGCAGCCCGCCTTTGGCGGACAGGCCGGGCAGGTCGAAGTCGTCGCGGGTGATGCAGCCGCTGGTGGCGAGGTGGTCTTTCATCAGGCGCAGCCATTCGGTCTGTTCGGCGGAGAAGGATGTGGTGCGCTGCGCGTTGTGGCGGAAGATCCAGGTTTGGAAGCGTTTGTCGACCTGGTCGCTGAACGGCCGCAGCTCGCTGTCCAGGCCAATGGCGAAACGCACCAGCGCGATGAGGTCGGTGAGCTGGCGTTTGCGCTCGGCACCAGCGACGTGGCTGGCCTGCACGCGCGCGTACGCATCCCACAGGCGCTCGGTGGTAAGCAGCAGCGGCGGGCTGCGCAGGCGTTCGTGCAGGTCTTCGATCATCTCGAAGGTCAGCGCGCGGCGG
Source organism: Lysobacteraceae bacterium (assembly GCA_040079515.1). Classification (GTDB taxonomy): domain Bacteria; phylum Pseudomonadota; class Gammaproteobacteria; order Xanthomonadales; family Xanthomonadaceae; genus Lysobacter_I. Next base: position 38,043 of record JBEBKD010000024.1, read on the forward strand.
CGATACGGCTGCTGGTAGAAAAAACTCAGTGCTTCGATCTCGTCCTTGTGCTGCGCGATGTAGTCGGCGAAGCGCTGAATGACCTGCTGCGCGTCCTGTTCGGCCTGCGCGGAATAGCCGGTGAAAATGACCTGATCCGGATTGATGTGGTCGATCAGCTGTTCGTGTTCGCGACGTGCGTTGTCGATGGCCTCGCGCAGTTCGGGATTGTCGAAGGGCAGGCAGGCCACGGCGACGCGGGCGTCGCGCGCGGCCTGCAGCTCGGCGGCGGTGAGGCTGTCTTCGTCTCGGGTGATGCCGTTCGCCCGGGCGGTGGCCAGCGCGTGCTGGACGATGGCATCGGGATTGGTCGCTTCGACCAGCGCCTTGCCCAACGCACCGACGGTGACGCCGCCGGCCAGCGCCGCGATGCGGGCCAGCGCTTTGGCGTCGAGATGCTTGGCCAGACGCAGCAGACGGTTGGCGAGCGACAGCACGGTATCGTCATCGCGGTGACCGATGGCCACGCCCTGCAGCAGGCTGCTCATCGCAAGATGGGGTAATTTTTCCAGCGGCCGGCTTTCGGTCTTCAGCGATTTCTCCACGCCCACCGCGTCGATCAGCACGAAGCGCTCCTTGGCGCCGTCGGCGCTGGCGGACACGCGCTGCAGGCCGTCGGCATCGAGCGAGCGCACGCCGCGGCCCTTCATCTGTTCGTAGTAGCCGCGGCTGCGCACGTCGCGCATGAACAGCAGCACTTCCAGCGGTTTCACGTCGGTGCCGGTGGCGATCATGTCGACGGTGACGGCGATGCGCGGGTGATAGTCGTTGCGGAAGCTGGCGAGCACGCTGTCGGGGTCTTCATCGGATTTGTAGGTGACTTTCTTGCAGAATGCGTTGCCTTGGCCGTAGACCTCGCGAACGATCTGGATGATGTCGTCGGCGTGGCTGTCGGTCTTGGCGAAGATCAAGGTCTTGGGTGTTTCCTTGCGGCCGGGAAAGATAGCGGTTTCCACCGCGCGCTTCATCTCCTGGATCACCAGCCGGATCTGGTTGGGGTTGACCACGGCGCGGTCCAACTGCTGCCCGGTGTAGACGGTGTCGTCCTCGGTTTCGGCCCAGCGCTTCTTGCGGGTGAGGCGGTGGCGGTGGTCCACCCATTCCTTGGCTTCGACTCGGGCACCCTTGGCGGTAATTTCGGTGTCGATCACGTACACGTCGTAACCGACGTTGACGCCGTCGGCGACGGACTGCTCGTAGGTGTATTCGGCGACGATGTTCTGATTGAAGAAGCCGAGGGTGCGGTTGTCCGGGGTGGCGGTCAGGCCGATGAGAAAGGCATCGAAATAATCCAGCACCTGCTTCCACAGGTTGTAGATGCTGCGGTGGCATTCGTCGATGACGATGAAGTCGAAGCTTTCCACCGGCACGGCCGGGTTATAGCGCACGAGCTTCTGCTGCTTGCCGGTCTGCTGCAGTTCGTTGAGCGAGACATCTTCGGCCGACTCGTCGATGGGCTCGCCGCTGAGGATGGAATACATGCGCTGGATGGTGCTGATGCAGATCTGCGCGTGCGGATCGATGTTGGGTGAGGCGAGCCGCTGCACGTTGTACAGCTCGGTGAACTTGCGGGCATCGTCCGGCGGCGTGTAGGCCATGAATTCCTGATGCGCCTGTTTGCCGAGGTTGCGGGTATCGACCAAGAACAGGATGCGTTTGGCGCCGCCGAACTTGAGCAGCCGATAGGCCGATGTGATCGCGGTGAAGGTCTTGCCGGCGCCGGTGGCCATGTGGATCAGCGCACGCGGACGATTGGCGGCCAGCGAGGTTTCCAACCCGGTGACGGCGCTGATCTGGCAATCGCGCAGGTTGCGGACGGACAGATCGGGCATGCACTCGGCGAGACGCCGACGCAGGGTGTCGGGCTGCGCCATCCATTCGGCGATCTGCGCGGGCGTGAAGAAGTGGAAGATCTCGCGCGAACGCGGCGCGGGGTCGCGGCCGTCGGTGAAGCGGATGATCTGGCCGGTGGCTTCGAACAGAAACGGCAGCGGGGCGTTGTGCTTGCGCCATTTCAGCGTGGCATTGGCATAGCGGGCGGTCTGCTGCTCGGCGATGGTGATGTTTTCGCCGGCCTCGTCGCGCTTGGCTTCGATGATGCCTATGGCGATGCGGTTCACGAACAGCGCGTAATCGGCCGGGCCGGTGTCGGTGGGGTATTCGCGTACGGCCACGCCTGCGCCCGCTGCCAGATTGAGCTGCTTCATGTCCTGCACGACCCAGCCGGCCTGCGCCAGCTTGTCGTCGATCAACTGTCGTGCCTTGGCTTCAGGTGTCATCCGTGCGGTTCCCCTGTTGAACGGCGCGCATTGCTTCGGGTGGGTTGAACGCGAATCGTCGAGCGTGAAACCGATGATAGGCGGTGCTGCGCTGGATGCGTACCTGATGCATGTCAGCGGTTGCTTGTGGGCGGGATTTTGATGGTTGTGCGAAGAGCGCCCCTCATCCGGCCTTCGGCCACCTTCTCCCCGCGTTGCGGGGAGAAGGGATGAATCGCAGGCAGCAATGTTTCGCACAACAAAAAAGCCGAAGCAAACGCTTCGGCTTTTTCTTTCGTCGAATGGTGGAGCGGAGGGGGATCGAACCCCTGACCTCCACGATGCGAACGTGGCGCTCTCCCAGCTGAGCTACCGCCCCATTCGGCGAGCGGCAAGTATACGGAGGCCGATCAGCGGCCGCCAGTCGGGGGCGGCAACGATTCGAGGATCGGCGCGAGCCGGGTTTCGAGCTGGGCGCGGCGCCAGCCGGACAACGCGCCGGGCCAGTCTTCGCCGTCCTGCAGGGCTTCGATCCAGCGCCGCGAGGCCAGTACGCCGTCGGGCAGGGCCAGTTCGGCGCTGCGTTCGGCCACGGCCTGCTGCAGTTTCTTGTAGGCGTTGCGGTCGCGGTCGTCGCCGCGCGCGGGGGGCAGGTCGTTTTCGTCGGCCAGCGGCGTGTGCAGGGCTTCGAGCACCTGGTCGGCGAGTTTGCGCGGGGCCTTGGGCTGGCCTTCGAACATCGCCTGCAGTTGGGCGAGGTTGCGCGGCGGCGTGCGCGCCAGCGATTGCGCCAGTTCGTTGTCGAGAATCCAGGTGCGCGGGCGGTCGTGGTCGCGGGCATAGGTGTCGCGCCAGCGCAGCAGCCGCAGCAGGCGGATCTGGCCGTCGCGGTCGAGGAACTGCGCCGAGCGCATGCCCAGATGCGGCCAGCGCTCGCCGTCGTCCTGCGCGGCGTTGGTGAGCATCCGCGCGCAGTCTTCTTCCAGCCATGCGGTGCGCTGCAGCGCGTCGAGGCGTTCGCACAACGTGCGGTGCAGGGCGTGGAGATGGCGCACGTCGTCGGCGGCGTAGTGCAGTTGCGAGGGCGACAGCGGGCGGCGCAGCCAGTCGGAGCGGGTTTCGCCCTTGTCGACGGTCACGCCGAGCAGGTCCTGCAGTACGCGTTGATAGCCCAGCCCCGCGCCGGCGCCGCACAGGGCGGCGGCGATCTGGGTGTCGAACAGCGGCTGCGGCAGTGCGTTGCAGAAGTACTTCAGCGCGATCAGGTCTTCGCTGGCGCTGTGCATGATCTTGAGGATGCGGGTATCGGCCAGCAACTGCGCCAGCGCGTCGGCCATGCCCGGCAGCAGTGGGTCGACGAGGAGGATGCCGTCGTCCGGCAGTGCATCGCCGCCTGCGATCTGCACCAGCGCCAACTGCGGCCAATAGGTGCGCTCGCGGACGAACTCGGTGTCCATGCCGATGCTGGGCGGTGCGGCGGCGATCAGGGCGTGCAGCGGTGCGGGGTCGGTGATCCAGTGCGGCACGGGCTCGGTTCGTGAATGGCGGGCCGCTATGCTACCGGAGTGCGGTCCGGAGCAGCGTCCGGTGCGGACGATGCGATAAGGTGACGGCCGCACACGAAGACCACAGTCGAACACCACGACCGGAGCAGAGATTGGCGTTGCGCGCGACACGACGGACATGGGCGGCAGGCGTCATCGCGGCGCTCGCCCTGCTGTGCGCCTGCGATCGCGATGCCGGCAAGGCGGCGGGCGGAAAGGACGGCCAGACCGTGCACAGGCAGGCGGACGGCACGGTCACCGTCAGCGGCGACGACGCCATCGCTGAGCGTCTGACCTGGCGCATTCCGAAGATCGCCCTCGACGATGCCGGTATCCCCGCCGCGCGCAAGCGAGCGGCTGCGGCGCTGGCCGAAGGTCGGCTCTACGAAGATGCCGACGCCGCGATTCCGCTGTATCTCGCGCTGCTCGTGCACGATCCCGACGATGCAAAAGCGAAGTCCGGGTTGACCCGGGCGCTGGCGCGGTTGTCCAAGGCCGGCAAGGATGATTTGGCGGCCTCCGGAGACGATGTGGAGGCGTTGCGTCGCGCACACGCGGTTGGCGCGGTGATGCGGACCGTGGGCATCGAGCGGGTGGAGGGCGGCGCCGACTATCTGGTCCGGCTCGACCATGCCGACCGGCTGTGGGAATTGAACGAGGCAGCCGAGCAGGCGTTGGCCGATGGTCGCCTGGGCGAAGCGGGCGAGGGCGCGTTGCCGCTGTTCAAGCAGGCGTTGGCGCTGGAACCCCGCCAGCCGCGTGCGTCGCAGGGGATCGCCGCGGTCGAAAGCGGCCTGATCCGGCGCGCGGAGGATGCTGCCGAGAAAGGCGATTTCACGGCGGCCGAGCGCTGGCTCGCGAAAGCAGGCGCGGTGCGGCCCGGCATCGGCACGCTCGATGTCGGCCGCGAACGCGTGGAGGCGATCCGGCGCGCGCGTGTCGCCCGCCTGCGCGATGAAGGGATGGCCCTGTTGTCGCAGCCGGGCCGCCCGAACCATCTGCCGTGGGCGCGGCAGCGATTGGCGGAAATCCTGCGCGTCGCTGCGCCTGGCGATCCTGCTGCCGCGGAACTGCGCAATCGCATCGATCTGGCCACCCATTACGGACTGCAGCGCCCCGGCCAGCGCTTCACCGATGCGCTGGCCGGCGGCGGACGCGGCCCGGAAATGGTGGTGGTGCCGCACGGCGGCTTCCGCATGGGCGCGCGCGATGCCGAGCCCGACGCCAGCGGTTCCGAACGACCGTCGCGCTACGTGCGTTTCGATCGCGGTTTCGCCATCGCCCGCACCGAAGTGACGGTCGGCGAATTCCGCAGATTCATCCAGGCCAGCGACTATCGTCCGCGCGCGCTGCGTCGCGGCCACTCGCTGGTCTACGACGAGCGCGGCGGCAACTTCGTCCACCGCAGCGGTGTGGACTGGCGGCACGATTATCTCGGCCGCCCCGCCGCCGACGACATGCCGGTGCTGCACGTCAGCGCCAAGGACGCCGAGGCCTACGCGCACTGGTTGTCGGAAGCCAGCCGCCAGCGCTATCGGCTGCCCAGCGAGGCCGAGTTCGAATACGCGCTGCGCGCCGGCGCGCCCGGGCGCTACCCATGGGGCGATCGCCCGCCCACGCGAGGCACCGGCAACCTGACCGGCGGCGGCGACCGCTCGCCTGCGGGTCGCGGTTGGGGCAATGCGTTCGTCGGTTATGGCGATGGTTATTGGGGCCCGGCGCCGGTCGCGAAGTTCCGCGCCAACGCCTTCGATATCCATGATCTCGAAGGCAATATCCGCGAGTGGGTGGCCGATTGCTGGCATGATGGCTACCGTCGCGCGCCCACCCAGGGCGAGGCTTGGGTGAACCCCGGTTGCCGCACCCGCGTGGTGCGAGGCGGTGCCTGGTCCAACGCGCCCGCGCAGACCCGCGCGGCGTGGCGCAGCCAGGCGGAGGCGGATGCGACGAACGCGCTGACCGGGTTCCGGGTGGTGCGGGATCTTTAGGCCCAGACGTTGAGACTTTGGTTCCTGCGAGGACACGAACGATGCGACAGAACCCCTTCGGTAACCAGCAACAGGGCTACGGCGGACAGCGCAAGCGCGGTATCAACCCGCGTTTCATCATCCTGCTGCTGTTCGCGGGCTATGCGGCGTACTACTGGGTCTCGAACCGGCAGGTCGATCCGTACACCGGCGAGAAGGTGCTGATCGACGGCAGCATTTCCATCGATCAGGAAAAAGCCATGGGCCTGCAGGCTTATGAGGACATTCTGTCGAAAGAACGGCCGGTCGATCCCAATTCGCAGATCGCGCAGCAGGTGCGCGAGATCGCCAAGCGCCTGATCGCCAAGGTGCCGGAGGTCGAAGCGCAGATGGCGGCCGACAGCGGCAATCAGCCCAACCGGTCTTGGGAAACGTTCGAGTGGGACGTCAACGTCATCCAGTCGGATCAGGCCAATGCGTTCTGCCTGCCCGGCGGCAAGATGGCGGTCTACACCGGGCTGATTCCGGTCGCGCAGAACGCCGACGCGGTGGCGGTGGTGATGGGCCACGAAATCGCCCACGCATTGCTGCGACACGGCGCGCAGCGCATGTCGCAGCAGAAACTCGGCCAACTCGGACAGATGGCCGGCGCGATGAGCGGCATGGACCCGCAGTCGCAGCAGATGATGCAGGCCGCGATGGGCTATGGCTTCATGCTGCCGTATGCGCGCAAACACGAAACCCAGGCCGATGCTGTCGGTCTGATGCTGGCCGCCGCCGCGTGCTTCGACCCGCAGCAATCGGTGCCGCTGTGGGAGCGCATGAGCGAAGCCAGCGGCGGTCGCGCGCCGGCGGAGTTCTCCTCGACGCATCCCAGTCCGGAAACCCGCATCCGCGATCTGCAGGCGCTGATGCCGAAGGCGTTGGAATACCGGCAGAAGTTCTGCCGTCAGTGATGCCGACGCCGCATTGAACGCCAGCGAACGGTGTCTGGCCCGATAGCGAAGCTTCTCCGCGCCGGCGTCGTCGCGCTTTCGGTGTATTGCGGCGGTTGCGCGACGGATGCCGGTACCGACGCGCCGCTGTCGTATCTGTATGCCGACCCGCGGCCGGTCACGATCGAAGGCTACGACGGCGACGCGATGGAGCCGTTCCTTGCGCGCGACGGCCGCACTCTGTTCTTCAACAATTCGAACCATCCTTCCGTCGATACGAACCTGCACTACGCAGAACGCATGGACGACCTGCGGTTTCGCTACAAAGGCGAAGTGCGGGGCGCGAATACGGCGGCGCTGGACGCCGTCGCGACGATGGACCGCAGCGGCGTGTTCTATTTCGTGTCGTTGCGCGATCACGAAAAGACCTTCCATTCGATCTTTCGCGGCCACTTCCGCGACGGCGCGCTGTCCGGCGTCGAACCGGTGCGCGGGATCTCCAGAAAAAAGCCCATGTACATCAATTTCGATCTCGACATCAGCCCCGATGGCGAGCGCATGTATGTCGTGGATGGCCGCTTCGATCTGCTCTGGGTGCTCGGACCGAAAGCCGCCGACATCGTGGTGGCGGATCGGCGCGGCGACGGTTTCGTCATCGCGCCCGACAGCGCCGCGGCGCTGGGCAAGGTCAACACCGATGTGCTGGAGTACGCGCCGAGCATTTCGGCGGACGGGCGAACCCTGTTGCTCACGCGCATGCGCAGAGGACTCGGCGCGCAGCCGGCGATCTACGTTGCGCAACGCGACGACCCGTCGCAGCCGTTCGGCCCAGCTCGACGGCTGGCCGCCCTGGAAGGCTTCGTCGAAGCGACGACGTTCTCCGCCGACGAACGCAGCGTCTACTACCACAGGAAAGTCGACGATCGTTTCATGCTGTTCATGGCGACGAAACGCTGACGCGACGCCGCATCCAACAGGCCGCGCCCCATCTGCACCGCAGCCACGTAGCCCGCTTCCCGCGCTGCGGGAGGCGGGAAAGCCGCCGCTCCCACAAAAGCGGCGTCGTTGCGATTACAGGCGTTTGAACAGCGTCGACAACAGCAACAGCGCGAACGCGGTGGCGAGCAGCCAGAACGCATTCGGCGAGGCTGAAATGCTTGGCTTTTGTAGGGGCGGCGGAAGCCGCGAAGCCCGTAATTTTTAAGCGATCGCTTCGATCGCAATCATGGCGCTGTCTACTGCATTTTTTCGGATTGCACGAACTTCCGCAGCGGATGCGCAGTGGGCTTCGCGGCTTCCACCTCTCCTACAAAAGCGGCGTCGCTGCGATTACAGGCTCTTGAACAGCGTCGATGCGAGCAACAGCACGAATGCGGTGGCCAGCAGCCAGAACGCATTCGGCGAGGCTGAGATGCTTGGCTTTTGTAGGAGCGGCGGAAGCCGCGAAGCCCGTAATTTTTAAGCGATCGCTTCGATCGCAATCATGGCGCTGTCTACTGCATTTTTTCGGATTGCACGAACTTCCGCAG
>JBEBKD010000025.1:0-43582 GCA_040079515.1 Lysobacteraceae bacterium
GCCTGAGGCGCACCGGCTTTACCCCGGCGATCGTCAACACGGTGCGCCACAGGCGCACCCTATGACTGCCCGACATCGGCGAGCGCTATCTCCCGACCTTCCTGTTCGAAGGCGTGAACGAAGGCTCGGACGACGAGTGGTTGGCGACGCTCGGCTGAGCATGTGAATTGCATCAGGTGCGCCTGAGGCGCACCGGCTTTACCCCGGCGATCGTCAACACGGTGCGCCACAGGCGCACCCTATGACTGCCCGACATCGGCGAGCGCTATCTCCCGACCTGTTGGAAGGCGTGAACGAAGGCTCGGACGATGAGTGGCTGGCGTCGTTGCAAGCAGCACGATCGGCTGTCGTGGGGGGCTTCAGCCCCGACACATGCAACGCTTTCCGCGCTGAAGCCCCTCACAGGCATGTTTGATGTCGTCATGGGCAACCGCCCGTCAGCGTTCCTTCGACCTGCTTCCGTCGTCGTCCGTTGCGGATCGTAGCGGCGATGGAATGCCAGGATTCAGTGCATTCGGTGTCCGGATCGTAGAACGATTCGATCGTAGCGCCGATCTTGAGCACCAGGACATAGCCATGGCCACGATAAGACAACGTGGAACCCGAAAGCCCTTTGCGCAATCTCCCGCCGTTGCGATCGAGAATGATCGATTGACCATCCGCGCCGATGCTGATGCGTTCATTCAAATCGCACAGATCGCTCAAGAACAGCGTCGAGCGCTCCGACAAGCGATGCCTTGCTTCGCCCTTCTTGTGGACAGCGTCGAATATCCGGTAAGCCAACGTGCAATCTCCACCGAAAGGCTCGTTGAGTGAAATCGGTTCGGAAGCGAACACGCTGAACGGAATCAGCAGAAAGACAAGAGGCATGAGACAGCGCATTTCGATACCTCGCAATTGTGGAGCGATCGTCCGATCACAGCCATGGAGCCAATGCCTCACCCGCGACCATACACATCCTCGTACCGCACGATATCGTCCTCGCCGAGGTAATCGCCGGACTGCACTTCGATCAATTCCAGCATCTCGGCGCCCGGATTCTCGAGACGATGCTTGGCTCCGATCGGAATATACGTCGACTGGTTCGCGAACAATTCGAACACATCATTGTTACGAGTCACGCGGGCCGTCCCGCGCACGACGATCCAGTGTTCTGCGCGGCGGTTGTGCGACTGCAGCGACAGCGCAGCGCCGGGCTTGACCTTGATGCGCTTGACCTGGAAACCGGCGCCGACATCGACGGAATCGTAACTGCCCCACGGGCGATGGACTTCGCGATGAAGCGCGGCCTGGCTGCGCTGTTCGGCCTTGAGCCGCGCGACCACCTGTTTGACTTCCTGCACCTTGTCCTTCGCGGCGACCAGCACCGCGTCGTCGGTTTCGACCACGATCAGATCGTCGACGCCGACCAGCGCGACCAGTCGCTGCGCATAGGCGTAACTGTTGCGGCTGTCGATGGCGATCACGTCGCCGTGGTGCGCGTTGCCGTCGGCATCCTGTTCGCTCACTTCCCACAATGCCGACCACGAGCCGACGTCGTTCCAGCCGATATCGACCGGCAGCACCATCGCCGCGTCGGTCTTCTCCATCACTGCGTAGTCGATCGATTCCGACGGCGATGCGGCGAAGGCGTCGCGATCGAGGCGCAGAAACTCGCCATCGGGATCGAGATGCTCGCAGGCCGCGCGCGCAGCGGCGAGGATGTCCGGACGGTACTTGCCGAGTTCTTCGAGAAAGCGCGAGGCGCGGAACAGGAACATGCCGCTGTTCCAGTAGTAACCGCCCTCATCGAGATAACGCTGCGCGGTGGCGGCATCGGGTTTTTCGACGAAGCGCAGCACCTTGCGCACGCCATCGCCAACATCGGCTTGAATGTAGCCGAAGCCGGTTTCCGGCGCCTGCGGCACGATCCCGAACGTCACCAGCGCGCCGGCTTCGGCGGCGGGCGCCGCAGCGATCACGGCCGCACGGAACGCGGTATCGTCGCGCACCACATGGTCCGACGGCAGCACCAGCAGCAGCGGGTCGCCATCCTCGTGCTGCGGATCGGCCCGCGCGATCAGCGCCGCAGCGGCGATGGCGGGCGCGGTATTGCGGCCGACGGGTTCCAGCACGATGCGCGGCGTCGGCGCGCCGATCACGCGCAACTGCTCGGCGACCAGGAAACGATGGTCTTCGTTGGCGACCACGATCGGAGCATGGGACGACAGCGCCGCGACCCGGCGCCACGTGGCCTGCAGCATGGTGTCGTCGCCGACCAGCGGCAGGAACTGCTTCGGATAGGCCTCGCGCGAGAGCGGCCAGAGCCGGGTTCCCGACCCGCCCGACAACAACACCGCCTGCACTGCGACCATGACCTGCTCCCGAAAACGATGCCCGGCAGTTTACCCTGTCGTCTTTGTCGCCCTCGCCCGTCCCGCATGACCCCAGACATCGAATCAGACCCCCGCGCCGCCGCCCGCACGGCATGGGCACGCAACGCCACCGGCGATCCTGCGCTCGATCTGGATCGCGCCTCGATGGACGCGGGCTTTCGCAGCTACTGGCGCGGGCGGACTGCGGAGGGCACCAGCGTGATCGTCATGGATTCACCTCCTGACAAGGAAGACGTGCGGCCCTGGCTGGGCATCCGCGCGCTGCTCGAAGCCGGTGGGGTGCGCGTGCCGCGAGTGCTCTCCGGGGATGCCGAACACGGCTTCCTGCTGCTGGAGGACCTGGGCCACGACACCTATCTGCATGTGATCGATGCCGGAAACGCCGATGCGTTGTTCGACGACGCGGTCACGCAGTTGCTGATACTGCAGGCGATCGCGCCACCGGCCGATCTGCCGGTCTACGACGAGGCGATGCTGACCCGCGAACTGAAACTCTTCGACGAGTGGTTTCTCGGCCGTCATCTCGGCGTGGCTCTCGATTGCGGCGATCTGGAACGCCTGGAGCTGGTCTACCGCCGGTTGATCGACGCCGCATTGGCGCAGCCACAGGTACTGGTGCATCGCGATTTCATGCCGCGCAACCTCATGCCCGCCGCCGACGGCCCGGCGGTGCTGGACTTCCAGGACGCGGTGCGCGGGCCGATCGCCTACGACGCGCTGAGTCTGTTCAAGGACGCGTTCCTGAGCTGGCCGCAGAACCGCGTCGATGTCTGGCTGGACCGCTACCACGCCCGCGCTGTAGCCGCCGGCCTGCCGGTGCCGACGCTGGTGCGTTTCCGCCGCGATGCGGACTGGATCGGCGTGCAGCGTCACTTGAAGGTGATGGGCATCTTCGCGCGCCTGAATTACCGCGACGCCAAGTCGAAGTACCTCGAAGACGCGCCGCGCTTCATCGCATACCTCGATGAGGTATTGCCGAAATATCCGGAGCTGGCGCCGCTGGGCGAGTTGTTGGACCAGCACGTGCGACCGGTATACGGCTGATCCATCGTGCGCCTCGCGCCGGGCGGCACAATTCTTGCTTACAGAGCCATGGCACAGTGCCCGGAACGTCCCCGGGGGGAGACAACGCCATGAAAGCCTTGATTTTCGCCGCGGGGCTGGGCGAACGCATGCGGCCGCTCACCGACACCACGCCGAAGCCGCTGCTGCCGGTCGGCGGCAAACCCCTGATCGTGTGGCATCTGGAGAAACTCGCGGCGATCGGTATCCACGATGTCGTGATCAATACCAGCTGGCTGGCGAAACGCTTTCCTGAGACGCTCGGCGACGGCAGCCAGTTCGGCATGCATCTGGAATACACCTACGAGGGCCCGACGCCACTGGAAACCGGGGGCGGCATGTGGCACGCACTGCCGCTGCTCGGGCGCGAGCGCATCAGCGAAGAACCCTTCATCGCCATCAACGGCGATATCTGGACCGATTACGACTTCGCGAAACTGCCGCGCGACCCGAAAGGCGACGCGCATCTGGTGATGGTCGACAACCCCGAACACAATCCCCGCGGCGATTTCACCCTCTTGCGCGACGGGCATCTGCTGAGCGCCTCGCCGCACCCCGACGATGTCGCAGAAACGGGCGACGCCGGACTGCGCCTGACCTTCGCCGGCATCGGCGTGTACCGCCCGAGCCTGTTCGACGACTGGCGCCGCATCATCGGCGATGCGCCCGGCGTCCGCGACAAGCAACCTCGCTTCAGACTCGCACCGCTGTTGCGCGCCGCGATGAGCTGCAGCGCGGTGACTGGAGAGAGACACGCGTCACAGTGGACGGATGTCGGCACGCCGGAGCGGCTCGAAATCCTCAATCGTTCTTTCGATCTGAACTAATAATTGACAATTCCTCAGCGGCTTCCCGCTAGCGTCTTTGCCGTCAGCGCGCGGATGCGATGCATCGCACACCCCATGTCACCATCAGGAGCAGCAGACATGCCAGGCAACGACGACAGGAAGCCCAAACCCGCGACCGAAGAGCAGATGGAAGCCTACGACCGGGCCATCGCTCAACTGGCGACGACCAGAGTCCCGGTCCTCCATGCAGATCCGCGCGATCGCGTGTTCTACGCGCTGTTCGACGGCACCTCGAACGATGCCGACAACAAACCCGAGAAAATGACCAACGTCGGCAAGATGCGCGAGCAGTTCAAGGAGATGGAGCGCGCAGGCGGCGGCCAGTTCGGCGACGGCAGCATCGCCTACGGTTATCTGGCCGGTCCGGGCACGCAGCAGGGCCAGCCGCTGTACAAGCTTTACGACAATGCCACCGGTGCGAGTTATGGCGACCGTCTGAGCTCGATGTCCGACAAGCTCGCCGAGCAGACCAAGAAATGGCAAAGCGAATACACCTTCGGCGACGGAACACCGGAAACCGCGATGCGCGTGCGCGTGGTCTCGGTCGGCTTCAGCCGCGGCGCCGAACAGGCCGCCGGTTTTTCCCGCGAGGTCGACGAGAAAGGCATCCGGGACAAGGACGGCACCGTGCTTGTAGCGCCCGGCAAGACCGTGCAGGTGGTGGGCCTCTACGATCCGGTCGGCACCGGCGAGCCGTACAACAACGACCGCCGCATGCCGCATTCGGTGCTGTCCGGCTTCCAGATCACCGCCGAAAGCGAGTTGCGGGGCAAATTCCCGGTCTCCAACATCATCGCCACCGGCGTCTCGGGCGATGAGAGCCTGTCGGGCGTGCGCGTCCCCGGCGCACACGGCGATGTCGGCGGAGGCCCGCGCGAGAACGGCCTGTCGAACCGCGCCGGCAATCTGATGATCGATTATCTGAACTCGATGCATCGCGAACCGGTGTTCGAGAAGATGCCCGAATCGCTCCGGCCGGAACTGAATCTGATCCATCGTCCGGACAACGCCAAACTCTGGCGCGTGGACGAATTCTTCAACGGGCCCGGCCCACGCGATACCGCGAAAGGCAATCAGCCTGATGTGGCGCCGCCCACCTTCCATGCCCCGAGCGGTCGCATCGGCGAAGGCGCAAGCGAGGACCAGAAATACCGGGCGCTGCTCGACGACCGTGCGGAAACCCGGCGCCTCCCGCAAAGCGCGGACACGATGCTGGCCGACACCGTCGACCGCTGGCAGTTCGTGAAAGTCGCACTGCAGCCGTCGCATCGCGATCATCCCGACCACAGCCGCTACATGGACAGCAGCAGCGCGGTCGACATGGCGTTCCGCAACGTCCCCGAGAAGGACAAACCATCTGCGGAGAAGCTCGATCAGATCGCCGCCAACATGACGCTGGTGACCAAAGCGAACCACATGGAGAAGGTCGACATCGGCGTGCTGGCACTGGACAAGAGCGCGGTGTATGCGGTCCATGGACACAACCACGATGTCTACGATCCGACCAACTTCAATCTGCGCGTCGGTATGGGCGACCAGGAACTGAAGCCGACCATGCAGGCCTTCCGGCAGACCGAGCAGCTGGCACAGCCGCAACAACATCAGGCGATTGCGCCGCAACAGCAGCAGCTCACGCAGACGGATCCGCAGCCGAGCCACTCCGCACCGGTGCTCAATCGTTACGGCTGAAGACCTGCCGTCACCGCGCGAACCCGATGCCTGTGGCCGGGTTCGTGCGTATCACCCCAACACGCTGCGCAGGAACGGCACCGTCAACCGGCGCTGCGCCGCGAGCGATTCGCGATCCAGCCGGTCGAGCAGCGCGGTCAGGCTGACCAGATCGCGATCGACGCGTTTGAGCAGCCAGTCGATCGCGGCATCTTCGAGCTGCAGACCGCGTCGCTGCGCGCGCACACGCAACACATCGGCACGGCCGTCGTCGTCGAGCGGTTCCAGCGCGATCCGCGCGCACTGCGACAACCGCGAGCGCAGGTCCGGCAACACCAGATCGAGGGTATCGGGCACAGCCCGCGCCGCGTACAGCAGACTGCGACCTGCATCGTGCGCGCGGTTGTGCGCGTCGAACAGCGCGATCTCGTCCTCGCGATCACCCGCGATCACCTCCACGCCGTCGAGCGCGACCAGATCGGCGTGCTCGAAGGCATCGAGCGCATCCCGCAGCCGCCCCGCAGCCGCGGCCAGCGGCAGATACGCGGCACGACGCCCGGCGGCTTCGGCCTCGGCGCAGGTTGCGAGCAGGAGATGGCTTTTCCCCGTGGAAGCGGGACCGGCGATATAGACGCCGCCGGCGACGCCCTGGCCGTGCGCCAGCGCGCGCAGTTGCGCGAGTGCGCCCGCGGGCGCGGCGATGAAGGCCTCGAAACGCTGATCGGGCGGAAACCGCAACGCCAGCGGCAACTGCGCCGCCGGCGCGGAAAGCGGACGTTCGTTCACGCGGGATCCGTCGGCTCCGCCGGATCGGTATCGCGGAGGTGGTGCGAGCCGGCGATCTCGATCTTCGGCGTCTCCGGCGCATCGCCCACGTAGAAACTGCTGGCGGTATAGCCCACATGCAGGTGACGGATCAGCACGTTCGCGACCGCCGCGACCGGCAACGCCAGCAGCATGCCGAGGAAACCGAACAATGTGCCGCCGGTCATCACCGCAAAGACCACGGTCACCGGGCTGAGGCCTACACGGTCGCCAACGAGCTTCGGCGTCAGCACGTAACTTTCGAGGATTTGACCGATGCCCCATACCGCGAGCACACCGACCAGATGCTGCCAGTCGCCGAACTGCATCAGCGCGGCGGCGCTGCCGCCGAGCAACACCGTGGTCGGACCGATGTACGGAATGAACGTGAGCAGACCGGCGACCACGCCGATCAGCACACCCACTTCCAGTCCCACGCCCCACAGACCGACCGCGTAAAACACGCCCATCGCCAGCATCACCATGAACTGGCCGCGCAGAAAGCTGCCGAGTACCGCATCGGATTCCTTCGCGAGCAGCGACACGGTTTCGATACGGTTGCGCGGCACCAGGCCGGCGATGCGCTGCACCAGCATGTCCCAGTCGCGCAGAAAGAAGAACGTGATGAACGGGATCAGCACCAGATTCGCGAACCAACCGAGCACGGCGAAGCCCGAGTGGGTGACATAGGTGAGCACCTGCGTCGCAATCCCGCTGGCGCCCTTCCAGTTGCGCTTGAGCATCTCCAGCAGATAGTCGGGATCGAGCCAGGTCGAAACATTCAAGCCGGTCTTGGCCTGCAGCCAGGGCAGGCCGGTACGGACGATCCATTCGATATACGTCGGCACCAGTTTCGCCAACACCATCACCTGATCCTGGATCACCGGCACCAGGATCAGCACCAGTACGATCAACACCAGCACCATCAGCGTGAACACCAGACCGACCGCGCTGTTGCGGGAAAGCCCACGCCGCTGCAGGCGACCGACCACCGGATCGCCCATCCAGGCCAACAGCATCGACGCCGCGAAAGGCGTCAGCACCGGGGTCATCACCCAGATCAGCGCACCCACGCCCAACAACAGCAGCGCCCACTGCAGACGCCGGAAAAAAGTGGCGATCTCGTCGATCGATCCGGTTTTGAAGGATCCGTCGTTCATCGGCATGCTCAGCGCAGGTCGAAGGTCGGTACGTCGCTGCCTTCGGTACTGTCGCTGCCGACCAGGATGCCGCGACTGCCGATCATCTTGCGGAACCCGGGCAGGCCGCTGATCAAATCCAGTTCGAGCAACAAACCCTCGGGACCGGCGCTGATCGGCCGCACCCTGCGGACGACCGAAATCTCCTGCAGATGCCCCATCAGACGGATGTAGTCGTCGGCGCTGTCGATGCCGGTGATGCGCACGCGATATGCACCGGCCGGGCCGGATGCGCCGCTGCCGCGTGCATAGCGACGGATCAGCGCATCAGCGGTGCCGTCGGCACCCGCGGACATCGCGGCGCGGGCGTCGGAATTCTCGGAGGACCACTTGGACAGCACGCGTCCGCTGTCGACGAAGATCCAGTCGGCCTTCCAACCGGTGCCTTTGCGGTAGAGCTTGCCGATCAACTGCATCGGCGGACTGTAGATGGCGGACGTACGGGCGATGGCGCCGGTGTCGCCGCGCCAGATCGCGCCGACGGCGGCCTGCTCCGCTGCATTGCCCGCCGGCAGACCGAGGCGGTAACCGCGCTCGATCGCACGGTCGAGCACCGACCGCGCAGCATTGCTCTGGCCCACCGAGACGAGACGAGGGCCCTTGCCGTCGTCGATCGCCAGCCACAGCACAGGCTTGGGCCGCGGCTGCGGCCAGATCGGGAGGCCGAGCGCGCCGATGATGCCATCGACTTTCTCACGATCGAACCGCACCACGAGCATGGTCTTGAAGGTCGGCGCGCCGGCCGAGGACACGCCCTGGTCCTGGCGGTAGTCGTAACCGCTGACATATTCCTTGGCGCGGCGCAGCTCCTGACCGACACCCGGCCGGCCGGTCGCCCCGCGATCGCCACTGATCTTCGCCAGCACCTGCGCCATCGCGCGGGCGAAGCCGTTGTTGCGCTCGGTATCGGTCTGGCTGTTGACCGGAACCTCGGCCTCGTAGATGCCGCTGGCCGCAGCACGGTCGCCTTCGACCCGCTGGGCATGGGTCATCGGCGCGAACAGCGCGAACGCCAGACCAAGGCCCAACAGCGTGCCGATTCCGCGGCGCATGTGCACCGACCATCGCACCGATCTATCACTCGACTGCCGCATTTTCACTTCCCGAACCATGGCTATCTGCGGAAATGGTGCCACAACTAGTGTAGGCCTTGGCCCACCATTGCGACCTTTCCGATTGCCTCGCATGAAAAGCGGGGCGATTCCGATCACTACGAGGCGTGATCTGGAAGGTCGCAATGGCGGGCCAGGGCCCGCCCTACTACAATTCCGCCTTTCCGCGACCGCAGCCTCGCCGTGACCCAGACCCCACCTGCTTCCGCCACCGGCATGACCTACCGCGACGCCGGTGTGGACATCGATGCAGGCAACGAAGTCGTCGAGCGCATCAAACCGCTGGTCAAACGCAGCTACCGCCCCGAAGTGATGGGCGGGCTGGGCGGTTTCGGCGCGCTGTTCGACCTGTCCGGCAAATACAAAGAGCCGGTGCTGGTCTCGGGCACCGATGGCGTCGGCACCAAGCTCAAACTGGCGCAGCAGCTGAACCGTCACGACACCATCGGCATCGATCTGGTCGCGATGTGCGTCAACGACGTGCTGGTGCAGGGCGCCGAACCGCTGTTCTTCCTCGACTATTTCGCCACCGGCAAGCTCGATGTCGACACCACGGTGGCCGTGGTCGGCGGCATCGCCAAGGGTTGCGAGCTGTCCGGTTGCGCGCTGATCGGCGGCGAAACCGCGGAAATGCCGGACATGTATCCGCCGGGTGAATACGACCTCGCCGGCTTCTGCGTCGCCGGTGTCGAGAAGTCGAAAATCCTGGATGGCGCAAAAGTACGTCAAGGCGACCTGCTGATCGGCATCGCTTCCAGCGGCCCGCATTCCAACGGCTATTCGCTGATCCGCAAAATCTACGAGCGCGCCGGCCGCCCGGCCGACCACGACCTCGGCGACGGTGTGATGCTGGTCGACGCGTTGATGGCGCCGACGCGCCTGTACGTCAAACCGATTCTCGAACTGCTCGGCGGCGCGCACGGCGGCGACATCCACGCGATGGCGCACATCACCGGCGGCGGCCTGACCGAAAACATCATCCGTGTGGTACCTGATGGCCTGGGGCTGAACATCGACGCGTCGAGCTGGCCACTACCGCCGGTGTTCGAGTGGCTGCAGCGCGAAGGCAACGTGTCGCGCGAAGAGATGTGGCGCACCTTCAACTGCGGCATCGGCTTCGTGCTGATCGTGCCGCAGGCCGCCGCAGCCGCCATCGGCGCCGAACTCGATGCCCAGGCACTGCTGCACTGGCGGATCGGCGAAGTGGTGCACGCAGACGGAGGCGAGCGGGTGCGGATCGGTTGATGGCGCCATGATCCTCCGCCGCATCACTCTGATCTCACCCCATCCGCTGGCAGAAATGCAGCGCCGCCTACGCAGACAAACCCGCTTGCCCTTGCGCGCATCGCAACTGCTCAGAGGCGTTGACGATCGCGCCGCTGCTTCCGATGCTGTCTACGAAGGCGAAATCGATGCGCACTGTTTCAGACTGCGGCGAAGAATGAACAACGGGAGTTCTTTCAGGCCCAGAATCGTTGGCACGTTTTCCAGCGACGGCGACGGCTCGCGAATCGATGCAGTGATCCGGCTGCATCCCCTTGCCGCCTCTACCGCGACCTTTTTCCTTGGCCTGTACATTTTTGTTATCGCAACGAAGTTGGTTCAGCAAGCGGCGCCTGTCGCCATCATCCACTCAACCGTATGTTTCTTGATTTTTGGCCTGACCTTTCTCATCGTCAGGCAGGAATTGAGCTTCGCTGAGCGCACGTTGCGCGTACTGATCGATGCCGTTCCCGCAACGGATCCGCAGCCACCGGGGCTCTCCTGATTCCGGCATGACCTTCCGCTTCGCCATCCTCGCCTCCGGCGCCGGCACCAATCTGCAGGCTCTGATCGACGCCATCGCATCCGGCAAACTCGCAGCGGAGATCGTCGGCGTGTTTTCGGACAAACAGGCCTGCGCGGCGCTGCAGCGCGCGCTAGACGCGGGCATTCCGGCGACCGCGCTGTCGCCGAAGGATTTCGCCTCACGCGCCGAGTTCGATGCCGCGTTCTTCGCCACCATCGATGCAGTGCAGCCGGACCTGATCGTCTGCGCCGGCTACATGCGGCTGATCACTGCGGCGGAAGTCGAAGCACGGCCGGATCGGATGATCAATCTGCATCCGTCGCTGCTGCCTGCATTCAAGGGCCTGTACACACACCAGCAGGCACTGGACGCAGGCGCGCACGAACACGGCGCCAGCGTTCATGTCGTCACTGCGGATCTCGACGGCGGCCCGGTCATCGCGCAGGCACGGGTGCCGGTGCTGCCCGGCGACAACGCCGAGACGCTCGCCGCGCGCGTGCGCGAACAGGAACACCCGCTCCTGATCAACGTGGTGAAGCTGTTCAGTGAAGGTCGACTGCGGTTGGACGAAGGGCGCATCTACCTGAACGACCAGGTCCTCGGCACTCCTCTTCAGCTGGCAGCCAACCAGCGACTCCCATGATGCCGGCCGTCATGCGCCCATTCTTCGCCCTCGCCGTCCTCCTCTTCGTGTGCATGCAGCCCCTGGGCCATGCGCAGGACCACTCGGCACTCGAGATCCTCGCGCCATCCCGGACCGATATCCCCACGCCGGTGCTGGAACCCTTCCTCGCCACCTATGAGGCGCAGTACCACGGCAAACCCGCCGGCAGCGCCACGATGCGGGTCGTCCATGAGCACGGTGCTTCTTGGCGCGTCGATCTCGGCATCGAAGGCCGTCGCGGCCTCGCCGGCGTGCTGGGCCTGAATCTGCAGCAGAGCACCGCCTTCGATGTCATCGGCGACGCCTACCGCCCGCTCGGCCAGAGCACCGTCCGCAAAGGCCTGTTCATGGGCCGCAAAACGGTCGGCACCTACGACTGGAACAAGGCCAGCGCGCGCTGGCAGGGCGACCTCAAACCGAAGCACCGCCAGCCTGTCGCCCTGCAGCCGGGCGACATGAGCGGCCTCCTGATCAATCTCGCGATCATCCGCGACGCCCGCCCGGGTGCCATCCTGCGCTATCGTTTCGTCGAAGCCGGTCGGGTGCGCGACCATGTCTACCAGGTCGCGACCGAGCCGGAGACGGTGACGCTGGGTGAACTGAGTTACACCACCCTGCGCGTCGCCCGTACCAACGGCGGCAACGACGACACCGTCGTCTGGGTCGCCCAAGGCGTACCGACCCCGGTGCGCATCCTGCAGCGCGAGGACGGCGAGGATGCCGTCGATCTGCGTCTGATCGAATACAAGTAAGCCATCCCCCAAGGACTCCCATGATCTCCGCCCGCGCCACCTCCCTCATCCGCAGTCTGCTGCTCACCGCGACACTCGTCGCCGCGTCCGCGACGGCTGCGCCCGTGCGCGCACTGGAACCGTTCGCCGCCGATTACCAGGCCAGCTACATGGGCCTGTCGGCCAATGGCCGCATGACCATCGAGCCGCAGGGCGGCAATCAGTGGAAATACACGCTGAAGATCAGCAATCAGGTGGCGCAGCTGACCCAGACCACCGTGTTCGAAGACATCAACGGCCAGTGGCGCCCACTCACCGGCACCGATGCCTCGCTGCTGCTGATCAAGAAAATCCGCCGCAGTGCCGTCTACGACTGGGCCAAAGGCGAAGCGCGCTGGAGCGGCGACGTGAAACCCGAGCGCGCCGGGCCGATACCGCTGCAGACCGGCGACGTCGACGGCCTGCTGATGAATCTCGCCATCGCCCGCGACGCCATTGCCGGCAAACCGCTGCGGTACCGGATGGTCGACGAAGGCCGCGCCAAACCGATGAGTTTCACCGTCGCCGGCAAAGAAAGCATCACGATCGGCGGCAAGCCGCGTCAGGCCACCAAGCTGGTCAGCACAAACGGCAACAAACAGATGCTGATCTGGGTGGTCGAAGGTATCGCGCTGCCGGCGCGGATCCTGCAGCGCAAGGACGGCAAGGACGATATCGATCTGAAGATCTTGTCGGTGCGTTGATCGCAACAAAACATCGAACACCGCTAGAGCGGCTTCAGTCCGCTGAATGCTGTCCCTAAGCGTTCAGCGGACTGAAGCCCGCTCAACCGGCGAAGATCAATCGATCCGCTTGATCTTCGCACCCAGCGCCGACAGCTTCGCCTCGATCCGTTCGTAACCCCGGTCGAGGTGATAGATACGATCGATGATGGTATCGCCATCCGCCACCAGACCGGCAAGGATCAGCGACGCCGATGCGCGCAGGTCGGTCGCCATCACCGGCGCACCGCTGAGTTGCGGCAGGCCGCGCACGATCGCGGTATGGCCTTCGATGCGGATGTCGGCGCCCAGACGGTGCAGTTCCTGCACGTGCATGAAGCGGTTCTCGAAGATCGTTTCGCTGATGACGCCAACGCCGTCCGCAACGCAGTTCAAGGCCATGAACTGCGCCTGCATGTCGGTCGGGAAACCCGGATGCGGCGCAGTGGTGATGTTCACCGCTTTCGGCCGTTTGCCGTGCATGTCGAGGGTGATGCTGTCCGCGTCTTCGGTGATCTCGGCGCCGGCTTCGGTCAGCTTGTCGATCACGGCATCCAGGGTTTCCGGACGCGCGGCGCGACAAACAATGCGGCCGCCGGTCATCGCCGCAGCGACAAGAAAAGTGCCGGTTTCGATGCGGTCGGCGACCACATCGTGGCGACCACCGTGCAGACGTTCGACACCGTGCACCGTGATGCGGTTGCTGCCGGCGCCATCGATTTTCGCGCCCATCGCGATGAGGCAATCGGCAAGATCGACGATCTCAGGCTCCATCGCGGCGTTTTCGAGCACGCTCACGCCCTCGGCGAGCGTGGCCGCCATCAGCACGTTCTCGGTCGCGCCCACGCTGACCATGTCGAATACCACGCGACCGCCTTTCAGTCGCTCGGCCTTGGCCTTGATGAAACCGTGATCGACGCTGACCTCGGCGCCCAGCGCCTGCATGCCCTTGATGTGCTGGTCGACCGGGCGCGAACCGATCGCGCAACCGCCGGGCAACGACACCTCCGCCGCGCCGTAGCGCGCAAGCAGCGGCCCGAGCACGAGCACCGACGCGCGCATGGTCTTCACCAGCTCATACGGCGCAACGTGACTGTTGACGCTGCGCGAATCGACGCGGACATGGCCGTTCACGACGTCGTGCTCGACGCTGGCCCCGAGTTCGCGCAGGAGCTTGATCGTGGTCACCACATCGTGCAGATGCGGCACGTTGCCGATATCGACCGGCCCATCGGCGAGCAGGGTCGCGCAAAGAATCGGCAGCACCGCGTTCTTCGCGCCGGAAATGCGGACTTCGCCCTGAAGCGGCACGCCGCCCGTAACTACGATTTTCTGCATGGTCGTCTTTTCTAGGAACGGCGCAAGCCGCGATTGGTGGAATGCAGGAGCGACGGGAGTCGCGACGGACAATGGAAACCTGTCCGGAAAGCGGTCGCGACTTCCGTCGCTCCTACAAAAGCGATTACCCGGCTTCTTCCGGCGTGAGCGTCTTCAACGACAGCGCATGGATCTCGGCACCCATCAATTCGCCGAGCGTGGCATAGACCATGCGATGCCGGGCCAGCGGCAATTTGCCCTTGAAGGCCTCGCAAACCACCCGCGCCTCGAAATGCACTCCGTCATCGCCCCGCACGAGGGCTTGGGCACCGGGCATGCCCTGTTCGATCAACTGGCGGATGGTATCGGGGGTCATCGGAGGGTCTGGGTCCTGCGCAGCGCGACGCTGCGTTCATGGGCGGTGCGGGCAATCCCGGGGTCGGGTGCGTAGAATTGCGCGCTTAGCGTAACGGAAAGCCGTCTGCTCCCCAATGGCGAACGCATCACTCCCATCTGCCGCCATCCCTCCCGATGCCGCCACCGACGCCACTCTGGCGGACAGCGGCCGCCGGGTGTTCGAGATCGAGCGCGACGGTCTGGCTGCGGTCGCGGCCCGGATCGACGGACAATTCAGTGCCGCCTGCCGCGCCATCCTCGCCGGCAAGGGCCGAGTGGTCTGCATCGGCATGGGCAAATCCGGCCACGTCGCGCGCAAGATCGCCGCGACCTTCGCATCCACCGGCACCCCCGCCTTTTACGTGCATCCGGGCGAAGCCGGCCACGGCGACCTCGGCATGATCACCGATCGCGACATCGTGCTGGCGCTGTCCTACTCCGGCGAATCCGACGAAATCCTGACCCTGCTGCCGGTACTCAAGCGCCAGGGCAACCTGCTGATCGCGATGACCGGCCGCGCACAATCGACGATGGCGCGCGAAGCCGACCTGCATCTCGATGTCAGCGTCCCGGCCGAAGCCTGCCCGCTGGCGCTGGCGCCGACCGCCAGCACCACCGCTTCGCTGGCGATGGGCGATGCCCTCGCGGTGGCGCTGCTCGAAGCGCGCGGCTTCACCTCCGAAGATTTCGCGCGTTCGCACCCGGCCGGCGCGCTCGGCCGGCGGCTGCTGCTGCATATCTCCGATGTGATGCACGCTGGCGAGGACGTCCCACGCGTAGGTGCGGACGCCACCCTCAGCGACGCGCTTCTGGAAATGAGCCGCAAACGTCTCGGAATGACCGCAGTCGTCGATGGCGACGACCGCCTGCTCGGGTTGTACACCGACGGCGACTTGCGCCGCTCGTTGGCGGATCCTTCGACCGACGTGCGCGAAACCCGCATCGACAGACTCATGACCCGTACACCGGTCACGATCGACGCCGACGCGCTCGCAGTCGAAGCCGCGCAGCTCATGGAAGCGCACAAGATCAACGCGTTGCTGGTGATCGACGGCGAGCGCCGCGTGGTCGGCGCGCTCAACATCCACGACCTGCTGCGGGCGCGGGTCGTCTGATGACATCCGCTCACATCGAACACATGACGCTGAGCGTGCGCGCCGCCAAAGACAGCATGCTGATGACGCGCGCCGGCAATATCCGTCTCGCCTGTTTCGATGTCGACGGCACGCTCACCGATGGCCGCCTGTTCTTCGACAGCGAAGGTCGCGAACTCAAAGCGTTCCACGTCCATGACGGCCAGGGACTGGTGCTGCTGCGCCAGGTCGGGATCGAAGTGGCGCTGATCACCGCCCGCCACAGCGAAGTCGCTCGCAGACGTGCCGAAGAACTGCGCGTACGCGCGCACATTGGCGTGAAGGACAAACTCGCCTGCGTCCGTGAACTCTGCGCCGAACTCGGTATCGGTCTGGATGCGGTCTGCTTCATGGGCGACGATCTGCCCGATCTGCCGGCGATGCGCGCGGTGGGTCTGTCGGTTGCGCCCGCCAACGCGCATGCTTTCACCGCTTCGCAGGCGGAACTGCGCACGCACGCGAAGGCCGGCGAAGGCGCTGCGCGCGAACTGTGTGACCTGCTGATCGCCGCGCAGGGTGGATTCGATGATCCGATCCCCACAACGCCCACCGGGGAATTGTCGTGAGCTGGCGCGGCGTTCTCATCCTGTGCCTGCTGGTCGGTGCGCTGCTCAGCGGCTGGGCCGTGTGGAAGCACCGCAACCCGCCAGCGCAAGCCGCCGCCGCGAACGCGCGTCCGGACTACGTCCTGCACGATTTCGAACTGACCGCGCTCGACGGAGAGGGCAAGGAGTCCTTTACCCTGCGCGCGCCGAATCTGGAGCGTCGCCCGAACGACGAGACGATGTCGCTGACGACGCCGGTGTTCCAGGTGCCGGACGGCACCGGAAAATATTGGGACATCCGTTCCAGACACGGCTGGGTCAGTGCCGACCAGAAGGAAGTCCGGCTGACCGGCGACGTGAAGGCAAACAGCCCGGCCGACGATCTGCGCCCGATCACCATGAACACCGAACGCTTGAACGTGTTTCCCGGCCAGAACCGCGCCAGTACCGACGCCGTGGTGACCATCGTTCAGCCCGGCTCTATACTCCGTGGACGCGGCTTTGCGGTGTCCACGACCACGAAACGCTATGTGTTCCGCTCCGAGGTCAGATCCCGCTATGTCACTGTTCGCCGCTGATTCCACGCCCGCCCGTTGCGCGCGCCTTCCACTTGTCGCGCTGTTGGCGGCCGCGGCCTTCGCAGCAGCGCCTGCGCTCGCACGCGAGTCGGACCGCAACCAGCCGATGGAAATCGGCTCCAACCATGCAGAAGGTACGCTGGAAGATACCGGCATCACCGTCCTCACCGGCAATGTCGTGATCACCCAGGGAACTCTGGACATTCGCGCGGCGCGTGCCGATATCCATCGCAGCGGTGGAGAGGTGTCCCGTGCGGTACTCAGCGGTAGTCAGGCCATGCTGAAACAACAGATGGACGACGGCAGCTTGATGACTGCCAAGGCCGATCGCATCGACTACAACATGACCTCTGATGTGATCGTGCTGACCGGCAATTACACCGTCACCACGCCACGCGGAAGCACCAGTGGCCAGCGGCTGACCTACGACCTCAAGAACGGCCGCGTCGAAAGCGGCGGTGAAGCTGGCGGCCGGGTGAAGATGACCATCCAGCCGAAATCCGCTCGCACTCCGGTAGCCCCGGGCAAGCCCTGATGCTGGTCGCCGAGGGGCTGCGCAAGCGCTACAAGTCTCGGGAAGTCGTCCGCGACTTCGGCCTCACGTTGAATGCCGGCGAAGTCGTCGGTCTGCTCGGCCCAAACGGCGCCGGCAAGACCACCTGCTTCTACATGATCGTCGGTCTGGTGCCCGCCGACGCCGGCCGTATCACGCTCGACGGCCACGACATCACCGGAGAACCGATGTACGCCCGCGCGAAGCGCGGTGTCGGCTATCTGCCACAGGAACCCTCGGTGTTCCGCAAGCTCAGCGTGGCCGACAATCTGCGGTTGGTGCTGGAACTGCGGCCCGACCTCGACCGCGCAGGCCGCGAGCGCGAGCTCGCCTCGCTGATGGACGAGCTGCAGATCAGCCACGTCTCCGAGCAGAGCGGCGCCAGCCTCTCCGGCGGTGAGCGCCGCCGGGTCGAGATCGCCCGCGCCCTGGCCGCCAAACCGCGGCTGATCCTGCTCGACGAGCCGTTCGCCGGCGTCGACCCGATCTCGGTCGGCGAAATACAGCGGATCGTCCGCCACTTGAAGAACCGCGGCATCGGCGTGCTCATCACCGATCACAATGTGCGCGAAACCCTCGGTATTTGCGACCGCGCCTACATCCTGAGCGAAGGCAGCGTCCTTGCGCAGGGCGCGCCGGACGCGCTGCTGGCGAACCAGGATGTCCGCCGCGTCTATCTCGGCGAGTCGTTCCGTCTGTAAGTTTCAACTCGCATTTACCGGCCCCGGGACGCGCGGGTCGGGCCGATCATTCCGCTGTAGCCCCGGCAAGACGCCACGATCTACCATAGGGACATGAAGCCACGCCTGCAGACATCGCTGGGTCAACAGCTCGTCCTGACGCCACAGTTGCGTCAGGCGCTGCACCTGCTGCAGTTGTCTTCGCTGGAACTCGAAAGCGAAATCACGCTCGCGGTCGAAAGCAATCCGCTGCTGGACTGGGCCGAAACCGACAGCGACCCGGCCGAGAGCAGCCCCGAGGGCATGCCTGAACAGGCACCCGCGCCCGATGCAACCAGTTCCGACGAGTCGACGGAACGCGAACATGGCAACGACGAGGACAGTTGGGAGCCTCCGGACAGCTGGAACACCAGCAGCTCCGGCAGTGGAAGCAGCGGCAGCGACGAGGACGGCGCGGATCCGATGGACCGCTTGGCCCGCACCGAATCGCTGCACGATCACCTGTCCTGGCAGTTGCACCTGACCCGGCTCTCCGCGCAGGACCAGCGCATCGGCGCCGCGCTGATCGACGCCATCGACGACGACGGCTACCTGCGCGAGCCGCTCGATGCCATCGCCGAAATGCTGCGGCCGGAACTCAACGTCGGCGCAGCCGAAGTCGCTGCGGTTTTGTGTCAGGTCCAGCGGTTCGATCCGCTGGGAATCGGCGCCCGCGACCTGCGCGAATGCTTGACGCTCCAGCTCGAAGCGCTCTCCGACGACACGCCGGGCAAGGCCATGGCACTACGCATCGTTGCGGGGCCACTGGAGCGGCTTCCGAAGATCGGCGCGGATGGTCTGGCCGCCGAAATGGACGCGCCAGCGGACGAGGTCGCGACCGGCCTGCACCTGGTCCGTTCGCTGGATCCCCGTCCCGGCGCGCAGCACGGCGGGATGGGTGCGGATACCTATATCACTCCCGATTGCGTGATTTGGCGGCATCAGGGGCTTTGGCGGGTGGCACTCGCCGGCAGCCATACCCGATTGACCATCCATCGCGGCTACGAGGGCATGATCCAGCACGCCAGCAGCAGCGACGCCAGCTACCTGCGCGGACGGCTGCAGGAAGCGCGCTGGCTGCTCAAACATCTCGAAGCGCGCGGCG
The DNA here is from genome assembly GCA_040079515.1 of Lysobacteraceae bacterium. Classification (GTDB taxonomy): domain Bacteria; phylum Pseudomonadota; class Gammaproteobacteria; order Xanthomonadales; family Xanthomonadaceae; genus Lysobacter_I. The sequence goes on from JBEBKD010000025.1 coordinate 19,360, forward strand.
ACACGCTGCTGAAAGTGGCGCGTTGCCTGATCCGCCAGCAGTCGGGTTTTCTCGAATTCGGCGAACAGGCGTTGCGCCCGCTCACTTTGCGCGAGGTGGCTGCGGAAGTGGGCTTGCACGAATCCACCGTGTCGCGCGCGATCGCACGCAAGTACGCAGTCACGCCGCGCGGAACCTTGCCACTGCGCAGTTTCTTCGCCTCGGGCATCGGCACCGAAGGCGGAGGAGAAGCGTCCAGCACTGCGATCCAGTCGATGATCAAACGATTGATCGAAGGCGAGAACCCGCGCAAACCGCTATCCGATGCGAAACTGGCCGATACGCTGAAAGCCTCGGGGGTGCCGGTCGCGCGCCGCACCGTCGCGAAGTATCGGGAATCGATGAATATTCCGGCATCGCACGAACGCGTGCGGATGGCCTGAACATTCGTCGGCCGTGCGCCCGCGCGACCATCCATGCCCGGCTGCCTCGCGCTCGACATTTGCATGTCGTCGCGACATGTCCCGACTTGCCGAAACTGTCGACGTTCGCACTTGCGCCCGCACCCGGCTGGGGTACCCTGTCGATGAGGTGCGGTCCGACGATCCCGACCTTGTGCGACGGAAACGAGGACCCAACATCCCTTGTGTACGGTTCCTCCGCTACGGATGGAGGGGCCGGCATCGCGGTATCGGCCGGCTGGGCCCGGTGTCGTGGTGTGGACCCAGGCCCGGCAACCAGAGGACACCGTCGATGCGTATCGAAACCCACGGCCACCAGATCGAAGTCACCCCCGCCCTGCGCGACTACGTCGAAACCAAACTCTCGCGCCTCGGTCGACATTTCGAACATCCGATGGATGTCGTCCGCACCCAGCTCAGCATCGACAGACCCGATCACCGCGCCGAAGCCACCGTCCACATCTCCGGCCGCACGCTGCATGTCGACGCCAACGGCCAGGATATGTACGCCGCCATCGACCTGCTCACCGACAAGCTCGACCGGCTGCTGATCAAGCACAAGGAAAAGATGGTCGATCATCATCGCGGCGAAGGCCTCGTCCACAGCACAGATCTGAGCTGATCCGCTCCGATCGCAGCCGACGTCGCGGCGCACGCCGCGCGTCGGCTCAACCTCCCCACTTTTCCGCTTCGTAGCCCATGAACGCCAGCATCCGCGCCCGCGACCTGTTCGATCAACAACAAGAACGTCTCGGTCTGCGCTGGATCGCCGGCGAACGCGGCGAAGATCGCATGCTCGAAGCGGTGGACACCGTCGCCCGCCGGCCATCGCTCGCCGGTTATCTCAACATCATCTACCCGAACAAGGTCCAGATCCTCGGCACCGAGGAAATCGCGTGGCTCGACGCGCTCGATGCGCGCCAACGTGCGGACACCATCGAGAAGATCATCCAGTTCCGGCCGCTGGCGATGGTGATCAGCAAAGGCCAGCCATGCCCGGAGGATCTGCGCGCCGCCGCCGAAGCCACCGACACGCCGTTGTGGGGCTCGCCGCGACGCGGGCACGAACTGTTCAACCATCTGCAATACCATCTCGCGCGCAAACTCGCGCCGCGGCTCACGGTGCACGGCGTATTCATGGAGATCTACTCCATCGGCGTGCTCATCACCGGCGACTCCGGTGCCGGCAAGAGCGAACTCGCATTGGAACTCGTCACCCGTGGCCATCGTCTGGTCGCCGACGACGTACCGGAATTCACCCAGATCGCGCCGGATGTACTCGACGGCGCCTGCCCCGATCTGCTGCAGGATCTGCTGGAAGTGCGCGGCCTGGGCATTCTCAACGTGCGCAGCATGTTCGGCGATACCGCGGTCAAGCGGAACAAATATCTGCGCCTGATCGTGCATCTCGCGCGCCCGCAGCCACAGCAGCCGCAGCAGACCGACGGCTACGAGCGCCTGATCGGCGATCTCGGCGCGCGGCGCCTGCTCGATCTCGATGTGCCGATGATCACCCTGCCGGTGATGGCGGGTCGCAACCTTGCGGTGCTCACCGAAGCGGCCGCACGTGCGCATATCCTGCGGATCAAGGGCGTCGACCCGGCGGCGGCATTCATGGCCCGGCATTCGCACTTCCTGGAGCGCGCCGAGTCATGAGTGTCGAGAGCACGCCGATCGTCCCCGCAAGTCCGCAGGACTCCAGCCTGATCATCGTCAGCGGCATGTCCGGCAGCGGAAAATCCATCGCTCTGCACACCTTCGAGGATCTCGACTACTACTGCGTCGACAATCTTCCCGCCGAACTGCTGCCGGAATTCGTGCGCGGCGCCACCGGCAAAGGCAGCGGTTCCGGTGCGGACATGCCGCCAAAGCTCGCGGTGGGCATCGACGTGCGCAACCGCAACACCGATCTGTCGAAACTGCCGTCGTGGCTGTCGCAGGCCGGAGCGATCGGGCTCGACCCGAAGCTGGTGTTCTTCGACGCCAGCGACGATGTTCTGCTCAAACGATATGCGGAAACGAGGCGGCGCCACCCGCTGAGTCATCTCGGCCTCGCGCTTGCGGACGCGATCGCGCTCGAACGCCGCATCCTCAAACCACTGCGCGCGCAGGCGGACATCATCATCGATACCAGCACGCTCAACGTGCACCAGATGCGGCGCCGGGTGATCGCCGAACTGAACCTCAATGCGGATCGCCCGGTGTCGCTGCTGTTCGAGTCCTTCGCCTACCGTCGCGGCGTGCCTGCCGACGCCGACTTCGTGTTCGATGCGCGCTGCCTGCCCAACCCTCACTGGGACGCAAGCCTGCGGCCGCTGTCCGGTCGCGACCGGGAAGTGCGCGAATATCTCGACGCACAGAGCGAAGTCAACGAATACGTCGCGCAGATCACCGCATTCCTCGACACCTGGATGCCGCGCATCCAGGCGGATACGCGCAGCTACATCACCGTCGCATTCGGCTGCACCGGCGGCAAGCATCGCTCGGTGTATCTGGCCGAAACGCTCGCCGCGCATGCGCGCGAACACGGCTGGCGAGACGTGGCGACGTTTCACCGCGAATTGGAGTAACCGCTTCGGCGATCAGGCAACGCGCGAACGCAGGTCCTCGACCGCTCGTTTCCATTCATCGAGCGAATCGGAATCGTCCCAGAGCTCCAGGAGTTCGGAGTCTCCGCCAAGGATGCGATCGATCACGACATGCGCCTTCTGCAGCAACATCTCAGGTGGCTGCAACTTCACCTGTTCGACCCACGCGTCGACATTCGCGGTGTAGCTGTTACGTACACCCCAATGGCCCTGCAACCGCGCGATGGCTTCGATCGCAGCGAGCGCCTCTTCCGCATCAGAGGCGTCCAGATACTCGTCGCCCGCCGCAATCACCGTATCGAGCGTGCGCTCGATCAGCGCCAGATCGCCCTGCGCTTCAAGCCCATACGCCCAATCGCAGGCCGTATCGTTGTCGAATACACCTGTACCCCATGCGCCCATCATCGTTCTCCGCAATCGAATGACGGCTCGAAAAATAGCCGAATCCAGCGCCGCTGAACATCCTTCGACTCAAGGGCCCGGGGATCGCCGGATCGCCCTCACCATCATCACGACCCCCAGTATCACGAAAGGCAGACTCAGATACTGACCGACAGTGAACAACTGACCGGCTTCGTATGCTGCCTGCGGCGTTTTGAAAAACTCGACGACGATGCGCGCCGAGAACACCAGCACCATCAGCAGTCCGAACAACAATCCTTCCGGCGTACGCATGCGCGTGCGGCGATACACGGCCAGCAGCACAAAAAAGATCAAAGCATAGGCGATCGCTTCGTACAACTGCGCGGGATGACGCGGCAACGCATCGACTGACTCGAACACAACCCCCCATCGGCCGGAGGTGGGAATGCCGACGATCTCGGAGTTGAGGAAATTCGCGATGCGCACGAACACCGCGCCCAGCGCGGCCGGCATCGATACCCGATCGATCAGCCACAGAAACGGCAACCTCGGCTGCGTCGATCGGGCGGCGAACCAGAGCGCCAGCAGCATGCCGAGCGTACCGCCGTGACTCGCCAGCCCGCCTTCCCAGATGCGCAGGATCGCCAGAGGATGGAACAGATAGTATTGCGGCTCATAGAACAGGCAATGCACCAATCGCGCACCGATCACCGCGCCCAACAGCGTGTGGATCATCAGTCGCTCCGCGCTTTCACGAGGTACGCCCTCGGCGACGAAGATGCGCCCCAACAGCCATTGCCCGATCAGGAACGCACCGACGAAGAGCAGACCATACCAGCGCACCGTCAGCGGTCCGACGGAGAACAGGACGGGATCGAACGACCAATGGATCAGCATGATCTTCGTACGCTGCGGCAGTGCCCATCGAAGCGAACGACTTCGATCGCTGCCTTGTAACCTTGATCGAGTGTTTGCCCCATGCGCATGCGTACCTCGCCGATCATGAATGCGTCGCTGCGGATCCGCAGCATGGCGCAGTCTGTGGCCGGATCAACCCTTCGTCAATCGAACAGGACTTCTGGCCCATACAACGTGCGGCACGTAGCCGGAGGATAGCGGCATGAGCGGCACTTCGGCGCCGTGTGACGCTTGGCATTCCATTCCGTGGATGGGCAACGGGTCATGCACTCCTCGGCCGTTGGCCACGATCGCGGGACGGCCCGGGGAATGACGATCGATTGGCGGTGCCTGTTCCGGTCACATTCGTTGGTGGCATCCGTCCTGGTCGCAGGCCGATCGGAAACGCACTCCGGACCACCTCTCTTTTCCTCAGGAACCGTTCGATCATGAAGTTCGCCGCGACATCGCTCTTGATACTCTTTTTTTCGCTCGCCTCGCACTGCGCGCACGCCGACGGACCGCACGCGAAGGAAACCTTCGCCGTGATCTGGGAACGGCTGCAGAACAGTGGCTTCGATGGCAAGCAGGATCGCCTCGACTGGGCCGCGCTGAAGGCTGAGCATCAGCCCGATATCGAAGGCGCGAAGGACCTCGATGGCCTGCGCCGCGAGATCAGCGAGTTGCTGGAAGCGTTGAAGGCGTCGCATCTCGAACTGATTCCATCCAGCGCATTTCCGAAAGATGGCGAAGCCCCGAAATCAGGCAACGCCGAACTCGGCCTGCGTCTTGCGGTCATCGATCGCAACCTCATCGTCGAGCGCGTCGTCCCGGGGTACGCGGCCGCTTCCGCAGGGATACGGCCCGGCTGGACCGTGGAGAAGATCGGCGGCTTCGACCTGACCAAAGTCTTCACATCGACGGATGCCGGTGAAACGCTCAAGCCGCGCGGGCTGACCGTTCTGCAGCTGACCGCGAATGCGATGGTCGGCGCCATCGCACCGGGCACCACGCTCGATCTGCAATTGCGCGATACCGACGGCAAGCCGCACACCATCGCGCTGACTGCCCGCGATAATGCGCATACGCAAACCCTGCAGCTGCCCAACCTGCCGCCGCTGCCGCTACGCTTCGAATCTCACAGGTTGCCGGTTGCCGGCGGTGGCTGCGTGCTGCAGGTGGAATACAGCCAGTGGGCGATGCCTGCCTACGACCAATTGATGCAGGCGCTGCGCGAGCATGGCGACTGCCGTGGCGTGGTCATCGATCTGCGCGGCAACAGCGGCGGCCTGATCGCATCGTTGAGCGCCATCGGTGGTCTCTTCGTCGACAAACCCGTATCGCTGGGCACCATGATCACCACCGGCGGCGACCTCAGACTCACCGTACTGCCGCGCGTGGTCGACAACGACGGCAAGGACATCCGCCGGTTCTCAGGCCCTCTCGCCATCCTGACCGACCGCGGCTCGGTCAGCTGCTCCGACATCTTCGCCGGCGGCATGCAAGCGCTGGGCCGCGCCCGCATCTTCGGAGACACCAGCGCCGGAATGGCGCTGCCGTCGGCCAGTATCCCGTTGCCCTCAGGCGACCATCTGCTCTACCCGACCGCCGATTTCGTCGACCCCAACGGTCGCCGCATCGAAGGGGTCGGCGTGACCCCCGATACGCCCAGTCCCCCGACCGTTCGCGCCCTGCGGGACGGCCGCGATCCCGCACTGGAAGCCGCTCTCGCCTGGATCGGCGCCTCGGCATGATTCGCACAAGTTCTATCATCCTTTCCGCCACCCCCTCTCGACACCGGAGTCGTACATGACACTGTTGAACCGCATCCCCTTGGCCATGGGTCTCGCGCTTGCCCTTTCGCCGCTCGCTCAAGCGACTGAAAAGCCGGCCGCTGAGCTGCCGGCCGCACGTAGCCTGATCGATGCGCATATCGCCGCATCCGGCGGCGCCGAGGCTTATGCCAAGAGCGGCGACGGCACCACGAAAGTCCAGATGGAGATCGTCGAGAACGGCATGAAGCTGGACATGACGTTGTACGGTCGCGGCAGCGATCGCGCATCACTGATGCCGATTCCCGGTGCCGGCGACTTCCGCAGCGGTTATAGCAGCGGTGTCGCATGGTCGATGGACCCGATGAACGGTCCGCGCCTGCTCGAAGGCAGGGAGCGCGAACAGATCGTCGAACAGGGCGACCCCAAAATCTCCATGCGCGATTCAAGCGTGATCGCATCAGCGACCACGGTCGCGCTATCGGATTCCGAAGGCCGCCCGTGCTACCGCGTCGAAATCAAATGGACCGCAGGCCGCGAAACCGCAGACTGCTACAGCACCGAGGACGGCCTGTTGTTGTCCACCGAATCTGCCATCGCATCCCCAATGGGCGATATGAAGCAGATGATTCATATGTCCGAGTACAAAAGCTTCGGCGCGATCAAGCTGCCGACCAGGATGAAGAGCAAAGCCGCAGGCATGACCCAGCTCATCACAGTCCAGTCTTACGATCCTGCAGCGCCCGCTGATGAAGTATTCGCCCTGCCGACGGCCATTGAGGCGCTGGTCAAGAAATCGACCCCCGCGGCATCGACGCAGTCGGCGAATTGACAGGAATCACCACCAGCACCGACGAAACGAAGAGGCCCGCACAACGCGGGCCTCTCTTCAAGAACGATTGCATCGACACCCGTTTCAGAGCATCGCCGGCGCGTTGATCTGCGCCTGCTTTCGCACGATCAGCATCGCGATTTCCAGCGCCTGTTCGTAGTTGAGCCGCGGATCCACCGTGGTGCGGTAGGCGCGTTCAAGATCGATTTCGGTGAGATCCCGCGCACCGCCTGTACATTCGGTCACGTCCTCGCCGGTCAGCTCCAGATGCACGCCACCGAGACGCGTGCCGACCGCTGCATGCAACTCGAATGCCTGCTCCAGTTCGCTGCGGATATTCGCGAAACGACGGGTCTTGAAACCGTTGCTGGTGGACTCGGTGTTGCCGTGCATCGGATCGCATATCCACAGCACGCGGCGTCCGTCGCGCTTCATCGCCTCCAACAGCGGCGGCAGCTTCTCGGCAATCGAACCGGCGCTCATCCGATGGATCAGACTCAGACGGCCAGGCTCGTCGTTCGGGTTGAGCACATCGATCAGCCGCAGCAACTGGTCCGGCGATACCGACGGACCGACCTTGATCGCGATCGGGTTGCGAATGCCGCGGAAGTATTCGGCATGCGCGCCATCGACCGCGGCGGTGCGCATGCCGATCCACGGAAAATGCGTGCCCAGATTGAACCAGCCCGTCTGGCGCGGCACCTGGCGGGTCACGCCCTGCTCGTAGGGCAGCAGCAGCGCTTCGTGCGAGGTATAGAACTCGACGCTGCGCAGATTATGGAGCGATGAACCCGACAGCGTTTCCATGAAACGCACGGCATCTCCGATACCGGCAACCATCTTCTGATACTCGTCGGCGAGCGGCGAATGACCGACCCAGCCGAGATTCCAGTATTCGGGGTGATGCAGATCGGCAAAACCGTCGTCGATCAGAGCACGGATGAAGTTCATCGTCATCGCTGAACGCGCATGCGCCTTGATCATGCGCCGTGGATCGGCGACACGCGCTTCCGGCGTGAATTCCGGGCCGTTGACGATATCGCCGCGGTAGCTCGGCAGCGTCGTGCCGTCTTTGGTTTCCATATCGGCCGAGCGGGGCTTGGCGTATTGACCTGCGAAACGGCCAACGCGCACCACCGGCAAACGCAAACCGTGGACCAGCACCAGGCTCATCTGCAACAGCACTTTGAGACGGTTGGAAATCACCTCGGGCGTGCAGTCGTCGAAAATCTCGGCACAGTCGCCGCCCTGCAGCAGGAAGCGCTTGCCTTCCTGCGCTTCTGCGAGCTGCTGACGAAGATTCATCACCTCGCGCGAGGTCACCAGCGGCGGCAACGCATGAAGTTCGCCGAGCACACCTTCGAGCTGCTGCGCGTCGCCGTAAGCCGGTTGCTGCAGCGCTTGGCGATCGCGCCAGCTGGCGGGGGTCCAGCCTTCTGGCGGAAGGGCGACGGGTTGTATCGTTTCGGAGCGCATGCGGGGCATCTTCTTCAACCTGACGGACGAATCAGTTTCAACAAATCGCTTTCAGTGTGCGGCGACCAACGTCGCTACGGTCAAACCCTACCCGATCACCGCGACAGTGCTGTCGCAACGGCGATGGGCGTCGAGAATGACCACATGAGGGTGCGGCAGTGCGCCCAAAACACGAGAAAGCACACCAAGGACCAAAGTAACAAAGGAATGACGAACAGAACATCCTTTTCGTCGCCATCGAAGCTGCGCGGCTCGGCGACGTGAGCAATGAACAACGCCGTCAAGATGAACGGCGCAAGCCATACCGACAGCCGCGCAAGGTGGTTCATTGCGCGCGTTCGACGACGCTCCGTCGCCTGAACGCCGCCAGCAGCGCCCATGCGGTGAGCACGACGAAGCACATCAGGCTCCACGCCGGCATCGAAAGTCCAAGGAACATCCAGTCCACCTTGGCGCATTCACCGGACCCGGTCAGCACCTTCCGGATGACATCGGTCAGCGGGTTGGTTTCCACCATGAAACGCAGCGGGGGGCCACACTCGGGCACCTGATCGGCAGGCAACGTGGTCAGCCAGACGTGACGCCCGGCGATACCCAAGCCGATGCCTGCGGGAATCAGCGCCAACAGGCCATAGATCCTGCGCCCCCAAGCCCCCTTGGGAGCATGCAGACCGCCGAGCAGAAACACGACTCCGAGACCTGCGAATGCGATGCGCTGGAAGATGCACAGCGGACAGGGATTGAGCCCCCACCAGTCCTGCGACTTGACCGCAAAACCAATCAGGGCCACGCAAATCAGGAAACCCAGCAGGTACTGGGAGCGGAAAGACCAGCGGAAGAGATTCGGTTGCATGCGTGATGGCGCGCCAGCGCAGGGACGTGGATGGAATGACAAAGACCCTCTGCGACCCGGCGGAGTTCCGGGTCAACAAGTCGAGTGCCTTGCACAGAGCCAAGATAGCAAAAACCCCGACAAATGCCGGGGTCTTCGTCATGACGACAATGCAGTTGCTGATGCTACATGGCGACCGCCCGTGAGAGCGGTCGACCGGGTGACGCGATCAGGCCGCCGCTTCGGGGCGGTCGACCAGCTCGACATACGCCATCGGCGCATTGTCGCCGTCGCGGAAACCGCACTTCAGGATGCGCAGATAACCGCCCGGGCGCTCGCGGTAACGCGGTCCGAGGGTGGTGAACAGCGTACCAACCGCTTCCTTGTCGCGCAGGCGCGAGAAGGCGAGGCGACGATTGGCGACGCCATCGATCTTCGACAGCGTGATCAGCGGCTCGGCGACGCGACGAAGTTCCTTCGCTTTCGGCAGCGTAGTGCGGATCAGGCCGTGCTTGATCAGCGAAGAAGCCATATTGCGGAACATCGCTTCGCGATGGGCGCTGGTACGGCTGAATTTGCGTCCGGATTTCAGGTGGCGCATGGTCGTGGTTCCTGGTTATCCCCGGCACCCTGTGCCGGGATCGTGATTCATGTTCTAGCGAGGACTCAGCCCAGCATGCCGTGAGCAGCGATGCCGGCCGGCGGCCAGTTCTCGAGCTTCATCCCGAGCGATAGACCGCGCTGGGCGAGGACTTCCTTGATCTCGGTCAGCGACTTCTTGCCGAGGTTCGGGGTCTTCAACAGTTCGACTTCGGTCTTCTGGATCAGGTCGCCGACGTAGTAGATGCTCTCGGCCTTGAGGCAATTGGCCGAACGCACCGTCAGTTCGAGATCGTCGATCGGGCGCAGCAGGATCGGGTCGACGCCGGTGGCAGCCGGCTTGGCGGCACCTCGGTCGCGGTGCGTGAAGTCGCCGAACACCGACAGCTGGTCGGTGAGGATGTCGGCGGCGGTGCGCACGGCTTCCTCGGCGTCGATCGTGCCATTGGTTTCGATATCGAGCACCAGCTTGTCGAGGTCGGTGCGCTGTTCGACGCGCGCCGATTCGACTTCGTAGGCGACGCGGCGAACCGGCGAGAACGAGGCATCGAGCATCAGACGGCCGATCGCACGGGTTTCTTCATCCGGGCGACGACGGGAAGCAGCCGGCTGGTAGCCGAAACCGCGCTCGATCTTCAGACGCATATTGAGAGCAGCGTCCTTGGTCAGGTGCGCGATCACGTGGTCGGTGTTCAGGATCTCGACGTTGTGGTCGGTCTTGATGTCTCCAGCGGTGACCACGCCCGGACCCTGCTTGTTCAGGCTGAGGGTGGCGGCGTCGCCGGTCCCCATGCGGATCGCGATATCCTTGAGATTCAGCAGCACTTCCAGCACGTCTTCCTGCAGGCCTTCGACCGTGGTGTACTCGTGCAACACGCCATCCATCTCGACCTCGGTAATCGCGAAGCCGGGGATCGAGGACAGCAACACGCGGCGCAGCGCATTGCCGAGAGTGTGGCCGTAGCCACGTTCCAGCGGTTCAATCACAACCTTGGCGCGGTTGCCGGCAAGGCGCTCGATCTGCGGAGCGCGCGGACGCAGGACCTGGTTGGCGGATACCGTCATCTTGTGGTGTCTCCTGGAGCCGGGCCTCGCAGCCTCAGCGGTGTTTCGGTGGCCTCCCCGGGCGAGGGAGGCGGTCGTTGCGCGACGCGCGACGGCCGTGGGGGTGGGAGTCTCGCTGCCGGTTGGGCCGGCAACGTCTCACCATCGCTTACTTCGAATACAGCTCGACGATCAGCGCTTCATTGATATCAGCCGGCAGGTCGCCGCGATCCGGTACTGCCTTGAACACGCCGGCGAACTTCTTGCTGTCGACTTCGATCCAACCCGGGGTCAGATCCATCGTCGAAGCGACATTCAGCGCTTCCTGCACACACATCTGCTTCTGCGCGCGCTCGGACAAGGTGATCGCATCGCCAGCCTTGATCTGGTACGACGGCAGATTCACCGACTTGCCGTTGACCAGCACGCCGCGGTGAGAAACCAGCTGGCGGGCGGCCGGCCGGGTCACCGCGAAGCCCATGCGATAGATGACGTTGTCGAGACGGGTCTCGAGCAATTGCAAAAGGTTCTCGCCGGTGTTGCCCTTCTTGGTCGAGGCCTTTTTGTAATAGTTGCGGAACTGACGTTCCAACAGACCATAGATACGCTTGACCTTCTGCTTTTCGCGCAGCTGGGTGGCGTAGTCGGACAGTTTGCCCTTGCGCGAAGCGCCGTGCTGGCCGGGCTTCTGCTCAAGCTTGCACTTCGAGTCGAGCGCGCGTGCCGGCGACTTCAAACTGAGGTCGGCGCCCTCGCGACGGGCGAGTTTGCAGGTGGGACCGATATAACGAGCCATGGTGGTTTCTGCTCCTCAGGCCGTCGCGTTAAACGCGACGTTTTTTCGGCGGACGGCACCCGTTGTGCGGGATCGGCGTCACGTCGATGATGTTGATGATCTTGTAGCCGACGCTGTTCAACGAACGCACGGCCGATTCGCGACCCGGGCCGGGGCCCTTGATCCGCACTTCCAGCGCTTTCACGCCGTAGTCGAGCGCAGCCTTGCCCGCTTTTTCAGCAGCGACCTGCGCGGCGAACGGGGTCGACTTGCGCGAACCACGGAAACCCGCGCCACCCGAAGTCGCCCATGACAGTGCGTTGCCCTGCCGGTCGGTGATCGTGATGATGGTGTTGTTGAACGATGCGTGGACATGGGCGATACCGTCGGTGACGACTCGCTTGATCTTCTTCTTGGTTTTGCTTGCTGCCGGCTTGGCCATGATCGTTGCCCCTTACTTCTTGATGGCCTTGCGCGGACCCTTGCGGGTACGGGCATTGGTCCGGGTGCGCTGGCCGCGGAGCGGCAGGCCACGACGATGACGCAGGCCGCGGTAGCAGCCCAGGTCCATCAGACGCTTGATGGCCATGCCGACCTCGCGACGGAGGTCGCCCTCGACCGTGATCTTGCCGATCTCGGCGCGGAGACGCTCGACCTCGGATTCGGACAGGTCGCGGATCTTGGTGCTCGAAGTGACGCCTGCGGCTTCGCAGACCTGCTTCGAACGGGTACGGCCAATGCCGTAGATGCTTTGCAGCCCGACCCAGACGTGTTTCTGGGCAGGCAGGTTGACACCTGCAATACGCGCCATGCGCGGATCTCCAACTGGTTTGACGACCGGGTCACCCCGGCGGATAGGGCACTTGGATAAGTGAACTCGTAATTCTAACAGGGCCTCGGTCTTGAGGGAAGAGGCAGCGTCGAAACGCTACCCGCCAACAGCGCCCATGGGGCAGCTGACGGATCTTCCGGCATGGGGAGAGTGCCCATGCTCCGGCGACGGGCCGAGGCTGACGGGTCGTGACACTTCTCGCGAAGAGGCACTTCACGCCGGCCGGCACTCCTCAGGTGCCGGCGCTTGCTTCGGTCCACCCGCGCTCGAGACCGCCGCGCTGGTCGCCCAACTTGCTTCCCCGTGAGAACCGGAAAAGCGAAAATGCTGTATTTACATCCTTGGCGCATGCCCGAAGGCTGGCGAAATATCCACTAACGGAGAGCGAGCGACCTCGTCGCTTCAGCGACCCCGCGAACCTCCCTTCAAATTTGCCTTTTTCAAAAGACTCTCATATTGATGAGACATCAGATGCGCTTGGATCTGGGCGATGAAGTCCATGACCACAACCACCACGATCAGCAGCGAGGTGCCGCCGAAATAGAACGAAGTGCCGAGCTCGGTCTGCATGAATGTCGGTAACAGGCAGACGATCACCAGATAAATCGCACCCGCCATCGTCAGCCGGGTCAACACAGCGTCGATGTAATCCGCTGTCGCCTTGCCAGGCCGGATACCAGGGATCAACGCGCCCGATTTCTTCAGGTTGTCCGCCGTTTCCTGCGAATTGAACACCAGCGCGGTATAGAAGAACGCGAAACCGATGATCAAAGCCGCGAACAGGATCATATAAAGAGGCTCACCAGGCGACAGCGCCTGTGCGACCTTCTGCAACACGCTGACATTGCCGCTGGCACTGAACCAGGTCGATGCCGTTGCCGGGAACATGATGATCGACGATGCGAAGATGGCCGGAATCACGCCGGACATGTTGAGCTTGAGCGGAAGGAACGACGTCTGGTTCATGTAGGCGTTGCGACCGCCTTGACGGCGGGCATAGTTCACAGTGATCCGACGCTGCCCACGTTCCACGAACACCACGAAATAGGTGAACACCAGAACGATGCCGATGATCGCGATGACCGTCAACGGACTCATGTCGCCCTTGCTGGCCTGATCGAGCGTGTTCAGAACAGCACCAGGCAAACCTGCGACGATACCGGCGAAGATGATCAGCGAAACGCCGTTGCCGATACCTCGCTCGGTCACCTGCTCGCCAAGCCACATCAGGAACATCGTGCCGGCAGTCAGAGAAACGACCGCGGTCAACACGAACCCCATGCCGGGCGAATACACCACCGGAATGCCGTTGTTGGCGCCTGATGCCTGCAACGCGGTAGCAATGCCGGCGGCCTGGAACATCGCCAACGGAATCGCACCGATACGCGACCACTGAGTGATGCGGCGACGACCGGATTCGCCCTCTTTCTGGATCGCCTTGAGGCTGGGCACGATCTGCACCAGCAGCTGGACGATGATCGATGCCGAAATGTACGGAACGACGTTCAATGCGAATAGGCTAAAACGCTGAAGCGCGCCACCGGAGAACATATTGAACATGTCGACGATGGTGCCCTTCTGTGACTCCATCAACTGCAGCATGGCTTCCGGATTGACGCCCGGCACCGGGATGTAGCAGCCGATACGGTAAACGATCAGTGCCCCGACCACGAACAGCAGCCGTGAGCGCAACTCGGTGAATTTACCGAGCCCGCCGCCGACGCCGCCCATTGCATTCGCGCTTCGCGCCATGCCCGGATTACTCCTCGAAACTGCCGCCGGCGGCTTCAATCGCCGCACGAGCGCCAGCAGTCGCCAGAATGCCCTTGAGCACGAGCTTCTTGCTCAGCTCGCCTTTCTTCACGACCTTGACCTTCTTCACACGGGCCGGAATCAACTTGGCGGCGCGCAGCGTGTCGATATCGATGGTGCCTTCCAGCTTCTCCAGCTGATACAGCAACACCTCGGCGATGTCCTTCGACATCTTCGAGCGGAAGCCGATCTTCGGAAGGCGGCGCTGCATAGGCATCTGACCGCCTTCGAAACCGGCCTTGATCTTGCCTTTGCCCGCGCGCGCGAACGAACCCTTGTGGCCACGACCCGCGGTCTTGCCGAGACCGGAACCGATACCGCGACCGACGCGGGTGCGTTCTTTGCGGGCGCCGTCGGCGGGCTTGAGTGTATTCAGGCGCATGCGATTACTCCTCTACGCGAACGAGATAGTGCAGTTGCGCGATAAGACCACGCACCTGCGGACTGTCCTTCAATTCACGGACATCATTCAATTTGTTCAGGCCCAGCGCTTTCACCGAAAGACGGTGACGAGCTTGGGTACCGCGCAGACCTTTGACCAGACGAACCTTGACGGTGCCATTCTTGGAATCAGCCATGTTGGATCTCCTCGGTCTTCTTGCCGCGCTTGGCCGCGATACGGGTCGGCGATTGCATCGCTTCCAGACCCTTGAGCGTGGCGCGCACGAGGTTGATCGGGTTGCGCGAGCCGGTAGCCTTGGCCAACACGTTCTTCACGCCAACCGCTTCGAGCACGGCGCGCATAGCGCCACCAGCGATGACGCCGGTACCTTCCGAGGCGGGCTGCATGTATACATGGGCAGCACCGTGACCGGACTTAACGGCATGCCACAAGGTGCCATTGTTGAGGTCGACATTGCTCATGTTCTTGCGGGCGTATTCCATCGATTTCTGTATAGCGACCGGCACTTCGCGCGCCTTGCCGTAACCGAAGCCGACCTTGCCGGAACCATCACCCACCACCGTCAAGGCAGTGAAGGTGAATTGGCGACCGCCCTTGACGGTCTTGCTGACGCGATTGACCGCGATCAGCTTTTCGATCATGCCATCATCGACCTCTTCGCGGTTGCGATCACGATCGCGGCCGCGCGATTCACGTTGTTCTGCCATTTCGATATCTCGGTTGTTTTATGGGATTTGCGGCGTTGCCGCTTATGATTGTGATGTGGTTCGGGTGTTTCGCGCCGCCCGGAACCGGAGGACGCGCCCGATACAAACCGTATCGGCAGCAAAAAACGAGTGGGGGCGGACCCCGCTCTTTGCAATGCGAATTTAAAACTTCAGGCCGCCTTCGCGAGCCGCTTCAGCGAGCGCTTTGATGCGGCCGTGATAGCGATAGCCCGAACGGTCAAATGCAATCTTTTCGATACCGGCAGCGCGCGCTTTCTCGGCGATCATGCGGCCCACTTTCGCGGCCGCTTCGCTGTTCTTCTTGCTCTTGAGGCCGTCGCCCACATCGGTCTGCATCGTGTTGGCGGCGGCCAGCACTTTGGACCCATCGGCGGTGAAGACCTGGGCGTACAGATGCTGGCCCGTGCGCAGCACGGTCAGGCGCGGCACGCCGAGTTCGCGGATATGCGCGCGGGTGGATTTGGCGCGGCGCAGACGGGCGGTGTTCTTGATGCTGCTCATGATCTTGATCCTTGGGAAGCGGATAGGCCGATTAGGCCTTCTTGGCTTCCTTGCGAATGATGGTTTCGTCGGAGTACTTCACGCCCTTGCCCTTGTAGGGTTCCGGTGGACGGAAGGCGCGGATCTTCGCCGCGACTTCGCCGACGCGTTGTTTGTCGGCACCCGAGACCAGGATTTCGGTCTGGGTCGGCGTGGCGATGGTGATGCCTTCCGGCGCGGGAAACACGACGGGATGCGAGAAGCCAAGCGACAAGTTCAGATCGCTGCCCTGCATCGATGCGCGGTAACCGACACCGACGAGATCGAGCTTGCGCACGAAACCCTCGCTGACGCCGTGCACCATGTTCGCGATGATCGCGCGCAAGGTGCCGGTCAGCGGAATCAGCGCATCTTCGTTGGCCGAAAGTTGGGCAGTGCCATCTTCGATCTTGACTTCGATACCGGCAGGCTTCGCGATCTTCAAGGTACCCTTAGGTCCCTTGACGCTCACGCTGTCAGACTGAATGTTGAATTCGATGCCTTTCGGAAAGGCGATCGGTTTTTTGGCGACACGAGACATGGGCGAGCTCTCCTTACGCCACGAAGCACAGGACTTCACCGCCGACGCCCTGTTGGCGTGCCTGCGTGTCGGTCATGATGCCCTTGGAGGTGGAAATGATGGCGACACCGAGACCGCCGAGCACTTTCGGCAGCGCGTCTTTGCCACGGTACTGACGAAGGCCGGAACGCGAGACGCGGTGCAGGCGTTCGATGACCGGCTTGCCTTCGTAATATTTCAGCGCGATCTCGAGGGTCGCCTTGGCGCCTTCCTCGGTCACGCGGATATCGCCGATGTAGCCTTCCGTCTTGAGGACGTTGGCGATCGCGACTTTCGTCTTCGACGACGGCATTTTCACCGTCTGTTTGCCCACTGCTGCCGCATTTCTGATGCGGACCAGCATGTCGGCGATGGGATCAGTCATGCTCATTGAGAGTCACCTTATGAGTAGCACCGATATCCGCTTTCGCGAAATCTGTATGTTTGAGCGGCAGGCGAACCCGCCAAGGAAACCCGGTCGCCCGGTACGGTAAATTTGGAGCCTGCCGCCGGAGACGGCTGCAGGCCGGACGAACCGGCCTGCGGAATTACCCGATCTAACGGCCGCGCAGTCTAACAGCCCTGCAGGGTTGCTTACCAGCTGGCCTTGCGCAGACCCGGCACATCGCCGCGCATGGTGGCTTCGCGCAGCTTGTTGCGGCCGAGGCCGAACTTGCGATACACGCCGCGCGGACGGCCGGTCAGCACGCAGCGCAGGGTCTGGCGGGACGGCGAAGAGTCGCGCGGCAGCTTCTGCAGCTTGGTAGCCGCCGCCATCTTCTCTTCGAAATCGCCGTCCTGGCTGTTGATGATCTTCTTGAGCGCGTCGCGCTTGGCCGCGAACTTCTTCGCCAGCTTCTTGCGCTTGACTTCGCGGTTCACCATTGAGGTCTTTGCCATGGGATGCCTGTCCTGGAATCAGTTGCGGAACGGGAAGCGGAAGGCTTCCAGCAAAGCCTTCGCTTCCGCGTCGGTCTTGGCGGTGGTGGTGATGGCGATATCCATGCCGCGGATCGCATCGACGGCGTCGAAGTCGATTTCCGGGAAGATGATCTGTTCCTTCACGCCCATGTTGTAGTTACCGCGGCCGTCGAACGCGCGGCCAGAGACGCCGCGGAAGTCGCGGACACGTGGCAGCGAGATGTTCACCAAGCGATCGAGGAACTCGTACATCTTGGCGCGACGCAGCGTGGTCTTGCAGCCGATCGGCCAACCATCGCGGATCTTGAAAGACGCGACCGAGACGCGAGCCTTGGTCACCACCGGCTTCTGGCCGGAGATCTTCGCCATGTCGGCGACGGCATTCTCGAGCACCTTCTTGTTCGCCGCGGCTTCGCCCACGCCCATATTGAGCGTGATCTTCACCAGCTTCGGCACCTGCATCGGATTGGTGTAGCCGAACTGCTTCATCAGCTTCGGCACCACTTCATCCTTGTAGAACTGTTCCAGACGAGTCGTCATTTTTACATTCCTCAGGCGTCAACCGCCTCACCGCTGGAGCGGAACACACGCAGTTTGCGTCCATCCTCCAGCTCTTTGATACCGATGCGCTCGCCCTTGCCGGAGGCCGGGTTGAACAGCATGACGTTGGAGATGTGGATCGAAGCTTCACGCTCGATCACGCCGCCGGGCTGACCTGCCTGCGGATTCGGCTTGGTGTGGCGCTTGATGATGTTGATGTTGGAGACGACCACGCGGTCGCCTGCAACGCTCACGACATCACCCTGCTTGCCCTTGTCCTTGCCGGCGGTGACGACCACGCGGTCGCCCTTCTTGATGCGATTCATGTCTATTCCTCCGCTCAGAGCACTTCGGGCGCGAGCGAGACGATCTTCATGAACTTCTCGGAACGCAGTTCGCGCGTTACCGGTCCGAAGATGCGCGTGCCGATCGGTTCATGCTTGTTGTTCAACAGCACAGCAGCGTTGGTGTCGAAGCGGATCAGCGATCCGTCGGCGCGACGCACGCCCTTGCGGGTGCGCACCACGACGGCGTTGTACACCTCGCCCTTCTTGACCTTGCCGCGCGGGATGGCGTCCTTGATCGACACCTTGATGATGTCGCCGATGTGGGCGTAACGACGCTTGGAGCCGCCGAGCACCTTGATGCACATCACTTCTTTTGCGCCGGAATTGTCTGCCACTTCGAGGTGGCTCTGCATCTGGATCATGATTCAGCCTCCTCGGTTATTCGGCTGCGCGTTCGACGATTTCGACGACGCGCCAGTTCTTGGTCTTGGACATCGGGGCGCACTCGGCGACCCGGACCACGTCGCCTTCCTTGCAGCTGTTCTCTGCGTCGTGGGCGTGCAGCTTGGTCGACCGGCGGATGTATTTGCCGTACAGCTCGTGCTTGACCTGACGTTCGACCAGCACGGTGACGGTTTTATCCATCTTGTTGCTGACGACGCGGCCCTGGACGGTTCGCTGCTTCTTTTCGGTGTCCGGCTTGATTTCAGTATTCATGGTCGTCGGTCCTTACTTCTTCATACCGAGCAACATGTTGACGCGGGCGATTTCACGGCGCACGCGACGAATGTCGTGGGTCTTGGCGAGCTGGCCGGTCGCCTTCTGCATGCGGAGCGAGAAACGCTCTTTCTGCAGATCGAGCAGGTGGCTCTTCAGCTCATCGGCCGACTTGGCACGGAGTTGTTTGAGTTCCATCAGCGCACCGTCCGGGTCACGAAAGTGGTGGTGACCGAGAGCTTGGCGGCGGCGAGACGGAAAGCCTCGCGCGCGGTCGCCTCGTCGACGCCCTCGATCTCGTAGATCATGCGGCCGGGCTGGATCTGCGCGACCCAGTACTCGACGTTACCCTTACCGGAGCCCATGCGGACTTCGATCGGCTTCTGCGTGATCGGCTTGTCGGGAAACACGCGGATCCACATCTTGCCGCCGCGCTTGACGTAGCGGCTGATGGTCCGGCGCGCGGCTTCGATCTGACGGGCGGTCAGACGGCCGGTCGCGGTCGCCTTCAGGCCGTACTGGCCGAAGCTGACCGCATTGGCGCTCCAGCTCAGACCGTCGTTGCGGCCTTTGAAGAGCTTGCGGTATTTGGTTCGCTTGGGTTGCAACATGATTAGTCCCTCGCCTCGCGATCACGACGCGGGCCACGCGGGCGGTCGCGATCATTGCGGTCGTTGCGATCGCCACGCTCGCCGCGCGGAGAATCGTCTTGTTTCTCCTGGCCGACCTGGGAGAAATCGAAGATCTCACCCTTGTAGATCCAGGTCTTGATGCCGATGACGCCATAGGTGGTATGCGCTTCGGCGAAACCGTAATCGACGTCGGCACGCAGGGTGTGCAGCGGCACGCGACCTTCGCGGTACCACTCCGAGCGGGCGATTTCGGCGCCGTTGAGGCGGCCGGCGACATTGACTTTGATGCCGAGTGCGCCGAGGCGGATCGCATTGCCAACAGCACGCTTCATCGCACGACGGAACATGATGCGGCGTTCGAGCTGCTGAGCGATCGATTCGGCCACCAACTGAGCATCGAGTTCCGGCTTGCGGACTTCGGTGACATTGATGTGCGCGGGAACGCCCATCACATCGCTGATTTCCTTGCGCAACTTCTCGATGTCTTCGCCGCGCTTGCCGATCACCACGCCCGGACGGGCGGTGTGCACGGTCACGCGCGCAGTCTTGTTCGGGCGCTCGATCAGAATCTTGCTGATTCCGGCGGCCGCAAGCTTCTTGCGCAGCATTTCACGGACTTTGAGGTCTGCGGCCAGGAAACCGGCGAATTCCTTCTTGCCCGCGTACCACTTCGAATTCCAGTCTTTGGAAATGCCGAGGCGGATACCGGTCGGATGTACTTTGTGGCCCATACTTATTTGCCCTCGCCCACGACCACGGTGATGTGGCTGGTGCGCTTCAGAATGCGGGTTCCGCGGCCTTTGGCGCGGGCCATGAAACGCTTCAGCATCGGACCTTCATCGACCATGATGGTCTTGACCTTCAGCAGATCGATGTCGGCGCCTTGGTTGTTCTCGGCATTCGCTATCGCCGATTCCACGACCTTGCGAATCATGGCGGCGGCTTTCTTGTCCGAGAAACGAAGCAGATTGACGGCACGCTCAGCGGATAGGCCGCGGACCTGATCGGCAACCAGGCGGGCTTTCTGCGGAGAGATGCGGGCTGTACGCAGGATCGCTTTCGCGTCGTTGCTATTGTTGATGGTCGCCATGTCTTACTTGCCCTTCTTGTCGCCGCCGTGACCCTTGAAGGTCCGGGTGAGCGCGAACTCGCCGAGCTTGTGACCGACCATGTTCTCGTTGACCAGCACCGGCACATGATTCTTGCCGTTGTGCACAGCGATCGTGAACCCGATCATTTCCGGCAGGATGGTGGAACGACGCGACCAGGTCTTGATCGGCTTCTTGTTGTTGCCCGCAGTCTCCACCTTCTTGATGAGATGGTGGTCGATGAACGGACCCTTCTTGAGTGAACGTGCCATGGTCGATTAGCTCCTGCGGTCGCGCACGATGAACTTCTGCGTGCGCTTGTTCTTGCGAGTCTTGTAACCCTTGGTCGGGACGCCCCAGGGGGTGACCGGATGCGGGTTACCCTGGCCGGCCTTCGCTTCACCACCACCGTGCGGATGGTCGACCGGGTTCATGGCCGCGCCGCGAACGGTCGGCTTGATACCGCGCCAACGTTTGGCACCGGCCTTGCCGAGCTTCTCGAGGTTGTGTTCGGTGTTGCCGACTTCGCCGATGGTGGCGCAGCATTCGGCAGGCACCTTGCGCATTTCGCCCGAACGCAGGCGGAGCATCGCGTAGATGCCTTCGCGGGCGACCAGCTGGACGCCAGCCCCGGCAGCGCGGGCGATCTGCGCGCCCTTGCCCGGCTTCATTTCGATGCAATGCACCGTCGAACCGACCGGGATATTGCGCAGCGGCAGCGTATTGCCGGGCTTGATGGGCGCATCGTTGCCCGCGATCACCTGATCGCCGGCCTTCAGGCCCTTCGGCGCAATGATGTAGCGGCGCTCGCCGTCGACGTAGCACAGCAGCGCAATGTGCGCGGTACGGTTGGGATCGTATTCGATCCGTTCGACCTTCGCCGCAATACCGACCTTGTCGCGCTTGAAGTCGATGATGCGGTAGTGCTGCTTGTGACCACCACCGATGTGACGGGTGGTGATACGACCATGGTGGTTACGGCCACCGGTCTTGCCCTGCTTTTCGACCAGCGCAGCATGCGGTGCGCCTTTGTGCAGGCCCGGCGTGACCACGCGGACCGCGCTGCGGCGACCGGGTGAAGTGGGGTTGAATGTCATCAATGGCATCGGTGAGTCCTCAGACCTTGACCGTGGTGACGTCGATCGACTGGCCTTCGGCCAGCGTCACGTAGGCTTTACGCCAGTCGCCACGGCGACCGTTACGGTTGCGGAACGCCTTGTTCTTGCCTTTCACATTGAGCACGTTGACCGACTCGACCTTCACGTCGAACAGCTTTTCGACGGCGATCTTGATATCGGCTTTGGTAGCGTCTGTGGCGACTTCGAACGCGTACTGGTTGGAAGTTTCCTGGGCACGCACGGTCTTTTCGGACACGCGCGGCGCACGGATCACGCTATAGAGCTTGGCGTCGTTCATGCCAGCCACTCCTCGATCTTCTTGACCGCATCCGCAGTCATCAGGACGCTGTCAGCGCCAACCAGGGCGACCGGATCCAGCCCCTGCACATCGCGAACCTGTACGTAAGGCAGATTACGGGCGGAAAGGAACAGGTTTTCGGAGGCGTCTTCGGTGACGATCAGCGGTCGCTTGCCGAGCTCGAAGCCCTTGAGCTTCTCGATCAGGCCACTGGTCTTCGGACCGTCGATATCGAAAGACTCGACGATGGTGATCCGACCCTGACGGTTCAGCTCGGACAGGATCGCGGCGATCGCGGCGCGATACATCTTGCGGTTGACCTTCTGCGCGAAGCTGCGCGGCTTCGCCGCGAACGCGCGGCCACCGCCGACGAAGATCGGAGCCGTCAGTGCGCCATGACGCGCGCCACCGCCCTTCTGCTTCTTAGACTTCTTGGTGGTGCCGTTGACTTCGGCGCGGGTTTTCTGCGCCTTGGTTCCGGCGCGACCGGCATTGCGATAAGCGACCACAACCTGATGCACGAGATCATGGCTGAATTCGCGGCCGAAAACGGCGTCGGAAACCGAAACGGTCTTGCTGCTGTTGTTGATGGCGAGTTCCATTGTCGTCTCCCTTACTTCGTCGTCGGACGGACAATGACGTCGCCGCCCGGAGCGCCCGGGACTGCGCCCTTGATCGCGATCAGGCCGCGCTCGGCGTCGACCTTGACCACTTCGAGACGCTGCGTCGTCTGCTGCTCGGCGCCCATGTGACCGGACATCTTCTTGCCCGGGAACACGCGGCCCGGCGTCTGGCGCTGGCCGATGGAGCCAGGCGAACGATGCGACAGCGAGTTACCGTGCGTCGCGTCGCCCATGGTGAAGTTCCAGCGCTTGATCGTGCCCTGAAAGCCTTTGCCCTTGGTGATGCCCTGGACGTCGACGATCTGACCGACTTCGAAAATGTCGGCCTTGATCTCGCCGCCGACCTGGAAGTCGCCGATCTTGTCGGCTTCGACGCGCAGCTCCCACAGGCCGCGGCCAGTTTCAACCTTCGCCTTGGCGAGGTGACCAGCTTCCGGCTTGTTGATCAGCGCAGCGCGCTTGACGCCGGCGGTGATCTGCACGGCGCTGTAGCCGTCGGATTCCGGGGTCTTGATTTGGACGATACGATTCGGCGTGGCTTCGATCAGTGTCACCGGGATGGACTTGCCGTCTTCGGTGAACAGTCGGCTCATGCCGGCCTTGCGGCCGACGATGCCCAACGAATATTTCTTCGCGGTCATGGTGGCGGCCTCAGGTCAATTTGATCTGGACGTCGACGCCGGCCGCGAGCTCGAGCTTCATCAGCGCGTCCACGGTCTTGTCGTTGGGGTCGACGATATCGAGCACGCGCTTATGCGTGCGTGTTTCGTACTGGTCGCGCGCATCTTTGTCGACGTGCGGGGACACCAGGACGGTGTAGCGTTCGATCTTGGTCGGCAGCGGAATCGGGCCGCGCACCTGCGCGCCGGTCCGCTTCGCCGTCTCGACGATCTCACTGGCCGAACGGTCGATCAGGCGATGATCGAACGCTTTGAGCCGGATCCGGATCTTTTGGTCCGCCATGACGGAATTCCTCGTAGAAAGAGCGACAGGCTCGGCGGCTAGGTGCGTCGAACCCCGTTATTTTTATCGAAACACTTGCAAACATCGAACCGTAGATACTTGAAAATCTTCAAATTTCAAGGAAGACAAGACCTCCAAAAAATTATCCGAATCTCAAAAAAAAGCAGGCCGGTTTAACCGGCCCGCCAGAGAGGGAATCGAGGACGCGACAGCATGCCCCTGCCGCAGTTGCCCCGAGTATTTTCGGGGCGGGCGGGGGCGATGCCGTTGCGACGTTTCCCTGTCCGGCGAAGACGAAGTGCTTCCTGCTCTTCATTTCGCTTATCCGCGATCCGCCCGAAGGCAATTCGCGAAGTGGTCTTGCATTATAGAGGGGCTACAGCCGGGCTTGCAAGCCATCGCCACCTCATTTTTTTCCGGCGGTCCGTCCCGAAGACGGATCGCCGAGCTTTCACGCGATACAGCTGGATCCCGGCCTGCGCCGGGATGAGTGTTCGCCCTAAGGGCGAACACTCACTTGATGATCTTGGCGACGACGCCGGCGCCGACCGTACGGCCACCCTC
>JBEBKD010000026.1:0-43114 GCA_040079515.1 Lysobacteraceae bacterium
CCCGGACACTGGCACAGCCGTGGAAGAACCTGCTGTTGCTGTTCGTAGGAGCGCCGGGAGCCGCGATGTTTTCCTTCTCCCCGCACAGCGGGGAGAAGGTGCCCGAAGGGCGGATGAGGGGCAGGCTTTTCCTACACGGCCCTTCAGACAATCCCGATATTCACGCATATCCGCAACCGCCACGATGCCCTGCACACATCAGGAGCAACAAAATGCGTGGCCCACAGCACCACTCTCGCGAACGCAGCCTGCGCCGCCTGCAGACCGAAGCCGAACGCAAGCTCTGGCAGCATCTTCGCAATCGCCGCCTGCTCGGCTGCAAATTCCGCCGACAGCACCGGATCGACTGTTACTTTCCTGACTTCGTCTGTCTGCAGGCCAAGCTGATCGTCGAATTGGACGGCAGTCAGCATCTCGATCTGCAGACCTACGACGACGCGCGCACCCGGCATCTCCAACAATCGGGTTATCGGGTGATTCGTCTATGGAACGATGATGTGCTGCTTCGGACCGATGATGCGTTGGCTGTGATCGCTGCCGCGCTGCTCGCCCCTCATCCGCCCTTCGGGCACCTTCTCCCCGCAGGCGGGGAGAAGGAATAGAGCGACGCAATCGCTGCTTTCTTCTATCGCAAGCAATAAAGCACCGCACACATCACTCACTTCTCCCCGCGTTGCGGGGAGAAGGTGGCGAGCAGCGCCGGATGAGGGGCGCTGTTCGCGCAACACATCACGCGACCACCAGCCCCAACCTCCTGTCATCCAGAACACACGCGAAGCCCGCGGTGGAATTTGCTGTTGCTGTTCGTAGAAGCGACGGAAGTCGCGATGCCCTCCCTTCTCCCCGCAACGCGGGGAGAAGGTGGCGCGAAGCGCCGGATGAGGTGCGCTGTTCGCGCGCGAATCAGGATTCTCATATCGCGGGCCCATATGGAAACCGCGGAATATCAAACAATCAGTGTGCAACAAACACACATACGCTTCAGAGCGCCACTCCGTCACCGGATTCGGCGATAGGCTCCATCAGTCCTTCATCCAGAAAACCATATGTCGCCAGTTGTTGGCGCAACTTATCGCGAAGTCGGTCGTGCGCCGTTTTCAATACACGCATCTCTTCCTCACCCATGCTGCGGTCCTTCAATGCACTGCGAACTTGCCACCAGCCGGCATCCCAAGTCTCGATTTTGAACTTTGTCGTCCGCAACTGCCCGAGCATTGAATAAAACAGGCGATACACCATCTCGCCCGCCATCAGCAGGCATTTCGCGTCCTCCGACAAGGCTCGGCCAGACAGCCAATCCGCAACATATCGCGATTGCGCCGTAGGTATCTGCATGGCGATATCGCCATCACCGATATCCCACCCACGGAGCGCGTGCAATGTCCATGGGAAAAAATGATTCGGTATTTGATAAGTCACACCTTCGTAGACGACATCCTTCATTGCGACGGTATGATTGCTGTTCTGGAACAAATTCCAAACAGTGCAGTCTCCGACAAATTCATCGGTCAATTCACCGGAAGGCTGCATGAACTGATCACGATCGTTGTGCCATTCCGCTTTCGGCAAACGCCTGACAGCATGCACCACCATCACACGCTCAAAATTATCGGAATTGATGCTATGGCCTCCAGCGCTAGCATATGGCCCTGAATAGAGCGCCGTCATGTTCTGATTCTGCAGATCATTGCCCTTGCACATCAACGAACCAAGAAACCCAGCGCTTATGCGATCACGCAAGTCTGGCCCAGTTGTTTTGACCGAAATCGCGGAAGAAAACGGCGGAAATTTCGCGACCGCCTCCGGTCGAACGATCCATTTCGACAGGAATCGATCGCGGTGCTCGCTGCCTAGTCGCTTTCGCCCGATCTTTTGCACCTTCGTATCATAGACATCCAGCACAATGCGCTGTTCTTCCAGTGCCTCTTCTTTCGCCAGATTCCAAAGCAAGTGACCGACAGGAAACTGACTAGCGGCCGATGTCCCAGCGAAATTAACAGAAGAGAACATGAAGCCGCGCTCGAAACCGAATCGGAAAATTTTATCGCGCAGCTTCTGGTCGTTAGTGGCATTCACGTACTTCAGCGTCGAAAACAGGCCCAGCCATGCCTGTCTGCCACGAAACTCGCGACGAATGCGATACAGGAACTGGGCGAACAGTTCTCGGCTGACCTCGCCAAGATCATGCTCATGCATCTTTTCGCGTATCTTCGTACGCGAAACATCCGCCTTGTTCGCGCCCTTGGCGCCACCTTTCTGCGCTGTAGCGAATGGCGGGTTGATCAGAATGATCCATTTGATACCCGGATCGTCAAGATCCCTGCGTAAACGCTCCGGCATCTTCCAGGTGACCTGCCTCGCGAAATCGAATCCTCCCTGCGTGGCGAACCCATGACTCACAGCAAGATCGTCGTCTCCCGCGAACAGATTGCCTACATCATCGTCCAGATAGTCGTACTGGAAAGCATCCACTCCAGGGAATGTGCGTTCAAGATGAGCGACATCTTCGCGATGCAAAGTGGACAGATAAAGGTATGGCCAGGCATCGGATGGCAGATGATATTCGAGGTTTCCGGTGCCGGCGGCCATATCCCAGAGCCGATACTCGCCACTGCGCCACCATGCATGCCCGAGCGTCTTTTCCAGCCCTTGCAACGCCTTGTCAGCGAATGCGAGCGGTGTAAAGAACTCACCCTCACGTCGACGCGCCTCATCGCCGGTCAGTCGATCTATCTTGGCGAGAATGCCGTGCGTGACATGAGGGTCGCGAATCTTTTCGTACAACTGCCAAAAACGCTCATAGTCGTCAGCAAGAATCTTCTTTTCCCGGACTTCTTCAGGCCCGATCTTGAAATAAACCTTGCCTTCAGAAGCAATAACCTGTGTCCGTCCATACTGGATGTCGTTGACGAAATACCGAGACGGCTTCGAGCCATTACGCACGGACTCCCCGAAAACCTCAGCCCAGTAGGCATAAACTTCTTCGAAGTTGTCTTCTGTGATTCGTTTCTTGTCGCCGAATCGAAATGACACCTGAGCCGAAAAACGCGCATCGAGCTCTACCATCAATGCTTCAGCTTCGGCGGGTATCTCCAGATTTCTGGCCACAACCCGTCTGAACGCATCATGCGACCTCACCGCTGCAACGAGTCGCGGATCAGGGCTTGAAGGCCGTAACGACCAATCGAAGCGTTCGCCGTCATCGCTGTACAAATCGCTCCAGTCGTGAACCTCGCCGAAAACAGCTACATTTCTATCGGCTGCACACCATGCTTGCGGGATGGGTTTTTTCGATTGCTTGTATTTCAGTCGATGCAAGTAATACATCAGCTGCGCGATGACTGGCGCAAGCTGAGAAGCATTCGAGAGTTTGCGATCGTATTTGAACTCGAAAATAACTTGTGGCGAATACAAATCGTGATCGTCCGACGTGTCATAGACCAGCTTCAGATGATTAGCCCAAACAGACTTGACCTCTTCTTCTGTTTTGGTTTTAGCAAGTGATTGCAGGAGCTTTGTCAGTCGCCTATCCATTTATCCTGCCTTGAAAGAATGCGCTTAAATGAAATCATTGAATATCATCAAGCCGGCCAATACATCCGCTTCAGCGGCACCAGCCGCTTGGTTTCGGTATCGGTCTTATCGTAATTGTCGACCAATGCGCGCACCAGATCATCCAGTGTCCACAGGGTCAGACGCAGTTTCGCGCGCTCGGCTTCATAGCGCGCTTCCTGGGTAAAGCCGCCCGTGCTGACGTACAGACCACGGTCGTCCTGGTGGCGTCCGCCAGCGAAACTGCGAATTTCGTTGGGTCCCATTTTGCCTTTGCGATGTTTGACTTCCACGACGATGCGCGGGTTCTCGAAACCGAAACCATCGGGCGATGCGACGATGTCCTTGCCGCGATCCGGGCCCGGTGGCGATACCTGTGTCTTGTAGCCCATCGCGCGCAGGATACCCGCAACGAGTTCTTGCATATCGTCCCATTCGAGTTGATTGACGAGATCTTTGATCGCCTCGTGGGCCTGATCCTGGTTGTCTTTGCGCGGGTCGGCG
Organism: Lysobacteraceae bacterium; assembly: GCA_040079515.1. Lineage (GTDB taxonomy): Bacteria > Pseudomonadota > Gammaproteobacteria > Xanthomonadales > Xanthomonadaceae > Lysobacter_I. The sequence goes on from JBEBKD010000026.1 coordinate 4,057, forward strand.
ATCTCTTCGTCGACGATCTGATCCTGCACAGGGCTGGGCGCGGGTTTGCCTGCGGCGGCGGCGAGCAATTCGCTGGTCGCCGTTTCAGGCACCAGAAACACGGTGAGCGTGGAGCCGAGGCTGTTCTTGGTCGGCTGGGTCAAGACATCACGAACGACTTCGTTGCCCTTCCAGGTGATGGTGCGGGCGAGCGCCATGCCGTCGTCAGCCCATTCGGGTTTGTATTCCGACGCGGCCTTGACCTTGCCGATCATGTAGGTGCGGTTGGCGGGCGAGTACGTGACCACCCAGTCGCCGACTGCGACCTCATTGATGAAGCGCCAGACCTGCGACGCGCCGGAAATGGCGGTGCCGGGTTTCGCGAGTGGATCGGCCTTGCGGTAAAGCTCGATCAGCTGCTGGCGGGTCATGCCCGGTTTCGCCTTGGCGGCGAGCTCGGTCCAACCGATGGCGACGGCGTTGCGTTCGCGGAAGAGGTCGTACAGCGTGCCGCCTTCGGCGCGGACCATCCACATGCGTTCCATCGGGTCGTTCCCCTGTTGTATGCGGTGATGTTACCGGAGCGGGTGCTTTGCGGTGGCGGAGCTGTCGGATCGGACAGGGTTGGTTGAGTTGGGCTGGCGGTGGCTGTGAGGTGGCTGGGTGTTGTGTGCGTCATGTGAAGAGCGCCCCTCATCCGGCCTTCGGCCACCTTCTCCCCGCGTTGCGGGGAGAAGGAGAGCGCAGCGTCGGATACGGATTGTGCAAGCAGCACGAACGACCGCACTGCGAGCGCGATGCGGTGCGGCTTTCCTTCTCCCCGCCTGCGGGGAGAAGGTGGCGCGAAGCGACGGATGAGGGGCCGGCGGTTGCGGCACTTCATGAAGAGCGCCCCTCAGCCGGCCTTCGGCCACCCTCTCCCCGCGCGATGCGCAGGGAGAGGGAGAGCAGTGCGCGGGGAGAAGGTGGCGCGAAGCGACGGATGAGGGGCCGGCGGTTGCGGCACTTCATGAAGAGCGCCCCTCTGGGCCTTCGGCCTCCCTCTCCCCGCGCGGTGCGCGGGGAGAGGGAGAGCAGTGCGCGGGGAGAGGGAGAGCAGTGCGCGGGGAGAGGGAGAGCAACAGTTCCTTCTCCCCGCCTGCGGGGAGAAGGTGGCGCGCAGCGACGGATGAAGGGCCGAGCGGTTGCGGCGCTTCACGAAGAGCGCCCCTCTGGGCCTTCGGCCACCCTCTCCCCGCGCGATGCGCAGGGAGAGGGAGAGCAGTGCGCCGGGAGAGGGAGAGCAACAGTTCCTTCTCCCCGTCTGCGGGGAGAAGGTGGCGCGAAGCGACGGATGAGGGGCCGAGCGGTTGCGGCGCTTCACGAAGAGCGCCCCTCTGGGCCTTCGGCCTCCCTCTCCCCGCGCGATGCGCAGGGAAAGGGAGAGCAGTGCGCGTGAGAGGGGAAACGCGTTGGGCTTTCGGGGCGGGTGTGGCGGCGGTGAGGACGTGTCGCGACTCCCGTCGCTCCTACGAAGGGCGAGTCGCATCGCGGCTTGCGCCGCTCCTACAGGTGACTGTGGCGGCTCAGCAGGTGCGCGATGGCGTGCAGAGTTCGAGGATCGTGGCGGCGTGGGCCGGTACGGTGAGGGTGTCGCCGAGCGCTGCCGGAGTTCCGGTCAGGGCGTTGCGTGCAGCGATGGCGCCTTTGAGGCCTTCAGCGAAGCGGTCGAGCTGCAGTTCGACCGCCGCGTCGTTGCGGCTCAGCACGATCATCAGTCGCTGTGCGCCGTCGTCGCGGAAATAGACGTAGACGCCTTCGCGCGGCAGGTAGTGCAGGAAACGGCCGTGATGCACGGCGGTGGCGGTCTTGCGCCAGTTGAGCAGCGTCCGCAGCCAGATCTGTGCTTCGGTTTGCGTGGGTGTCAGGCCCGCGCCGGTGAAGGCGTTGATGCGGTCGCCGGGCCAGCCGCCGGGGAAGTCGCGGCGTGAGGCGGCGTCGTCGCGGGTGGTGGGGCTGGTCATCAGTACTTCGGTGCCGTAATACAGCTGCGGGATGCGCGGCACGGTGGCCAGATACGCCAGCGCGATCCTGTAGCTGTGCAGGTTGTCGCCGAGCACGCTGTAGAGACGCGGCATGTCGTGGTTGCCTTCGAAGGCCACCAGCGCGGTGGGCGCGGTGTACAGGTGGTCGTTGACCATCGCCTCGTACAGACGCCGCATGCCGCCGGCGTAGTCGTTCTCGGGTTCGCTCAGCGCGCTGCGCAGGGTTTCGCTGAGCGGGAAATCCATCATGTTCGGCATGCCGGGTTTGCCGTCGACCCAGCCGTTCTGCCAGCGGGCGACGACCGATGCGTTCGCGCTCCATTCTTCGCCGACCATCGAGAACTTCGGGTATTCGCTGCGGATGCGTTGCGTCCATTCGGCGAGGAAGGCATTGTCCGAATAGCCATAGGTGTCGACGCGCAGGCCGGAGAGGCCGGCGTACTCGATCCACCAGATCGCGTTCTGGGTGAGATACGTGGCCAGCAATGGTTGCTTCTGGTTGAGATCGGGCATGGTCGGTGCGAACCAGCCCTGGGTGAAGTCGTCGCGATCGCTTTGCGCGGCATACGCATCGGCGACGGCGGTGCGGCCGTGGCGCGTGGGCTCGAAGCGGCCACCCAGGGTGAGCCAATCGGCGGTCGGCGGCTCTTTCATCCAGACATGACCATCGCCGATGTGGTTGGGCACCACGTCCTGGATCACGCCGATGCCTTTGCTGCGCGCACGCGCGACGAAATCGCGGTATTCGGCATTGCTGCCGTAGCGCGGATCGATGCGATACAGATCGGTGGCTGCATAACCGTGATACGAGTATTCGGTCTGTGCATTCTCGATCAGCGGCGTCGGCCAGATCATGGTGTAGCCCATGCCGGCGATGTAGTCGAGATGATCGCGCATGCCGCGCAGATCGCCGCCGTGACGGCCGCCGGGGTTGTTGCGATCCGCGCCTTCGGCGTAACCGGCGACGCGGTCGTTGCGTGCATCGCCGTTGGCGAAACGGTCGGGCATGAGATTGAGGATGACATCGCGGTTATCGAAACCGCGCCGGTCTGCGGAGCCCGGCGCGCGCGCCAGCAGCGGGTAGCGCAGCGTGATATCGCCATCCTTGCGCGCGAAACGGAATGCGAGTTCGCCGGGGTTGGCGGCGGCGGCGATCTCCAGATCGATGAACAGATAATTCGGGCTGTCTCCGCGGGTGATCTTGACGATCTTCGCGCGCGGGTTGTCATCCAGCGTGGGCTCGCTCGCACCGATACCCGCGCCCTGCACCATCAGTTGCAGCCGCGCATCGTGCATGCCGACCCACCAGTTGGGGGGATAGGCGGTCGGCGCTGCAGGCTTGCCGGCAGCCAAGGTCGTCATCGACACCATGCACAGTATTGCGGCGAGCGCCGCAGCGGCCGCTGATCGCCAGCTCAAAAGACGTTTCATCACGGACGGCCCTCTCGGCTCGGGTTCGCTGGCGATCTTGCCATGCGCGGCGTTCCGTTGCAGGACAGTTGTCCTTTCTGCGCGTCGATGCGGATTTCGGTCGGAACTGTGACATGCGCACAGTGCAACCTATTGTTTCTGCGAGTGGTGGTCACGCTACCCCTTGGCTACGCTGGCTCGTTCGTTCTACAAGGATATTTTGAATGCGAGTCCAAGCCCGAATCCTGGCGGTCGCGATCTGCGTCGCGCTGAATATGCCCGCATATGCGCAGCAGACCATCGGAGCGCCGGAAGGCGCCGCGCCCGAAGCTCAGCCCACCGAGCTGGATACCATCGTGGTCACCTCGACCAAGCGCGAAGAGCTGATGCGCGACGTGCCGGTCGCGATCAGCGTGGTGAGCGCCGAGGACATCGAGACCGCAGGTCTGGACAGCGCGGCCGATATCGCACCGATGGTGCCGGGATTCGTGATGGTGCCGCTGTTCGGCTCGTCGGGTTACAACCCGGTGATCCGCGGCCTGTCGACCACCATCGGCGAGCCCAACGTCGGTTTCTTCATCGATGGCGTGTACATGCCTTCGCGCGCGGGGCTGGATTTCATGCTCGGCGACAATATCCAGCGCGTGGAAGTGGCGCGTGGGCCGCAGTACGCGCTTTACGGCCGCAACACTTTCGCCGGCGCGGTCAATTTCGTCACCCGTCCGCCCGGCAACGACCGGAAAGGATCGACGCGCGTCGGCGTCGGTTCCGACGGCGGGCGGAAAGCCGAAGCGACGATTTCCGGCCCGATCGTCGACAACCGCTTCTACTACCGTGCCGGCGTTTCGGCGCGCGACAGCGACGGCCAATACGAGAACGAACTCACCGGAGGCCGGCTGGACTGGAGCCGCAGACGCAGCGGGTTCCTGACCCTCAATGCCTATCCGACCGACCGCCTGGACGGCCAGCTCAGTCTGATCTACGAGCAGCTGCGCGACGGCGACGTGGCCCAGCGCTATATCTCCAACAACGCAGGCTTCGTGACTCGCTTCAACGACCGCCAGCAGTTCTTCGGCAATGTGCCGATCCTCACCGAAGGCTTCGCGGTGACACCGGGACATTTCGATCGCGACAATCTGATCGCGTCGCTGTCCCTGCACTACGACATGGAATTCGCCAAGCTCACATCGATCAGTGCGTACAACCGGCTGAAACTCGATCAGCTCTACGACTCCGACTACAGCGCGGTGCGCATCGCGGAAGCCGGAACCAGCGGCACCCAGAAGCAGTTCAGCCAGGAATTCAATCTCGCTTCGCAGGGCGAGCGCCGCATCGACTGGCTGGCCGGCGCGTACCACTACGATTTCGAGGACACGCGCCACGACACCAGCCGGTTCATCGCCGCGGCGGCGCCGCTGGGCGGCGTGCTCAGCGACAACCGCGAGCGTACGCGCAGCAGCGCGCTGTTCGGCCAGGCGACCTGGCATATCACCGACCGCTGGGGTCTGGGGCTGGCGATGCGCTACACCTCCGAAACCAAATCCGCCAACGTCACCCAGATCAATCTGCCCAGCGCGACCAACCCGGCCGGATCGACCCAGAACGTCCGTCTGTCGAGCACGTTCGAGCCGTTCACGCCGGGCCTGTCTCTCACCTACAAGGCGACACCGGATGCGACGTTCTACGGCAGTGCGGTGCGGGCGGTGAAGGTCGGCGGTTTCAATACCATCATCACCAACGGCGCGATCACGCCCGATGAGCGCAGCTTCGATTCCGAGCGCAGCATGAACTACGAAGTCGGCGGCAAATTCAGCCTGCTCGATGGCCGGATGTTCCTCGACACCAGCGTCTACATGATCAAATGGAACGATCAGATCGTGCGCAGCATCGGTGCGCTCGGCGCCACGCTGAACGTCAATGCCGGCAAGACCACGTCCAAGGGCATCGAGACGAGTCTCGAATTCCATCCCACGCCGGAATGGACGCTGCGCGGCGGCGGCAGCTACAACAGCGCGGTCTACGACGAATATGTCTTCCCGCTGGTCGGCGCCATCGGCGGCAATCCCGACCTGTCCGGCAAACGCCTGCAGTACGGGCCTGCCTACACCGCCAATTTCAGCGCGTTGAACAAACGCACCCTTGACAACGGCTGGCAGTGGTTCACGCGCACCGACATGCTGTTTCGCACCAGCATGGTCGCGATCCAGACCGCCACCGCGCGCATTCCCGGATCGACGAAATTCAATCTGCATACGGGTCTGCGCAAGAACAATCTTGAATTCACGCTCTGGGCGAACAACCTGCTCAACGACAAGGCGCCGGCATCGGCGGTGTTCATCAGCAGTCCCGCGACGATTTTCGAATTCGCGACCCGGCAGCGCCCCGGTCGTCAGCTGTTCCAGCCGCTGGTATCGGCGCCGGAGCTGCGTTCGTTCGGCATCGACGTCAGTTACGACTTCTGAACGACGCATCGAAAGGAACGCGATTTCCCATGACACCCGATGCGCTGACACCCGACGAGTACTACCAGCAGGCGACCAAACGCAACATCGGCATCGTCAGCCGCGACGAGCAGTCTCGGCTGCGCAGCGCGCGCGTGGCGATCGTCGGCATGGGCGGCGCGGGCGGCATTTATCTGACCACATTGGTGCGAATGGGCATCGGCCATTTCAACACCGCCGATTTCGACGAATTCAGCGTCGTCAACATCAACCGCCAGGCAGGCGCGATGCGCAGCACCATCGACCGCCCGAAAACGCAGGTGATGGCGGAGATCGCACGCGACATCCATCCCGGCGTACAGATCAGGCAGTACGACGCCGGCGTCGGCGCGCACAACATGGAGGAGTTCCTGCACGACGCGGACGTGGTGCTGGATGCGATCGATGTGTTCGCGCAGCCGGCGCGACTGCTGATGTACCAGACCGCACGGCGCCTCGGAAAACCGGTGATTTTCGGCGCGCCGCTGGGCCTGTCCGGCACGCTCGGCGTGTTCACGCCGGACGGCATGCGCTACGAGGATTATTTCGATATCCACGAAGACATGCCGCCGTTCGAGATCATGATGCGATTCATCGTGGGACTGGCGCCGGAAGGCAAGCACTGGACCTACATGGACACCCGCAACGTCGAGCCCGAAGCGCAGGCGGGCCCGTCGTCGGCAGCGGCGATCAGTCTGATCACCGGCATGGTCTGCACCGAAGTGCTGGTGGCGCTGCTCAAGCGCCGACCGCTGATGGCGGCGCCGCAATACTCCCAGTTCGACGCATACCTCGGCGAATACCGGCGGGGCCGTCTGCGCTGGGGCAATCGCGGCCCGATCCAGCGTTTCAAACTGTGGCTCGTCAGAAAGAAATTCGCGGCCATGGCCAAGGATTTCAATGAAGCCGGCTTCCAGCTGCTGCCCACTGCCGACGATGCATCGAAATAGGCGCATCGCATCGGGAAGCATTGCACTGAAGGCGTAAAGCCGGTGCGTGCGCTCATCCGTAAAAACCGCAGCGATCACGTTCGCTCCTTGAGAACTTTGATGAATTTCATCACCAGATTCCTGATCCGATTGCGCATCAAAGCGGTGACGCGGGAAGTGGCGCGTGCCGAGAGCCTGCGCGACATCCAGCGCATCGCAATGCATCGGCATGCGGACAAACCCGCACTGACGACGCCCACAGTGCGACTGACCTACCGCGAAGTGGAAGACCGCACCCTGCGTCTGGCTGCGGCGTGGCGCGCGGCCGGCATCCGCAAGGGCTCGCGCGTGGTCGTGCTGCTGCCGGACGAATGGCAGCAGTTGATCGTGCGTTTCGCCGCGACCGAATCCGGCGCGGTACTGGTCGGTTTCAACCCTGCGCACTCGGCCGCGCTGATGTCGCGGGCCATGGACGAGCTCGCGCCCGATCTGCTGATGATCGATCTTGCGCTGATGCCCGAGGGTTTCGCCGCGCAGCATGCCGCAGCAGGCGGCGCGCCGATCTGGGACTGCAACCCCGGCGGCGATCTGGAAGCGAAGCTCGCGGCGGCCGATCCCATGCTCAGCGATGAGCCGATCGGCCCGGAAGACACGCTCGCACTCGGATTCACCTCCGGCACGTCCGGCACACCGAAAATGCTGGCGCTGAAGCACGCGCCGTATCTGCACAGCGTGCGGCTGCTGTTGCTCAATCTCACCGATCCGCCGCGCGACCGGTCGCGGACCCTCGTCGGCATTCCGCTCTCCGGCGCCGGCAGCGGTCTGGTCCTGCCGACCATGCTCAGCGGCGGCCAGCTGATCCTGCCGCGTGCCTATACTGCCGACGCCCTGATCGAAACCCTGCGCGCCGAGCGTCCTTCGCACGTGTTCCTGACCCCGAGTCTGATGATCGATCTGCTCGACCATCCCGCACTGACGACGCAGGACATGGCGTGCCTGCAGCAGGTGATCTACGGCTCGGCGTCGATGCCGGTGGCGAAGCTCAAGGAAGCCATCGCCCGGTTCGGACGGATCTTCCAGCAGGGCTACGGCATGTCCGAGGCGCTGCCGCCGATCTCGATGCTGCCGCCGGCCGATCATGTCGACGACGGTCTGCCGCCGGAATCCAGCGTGCTCTCGTCTTCGGGTCGGGTCGCGCGCGGGGTCGGGCTGCAGGTGCGGCGCGAAGACCACAGCGTGGCGGACACCGGCGAGATCGGTCGCGTCTGGGTGCAGAGTCCGACCGTGTTCGAGGGCTACGTGAACCGGCCGGACCTCAACGACGAAGTGCTGCGCGACAGTTGGTATTTCAGCGGCGATTACGGTTATTTCGACGCATCGCAGCGCATCCACGTGCTCGATCGCCAGCAGAACCTGATCGATCGCCCGGAAGGCCGCATCTATCCGCGGATGGTGGAAGAACGCGTCCACGAATGCGGACACATCAAAGAGGCCGCGCTGGTACAGGCACGCGGTCAGGTCTGGCTGTGCGTGTCGCTGCGCCGCGCCAGTCGCGGCATGGACACTGCCGCCATCGAACGCGAAGTGCTCGATCATCTGGCATCGCTGCTGCCGGCGTGGCAATGTCCCGAGCGTATGCTGATCCTGGACGAACTGCCGCGCAGCTTTCTGGCGAAACTGTTGCATCGCGAGGTGCGCGAACGCATCGAAAGCGGTGCGATCGGAAGCGCTGCGTGAGCAAAAGCGCGAGCAAGCATGGCATCCGCATCCGTAACCTGATCGGCTACGGCAGCGGCAGCATGGTGATGGCTGCGTATTTCCTGATCAGCGGCTCGTTCCTGCTGTTCGCGACCGCGATCCTCGGCGTTCCGCCGGAGATCGCGGGGCTGATCATGGCGGTGTCGACGCTGTGGGATGCGGTGATCGACATCCCGCTGGGCTGGGTCTCCGACCATCTGGATTCGAAGCGTTTCGGACGCCGTCATCCATTCCTCGCCATCGGTGGCATCGGCGTGGCGGTACTGACCATTGCGCTGTGGTCGATTCCGCAAGGCCTCAGCATGTCGCTGACGGTCGCCTGGCTGGCGCTGTCGACCATCCTGCTGAAAACCGCGATCGCCGCATTCGTGGTGCCGCATACCGCGCTGGGCGGCGAGATCGTCGACAGCTACGACGCGCGCATGGTCGTGCAGGGTTATCGTGCGGCGTTCCAGGTGGTCGGCATGATCTTCGCGCTGGTCGGCAGCAGCGTTTATTTCTTCCGGCCGACCGACGCCTATCCGCAGGGCCAGCTCAACCCGCACGCTTACCTGCCGATGGGCCTCGCCTGCGGCGTGCTGGTCCTGCTGGCGACGCTCAGCACCCTGGCCGGAACGTGGCGCTACATTCCGCGCCTGCGCGCTTCCGAACCTACCGGCCACAGCAAGCGACAGCTGATCGCCGCCCTGCTGCGCGATCGCGATCTGCGCGCGTTGACCCTGATGATCCTGGCGATCGAACTGACGTTCCAGATCGGCATCACGCTGGGCGGTCATATCCAGACCTATACCTACGGCCTGTCGGGTCCGCAGATGGGCATCCTCGGGCTGGCGCTGCTGACCTCGGCCGCGCTGTCGCAGCCGATCTGGATCCACCTGAGCAAACGATTCGACAAGAAACCGGCGCTGTTCGCCGCCACCGTGGTGGCCATGGTGGGCTTCGTGGGCGGCCCGCTGAGCCATGTCGCGTGGGGCTGGTTTCCGTTGGCACCGGCAGACAGCGTCGTGCTGACGCTGTTGCCGTTCCAGATTCTGGCCGGCGCCGGCACCGGCGCGTTCTGGTCCCTGCCCTATGCGATGGTGAGCGACTGCGCGCAGGCCCGCGAGCGAGATACCGGCGTTTCGGTGTCGGGCAGCTACACCGGCATGTACATCTTCGCCTACAAGCTGGGCAGCAGCGTCAGCATCGCCGCCAGCGGCTGGATGCTGCAGATGGTCGGCTACGACCACACACTGGCCGCGCAGACCGAGCACACCCGCTATTGGCTGGCGGTCGCGCCGCCGCTGCTGATCATCGCCAGCGCGCCGGTGGTGTTTCTGGCGCTACACCGCTATCGACTGTCCAGGTCGAACTTCTCCTCGCCTCCTGCCTCGACCTGAGATCGAACCGCCATCACGGTCGTGTCCTCCCGTGCGCTGATAGCATGACCGCTGCCCGGCTCCGAGCCGGCAGCGCATCCACGGCGTAGGGGGGGCCGACACCGGGGAGAGTAGGATCCATGCTGTACGCCGAAACCGCTTCCGCGACTGATGCCTTGTGCGCGGACGACCGCTCGCGGATGTCCGAATATCGACAGCATCTGCAGCACGCGTCCGACCGCGACGAAATCGCCTCCTGTCTCTCGGGCATCCGCGAATGGCTGGACATCGAGGAAGTCATGCTGTTCACCTCGACGCTGTCGTATGCCGACCATCAGATCGTCGGCGCCGGCTACGACCCGGCCTGGATGAACCTCTACATGCGCGAAGGCTTCGCGCATGTCGATCCGATCATCAACGAAATCTTCCTGGGCAACCGTTTCTTCTCGCGCGGCCCGCTGATCAGACCCTTCGGTTCATTGCTGCGTTCGCGATCGGTCGGCACGCTGTTCCGCAGACTTGCCGAAGCGGCCCTGGATTTCGGCCGGCCTTCGCATGGCCATGTCGGCGGCATGGTCGATGGCGGTCGCTTCATGCTGCTGTCTGCGCCCGCGTCGGAAAGCCCGAACAATGCGCGCGTGGGCGCGATCCTCGGCACGCTGTTCCCGTCGATGATGGACGCGATGTCGCAGCTCAGCCTGCGCGCACCGGACGTTCCGCAGCTGAGCCTGCGCGAAATCCATCTGCTGAATCTGCTCGCCGACGGCTTGATCGATGCCGAGATCGCCACCGCACTCGGCATCTCGACCGCGACCGTGCGCTTCCACATGCAGAACCTGTTCCAGAAACTCCAGGCGCGCAACCGCTGCCATGTGATCGCGCTGGCGTACCGCTATGGTTATCTGTCTGCGGCACGGCTGCAGAGCTGATTGCAGTAGCCGCGGCGATCAAGCACCGACGATCGTGAGGCTGTAGTCCTTTACATCGGTCCAGCGCGCAAAGTGCCACCTGCCGCCAGCAGCGCATGCGGTACGTCGGTACGCGACAGATTGCGGCCATCGAGCGTCGCGCCGGACGGGCCGCCGCGCCGGATGCGCAATCGTCTATCGCCGATCCGCAGCGTCGCCCTGTCGACCAGCGGCACGCCCAGTACGTACTCGCCGCGCGCCGGCTGCGCCGGATAGAAGCCGAGCGTGGCGAACACCAGCCATGCGCTCATCTGCCCGGCGTCGTCGTTGCCGACGATGCCGTCGGGCGTTTCGCGGTAGAAACGCTGCACGATCTCCTGCACGCGCGCATGGCCCTTCTGCGGTGTATCGGTGAAGGCGTAGAGCCAGGCGATGTGATGGCTGGGTTCGTTGCCGTGCGCGTACTGGCCGATCAACGCTTCCTGGCCGAGATGCTTGTCGGGATCGGGCACGGCGCGGGTGAAGAAATCATCGAGCCAGGTTTCCAGTCCTTTCGCGCCGCCGAGCACATCGCTAAATCCTTCGGCATCGTGAAGTGCAGGCGTAGCGGTGTACTGATACGCGTTGGCTTCGGTGTAGTCGCCGGGGTTGTTCATCGGCGAGGTCGCGATGGTCGGGTCGAACGGCGTGCGCCAGCGTCCGGCGCTGTCCTTGCCGCGCAACGTCCGCGTGGTGGGATCGAACAACTGCTTCCACGCGGCGGCGCGCTGCGAAAAGCGCGTCGCAAGATCGTCGCGCCCGCGCTGCTTGGCCACCTGCGCCAGCGCGGCATCGCCATAGCCCAGTTCGGCGGTCATCGATACCGACTCTCCGGTCTGCACATCGAACGGCAAATAGCCGTAGCGGTCGAGCGTGTCCCAGTCGCGCTGCGCCCACGGCGGCGCATCCGGGCGCGGCCGGGTGCTGGTGGCCAGCATCGCCTGCAGCGCGGCATCGGCATCGATACCGTGCACGCCTTTGACCAGCGCATCGGCGATCACCGGCATCGCCGGGTTGCCGATCATGGTGTGTGTCTCGCGGCCCCATGCGGTCCACAGCGGCAGGTAACCCATCTGCTGCTGGTGCGCGATCATCGTATTGACGAAGCCGGGCACGCGCTCGGGCACGATCAGGGTGTACAGCGGATGCGAAGCGCGGAACGTGTCCCACAGACTCAGAGTGGAGTAATACACACCGCCCGGCGCCTGCATCACCTCGCCTTTCGGTCCGCGCACGCGGCCATCGACATCGGCGATCTGGCTGGGATGCAGCAACGTGCGATACAGCGCCGAATAGAAGATCCGCTTCGTGCGCACATCGGCTTCAATACTGATACGGCCAAGCAATGCGTTCCACGCAGTATCGGCATCGCGACGCACCTGCGCGAAATCGCGATGATCAACGGTTGCGAGATTCTTCAACGCACCGGCTTCGTCAACGGTCGACATCGCAATCCGCGCTTCCAGCACTCTGCCCTTGCCCAAGTCGAAACCGAGCACATAGCGCGGCGCTTTGTCGCCATCGCGCGGTGGTAGCACGATGCGCTCGGCGATCGGCGCGCTGAAGCGCAGCGCGAAGGAAGCCTGACGCTCGACCCAGTTTTTCGAGAACACCGTGCCTTGAAGATTCTGCGAGCCGACCACCACATCCTCTTGGTCGACATCTGCACGCGTCACACGCGGCCCATCGCCGAACAGGATGCCGTGCTGCAGATCCACCAGCACCTGCACGCGGCCCGGATGATCGAAGGTGTAGCGCTGCAAGGCGACACGGTCGCTGGCGGTGAGTTCCACCCGCACGCCGCGATCGCGCAGGGTCACGGCGTAGTAGCCCGGGCGCGCGGTTTCGCTGCGCTTGTCGTAGCCGCTGGCGAAATCGACGGTCTGCACATTCCAAGCATGGCCCTGCGCGGGTTGAAGCAGGACATCGCCGAGTTCACCGATGCCAGCGCCGCTGATATGGGTGTTCGAAAAGCCGAGGATCTTCGGCGCACGATACTGATAGCCGCTGCTGTAACTCCAGCCGCGGTCGGCGTTGTCCGGACTGGGCTGGGCCATGCCGAACGGCATCGACGCGCCGGGGAACACGTGGCCGGTGCCGTCGGTGCCGATGAAGGGATCGACATAGTCGGTCAACGGCTGTGCGGATGTCTGCGGCGACAGCAGACACAAAACCAGTGCAAGACAGGTCGGAAACACGTTCATGCGCGCGTCCAGATCACCGGGTTCTTGCGCGTGTCGATCATCTGCCCCGGCTGCGCACCCGGGCACCATTGATCGCGGTCGTTGGCCTGAATCGGGTTCAAGGCTGCGGTGAGTCGCATGTCGGCATCCATGTAGATGATGGTCATCACCGAGCGTGGGCGTTCGCTCAGATTCGCGCCGGCTTTGTGGAAGGTCCAGCCGAGATGGAAGCTGACTTCGCCAAGATCGAAGCCGTCGCTCTCGAACGCGAAACCGTGTGCGGCCATGTTCGCAGTGATCTTCTCTTCGCTTTCGTCGGAGATGCCCAGATCGCGGCCGAAGGCCACCGACTGGCTGCGCGCATAGAATCCCAGCGGCCCCATTTCCGGCGGCACCGCTTGCAGCGGGATCCATGCGGTGACCGTGCGGTCGCTGGCGAGCGGCCAGTAGTATTGATCGGCATGCGCCGGGGTGATGCCGCCACCGGGTTCCTTGTACAGCGATTGGTCGTGGTACAGGCGCACGCCCTGCACCTGTAGCAGTTCGGCGGCGATCCGCGCCAATCGTTTCCCCATCACGAAACGACCGACCAGGGGACTCTGCTCCCACAGATTCATCACCTGCAGAAAAGCACGATCGTAGGTGCTGCGTTCTTCCAGCGGTCGATGCTCGGTGTTGAGATCGATGGTGAGCCGGGTGATCTCGCGGCCATAGTGCGCCAGCGTGTCGGCATCGAAGACATCCTTGAGTTTGATGAAGCCATCGCGTTCGAAACGCGCGATCTGTTCGGCGCTGAGGGCATAAGCGTTGTCGAGCATGTTCATGTCTGACTCGAATGATCGACGGCGATCCACACGGCGCCGCCCGGCAGATACAGATGATGATCGTGAAGAAGCGCGCCGCCGAATTGCCAGACAGGCGTGTCGGGAAGCGGCTCGGGAATGGACATCGTCTGGCCATTCGCCGACAGATTGAAGGCTGCCCACAGCGTTTCTGTCGGGCAGCGTCGGCACAGCAAGAGGGTGTTGCCCACCACATGCGGAATTTGCAGATCGCCATCGCGCAGTGCCGGATGCTGGCGATGCAGTGCGATCAATCGCCGCGTGGTGTGCAGCATCGATCGCGTCTCCGCCTGCTGCCGGTCCACGGCCAGCGGCACGTGCGCAGGATCCACCGGCAACCATGGCGTGCCTGTGCTGAAACCGGCGTTCGGCGCCCCGGCCTGCCACGGCATCGGCGTGCGACAACCATCGCGACCCGGGCTGAGCGGCCAGTTCGCGATACCGAACGGGTCCTGCATCTGCTCGAACGGAATCTCGCTTTGCGGCAGACCCAATTCTTCGCCCTGATACAGGAATATCGTGCCGCGCAGGCACAGCAGCAGCGCCATCCATGTCTCGGGTGGCAGCGCAGCGTTCGCATCGTCCGCAACACTCGACTGCGCACCGAAATCGAACCCGCGCGCGACGCCCGTGCCCCAACGCGAAGCCACACGCGGTGCGTCGTGATTCGAGAACGCCCAGCTCGGCCAACCGTCGCTGTCCTGCCACGGCAGCAGTTGTGCGGCGACCGCCGCCGCATCCGGCCGTGCGCCGAGAAAGCCGAACGAATAAGCCGTGTGCAGCCGTCGATCGCCGGAGGTGTAGTCCTGCATCGTACGCAGCCCATCGACACCGCCGATCTCGCCCACCGCCATCCGTTCGCCGTGGCCGTAGGCGTCCATCGCTGCGCGCAGGCGTTCAAGAAACGCCAGCGTCTCCGGCTGATCTGCGTTGTGCAGATGACGCTGCATCAACACCGGCGATTCGCCTGCGCGTTCCGGCGGCAGCGGCGGGTTGTCGCGCAACAGACGGTCGTGGAAATAGAGATTCGCGGTGTCGAGGCGGAAACCATCGACGCCGCGATCGAGCCAGAAACGCGCGATCTCCAGGATCGCCTCCTGCACAGCGGGGCAGTGGAAATTGAGATCCGGCATCTGCGACAGGAAGTTGTGCAGATGGTATTGCCGGCGCCTCGGTTCCCAGCGCCAGGCGGGGCCACCCATCCAGCTTTGCCAATTGTTCGGCACGCTGCCGTCGGGTTTGGCGTCCGCCCAGACGTACCAGTCGGCCTTGGGGTTGTCGCGACTGCTGCGGCTTTCGATAAACCACGGATGTTCGGCAGCGGTGTGGCTCCAGACCTGATCGATCAGCACCTTCAGCCCGAGCGCATGCGCGCGCGCCAGCAAAACATCGAAATCCGACAACGTGCCGAAGCGGGGATCGACACCGCAGTGATCGCTGACGTCGTATCCGAAATCGCGCATCGGACTCGGGAAGAACGGGCTGATCCAAAGTCCATCAACACCGAGGTCGGCGATGTAGTCCAAGCGCGCGGTCAATCCACGCAGGTCGCCGATGCCATCACCGTCGCTGTCGGCAAAGCTGCGCGGGTAGACCTGGTAAAGCACGGCACTGCGCCACCATGGCGCGGGTGAATCAGGGGCTGCGGCGGACGAAGAATGAGCGATCGACATGGGCGTCAGTGTGCCCGCTCCCGGCGTCATGTCAGAGGCACCTCACAACCGATATCGATACTATTTCGACCGTTGCAGCAGAAATATTGACGGATGAAAGTCGGCTGGGAGTCCATCCACGATGACTCCGACTCCTTTCGGACATGACTCATCGCACGCCTCCCGCCTCACTGCCGCTCACGGATGCCCGCTCCGACACCGCGCACCAGAACGCGAACGACACCGCAAGACTCATGGCGAAGAGCAGGAACATCCAGCGGTGTTGATCGAGTGCATCCGACAGCTTCAGCAATCCCGGCACCGCCAACGCCGGCAGAACGAGGCTCGAATTGAACACGCCCATGCTCACGCCCATCGCGCTGGCGTCCACCGATTCGGAAAAGATCGCGAACACGATGGAGATCAGCGACGACCAGCCGATGCCGCACAGCAGCATGCCCAAGTAGTAGAAGACTTCGTTTTGCGAGCCGAGGGCGGTGAACAGGTAGGCGGCGGCCATCACGCCCATTGCGCCGCGATGCACGGCCACCTTGCCCCATCTCAAGCAGAGCGGCTTCAGCACCAGCACCGGCAAGGCCGCGCCCACCACATTCATCAACAGGAAGCCCATCGACAGAATGCGGCCGGCCGTGTCCGCCGCCGTCGGCGCGATGCTGTTGGTCAGGCTGTACACGGCATCCGCCAGCACCGATCCGGCGGCGTTGGGGACGATGAAGTCGCGGACGTAGAAGAACGTCATCACGAACATGCTCTGCACGCCGAGCCATGCGAAACCGTGGCCCAGCAGGATGGTGCGCAGCCGGTTCTGGTCGGACGGCCGCGCGCGTCCCTGCCAGACGGTGTAGGCACCCCAGG
Source organism: Lysobacteraceae bacterium (assembly GCA_040079515.1). GTDB lineage: Bacteria > Pseudomonadota > Gammaproteobacteria > Xanthomonadales > Xanthomonadaceae > Lysobacter_I. The sequence continues at coordinate 20,495 of JBEBKD010000026.1, forward strand.
CAAGGGTCGCTGCGATGGTGGCAAGAAACAGAGGCACGGCGAGGCCCGCGAGCGCGTCACCCAGAACCAGCTTGTCGACCGCGATGAACACGCCGTAGAACGCGAAGCCGCTCATCGGCAGCAGCGCCCGGAACGCAGCGATGTCTTTCCGACCAGTATGGTCTGTAGTTCGCCCATCCTCCGGCCGTTTCTCTGGCGCACGTTCTTCAATGAAGAACATCGGCACGACCGTGAGGAAAAAAGTCACGGCCACGGTGGTCAGTACCAGAACGTGATTGCCGAGGAAGATCGAGATCAGGTAGGCACTGATGCCGAGCACACCCGACACCACCTGCATCCATGCGTAGCCGCGGACGCGGTCCGGCCCCTCCGGAGTCAGGTCAGCGACCAGCGATCGCGCCGGGTTGAAGGTGACGTTCGTGCTCAGGTCGCTGACCAGTACGACGAATACGGCCACCACCAGCAGACTCAGGCCTGTAGCGGTGGCGATCGTGTCCAGCTCCAGCATCGCGAAGGTGGAGAGTGCGCCGGCCACACCACCGGCGATCAGGAAAGGCCGGCGGCGACCGTTCCACCACCACGTGCGGTCGCTGAGCGCGCCGACGATGGGCTGCACGAGCAATCCCATCAGTGGGCCCATCAACCAGATCAGCGCAATGTTTTCGAGATGCAGACCATAGCGGGTGCTCAACAGCCAGGTCGTCGTCGCGACGGCAGACGACAGGCAGAAGCCAATCGCAGCCGTGGGCAGGCTCAGCAGGATGAGAAATCCGGTCGACAGGTTTTTTTGCGCGTTGAGCATCGGGGCGACCTTCAAGGCAAGTGGATCAGGGCTCGGACTCCACACCAGTGCTGGGATCGATCGCGATCCGGCCGATCTCTCGGACTCGGGCCGCAGTGTGCCCGCCATCGAACTTGCGCAAGGCGTGCCACACAACCAATATCGATACTATTACGACCGTCGCAGCAGGAATCGTGACCGATGAAAGTCGCTTGGGAGTCCATCCAGACCGGAACCCAGTCTGCGCGACTGATGCGGCTGCGGCTGGCGTCCTTCGCGGGCGCGCTGCATGCCCATGAGGCGTTGGAGCTGACCTGGATCGAGCGCGGCGAAGGCGTGCGCATCGTCGGCAGCCGTGTGGAACCGTTCGCGACGGGGGATCTGGTCTTGATCGGCCCCGGTCTGCCGCATGTCTGGCTGAGTCACGGGGTACCGCCGGAGGGAGGGTGGGCAACAGTGCTGCAGCTGATACCGTCCGCACCGCTGGCTGCGCTGCCGGAATGGCGCGGCATCGGCGCCCTGCTCCAGCGCGCGCAGCGCGGACTGGCGGTGGAGGGGACGCTGCGGGTCCGCATCGTCGCCGCGCTGGAACGGATGCCGGACACACCGGGACTGGGATTGTTGGGCGATGCCCTATCGACGCTGGCGATGCTGGCCGATGCCGATGACGGACTCCGCCCACTGGATCCGCTGCCGCTGCCCATCCTGCAGCGCGATCCCGGCCAGCAGCGTCGGCTGGACGCGCTGCTGGTCTGGATCCGCGAGCATCTGCACGGAACGCTGAGCGTCGAGGACGCCGCTGCGATCCTGCACGTGAGCCCAGGCGCCTTCAGCCGCAGTTTCCAACGTCTCGCCGGCAAACCCTTCACCGATTACGTCAACGATCTGCGCATCGCCGAAGCCTGCATGCTGCTGCGACAGAACGACCGCAGCATCGCCGAGATCGCGGACCGGTGCGGCTTCGGCACGATGTCGCACTTCAACCGGCAATTCAGGCTGCGGGTCCAACGAACGCCGCGGGAATATCGGCGCCAGCAATGATCGCCGCCCGCATGCGGACGACGATGGCATGCGCGATGGCCTCAACCCGCGTTCTGTTGAAACACCACTTCCTCGTACGGCTGCACCACCACCCAACCTTCGCCGGCGAAGCGCAGCTGGATGCTTTCGCCCGAACCGCGGCCCATCAGCGTGCGCAGATTGATGTCGGTGACGATCTCCGGCGACAGCCCGCCAGACCAGGCGACCGTCGCATTCGGATCGGTGAATACCGGGCCGGTCGAGGCGTTGACCGGCAGCGTCAGCGGCTCGTAGTGCGCGGTGATCGCGATCAGGCCATGGCCACTGAGCTTCACGTTGAACAGACCGCCGGCCATCATGCCGGCCATTTTGCGCATCATGGTGATGTCGTAGGCAATCGTCGACTCGATCGCCAGCACGTCGTTGCCGTTGACGAAGATCGATTCGCCGTTCAAGCGGAGCAGCATGATCTTCTTGCCGATATCGGCCAGATACACGCGGCCCTGGCCTTCGATCTTCATCAGCGACATGCCCTCGCCGGTGAGTGTCTTCTTCAGCAAACCGCCGAGGCCCTGATCGAGCAGGCCCTGACGGGTGAATTTGATGTTGCCCTTGCGCGCGATCATCGAGCCGGCCTTGGCCCAGATCATGCCGTCGACGCGGGCTTCGAGCATGTGCGAGCTTTCCAGCTCGAAGGCATCGCCGGAGAGATCTTTCTCTTTCGACGAGGACAGGAATTCCTGCAGGGTCTTGACGGCCATACGCGGTGTTCTCCGGTGGGATAAGGCGGGAAGACCCGCATTGTCGTTGCAGACGTGCTCCGGCACCATGCCGGAAAGTCACAGCCGGGAACCGCCATGCCGCCAGTCCTGCCAATTCTGCCGATCCCCCACACCACCGCCGAAGCACCCCGCTCGCCGGTGGCCGTCGAACGGCTGGTCGCAGGCCAGCCGACCCAGGCCACCGCCAACGCGTATTCCAGCCCCGACCAGACCTTCCATTGCGGCATCTGGGAGGGCGACATCGGCGCATGGCGGGTGCGTTACACCGAGCACGAGCTGTGTCACATGCTCGCGGGCAAAGTCCGCATGACCAGCGACGACGGCCACGAAACCGTGGTCGCGGCCGGCGACAGCTTCGTGATTCCAGCGGGTTTTACCGGCATCTGGGAAGTGCTGGAACCCGCTCGCAAGCTCTACGCGGTGTACGAACCCACCGGCTGAGTCGGCACGCACCCGCCGGCGCGCTAGAATCCACCGGTTTGCCCACGCCCCGGAGTCCATCATGTCTCAGCTCGCCTATCGCCGTGTCCTGCTCAAACTCTCCGGCGAGGCCCTGATGGGCGACGAGGACTACGGCATCGACCCCAAGGTCATCGGCCGCCTCGCCCGCGAAGTCATCGAAGCCCGCGAGGCCGGCGTCGAAATCGCCCTGGTCATCGGCGGCGGCAACATCTTCCGCGGCGCCGGCCTTGCCGCAGGCGGCATGGACCGGGTCACCGGCGATCAGATGGGCATGCTCGCCACCGTGATCAACGCGCTCGCGATGCAGGACTCGCTGGAAAAGCTCGGCGCGCGCTGCCGGGTGATGAGCGCGATCAAGATCAACGATGTCTGCGAGGACTACATCCGCCGCCGCGCGGTGCGCCATCTCGAGAAAGGCCGCATCACCATCTTCGCCGCCGGCACCGGCAACCCGTTCTTCACCACCGACTCCGGCGCCGCGCTGCGCGCGATCGAGATCGGCGCGGATCTGCTGCTGAAGGCGACCAAGGTCGACGGCGTCTACGACAAGGACCCGAAGAAACACGACGACGCGGTGCGCTACGACACCCTGACCTACGACGAAGTGATCTCCCGCGATCTGCAGGTGATGGACACCGCCGCATTCGCGCTGTGCCGCGACAGCCGCCTGCCGCTGCGGATCTTCGACATGAGCCAGCCCGGCGTGCTGCTGCGCATCCTGCGCGGCGAGAAGATCGGCACGCTGGTGACACCGGGGCGTTGAAGCAGCTGAACTCCGGAGTCGGACTGGAAACACCCGCATGAAAAAGGCCGACGCTGCGAAGCGCCGGCCTTTTTGTCGCAGCGCACTACGCGCTTACTTTTTCTTTTTCGGCGGCGCAACCGGCGCGCGACCGCCGAGATGCCGCTCGAAGAACTGGAACAGTTTGGTGTAGTAGGCGATCTGATTCTCTTCCTTCACGAAACCGTGACCTTCGGTCGGGTAATACATGGATTCGACCGGCTTGCCCGCGGCCTTCAGCGCCTTCTCCATTGCCTCGGAATGCGATTGCGGTGCGCGCACATCGGCGCCACCGGCGGCCAGAAAGACCGGCACCTTGATTCTCGATACGAGCTTGTTCGGCGATGAGGCATTGAGATCCTGCTTGCCGAGATTGTCGGCGAGGAAATCCTTGCCGTAGGAAGACTGGCTGATATCGCCGCGGCCCCAGAGCATGTTCAGATCGTAGACGCCGACATAGCCGACCGCGCATTTGTAGAGATCCGGCTCCTTGGCGACACCCATCAGCGAAGCATAACCGCCATAGCTGGCGCCGTAGATGCAGATGCGGCTGCGATCGGCGATACCTTCGCGGATCGCCCACTGCGTCGCGTCGGTCAAGTCGTCCTGCATCGTCAGGCCCCACTGCTTCTGGCCCAACTCCTGGAACTGCTTGCCGTAACCGCCGGAGCCGCGGAAGTTCACCTGCAGCACCGCATAGCCGTGCGCGACCATCATCTGGACATCGCGGCCGTAGCCCCAACTGTCCTGAACGCCGAACGGCCCCCCGTGCGGATGGACGATCAGCGGCATGTTCTTGCCGTCGCTGCCGGCGGGCGTGGTCAACAACACGTCGATATCGACACCGTCGCGACTCTTGAAGTAGGCCGACTGGCTCTTGCCCAGGCGTTTGCGATCGAGCCAATCGGCGCGATTCATGAAGGGATCGATCTTCTTGGCCTGCGTATCGAACATGTACAGTTCGCCGGGATTGCGGTCGCTGGCGACTTCCAGCAATACGTAGTGACCGTCGACGGTGGACGAAATCGGAAACACCACATCGCCATCGAATTTCGACTGCAGCGTGCGATGCAGTCTGGCGTCGGCCGAATCCGGTTGGAAATATTCGAAACGCGGACGGCGAGCGCCCCAGAACATGACGCCGATCGGATAGCGCTTGCCGACGCCTCTCACCAACGCCGAGGGTTCGACGATCTCGTCGCGGGCGATCTGCTTCATCGTTTCCGTCGCAACATCGAAGGCGCGCAGCGAATCGGGGCCTTCTTTTTCTTCCGCCTGCAGGTATGCGGTCGCATTGTCGGCACTGAAGCCGATGGCCGAGATCGCATTGCCGCTGATCGACTCGTCGTTGATCAGCTTCCATTCCGACTTGTCGTCCTTGCGGTAATACAACATCGATTTGTAATCGCGGTTGATACCGGACGCGAATCGGGCCTGGCCGCCGAGATCGGTGAGAAACGACGCGCCGCGCACCGGCGCGCGCGCCACCGGCTTGCGCGTGCCGGTGAACACGTTCATGCGTTCGAGCGTGGTAAACGGAATCTCGCCGGAAGCGAACGGCGTGACGGTCACCAGCACATTGGCGTCATCGTCGATCAGCGTATCGACCATCTCGATCGAAACGGATTCTGCACGCGCTTTGCCGCCCGAGCGGGTCGCTGAGGTGCTGGCTCTGGCGCCGGCGACGATCCCTTGCTTGGAACCGTCCGCATTCGTGCCCCAGATTTCGCCGTAGCTCACCGGCTGTTCGAGGCCACCTGCGCGCTCGCCGATGGTGAACAGCAGACGGTCGTCGCTGACCCACCAGAACTGCGCGACATGGGTGTTGGGTTCCTTGAGCGTGACGTGACCATAGGGCTCTTTCTGGCCTGGCTTCAGAATCACCATCACCGTTTTGTCGTCGTTGCTCAACGGGACGGTAGCCGCGACGTAAGTCCCCTTCGGCGAAATCTTCACATCGACGAAACGATCGTCGCGGATGAAATCGCCGATGTTGTAGGGCGCAGCCTGCGTCGTCTGCGATGCGGGTGTTTGAGCCTGCAGGGTGATAGGGAACAGCAACAACGCGGCGAGCAGTGCGGAGCGTGGATTCATGACGGGGTCCCAGGCGGATTCCGGCGGAGTCTACCCGAAACCCGGCACTGGGCGCCCATGCAGACGGTCATGGCCGGCGTCCGGTCGCGCCGACTGGATTTCAGGGCCCCGTGCGCCTCATTTCGTCGCTGGAACAACCACCACCGGCGCGCGTCCACCGATGTTCTTCTGCAGGAATGCCAGCAGCTTGGCGTAGAACTCGCGCTCGTTCTCCACCTTGTAGAAGCCATGCCCTTCGGTCGGGTAATACACCGCTTCGACGGGAACACCCGCATTGCGCAGGGCTTTTTCCATCATTTCGGTATGCTTGATCGGGGCGCGCTCATCCTCGCCGCCTGCAGCGAGAAACACCGGCACTTTGATCCGGCTGGCCAACCTGTTCGGCGAAACTTTCGCCACCTCGTCCTTCGGGCCGATCCATTCCTCGATATAGGTCCTGCCCGACGCCCGGTCACGGATATCGCCATCGACATGCATGGTCGGAAGATCGTAAACACCGACGTACCCGGCAACACAGCGGTAGAGGTCTGGCTCCTTGACAGCGCCCATCAGCGATGCATAACCGCCATAGCTGGCGCCGTAGAGACAGATGCGCTTGGGATCGGCGATGCCCTGCTGGATCGCCCAGCGCGTGGCGTCGGTGATGTCATCCTGCATCTTGCCACCCCATTCGCGCTTGCCTGCAAGCGTGAAAGCATGACCATGATTGCCTGATCCCCGGAAATTCACCTGCAACACCGCATAGCCGTGAGCTGCAAGGATCTGTGCATCAGGATCGAAACCCCAGACATCGTAAATGTTGTACGGGCCACCATGGATATAAACGATCAACGGTGCGCCCTTGGCCTCCGCACCGACCGGCGCGGTCAGGTAACCATCGATGTCGAGACCGTCTCGCGCTTTGAAGATGACCGGCTTCACTTCGGCCACACGCTGAGGGTCGATCCACTCCTTGCGGGTCAGCAGGCGCTCCGCCTTGTTGTTGATCGAATCGAAGATGAAGAAGTCGCCGGGATTGCGGTCGCCATCCACGAGCACCAGCGCGAGCTTGCCGTCCATAGTCATGGAGGTGATATCCACGCTCTCGCCGGCGAAAGCTTTTTCGAGCTTTCGATACAATTTGGCGATGGCGGATTGCGGATCGAAAAAATGCGTGCGCGGCAGGCCATCCATCAGTCGAACGCCATAGAGCTGGCCATCGACGTAGATCGGGGTCGGGTCGGTATTGTCGTCGCGAAACACCTCGGTCTTCGTGTCTGCGGCGATATCCCAAGCGACGATCGCGTCCGGACCCTGCGCCCTTTCCACCTGCAGATAAACGAGTTTATCGTCGGGTGAGAATCCAAGCGGATACTCCGCGAATCCACTCTCACGGGTGTCGTTGATCAGCTTCCACTCATTGCCGTCCGGCGTGCGGTAATAGAGCCGTTTCGAAAGATCGGTGTCCTCACCCGATGCGAACCGGACGTTGCCCGCATTGTCGGTAAGGAAACCGGCGTTGCGCACGGGCGCACGGGTGATCGGCGAGCGCCGGCCCGTGTAGACATCCAACTTCTCGACGCGGGTGAACGGATCGGCAGTGAATGGCGACACGGAAATAACCACATCCTTGTCGTTGCCTGGAAGGGAATCGACAAGATATGCAGCCACATCTTCGGCCTTTTTCGTTCGGATCAGTGTGCTCGCTCCTGCGTCCTGAAGCCGTTGCCCGACAAGCATTTCGCCTTTGTTTCCATTGACATTGACGGCATACAACTCCCCCGTAGGTTGAGGCCGCTCCAACTCGCCTATTTTCTCCGCAGCACTGATCAGGACGCGTTCGTTGTTTACCCACCAGAAATTGTCGACGTGGGTCCGGTCGCCCGGGATCGACATCGACGCCATCACCTTGCTATCGATGCGACGCAAGATTGCCAGAGCAGTCTTTCGCTCGACGTGCACGGTGGCGGCATAATATTCGCCGGTCGGTGAAATCTTGATATCTTCGAACTTCTGCTTTCGAATGAAATCTTCGATGTCGTAAGGCCTCGGCGTTTGCGCCACCGTCGATAAAGGCGAAGCCAGCAGGAAAGCAGCGAGAAGGATGGCGATCGGTTTCATGGGTGCCCCCCGGCGGTTTTTGGAACGAATCGATTCAGACACTGAAGCGAAAATCGCGGCGATCGAGGATCATGTCCAGGCCGGTACGCCAATCCGGCAGGATGATTGCGAAATCCGCTTCGATTCTGGAGATATCGAGCCGGGAATACGCCGGCCGCTTCGCTGGCGTTGGATAGTCCGCAGTCGCGATCGGTACGACCCTCGGCAAGCGAGCGATCTGTCCCCGCGCATGCGCAGCCGCAACGATGGCCTCGGCGAACCCATGCCAAGTGGTTTCACCGGAGGCAGTGAGATGCCACACACCGCTACGATCGTACGGACGCGCGAGCACAGCCGCCGTCACATCCGCGATCAATGCGGCCGGCGTCGGCGTGCCGACCTGATCGGCGACCACGCGCAGCTCGTCGCGCTCGGCGGCCAGGCGCAGCATCGTGCGCATGAAATTCTTGCCGTGCGATGCGTACACCCAGGCCGTGCGGAAGATCATGTGTCTGGCGCCGCTGGCTTGAATCGCAAGTTCGCCGGCAAGTTTGCTTTCCCCGTACACGCCGAGTGGGCACGTCGGATCGTCTTCGCGATACGGCCGATTACCGGTACCGTCGAACACATAGTCCGTCGAGTAGTGCACCAGCAGCGCATCGCGCGCGGCGCAGGCTTCGGCGATGCGCTGCGGCGCTTCGGCGTTCGCGCGGAATGCGGCGTCGCGATCCGATTCTGCGCGGTCGACGGCGGTGTAGGCGGCTGCATTGACGACGACATCGGGAGCGATGCGGTCGATCAACGCCGGCAACGCATCCGGCACGTCGAAATCGGCGATTTCGCAGCGAGCGCCATCATCGAGCACACCGCTGCGGGTCGTGGCGACGATCTCGCCCAGCGGTTCGAGGCTGCGGCGCAATTCATGCCCGACCTGGCCATTGGCGCCGAACAGCAGGATCCTCATGCGTCCGCTCTCATGCGACATACAGCGGCAGCCGCTCGGGCACGACATCAGCGAGGAAGGGCGCTTTCGCATCCTTGTCGGACAGCGATGGCTCCGACACCGGCCAGTCCAGCGCAAGCGCGGCGTCGTTCCAGCGGATGCCGGCATCGGCGTCGCGGTCGTAGGTTTCGGTGCACAGGTAGGTGAAGACCGCGCGCTCGCTCAGCGTCACGAATCCATGCGCGAAGCCGGCCGGAATCCAGAAATGGCGCCGGTTCCGGTCGTTGAGCAGCACCGCGGTCCAGCGACCGAAGGTCGGCGATCCGCGGCGGATGTCGACGGCGACGTCCCAGACTTCGCCTTCGATCACCGACACGTATTTGCCCTGCGGCTTCGGCCATTGGTAGTGCAGTCCGCGCAACACGCCACGCGCGGACGATGAGACATTGCCCTGCACGAACTCCGGGATGGCCAGACCATGCGCAGCGAACTTGTCGCGATTGAACGATTCGAAGAAAAAACCACGACTGTCGCCGAACACCTGCGGTTCGATCACGACACAGCCGGGCAGATCGGTCTGGATGATTTTCATGTATTCAGTTCGTCAATGGTACTTAGGTGGTTTCGGCGAGGGACGGGGAATATCCGCTGCGACCGTGATTGGACGGCGCCCTGCCCTGACGCGCGGTCAAGGCGCGCGCCCGGCAAGATCGAGCCGATCGCCACAGCAAGACGTACGTCCACCCTCGCCAACCGATCGAGGCAGCCCTCGACTGCGCATGCGATGTCCCGCCAGCGCGGAATTCGACTCTCGATCTGCGGCCATTACCGGATTCTCTACGGGAACATGGCCGAAATTTAACTGATTGCAAAGACAATTGGAACTTGTTCACCTCCGTCCGAGTCGAGCTCACATTCAAAAGTCCTGAATGAAAACGCCACGAACTCATGCACGATCGACACGTCATTCGCGACTCGATCCCTCCAGTCCTACCACAGGGTCTGGACAATCGCTCGCGCCCGCGGCATCGCGAATCGTCTGTCGATACATCGCAAGAATCGGCATTTCCACTCATGGGGAATGGATTCCCGATGAACCCGGCTCATTTTCGTTGCAAGCATCAGCGGAAACATCGTTCCGGCGTCGTGCAGCGCGCCTGCTTGCCGCAAGCATTCGACAGGTGAAATGCAAGGCCGCTGGCCGATCGGGATGATCGGCCAGCGGCGTCGGCATCATTCGATCGTCGCGATGTCGAAGGCGCGCATCGCTGGAGATGGGGTGTCCGTGGTCAGTACCACCATGGATTCGATCACCGTGCAGCCCTGGAACGCATCGACCAGGGCCTGCATATCCTCGTCGCTGCCGCGGAACAGGCAGTTGCCGATGATCCGACGGGACTGCGCGAAGCCTTCGAACAGGATGCCGCGATAACCGCCCATGCGCGCACCGAGGTCTTGCGGACTGGAGGCCGGCATGTCGACGTTCTCCGCCATCGTCCGCGACTGGAAGTTGAACAGCACTTCATCGGAAATCATGGGCAGTGTCGGCATCAAGCCGTCCGCGCAGGCACGTCGTTCCATCGCGACGTAACCCAGACCCTGTTTCTGCAATTCGCCGACGGTATCGGTCAGTGTCTGCAAAGTGGTGTCGATGTCGACCGAGAACGGGATCTTGTCGAGGAACAGACCGATATGGTCGAAGTATCCATGCGCGCCGCGTTGGCGACCATGGTGGGTGAGCACCAGGCCCAGTCGGTCAAGTGCGGTGATTCGCAGCGCCCAACGTCTGAAACATTCGAATGCCTGCTCGGCCGGCGAGTGCGTCGCCGTGAGCGGCATGCTGAGCGTGACCGAGCGCAGCGGCAAAGCGGTCCGCTGCGCCAATACGGCGCTGGTCGCCGCCATCGTCGCGGCCACCACAGCGCGATCGAACCTGCGATCGAAGCGGGCATCGATGGCGCGATCGCCATGGCACTCGACCTCGGTGGCGAACTGCCGGTAGCTGCCCACGAGCGGCGTGCTCTGCTCGCGCAACAAAGCGTTCAAGCGACGCTGCAATGTTTCCTCGGAGATCCCATCCCAGATCAGATGATCGATCGAGAGACACAGATGATGCTCGGTTTCAGACAACGAGATCCATGCCCCCGCGTACGCAAGCGGCGACCGCGAACGTGCGTCCGTCAACACTTCGAGCGTTTGCGCGAAGACCGCGTCGACCGGAAGCCCCGGTTCCGGGCGTAACCGGATCGATGGCAGAAGCGCCGTACCGATCGCTGCGGCATCGAGCAAACGCCAGCGGGACGCCGGCAGATCCGCAGCGGAGCGCAGCAGGTCCTGTTCGCGAACCAGTGCCGCGAAGGCCGCCTGCAGCGCTTCAGGCGCATACCAGCCGATCGCTGTCGCGTGTGCGATGGAATCGCGCGTCGACCAGACCTGGAAATTGCGTTGGATCGCGCTGAAGGGATACGTCTCGACCGTAGCCGTCTCGACCGTAGCCGCCGCCTCGATCTGCGCACGCTGCCGATCCAACTGGGCGCCCAACGTTGCTGCAAGTGCGGTCGAGGCGATGCCCGTCTGGATCTCCGAGGCCGCCAAACCATGCAGGCGCAAGCGCTCCGCCTCCGCGAGCGGGTCGGCGCTGACGCGCACGTACGCCACTTCCGCAGCGGCTTCATCCGACAACAGCCGACGCAGTTTCGCCAGTCGTGCCGGCTCGCGCGCATCCACCAGCAACACCGCGATTCCGGTGTCCGCCGCACCGACCGTCACCAGCTCGTACGGCCATCCTTCCTCCGCAAGGCGCTCAGCAAGCGTCTGCGATGCGCTCACCGCGACTGCGGCGATGCCATGCACGGTCCCCAGCCGATACACGTCCGCGAGGCTGATCCGGATGCGCTGATCGCACAGACGGGCGATCATGCGGATCAACTGGATCGAATTGCCGCCAAGATCGAAGAAATTGTCGTGGCGTCCGACGCGATCGATGCCCAGCAGTTCCGACCAGATCCGAGCCAACGCCGTTTCGACCCTGCCCTGCGGCGCTTCGTAGCCGCGGCTCGCGTAGGCATCGCCTTCCGGCGCCGGCAGCGCTTTGCGATCGAGCTTGCCGTTCGAGGTCAGAGGCCAGGCTTCCAAGCGCACGAACGCCGCCGGCAGCATGTACTCCGGCAAGTGTTGCGATAACAGTCGCCGCAGATCGCCTGCATCCAACATCGTGTCGGCAAGGTAATACGCGACCAGGCGCTGATCGCCCGGCGCATCCTCGCGCGCCGACACCACCGCCTCGCGCACGCCCGGACACGCCGACAACGTCGCTTCGATCTCACCCAATTCGATCCGGAAGCCGCGGATCTTCACCTGGAAATCGTTGCGGCCCAGAAATTCGACCGTGCCATCCGGCAGCCAGCGACCCAGATCGCCGGTCCTGTACATCCGCGCATCGGGTTCAACGCTGAACGGATCGTCCAGGAAGCGCTCCGCCGTGAGCTCCGGACGCCCCAGATAACCCAGCGCAACACCATCGCCGCCGATATGGATCTCGCCCACAACGCCGATCGGCACCGCCTGCCTCCGCGCATCCAACAGGTATATCCGCGTGTTCGCGATCGGCCGACCCAAGGTGATCCGCGACTGACCAGGCACGACCCGCTCGACCATCGACCACACCGTGGTTTCGGTCGGGCCATACATGTTCCACAACTCGCCGCATGTCAGCAGCCGCTCTGCCAGGTCCAACGGCAACGCCTCACCGCCGCACAGCAGACGCATACCGGCGCGACCGCGCCAACCCGCATCCAGGAGCATCCGCCACGTCGTCGGCGTCGCTTGCATCACGGTCGTCTCCGTCGCCTCCAGCAACGCGGACAACGCTTCGGCGTCGATGGTCGTCGCCCGGTCCGCCAATGCCACGCGCGCGCCCACCGTCAGCGGCAGCAGCAATTCCAATAATGCGATGTCGAACGACAACGTGGTGATCGCGCACAGCGTGTCCTCCGCGCGCAGGCCGGGAGTGCCCGCCATCGACAGCAGGAAGTTCACCGCCGCACGATGCGACACGCACACGCCTTTCGGTCGGCCCGTCGAGCCGGAGGTGAACAACACATACGCCGTATGCATCGCTGCTGTCGTCGCCGGCCAATGCTCGAGATTCTCTTCCGGGCATTCCGCGAATGTCCGCGGTGAAGACACCTCCACCTGCACGATGCCCGCGAGCGCCGCCCCCGCACTGTGTTCGAGCACCACCTGCCCATGCGTATCGACCAAAGCCGCCACTGGCGTACTGTCTTCGATGATCTGGCCCAGCCGTTCGCGCGGGAACGCAGGATCCAGCGGCACATACGCACCGCCCGACTTCAATACCGCCAGCACCGCAACGACCATCTCCGGGCTGCGCTCGGTACAGATCGCCACCCGGTCATCGGGTTTTACACCCTGTGCCCGCAAATGATGCGCCACGCGGTTCGCGCGGCGATTGAGCTCGGCGTAACTCAAGCGCTGATCGCCGAACGACAACGCGATCGCCTCCGGGGTCCGCTCGACCTGCGCTTCGAACAGGGCGTGTATCCGGAGATCTCGCGGATATGTTTTCGCAGTCTGGTTCCAGACACCGATGACACGTTCACGCTCGCGCGCGTTCAACATCGGCAAACGCGAGACGGCCAGTTCCGGCTCCGCCACCATGCCCTGCAACAGCCGAATCCAGTATTGCGCGTACCGCGCGACCGTCTCGCGATCGAACAACGCGGTCACGTAACTTAACCCGCCGACGATCTTGCCATCGCGCTCCTGGAGATCGAGCATCACGTCGAACTTGGCGGTGACGGCTTCCGCGTCCACGGACGAGACCTCCAGCCCGGGCATCTCCAGCCCGGCGCTTTCCTGATTGTTCAACGTCATCATCGTCTGGAAGATCGGCGCGTGCGCCATACTCCGCGGCGGTTTGACCGCATCAACCACTTGATCGAACGGCAGATCCTGATGCGCCTGCGCATCCAGCACCTGCCGCTGCGTCCGCGACAGCAGCGTGCTGGTCGTCGGCTCGCCGCTCAGATCGATGCGGAAGGCGACGGTGTTGACGAAGAACCCGATCAGCGATTCGATCTCCGCACGATTGCGGCCCGCGACCGGACTGCCGATCACCACATCGTCCTGGTTCGACAACCGCCCAAGCACCGCCGCCCAGCTCGCCAACAGCGTCATGTACAGCGTTACGCCGTGACGTTGGCTCAATGCCTTGAGACCCGCCGTCAACGCGGTGTCCAGACGCACTTCCACCGCATCGCCGGCAAAATCCTGCTGCGCAGGACGGCGGCGATCGGTCGGCAATTCCAGCAGCGTCGGCGCGCCCGCCAGGTTGTGCTGCCAGAACGCGGTCTGCCGCGCCAGCTGACCGTCGGCCAACCACTGCCGTTGCCATTGCGAATAATCCACGTACTGGATCGGCAGCGCCGGCAACGGATCGGCTTGACCCTGCACGTCGGCCGCATACAAGCGACTCAGCTCGTTCAGCATGATCCCGATCGACCAGCCATCGGAGACGATGTGGTGCATCACCACCTGCAGTTCGTGGACGTGGTCTTCCAGTTGAATCAGCTGCACGCGCAACGGCAGATCGTGACGCAGGTCGAACGGTGTCGTCATGAACGCATCGCTGAAGCTGCGGCAAGCCGCTTCGCGATCGACGCGACCGCGCAAGTCGTGAATGCTCGGGACGATCCGCGCTTCGGCCATGATCGCCTGCATCGGCTGGCCATCGACCAGCACGAACTGCGTTCGCAGCGCTTCGTGGCGATCAACGATGCGCTGCAATGCGCGCTGCAACGCATCGCGATCCAGCGTGCCCTCCAGCTTCAGCGCGCCGCCCATGTGGTAGGCCGCGCTGGCACCATCGATCTGGGTGAGCACCCACAGTCGCTGTTGCGCCAGCGACAGCGGCATGAAGGTCTCGCGCTCGACCACCGCGATCGCCGACAACTGCGAGGCATCGGCCTGCGCGATCCGGTCAGCCAGCTGCGACAACGTCGGCGACTCGAACACCGCACGCAGCGGCACCTCGACATGGAATGCGTTGTGCAGACGCGAGATCAACTGCACCGCCAACAACGAGTGTCCGCCCAGCTCGAAGAAATGGTCATAACGCCCAATCCGCTCGATGCGCAACAGTTCCGACCAGATCCGCGCCAATGCCGTTTCCACCTCGCCTTGCGGCGCTTCGTAGCCGCGGCTCGCGTAGGCATCGCCTTCCGGCGCCGGCAGCGCCTTGCGGTCCAGCTTGCCGTTCGAGGTCAGCGGCCAAGCCTCCATGCGCACGAACGCTGCCGGCAGCATGTACTCCGGCAAGTGTTGCGATAACCGCTGCCGCAGATCGCCCGCATCCAACATCGTGTCGGCAATGTAATACGCGACCAGACGCTTCTCACCAGGCGAGTCCTCACGCGCGATCACCGCCGCTTCGCGCACGCCTTCGCAGGCCGCCAATGCAGCCTCGATCTCGCCCAGTTCGATCCGGAAGCCGCGGATCTTCACCTGGAAATCGTTGCGACCCAGATATTCGATGTTGCCATCGGGCAGCCAACGTCCCAGATCGCCGGTCCTGTACATCCGTGCCGCAGGCTCCGCACTGAATGGATCGTCCAGAAAACGCTCCGCGGTCAGCCCGGGCTGATTCAGATAGCCGCGCGCCACGCCGGCTCCACCGATGTAAAGCTCGCCCACCACACCCATCGGCACGGGCTGCCGCTGGGAATCGAGTATGTAGATTCTGGTATTGGCGATCGGCCGACCGATAGGAACATTGCCGCCGGATTCGCCTCCCGCGCTGGTGTCGTGCACCACACAACCGACGACCGTCTCGGTCGGCCCGTACTCGTTCACGATCGTCGAGTCCGGACTGAGTTCGCGCCATTGCGCCACTGTCGTCGCAGGCAAGGCCTCGCCGCCGACCACGAACAACTTGCTGGCCGGCCGAATCTCCTGAGACGCCAGACGCTGCCCGGTCGCCGCAAGATGCGCCGGTGTGATCTTGATCAGCTCGAATCCATCCGATGTCGACAACAACGACTCCAATCCGGCCAGTTCGTCGCCGTCGCGGATCAGCTTCGCGCATCCGCCGCTGATCAGCGGAATATACAGACTGGTGATCGTGGCATCGAAGACCAGCGGCGAAGAGACCACCGCGTCGATCGCACGTCCCTGCGCATACGTCTCGAGTGCCCAGCGCAAATAGTTGTTCAAGCCGTGATGTTCGACCATCACGCCTTTGGGCTGTCCGGTCGAACCAGAGGTGTAGATCACGTAGGCCAGATGCGACGATACGAGGCCTGAAACCTGCGGAGTCGCTTGTGAGCGCTCCGCGATCTGCGTCCACTGCGTATCCAGCAACAGCACAGGACAGGTGGCCATCGACAATCGGTCGCCGACGCTCGAATGCGACAGGATCGCTACCGGAGCGCTGTCTCGAATCATGTAGGCCAGACGCTCTTGCGGCGACGCCGGGTCCATCGGCACATACGCGCCGCCGGCTTTGAGCACGCCGAGCAGACCCACCACCATCTCGAAGCTGCGCTCCATGCAGATCGCTATCCGGTCTTCGGGCCCGACACCGGATTCCCGCAAGTGATGCGCCAAGCGGTTCGCGCGATGATCGAGTTCTGCGTAACTCATCTGCCGCTCGCCGCACGACAATGCGATCGCCTCCGGCGTCCGCGCGGCCTGTGCTTCGAACAAGGCATGTACCTGGAGATCGCGCGGATACGCTTTCGCAGTCTGGTTCCAGGTGTCGAGCACGCATTCACGCTCGCGTTCGTCCAACATCGGCAATCGCGCGATCGGCAGCGCCGGGTCCGTCGCCATGCCCTGCAGCAGGCGAATCCAGTACTGCGCGTACCGCGCCACCGTTCCGCGATCGAACAATGCGGTCATGTAGCTCAAGCCGCCGACGATCTCTTCATCGCGCTCCTGCAGATTGAGGGTGACGTCGAACTTGGCTGTCGTCGCCTCCGTCTGTGCCGACGACAACGCCAGGCCCGGCATTTCCAGTCGGGCTTCCGCCTGATTCTGCCATGCCAGCATCGCCTGGAAGATCGGCGCATGCGCCATGCTCCGCGGCGGCTTGACGGCATCCACCACTTGATCGAACGGCAAGTCCTGATGCGCTTGCGCTTCCAGAACTTGGCGTTTTGTCCGCGCCAGCAGCGCGCTCGTCGTCGGCTCGCCGCTCAAATCGATGCGGAAGGCGACGGTGTTGACGAAAAAACCGATCAGCGATTCGATCTCCGCACGATTGCGTCCCGCCACCGGGCTGCCGATCACCACCTCGTCCTGGTTCGACAACCGGCACAGCATCGCCGCCCAGCTCGCCAGCAGGGTCATGTACAACGTCACCCCGTGACGCTGGCTCAATGCCTTGAGATCTGCGGTCAACGCAGTGTCCAGGCGCACGTCCAATACGTCGCCGGCAAAATCCTGTTGCGCGGGACGGCGGCGATCGGTAGGCAGTTCCAGCAGCGTCGGCGCGCCGGCCAGATTGTGCTGCCAGAATGCGATCTGACG
Organism: Lysobacteraceae bacterium; assembly: GCA_040079515.1. Lineage (GTDB taxonomy): Bacteria > Pseudomonadota > Gammaproteobacteria > Xanthomonadales > Xanthomonadaceae > Lysobacter_I. The sequence continues at coordinate 37,987 of JBEBKD010000026.1, forward strand.
CGCCAGCTGACCTTCGGCCAGCCACTGCCGTTGCCATTGCGAGTAATCGACGTACTGGATCGGCAGCGCAGGCAACGGATCGATTCGCCCCAGAACATCCGCCGCATACAGCCGGCTCAGTTCGCTCAAGATGATCCCGATCGACCAGCCATCGGAGACGATGTGGTGCACGACCACCTGCAGCTCGTGGACGCTGGCTTCCAACTGGATCAACTGCACGCGCAACGGCAGATCGTGGCGAAGATCGAAGGGCTTGGCCATGAACGCATCGTTCAACTCACGGCAGACAATATCGCGATTGGCCTGGCCACGCAGATCGTGGAGGGTCGGCGCGATCCGCGCTTCGGCCATGATCGCCTGCATCGGCTGACCGTCCACCAGCACGAACCGCGTGCGCAAAGCCTCATGGCGATCGACGATGTACTGAAACGCGCGTTCCAGCGCCGGGCGATCCAGCGCGCCCTCCAGCTTCAGCGCGCCGCCCATGTGGTAGGCCGCGCTGGCGCCGTCGATCTGGGTGAGCACCCATAGCCGTTGTTGCGCCAGCGACAGCGGCATATGCGCCTCGCGCTCGACCACCGCGATCGCCGACAGTTGCGATGCATCGGCTTGCTCGATCTTTTCAGTCAATTGCGACAATGTCGGCGACTCGAACACCGCACGCAGCGGCACCTCGACGTGGAATGCATTGTGCAGACGCGACATCAGTTGCACCGCCAACAACGAATGTCCGCCGAGCTCGAAGAAATCGTCGTCGCGGCCGATCCGCTCGATACCCAACAGTTCCGACCAGATCCGCGCCAATGCCTGTTCGATCTCGCCTTCCGGCGCCGCATATGCGCGCCGTGCATACGCGTCATCGCCCGGCACCGGCAGCGCCTTGCGATCCAGCTTGCCGTTGGTCGTCAACGGCCATGTCTCCAGACGCACGAACGCCGACGGCAGCATGTACTCCGGCAAGCGCTTCGACAGGTGCTCGCGCAGCGATCCTGCAGCCACATCCTGATCGCCAAGGTAGTACGCGACCAGTTGCGGCTCGCCCGGACCGTCCTCGCGTGCGATCACCACCGCCTCGTCGACACCCTCGCATCCGGCAAGGCTGGCCTCGATCTCGCCCAACTCGATCCGGAAGCCGCGGATCTTCACCTGGAAGTCGTTGCGGCCCAGAAACTCGATCGTGCCATCTGCCATCCAACGCCCCAGATCGCCGGTCCTGTACATCCGCGCATCGGCTTCGGCGCTGAACGGGTCGTCCAGAAACAGCTCCGCAGTCAGCTCCGGACGGTTCAGATAGCCCAGCGCCACACCGGCGCCGCCGATATGGATCTCGCCGATCGCGCCGATCGGTACCGGCTGCCGGTGCGCATCCAGCAGATACACCTGTGTGTTCGCGATCGGACGACCGATCGTGATCGTGTCCGCCTCCGCGCTCAACCACGTCGACGTCGAGAGGATCGTCGTCTCGGTGGGGCCATAGCCGTTGAGATAGTGGCCACGACCGGCCCAACGCTTGACCAGTGCCGGTGTCGGCGCCGAACCTGCGGTCAGCAGCTTGAAGCCCGCCGGCGCCGCATCGGGGTCCATCTGCTGCAGATACGCCGGCGGAAACGCCGAGAACTGGATCGCATGCGTCGTCAGATAACGCTGCAGCGCGGCCGGGTCGTGGATCGTCGCCTCGTCGAGCAGATGAAGCTCGGCGCCTGCCAACAAGGCGCCAAATATCTCGCCTGCAGACGCATCGAAGGTGAAGGGCGCGAACTGCGTCATCCGTTCGCCCGCTTTGAATAAACCGACGTCCTGGCACCAATGGCAGAAATTGACCAGATTGCGCTGCGACACCAGCACGCCCTTCGGGGTGCCGGTGGTCCCGGAGGTGTAGATCACGTAAGCCAGCTGCGACGATGCGTATCCCTCACCACCCGGGTTGGTCTGCGGGCACTGTCCGAGTTGCGGGCCCAGCGTATCCAGCGATATCACCGGAATGTCGATGCCGGCTTCGTCGAAGCGTGTGGCCGCATCCGTGAGCAGCAACAGCGGCTTGGCATCGGACAGCATGAACGCCAGCCGCTCCGCTGGTGCGTCCGGCGCCATCGGCACATACGCACCACCAGCCTTGAGTACGCCAAGCAAGGCCACGATCATCTCGATCCCGCGCTCGACCGCAACCGCAACCAGAGTGTCGCGACCGACGCCGCGCACGCGCAGGACATGCGCCAACTGGTTGGCGCGCGCGTTCAACTCGCCGTAAGGGATGCGTCGTTCGCCGTACACCAGCGCCGTCGCCTCCGGCGCCCGCGAGACCTGCGCTTCGAACAGCTGATGCACGCAAGCCTGCAGGGGGTAATCACGCGCAGAGTCGTTCCATCCGTCGAGCATCAGTGCGCGTTCATCGGCACTCAAGATCGGCAATGTCGAGATCGATCGCGTCGACGCTTCGGCCCTCGACTGCCCCACCATCGAAAACAGCAGGCGCCGCCAGTAACCGGCATAGCGCTCTACGGTCTCCCGGTCGAACAAAGCGGTGGCGTAATTCAACACGCCGGCGATCTCGCCGTCGAATTCGCCAAGATTCAAGGTCAGATCGAATTGCGCCGTCATGCCGAGGATATCGACTGAAGACACCGTCATTCCCGGCATCTCCAATCGGCCTTCCGCCTGGTTCTGCCAAGCCAGCATCGCCTGGAAGATCGGCGAGTGGCCCATGCTCCGCAGCGGCTTGACCGCATCGACGACCTGATCGAACGGCAGATCCTGATGTGCTTGCGCATCCAGCACTTGCCGCTGTGTCCGCGCCAGCAGCGCGCCCATCGTCGGCTCGCCGCTCAGATCGATGCGGAAAGCGATGGTGTTGACGAAGAAGCCGATCAGCGACTCGATCTCGGCGCGATTGCGCCCTGCGACCGGACTGCCGATCACCACCTCGTCCTGGTTCGACAACCGACCCAGCACTGCTGCCCAGCTCGCCAACAGCGTCATGTACAGCGTCACTCCATGACGTTGGCTCAATGCATTGAGATCCGCGGTCAATGCAGCGTCCAGGCGTATATCCAAGGCATCGCCCAGAAAATCCTGCTGCGCGGGACGTCGGCGATCGGTCGGCAATTCCAGCAGCGTCGGCGCGCCCGCCAGATTGCGCTGCCAGAAGGCGATCTGACGCGTCAGCTGACCTTCGGCCAGCCACTGCCGCTGCCACACTGCGTAGTCCGCGTATTGAATCGGCAGCACCGGCAATGGATCGGCCTGACCCTGGATATCCGCCGCGTAGAGTCGGCTCAGTTCATCGAGCATGATCGCGATCGACCAGCCATCGGAGACGATGTGGTGCATCACCACCTGCAGCTCGTGGGTATCGTCTTCCAGTCGGATCAGTTGCACGCGCAGCGGCAGATCGTGGCGAAGATCGAAGGGACTGGCCATCAGCGCATCGTTCGACTCCCGACAGATCCTCTCGCGATCGTTCTGTCCGCGCAGGTCGCGAACGCACGGCACGATCCGCGCTTCGGCCATGATGACCTGCATCGGCTGACCATCCACCAACACGAACTGCGTGCGCAGGGCCTCGTGACGATCGACGATGCGCTGGAATCCGCGTTCCAGCGCCGGGCGATTCAACGTTCCGCTCAATCGCAGCGTACCGCCCATATGCGACGCTGCGCTGGCACCGTCGATCTGGGTCAATATCCACAAGCGCTGTTGCGACAGCGACAGCGGCATCGGGCCACTGTGATCCACGACACCGATCATCGACAGTTGCGACGACTCGGCGACATCCAGCCGCAGGGCCAGTTGCGACAACACCGGAAAATCGAACAGCTCGCGCAGCGGCACCTCGAGATTGAATGCGCTTCGGAATCGCGACACCAACTGCACGGCCAACAGCGAATGTCCGCCGAGTTCGAAGAAGTTGTCGTGACGACCGACCCGCTCCAACTTCAACAATGCCGCCCAGATCGTCGCCAGCGCCTGCTCGACCTCGCCTACAGGTGCTTCGTACGTCCGGCTCGCGAAGGCGTCGCCCTCCGGCGCAGGCAATGCGCGCCGGTCCAGCTTGCCGTTGGTCGTCAACGGCCACACCAGCAGGGATACGAATGCCACAGGCACCATGTACGCCGGCAGATGCGCGGCCAACTGCTCGCGCAAGGATGCTGCGGACAAGTCACGATCGCCCAGGTAATACGCCACCAGATGTTTCTCGCCCGGACCATCGTCGCGCGCGATCACGACCGCTTCGCGCACGCCTTCGCATGCCGCCAATGCGGCCTCGATCTCGCCCAGCTCGATCCGGAACCCGCGAATCTTCACCTGGAAGTCGTTGCGACCCAGATACTCGATATTGCCGTCCGCCATCCACCGGCCCAAGTCGCCGGTCTTGTACATCCGTGCCGCAGGGTCCGCACTAAACGGATCGTCCAGGAAACGCTCCGAAGTCAGTCCGGGCTGATTCAGATAGCCACGGGCTACGCCGCATCCACCGATGTAAAGCTCGCCGACAACACCGATCGGTACCGGCACGCGCCGCTCATCGAGCAGATAGGTACTGGTATTCGAGATCGGACGGCCGATCGGCAAGTACATCGTGTCATGCGCGATCGCTGCATGCGGAGGAACCGCGAAATTCGTGGCCGCAACCGTGGCTTCGGTCGGGCCGTATTCGTTCAGAATCGTCTGATCGAACTTCTTGCTGCGCAGGATTTCGGACAACGCAGCCTCGCCGCCGATGATCAGGATGCGCAGATCCCGCATCGCACGTTGCGAATCCGGGGTCAGCAGCCCTTCCAGATAACTCGTCGGGACATCGGCGATGGTGATGCGGTGCCGTCCGATCTGCTCCGCCACATCGTCCGGAGACCACAGCGTTTGTCCTCTGACGATCAGCGCAGCGCCACCGGCCAGTGTCGAGAATATCGGCGTGACCGATGCGTCGAAACCGAAAGAAGCGAACTGCAGGCAGCGATCCTGCGGCGTGATCGCGTATCGGGTGATCCCGTAGACCGCACGGGCTGTCACCGATGCATGCTCGACCATCACCCCCTTCGGGGTGCCGGTGGTGCCGGAGGTGTAGATCACATAGGCCAGATGACGCGATATCAGGCCGAACGCGCCCGGGCGGATGTCCCCATCCGGCTGC
>JBEBKD010000027.1:0-41627 GCA_040079515.1 Lysobacteraceae bacterium
GCGACCACGATCACGCTGCTGGTGGGCATGGCCACCTACCTGTCCACCCGCCGGATCCTGCGCGGCGAACCCGCCGAAGGAATGCGGTATGAGTGAGTTTTCGCATACCTCGCCATGGTGGGTCAGGCAGGTGGGCGGTGCGCCGGTGCGCGCACGCCTGATCTGCCTGCCGTATGCCGGAGGTAACGCGCGCGTATTCCACGGCTGGGCGGAGTCCTTGCCGGGGATCGAGGTGCTGGCGATCCAGTCGCCCGGCAAGGGCGGACGGGTGCTCGAGCCACCCTGTACCGATCTCGATCGCGTCTGCAAGACACTGCTCGCCGAACTGGCCCCGTTATTGAACACGTCAGTGCCGTACAGTTTCTTCGGACACAGCAACGGCGCGTTGATCGCGTTTGAATTGTGCTGTCGATTGCAGGCCGCCGGTGCGCCGATGCCGAGGCGGTTGTTGTTGTCGGCATGCGGGGCGCCATGGGCGCGCCAAAAGCATAGTTACTCGACCCTGGACGACGCGGCATTCAAAGCCATGCTGCGCGATTTCAAGGCGACGCCGCCGGAAGTGCTGGAGCACGAGCCCTTGCTGGACCTGTTGTTGCCGGGGTTGCGCGCCGACTTCGCGCTTGCCGAGAACTACGCATGCGCGTGGCCTTCGTTGCGTAGCGTCGTCACGCACGTCTTCCACGGCGCCGAGGACCCGATTCCAGAGGCGGAACTCGCGGCCTGGACGCAGCGCATCGAGCTGCCAGTCGATTTCGAATGCTTGCCGGGCGGACATTTCTTTATTCACGACGAGCGGAAGCGCCTGCTCGCAGCGATCGCCCGACAGCTGTCGGGCACGCTGCGGGAGGGACCGGTCGTGCTGACAAATTTAGGGAGAGGACATGGATAGTGAGAAACGTTGGTATTTGCGGCCGGACGCATATGTCGAGCCGCTGGTGAACCATTGGTACGCGTGGCCGAACCTGATCGCGCCGCTGACGTATGCGATGTACATGAGCAAGACGCACCGCCGCCTGATGCATTCCTTTGTGAAGAATACGGAGCTGCACATCCTGGCGAACCAGGATCCCGAGCTGGCCGGTGGTGGCGAATTCGTTGACTGCAGCCGTGAGCAGCTGGGGCAGGTGCAAGCCCTGCTGCAGCGCTTCGACAGCGATTACAGTCTGTACGCCGACCTCGCCGAGGCGATCCGCGAACTGGACGCGCTGGTCCGCGCGCATCGCAGTGGCGAGTCGATCGAGCCGCTATATCCGAAGGTGCCGGAGCTGCTCAAGGGCTACATCGAGCTGCATATGGACCTCTATCACCAGCCGGGGTATCGGCTGATCGAGCCCTTGCTGTATCGCAGCCGCTATTACGACGAGTCGATGCAGTCGGTATCGATAGGCATCCTGGAGCCAGGCCAGAAGCGGCCGTTCGTGCTCAGCACGCCACGCCTGGTCGACGAGCGGCATCTGCACATCCGCCTGCCGTTCCGCTCGACGTGGTGGGATCGGCTGTTCAGCGCACGCAACAGACCGCTCTCGCGCGATGAAATCGATGCACTGTTCGATGGCATACCGAGCGAGGGCGGACTGGATTACCTTTCGCTGTTCACCGATACGGCGCCGCCGGTCCACCAAGCGCCGAATGACGGCGTGCGGCTTCGCTACATGGGGCATGCCGGCTTTCTCCTCGAGAGCGATGCCTGCGCGCTGATGGTCGATCCGGTCATCGCCACTTGCACCGACGATAATGCCGACAAGACCTATTCCTACGCGGATCTACCCGAGCGCATCGACTATTTGTGCCTCACGCACAACCATGCCGATCACGTGAACCTGGAGACCTTGCTGCAGCTCAGGCACAAGGTCGGCAAGGTACTGGTGCCGAAGAACAACGGCGGCACCTTGGCCGATCCTTCGCTGAGGCTGTTGCTGACGCAGCTCGGATTCCAGACGACGGAGGTGGACGACCTGGAAGAGTTCGCGCTGCCCGATGGCCGCCTCGTGAGCATTCCGTTCCTCGGCGAACACGGCGACTTGCATATACGTAGCAAAACGGCCTGGTTCTTTGAGTTGCAGGGCAAGAAGATCTATGCGGGCGCCGACTCCTCCAACCTGGAGCCACGCATGTACCAGATGCTGCATGACTTCACCGGCGATCTGGACGTGCTGGCGATCGGCATGGAATGTGTCGGCGCGCCTTACACCTGGCTCTATGGCGCGCTGAATACGGAGCTGGTGCCGAAGAACGTCAAGGAGTCCCGTCGCCTCAACGGTTCCGGTTTCGAGCAGGCGGCACGCATGGTTGAGGCATTCCAGCCGAAGCAGATGCTCATTTACGCGCTCGGCATGGAGCCCTGGTACGGCTATTTCATGGGCCTGGAATACAACGAGCACTCCGAGCAGATCGTCCAGTCGACACGCATGGTGGAGCACTGCCGAACACACGGTCTTCCGGTCGAACGCCTGTGCGGAAAGTACGCACTTGAGCTTTGAGTTCGCTGTTCGTGCCGGCGTCGTGCCGGCGCGAGTGGCGCTGTTTGATGTTTCTCCTCTCGAGTAATAACAATGAAAAGTGGTTTTCCAATACTCAAGCGGTTTGCACTCTTCGTGTTTCTGCCGCTTGTGCTGTTGCTGGCATGGCTGTACGTGCATGGCCGCCAAGGGCTGCCGCCGTCATCGCAGACGGTGCAGGTGCCGGGCGGCGGTTCGGTACGCATTGTGCGCAACGAGCACGGAGTGCCGCATCTGTACGCGGATCGCGATGAAGACATCTATTTTGCGATGGGCTACGTGCAGGCGCAGGACCGTCTGTGGCAGATGGAGTTGGAGCGGCGGCTGGCCGCGGGGCGGCTGAGCGAGATCTTCGGCAAAGACCTGCTCATGCAGGATAGCTGGATGCGCACGCTTGGGCTGCGCCGCTCCGCCGAGAGCGCGCACGCTGCTTTGAGCAAGCCGGCGCGGCAGTCGCTTGCCGCATACGCGAACGGCGTGAATGCCTGGCTGCGCGAAGGGCACCCGCTGCCGCTCGAGTTCAGCCTGTTTCGCGTGCGCCCGGAACCGTGGAGCGCAATCGATTCGCTGTCCTGGGGCAAGGTCTTCTCGCTGAGCCTGAGTGGCAATCTCGATCAGGAAATCGGCAAGGCGGTGGCGGCGCGCTATCTCCATCCGCTGCAGATGCACTCTTTCTTTCCCGGAAAGATCGATCCAATGGCGGACGAAGGTGTGCAGTCGTCGCTGGCTTCTCTGACATCGCTCGGCACACTCTCCAAGAACTTGCATCTGGATTGGAAGATCGGTGGCCGCGAGGTCGGCAGCAATGCCTGGGTCGTGGCCGGCCGCCACACCGCGAATGGCGGTGCGCTGCTCGCGAACGACCCGCACCTGGCGCTTCAGATGCCATCGCCCTGGTATCCCGTGGTTCAACATGGTGCCCAGCTGCGTGCGCAGGGCATGAGCCTGGTCGGATTGCCGCCGGTGATTTTCGGCCAGAACGGACAGATCGCATGGGGCGGCACCGCCATGATGGCCGACGTGCAGGATCTCGCGGTGCAGCGTTTCGACCCGAGGGATCCGGATCGCTACCTGGCCGATGGCGCATGGCTGCCGGTGGAACGTCGTACAGAAGAAATCAGCGTCGCGTCGGCGTTTCCGTCCTTCCTGCACCAGGCGCTGAAGCCGGTGCGGATCGAAGTGCGCAGCACGCGTGACGGACCGATCGTCAGCGGCTTGCGGGGCAAGGCGATCGGCCAGCCGCTGGCCCTGCGCTGGACCGCGTTGCAGCCGGGCGACCGCAGTTACGAAAGCATGTACGCCGTGAGCTATGTGGAGGACTGGGAGACGTTCAAGGCGACCTACCAGCATTACTTGGCGCCCGCCCTGAACATGCTGTACGCCGACCGTGACGGGAACATCGGTTACCTGGGCATCGGCGCGATCCCGATCCGGCGCAAGGGCGACGGCTCGCTGCCGGTGCCAGGCTGGAACGCAGATTTTGCGTGGCAGGGGCAGATTCCGTTCGACGCCATGCCGTCCCGCTACAACCCGCCGGAGGGCTACATCGCCTCCGCCAACGATCGCCCGGTCGACGACAACTATCCGTATTTCATTTCCAACGACTGGGCGCCGCCGGCACGCGCCCAGCGCATCCATGAGCTGCTCAAGCAGGCGATTGCCTCCGGCCGTCGGTTGAAGCTTGAGGACATGCAGGCGATCCAGACGGACGAGCGCAGCCTGTCGGCCCGCCGTCTCGTGCCGGTATTGACCGCGATCAAGCCTGCCAACGAGGACGAGCGCAAGGCATTGGAGCTGCTCAAGGGCTGGTCCGGCGACATGAGCGCCTCAAGTGCCCAGGCGGCCCTGTTCAATGTATGGATGCGACACCTCTCGGCGCGACTGTTCAGCGACGCGCTCGACGACGATTGGATCCGGCATGACGACGTGCGATACGTGCGCGATGTCCTGAATATGGCCACGGTCGACCAGATCGAGCGGGCGTTAACCGATCCGCAAGCGATCTGGTGCAACCCGCAGGCACCGGAGAGCAGCGACCGGTCCTGTCGCGGCGTGTTACGTGCAAGTCTCGGCCAGGCGCTGGCTGAGTTGCAGCGGCGCATCGGCAAGGACGAGGCGGACTGGCACTGGGGCGACATCCACCATGTCCGGTATGAGCATCAGCCATTCAGTAACATCCGGGGTCTGTCCGGCCTGTTCGAGCGCCGCGTCGACAGCGGCGGCGGACCGGACAGCATCAACGTCTCTGGCTTCTCGGTTGACGGCACCAATGGTTACATCGGCCATGTCGGCGCCAGCACACGCCAGCTCATCGCGCTGGGTCAACATGGCGTGCAACATCAGTACATGAACTCGACCGGGCAGTCGGGCAATTGGATGAGCGATCACTACGCTGACATGGTGCAGCCGTTTACGCGCGGCGAGTACTACACCCTTACCGTTGGAGACAAGAAATGAATCAGCGCCGCCGCAATCCTGACGAGCGGCCGCGCCGCCGCATAGGTCTGATGTCCGAGTTCGGGCGCTTCGCGCCGGGCCGCGTGTTCTTGGCGGTACTGGCCGGCGGGCTTTCCGGCTGCCTCTACGCTCTGGCGATTCCGCTTATCCTGAACGCGCTGCGCGCACCCGATGGGGGACTCGCCTTTGCCGGGGCCGAAGTGCAGCTGTTTCTAGGCTTCGAGGTGAGCAACGGCCGGCTGGCGGCATTCTTCGCCCTGTTCTGCCTGCTCATCATGATCACCCGGGCTGCGGCCGCGATCCTCGTGGCACGCGTATCGATGGACTTGTCAGCGAGCCTGCGCGAGCGGCTGTGTCAGCGCATCGTGCAGTCCAGCTATCCACAGCTCGAATCGCTCGGCCAGGCCAAGCTCACTGTGGCGGTCACCGATGACGTGCGGCGCATCATCGGCGGCGCAGAGGTAGTGCCGCAATTGCTCATCAACGGCGTGATGCTGGTGGGGATTTTTGGCTTTCTCTGGTACATCAATACGCAGGTGTTCCTGTTCGTGCTGGGGGCGGTGACCTTCGGCGTGGTCACGTTCCACATTCCGCTGTTGTTTGCCAATCGCCATTTCCATCGTGCGCGGCAGCTGCACGACACATTGGAAAAGGGAGTGCGTGGCCTGATCCTCGGCATCAAGGAACTCCAGCTTGACCGGTACAAGCGGAACGGCTACTTCGACCAGATCCTGCAGCCCTGCCAGCGGGAATTGCTCGTCGCCGAAAAGCGCGCAATGACCATACTGTTGGCGGCCAACAGCTATGGCGACCTGCTGTTCTTCTTCGCCATCGGCGCCATCGCGTTCGTATTCGTCAATTATCACGAAATCTCCAACGCCGACCTGGTGGCGGTGGTGATGGTGCTGCTGTACATCACCGGGCCGATCGCCGTCATCCTCAATACCTTGCCGAGGATGTCGATGGCCGCTGTGTCGCTACGGAAGATCGAGGAGATTCTGGGCGAACTACCGGAACAGACCGAGGTGGAGCGCCCGCTGCGCCAGCGCCACTGGCATGCCGTCTCCTTCGCGGGGGTCAGCTACCAGCATCGCAACGACCAGGCGCACGACGGATTCACGGTCGGTCCGCTGGACTTTTCGATCCGCAAGGGCGAGGTCACCTTCATCGTCGGCGGCAATGGCTCCGGCAAGTCGACGCTGTGCAAGATTCTGTCGCTGCACTACCCACCGGCAACCGGTCGCATCCTGTTCGACGAGCAGGCGGTGGACGCGGACTGCATCGACGATTATCGCCAGCACATCGCCACGGTCTTCTCCGACTTCTACCTGTTCGACCGGCTGCTTTCGCCGATCGACGAAGTGAAGCTGGATGCGGCCAACCGCTATCTGCGCGAGCTGGCGATCGACCACAAGGTGCAGATCAAGGACGGGTTGTTCTCCACCACCGACTTGTCGGACGGCCAGCGCAAGCGCCTGGCGCTGGTGGTGTCGTTCATCGACGACAAGGAACTTTACTTGCTCGACGAGTGGGCGGCGGACCAGGACCCGGTTTTCAAGAAGGTGTTCTACACGGAAATCCTGCGCGACCTGAAGGCCCAGGGGAAGGCTGTGGTCGTGGTCAGCCACGACGACCGTTATTTCCACGTCGCCGACCAGCTATTGATCATGGAGGATGGAAAAATCGTCGAGAAGCGCTACGGGGACGAAGTCCTTCATGTCGTTGGTACGAAAGTGGTCGACGCCACGCCCGCCTGAAATCATCGATCAGCAACTGCTGTCACAAGGAGAAAGTGTATGGAGTCAAGTCTATTCTTGCGCATAGACCACCTGGCTATCGCTGTCCATAACCTGGAAGAGGCGATCCTCTTTTATCGCGACACCTTGAAATTGCCGCTGGTAGAGCGACGCGAGACCATGGGCAAGTACACCGGCATGCGCTCTGCCGTCATGTCGGCGGGAAATTTCCAGATCGTGCTGATCGAGGGCACCACCCCGGAATCACAGGTGAGCCGTTACGTCAACGAGTACGGGGCGGGCGTGCAGCACGTCGCGTTCGAGGTCGAGAACATCGAGAACACCCGCAGCGCCCTGGCGGAAAACGGGCTGGAGTTTTCCACCAGCGTGCTGGATGCGCCTGGCCTGCGCCAAACCTTCAGCAAGCGCGACAAGGTGTCGGGGATGATGTTCGAGCTGATCGAGCGTACCGGCGAGACCGGCTTCCAGGACACCAATATCAACCGTCTGTTCGAGGAACTGGAGCGCGCCGATGCTTATTGAGTGGCCGCACGTCAGCAATCCGGGAGGGATGACGTGAGTACGCAAACGGGCACATCGCGGCTGGCCGTGATGAATTTTCTCAACGAAGTCGCGGGAGACTTCCCCGACGCCATTTCCCTGGCGTCGGGGCGTCCGGCGGAGGCGTTCTTCGACCTGCAGCGGTGGCTGGACTCGATTCCGCTGTACCAGCGCGAATTCGCGTCGCAGCGGGACTTGTCGTACGTCGATGCGGGACGGCTCCTGGCGCAGTACGGCCGGACCAACGGCATCGTCAACGAACTCATCGCCGAGCAGCTCGCGCGGGACGAGGGCGTGCACGGCCGGAGCGAGCATGTCGTGGTCAGCGCGGGCTGCCAGGAGGCGCTCGCGCTGTGCCTGTTGTCGTTGTGCGAGGACAAGAACGACGTGGTGATCGCGCGCGATCCCACCTATATCGGCATGACCGGCGTGGCCGACCTGCACGGTATCGAGATCGTGCCGCTGCATTCAAAGGAAGACGGCCAACTGGCAGCCGAGTTGGAGGAGGTAGCGGAGAAGCTGCGTAACCAGGGGAAGCGGGCGCGGGCGCTGTATCTGATACCCGAATTCGACAATCCCACCGGGACCGTGCTGTCGCTGGAAGCGCGGGAGGCGCTGCTGGACGTGTGCGCCGAGCAGCGCATCGTGGTGCTGGAAGACAACCCGTACGGAATGTTCCGCTACGAAGGCGAGCGCCTGCAGACTCTATATGCGCTCGATCGCGCGGGCTGCGTGATCTACCTGTTCACGTATTCCAAGACGCTGTGCCCGGCCGTACGGGTCGGAGGTGCTCTGGTGCCGGACATGCTGTTCGGTGATGCGGAGGCGGCCCGCGCGCTGGTGGCGAACCTCGGCGAACGCAAGAGTTTCCTGACCGTGAACACCAGTCAGCTGAACCAGGCGCTGGTCGGCGGCGTGCTGTTGGCACAGCAGGGAACGCTGCGCGGGCTGATCGCCCCGCAGTTGGAGCACTACCGTCGGAATCGCGACCTGTTGCTGGCTGCGCTGGAAAAAGAGTTCGCCGGGCAGCACGAGACCGTGCACTGGAATCGTCCTGAGGGCGGCTTTTTCCTCACGATGAAGCTGCCGTTTCCGTTCGGACAGGCGGAAGTGCTGCGATGCGCGCGCGAGCATCATGTCATTCCCATGCCGCTGTCGTTCTTCTCGCTTTCGGGGACGTGCCAGGACAGCATCCGGCTGGCCTTCAGCAATGTCGAGCCGTCGGTGATCGGCGAGGGCGTGGCGCGGCTCGGCCAATTTGTCCGTCAATGCCAGCAGGGTGTGTGCGATGCAGCGGTATGACGTGGAGGTCGTGCATGCGGCGATGGTCGCGCTGTTGCGCGATCGCGGACTCTCGGCGGCGCATGCGGCGGACGTTGCGGATGCGCTGGTGGATGCTTCGTTGCGGGGCATCGATACGCATGGCGTGAGGTTGCTCGATTTCTATCTCAAGGAAATCGAAGGCGGCCGCGCCAAGAAACAGCCGGTGTTCCGCATCAGCGGCGATTACCCGGCGGCGGCGCTGTTCGATGCCGACGACGCCCTCGGCGTGGTTGCGGGGGCGGCGGCGATGCGAGAGGCCATCGGCCGCGCGCGGAAGGCCGGGATCGCCGCGCTGGCGGTGAGTCGCTCCAACCACTTCGGACGTGCCGACTATTTCGCGCGCATGGCCGCCACGGCCGGGCAGATCGGATTGGTGTTCAGCAACTCGGATGCCCTGGTGGTGCCTTTCGGTGGGGTCGTTCCGCTCAACGGTACCAATCCGCTGGCGATGGCCGCACCGGGCTTGGACGACGACGGCTTCTATCTGGATATGGCTACCAGCCAGACCGCTTATTCGCGCGTGCTGCTTGCGCTTCGCCACGGCCTGCCGGTGGAGCCGGGGCTGGCCACCAACCAGGATGGTCAGGACCTTTCGCACGGTGGCGATCTAGGCGCGTTGCAGCCCTTGGGTGGCATCAAGGGGCAGGGCTTGGGCATGATGATCCAGATATTGTGCGCGCTGTTGTCCAACATGCCGTTCGATGCCGAACTGTCCAATCTTTACCGGGAGCCCTACGACACGCCGCGCCAGATCAGCCATTTCATGGTGGCGATCGAGGTTGCCGCGTTCGTGGACCCGGCGGTATTCAGGGCGCGGCTCTCCGAGCTGCTTGCGCAGTTCCGGCAAAGCCGGCCGGCTGGGGCAGCTCCGGTACGCGTGCCCGGCGACCCGGAACGCGAAGTGGAAGCCGATCGCCGGCAGGCGGGCATCCCGCTGGCCGAGGAAGAAGTTGCGCTGCTTTTCGGCTAGCTCGCCGTGGAGAGGGTCACGGCCGACCACCTGGGCGCCGCGATGACCTGACAGCGTTGAATCCATTTGCGTCGGTACACGCATCCAAGCTCCTGACAGCTGCCATAACCGTGGCTGTGCCAATCAATAAAGGGATCGCGTGGACATCAGGAGACAAGACATTCCGTTAGCCCCCTGGTGGCGTCGCCACCGGCGGTGGCTGTTGGTGTCGGTGTGCGCGGCGGTGTTGGCGGTGGCGGCGATGAGCATGTTGGGGCGTGCCGACCAGCTGGCGTCGCGCGACCGGGTGGTGCTGGCGAAGGTGCAGCAGGGCGAGTTCGTGGTGCAGGTGCGTGGTGTGGGCGAACTCACGTCCAAGCACACGCAGTTCCTGGGCGCGAAGGTCGAGGGTCAGGTGGAGAGCATCGCAGTGGAAGCCGGTGCGGCGGTGAAGAAGGGCGACATTCTGGCGATCCTGGGCAACCCGAAGCTGCACGAGCAGCTTTCGGAGAGCAAGTGGGAACTGGCGGCGCTGAAGAAGGAGCAGCAGGTCAACATCGCCAGCATGCAGGCGGAGCTGGTCAACATGCAGACGGACGCACAGATTGCGCATTCGGAGCTGAAGGTGCTGTCTCTGCGCGAGGCCTCCGAGGGCAAGCTGCAAGCCGACGGCATCGTGTCGAAGCTGGCCTACGAGCAGACGCGGCAGGGGGTGGAGCAGCAGAAGCAGCGCATTGTGGCAGCGCAGGAGCGCGTGCGGATGATGCAGCAGCGCCTGAATGCACAAAGGGAAGCGGACACGGCGCGGCTGAACAAGATGGGCAACACGCTGGACATTCTGCGTCAGCAGGTTGCCGACCTGACGGTGCGTGCGCCGATTGACGGGGTGGTGGGGCACATGGCCCTGAAGCTGGGCCAGCAGATGGTGAGCGGCACCGAGATTGGCCGGATCACGCCGTACGACAACCTGGTGGCGCTGCTGGACGTGCAGGACTACCAGGCGCGGGATGTGCGGGTTGACCAGGCGGTGCACATCGACACGCGCGGCAACGTGTTGCCGGGCCGGGTGACGCGCATCGATCCGGCGGTGACCGACGGGATGGTGAAGGTGGAGGTGAAGCTGGACGGTCCGGTGCCGGCGAGCCTGCGCGCCAACCAGAGCGTGGAAGGGGTGATCGAGATCGCGCGCAAACCGGGCGCGCTGTTCGTCAGCCGGCCGCCGCTGGCGCAAGGGCACGGCCAGGCGGCGGTCTACCGCGTGGAAGGCGACACGGCGGTGCGGACGCTGGTGAATTTCGGACTGGTGTCCACGCGCGACATCGAGGTGCTCAGCGCGCTGAAGGCCGGTGACCAGATTGTGGTTTCCGATGTTTCGGCGTGGGGCGAGCACAGCCGGGTCCTGCTCAAGTAGCCCTCTCTCTCGATTTTCAACCATCACGCATCCGCCTGCGGGCGAGTATTCAAGGAGTGCAACGCGTTATGAACGGCGAAACCCTGATCGAACTATCGGCTATCCGCAAATCCTTTCTTACCGAGAAGGTCGAGACGCGGGCGCTCGACGACATCTCCCTGCGTGTGGGGAAGGGCGAGTACGTTGCCCTGTCCGGCCCGTCCGGCTCGGGCAAGTCGACGTTGCTGTCGCTGCTGGGGCTTCTGGATACGTGGGACGCGGGGAGCTACATGCTCAACGGCCACGACGTGTCGGCGTTGGGCCGCGACCAGCGGGCGGCGATCCGCAACCGCGAGATCGGCTTCGTGTTCCAGGCCTTTCACCTGATCAGCGACCTGACGGTGGAAGAGAACGTGGCGCTGCCGCTGACGTACCGGTCGGACCTGGGCAAGGCCGAGCGCGCGCAGTGGGTGGCGCAGGCGCTGGCGCGGGTGGACATGACCCCTCGCGCGCAGCACTTCCCGGCGCAGCTGTCGGGCGGCCAGCAGCAGCGCGTGGCGGTGGCGCGTGCGGTGGCTGGGCGCCCGTCGCTGATCCTGGCGGACGAGCCGACCGGCAACCTGGACTCGAAGAACGCCGAAGCGGTGATCGAGCTGCTGGACAGCCTGCACGAGGACGGCGCGACCATCTGCATGGTGACGCACAACCCGGAGACGGCGGCGCGCTGTCCGCGTCAGATCGAGCTGTTCGACGGACGCATTGTGGCCGACCGGTCGCGGAACGCCACGTTGCGGGCGATCAGCTGAGGAGCGTGCGATGTCGTACTGGACGGATGTGAGATACGCGCTGCGCCTGTTGCGCAAGACCCCGATGTTCACCCTGACCACGATCCTGGTGTTGGCCGGCGGTCTGGCGGTGAGTCTGTACACCTTTGGTTTGCTGAACACCGCGCTGTACAAGCGCCTGCCGATTGCCGAGGGGGAACGGGTGGTGCGCCTGGAGGGCCGTTCGCGCGGGCTGCCGACGCAGACGCTGGATGCCTACGAGTTGGCGCAGATCGCGCCGCAGGTGAAGGAGCTGGAGGCGATCGGGGTCTACAACGACACCGACGTGGAAGTGAGCGACCGTGAGCTCAGCCAGATGGTGCCGGCCACGTACGGGCCGTGGGACATGTTCAGCTTTGTCGGGGAGCAGCCGCAACTGGGGCGCAGCTTCGTGCCTGCCGATACGATCGGCGGTGCCGAGCCGGTGGCGATCGTCAGCCATGCGCTGTGGCAGTCGGCCTTCGCCGGCTCGCCGGACATCGTGGGTCGGGTCATCCACGTCAACCGCAAGCCGGTGCGGGTGATCGGCGTGATGCCGGCGGGGGTGACCTTCCCGGTGTGGTCGCGGTTGTGGCTGCCGATGCCGCAGCACGAGGCGCAGCCGGTGAACGAGGCGACGTCCATCGCGGTGGGCGCGTATGCCCGGCTGCGCCCGGGGGCGACGCGCGCGTCGGCATCGGCGGAGCTGACGGGACTGTTGACCGGCGTGCACCAGGCGCATCCGCGCGTGGACGGCAAGCCGTACGACTACGACGCGATCGTGCTGGAAACCTTCCAGATGAGCCTGGCCGGAGGCGGCGCGGGCAACGTGATGTTCGCGGTGCTGAACCTGATGGCCGGCTTCATCATGCTGCTGTCGTGCGTGAACGTGGGCAACATGCTGCTGGCGCGCACGCAGGAGCGGTTGAAGGAGATTGCGGTGCGGGTGGCGATCGGTGCGCCGCGCGGCCGGCTGCTGTGGCAGATGATGCTGGAGAGCCTGCTGATCTGCGTGGTGGGCGGCGGACTGGCGCTGCTGCTGATCGCGTACTGGCTGAAGGCGACCGACCAGTTCCTGCATGCGTGGAGCGACCGTCTGCCGTTCTGGGCGCGCTGGGGCGTGGACACGCAATCGGTGCTGATGACGTTCGGGTTCGTGCTGTTTGCGGTGTGCGTGGTGTCGATCCTGCCGACCTGGCGGGTGCTGCGCATGCCGTGTACGACCTTGCTGCGCGACGGTACACGCGGCGCACGCGGGCGCTTGAGCGGGCGGCTGTCGCGGCTGTTGGTGACGGTGCAGATCGTGCTGATCTCGGTGGTGATGGCGATCAGCAGCGCATTGACCTTCGTGGCCTGGCGCACGTCGAACCTGGACACGGGTATCAATGGCGAGCGGCTGCTGGCGCTGGACGTGGCCGCGCCCAACAGCAGCGATGGCACGCCGGCCAGTAGGGCGCAGTACCACGACCGCCTGCTGGCGAGCATCCGTGCGCAGCCGGACGTTGAGGGGGCGATGCTGTGGAGTGGCGCGGGCAGTCGGCGCTTCGGGGCGGACGGCATGAGCTATCCGCTTGCGGAAGATTATCCGGAGGCGACGGTGCGGCTGAGTTCGGATGCGCCGGTATCGCTGGGAGCCCGACTGCTCGATGGACGCTACTTCGACTCGCGCGACGGCAGCGACGGCAGCCGTTCGGTGCTGGTGAGCCGGACACTGGCCGAGCGTTACTGGCCGGGGAGCTCGCCGATCGGCCGGCCGATCCAGTTGTTCGATGCGGAGGGCAAGGTGCGCGAGCAGCGGGTCGTGGTGGGCGTGGTCAGCGACGTGCTGGACGACAGCCAGATGATGCAGGCGGACGCGCGTGCGGTGACGGCGATCTACCTGCCGTTCGCCCAGGCGGCGCAGGGCAGTGCGCGTTATCTGGTGCGTTACCGCGGCGATGAGTCGGCGGCGCGCGCGACGCTGCTGAACCTGGCGTGGCAGGCCAATGCGGCGCCCGGGGTGGCGGTGGATCGCTACACGGCGTTGCGTGACCGCACGGTGGCGCTGAGCCGGAGCCTGGCGAAGCTGTTCGTGTACAGCGGTCTGTTTGCGCTGTTGCTGGCGCTGACCGGCATCTACGGACTGTGCAGCAACGAAGTGATCCTGCGCAGGCAGGAGGTGGGGCTGCGCCGCGCGATCGGGGCAAGCGATGGATCGATCCTGCGTCTGTTCCTGCGGCAGGGCGCGCGGCGTCTGGTGGTGGGCCTGGTGTTTGCGCTGCTGATCGGCGGGGCGGGGCTGTTCCTGCTCTCGCGCCTGGCCGGGCTCGGGACCGTGGTGCCGGTGGCGATCGGGCTGGGCGTGGCGACCACGATCACGCTGCTGGTGGGCATGGCCACCTACCTGTCCACCCGCCGGATCCTGCGCGGCGAACCCGCCGAAGGAATGCGGTATGAGTGAGTTGCTTCCGTCATTAACCTAGACAAACTACTGAGAGAACCCTTATGCAACCCGAATTCATAATTCTCGTCGTGCTGGGATTTGCGCCGATCGCCATTGTGCTGATCGTCCTGCGCTATCGCTACCAGCAGGCGCAGGCGCGCTACAACGCCGTGATGCATCTCGCGGACAAGGGTGTGGCACCGCCGGTGCAGTTGTTGATCGAGCCGCGCGTGGAGTTCTGCGAACGGCGACGAGCCCTGGTGCTGATCAGCATCGGCCTGGGCATCATCGCCATGTTTTCCGCCTTGCCGATGCATTACGAAAATGGGCGCGGGATCGGCGAACTCTGGGGGCTT
The DNA here is from genome assembly GCA_040079515.1 of Lysobacteraceae bacterium. Lineage (GTDB taxonomy): Bacteria > Pseudomonadota > Gammaproteobacteria > Xanthomonadales > Xanthomonadaceae > Lysobacter_I. The sequence continues at coordinate 14,496 of JBEBKD010000027.1, forward strand.
GGCCTGCTGCCGTTGATCACCGGGTTCGGCTACCTCGCCAGCTGGTGGCTGAATCGCCGCGACGACATGCATGACTGATTACGACGCGGAAGCGCGCATCGACCAGGCCCTCGTTGCACGAGTACTGCTCGGCAACGAGGGTCGCGCGTTCGAGCAACTGCTGCGACGCCATCAGGGCATGGTGCGCGCGCAACTGCGGCGCCTGCTGCACGGCGACGAAGCTGGTGCCGACGACCTGGCGCAGGAGGCGTTTCTGTTGGCATGGCGCAAGCTCGACCAATTTCGCGGCGACGCGCGTTTTTCCACCTGGCTTTACCGCATCGCGTACACCTGCTTTCTGCAGGCCGAACGAAAGAAAGCGGGGACGCTAGAAGATGCCGATGGCGGCGAGCACAAAGCGCCGGCAGCGCCCGCCCAGACCATCGACCTGCAAGTAGATCTGGAGCGTGCGATGCGGCGCCTGTCCCCTGCCGAGCAGGCCGTGCTGTTGCATTGCGTGCAATTGGGATTGAGTCACGAAGAAGCCGCCTACGTGCTGGTCATGCCGCTTGGCACGGTGAAAACCCACGCGACGCGCGGCAAGGCCAAGTTGCAAAACTGGCTGTCAATCTGGCAAGGATCCGAGACCAAGAGGCAACTCTCATGAACGACCCGCATGATTCATCCATCGATGCGCTGCTGCGCCAACATTTCGAAGGCCCTGTCGCCGATGACGGCTTTTGCGATCGCGTCATGCGGCAATTGCCCGCACGCCGGCGCGCGCGCCGTTGGCAGTTGCCGGTCGGCATATTGGCGGGACTTGGCGCGTGCCTCTGGAGCCTTTCGTCCACGTCCTTGATCCGTGCTGGCTGGCAGGACTGGATGCGCGGGAGTCTTTCCTCGGCGGCCGTGATCATGCTGCTGGCCCTCATGGGGATGTCGCTACTGGCATCTTGGTGGGCGTTGACGGAGGGCGAGTAAGAGTCCATCCACTGACTTCAGACACTCACGGTTGACCTCAAGGCGTGTTGGAAACCGCCCTATGGATCGAATCGTTGGCTGGTGTCCATGCGGACGTTGCGCAGGTGCGCCGTCGCGAGGTGCGAGGCGTAGCGGGGTTCGGCGAAATAGCCGATCAGGATGGAGCGACGGCGCGCGCCGCTCGGGTTGAGGCTGCCCGCATGCAGCAGATCGGCATCGAACACGAGGACGTCCCCGGCAGCGCCTGCGAGTTGCACGCACCGGGACTCGTCGTTCAAGTCGAACGGCGGATCGTTCGGCGCTGGGCGATGACTGCCGGGGACGAGACGCGTTGCGCCGTTCCCGGGGCCGTAGTCGTCGAAGAAGGCGAGGGCGTTCACCGTGTCGCCGGGGCGTTGCGCCGACAGGTCGCGGTGCAGGCCCTGATGACCGCCTCCTGCCAGAGGCTCGCGGCCTTCGACCTGCGCAAGGAAGAACCGTTCGCCGATCAACGCACCGACCGCAGCCAGCAACGGCGGCAGCCGGCAGACCGCCTGCACATTCGCATCGAGATCCAGCATCGAATGACGCCAGTCCGCGCCGCGCGGAACGGGCCATTGCGCCGATGGTTTCACGCAGGCATCGAACGCGTCGCGAAGCGCGCCCAGCCACGCTGTCGGGATCGCTTGATGGAGCAGGGCATAGCCGTCTCGATGGAGCTGGTTGCGGTCGATCATGTTCGTCGATTCCGTTCATGGTCACGCGGCGTGCTTGATCACACACTGCGACGATAATCCATTTCGCACAGGATGCGCCCCGGCGCACCGAATGGCGGAAAGTCGACGATGCGGTGGCTCAGGCGTCGTCGAACCGCATCACATTGCGACGTGTCCGCGGGCGTCGGTCGCAGCCCAATTCCCGCCAACGCTGACGGCAGCGGCGTCCGGTGATCCGGGCCTGATGTTCGGCCTGACGATGGCTGCGGTTGCCGCCGTCGAAACATTCGCGATTGACGCTTGCGCGCGCGCCGATGCACAGCGCATTGCGCAACATGCGCTGACTGACGCTGTGACAGCCGGTGAGGCCGTCGCAGGTGCGCTGGGCGGCATCGCACAGTGGATGGACCTGCGCCTGCAAGGCGTTGTGGCGCGCTTCGGTGTAGCGGCCGGGCGGCGAGAGCGGGATACTCGTGCCGAAGGCGTCGAGTTCGTCGACGAACCGGTCGATCATGTCGTCGATATCTTCGTCGAACGCATCATCGAAACGCTGGAATGCATCGTTCATATCGTCTCCGCCATCGCGTGGGTCTGCGTCCGAAGCGACACCGACTCTACGACCGCCGATGGCGGTCCGCTATCGCCCGATCGGGCTAGGGTCGGTGGGCGCGATGACATGCGAGATCGCCAGATCGCAGGATCCATCGGCGCATCTGCACTGTGTGCTTTGCCGATACGCGTGGCGTCCAAAGCGTGCGTAATACCGAAAATGGTGCTGCGCTGCGACAAATCGATCGCGAGGTTGACCCTGCCAGGGGGACACGATAGGGTTAGCCCCGCCAAGCCCGGGGGCGGACCGTCAGGTCCGGATGGCAATGAAGACTGGGGCTGCGATCGTCTGGAGCTCCGGGTTCTCCCGGGACACTCATCTCATACAAGGAAGCAGGTCATGACCAACCGATTCGGCAAGAACATGCGTGCGCTGTTACCCACCCTCGTCCTGCTGGCCATCGGCTCGCCGGCGATGGCCAGCACGCTGAACCAGAACGTGTCCTGGACCATCGATCGCGCAGGCACCACGGCGAAGTACCGTGTCGTCGCGTACGGCGATTCGATCTACGCCGGTTACAACGGCTCCATTTCCAATGCCGCGAAATATTCGGCGCCCACGGCCGACTCCGAATACCTGTCGGCGCTGTGGAATGCGGATATCGAAAGCGTGCGTCGCGCCAAGTCGGGCGCGATCGCCTCCGACGTCTACAACAACAAGATCGTCGCCGAACGCTCTTACATGCAGGCCACGTCGACCCGCGTGGTGACCTTCGAAATGTGCGGCAACGACGGCCTGCAGGCGCGCACCAGCTTCAAGGGCCAGACCGGCACCTGCAATTACAGCGTGCTGACGACGGCGGTGAACAACTGCAAGACCTACGTCGCCTCCGCGATGAACTACATCAACGCCAACGCCTATTCCGGCGTCAAGCTGAAGGTCGTCGGCAATCTGTACTACCCCGGCTACAACGCCGACAACGTGCTGAGCTCCTGCAACGATCCGGTCACCGGCGCCAAGGTCAATCTGCGCGAGAAGTTCCTCCCGGCGATCGCCCAGATGAACTACTGGATGTGCGAATACGCCAGGCAGAAAGGCTTCCAGTGCGCGGACAACTTCGCCCAATACATGGGCGCGGACTACGACAGCAACGGCGATGGCCAGATCGACTCCGATGCACTGAAGTATGTGCTGGGCGAAAGCGAGTCCAGCTACCTGACCCGCATCACCTCGACCCTGCGTCCGACGCTGCGCGACGCCAACACCCACTTCGTGTCCTCGGCCAGCAGCTACGACTACATCCAGTCGGACGACACGCATCCGACCTACACCAGCGGTACCGTATCCGCCGGTCTGTTCGGCGGCACCACCGGCACGGGGGCGCCGCGCTACACGTCCTTCGCCGGCGGCAAGAACCCGATCTGGAACCAGTACGGTCATGAGCGCATGGGTTGGGGATTGTCGGTCTACAACCCGCCGAGCCCGTTCTGATCGCGATGCAATAGCCAGGGTGCGTCTCGATGGACCATCCCGAAAAGAAGAGCGCCTCGCCGTCCGACAAGGACGGCGATGGCGTGCGCGTCATCGAACGCAACGCCCGCGGTTCGCGCGCGGGCCTGTTCTACAAAGTCTTCGCGCTGATCCTGGCGAGCGGTTGCGCCGGTTATCTCATGATGGGCAGGCAGACCCCGCCGGATTCCGCAGAAGCCGCGATCGATGAACGTGCCTCCGATCGCCCCAGCATCGCCGCGATGCAGTCCACTGCGTTGGAGGCAACGGCCGTGCCGCGTGATATGACGCGGCCACCGGCCGTACCGGGCGGCGACCTGTCCTCGGTGGATCTGTCCTCCGTGGATCTGGCGGACGTCATCCCGCCGGGCATGGAGCCGACCGCTGCGGAAGTCATCGATGAACTGCACAAGGCCGGCATCCATTCGGGTATCGGCGCGTTCAATCCACCCGGCACCAGTCCGCCGCTGATCGGGCTGGCGGTCCCGGAAGATTTCGAGTTGCCCGAAGGTTATGTCCGTCACTACCAGGCGACCGACGACGGCCAGCGCATCGAGCCGATCCTGATGTACTCGCCCGACTTCGAATTCTTCGACAGCGCCGGCCGGCGGATCGAGATTCCGGCGGACCGCGTCGTCCCGCCGGGCATGGCGCCACCCGGGCTCACGACCCGCAGGATCACCGTTCCGCCGCCGTTGCCATCCGGGAAGCCTTCGTCCTGAATACGAATCGGCGTTTCCACTCCGGCTGGCGCGCGCTGGCCGGAATCGTCACCAGTGCGGTTCTGCTCGGCCTGTATTCTCGGGGCGGCAACGCCTACCTGCTCGGTTTCGTCGGTCTGGTGCCGTGGTTGCTTGCGCTGGACGCGACCCGCACCGTGACCGGCGCCGCGCGCAGCGGGCTGGCGATGAGCTTCGCGTTCGTCGCGGCGGTCTTCGCATGGTTCGGATTTTCCGTTGCCGGCTATCTTGGCATTCCTGAAGCGACCGGCTTGCTCGTATTGTTGGCGGCCGCGCCGCTGCTGCAGCCGCAGCTGCTCGCATTCGCGCTGTTCCGTCACATCGCGGGCCGACACCACGGCCCGGTCGTGCGCGCGTTGGCGGGCGCGGCGGCATGGGTGGCGACGGAGTGGCTGGTTCCCAGACTCTTCGACGACACGCTCGGTCATGGGTTGCACCCGTCGTACGAGCTGCGCCAGATCGCCGATGTCGGCGGCGCACCCGGCATCACCGTTCTGCTGATCCTGATCAACGAGGCCATCGCGGCGGCCATCGCGCGTCGCGGCGAGGGCGCGCGCGCGCTGCTTCGCCCATTGGCGATCGCGGCATCGGTGCTGGTGCTGATGGCCGGCTACGGCGCTGTGCGCCTGTCGATGCTGACATCGGCATCCGATGCCGACGGCACGCCGCTGCGCGTCGGCATGGTCCAGTCCAATATCGTCGACTACGAGCGTCTGCGCCGCGAAATGGGCGCCTACGAAGTGGTCCGCCATGTGCTCGACACGCACTACGCGATGTCGCGCGAGGCGATCGACCGGCATCGTGTGGATGCGTTGTTGTGGTCGGAAACGGTGTACCCGACCACCTACGGCCACCCGAAGAGCGAGGGCGGGGCCGAGCTCGATCGCGAGATCCAGGATTTCGTGTCGTCTGCCGGTGTTCCACTGGTGTTCGGCACTTACGACCTCGACGCGGTCGGCGAGTACAACGCGGCCGCGTTCCTGGAACCTTCGAAGACGGCGCCGCTGGGGTTCTATCGCAAGACCGATCTGTTCCCGCTGACCGAGTACGTGCCGCGCTGGCTCGAAGGGCCGACGATACGACGCTGGTTGCCGTGGGCCGGGACCTGGAAGCCAGGTTCCGGTGCGCGCGTGTTTCCGCTGCGCCTGTCCGGCGGGCGCGAGATCCCGGTGCTGCCGATGATCTGCCTGGACGACACCGATGCCGGCCTTGCGATCGAAGGCGCGCGGCTGGGCGCGCAGGTGATCCTGGGTATGTCGAACGACTCCTGGTTCACCGAACACACCGAAGGCGCGAACCTGCATCTGGCGGTGGCGGCGTTCCGCAGCATCGAGACCCGCCTCCCGCAATTGCGCGTGACCAGCAATGGCGTGAGCGCCGTGATCGATGCGACCGGCACGATTGTCTCTGCCACCGCGATGGGCGAACAGAAACTGTTGATCGGTGAAGTCTCGATAAGACAACCGGCCGCGACGCTGATGGTGGCTTGGGGCGACTGGGTCGGACGCACCGCGTTCGTGCTGCTTCTGCTGCAGGCGCTGTTCTGGGTCGGCAAGGCGCTGAAGCGCACGAAGCACAGCGCGTCGCCATCTCCCATTGCGACCACAGCGCATGCGGCGTTTCGGGCCGAGGCCATCGTGCTGGCGCCCGTCTGGCGTATCGCTGCGGGACTGCTGCGCGTGTTCGCCTTCGGCAGCCTCTTCTGGATGGGGGCGGCGCTGTTGTTCCAGAGCGAACAGATGAATCCGTTGGCGCAGATGCGGATGTTCGCAGCGCTGTTTCTGGCGCCGCTTGCTGCCGCGTGGTGCATCGCGCGCGCTTTCGCCGCGACCGCGCGCATCGAAGGCGACGCGCTGGTGCTGGAACAACGCGAGCGACGCACCGAGATTCCAATCCAGCACATCGCCGCGGTTGAACCGTGGACGCTTGCGCTGCCCTCGACCGGCGTGTGGCTGCGGATGGAGTCGGGTCGGCGCTGGTCGCGTGGCCTCTCGCTGGACGACCCCGCAGCGCTGGTCGATGCGCTGATCCGCGCCGGTGCGCCGGCTGCCGTTGCCGAAGCATCGACTGGTCGCGCGTTGGCGTACGCGCGCACGCGTCTGGCCGTTGCCCGGCACCGCCTGCTCGATCATCCGCTGGTGAAGTTCGTGCTGTTCCCGCTGGTTCCGGCATTGCCGGCATTCCGCCTGCACCAGCACATCGCGTTCGGCGGCACCTTCGGCGAATACCACACCTACGGACTGCAGGCGTATCTCACCGCGCTCGGCATCTGGTGGGCGTCCTGGGCGATCGGTCTGGTGATCTTCGCGGCGTTGCTGCGGGTCATCATCGAAGCGGGAACCTGGCTGTCGCTGGTCGTGCGCCGCGAATCCGCGATCGGGATCAGGCGCACGCTCGAAGTTTCTGCTCGGATCGTGTTTTACGTGGGCGTTCCGGCTTGGCTGCTGATCCGGTTCTGGCCCTGGTCGCCCGGGTGAAGCATTCGGTAAGGCAGATGCATCTGTCTGTCCCGGACATGTTTGAAACCGATGGGGACGCTCTGCGTAGGAGGGGCTTCAGCCCCGAGCTGTCGTTTGGTGTTTTGAGAAGAGCTCGGGCCTGAAAGCCCTCCTACGCGCGTCGGTTCGTATCGTTAGACTGCGATAACGATTGTCGAGGAACGTAACGCATGGAAGCCCAAAAATTCTCCTTCACCGAACTCGAACAGCGCATCGCTGCGTTACCCGATGGCCCCGCCGGCGTCCTGAATCGCCCGCAATGGCAATACTGGGCCGATATCGGTGGAGGCGTCGGCGTGATTATTGGTTTGTTGGCTTCACTGTTCGCCGAGATCTTCGAGCCGAAGTGGTGGATGGTGACCATGATACGGATCGGCCTCGGAACGATGATCCTGTTTTTCCTGCCGGGATTCCTGCGCAGTCTCTATGTGATCGCATATACGATCTGGCGCGGAAAAAAGGACGACACCGCACAGCTCGATCACGACTTCTCGGAAATGAATTCGTTGCAGACATGGCTCACGACGTTTCCACGGCAGGCACTTGAACAACATCTTCGCTTCGTCCAAGTGGTGCAGACGCGTCTTGCGGCGAAACTATCGCTGATGGGCGGCGATCTGGATCGTTTCGGCATCTTGCCGCTGATCCTTGCCGTCGCGGTACAGATCAAGGCTTTCACCTCTGAATCGATGGGTGTTCCGCTCTGGCAGATCGTGCCGGGGCTGTTTTTCGCGATCGGTTATCTCGTCGGGCTGCGTGGCGCGTTCATGCGCGTGCGCATGCATCTGTACGAGACCGTCCTTGCTGAAGCGTTGGAGCGGCATTCGTCGCCGGACAAGCCGGTCCGCGCGACCTGACGCGGACCGGCAAACTTGAGGAAGAATGGAACCGCCATGACGGTTCCACCCTCGATTTTCCGATCAGAACAACGTCACCGAACACGCCCCCAGAAATGCGCGGGTGCCGTACAGCGCACTGACCGGCGCATTCGCGGCGACGGTCGTCGGCCCCAGCGCGCTGTAGACGCGCCACGGCGAGCCGGCCAGCGAGGCCTGTGTCGCATAGGCGCTGCCGGCGTAATCGATCCTGCGGACATGGCGCAGCGGGCCGTAGCCGCTGGGATAGGTCCAGTACTTCACTTGCGCCGTGCCGCTGCTGCACGCCGCGCTGCCCACGCCGTCGTTGGTGGTGAACCACGAGGTGGCCGCGTTCGCGCCTTCGCGGGTGAAACTGAAGTGGATGTGGTCGTTGTGCGGCCCGCAGGTCGGGCACGGACGAAAACCTTCGTTCGCGCGATCGGATGTCCAGATCACGTCCTTCCAGATGATTTCGATGATGCCCAGACGGCGCGCCTTGGAGTGCGGGTTGCCGTACTCGTCGGTCGCTAGGATCCAGTTGACGATGGATTGCGCCCGGGGTTCGGTGGCGTTGACGTAGAAATCGAGCGCACGGCCTTCTCGATGGTAGGACGTCGCACTGACGCTGCATGGCCGTCCGATATGCCAGTTCGGGTTGAACTGATTGGGCGCGCCGAACCAGAAACCCAGCAGTTGGCGAAGCCGTTCGGGTCCGGGCTTGTTGCTCGGATTGCAGGCCGGCGGATATTGGTTGCGTGCGGCGTGCGGTTCGAGATTGTTCGGCGGGTATGGCCAACCGAGTTCGAACACTTCGGCTTTGGCTGCAGGCGCGACGCCTGCGAGTACGATCGAAAAAATCGCTGCGACGAGTGCGTGTCTGAACAATGCCATGATCGGAATCTCCTTGTCGTGATCGACGGATGAAGCATTACACCGTGTACGGTGATGGTGGAGTTGTGACGAGGTGAATTTACTCGGAAAGCAAGCCGGTTGCGTTTGGCCGAAAGCGTCATTGCACTTTCCGAGGCCACGGTTTTCCGTGCATGTATTCTTCGAGATTGGTGTAGCCGTCGCCATTGATGTCGCCCTGCGCTGTCTGCGCGAGATTGCCGTATTTCGCCATTTCCCACAGATCCGGCATGCCGTCGCCATCGCTGTCGGCGCAGGGCGTACCGGTGGCGATCGCGGGGATATTCTCGAGCGTAGTCGGCAATGCGGCGATGCCGGTATCGGTGCGGTATTGTTCGATCAGACGCAGATCCACGGCATCGCGGTTCGCGACCCAGAAACCGCTGCAGTCGAGTCTGCGCGACGCGCCGACCATGGGCACGACGCTGCCGTCCATCGCGGCGACGCGTTCGGCGGGGTCGGCGATGATCGGATGCGCAAGCGGCAAGATGCCGTCGATGCCGGCCATCGCATCGAGCGGCGTCGTGCGTTTCCATGCGCCGGGAACCACGCCGGTCTGGGTGCCGTTTTCGCCGCTGACGCGATTGCTCAGCAGCCACGGATCGCCGCCCGCGCCACCGTGCCAGCCGAGATTTCCCGAAACGTACAGGGAAGGCTCGCCATCGACAGCGTCCGCGCCCTGCGACGGGAACGCCTGGATCTCGAACAGCGTGGCGGCGGTCATCGGCCCGCGCTTGTAGACGTTGCCGACGATATCGAAACGTCCGCCGCCGCCGACCTGCGTGGCGTAGAACCGGTGGTTGTAGAAGAGGTTGTTGACGATCCGCGCGGATTTGTTCTTGAACAGCGGATTGCGATGATTGTCGTTCATCATCAGATTGTGGTGCGCGTCGATATCGGTCACGGCGCTGCCCAGTGCGCTGGTGGACGCGCCTGCGATCATGCCGGTCGAGTGCGAAGCGTGGCCTTCGGCGATCAGGCTCATCGACATGGTGACGTGATGCACGGGATTGGCGCCGCCGCGCCAGACGCCGTAGGCATCGTCCAGATTCCAGCTGAGGGAATTGTGGTCGGCGATGACGTTGTAGGCGCGCGACTCGATGCCGAACAGCGCGCCGCATTCGGTGTTGGTGCCCATCGCGATCTCGTCGCATTCGCGCAGATAGCGGTTGCGCAGGCGTGTGTATCGCCAGATCACATCGTTGGTGGAGATCAGCACCAGATTGCCGATCGGCGGCGCGTCGTTGGCGCGGGTGATCAGGATGCCGCCGCCGGGCGCGGTCTGACCCGCGACGGTGAGGAACGGGCGGGTGATGTACAGCGTGGTGCGCAGCTCGATCACGCCGCCAATGGTGAAGATGCAGGTCCGCGGCCCCGATTTCACTTCCGCGCAGTCGCGCAAGGTGCCGGGGCCGGCGTCGGCGAGACTGGTCACTTTGTAGACCGCTCCGCCGCGACCGCCGACGGAAACCGCGCCGCCGCCCTGCGCGCCGGGGAATGCGGGCAGCGGTGCGGCAGCGGCTGCGGGCAGCGTTGGGGAGGTGTGTCGTGGACGTGCTGCGGATGACGCAGTGGCTTCGATGTGCCGTTCCGGTCGCGAAAGCGCGCTGTCGTTCGCCTGCGGTGCGCAGGCGCAGAGCGCGAACGTCATCGCGATGAACGCGGGCCAATGGTGCTGCATCCGGGTCGTCCTTCGTCTTTCGGAACACTTGGCATCATAAGCCGATCGAGACACCGGGCTGGGCGCGTGGTCGCAAAAAAGCGATGCCGCAAAGCCGCAGCATCCGGGGCGCGTCGCAGCCGGGCATGTCGCTGCGTCCAGACGAATGACTTCCGGCGTTTGACCGCAGCGTTGCCGTGTTGGATGCTCGATGCCGACCGAAGGCTCTACTGATGGGGAAATCGTCGTGATCGTTCAACGTTCGGGTGTGCTGTTGGCGTTGCTGCTGTCGTTGTTGTTGCCCTTGTTCGCCTGGGGCGCGGACGGTGCGGCGCTGACGCGCGACCTGCCGCCAGGCCTGCAGGTGCCTGAGGCGGCCAAACCCGGACCTGGCTTCGATGTCGAGCGCGCCACCGAAGCGTATCTGAACCTGTTGTCGCCCGAACAGCGCGCGCAATCGGATGCGTATTTCGAAGGCGGTTACTGGCTGGAACTGTGGCAGCTCTTGTATGGCCTCGGCGCAAGCGCACTGCTGCTCGCGACCGGGTGGTCGCGGCGCATGCGCGACCGTGCACGACGGATCAGCGCACGCCCCTGGCTGAGCACGGTGCTGTATGCGGCGATGTTCCTGTTGGCGACCCAGGTCATCGGTCTGCCGCTGGCGATCTACACCGAATACGTCCGCGAACACGCCTATGACCTGTCCACGCAGACCTTCGGCGCCTGGCTGGGGGATCAGGCCAAGGGCAGCATGATCGCGCTGGTGATCATGCCGTTGGTCATCGCAGGCCTGTACGCGCTGCTGCGCCGCACCGGCGAGCGCTGGTGGCTGTACGCGGGGATGTCCGGTTTCGTGTTGATCCTGTTCGTCGCCATGATCGCGCCGGTATTCATCGCGCCGCTGTTCAACGACTACAAGCCCTTGCCGGCCGGAGAAGTACGCGAATCGATCCTGTCGCTGGCGCGCGCGAACCGGATTCCCACCGAACACATCGAATGGTTCGACGCTTCGCGGCAGACCACGCGCGTCAGCGCGAACGTCTCCGGTTTCGCCGGCACCACCCGGGTCAATCTCAACGACAATCTGTTGAAGAAGACTTCGCTGCCGGAGATCAATGCGGTGATGGGCCACGAGATGGGGCATTACGTGTTGAACCACTCGCTGCGGCTGTCGGTGTATTTCAGTCTGCTGATCGTGTTCGGGTTCTGGTTCGTCCACGCCACGTTCGACTGGGCGCAGCGGCGCTGGGGGCAGCGGTTCGGCGTGGAAGGACGCGCCGATCCCGCCGGCCTGCCGTTGATCTCGGCGCTGTTTTCGATCTTCTTCTTCATCGCGACGCCGGTGAGCAATTCGATCGTGCGCCAGGCCGAAGCTGAAGCGGATGCCTATGGCCTGAACGCCGCCGGCGAGCCGCACGGGTTCGCGACGGCGGCGATGCGCCTGAGCACCTATCGCAAGATCCATCCGGGCAAGTGGGAGGAAGCGATCTTCTACGATCATCCCAGCGGCTACGATCGCGTGCGACGCTCGATGGAATGGTTGAAAGAACATCCCGAGGCTGGCCGCCAGGCGCCGTGATCCGCAGGCATCTGGATGCGCGCCGTCCGGATGCGGTCCGATCTGCCGTTGAAATTCAAAATACCGAGGAAACGACCATGCGCATCCGTCTGATGCTGTTGCTGCTGTGCGTGGGACTGTCGGGATGGGCGCCTTCGGCATTCGCGCTCGGCAACTGCAACAGCGATGCCTACGTACGCAGTTTCGACGTACGCTTGAGCGGTGCCGGCTGCGTGCCGTTGGTAGACACCACCGTCCATTGGGCCGGCGGGCGTCAGCCGCTGCGGATGGTGACGTCGGTGGAGTCCGCGGCCGAGCCGTCGCTGGCGTATCTGATCGCGCCAATCCGCAGCCTCGCCGAGCGCACCGGTCGCGCCATGGACGAGATGGGCGGCGTCGAAATCGCGCCGGTCACCATCTACCTCACATCGCTGCCGCCGCCGCCGGAATTGGGTGCGAGCGAGCCGACCGCGGCGCTCGCCAGGCCTTTTCCGGACGAATGCGAAGTCGTTTTCTACTGGTCGCCGGAGGGCGAGAGTTACGACTTCCTGATGTTCACGTTGGCGCACGAACTGTTCCATTGCATCAGCGCCAAATCGTTTCTGAGCGTCTACAACCACGAATCGGCGATCTGGTGGTCGGAAGGCAGCGCCGAGTATTTCGCGCATCTGGCTTACCCGGGGACATCGTTCTCGGATGGCGAAGTCGCCGAATTCGACGCGGGATCGCCGACCCAGCCGCTGTGGAGCTTCACGTATTCCAGCGTGCCGTTCTTTTTCTGGCTGGGCCAGAACGAAGGGCCGAATGCGGTGTCGCGCTTCGTGCACGGTCTGGCCACCGGCGACGGTGCCGCTGCCGAGCATGCGGCGCTGCGACGGATGATCGCGCCCGAGCAGTGGAAGCAGTTCGGCGAAGCCTATCTCGACGGCAAGATCCGCCAGCCTGCGGGACGATCGATGGCCTCGGCACCGCAGCCCGGCGCACTGCGGCGCATCACCGGGCCGGCGACGCATCGGGTCGCATCGCAGCCGTTCGTATTGCACCGCGAGCGCCTGTCGTTCGCGCGCGGCAAGCTGTACGCGCTGCAGCAGACCAGCATCGATGCCGGATTGTCGGTTGGTTTCTCGAACACGCCCGGGGTCTGGATCGCGCCGCCGGACAACGTGACCGCCTGCCGCGAGGATGTGGTGTACCGCGTGCTCGCCACCACCACCGAAGCCAGCGGCGCAGCCACGTATCAGATCGCCCTGCCGCCCGGCATGGACAGCGAGGGCGCGTGCTGTCTGGTCGGCGAGTGGTCGCCCACGCAGGCATCGCGCGAAGGCGAAATCGCGATGCTCGCCGACGTCGGTGCGGGCAAGATCGCCGCCGCCGGCGGCAGCCTGTCCTGCGAACCACCGGAGGGCACCTGGCTGCTGTCGTTCGCCGCCGACGGTACCGGCAGCGTCGATTGGCAGGGTTTCGCCAATCGCTGCACAACGCGCGCGCAGGGCGGCGAGATGGAAACGGCATCGATCCGCAACGGCACGACCGGCTTCGAGTGGCGGACCACCGGCCCCGGTGGCGGCATCGCCCGTTATCTCGAAAATACGGTCGAGATGACGATCAACATGAAATTGGGCCCGATGACCGTACTCGACAGGACTGCGCCCGATGAAGGCCCGTCCACCGAGTCCAACGGTTTCGCCTACCAGTGCAGGGCGGACACATTGACCATTCAGGGCATCTATGGACTCAATCATCGCGAAGGGATCTATACCCGGGTGAGCGAACCCGCGCCGTAGCGTCGCGTCCAGTCATCGGCGGTCCCTGTCATTCTCGCTTGACCGGTCGTCGATCCGGATTGCGTTTGTATCGATGCTTGCGCTTGCGGGTCGGGTCATCAACAGCCGATCATGAACAACGACGCGAAGCGCGCTTCGACAGGGATGCATCGCGAAGCGATCCGGTAGTCACGACGGTAGTCACGACAAGGAGAGGACGATGGGCGGTCTGGCCAACAAGAATCTGGAAAACGGCGAGCAGGTGGTGCTGGCGAACTGGGACCAGTACGCGCCGACCCAGCACGGCGACGAACTCCGCGACAGGGCATGGAATGCCGCGAACTCGCGGACCGGCCTCGCGTTCTACGAATCGACGGTCCAGTTCATGCGCAACGATTGGGCGCAGGTGAACATGTCGCCGCAGCACGTCAAGGGCACCAGCGCGGACGTGATGTTGTACTACAGCAACGAGACCAATACCTGGCACACGGCCGACGCGCTGGATGTCGATCACATCACGCCGTGGAAGCAGCATCTACAGGCTCTTGATGTCGCCAACATGGCCGAAGCGCACATGGGCTACAACGATGTGGCCAACCTGCGCGCGCTGCCATCGTTCTACAACCGCGCGCGCGACAGCGGCGACAAGGTGCTGTCCGAACATGGTGTGGAATCGCCGCAGTGGCAGAAGTGGGTCAAGGATCGGGTCGGATACGACCCTACGGTCGACCATCCCGCGTTCGATCCGCAGACCGACAAGGCCAGACGCACGATCGCCACCACCGGCCAGCCTTGGACGCAGGACCATACCCGTTCGGATCTGTCGTTCGACACCCGGGTCAACGGCAAATGGTTCGAGCACCAGCTCCAGGAGAGCTTCGTCGGAACCGCCAAACTTCCATGTGCGCCGGAAGGCTCGACACAGGACGTGCCGCTGTTCCGCTGCAGCGTCACTGGCCAGCTGGTCACCCGGGACGCGTTCGATATCGATCACCGCGTTCCGTTCGAAACGGTGCTGAAGGAGCTGCAGGAAAAGAACCCGAATGGTCTGAGCAAGGCACAGGTACTGGATGCGTACAACGACACCGGCAATCTGCGCCTGGTGGGTCGCAGCGCCAACAGCTCGCACGAATGGGAGCTGGACAGGAACGGCCAGTTCCGCGACAAGGAGATTCCCGAGCGCCCCAACGAATTCAAGGGTTGGCTGGTGCAGGGCAAGGAGATGGATCCGCAGGTCCGGCGCATGCTCGACGAGCATATCGACCGTGTGCCGAAGCCGTTCCCGCCCAGGGATCCAAGCGAAGAAGTGCGCGTGCTGGTACCGCGCCGCAAGGGCGATGGGGGCGGCTCGGATTCGATGGAGATCGCGCCGACGCGCGCGCCGCTGCTGAACGAACAGGGGCACCCGGACAACGGCGTGTTCCGCAAGGTGATGGAAGGCATCGACAGGATCGATCCGAAGGGACAGCTGCTGCCCGATACCGCCTCGCGCGAGAACATGGCGTCGTCGCTGATGGTCGCGGCCAGGATGCGTGGATTGCCGGGGATCGATCAGGTCGTGCCCAGCCCCGATTTCAAGTCGATGTTCGCGGTGACCGGTTCGGTGGAACAGAACACGCACCAGGCGGCCGGACTTCAGCTCGATATCGGCAAGACACGCAGCGTGGAACAGAACACGCTGGCGTTGGCGCAATTGTCCACGCCGCAGCAGTCGCAACCGCAGCCGCAGTCGGGCCAGGACCTCGGAAAGCCGCATTCGCAGCATCTCTGAGCGTCCGGACGCGCGACATGTCCGATGCGCCGTCGTGGTTGCGGGCAGCGCGTCGCGGCGATGTGACCGATGCCGCGGGCAGATGTCGCAGGCGCGGCTGTGCGATCCTTGCCGGGCAAGTGGCGTAGGGGGCGCCGCCCGCAAGCTGTCCTTCGTCGGAGAGAATCGCCCCATGCCTGGATCCTTGCGCGCGACGCTGCTCGCGCTGTCGTGTTCGATCATTGCGACCCATGCACTGCCCGCCGAGGGCCGCATCTTCACGGTGGGGCCAAGCGGGCGCGACTACGCGCAGCTTTCCACAGTCTTCACCGCCAACGATCTCTCCCCTGGCGATATCATCGAAGTGGACGGCAATGCGCTGTACAGCAGCGTGGTGGTCGGCGACGACGACGGCGGCGCGCCCGGCAATCCGGTGATCATCCGCTGGCGTCGCGTTACTGGGGCGTCGCGTCCGGTATTGCAGGGCGGCCTGCATACGATCAAATTCCAGCAGTCGAACCACGTCGTGTTCGATGGGTTCGAGGTGCGCGGTGGCGCGAACACCTGTGTGTTCAGCGAAGCCGACGATGTGACCGTGCGCGATGCGGTCATCCACGCCTGTCCCGGGCACGGCATCCTCGGTGCCGATCTGAATTCCGGATCGTTCACGCTGGAATACAGTGAGATCTACGATGCCGGTTCCGGCGCCACCAAACATCCGATCTACATGCAGTCGGATGAAATTGCGTTTCCCGGCTCGGTGTTCCGGATGCGCTTCAACTACATCCACAACGGCAACGGCGGCAATCTGCTCAAGAGCCGGCACGAACGCAGCGAAATCCATTCCAACTGGTTCGAAGGTTCGGTCTATCAGGAAATCGAGCTGATCGGCCCCGACTGCGAAACCCAGGCCAGCGGGTGGACGCGCGCGACCAAACGCGAAGATGCGGAGCTGGTGAACAACATCATCGTCCACACCTCGACGACGTGGCCGCACGCGATCCGCCTCGGCGGCGATCTCAACGGCGCCAGCGATGGCCGCGTGCGCATGGTCGGCAACACCATCGTGTTCGACCGTCCAGGCGCGGCCACGGCGGTCTACGTGCAGCTCGGGTTGGGCAGCGTGGAGATGCACAACAATGCGATCTTCCAGACCGGCGGTACGGCGCCGGCGATCCTGCGCGAGAACACTACCGCCGACACGCCGTTCTGCGCACCGTTCGGCACCCAGCCGTGGAGCGGCGCGCGCAACGTGTTCGGCACCCGCAACTGGGTGCAGAGCACGGCGACGTCCGTACCCCCGGAATGGACCGGCACCGCGACCGGCAGCGTGCCCGGGTTCCGCGATGCGGCGCTGCGCGACTTCCGTCCGCTTGCGACCAGCCCGCTGCGCAACGCCGGCATCAATCTCCCGCCGTCGCCCGCCGCGTTTCCGATGCCGTGGTCGCTGCCGATCGTGCAATACGATCCGCCGCTGCGCGCGAAGCTCGCGATTGGCGACCAGCGCGCGCGCATTCCGCAGGGTTATTTCACCGTGGACATCGGTGCGCTGGAGGAATTCGGCATCGACAGTCTGATTGGCCCGTTCGAGTTGCCCGGTTCACCGTCGAAAGTGCGGAGGCGTTTCCCGGTGCAGACGGTCTCGCCCGCACAGACGGTGCCGCACAGGTTGCGGCGCATGCGCCCGCGCGGGCATTGAGCGCGTTTCACGCCGCGCAAAGATGTGCCTACCGGCATGGGACAGCTGGATACCGGCGCCAGCAGGCTGGCAGGAAGGCGTGGAGCGCGGACAATTCTGTAGCAGCGGCGTGAACCGCGCGGTGCCTTCTCGACGCGTGCCGGCTGCGCTCCAACGCGCGGTCGACGGCGATGCAATGCGGCCGCAGGTGCGCGATCATAGGCCACGCCCACTGCCCATCGAACGTGCATGGACAACCGCAAGCCATCGTCATCGACACCCCGCACCGAAACCGTCAGTACAGGCGACCGCGGCGCCAAAGGCATCGTGTTCTGGTTGATTGCAGCGCTGATTCTGGTCGTGGCGGCCAGCCAGTTCGGGCCGCTCAGGCGTTATCTGACGGTGCCGCCGCTGTCGGCGCACAAGCTTCCGGCCGCAGCGCCTGCCGACACGGCGACGCCATCGGCACCCGTGGCGCCATCGGCACCCGTGGCGCCGACAGTGCCTGTCGTCGCGGAGCCGCCGCCTCCTCCGCCCGTACCGCAGATCGCGTCGACGCCTGCGGCACCCGAGCAGATGCCCACACTGATGCTGAAAGAACCGCCGTCAGCGGCACAGGCGAGCGCACCAGCACTGCCGGAGGGCGAGGCCGGGCTGGTCGAGGCGATGCGCAAAGGGCTGCTGCGTCCCGCCTCGGGCAGCGACCTGTCGGTGTGGAAATCGCGATGGTCGCAGGCGAACGGCCGCAGCGTGCCGCGCACGTTCGACGAACGCACGCAGACGATGACGGCGTATGTGATCCAGCGCGATCTCGATATCCCGGCCGGGCTCAGCGGCGCGCATTCGGTCGTGTTCGTGCTGGAAAGAGGCGTGCCGTATCCGCGCGGAGATGCCGGACATTCGGTCATCCTCGATCAGGCCACCGGCGCCTGCATGGGCGCGGTCTGCGGGATGCTGCTGCGCGAGGACTGAGGCGCGGACACGACAACGGCAGGGCGAACCCTGCCGTCGTGTCGCGATGTTGCGGTGACGCTTACGCTGACGCGATCAGAGCTTCGCCGCAGTCGGCAGATTGACCTTGTCGATCCCGTGGATCACGCCGTTGCTCGAACCGATATCGGCTTCGGTGACGTGCGCGCCATCGATGCTGAACTTGCCTTCGAGCATCCTGATCGGCGCAGCTTGGCCGTTGACGGTTTTGGCGGCGTCCCACTTGCCCATGTCGGCCACGCTCTTGCGTCCGGCCAGCACGTGGTACTTCAGAATCGATGCCAGCTCATCCTTGCTTTCCGGCTTCATCAGCGTATCGAGCTTGCCGGCCGGCAGTTTCGCGAATGCGGCGTCGGTCGGCGCGAACACGGTGAACGGGCCGACACCGCGCAGCGTTTCGCTCAGGCCAGCCTGTTCGACCGCTTTGGCGAAAGTACCGAACGAACCCTTGGCGGCGGCGGTGTCGAGCAGGTTCCTGCTCTGCGAGCTGTCGGTGGCGACCGAGTTGGGCTTGGCCGCGCCGATCGGGGTGACAGCCGGTGCGGCATTGCCGGTCTTCGGCGCGGCATTGCTCTGCGGGTTGGTCTGGGGGATGGTCGGTGTATTCATGATTGTTCTCTATGAAGCGATCAGCGCGTCGCTGCTGCATGTGTTTCGAATGCATGCGCTTCGCGTGGATCGAAAGCGGCATGGCCGCGATATCCGTCGTCGACGGAGAGTGATGCCCGGAGCGGAGAGTGAAGGGAGGTGCGGCGCTTCCGAGGCGACGCTGCAGAAGTACATCGCAGCGTCGTTGAACCATACGCGCTGCATTGTTAGCGCAACGTAACTTGGAACGATCGCAGTCCCCGCGATGCGGCTCCGCATCGAATGCGTTCGCTCTCGCCGATCTCGCACGATCTCATCGTGGCATCATGCAAGACGCGTCGGGCAAGCGGCACGGCTGCGCGAAAGCAATCATTCGTACGATATCGATATTCATCAACAGAGGAACGAACCATGTCTTATGTGCATGCATACGCAGATCGCGAACCGGAACGAGCGGATGTCGACACGATCGGCGGCGCGGTCGTGCTCGAATTCGGCGCGCCGTGGTGTCCGCACTGCATCGGCGCGCAACCGCTTTTGGAAGCGGCGCTGGCCGCACGCGACGACGTGCGGCATCTGAAGATCGAAGACGGTCCGGGGCGTCCGTTGGGGCGCAGCTTCCGGATCAAACTGTGGCCGAGCGTGCTCGTGCTGCGCGATGGCATCGAGTTGGCGCGTGTAGTGAGACCAACATCACAAGAAGAAATCGAGCGCGCGTTGGCGGCGTTGTAATGCAGCGGCTCCGCTTGCACTGCGGTTCGTGAAGGTTGTGTTCGATTCAGCGTGCGCCGCGCGCTGCGCGTTCAGTTTATTCCGCGCGAAGCGAGCGTTTACGTGCATCGTGTTCCGTGCCTAGCGCGATCGCGTGCGTCGTTGGTTAATGCTTCGTTGCTTTTATGTTTGCGGGATGGTGTCGATTCATGCCGGAATTTGCATGGTGTCGCTGCGGTCGGTGCGAGATGACCGGACCGATCGCTCCTTCATGCAACTCCGGAGAATCACAACATGACAAAACAGATCGATCTTCGTTTGACGGGCCTGTTGGCCCTGTCCGCCGCGCTTGCGGCTCCGCTGTCGTTCGCGCAGAACACCACGCCCACCGCCGACGCGGCACAGGACGCCGCACAGACCGCTGCAGGTCAACCCGCGAGCCCCGCACCGCAGAGCGATGCCGCACCTGCCAAGAAGACCTGGGCGGATCTCGACACCGACAAGGACGGCAATCTCAACAAGGCCGAGGCCGCGACCATTCCGTCGCTGCAGGCGGTGTTCGATCAGGCCGACGCCAACGCCGACGGCGCGCTCAGCGGCGATGAATACAAGACCTATCTGGCGATGAATGGCCAAGGCAAGGATGCAGGGCAGACGTCCGGCAAACCGAAGAAATAATCGCGACAGACAACGAAGGGCGGACGAAGCGCGTACCGCCCGCGCGACACGGAATGTCGCGTACGAGTGTCCCGCCGCTGCGGGACCGGCCGATGCGCGGGTGCCAGGGAAGGCTTCCGCGTACGTGCCCGGGTTGGATCCGGGGCTGTGGATTTCAGTGCTGAGTCGACATGAAGCAACCCCTCCCCAACCCGCCCCTTCGCTGCGCGAAAGGGCGGGAGTGATGGCGTCGCTTGATGAATTGATGGCTTCGCTTGAATTGAAAACGTTCTAATTCGACGCGCCCGCGAAGCCCTGCTGTCGCCACGCTTCGAACACCACCACCGCCACCGCATTCGACAGATTGAGACTGCGATTGTCGGGCCGCATCGGCAGCCGCAGCCGATGGCTGTCGGGAATCGTCGACAGCACCGCGTCGGGCAAACCGCGCGTTTCCGGTCCGAATAGAAAAGCGTCGCCAGGCGCGAACGCGACCTGGTCGTAGCGCGTCGAATTGCGCGTGCTCAGCGCGAACAGCCGTGCCGGAGAAATCGCGGCCAGCGCATCGTCCAGCGTGTCGTGCACGCGCAGCGTCGCGTACTCGTGATAGTCCAGCCCGGCGCGACGCAGCTGCGCGTCTTCCAGCGTGAATCCGAGCGGACGGATCAGATGCAGCCGCGCGCCGGTGTTCGCGCACAGACGGATGACGTTGCCGGTGTTCGGCGGAATTTCGGGTTCGTAGAGAATGACGTCGAACATCTGCGTGCGTTGCTCTCGATCGCTCACCACGGCAACGCTTCGCCGCGCCAATCCAGAAAACGTCCGCTGTCGTCGGCCGACAGGCCGCCGATCACCCGCAGTAGACCGACTACCGAATCGTCCACGGAGATCTGCGCACCATCGCCGCCCATGTCGGTCTGCACCCAGCCCGGATGCAGGGCGACGACTTTGATGCCGCGCTCGCGCAGTGCGTGCGCCAGCAGCACCGTCGCCATGTTCTGCGCGGCCTTGCTGATGTTGTAGCTGGGCGTGCCGAAGCGGGTGGTGTTGGCGATCGAGCCCAATTGCGAAGACAGGTTGGCGACGGTGCCGCCGTCGGCAAGCATGGGCGCCAGCGACTCGGTCAGCAGCAGCGGACCCGACGCATTGGTCCGGAAGCTGTCTTCCAGATGCGCGGCCGACAGGCTGCCGAAGCGTTCGCCGGAGTGCAGTACGCCGGCATTGTTGATCAGCAGGTCGATGACCGGTTTCTCCACGTCGTCGCCGTAGACCAGCGGCAGCTCGCGGACGAGTTCGGTGCGGGACTTGGCATCGGCGACGTCCAGCGGCAGGACGTGCAGGCGGCCGGGGTATTCGCCGGCCAGCGTGTTCAGGGCGGTGGCCTTGCCGGGGTGGCGGCAGGTGGCGACCACCCGGTCCCCGCGCGCCAGCAGATAGCGGACGAAGGCCAGGCCGATTCCGCGGTTGGCGCCGGTCACGAGGCAATGCAGTGGCATGGGAGGGCTCCGTGCGGTGGTGGGCGGTGGGTCGGGACTTGTGGCCTAGTGTCATGCCTTGGCGGGCTCGCTAGCATGCAATGCTGGCCCGGTGCTGTCCAAACCGGCGCATCGCCGCTGCCGGCCACCCATTCCCCGGCCACCCATTTCCATGTCCCAGGAGTACCGCATGTCCATCGTCCGTCCGCGCCCGTCCGCGCTCAAACACGGTCTTCTCGCGCTCGCGCTGACCACCGCGCTCGGCGGCAGCCTGTCGCTGGTCCCGATCGAGGCGCAGGCCAAGACGATGCGCAGCGCCGAGGTCGATATCCCGTATCAGCAGTTCACCCTGCCGAACGGTCTGCGCGTGATCGTGCACACCGACCGCAAGGCGCCGATCGTGGCGGTCAACATCTGGTACCACGTCGGCAGCAAGGACGAGCCGAAGGGACGCACCGGCTTCGCGCATCTGTTCGAACATCTGATGTTCAACGGCTCGGAGAATCATCCGGGCGAATTCTTCGAACCCTTCGAGTTGGCCGGCGCCACCGACCAGAACGGCACCACCAATTCGGATCGCACCAATTACTTCGAGAACGTGCCGACCACCGCGCTGGACATGGCGCTGTGGATGGAGTCCGACCGCATGGGCCATCTGCTCGGCGCGATCGACCAGGCGACGCTCGACGAACAGCGCGGCGTGGTCCAGAACGAGAAGCGCCAGGGCGAGAACCAGCCCTACGGCCAGGTGTTCGATCTGCTCGGCAAGGCGATCTATCCCGAAACCCATCCGTATCACCACAGCACCATCGGCTCGATGGCCGATCTCAACGCCGCGTCGCTGGACGACGTGAAGAACTGGTTCCGCACCTGGTATGGCCCGAACAATGCGGTGCTGGTGTTGGCTGGCGATATCGACCTGGCCACCGCCAAGGAAAAAGCCGCCAGGTATTTCGGCCATATTCCGGCGACGCCGACCATGGCGCAGCCGAAGGTCGATGTCTCGCCGCTGGCGACCGATTCCCGTTCCACGCTCAGCGACAAGGTCCCGCAGGCGCGCGTCTATCGCGTCTGGAACGTCGCCCAGAGCGGGACTGTCGATGCCGACCGCCTGCAGCTGTTGTCGCAGGTGCTGGGCGGCAGCCGCTCGTCGCGGCTGGACCAGCGCCTGCTGCATACCGACAAATCGGTCGACAACGTCAGCGCATCGGTCTTCACTTCGCAGCTCAGCTCGATCTTCTTCATCAATGCGACCGTGAAGCAGGGCGTCGACCCGGCCAAGGTCGAGGCCGCGATCGATGAGGAACTGAAGAAATTGTTGCGCGACGGCCCGACTCAGGTCGAACTCGATCAGGCGCGTACGGTGATCAAGGCCGGCTTCACCCGTGGCGTCGAGCGCATCGGTGGTTTCGGCGGCAAGGCCGATGTCCTTGCCGAATGCGCGGTCTACACCGGCAATCCCGGTTGCTTCCGCGACAGTCTGCGTACCATCAACAGCGCGACCATCGCCCAGATCAAGACAGCCGGCGGCAATTGGTTGGGCGTTGGGAAGGGCAGCCACACCCTGGTGGTGACCCCGGGCGAGCGCAAGCCGCTGCCCGAAGACGCGGCAGTCACGCCGACCGCGTTGACCCTCCCGGCGGTCGATCCCAAGTACAAGACCAAACCCGGCGCCGTCGATCGCAGCACCGGTGTGCCCGTGCCGAGCCAGTTCCCGGATCTGAAATTCCCGTCGTTCCAGCGCGCCATGCTGAAGAACGGCACGAAGATCATCCTCGCGGAACGCAAGGGCGTGCCGGTGGTGCAGATGAGTTATCTGTTCGGCGGCGGTTTCGTCGCCGATCGGGGCGCCAAACTCGGTACGTCGAGCTTCGCCATGGGCATGCTGGACGAGGGTGCCGGCGACTACGACGCCATCGCGTTCGGCAACCGTGCCGAATCGCTGGGCGCCAACCTCAGCGCCGGCGCCAACCTCGACGGCGCCAGCGCCGGTCTGTCGGCATTGAAGGAGAACCTCGATCCGTCGGTGGCGCTGTTCGCCGACATGCTGCGCCGCCCACGTTTCGACCAGAACGAGGTCGATCGCGTGAAAGCCAGCTGGATCGCGGGCATCGCCCAGGAAAAAGCCCGCCCGAACGGCGCGGCGATGCGCGTGCTGCCGCCGCTGCTGTACGGCGAAGGTCATCCGTATGCGATTCCGTTCAGCGGTACCGGCACCGAAGCATCGATCGGATCGCTGACCCGCGACGATCTGCTTGCCTACCACCACCGCTGGGTGCGTCCCGAAGAGGCGACCCTGCTCGTGGTCGGCGACACCACCCTGAAAGAACTCGTGCCGGTGCTGGAAAAGCACTTCGGCGACTGGAAGAGCGAAGGCGCCACCGGCAGCAATGGTGCGATCCCCGAAGTCGCGATCCCGCGCAAACCGCGCGTCTATCTGATCGACCAGCCGGGCGCGGTGCAGGCCAATCTCTACGTCGGCCAACTGGTGCCATCGACCCGCGATCCGGGCGCGGTGAAGCTCGATATCGCCAATTCGGTGCTCGGCGGCGAGTTCTCCTCGCGTCTGAACATGAATCTGCGCGAGGACAAGCACTGGGCCTACGGTTCCTACAGCTCCGTCACCGGCGCACAGGGCCAGCGGCCGTGGATGGCGTTCGCGGCGGTGCAGATCGACAAGACCGCGGAATCGCTGAAGGAAATGCAGCGCGAGATTTCCGAATACGCCAGCGGCAAGGCGCCGCCCAAACCCGAGGAAGTCTCCAAGATCCAGTCCACCGAAATCCGCGGTCTGCCGGGTTCGTACGAAACCGCGGGCGCCGTGCTCGGCACCCTCGGCGGCATCGTCCGCTACGGACGTCCCGACGACTACGTGTTCCAGCGCAAGGCCGAGATCGAAGGCCTGACCGTGGACCAGGTGAAAGCCGCTGCGGCCACCATCGACCCGGACGCGCTGACCTGGGTGGTGGTCGGCGATCTGAAGCAGATCGAAAAGCCGGTGCGCGCACTGAAGTTCGGCGAGGTCTTCATCGTCGATGCCGACGGCAAACAGGCCCGCAATTGACCTGATACGCCCGGGCATTCAGGGCCGCGCGTGCGGCTTGCGGCGGAGAACAACGCGGTTCTGTTTTCGGCCCGCCGCAGCGATGACCATTCGATTCAGTCGATGCCCGCCATGATGGCGGGCATCGTTTTTCCGGAGTATCGAGTCATGTCCTATCGAACGCTGTCTTCGCGCATCCTCGCGATCGCGGTCTTGATGGCCGGCACCACGGCCTGCACCTGGGTCCACATGGCGCCCGGCGCTTCTGCGGTGAAAGTGGTTGCACAAGCGCCCTCCGGCTGCGAGCAGCGCGGCGAAATCGAAGTCTCGGTGAAGGACAGCGTCGTCTTCTACGAGCGCAACCATCTCAAGGTGCGCGAAGAGCTGGAGACGCTGGCGCGCAACGAAGCGCCGGGCCTCGGCGCCGATACCGTGCAGCCGGTCGCTCCGCCCGAATCCGGCGCGCAGCGGTTCATCGCCTGGCGTTGCATGCGCTAGCAGCGCTGGCCGGGGACGGCATCGCCACCGTCCGCTAGTCGCGATCGCGGCGACATGCGTCTGAGCCTGAGGCAGGGGGCACGACGACTCAGCGCACCAGACTTTCCTGCCGCAGCGTGGTCTGGCCCATGTGCACGGTACCGTCCTCTTCGGGGACCCGGACCTGCAGCCCAAAGCAGAACGATTCGATCTTGTTCCACTCGCTCAGCTCACCGGTATGCGCCCATTTGCGCGCGATCCGCAGGCTGTAGCAGCCGGCGGCGTCGGTGTCGGCAGGCTCCCAATCGACTTCCTCGCTGCCGAGGATGTTCATCTCGAACACGGCCCCCAGCGGCGAACACACGCGGAAATGTTCGGCATTGAGCCCGTTTACCGGCGCCCCGCTGTCGGCATGCGACACCGATGCGAACAACAGCAGGACAAAGCTGTCGTCATGGATGGATTTGGATTCCTGCGATACCGCATCGACGATGAGTCGTGCCATCGGAATGTCTCGCCTTGGCTTCGGGGGTGGGGCGCGGCCCGCAGCATGCGCTGCCGCCTTACCCACAGTGTGGCGGCAGGCCCTGCCGCTGCCATGGGCCGAACGGCATACACGGTGGTGGTCGGGCGCCTCAGAAAGGCTTGAGGCGTGCGTATCGGGGCTTTCCGGGGTCGGAAATGCGACTTCCGACCCGGTTCCGGCATGCGCTGGGGCGTCGAAGCCGGTAACCTATACGGTTCCTGTCTGTTTTACGGCTGAACTCCTCATGCTGTTTCAACACGTCGCGATTGCCGGCCTGGCGCACATCGATGCTCCACGCCAATTGACCTCCGCCGAGATCAACGCCCGGCTCAAGCCGACCCTCGATCGACTGGGGATCAAATCGAACGTTCTCGAAGATGTCGCCGGCATCCATTCCCGTCGCCTCTGGGACGATGGTGTCGAAGCCTCCGATGCCGCCACCCTGGCCGGCGTCAAGGCGCTGGCCGATGCCGGCATCGACCCCTCGCGGATCGGCCTGCTGGTCAATACCTCGGTCAGCCGCGACTATCTGGAGCCGTCCACCGCCAGCATCGTCTGCGGCAACCTCGGCCTCTCCGATACCTGCCAGAACTTCGATGTCGCCAACGCCTGTCTCGCCTTCCTCAACGGCATGGACATCGCCAGCCGCATGATCGAACGCGGCGAAATCGACTACGCGCTGATCGTCGATGGCGAAACCGCCAATCTCGCCTACGAAAAAACCCTGACGCGCATGGCCAGTCCGGACATGACCGAAGACGAGTTCCGCAACGAAATGGCCACCCTCACCTTGGGCTGCGGCGCCGCCGGCATGGTCCTGGCCCGCGCCGAACTGGCCCCGGGCGCACCGCGCTACCGCGGCGGCGTCAGCCGCGCCGCCACCCAGTGGAACACCCTCTGTCGCGGCAACCTCGACCGCATGGTCACCGACACCAAGATGCTGCTGATCGAAGGAATGCGCTTGGCGTCCAAGACTTTTGCCGCCGCCAAGCTGGCGCTGGGCTGGGCGGTCGACGAGGTCGACGAATTCGTGATCCACCAGGTCAGCAAGGTCCACACCCAGGCCATGCTCGACGCGTTCGGCATCGACCCCAAGAAAGTGCTGACCATCTTCGGCGAGCACGGCAATATCGGTCCAGCCTCCGTGCCGATCGTGCTCAGCAAGCTGCGCGAGATGGGTCGCTTGAAGAAGGGCGACCGCATCGCCCTCTTGGGCATCGGCTCCGGTTTGAACTGTTCGATGGCTGAAGTGGTCTGGTAAGCCGCCAGCTTCCTGGCGCCCACGGCTGCCGGTAAAGTGAAACCCAGCCCCCGGCCCCGGCCGGGGGTTTTCGTTTTCCGGCCCGAATGGGTAATGCGTATCCATTGTCGGGCTGTCAGAGATAAAGATCTTTCCCTGCACCTGGCGATGAGCCGCGCACGCGAAGACGCGGGGCGCTTCCGCGCGATGGGTTGAGTGGGTCGCGGTGGGTTCCTGATGTCCGACGTCCCGGCCCAATCGGCCAAGCGTCTCCGGCCTCTCCCCTCATCCGGCCTTC
>JBEBKD010000028.1:0-40594 GCA_040079515.1 Lysobacteraceae bacterium
TGGACGCTGCCGGCCTGTCTGGGTGCGGCGCTGGGCGAGGAGCTGCTGTTGACGGGCGAGCCGATGACCGGCGCGCAGTTGCAGTCGCGTGCGGGCGGATTGACGGTGGTGTCTGCGGATCGCGTGCTGTCGACGGCGCAGGCGCTGGCGCAGGCGTGGCAGTCGCAGCCTGCGCCGAGCGTGTCGGGCTGGAAGCGGATGCGCGCGTCGCAGCGCCGGCAGCGGATCGATGCGCGTCCGGGTTGGGAGGTGGAGGCGGATCCGTCGAACTGGCCATCGCCGGGCGTGGTGCCGTTGGAGACGACGGTGGTGACCGCGACGGTGCACGCCGATGGTGTGCTGGAGATCGCGCTGCACGACCGGGAGGCGAAGAACATGTTCTCCGATGCGTTGGTGTCGGGCGCGATGGAAGCGTTCGCGCACGCATCGCGAGAACCGTACAAGGTGGTGGTGCTGACCGGATACGACAGTTATTTTGCGTCGGGCGGGACGAAGGAGAGTCTGCTGGCGATCCAGTCGGGGACAGCGAAGTTCACGGACTTCAAGATCTTCCAGCTGGCGATGCAGTGCGAAGTGCCGGTGATTGCGGCGATGCAGGGCCATGGCATCGGAGCGGGCTGGTCGCTGGGGATGTTCGCGGACATGGTGCTGTTCGGCGAAGAGAGCCACTACGTGAGTCCGTACATGAACTACGGGTTCACGCCGGGCGCGGGCTCGACGCTGATGGTGCCGACGCGACTGGGTCAGGACCTGGGCCGTGAGAGTCTGCTGACGGGCCACGAGTACGTGGGTCGCGAGCTGGGCGCGCGAGGCATTGCGCAGCGGGTCTTGCCGCGTGAGCAGGTGTTGGCCGAGGCGCACGCGCTGGCGCGACGGATGGCGCGCAGCACACGCGGTGTGCTGAAGGCGCTGAAGCGTCAGTGGACGGCGTCGCTGCTGTCGAGGGTGGAAGAAACGTACGCACAAGAGCTGTCGATGCACGACGAGACGTTCGTGGGCCGTGCGGACACGCGTGCGCTGATCGAAGGCAGGTTCGCGCGGACGGTGGTGCATGAAGTGCGTCATGCAGCGGCGATGCCGGCTGCGGTGGTGATGCGATCCATCGAACATCAGGCGATCGTGATCGAAACGCCGGATGCGGTCGACGACGACCATGACGCGCTGTCGACGGTGACCCGCATGCTGCGCAAATTGCTTGCGCACGAATTGCAGCTCTCTGAATCGGAGATCGATGACGAGGCGCAGTTCGTGGATCTGGGTCTGGACTCGATCGTCGGTGTGACCTGGGTGCGCAAGATCAACGAGGCCTATGGTCTGGAGATCGAGGCGACGAAGGTTTACAGCCATCCGACGCTGGCGCAGCTGAGCCGACATGTGAAGGATGAGGCGGAACGTCTTGGGACGTTGCCGAAGCAGTCTGTGCGCGCACCGGTAGCGATGCAGGCGCCGATGATGCCCGCTGATGAAGCGGGTATCGATGATCGCGACGCGCTGGCGACGGTGACGCGCACGCTGCGCAAATTGCTTGCGCACGAATTGCAGCTGTCGGAATCGGAGATCGATGACGAGGCGCAGTTCGTGGATCTGGGTCTGGATTCGATCGTCGGTGTGACTTGGGTGCGCAAGATCAACGAGGCCTATGGTCTCGAAGTCGAGGCGACGAAGGTCTACAGCCATCCGACGCTGACGGAGTTGAGTCGGCATGTAAAGGACGAGGCGCAGCGGTTGGGGACGTTGCCCAAGCAGACGGTGCGCACCCCGGCAGCGATATCTGTCCCGGTACAGATCGACCCATTGAGGCAGCCCTTGAAGGTGGTCTCCAGCACACGTCCGCGCAGCGCGGCGATGGCGACGCGCACACTGCGCGGGACGCACATGCAGGCGAGGGCGAGCGCGACGGCCCCGGCAGGGCAAGCGGGGTATCGTCCGCAGGCGATCGCGGTGATCGGCATGGCCGGTCAATTCCCGCAGGCGACGGATCTGGACCAGTACTGGCGGAACATCGCCGCAGGCCGGGATTGCATCACCGAGGTGCCGTCCGACCGCTGGGATATGGATCGCTATTACCAGCCCGGCGCACCTGCCGAGGGTCGCACCAACAGCCGCTGGATGGGCGCGCTGGAGCAATACGACCTGTTCGATCCGCTGTTCTTCAACATCTCGCCGAAGGAAGCGGAGTACATGGATCCGCAGCAGCGTCTGTTCCTGCAGACGTGCTGGCAGGCGATCGAGGATGCGGGCTACGACACGCGTTCGCTGTCGGGCAGCCGTTGCGGGGTGTTCGCCGGCTGTGCGAACGGCGACTACCAGCAGCTGTCGCCGGAGCAGCGGCTGACGGCGCAGGGGTTCACGGGCAATGCAAGCTCGATCCTGGTTGCGCGGATCTCGTACTTCCTGAATCTGCAGGGTCCGTGCCTGTCGATCGATACGGCGTGTTCGTCGTCGCTGGTGGCGATCGCGCATGCATGCAAAAGTCTGAGTACTGGCGCGAGCGACATGGCGCTCGCGGGCGGTGTGTACGTGATGGCGGGTCCGGAAATGCACATCAAGACCGCGCAGGCGGGGATGCTGTCGCCGGACGGCCGCTGCTTCGCGTTCGACCAGCGCGCGAACGGGTTCGTACCCGGTGAAGGTGTGGGTGTGGTCTTGCTGAAGCGTCTGGTCGATGCGCAGCGCGACAACGACCTGATCCACGGAGTGATCGAGGGCTGGGGCGTCAATCAGGACGGCAAGACCAACGGGATCACGGCGCCGAATCCGCAGTCGCAGACGCGTCTGCAGCAGGAGGTGTACGAGCGGTTCGGGATCGATCCGGGCGCGATCGGTCTGATGGAGGCGCACGGAACGGGAACGAAGCTGGGCGATCCGATCGAAGTGGAGGCGCTGAAGGCATCGTTCGGGAAGTACACGCAGCAGTCGGGTTACTGCGCGCTGGGCTCGGTGAAGAGCAATATCGGCCACTGTCTGACGGCGGCGGGGATCGCGGGGTTCATCAAGCTGATACTGTCGTTGAAGCATCGTCAGCAGCCGCCGACGATCCAGTTCGAGCGCTTGAACGAGCACATCGATCTGGCGGGCAGCCCGTTCTACATCAACCGTGAATTGAAGGCGTGGGACGTGTCGGTCGGGCAGCGTCGTCATGCGGCGATCAGCGCGTTCGGGTTCGGTGGCACGAATGCGCACGTGGTGGTGGCCGAGCCGGTGTCGATCGCTGCGCCGGTATCGGCGCCGTGGTCGGGTCCTGTCATCGTGGTGCTGTCGGCGCGGACACCAGCGCAGTTGAAGCAGCAAGTGCAGGGGCTGGTGGACTTCATCGCAGCATCGTCGACGCCGGTGGATCTGGGCTCGCTGGCCTACACGCTGCAGGTCGGTCGCGAGGCGATGGAAGAGCGTCTGGGTCTGGTGGTGGAGAGCGTCGATCAGCTGGTGGAGACGCTGCAGGCGTATCTGCGCGATGAGGGCGAGGTCGAGGATCTGTATCTGGGTCAGGTAAAGCGTCACAAGGAGTTGTTGACGCTGTTCAGTACCGACGCGGACCTGCAGCAGGCGGTGGATCGCTGGCTGTCGGGTCGGAAGTACGGGAAGGTGGTGGAGCTGTGGGTGAAGGGGTTGGAGGTTCAGTGGTCGCGTCTGTACGACGGCGTGCTGCCGCGGCGGATGAGTCTGCCGACGTACCCGTTCGCGAAGGAGCGTTACTGGATCGATGCGGGAACGGGTCCGGTGGGCGCGACGAATGGCGCGGCGCAATTGCATCCGCTGCTGCACGCGAACATCTCGGATCTGTATCAGCAGAGTTACCGTTCGACATTCCGTGGCGACGAGTCGTTCTGCACGCCGCAAGGGACGCTGCGGGAGACGGCCTCGCTGGAGCTGGCGCGTGCGGCGGTGGAACAGGCGATGCGTCCGCAGGCAGCGGAGTCGATTGAGCTGCGGGATGTCGAGTGGCTGTCGGCGGTGCCGGCGTCGCCGGAGCATCCGGTGAGCATTGCGGTGGAAGCGCTGGATGCGGGTGGCGTGGGTTACGAGATCTACAGCGCATCGCCCGAAGGCGAGCGTGTGCATGGTCGCGGCGAGGCGGTGTTGCTGGAGGACCCGACGCGGATGCGTCTGGATCTGGTGCAGTTGCAGTCGCGGATGCGTGCCGAGGCGGAAGGGCGTCGCTATCGCGGCGACGGCGAGCTGCTGGCGCGTGTGGAGTTGTCGTCGTCGCAGCGCAGCGGTGCGGAAGCCTATGGGCTGCATCCGGCGCTGCTGGACGGTGCGCTGGAGGCGGTGCGCGCATTGGTCGGTGGTGATGCAGTCCCGGCGTCGCTGTCGACGCTGAGCGTGTTCGCGGCGCTGCCGGTGTCGGGCTGGGCGTGGGCGCGGTCTTCGTCGACGGGTGTGGATGTGGATCTGTGCGATGAGCAGGGTGCGGTCTGCGCATCGCTGCGGGGCTGGGCGTTTGCCCGTGGCGTGGCGGATGTTGTCGCGATGCCTGCGCTTGTTGCAATGCCGCGAGTGGAGCCTGCATTTACCGAGGCATCGCAAGCGGAAGTACCAGTGCCGCGGATGGCGCCGCTGCGCATTGCGCTGCAGGCGCGCGTGGATGCGCCGGCGCCGATTGCGCCTGCCCTCGAGATTGAAGTGGCCCGCCACAAGCCGACGGGCGTGGCGCTGATCGATCCGCTCTCGCTGTCGTCGCCGTCGCAGTGGTCAGTGTCGTCGAAGGCCAAGCCGCAGTTCGGGTTGGTGTCCGTGTCTTCGGGTCTGTCCTCGTTCACGGCATCGTTACCGGCGCATGACGCTGTTGAGGCACCGGGCGAAGTACAGGGCGAAGTGGAAGTGCTGGATCAGGGCGACGGTGTGGTGTCGATCCGGATCGCGGCGCAGGAGAATGTGCTGTCGTCGGCGCTGGTGGACGCGTTGTTGCGTGCGTTCGCGGCCGTGCGCGCTTCGGCGTCGACGCGGGTGGTGGTGTTGAGCGGAACGGACGCGGGCTTCGCGTGCGGCGGCCCGGAGGCGTACAACCTTGCGCTGTCTGCGGGACTGCATCGCGCGATCGCGACGTTCCCGATGCCGGTGATCGCGGCGATGTCCGGCGATGCGACGGGCGCGGGTTGGTGGCTGGGCGGGCTGTGCGACCTGATGGTGTGCAGCGAGGACGCGCAGTACGGATACGCGGGATCGGATCGTGCGCAGTTGAGTGCGCAGGACGGCTGGCTGCGCGAGCGGTTCACGGAGAGTCAGGCGCGGCAGCTGTCGTCGCCGACGGGCTATTGGCGCGGCGTGCAGCTGAAGGCGTCTGGCTGGACCTGCGCGATCGTGCCGCGCGAGCAGGTGACGTCGACGGTGCAGTCGCTGGCGGGATCGCTGTCGACGAAGTCGGCGCTGGCGCTGCGGCTGCTGAAGTCGCATCTGTCGCGTTCGCTGCTGTCGCAGGTGGAAGCACTGGCGCCGGCGGAGCTGGCGGTGGAGTGCGCAATCGAGACGAAGGCCGAGGTTCGCGTGATCCGTCTGGATCAGCGCGACGTGGCGACGGTGACGGCGCAGCTGTCGGAGGCGCTGTCGCAGTGCGAAGCAGAGTGTGTGTCGGGCGGGATTGTGCTGTGGAGCGAAGTCACGCCGTTCGACGGCAGCGAGACGGCCGAGCAGGTCCTGGCGCTGGCATCGCTGATCGCGGCGTCGCCGGTGGCGGTGGTGGCGGCGCTGGGCGGCGATGCACAAGGTGCGGCCTGGTGGTTGAGTCTGGCCTGCGACGGCAGCGTGTACAGCGATGCGGGTTGGTACGGTGCAGGCGATGTCTGCGCGCACGGCGCGCTGGCGGTGGAGGCGGCGTGGACGCTGCCGGCCTGTCTGGGCGCAGCGCTGGGCGAGGAACTGCTGCTGACGGGCGAGC
The DNA here is from genome assembly GCA_040079515.1 of Lysobacteraceae bacterium. Classification (GTDB taxonomy): domain Bacteria; phylum Pseudomonadota; class Gammaproteobacteria; order Xanthomonadales; family Xanthomonadaceae; genus Lysobacter_I. Next base: position 5,879 of record JBEBKD010000028.1, read on the forward strand.
CGATGACCGGCGCGCAGATGCAGGCGCGTGCGGGCGGATTGACGGTGGTGTCCGCGGATCGCGTGCTGTCGACGGCGCAGGCGCTGGCGCAGGCATGGCAGTCGCAGCCAGCGCCGAGCGTGTCGGGCTGGAAGCGGATGCGTGCGTCGCAGCGCCGGCATCGGATCGATGCGCGTCCGGGTTGGGAGGTGGAGGCGGATCCGTCGAACTGGCCATCGCCGGGCGTGGTGCCGTTGGAGACGACGGTGGTGACCGCGACGGTGCACGCCGATGGTGTGCTGGAGATCGCGCTGCACGACCGCGAGGCGAAGAACATGTTCTCCGAGGCGCTGGTGTCGGGCGCGATGGAGGCGTTCGCGCATGTCGCGGGTACGGCGTACAAGGTGGTGGTGCTGACCGGATACGACAGTTATTTTGCGTCGGGCGGGACGAAGGAGAGTCTGCTGGCGATCCAGTCGGGGACGGCGAAGTTCACGGACTTCAAGATCTTCCAGCTGGCGATGCAGTGCGAGGTGCCGGTGATCGCGGCGATGCAGGGACATGGCATCGGAGCGGGCTGGTCGCTGGGGATGTTCGCGGACGTGGTGTTGTTCGGCGAGGAGAGCCACTACGTGAGTCCGTACATGAATTACGGGTTCACGCCGGGCGCGGGCTCGACGCTGATGGTGCCGACGCGACTGGGTCAGGACCTGGGCCGTGAGAGTCTGCTGACGGGCCACGAGTACGTGGGTCGCGAGCTGGGCGCGCGAGGCATTGCGCAGCGGGTCTTGCCGCGTGAGCAGGTGTTGGCCGAGGCGCACGCGCTGGCGCGACGGATGGCGCGCAGCACACGCGGTGTGCTGAAGGCGCTGAAGCGTCAGTGGACGGCGTCGATGCTGTCGAGGGTGGAGGAGACATACGCACAAGAGCTGTCGATGCACGACGAGACGTTCGTGGGCCGTGCGGAGACGCGTGCGCTGATCGAAGGCAGGTTCGAGCGGAAACCGGTGCGTCAGCTCGGCCATGCCGCTGCGCCCGTCATGGTAGCCACGACGTCGCAAGAGCCTGCCCCGCGCGTGGAAACGCTGCAATCCATCAAGGCGCGGTTGAAGACTTCGCTCGACGCCGAACTTCACATGCAGGGTCGACCGATCGACGATGACGACCAGTTCGTGCATCTGGGTCTCGATTCGATCAGTGGTGTGACGTGGATACGTCGGATCAACGAGGATTTCGGTACCTCGTACGAAGCGACGATGATCTACAGCTATCCGACGATCCGCGAACTCGCCGCATTCCTGCAATCGGAGCTCAAGCCGCAGCCCGAGCCGGCAGTCAATCTCGCGCCGACAGCATCCTTCTTGCAGGTCGAACAAAAGACGGTCGCGTCTTCGACTCATGCAGACTTTGTGCGTGTCGAAACGCTGCAATCCATCAAGGCGCGATTGAAGACATCGCTCGACGCCGAGCTTCACATGCAGGGTCGTCCGATCGACGATGACGACCAGTTCGTGCATCTGGGTCTGGATTCGATCAGCGGTGTGACCTGGATACGTCGGATCAACGAGGATTTCGGTACCTCGTACGAGGCGACGATGATCTACAGTTACCCGACGATCCGCGAGCTCGCTGCGTTCCTGCAGTCGGAGCTCAAGATCACTCAAGCTCCCATCTCGGCACCGGTTGAGCCACTGACTATTGCGCCATCCAGCGCTGCCTCGACGGCGTCTTATCGCGCGTACGACAAGACGCATGCGCCACGACTGGCTCCCCGCAAGGCGGTGGCGCCTGCTGCGCGGGTGCACGACGATGACGACGATCGCATCGCCATTATCGGCATGTCCGGGCGTTATCCACAGGCCCGGAATCTCGATGAGTTCTGGAAGAATCTGGAGACAGGCAAGGACTGCATCGTCGAAGTGCCGGCGACGCGGTGGAATGTCGATCGTTATTACGACGCCGATCCGAGAACAAAAGACAAGATGGCTTCGAAATGGCTCGGTGCGATGAGCGATGTCGACTGCTTCGATCCGCTCTTCTTCCGCATATCGCCGGATGAAGCGGAGTACATGGATCCGCAGCATCGTTTGTTTCTCCAGGAAAGCTATCGGGCATTCGAGGACGCCGGCTATTCCAGCAGGGCGCTCAATAATCGTCTCTGCGGCGTGTACCTCGGTATTTCGACGAACGAATACAGCTTGTTGCTTTCGCAGAACGGCGTGCTGGCAGCGCCGATCACCGGTAACAGCTACTCCATCGCCGCAGCGAGAATCGCCTACTACCTCAATCTGAAAGGGCCGGCTATTTCGGTGGACACCGCCTGCTCGTCGTCGCTGGTTTCGCTGCATCTGGCCTGTCAGGCATTGCGCAGTGGAGAAGTCGATATGGCCCTCGCCGGGGGCGTGAGTTTATGGTTGGTGCCCGAGTCCTATCTGGCGATGAGTCAGGCCGGGATGCTTTCGCCGATCGGTCGATGCCGGGCCTTCGACGACGCTGCGGACGGCATCGTGATGGGCGATGGCGTGGGTGCTCTGGTCCTGAAGCGTCTGAAGGATGCGGAAGCGGATAACGACTTCATCCACGGCGTCATCATCGGCTCCGGGACGAATCAGGACGGTCGCACCAACGGCATCACCGCGCCGAGCGTCATCAGCCAGATCGAGCTTGAGCGCGGCGTCTATGCCAAGTACGGGATCGATCCGGCAACGATCAGCTATGTGGAAACGCACGGCACGGGCACCAAACTCGGCGACCCGATCGAACTGGAAGCGCTCGCGACCGTGTTCAAAGAAAAAACCGACAAGAAGGGCTACTGCGCATTGTCGTCCGTCAAGAGCAACATCGGCCATGCCGCTTCGGCTGCCGGTGTCGCCAGCGTGCAGAAAGTGATCCTGTCGCTGCGGCACAGGACGCTTGCGCCGACGCTGCACGTCACGAAAGAGAATTCGCATTTCGATTTCAAGAAGTCGCCGTTCTACATCAATCGCACCGCGAAGCCTTGGGACACCTCCGGTGGCGCGCCCAGGCGCGCTTGCGTGAATTCCTTCGGCTACAGCGGTACGAACGCACATGTCGTCATCGAGGAATACGCGCCACCCGCCAAAGCGCGGATCTCGCGGACGGCCGGTTCACCAGCGGCCTATGCGCTGCCTCTTTCGGCACGCACCACCGAAAGGCTTCAGGAGAAGGCGGTCGATTTCCTTGCATTCCTCGGCCAGTCGCATCCGCCGGATATCGGCGATATCGCGTATACCCTGCAGCTCGGTCGCGATGCCATGGAAGAACGCGTCTGTTTCGTGTCGACCTCGCTCGAACACCTCGCGAATCAGCTTCGCACATGGTTGGCAGGAGAAACCGGCAGCGCAGGCATTTATCGCGGCGATACCGGCAGCGCGGACTCTGGCGAAGACATGTCGGAAACCTTGGATCGTTGGATCGACAGCGGCGCCTTGCCGGAATTGGCCAAGGCCTGGGTGTGCGGTGCGGACGTCGATTGGCAACGATTGCACAGAACTGCCACGCCCCAGCGGATCAGTCTGCCGACGTATCCGTTCGCCAAAGAACATTACTGGATCGAGAAACAGTCGTCGTCCGGGCCCGCTGATGGCGCGTTCGATGAAGTGGGCAGTCTGCAATGGATCGAGGATATTCTTGCGCAGGTCGAAAGCGATCTGATCGAAGAGCAGCATGCGGTCGCATTGCTGAAACAGTGGGTGTGATAGATGCGACTCGAGATGAAACAGTCCGGGCGAACAGCAGATGCAGCATCGCGATTGTCGGTGCGCAGATTCGGTAGTGCAGTACAGGAAGCTTGACCAATGGCCAATTTCATCCAATACGTCGTGTCGGAACTCAAGGGCAAGCGCCTCTCGAAGGCGGATGCTTTTGAACTGATCAAGCAGTTTTCCACGCGCGTATCCACGCCTGGCACTGCGCAGACCTCGCTGCATCCGCTGCTGCATACGAACGTATCGGATTTGAGCCGGCAGGCGTTCCGCTCGGTGTTGACGGGTGAAGAGCATTTTCTGCGCGATCACCAGGTGAAGCTGCGCGGTACGGACGAATGCGTACTGCCTGCGGTGGCGTATCTGGAGATGGCGCGTGCGGCGGTGGAGCAGGCGGTGCCTGCGGATGCGCGCGGCGCGGTGCTGGAGCTGCGCAACTGCGTGTGGGCGCAGCCGCTGGTGGTGCGCGGCGCGACGCCGGTCGGGATCGAGCTGTCGGGTGCGCTGGACGGTGAGATCGACTACGAGATCGTGAGCGGCGATGGCGCGCGGCGGAAGGATCACTGCCTGGGGCGTGCGGCTTACGTGCCGCAGACGGCGCCGGTGCGGCTGGATGTGCCGATGCTGCGGGCGAAGATGGACCGCGGTGCGCTTGGCGCGGATGCGGTGTACGCGACGTTCGAGGCGATGGGTTTGATGTATGGCCCGGCGCATCGTGCGGTGCGGCATGTGTATCAGGGCGAGGGTCAATTGCTGGCGCAACTGGAGCTGCCGTCGTGTGTGCGCGCCGGAGCGGACCAGTATCGGATGCATCCGAGTCTGATGGATGGTGCGTTGCAGGCCTGTGTGGGACTGATGGACGGTTCGGGTCAGGCGCGCCTGCCGTTCGCGGTGGACACGGTGCGTGTGCTGGGCACGTGCGGGACGTCGATGTGGGTGTGGGTTCGCTACTCGCCGGGCAGCTGCGATGGCGATGCGGTGACGAAGTTCGATATCGATCTGAGCGACGAGCAGGGTACGGTCTGCGTGCAGATGTGCGGATTTTCGGCGCGTGCGCTGGGTCCGGCGACCGCGACCGAGGACGCGTCGGCGTCGGGTGTGTTGAGGGCGGTGCCGCAGTGGCGTGCGATGGCGGAAGACGTTGCCCAAGAGGCTGCGCCGACGGTGTGGGCCGAACGGCATGTCGTGGTGTGTGAGCTTCACGGGATCGAGATCGACTCGCTGGCGTCGCTGATGACAGACAGTCGCTGCGTGATGTTGTCGGATTCGTCGATGAAGGATCTGGCGTCGCGTTACAGCGAGTATGCGTTGTCGTGTTTCGAGCGGATCCGTGCGGTGCTGTCGGGCAAGCCCGAGGGTGCGGTGCTGATGCAGGTGGTGGTGGGCGAGTCGGGCGAGGACGCGGTGTTTTCGGGTCTGTCGGCGCTGTTGAAGACGGCGACGCTGGAGAACCCGCTGTTCCGCGGTCAGCTGGTGTTGACCAATCGCGAGGTGACGACGGCGGCGCTGGCGCAGCAGTTGGAGCAGGCGCGTGCGCATGCATCGGAGCCGGTGATCCGTTTCGATCGCGGGACGCAGGCGCAGGGCTTGGGCTGGCAGGTGCAGCCGCAGATGGAGATGCCGTGCGAACCGGTGTTCAAGGAACACGGGGTGTATCTGATCACCGGCGGTCTGGGCGGATTGGGGGTGCTGTTCGCGCAGGCGGTGCTGGAACAGACGCGTCACGGTCGCGTGATCCTGACCGGTCGCGGTGCGTTGTCGGGCGGGAAGCAGTCGCGTTTCGATGCGTTGGTCGCGCAGGGCGCGGGACGCATCCGCTACCGGTCGCTGGAGCTGTCGGATCGTGCGCAGGTGGACGGCGCGATCGCGGAGATTCTGGTCGGTGAGGGCGGACTGCACGGGATCCTGCACTGTGCGGGGATGATCGCGGACAACTTCATCTTGAAGAAGAGCGCATCGGAGTTTCGCGAGGTGCTGTCGCCGAAGGTGACGGGGACATGGCATCTGGATGAAGCGACGCGTACGGTTGGATTGGATTTTTTCGCGTTGTTTTCGTCGGTGGCGAGCGCGTTCGGGAACGTGGGCCAGTCGGACTATGCGGCGGCGAACGGATTCATGGACGGGTTTGCGCGGCACCGGAACGGTCGGGTGTCGGCGGGCGAGCGCGTTGGGCGGACGGTCTCGATCCACTGGCCGCTGTGGGCCTCGGGTGGAATGCAGTTGGGCGAAGCGCTGCAGTCGGAGCTGTTGCGGACGACGGGGATGGTGGCGCTGTCGACGGTGAACGGTCTGCAGGCGTTTTATCGCAGCGTGTCGCAGGGCGATGAGCGCAGCGTGGTGATGGAAGGCGTGCTGTCGAAGCTGGAGCGCACGTTGAACGAGACGGCATCGATGCATGCGCCGCAGGCGGTGACGATCGTCGTCGATGCGCCGCTGGACGATGGTGAGCTGTTGGAGAAGACCCAGGACTGGCTGCGCCGTCAATTTTCCGCGTTGCTGAAGCTGTCGTCGCACCGGATCGATCCGCGTGCGCCGCTGGAGCAGTACGGGATCGACTCGATCCTGGCGATGCGTCTGACGAATGCGCTGGAGAAGACGTTCGGTTCGCTGTCGAAGACGCTGTTCTTCGAGTACCGGAGCATTGCGGAGCTGGCGGATCATCTGGTGTCGACGCAGTCGCCGGTGTTGAGCGGTCTGTTCGCGAAGTCGCGGACGGCGGCAGCGGTGGAAGCGCCTGCGGCCGTGCGCGCGGCGGAAATGAAGCCTGCGACGCGATCGCGTTCGCTGTCGGCGCGTCTGTCGCCGTCGGTGCTGCCGCAGGCGGCGGGCGCTGCGGAGCGATCGGCCGAGCCGATCGCGATCGTGGGACTGAGTGGGCGCTATCCGGAGGCGCCGGATCTGGCGACGTACTGGCGCAATCTGCGCGACGGCAAGGACTGCATCACCGAGATCCCTCGGGAGCGTTGGGACTGGCGCGACTATTTCACCGAAGACCGCACGCAGAGCGGTCGTCACTACAGTCGCTGGGGCGGCTTCATCACTGGTGTCGACGAGTTCGATCCGCTGTTCTTCAGTATGTCGCCGCTGGAGGCGGAGCGGATCGATCCACAGGAGCGTCTGTTCCTGCAGCATGCCTGGATGGCGATCGAGGACGCGGGTTACTCGCGGGCGAGTCTGCGTGGCACCGACGAGGCCTCGAGCGATGTCGGCGTCTATGTCGGCATGATGTACAGCGAGTATCAGCTGTTCGGCGCCGAGGCGAGTCTTCGTGGACAGCGGATGGGATTGGCCGGCAGTTTCGCGAGCATCGCCAACCGGGTGTCGTACGCGTTGGACCTGCATGGTCCGAGCATGACTCTGGACACGATGTGTTCGTCGTCGTTGACCGCGATCCATCTCGCCTGTCAGGACCTGCGGCTTGGACGCACGCGCCTGGCGATCGCCGGCGGCGTGAATGTGACCATTCATCCGAACAAGTATCTGGTGCTGAGCTCGGGCCAGTTCATCTCGAGCGACGGACACTGCCAGAGCTTCGGCGAAGGCGGCGACGGCTACATTCCCGGCGAAGGCGTCGGTGCGGTGGTGCTGAAGCGTCTGTCGGACGCGCAGCGCGACGGCGATCATATCTACGGGATCATCCGCGGCAGCGCCCTGAGTCACGGCGGTCGTACCAACGGCTACACGGTACCGAACCCGCAGTCGCAGGCGAGCGCGATCGCTCAGGCGCTGGACGAAGCGCAGATCGACGCGCGCCGGATCAGCTACATCGAAGCGCACGGGACGGGAACGAAGTTGGGCGATCCGATCGAGATCGCGGCGTTGAACAAGGCGTTCGGGCGGACGACGCAGGACCGCCAGTTCTGTCTGATCGGTTCTGCGAAGTCGAACATCGGCCACTGCGAGGCGGCGGCGGGGATCGCGGGTCTGACCAAGGTGCTGCTGCAGATGCAGCACCGTCAGGTGGTGCCGTCGCTGCACTCGGCGCAGCTGAACCCGCACATCGATTTTGCGAACAGTCCGTTCACGGTGAACCAGACGCTGACCGATTGGGTGGCGCCGGTGATGGACGGTCGTCATGTGCCGCGGATCGCGGGTCTGTCGTCGTTCGGTGCAGGCGGCTCGAACGCGCACATGATCGTGGAGGAGTACGAGGCGCCGGTGTCGGTGGCGTGGTCGGGTCCTGCGATCGTGGTGCTGTCGGCGCGGACGCCAGCGCAGCTGAAGCAGCAAGTGCAGGGGCTGGTGGACTTCATCGCAGCATCGTCGACGCCGATGGATCTGGGCTCGCTGGCCTACACGCTGCAGGTCGGTCGCGAGGCGATGGAGGAGCGCTTGGGCCTGGTGGTGGAGAGCATCGATCAGCTGGTGGAGACGCTGCAGGGGTATCTGCGCGACGAAGGTGAGGTCGAGGATCTGTATCTGGGTCAGGTAAAGCGTCACAAGGAGTTGTTGACGCTGTTCAGTACCGACGCGGATCTGCGGCAGGCGGTGGATCGCTGGCTGTCGGGTCGGAAGTACGAGAAGGTGGTGGAGCTGTGGGTGAAGGGGTTGGAGGTTCGGTGGCCGCGTCTGTACGACGGCGTGCTGCCGCGGCGGATGAGTCTGCCGACGTACCCGTTCGCGAAGGAGCGTTATTGGATCGATGCGGGAACGGGTCCGGTGGGCGCGACGAATGGCGCGGCGCAATTGCATCCGCTGCTGCACGCGAACATCTCAGATTTCGCCGAGCAGCGCTACAGCACTACGTTCAGCGGCGATGAGCCGTATCTCGCAGATCATCGAGTGAAGCTCGGGGATGCGGACGAACGCGTCCTGCCTGCGGTCGCATACCTCGAAATGGCGCGAGCAGCAGTAGAACAGGCGGTGCCGCCCCTGTCGCGCAGCGCAGTGCTCGAATTGCGTCACAGCATCTGGGCGCAACCGCTGGTCGTACGCAGCGAGACAGAAGTAGCCATCGTTTTGTCAGCAACCGCAGATGGAGAGATCGAATACGACATCGTCAGCGGCGAGGACGAGCAGTGGGTCGAACACTGCCAAGGCCGTGCGCAGTATGTGCAAGGTGTGGTGCAAGAGAAGATCGATATCGCACAGCTGACGTCGAAAATGGGTCTCGAAACGATGGTGCCGAGTGAGATCTACGCGGAATTCGCTGCGATGGGACTATTGTACGGCCCAGCGCATCAAGCGGTTCGAGGCGTGCATCGTGGTGAAAACCAACTGCTTGCGCACTTGGAGTTACCGCCCTGTGTCGGCGCCGGCGCAGAGTCCTACACGCTTCATCCAAGCCTGCTCGATGGTGCCCTGCAAGCGTCCGTTGGCCTGATGACAGGGGTGAATCGGGCGCGCCTGCCATTTGCGGTCGAAATGGTGCGTGTCTTCGGCAAGTGCGCGGCGCGAATGTTCGCATGGGTCCGCTGCGCGCCAGGCAGCGCGGTTGACGATGCGGTTGTGAAGTTGGATATCGATGTATGCGATGAAAATGGCCTCGTCGCCGTACAAATGCATGGCTTTTCCACGCGTGTTCTCGATGGCATATCTTTACGGACAAGCGAAGCTCCGGCCGGATTGTTGACGTCCGTGCCTGAGTGGCATGCGATCGAAGCGGAACGCGCAAAGACCGCTTGGGCACAGCGGCACGTGGTCCTGTGCGAGCTGCCGGGGATACTGCCAGGCGACTTGCAGAAACTTGTGCCGGATTGTCATTGCACAGTCACATCGAAACCGGTCGACAAGAATCTGGCCAAGCGCTATGGCGAGTATGCGCTGACATGTTTCGATCGGATCAAATCCGTACTGTCCAACAAGCCGGCTGGCGCCGTACTCATGCAGGTCGTCATCGGCGATGATCCGGAGCAATCCGTTTTCGCAGGACTTTCAGGATTGCTGAAATCGGCGGCATTGGAGAATCCGCAATTCCATGGTCAGCTTGTCGTCAGCCAAGGGGATGTCACCGCTTCGGCGTTGGCGCGGCAGCTCGATCAGGCGCAGGCGCTCGCCACGGAGGCTGTGGTCCGATTCGGGCGCGGCATATCGCCGATGGGAATGCATTGGCGTGAACAGCATGAGACAAGCGACCCCGTATCCGCATTCAAGGATCGCGGTGTCTACCTGATCACCGGTGGCCTAGGTGGTCTGGGTGCATTATTCGCCAAGGAAATACTGGAAAATACACATCACTCTTATGTGATCTTGTCCGGGCGCGGCGATCTGAGCGGCGAAAAGCTGCAACGATTCGATACCTTGAGTGCGCATGGTGCAGGACGACTTCACTATCGAAGTATGGACTTGGGCGAGTCCTCTCATGTAGACGTTTCTATCTCATCCATCATCGCGGAATACGGTCGTCTGGATGGCATCCTGCACAGCGCGGGGATGACATCGGATGGCTTCATCCTGAAGAAGACTGCGATCGAATTCCGCGACGTGCTCGCGCCGAAATCTGAAGGCGCTTTTAATCTGGACATGGCGAGTCGTAGCGTCGAGCTCGATTTCTTCGTCATGTTTTCATCCGTCGCTGGCGCATTCGGCAATGTCGGGCAAGCCGATTATGCCGCCGCGAATGGTTTTCTCGACGAGTTCGCGCAGTATCGCAATAGCCTCGTTCGTGCAGGAGAGCGGCACGGACGGACATTGTCGATCGATTGGCCGTTATGGAGGGAGGGCGGTATGCAATTGCCCGCCGGACTCACGGAACAAATCGCTCAGACGACCGGGATGCAGCCGCTTTCGACGACGAACGGGTTGCGGACTCTACAGCGAGGTCTCGCGCTCGACTGCGATCGCATCCTGGTGATGGAGGGTGATGTCGCGAAACTGAAAAGAACGTTGGGCATGGTGAAACCAACCTCGGCCGCCATGAAGGCCGCAGCGCCGATGGCGAAAGTCGAACCGTTGGTCGGACATGATGTCGACGACGGGATGGAGAATTATCTGCGGCAAAAGTTCGCAGCGCTGCTCAAGTTGCCAGCTCACCGGATCGATGCGCATGCACCGCTCGAAAATTACGGTATCGATTCCGTTCTGGCGATGCGATTGACGAATCAGCTCGAAGAGACGTTCGGATCATTGTCCAAGACGCTCTTCTTCGAATACCAGACCATCGCCGCACTCGCAAAGTATCTTGCGAAAGCGTTCCCGGAGATCGTCAATCGAGATATCGTCAAGCGCGAGATTGGACAGCCACTACAGAATGCGCAGGCGGCTGACGCTCAACCGGGCGCGCCAGTAGCATCGAAGCTTCAGTTACGGCAACGTATAGTCGATGCATCGCGGCGTACCGAGCGGGAGGTCGCGATCGTCGGTATGGGAGGGAGATATCCGCTCAGCGACGACCTTGAAGGTTTCTGGGACAACCTCAAAAACGCCCGCGACTGCATTACGGAAATCCCCGGCGATCGTTGGGATCATGCACTGTACTTCGATCCGGACCGCGACAAGGCCGGCAAGAGCTATAGCAAATGGGGAGGCTTCATCTCCGATGTCGACAAATTCGACCCCTTGTTCTTCAATATCGCGCCCAAGGAAGCCGAGTTGATCGACCCGCAGGAACGTTTGTTCCTGGAAACCGCCTGGCAGACGATCGAAGATGCCGGCTACAGCAAGCAAAGTCTTGCCGAAACGCGCACAGGCGTCTATGTCGGTGTCATGTGGAGTCAGTACGAACTCTATGGCGTCAATTCGCTCGCGGCCGGCCATGTCGGCGTACCGAGTTCCTCTCAGGCTTCCATCGCCAACCGGGTTTCGTATTTTTTCAATCTGCATGGGCCCAGCATCGCTCTTGACACGATGTGCTCGTCGTCGCTGACCGCCATACATATGGCATGCGAGGAAATTCGTCGCGGAAACATCGATGCCGCGATCGCGGGTGGTGTCAACGTTTCTGTCCATCCGCATAAATATCTCACCTTGAGCCAAGGCAAGTTCGCGTCAAGCGACGGTCGTTGCCGCAGCTTTGGTGCCGGGGGCGACGGATACGTCCCCGGCGAAGGCGTCGGTGCTGTGTACTTGAAGCCGCTTGACCATGCCCTGCGCGATGGAGATCACATCTACGGCGTAGTTCGCTCCAGCGCGATCAATCATGGCGGTAAGACCAATGGCTATACTGTTCCCAATCCAAACGCACAGGCCGACTTGATAATTGCGGCGCTCGAGAAAGCGCACGTCGAACCGCAGTCGTTGAGTTATATCGAAGCGCATGGTACGGGCACATCGCTCGGAGATCCCATCGAGATCGCCGGTCTTTCGAATGCGTTCAATGGCTATGGAACACGCACCGAGCCCTGCGCGATCGGGTCTGTCAAATCGAACATCGGCCACCTGGAGTCCGCAGCTGGAATCGCAGCTGTAACGAAAGTATTGCTGCAACTTAAACACGATCAGGTCGTTCCATCGTTGCATGCGGAGACACTCAATCCGAACATCGACTTCGGCGATTCCAGATTTCACGTGCAAACCAGACTTGGGCCATGGTTGCGGCACGAGGGTCGACCGCGACGCAGCGGCGTGAGTTCCTTCGGTGCGGGCGGTTCCAATGCCCATGTGATACTGGAAGAGTTCATCGACTCGCGGACGGCAGACGTTGCGCTCTCTTCTCGACAGCAAGTTTTTCTGCTGTCCGCGCGCGATGCGAAAACGTTGGTTCGTCACGCGCAACGCATGGTCGAATTCATCGGACGCAACAAAGACGCGCTAACCGCACGGGATGTCGCGTACACACTGCAGGTCGGTCGTACATCGATGGGCGTGCGACTGGCGATCATCGCTGCTGACCTTGCGGAATTGGTCGAGAGGCTCGAACAATGGGTCGCTTCAGCACATTCGGACTCGAGCATTCCTTCGTTGGCCAGCGACGATTGTGTGCTGTACGGGAACGCAAGCGACATACCGTACTACGCGAATCGACTGGTCGAAGGCAACGCCGGCATGTCATTCATGCGCGATCTTGCGTCGGCGCATGATGTCTCGAAGCTGGCAAGGCTATGGATCATGGGCGCGGAGGTCGATTGGTCTCTGCTGCATCGTCAAGAACGGCCCAAGCGCGTTTCACTGCCGACCTATCCTTTCAACAAGCAACGGTATTGGATCGATACGACTCCAGTCCAGTCACGTTCACCAGCACCTGCACCTGCACCGACGTCCGCAACGCCTGTTGCCTTGCCCACGCATCCCGCAGAAACTGCAGAGCGTATGAACTATGGCGTGCGTTGGCTCGATGCACCTCTTGAAATGTTATCGGTCACCTCTACCGGCGCGCCGTTGCTACTGCTGGACGAAACTGACTTGCTTTTCAGTGGTGTTTCAGAACAGCACCCGGCAATAGCGAGCCAGATGCCGATCATCCGCATCAAGAAGGCCGACGCGTTTCGAGAGATAAGTCCCACCGAATTCGAGGTTCGCACGGACGAAGAAGCGGATTTCAAGCGCGTCGTAGCTTCCCTGGGGAATCGAGACATGCTGCCGTCGGCAGTCCTGCTCCGTTGTCGGGGTGGCGACGACCTCGACAGCTTGCAAGTTCAGGCGGACTCTTTGACGAAAGACGTGTCTATGTTGCTTAGTATCGTGAAAGCCTTCATCGATGCCAAGCATGCAGTGCGCATTCTCTCTGTGTCGAATGCAGGTATCGTAGGTCCAGTGCCCCAACACGCCGCCATCGCAGGATTCCTGAAGACGCTCGTACAGGAACAGCCGCGTTTCAGCGGTAGAACGATCTGTATAGACGGCTATGAGAACGGAGGTTTGTCGATCGCCGACGAAATCGCGATCGTGCTCAGAGAGATTCAGGATCCTTCGCCTGTTGTCGAGGAAGTTCGATATCGATTCGATCCATCGACACGGACGCGAAATCGCCAGGTCAAGAAAACGGTACCGCTTGATATTTCTTCGAATCGGGCGTCGGCACAAACGCCTTTGAAACACGGGGGTGTGTACCTGATTACAGGTGGTCTTGGCGGCTTGGGTCTGATGTTTGGCGAGTACCTTGCGGAGCATTATGCCGCGCGTCTGGTGCTTGTTGGCCGAAAGGTTGTCACAGCGCAGCATGAAGAGAAACTGGTGCGGCTGAGAAAGTACGCGTCGGACGTGGTTTACGTCGCAGGAGACGTTTCCAGGTTGGAAGATGCGCAAAGAATCGTACACGATGCGAAGGCACGGTACGGCGCAATCAACGGCGTTATACACGCGGCTGGCGTAACACGCGATTCATTCGTCATGAACAAGACGCTCGAACAAATGCAGGATGTTTTCGCGCCAAAGATGTTTGGCGCGGTCCATCTGGATCGAGCGACAGCTGCCGAGGATATCGATGTATTCATCATGTTCTCTTCGATCGCTGGAGTGACGGGCAATGCAGGGCAGTGTGACTATGCCTATGCGAATCATTTTCTCGATGCGTTCGCGGAGAACCGGGAGAGGAGGCGTGCCATCGGTTTGCGCAAGGGACGGACGGCATCTATCGACTGGCCGCTTTGGAAAGACGGTGGAATGCATGTTTCGCAAGAGAATGCCGCGCTTCTCCTCGCGAAGACAGGGCTCTTGCCAATGCCTACAGAGCAAGGCATGCGATATTTCGAGGATGTTCTTTGTGCGGACGCAGTGCAAGGCATCGCGGTCTACGGCCTGCCAAGCAGAATCCGTGGATATATCGAAAGTCTGAATCGTGCTGTTGCCGTTCACGATCCAGCGGAAGGAATCAAACCCGATGTGACATCGGACTTGCTCGGCTCGACCATTGAGTATCTCAAGATATTGATCGGGGATGAAATCAAGTACGATCCAGCCAGCATCGACACGCGCGAACGTCTGGAATCGTTCGGTCTGGATTCTGTCGTGATCAGCAAACTCAACGCAAGACTTGAACGCGATCTGGGAGAGTTGCCGAAAACATTGTTGTACGAACATGAAACCATCGAAGAAGTCGCCTTGTTCTTATCGCGCCATGCGCAATCCGCTCTGTTGAAAAAGTTCGGCGCGACTCGATCATTGGATGAGAGCGATCTCGATACGCCCACCACGGCGCCTTCCATTGGCGTACACGAGACAGTCGAAGAGAAACCGACTCTATTCGCCGCGCCCGCATCTGCGGAAATCCAAGCTCCGCAGAAGATAGCGATCATTGGAGTGCATGCAAGTCATGCAAAAGCGAGCAACATGACCGAGTTCTGGCAATATCTGAGGGGTGGTGTCGACGTGACAGACGCCGTTCCCGTGGATCGCTGGAACGCCGACGAGTACTACGATCCGGATCCCTCGGCCGCAGTAGACGGGAAAATCTACTGCCGTTCCGGTGGCTTCATGGATAACGTTGACAAATTCGATTCGGCCTTTTTCAAGATACCGAAAGAGGAAGCGAACGTGATGGATCCGCAGGAACGTCTCTTCCTGCAATCGGTCTGGAGCTCGCTCGAAGACGCTGGCTACACACGTGACAGTCTCAAAATCAGGCATCCAAAAGGCAAGAGCGCGGACGTTGGCGTCTTTGTTGGTGTGACGACGAATTCATACCAGCTTTTGATGGACCAGGCACAGCGGGAAGGCAACATGCTGATGCCAAGCGCAATGCCATGGTCAATCGCCAATAGGGTTTCTTATTTTTACGATTTCAAGGGCCCCAGCCTGCCTGTCGACACCGCGTGTTCATCATCGCTGGTCGCTGTTCACATGGCATGCGAGAGTCTGAGACGTGGCGAGTGCCAGCTGGCAGTCGCAGGCGGCGTCAATCTATATCTCCATCCATCAAAGTATCTATCGCTGTGCCAGCGGCGCATGCTGGCAACCGGTGGGAAAACGCGTAGTTATGGCGTAGGAGACGACGGGTTCGTGCCAGGTGAAGGTGTGGGTAGTTTCATCCTGAAGCCACTGGAGAACGCGATTGCTGACAACGATCGTGTTTATGGCGTCATCGTTGGAAGCGCTTACGATCATAGCGGCCGCTCGAACGGCTATTCGGCACCGAACCCGAATTCACAAGCCGAGTTGATCGACCGGACGCTCAGGACAGCGAAGGTCAGCCCTGATTCGATCGGCTGTGTAGAAGGGCATGGAACTGGAACTCCGTTCGGCGACAGCTTGGAAGTGTTGTCTCTTACGCAGGCTTTTCAGCGCAGGACTTCAAAAAAGCAATATTGCTCGCTCGGTAGCGTCAAGGCGAATATCGGCCATTCGGAATCTGCCGCTGGCATCGCGAGCATGACCAAGGTGCTGCTGCAACTGCAGCATCACCAGCTTGCGCCCACGTTGTACTCGATCGATGCCAACCCGGATCTTCAGTTGGCGGATTCTCCCTTCTACCTGCAGCAATCACTGGCGCCTTGGGATCGTATCGATGATCAACCGCGGCGTGCATTGATAAATTCATTTGGTGCAGGCGGCGTCAATGCTTGCGTAGTTCTGGAGGAGCATGTCGTTCAGGAACCGTCCAAGGCGGACGTTTGTGTCGCACCGTATGTGTTCGCAATTTCCGCTGCGACCCAAGAACGTTTGCGGGCATATGCGCATCGTTTCGTGGCATTTCTTGATGCTGATCAAAGCATTGATCTGGCAAGACTTTGTTATACGCTTCAGCTCGGTAGGGAGCCGATGAAAGAGCGGTTGGCACTGATTGCGTCGAACGTGATTGAAGCCCGCGATGCACTGCTCGGTTGGTTGAGGAATGATCCATCGAGCGGTGTATACATCGGATCCGTCGACGCACGCCGCCGGTCGAAGAAGGTAGCGCATGAGACGCATGTCGAAATGTCTCGACAGCATGTTTCCGTGCTTGCGGCACAGCGTTGGGTGTCCGGCGAAGAGCCGGCCTGGAACGCGCTGTACGGAAACAGCACTCCTTCGTACGTTTCAGCACCGACCTATCCCTTCGCGAGTGACAGATGCTGGATCGTCAATGACGACTTGCCGAGAAGAATGTCGGCTGATTCGTTCGAAAATGAACGCTTGCATCCGCTGGTTTCATACAATTCGTCCACTTTGAACGGCATATGCTTCGATTCATGGGTCTCGGCACCGGGTCGATACGCATTCGATACTTCGCTGCAAGGTAAGCGGCTTCTGCCACCGGCTGCGCTTATGGAGATCGCTCTCGCGTGCGGAACGCTAGCTGGTGAAAAGCGAATCGACAGTTTCGTAGATGTCGTATGGACAGCACCTTTGCACTTGCGCGCCGATGCGCAACTGGTTCGCACATATGTGAAGCGTACGGATAACAGCATCGAGTACGTTGTCACTTCATCTGACGAGGCTGGTCAGAGCGTAACGTATTCGAGAGGGAAGCTGGTTTACGCAACGAGCGGCGCGCCCGTTGAAAGAGTTGATTTGCCGATAAAGGCGCTGAAATCAGAGTGCATTCACTTCGACGCTTCTTCGCACTATCGGCGACTTGAGGCGCGCGGGATCGGGTACGGATATTCATTCCGCAGCGTGAAAGAACTGTATGTTTGCGATTCGTTCGTACTCGCCCTTCTGGCATTTGATGACTCGATCGACAGTCATGCGGAGAATTTCATATTGCACCCGTCCGTTATCGACGGTGCATTTCAAGCTGCCATCGCGCAGATCGGCACGTGTATGCCGAGTGCCGGTTTTGTGCCGTTCGCGCTTGAAGAGCTGACGATCGTGCGTCGGGTACCATCGGTATGCTATGCATATGCGCGCGCCGTAAAGGTTGTGCCGAACAATGACGATTTCCGCACTTTTGATGTCAGTCTGTGCAACGGGAATGGGGAGATTCTGGTCGAAATCAAAGGCCTTGCAATGCGAAAGCTGCAGCGGTCAGAAATCATGCCGGTCTTGTCTGCAGAAAGTGAATCAAAGTAGTGCTTCATGCGATATCTGGTGTGTTGTTGTCTGATGTGAATGGCATATTTGCTCAAAGAAACTCGGGAGTCGCTGGATAATGTGCGGGATTACAGGCTGGTTGAGCTATGGAAGCGATCTGCGCGAGCGTCGCGCGGTCGTTGCTGAGATGACGCAGACTTTGTCGTTGCGCGGGCCGGATGCCGGCGGCATATGGGTAGATCGCCATGTCGGTCTAGGGCATCGACGCCTGGCTGTCATCGATCTGGCTGGTGGCGCGCAGCCCTTGCTGGAGCATGATGGCGAGCGGCCTATTGCTTGTCTCAGCTACAACGGCGAGATATACAACTTCATGGAGCTGCGTTCCGAGCTCCAGGGATTGGGGCATGAATTCGTCTCACGTTGCGATACTGAAGTGGTTATGCGCGGGTATTTGCAATGGGGCGATGACTTGTTTGCGCGCCTGAACGGCATGTTCGCGTTGGCGATCTGGGATGCACGCACCGAAGAGCTTTTGCTTGCCCGGGATTTCATGGGTATCAAGCCGCTATATTACTATCCAATGTCCGATGGCGTTTTGTTTGGTTCGGAGCCGAAAGCTATTTTTGCGCATCCAGATGTTCGACCGAGTGCGGACAAAGATTGTTTCCGTGAGATTTTCGTGTTGGCAAGGACCCCGGAGCGCACTGTATATTCGGGGATGTACGAAGTTCGACCTGGGCAGCTCATGTGGTTCGATCGGCATGGTCTCAAGAAGCGACAATTTTGGCAGCTACAGGCGCATGCGCATGAGGACGATCTGCCCCGGACGATCCAAAGAGTCGCAGAACTGCTCGGTAAGTCCGTCGAGCAGCAAATCGTCAGCGACGTTCCGTTATGCGCTTTGCTATCGGGCGGTTTGGACTCTTCTGCCATCACAGCGATGGCGCATCGCATCACTTCGCAGCATGGCGGCGCTACCAGGTCGTTTTCAGTCGATTTTGAAAGCCATGGCCACGCATTCGCGGGCAACGGTGCGCATAAGTCCAGCGATACTCCGTACGTGCGGGAGTTCGTCGAGCATACGGGCTGCAACCATACCGAGATCGTATTGGATAGTAGCGAGCTGAACGATGACCAGCTGAATCTGACCGTTCTACGCGCAAGCGACATGCCGCTTAATCTGTCTGGTGATATGTGCACGTCGCTCTACCGGCTTTTTCGAGCGATACGTGGCGAGTCGACCGTAGCACTTTCCGGTGAATCGGCAGACGAGATTTTTGGTGGTTATGCGTGGTTTCATGATCCGAACGTTGTCGCTGCAGCAAGATTTCCATGGCTGGCGAGTACAGGAAACGTATTCAATAGTTCTGAAATCTTGAATCGCGATTTGCGTGGTCAATTGAATCTCAAAGACTTCGAGATCGAGAGCTACGAACAGGCAATCGGCGAGGTTCCGAAGCTGGCAGCTGAGGGTCCGATCGACGAGCGCATGCGCGAACTCAGTTATTTGCATCTCACCCGTTTTTTGCAGTTCATGCTGGACAGAAAGGATCGCATGAGCATGGCTGTTGGCCTGGAGGTTCGTGTGCCCTTCTGCGATCCTCAACTGATCGATTATGTGTTCAACATTCCATGGAGCATGAAGTCGTTCGACGGACGGGAGAAGAGCATTCTTCGCGCAGCGACGCGTGACTTTCTGCCGGCATCGATCGTCGAGCGCCAGAAAAGTCCGTATCCATCGACACAAGACCCGAGTTATGAACGAGCACTGCGCGCCAAAGTGTCGGGACTGATGAACGACACTTCGCATCCTGCTGTTCACCTCTTCAATAAACGATATATCCAACGCCTGCTCGATCGTCCCATGCAGGAAACACGTTCGCTGCACTACGAACGCGCCGATTTGGAGCGAGTGCTCTCTGTCGGTATGTGGATCAAGGAGTACGATGTGTCTCTGGATTTGTAGTGATCAGGAAGCAAGTATGTGTCGATGAAGACGAAACGCGACAATCATCTTTCGCTATTTACCGATTTGACGGAGATTCGGCCTTGACTACTCATGTTCCGTCCGTGTTTACTCTCAGTTCGGCGCATGCACCGTTTGCGGCCTCGTTGAATTGTCGTATGATTTCTTCTTTGAATTCCACGCTTTGCTATCAGCAACTGGAAGATACGCAAAGAGCTTTGGGCAGTCATTTCTATGAGCTTTAGCCATCTGCAAGATCAAGATTGGAAGAGGGGTGACCCTGTTGTCGAGGTCCTGAGAACGAAGCTCGGTTCGATGACGAATTACAATTACCTGGTCGTCGATTCGCATAGTCGGCGTGCGGTTATTGTTGATCCGGCCTGGCAGATGGATGTTGTAGAGCGCGCGCTATCTCATGCGCAGGCCAGTCTTGAAGGCATACTGCTTACGCATGCGCATGCCGATCATGTCGACCTGGCAAGACCATTGGCGGCCAAGTTCGGTTGTCCGATCTGGATGTCGAAGCAGGAGATCGACGCATCTGGTTTCTCCGCACCGGAACTGGTCGGTATAGACGAAAGCGCTTGGTATATTGGCCAGATGGAGATAAAACCGCTGTTGACCCCGGGCCACACGGCTGGTTGCATTTGCTATCTAATCGGCGAGAACCTGTTCACTGGCGATGTTCTGTTCGTGGAGGGTTGCGGGATTTGCCCAGATGTCGAGGCGGCATATCAGATGTTCGAGAGTCTGCAAAGGTTGAAGCGTGAGGTTATGCCGGATACGAGAATCTTTCCGGGGCACTCGTACGGTAAGCCGCCTGGACTGACCTTCACGTGCGTAATGCGAGAGAATATCTACCTGCATTTCCGAGATAAGCATCGATTCGCGGAGTTTCGTCAGAGACATGTGCGGGATCGTGCCAAGCTATTTGAATTCCACTAATAAACGCTATGGGTAGTCGATGAGTTTATTGCTCTACGACATATCAGCGGCATCAATGATAAGCAGAGGTCAATATGCGAGCTGTAGGTATCGAGGCTTTGAATGTCTTCGCCGGCACGGCGCGGGTTGATGTAGAGAAGCTCGCGTTGCATCGTGGTCTCGACATGACCCGATTCTCCAATCTGTTGATGAGGGAGAAAACTGTCGCGTTACCCTACGAAGACCCGATTACGTTCGGTGTCAACGCAGCAAAGCCTTTGGTCGATGCCTTGTCGCAAGAAGAAAAAGATCGCATCGAGGTGGTTATCACCTGCACCGAATCTGCATTCGATTTCGGGAAGTCGATGAGCACTTACTTCCATAGCCTGCTAGGCCTCAACCGCAACTGTCGTCTGTTCGAGCTCAAGAATGCGTGTTATTCGGGAGTAGCTGGATTGCAGACGGCGGTCAACTTCATCCTGTCAGGCGTGTCGCCGGGTGCGAAAGTGTTACTGATCGCGACAGATATATCGCGATTCATGGTCGAAGAGGGCGGTGAAGGGCTGACGGAAGACTGGTCTTTTTTCGAGCCGAGCAGTGGTGCAGGCGCAGTAGCAGCGATAATCAGCGAGACGCCTAGCATTTTTCAAGTGGATGTCGGAGCCAGCGGATATTACGGATACGAAGTGATGGATACCTGCAGACCAGCGCCTGACAAAGAAGCCGGCGACGCTGACCTGTCGCTTTTGTCCTATCTGGATTGTTGCGAGAAGGCTTTTCTTGAATACAAGAAACGCGTCGATGGCGCCGATCTGGTTTCTTCCTTCGGCTACCTCGCGATGCATACGCCTTTTGGTGGAATGGTAAAGGGAGCGCATCGAAACATCATGCGTAAAATCGCGAAGGCACGCCCAAATGAGATAGAAGCCGATTTCGAACGGCGTATGCAGCCGAGTCTGCACTATGGTCAGAGGGTTGGAAATATCATGGGTGCTAGTACGTTGATGGCGATAGCGAGCGCTATCGATCATGGCGATTTTGACGAACCCAAGAGGATCGGCTGCTTCTCTTATGGCTCCGGCTGCTGCTCCGAATTCTTCAGTGGCGTATCAGGAAGAGATGGACAGGCACGTCTGCGGGCACAAAAAATCAAGGATCACCTCGATCGTCGCTGTGAGTTGACTATGGAAGAATACGACGAGCTTTTGGTGACCAATAATACTGTCAAGTTCGGCACGCGGAATGTTGTCTTGAATCATGATTTCATTCCCGCGGCGCTTTCTGCGCACGGAAGCCCGACTTTGTTTTTGAAGGAAATCAAAGAATTCCATCGCGAGTACGAGTTCGTATCGTAATCTGGACGTTTGAACGGTAAATCAGCGCCGGCAAGCGTTTGCCGGACGTTTCTCTGGTACAAGGAAAACAGAATGAACAAAGAAGACATTTTCGCACTCATCGCGCAGAATGCCCGGGAAATCATGCCGCAATTGGAATCGCATGAGTTCCAGTGGACCGATTCCCTACGCGCTTTAGGTGCGAACTCCATAGACCGTTCTGAAATCGTGATGATGACTCTAGAAGCCATGACTCTCGATATACCACTTGCCGAGACCATACATGCAGAGAACATCGGTGCGCTCGCTACTTTGTTATATGAAAAAGAAAGTAGCAGGCAATTATGATCCGATCTTCCGATCTTCTGATCTTCTGATCTTCTGATCTTCTGATCTTCTGATCTTCTGATCTTCGATCTTCTGATCTTCGGTGGGGTTAGTTGAGAATATGTCCATTGATCAATACGCTGTCAGTCGAAGCATGTCTCGTCTTGATCAGCATATTCTCGCATCGACAAAGTTAATGTGAAGGAGTCATGTATGAAAGCGTGTATGTTTCCGGGGCAAGGGTCGCAAGCATGTGGCATGGGCGGCACGCTATTCGATGAATTTCCAGATTTGACAGCGCGGGCTGATGCGATACTCGGATATTCGATCAAAGAGTTATGCCTTGACGATCCGCGAAAAGAACTTGACAGCACTCAATTCACGCAGCCGGCCTTGTTCGTTGTCAATGCACTGTCGTATCTAAAGTGGATCAGAAATGCCGGTTCAAAACCCGATTTTCTGGCTGGACATAGCCTTGGTGAGTTCAACGCGTTGTTGGCTGCAGAATGCTTTGATTTCGAGGTTGGACTGAAGTTGGTTCAGAAGCGCGGGCAGCTGATGAGCAGGGTTTCAGGCGGTGGCATGGCTGCAGTCATGAACGCGACACCGGAGTACATCGAGACGACTTTGAAAGAGCATGGCCTCTTGAATGTTGCGCTCGCCAATTTCAATACGCCTTCGCAGATCGTGATCTCAGGCCTGAAGGATGAGGTCGTTGCAGCACAACAATTCTTGCAGAAGGGCAGGGTGCTTTACTTCCCGCTGAAAACCAGCGGCGCGTTCCACACGCGATTCATGGGTGATGCGCAGACGGAGTTCTTGGGTTTCCTGCAGTCATTCAGTATTTCAGTGCCGAAGATACCTGTAGTTTCAAACGTTACTGCTAGACCGTACGAAAGCGACGCTGTCGTGGAGACCTTGTCGCGCCAGATCGCAAGCGCAGTCCGATGGTCTGACAGCGTTCAGTATCTGCTCGGCCTGGAATCCGAAGAAAAGTCGATCGAATTCGTAGAAATCGGGCACGGCGATGTATTGTCACGTCTGGTCAAAACCATACGCGATCAAATCAGGAACCCACCTAAAGTGCAGGGAGCTACCGCTTCCGAACAGAAATCATCAGCTTCCGATTTGCGTGAATCAGTAACGGCATCAAAGGGCTCCGAAATACCGTCGGTGGAGCAGAAGGCGGCTGCCTGGAATCGACATCACGGAATCGGTACAAAAGTGAAGTCAAAGCTCATTGCAGACAAGACTTTGGAGACTCGAACTGAAGCTGTAGTGCTATTCGGGCATAGAGCCGCTGTCTATGTCAATGATTACAATGGTTATTTTGACTTGGATGAAATTGATCTGGCTTGATTTCCATGATAGATTCAAACTCGCATCTATTCAGTGGTGTCGTGGAAAATGCACGTGCCGCTCGCGAATCGAACGAGTGAGCGACAGATTCAGCGAGAGCAAGCCCGAGCCTGGTTCTGGTTTTCGGCCACTGAGCGTATCCAAGATGCGTTTCCCAGCGGTGCCTTATCGCCAACTTGAAGTAAAACGAATTCACCACGCGGTTCCAATCGCGACAAGATCAATTTTATCAATTGCAGGAGATATGCCATGGGAAGCGCCACATATACGGCCGAAGCCGCAACGCTGGATCCGAAGAAGGGCCGCTTAAAGCGAATTATCACTCGCGGGCTGCTTTTCATTATTGCGGCAGGTATCGTGGCTCACTACGCTTACAAGTATACCGGGTCGAATAAGTGGCATGTATTGCCTGAAAAGGACGGGGTCAATGTGTCGTGGATGAAGCCATTTGGTTCTACCATCGTTATATATAAAGGTACGACTCGCTTCAAATCGTCACTGACGAGCATAACTAGATTCATGCAAGATCCGACTACCTGCGATGACGTAGGCTGTACGGATCCAGTCGTCATTAAACACGAGAGTCCGCAAGTCCAATATATGTCGTTCGTGTATGACTATGATCCGTTTGACAAAAGACAATTTGTCGTCAAGGTTGACGTCTTTCAAGACCCAAAAACAAAAGTTGTTCATGTGAAATATTTGGGTAGGCCAGACTTTGTACCCCCGGAAGAGTGTTGTGTTCGCGTGCCGCGCATGAATAATTCCTGGAAATTTACACCGCGCGGTGATACTGAAGTTGAAGTCGAGTATATCGTCGACATGAATGAAGGTGGATTTTTACCTTATTTTTTCAGAAATTACATGCACGAGCAAACCGCATACATCGCGCTCAAAGAAATACGAGAATTCGTAGCCAGCGACAAGTACAGAAAGAAGTATGCCGATGGCGCGGTGAAACTTGAATATATACAAGAGACAGCACCGAACTGATAGTTCTGATGCATCGTGGATTCTGTCTATTCCATAGTTTTGTGTAACGCGCGCTCACGGCTAAGTTGGTGTTCGCGTTATCTCCATTACCGCACTTTCTTTCGTTGCCTATAACAGTGGATCCTGAAATGCTAGTGTTCCGTGGCATTGCGTCCATTTTTTGCGAGTACGCTTGGGATATCGCCTGTTGAAGCGGGCGGTATGAAATTCACGAATAGTACTTATGTCTGTCGCCGTGAGAATAGTCCAGTACTGCGTCAAATCCGGCATGGCTCGACGTCAGCAATGTGAGTAGAGGCACTATATGCGTATGCGGTTTTATGCTGGTGGATTGATCATATGAAGCAATGACATGCGACTCAGAACACAGTGCCATTGTGGAGCCAATTAGCTTTCACGAATCGGCGAGCTTGTGCATATTGTTCCCGCGCCACTCGCACAGCGATAGTAAAGGGGTATGAATGTCGACCAGGGCGAAGGCTACAGCCACCGACACGCTATCAGCATGGCGCGTATTCATTTTGGCATTGCAAGGGCGACAGTGCGATTACACTACTGAACCCTTGAAGCGCGCTATTCCGCTGCTAGCCATTCCCATGGTGCTCGAGATGCTCGCGGAGTCGGTCTTCATAGTAGTGGACATTTTCTGGGTCTCGCGACTGAGTAGCGAAGCGGTGGCGGCCGTTGGCCTAACCGAAGCTGCGATGAGCCTCATTTACGCTTTTGGTATTGGCATATCTTATGCCGCGACTGCAATTGTTGCGCGCCGCATTGGTGAGACTGGAGAGGCCGAGTCTGCAGCTCACTCGGCCGGACAAGTCATCCTACTGAGTATTCTATTCTCAGTTGGACTTGGCATGTTGCTATGCTTCTTTTCTGCCGACATATTGCGTCTGCTTGGCGCAAACGATGCAGTCGTCACGCTAGGACTCGAGTACACACGCGTTATGTTTGCTGGTAATGCCACCGTGTTCTTGATGTTCGTGATCAATGCGATTCTCCGCGGCGCCGGTGATGCTGCATTGGCTATGCGAGCCTTGTGGCTCTCCAATGTCTTGAACCTCGTGTTGTCGCCGTGTCTGATATTCGGACTGGGTCCGTTTCATGACTTTGGTGTCACGGGTGCGGCGTATGCCACGACAATCAGTCGCGGAGTCGGAGTTCTATTTCTACTGTGGCATCTATCGCGCGACAATAGTCGCTTGCGCATACGCCTGCATCTGCGTCACTTGAAGCCGGTGGCGCGTGACATCGGGTTGATCATGGTCACCGCATGGAGCGGGATTGCACAAATGCTCGTGAGCACGACTAGTGCAATTGGGCTTTTCAGCATTGCCGCGCTCTCCGGTACGACTGCGCTTGCGGGCTGCACGGTTGCGCTTAGGGTAGCGCAGTTCGTGTTGATGCCCGCGCTGGGATTGGCCAATGCAGGTGCAACTCTGGTTGGACAGAGTCTTGGTGCTGGCAACCCGGATCGAGCGGCAGCGGCGGTGCGTATTGCCGTTCGTTATAACGTTGTATTTCTTGGTGTCGTGGGCATCATTCTTTTCGCTTTCGCCATGCCGATTTCATTGATCTTCACGAGTGATCCAGAGGTACAACATGAGGCGGCACTTGCATTGCGTATCGTGGTTATCGCGTTCCCATTCTATGCCGCAGGCATGTGCTACGAGGCCGCTTTCAATGGTGCTGGCGATACGTGGACGCCGGCGCGACTGAATTTCATTTGCTTCTGGCTTTTGCAGGTACCACTGGCCTGGGTTCTCGCGGTGACATTAGGATTCGATACGATCGGAGTGTATGCGTCGGTTCCGATCTCGTTTTCAGTGCTGACTCTCTTTAGTGCGATTTTGTTTGCGCGCGGTAAATGGAAAATCCATGAGTTATGAATTGCCTCTCCTGCTGCAGAGTGATCTCGTAAGGGCGGATTCGAGTTTATCGACAAGCCTTGCGCGGCATTTTTTTTCTTTCTGAAGGCAGGTCAATATGAATTCAATCTTGACATCTCAAGTACGTCATTCAGCGAAATTGGCGGCATTTCTACAGCAACCGAAGCAGCTATTGATCAATAACAAATGGGTTGATGCGCAGTCTGCTGCATGCGTTGCTGTCGAAAATCCGGCCGATGGTACGGTTACCGCGCATGTTGCAGCAGCGGGCATTGCAGATGTCGACCTCGCGGTCTCGGCGGCGAGACTCGCGTTTCGGAAGTGGTCTGCAATGCAACCGTCATTTCGTGCGAATCTCTTATTCAAGTTGGCGGATTTACTCGAATTGCATGCGACGGAATTGGCTGAGATTGAATCGCTAGATGTAGGCAAGCCTTTGACTGTCACACGGATGTTGGATGTCCCGTTCACGGTCGAGGTAATTCGCTACAACGCAGGTTGGGCCACCAAGTTGACCGGTGAGACATTTGGCCTAGCGCTTCAGTCCAGCCCGTATCATGCATATACCATGCGTCAACCGCTTGGAGTCGTGGCGGGCATCGTCCCGTGGAATTTTCCACTGCTGCAGGTCGCGATGAAACTCTCTGCGGCATTGGCGGCTGGTTGCGTCATTGTCCTGAAACCCTCCGAACTGACGCCGCTCAGCGCATTGCGTCTTGGTGAACTTGCAATCGAGGCGGGATTTCCACCGGGCGTTATTCAGATTTTGACAGGATTCGGCGCTGACGCTGGCGCAGCGTTGGTGCGCCATCCCGGTGTCGATAAAGTCTCTTTCACCGGCTCCACTGCCGTAGGTCGTAGCATCGTCCGCACGTGTGCCGACGACTTCAAGCGCGTGACCGTCGAGCTCGGTGGGAAGTCTCCGAATATCATTTTCGCCGATGCAGACTTGGAGCAAGCAATCAGCGGTGCGGCCAATGCAGCATTTTTCAATACTGGGCAAGTGTGCTATGCCGGTACGCGCCTCTATGTGGAAGATTCCGTGTATGACAATGTCGTTTCGGGAATTGCGGACGTAATCGCGAAGATGACGATCGGTAATCCATTCGAACCGGAAACCGATCTTGGTCCAGTTGTTTCGGAAAAGCAGCTCAATCGCATCCAAAGTTACATCGATGATGGCCGTGACGCTGGAGCCGAAGTCGTTCTCGGCGGGTCACGGATTGAGCAGCCAGGATACTACATGCAGCCTACCGTCATCGCAAACACAAATCCTGGAATGAAAGTTGTGCAGGAGGAAATATTCGGGCCTGTCGTATCTGTCGTGCCATTCAAGAGCATGGCCGAAGTCACAACGCTAGCAAACGACACGCGTTACGGCCTTGCGGCTGGCGTATGGTCGAGAGACCTGAAAAAAGCACATCGAATGGTGCGTGCGCTCAACGCGGGTACCGTTTGGGTCAACTGCTACCACACAGTAGATCCGAGTATGCCGTTTGGCGGTTGGCGTGAGTCGGGTTGGGGGCGCGAGTTTGGTCGCGTCGGCGTCGAGTCTTTCACAGAATTGAAGTCAGTCGCACTCAAGCTTTCCTGATTGATCTCCGTCACCAACCTAGGCTTCATCGCATGGGCAAAGTGACCACTATTTCGCTTCACTGCCGACCAGCATCGTGGAAGCCGGCAACGACTCTTGGCTGTTCAAGACCAGAACCGCTGCAACGTAGGTGAAGAAGTTGTTGGCGCTTGTTCAATCCTGACCTCGCAATCCCTGAGGGATGAATACGTTTCCGGCATGCGTTCGCTGTTTGCATTGTCACTCGAATAGCGGATTTTTGGGTCCCATATTTGGGAGTCCATGCTCCGGCAGATTCGTAACTGCATGTTCTGCATGGATTTAATTCGTGGCACAGTATTTGCTTATTGTATGACTTACAGATCTCACAAGTGCCAAATATAGAGCCATGGATCACGCAAGAGCCAAAAAGAAGAAGTCCCTCGGAAAGCAAGCACTAATTGCCGCTTTAGTAGGTTTCGTCGTAGTGGGGGCTTTTCTGCTCTTCAACATCGACTTCACTACACAGCGCGTTGAGCGATCGAAAGTCGTGCTCGATGTTGTCAAGCGAGGCAAGTTGGAAATCAAAGTGCATGCCAATGGTCAGTTGGTACCGAAGAATGTTGAATATATGGCATCGCAAGTGACAGGGCGTGTTGCCAAAGTAATCGTCAAGCCTGGCGACGTTGTTAAAGCCGGGGCATTACTCGTTGAACTCGATAACCCTCAGCTCGTGGCTAGCGCGGAAGAAGCCAGATCTGCTTGGGAGGGTGCCGTCAATGAGGCCAAGGCTGCGCAGGCGGAGTTAAGGGGAAACCTTCTTACCCAGGAAGCTTTACTCACACAGGCCAAATTCACGCTACAGAGGGCTCAGGTGCGGTTGGCAGCGGAGAACAAGCTCGCCGGGCAGCGCATCATTTCCGATATCGACTACCAGAGCAGCAAGCTCAATGTCGCGCAAGGTATTGAACAACTTGCGCTTGAGCAGAGTCGATTCGAGGCTATCCGGGACAATATTGAAGTTCAGCTTGATGTCAGACAATCGCGAGCGAATGCTTTGGCTAGGGCGCTTGATCGGGCTAAAGATGAAGTGGGCAATTTGCAGATACTTGCCGGCATTGATGGAGTCGTGCAGGACGTTTCCGTCGATGTAGGTCAGCAGTTGCAGCCTGGCGCGCCGATCGGCCGTATTGCACAGCCGGATCAACTGTACGCCGAGCTTCGGGTACCTGCGCGCGAGGCCACCGAAGTGCATGCAGGCCAAGCCGTCGTCGTAGATACGCGCAATGGAACTATCGATGGCGTAGTGGCGCGTGTCGACCCGGCCGTGAATGAAGGGATCGTTATCGTTGACGTCGATCTTAAAGGGGATATTCCGCCTGGTGCCCGGCCGCAGCTTCCTGTGGAGGGAGTGGTGTACTTGAGTCAACTTTCGGATACTTTGTTTGTTGGTCGCCCGGCATATGTGAAAGCCAATGCGGCAATTTTGGTCTACAAACTTGATCAAAGCGGGAACTATGCGACGCGGGTACCAATCAAGGCGGGAAAAGTATCCCTTGATTATCTTCAGATTCTGTCCGGTTTGAAGGAGGGAGACAGAATCATCACCTCCGAAACAGGCGAGTGGCAAAACAAAGATCGAATCCTACTCAACAAGTGAGCTACTACAATGCTGACGAATCTATGGTTCGACATCAGATACGCGGTACGTCTATTGCGAAAGACTGCAGCGCATTCTCTTCTAAGCGCTTCAGTCGTCGCGCTGAGCGTCGGTCTTGCACTGTTTATCTTCGTGATGAATTATGCGATTGCCTTCAGGCCTCTTCCTTTCAAAGACTCTGGTAACTGGCTCAGTGTCCAGGTCGCAGCCAAATCGACCGAAACATCTGGCTCGCGCATCGATGCTTTTACCTATCAGCAGTTGGTAAGCCGCCGTCGCGACGTCAATTATATTGGTGCGTTTTCCAGCCGCGAGGCGGTGCTGAGCGAAGGAGAAGAAAGCAATCCTTTGCGTGGGTCGGCTATCAGCTCCGATCTGTTGGCAGCTATGAACGTCGCACCACAACTCGGGCGCTTGTTCACCAAGGAAGACGGTCAGAGCGGCTCCGCTCCGACCGTGATTCTTAGCCACGACACGTGGAAAGAGTACTTTTCTTCCGATGCCGCGATAATTGGAAAACAAGTACGCATTGACGCACAGCCTATGCAGGTCGTTGGCGTTATGCCAAAAGGCTTCTATGCGTTTCAGGACTATCAGATCTGGTTCCCGCTTTCTCTGCAGCCGATTGCCTCGCCAAGCGACTCCACGTTGCAAATGTCAGCGTTCGTACGATTTGAAGGCGATCAGGCTACCGACGCGATATTGAAGGAAATGCAGCCGGTCGTTGATGATGTCAACAGGCAGTTTCCCGGGACTTTCGACTCAACTCGTCAAATCCGGTTGGTCCCGGCATTTCGGATATACAGCCATGCGAACATGCCGATCATCATAGTTTCCAGTCTTATAGCTCTGGCTGTCCTGCTGCTCGGCGCTGTCAACATCAGCATGATCTTTTATGCACGCATGCTTGAGCGCAGTCGCGAGCTGGCCTTGCGAACAGCATTGGGTTCATCGCGTGGAAGACTCCTCCGCCAGTGCCTGCTGGAATCTGTAGTCGTAGTCATGCTTGGCTTGATCGTAGGAATCGGTTTGGCGATTATTGGTGTGGAATGGGGCCAGAGTATTCGCGACTTCCCGTCGCAAATACTTGCATCAGGTTTTCCGGAAGACTATCCAGAGTTGCGTGCTATTGATTTGTCAGTTGCGGTGCTCGCTGCAGTGCTCATTTGGCTTCTGAGCACGCTCATACCAGCGAGGAGGATCGTTAAGCAGGATGCAGCAAAAGTAATTTCCAGCAGCGGAAAAGGCATGTCATCAGGAGGAGGAAATTCCAAGATTGCCATGATCCTTGTAGGGTTACAGGTCATCATATCCAGCATGCTGCTCGTAATTTGCGTGAGCATGGTGGCGGCTGTAAGCGATGAGGCGAGCAAACCGAAGGGTGTTTCCACGGCCGGAATTTTCGTATCCACCAATCCAACTGTGTTCGATCAACGCTTCACGGAACCTACGTCCCGTATCAATTATTGGAACGAGCTTGCAGCAGCGATTGAACGCAGAATACCAGGAGCAGTTGCAACGTATTCGAGCGCTCTGCCGACGCGGCCAGAGGAGGAGCCTGTCGTCATTGAGAATCGTGAAGTTTCCGCGAGTGACGGTACGCTCACGCTGCCTGTAGTTGCAGTGGCGGACAATTACTTCGAAACCACGGGAATCAAACTGATTTCGGGTCGGCTTTTCGACACGACAGATACCGACGCTTCGCTTGGTGTAATCGTCATAGACGAACGTACTGCGAAGCGTTACTGGCCAGATCAGGACCTGCTTGGCAAGCGGGTACGGCTGGATCCAACAGGTGGCGGCCCTTGGTTGACGATCGTCGGTGTCGTGTCGCATGTGGCCGGTGAACCCTATAGCGGTGACAAAGGCGCTATTTACCGGTCGATACGCCAAGCGGCATCGGACTCCTTTCACTTGCTGGTCAAGTCGCCAATAGCGGGTACCAATCAAGCTGTCGCGATACGAGAATCAGCATTCACCGTAGATCGGGATTTGCCGATACACAATATTCAGAAATTCGATGACGTGCTGGCTGCATTGGATATTGGGTACGCTTCTATGATCGAGGTATTCAGCGTGATCGTAGGCATTACAGTTCTCCTCGCCGCCACCGGACTTTTTGGATTGATCAGTCGATCGGTTGTTCAGAGGACTCAGGAGATTGGTATCAGACGTGCATTAGGCAGCTCCGTGTCTCGCGTCAAGGCCATCTTCATGCGTCAAGCTTTGATTTATATATGCATCGCACTTGTCGGGGGCGCACTCGGGGTTGTTGCGACCAATTTTCTCGCCACGCTGATACCAAATGCATTGGCAAGCATTGCAGCGGTAATCGTAGGCGTCATCATTGTTACTTTCTTGGTGATATTCTTAGCTACTTATTTTCCGACACGCCGAGCACTCGCACTGGAGCCGAGTGAGGCGTTGCGTTACGAGTAGTCGTTAATTTTCGTCGTGGTTGTTCATCGCGCTCGCGACGCGCAGTACTAGTAGCGGTTGCCTGCCTCTTAGCCGCGCTAACTAACGCATTGCACCGAATGTAATTTTCAATACCCCTTGGTGTACCAGGAGAGCCTTCATGAGCAAGCAGCACTTGATCGAATTACAGGCAGTCAAGAAAATTTTCTACACAACAGATCTCGAAACTTGGGCGCTGAATAACATCCATCTGACGATCGATGCAGGCGAGTATGTTTCCATCAGTGGCCCGTCAGGTTGCGGAAAGTCCACTTTGCTGTCCGTGATGGGTCTGCTTAATTCCTTTACAGAAGGCAAGTACCTGTTGAATGGATCCGAAGTGTCGAGCTTGGGGGAGTCTGAGCAGGCGCGGGTTCGAAATCAGGAAATCGGCTTCATCTTCCAGGCGTTCAACCTCATAGGAGATATGACCGTATTTGAGAATGTAGAGCTGCCTCTGACCTTTCGTGGGAACTTGAGCCGCAAACAGAGGCAGGAGATGGTTGCCGAGGCGCTCGCTCAGGTGCAAATGGACCATCGGCATAAGCATTTCCCGGCGGAGCTCTCGGGCGGTCAGCAACAACGCGTGGCGATTGCGCGTGCCCTGGTGGGAAAACCCAAGGTTCTCCTTGCCGATGAACCGACTGGCAACCTGGATTCAAAGAATGCGCAGATGGTCATGGAATTGCTGTCCGCACTTCATCGTGATGGCAGCACGATCGTCATGGTGACCCACGACCCACGTTCTGCTGAACAAGCAATGCGGCAGATTTCATTGTTCGATGGTAAGCTCGTCGATGACCGTATCGCTCCTCAGCCTGCGCCACTCGTTGTAGAACGCTAATCGATAATGACGATTTGCGTTTCTTATGTGCTTAGCATCGAACGTCATTCTTGTCTTTCGATGCATGTCCCCGCAGGACGTTTACAGGCAGTCGTCATGGTATTGAACGCGCAGATTGTTTCATGATGGTTTTCATTCAGAAGTGATGATGGAGATGTCCTCATGGACAAGATAGTCGAGTTGTTGGCGACGCTCGCAGACAATGGCGTACGACTATCTGCAGAAGGTGATCAGCTGAACTGCTATGCCCCGAAAGGTGCGTTGACACAGGTTCACAAAGCTGCGATTCAACTACACAAGCCAGAATTATTGTCGTTGTTGAAGACGCGGCAGTCCGATGTCATGCCGGACACATTCACCGCAGCAAGAGACTTTTCCGGTCGAGACTTCCCCATGACGGTAGGCGCGCAAGCGCTGTACATCCTTCAGGAACTCGAACCGGACTCCAGTGCTTTCAATGTTCCACTTTGCATGAATCTCATCGGTGCCATCGATGTGCCACTTCTTGAAATGGCATGGAACTCTGTCCTCAATCAACATCCAGTATTGATGGCGCGAGTAGTAGAGAGTCATGGCGTTCCGATTC
The DNA here is from genome assembly GCA_040079515.1 of Lysobacteraceae bacterium. GTDB lineage: Bacteria > Pseudomonadota > Gammaproteobacteria > Xanthomonadales > Xanthomonadaceae > Lysobacter_I. The sequence continues at coordinate 39,241 of JBEBKD010000028.1, forward strand.
TCCGTATGGACGAATCTTGCAGAGCAAACTTGCGTTGCGAGCAACTCGACTTAGAGAACGACTCGAAGTTTCTGACCAATGTTCGGGCTCATGCCCGTCAACCTTTCGACTTGCGTCGCGGCCCGCTGGTTCGTATCGAATTGTTCCGGCGCGATGAAACGCATGCGACACTGCTCGTCACTGCGCATCACATCATCTTCGATGGGACATCAGGCGTGGTGTTGCTCAAGACGCTGCTCGGCAACTATAGACGCATGCTGGCCGGAAGCTTCAAGCAGACGAACGACGTTTCGTTCGGATACGCGGATTTCTCCATGCGTGAACGGGACTTGCTCACATCGCCTGATGGTGTGAGTCATGCCAGATATTGGCAGAAGCGACTTGCAGGTATTCCGCCGAGATTTCAATTGTTGCCTGACGCGCGCCCAGGCGAAAGTTATCGCCGAGACGAGGGTTCTACTTTTACCGAAGAGCTTGGAGACGATCTGTCTGAATCGCTGCGGGCAATAGCAGTTGCGTCAGGCATGACGTTGTCGTCTGTATTGCTGGCAGTGTTCGTGTTGTTGTTGAGAAGGTACAGCGGTGAGAAAGATATCGTGGTTGGAATGCCTGTCTCGTTGCGTTCGCAAGAGCTGCACGCTACCGATCTTGGCTACTTCGTCAATATGGTACCGCTGCGAATCGAATGCAGGGACGACTGCCTATTCCTTCAGTACTTGCGGAGTGTGCAGTATACGATGGTCGATGCGCTGTATCATTCGAGCTACCCTATTGATGGGTTCGTCGATATTCCTTTCGGTTTGAAATCGAGGAACCCAAGGGAAGCGAGGCATGGCCGGAATGCGATTTTTCAAGTGTCCTATGCTTATCAGGATTTCTTGCGCCCTGACGAATTTTCTCGGCATCCTGATGAGCCAGGCCCAGAAACGGAATATATAGACAGTATTGCCCAAGAGGGCGAGTCCGATCTCAGCTTGCAGGTGTTCAACAACGGGTCTCAGGTTGTGCTGCAGTTTAGTTACGACTCAAGCGCATATTCGCGCGATACCGCTATTCGCTTTTTTGCGCACTACCGCCAAATGCTGCAAGCAGTGGCCGGTAATCCCAATAGATCCAATGGCGAGTTCGATTATCTGACCTCGCAGGAAAGACAGCGCGTTCTGATCGATTTCAATTGTGCGCGCATGGATCATCCGAACGATGCAGCACGGATTGACCCGAAAAATCAATGCATACATGCACTGTTCGAAGAACAGGTGAGGCGGACGCCGGAGGCGACCGCGCTTGCGTGCGGCGATCAGCGTGTCAGCTATGCTGAACTGAACGCGCGTGCGAACCGGCTGGCGCACCATCT
>JBEBKD010000029.1:0-36924 GCA_040079515.1 Lysobacteraceae bacterium
ACTTGCATCCAACGCGGTTCGAACTTGATCTCTTGCCCGTTGCGCACGACGACTAGACTAGCGGGGACTACCAGAAGGTCGCCGATCCGGAACTGTGAGCGGTCCGTAAAGTCATCCATATGCCACCTCTCCGACGTTGGAAAAGGAAACAGCTTTCCTACCTGGCGCGATGCTCGGTTATTCGTTGTGGTTTTCGCTGGCGCGGCGTTCGCATCGCCGTGTGCCGCGATGCGATTTCGAAGTGATACCGAACTTGACCCAATTCCATGTCTGCCCCCTTTGGCAGTGGGCGCGACTGCGCCCGCATCGGTGTTCAATTCAGGTAGCCCTTGCGCGTCCGCATGACGCTACCGCAGCGTCAAGGGGATCGGCGTCGACACCACCGGGCGGCATGCCTGCCCACTGCAATTAATATCCCCGGACCTGTCGAATTCCATTCGCTGCCCCCTGCGACGAGCGCTCACGCGCCCTATCGAAGTTCAGAAATCGATTGACGAAAGCTATTGGTTATTTCGTTGCTCGAACCCCGGCTTGCGTGACGAATGTAGCGTGTGCTGTGGACGATGGAATAGCCCGTTCGTCACTCCCTGCGGAAGTGATACCGCCGGGAGGTTCATTTGTTTGGGCGATGCAGGCACTGGCCCACCCGGAGACGCCAAGGCAGAGCGCGTGTACCGGTTTACGAAAGCACAAAGGCCCACCGGAGAGGTGGGCCTTCGTGGGCGGTGGTCTACCGCTGGGATGACATTGGTTAGTGATGTCGCGCTCTGCCTTGGAGATTCCCGAGCAGAGCGGCTGTCGTGGTCAGCCTCTGTAAGCACCGACATACCAGGGACCATCGCCATCCCAACATTGCTCCTGGACCTGGCCGTTCGCCTTGGTGACATAGACGCGCAAATGGATGGCGCCGCCGACATACCATGCGGTTGCCGACGCTTTGCCGCCATCGGTGGACAATGCGCCGACGTACCAGGAATCCTTGTCCCAGCAGTATTCGACGATATTGCCCTGATTGCTGACATAGACGCGGATATGGATTTGTCCGCTGCTGTCGACCCAACTGGTCGCGCCGACGGTTTGCCCGGCAGCTTTCATCGCACCGACATACCATTTGTCGCTGTCCCAGCATTGCTCCGTGACATTCTGACCGTCGCTCGAATAAACGCGAAGGCTGATATTTCCCCAGCTTACGACGGCAGTATTGGAATTGGACATGAGTTGTCTCCCTGTATGGTTGAAGAAGTTTTCGTCTTGCTGACAGGCGGGTTCGTGTTCCCGCAACCGAATGATGGTCGGCTTCGATCGCGCGCATAGGCCCTTCGCGGATCGTCACCAGTGCCGCTCCGGTGCGTGTCAGTGATGGCATCCGGCTGCCGGGTCTTCAACGCGCACGATCTGCGTCACCAACACGTCGAAGCAGCGCGCGAATTCGCGGGCGATGCGGAAGCGCACCGCGCGGCCGAGCTCGGCGCGTTTGATGGTGGTGAGCGACAGCGGGATGTTGCGGCGCCAACATTCGTCGGCGAGATCCTGTTGGCTCATGCATCTGGCTTGACGCAGTTGGCGGAGCAGGGTGTTGTCGAGCAACACGTGGCCGCGATGCAGGCGTTCGGCGGCGGTCATCCGGGCCGCAACGGCCCCGCCGGCGTTCTCGAGGACGGCGGGCAGCGACAGCGCGTCTCCATCGAAACCGTGAAGGTGGGTGACGCTGTCCTGGGTGTGGGCGTGTGCGAGTTCCATGGTGGTCCCCTTGTCTGGAAGGATGGATGCCATCGCGATCGATGGCGGCCGGATGGCGTCGCTGCCTGTGCTGTCTGGTTGCGACTGCCGAGGGAACGCACCTTCATGGGTGGCCTGCGGCAGTGGCATGGAGAGAAGCGGCGCCATGGGACGGAGCCTGCGCAACAGGCCGATTTGGTTCCTTCCGGGAACCTTCCGATCTTCAAGTGATTGATTTCAAAGGTGGCTATCGATGTGGGTTGCTTCATGCGCATGTCGCAACAGATGCTGCGGCGCGCGATGCGCGGCGGATCATGCTCATCCAGGTGCGCGAAGCATGCGCAGCAGAGGTGTCGATACCGTCGATCTACGTCCGGCGCAGCGCGCGGTGGCGATCGGGATGGAGATGGCAGCGCTTCGCGGCGGCGTCGCCCCGTCTCACGGGCGGATCGGGATGATCCGGTAGTGGGTGGGTCTGCCGCTCGGGGGCTGGTGGATGTAAACCTTAACCGTGTTCTCGTCCGGGAACGGGGTTGCGTACTGCACTTCGCAGAGGAAGCAGTAGTCGGTGCCTGCCACGGCCCGGCTGGCGAATGCGAGCGGCGTGTACTTTGCGCCGAACAGCGGGGACATCGCGGTCTCGAAAACGTCTTTCGCTAGCGGGGTCAGTGTGAAATCGAAATTCGACCATCCGCCGACGGAAACCTTGTTCGACATGACGTGCTCCTTGCGATGCGTGGACATGTGATGCGGCGAATGGATGCGGAGCCAGGGCGATCAGGAAACGGTCGTGCTGCGATATTTCGGGGTTCGATCGCTTCCACATCGCCATCGTTGCAGATCCGGTTCTGCCGGATAGCGGCTTTGCCGATCCGCTCCGGTGCCGGTCCGGGGCGATATGTCATCGGACACCGGTGTCCCGGAAAAGAAAAGCCCACCTTGGCGGTGGGCTTTCTTGTGCAGTCGGCTGGCAGTGCAGTGGGCGATGGCATTGCGCTGCGTTGCGATCTCATCGATGCAGCGATGCCAGGGCTGTCTTACCCAACCCTCCTGAAGACGATCGTTGGTTACCGGTTCGATTGCTCGCGATCGGGCGGAACTCTGGGGGTTTTGATCGGGTCGTTGCTGGCCTGGGGGTCGCAGAAAATCGTTGTTGGCGGGTGATCGCCCTGAGCGATGGTTACGAAAACGCCAAAATCGATCAGTTGGCCGGGAATCAGGCTGATCTTGAAAACAGCCGAATTTCCGCCGGGAGGCAGTCCGAAGGCACTGATTGGCGAATGCTTTTCAGTCACGCCTGTGGAAGCGTAGTTGGAAATGGCCGCTGAGGATCCATCGCTCGTTGCATTCTCGAGTTCGATTTCGACCGGCGTCGTGTCGCCGCCGAGAATGAGAAAAGCGTTGGAATACGACCAGCTGTAATATCCATGGATTCCCCAGAGGGTCAATTGGATGTGCGCGGTTTCAGGCGCAGTCAGGTCGTCGTTGCGTATGAATCTTGTCATATCGAGTCCTCCTCGTTCCGGGGTTGGTTGTCGTGGCTGGACATCGCCCGGCAACAGTGATTGCCGACGAAGGGTGTTCCGGTTGTGGCGCTTCGGATTGGCGCGATGAGTATTTCAGAACGGCTGTCGGGTTTCGGTGCCTGCGCGGATTCTTTCCGGTGCTCATTCCGATCGCGATACCTGAGGTCGAGCGCTGCCGAGGCTCACAATCCGCATGAAGTCCGGGTCGCGGTATCCGATTTTCGTCAGCCATGCGATGTCCGTTTCGACACGCTCGCGATCGCCGAGCAGAAGTTGGGCGCTGACCCAAGGGGCGATGACATTCGGATCCTTCGAGGTCTTCGCCATCGTTCCGAGCAGATCGATCGCGTGTTCCCAGTCGCTGCGCGCTTCGATCGTCGATCCGACGTCCGAACGATGTCCGCCTCGGGCGATCAATGCCTTCGCGAGCACACACCTGTCGGGGATACCGCCGTCCGGGTCTTTGGCGATGCGTTCCAGACCCGCGATGGCCCTGTTCCATTTCGCGTCGGCATCGATGGCGTCGGGTCGGGATTGGGCGATCAAAAGACCGGTGTTCGCATCCAGACGTTGCAATGCCAGTGAAGAATCGTCCGAGGTCTTGATCTTTTGAATCAGCCTTTCGGCGATCAAGGCGTGCGAGAGGTGATCGCCGCTGTCTCCGCGCATGTGTGCGATTTCGCCTGCTTCGATGTGGGCCAGAACCAGATCGCGCGCCCAGACCTGGTTGTCGGGCTCGCGAGCGGTCAATGTCGACAACAGGGCAATGCTTTCCGCGGTCTGCGCGCGAGCCTCTTCCAGGCGCCCGCGCGATGCCGAGAGTTGCCCGCTGCTCAACAGCGAGGTGGCAAGCCGCCGTTGCCAAACGAGCGCATCGGGTTTGCTCGCAACGAGCGTGCGCAGCATGCCGATCTGTTCGGCATATCCGGCCGCGGCCTCGGACAAACGCCCTTCCGAGCCATCGCCGCTGCTGATCCAGGAGAGCGTGTCGACCAGATCGTATCGCAGTGCGTCGTCTTGAGGCTTTGCCGAAAGAACGCTTGCCTTGAGCTCGGCCGAACGCCTGAAATACACGAGCGCGTCACCGATGCGCCCCTGGTCCCGGCTTACGGCGCCGAGGTTGTTGAGTGCATACGACAGCTCGATCTGCCACTCTGTTTTTTTCGGTTCCAGATGGACCAGCTGTTCGCTGGTCTGCAGATATGTGGTCCAGTGCTTGCGCGCTTCATCCAGCTGACTTTGCCGATAGTGATAGTAGCCCAGCCAATACGCTGCGATACCCTGTTCGGCGATGGCATCCGCGGATTCCGGTGCGCGTTCGACCGCGCTGCGTGCCGCCTCGTCGGCGCGCGCGAAGGCGGACTCCGCTTCTTTCAGCTTCGCCTGTTCCATCATCACTTCGCCGACCGTGCGCAGGGCACGGGACCGGTTGATGAGATCTTCGGTGCGGGTCTGCGCCTTGGGCTGGCGTTCCAGTTGAGCCAGCGCTTTGGCGCTGATGCCGTCGAGCAGTTTGAGGTTGCCCAGCGGGCGCAGTTTCTCGGCCAGGTCCACCAGCATGAAGTCGGACAACTGCAGGGCTTCTTCGCGGCGGTGTTCCGCTTCATCGCGGGCCTGCGACGCGAGCAGACCGAAGACGGCGGAGACGGCCGCGAAGACCGCCAGACTCGCGATCGCTCCGGCGCGCAGCCAGCGTTTGCGCCGGTACAGCCGTGTCGATGCCTGCAGAAACGCATGTTCATCGGCACCGAGACCGTCGGGCAACTGCCTGGCGGCTTCCAGCGCCTCCTGCAACGGCCGACCGGGGTTGAGCAATTGATCCGCGCTGCGGCCTTCTTCCGCCCAGCGCGCAGCCGCGCGGCGCATGCGGGCTTTGGCTTGCAGCAGGCGGCGGTTGTCCTGGGTCCAGTCGCGGGCGCGCGGCCATTGCCGCAGCAGGGCTTCGTGCGCCACCCGGAAGCCCGCTTGGCCGTCGCTCAATTCAGCGATGAACAGGCGGGCGCGGACGAAGGTTTCGGCGAGTGCGCGGGCGTTCTCGTCCAACGCGGACCAGACGACGCGGCGGGCGCTGACGCTGTCGCTGTCCTGTTGCATCACGATCAACTGCGAGAAGACGCTGTCGAGGCTGCGCTTGGCGGGATCGGGCAGGGTGGCGAAGACTTCTTCCGCGCGATGCGCGAGCGCGCCTTCCAGACCGCCGATCTCGCGGTAGGCATCGAAGCGCAGTTCGCCGTCGTCGCTGCGGCGTTCGTACAGCGCCTGCAGCGTGTGCTGCAGCAGCGGTAGCGCATCGGGATGTTCGTTCGCGGCGTCGCGCAATACATCGTCGAGATGCTCGGCGGTCTGCGGGTCTTCCTCGAAGCTCAAACCCGCCAGCGCGGCGGGTGTGCGGATGATCTGGGCGATCTCGCCGGAACGCGGGGTCAGTACATCGAAATGGCCTTCGCCCAATTTGCGTTCGGCGACCTCCGGGTACGCTTCGACGAGCGAGAGGTAGAAGTCGCCGCGGACGACCATCGCCACCATCACCCGCGGCGATTCGCACAAGTGGTGCAGCGCGCGTGAAAACGCGGCATCCCGCTGCGGATCGTGCGCGCGGGTCGCGACCAGCGCTTCGGCATGGTCGATCAACAGCAGCAGATGCGCGTGCGGTTGATCCGCGAGTTCGCGCGGAGGATGACGGCGGAATGCCTCCTCGATGGTGGCGGTCATCGACTCCGGCGACCGCTCGATGGCAGCGGCAAGATCGACGATGGGCCCGGGTGCGAACACTGGCCGTCCGCCGAGCGTCCAGGTCTTCAGCGATGCGGCGAGGTGGGTCAAAGCGTCGCCGGCTTCGATGCCGGCCAGATCGCAGCTTGCGATCGCGAGTGCGCGCAGGCCGTCGAAACCGCCATCCTGGCGCAGCAGCGGCAGCGCACCGGCATTCAGTAGCGAGGTTTTGCCGCAGCCGCTGGCGCCGACGATGAGTACGAAACGCCGCTGATTGTCGATCTGCTGACGCATCGCGGCGAGCAGCTCCGCCGTCGCGCGGCTACGCCCGAAAAACACGCCGGCATGTTCGTCATCGAACGCGGTGAGGCCGACGTAGGGACTGGCATTGCTCCAGGCCGAGGTCTGTATGGCAACGCGCCGGTAGTCATCGGGATACGAGACTTTGGCGATCAGCCGATAGCCGCGTTTGCGGATGGTTTCGATGTAGCGCGGCGACTTCAGATCGTCGCCGAAGACTTTGCGCAGATAGGCGATGGCCTTGTGGACCGGGTTGTCGCCATAGAAGGTGCCGCGCCAGACTTCGATCAGCAGTTGTTCGGCGCTGACCACCTCGCCGGCATGCTCGGCCAATGCGATCAGCACTTCCATCATCCGCGGTTCGAGCTCGGTGTCCCGACCGTCGAGCGATACCACCAGACGGTCGGGCTGCACCAGCAGCGCACCGACGCGGAAGCGCGAGTGCGTCGCCAGGCTCTTGATCCGATCAGTCCGCAGTTGCATGGGCATCCTGTCCGAGAAAGGAACGCCGACGGCGTTGCTTCTACGGCACATCATAGCCACCCCGCCCGCTGTGCGCGGGTCCGTTCGCCGCAAAGCAGAAGGCCGGCTTGCGCCGGCCTTCGATTCAATCGAGTGCGATGAAGGTCAGCGTTGTGCTGCGGGCGCACCCGCCTGCCACCCGCAACTCTGCCCCTCGTTCTGCTGTTTCAGCCATTCCTGCAGCGGCGAGAAGTATTCGAGCACGGCCGAGCCGTCCATCTTCTCGCCGCCGGTGAGTTCCTTCATGGTTTTCTGCCACGGTTGGCCGGCGCCTTTGCCCAGCATCGCCCAGTATTTCTGGCCGGCTTCCTTGTTGCCGTAGAAGCTGCATTCGTACAGTGGGCCCTTGTGGCCGGCGGAGTCGCAGAGCGCTTTGTAGAACTGGAACTGCAGGATGTGGGAGAGGAAGTAGCGGGTGTACGGGGTGTTGCCCGGGACATGGTATTTCGCGCCGGCGTCGAAGAATTCCTCGCCGCGCGGTGCGACCGGACCGACGCCCTGGTACTTCGCTTTGAGTTCCCACCATGCCTGGTTGTAGTGGTCGGGTTTGATCGAGCCGTCGAACACGCCCCAGCGCCAGCGGTCGATCATCAGGCCGAAGGGCATGAACGAGACTTTCGCCAGCGCCATGCGCATCTGCGCGTTGATCAGCGCTTCCTTGCTCTGGTCCTGCGCCTTCACCAGGCCGATCGACTCCAGATACTTCGGGGTCATGCCGAGCACGATGGTGTCGCCGATGGCTTCATGGAAGCCGTCGTGCGCGCCGGTCTGGAACAGCGGCGGTTTGTCGTTGTAGGCGAGGTAGTAATAGACGTGGCCGAGTTCGTGATAGATCGTGGTGAACTCTTCTTCGTTCGGCTTGATGCACATCTTGGTGCGCACGTCGCCGGCCATGGTCATGTCCCAGGCGCTGGCGTGGCAGACCACGTCGCGGTCGCGCGGCTGGATGAACTGGGTCTTCTGCCAATAGCTTTCCGGCAGTTTAGGCATGCCCAGCGAGACGTAGAAATCCTCGGCGCGCTGGGTCATCTGCTTGGCGGTCGCCAGTTGCGCTTCGCGGTCGGCTTCGACGATTTTCTCCGCAGTCGCTTCGCCTTCGATCTTCGCGCGCGCCGCGGAGAGATTGCGCTGGTACTGCGCCTGCAGTGCGCTGTTGATGTCCAGGCTGCCGGCGCCCTTGTACGGTTCCAGCACGTCCCAGAGATTGCCCCAGTCCTGTTGCCACATATTGCCCATGAGATGCGCGGGCAACATGCCGCCGGCGACCTGGCCCTTGTCGGCGCCGTACTTGGTTTTCAGCTTGGTGCGCGCGTAGCAGTGCAGTTGTTCGTACAGCGGTTTGACCTGGCCCCAGAGGCGGTCGGTTTCGGCGGCGATCTCGGCTGGGCTCATGTCGTAGCCCGAACGCCACATCTCGCCGGTGTCGGCGAAACCCATGCCCTTCGCGCCTTCGTTGACCAGTTCGGCGAAGCGCACGTAATCCTTGCGCATCGGCTGCGAGATGGTGTGCCAGCCCTGCCAGGCATCGAGCTGCGCCTGATAGTCGCGGTTGCTCGCGAGCACTTCGCTGAGTTCGCCCAGATCGCGGCAGTGCTGTTTGTCGCCTTCGCCGGTGCAGTACTTGCCCGCGCCGTAGTCGCCTTCCATCTTGGTCGCGATCCTGGTCAGTTCTTCGAGCTTCTTCGCGTCGTCCGGCGGCGGCATCGCGGTCGAGAGCTTCAACAGCAGGATCGTCCGCGCGCTCTCCGGCGACATCTTCTGGCCTTCAAATGGCTTCGCCGCCTTGATCCAGGTGTTGAGCAGGGTGAGGTAACGTTCGTTGGCTTTTGCGGCCACCGCCTGGGTGTCGTCGGTGATGTAGGTCGACGACAGCCACTGCGCCGCAGTCAGGTCGGGGTAGATCGCCTTGTATTCCTGATTGACGCGGGCGACGAAGGCGTCGGCGTCGGCATCGGCCTTGGCTACTGCGGCGGTGTCGCCGGTCGCGGCGTCGCCCGACGCGTCTTTCTTGCATGCCGACAGAGACAGCAGGCCGGCGCCGACGGCGAGGGCCAGAAGGGTGGTGCGAGGGTTCACGGGGACTCTCCGATGGCCGGATGGCTTCAGCCCGCGAGGCTAGTGTCCCGCGCCCGCCTGCGCAAGGCCGCCGGCGGGCATCATCGTTCAGGCGTAGAGGTGGTCGATCACAGAAAACCCGGAGGCATCCCAGCTGTCGGGGATGCATTCGGCCTCCCAGGCCAGAAAATCGGCGTCCGCCAGCAGCGTGTCGCGGTAGGCGCCAGCTGCGGACGAGATCGGTACGGCATAGGTCCGAAGCCGGGTCGCGATGGGCGTGAAGAAGGCGTCGGCGATGCTGCGCTGGCCGAGCAGGAACGGCCCGAGGTGCGCATGGCGTTCGCGCAGACCGGTCCAGAGTGCATCGATACGTGCGAGTCCGGCGCGGGTGTCTTCGGGCCAGTCCGGCTGCGCCGTCAGGCGACGACGGATGTTCATCGGGAGATCGCGCCGCACCGCCGCGAAGCCCGAATGCATTTCGCAGGCCGCCGAACGTGCTTGCGCGCGCACCGCCGGATCGATGGGCCACAGCACGCCCGGGTCGGAGTGCTCCGCTGCCCATTCGGCGATGGCGAGGCTGTCCCAGATCGTGAGACCGTCGGTATGCAATGCCGGCACGGTGCCGTTGGGTGCGACCGCTTTCACAGCGTCGATCTGCTGTTTGCCGTAGCCGGGTCGATCGAGGCGGATCACGGTCTCCTCGAACGGAATGCCGCCCCAGCGAAGACACAACCAGGGACGCAGCGACCACGAGGAATAGTTCTTGTTGCCGATGTAGAGTATGTTGCTCACGCGTGTTTCCCCGGTAATGAGTTGCGTTGGAAATCGCCTGCTTTCAAGCGATATGGCAGCACGGGATGGATGACGATGATGCACTGGGTCGGGTACTGGATGTCGCCCGGCAATCCGATGGGTCGCGACCGGCAGAATGATGGGTATGGGCAAGAAACTGGATGACATCGACCGCCGCATGATCGCGTTGCTGCGCGAGAATGCGAGGACGCCGCTGGTGACATTGGCGAAGAAGATCGGCCTTTCGCGCAGCGCCGCGCAGGAGCGGCTCGGTCGTCTGGAATCCACCGGCGTCATCGCGCGCTACACCATCCAGTTCAACGAAAGCGAGCCGTCTGCGTCGACCGCCTGGATCATGATCCGGTTCGTGCCTGGATACCGCTGCAGCCAGGTGGTACCGCAGATCCTGCAGAACGCGGAAGTCCGGTTGTGCCACAGTCTGGCCGGGCCCATCGACCTGCTGATTTTCGCCGAGTACGACAACCATCTGGATCTGATGACGTTCCGCGAACGACTCGCGGCGATCGAAGGCATCGCCGAAGTCCAGACTGCGCCGATGCTGGTGTCGCATTACGGTTGATGCGATGCGCGGATCGCCGGTCATGCGGGCGCATCCGCGCATCCGGTGTCGTCGTCCAGGGACAGATGGAAGCGGGCTTTCGGCTGTCCCTGGCCGCCGGCGCGGCGATAGAAGCGGATCGCGTCGACGTTCCAGTCGGGCGTCTGCCATTCCAGCCGCGTCGCGCCCGCATCGCGAGCATCGTCGATCACGCGGTCCAGTATTTTCCGGCCGATGTTCCGGCCGCGCCACGCTTCCCGGACGAACAGACAATCCATGTGCGCGTACAGCGCGGCCGAAAGCGTGGACGCTTCCATCGACCACGATGCGTAGCCGACCGGCGCGTCGCCGCATGCGGCGATGCGCACGTTCAAGCGCGGCCGTGTACCCAGGCACATGGCTTCGAGCCGCGCCGCCATGCCGTGTCCGGAGAACGGAATACGCTCGTAAGCGGCGTGCTCCGCGCAGAGCGCGACCAGGGCCGGCAGATCGGCGGATTCGAGCGACCGGATCGTGATGTCGCCCGGTCCGTCCTCGTCATGGTCGCACGCGCGCCTGTGATCGGTGGGTTCGTTCATTGTCGTTGGGCGATCCAGTCGTCGATCTTGCGCTCGAGTACGGCGAGCGGGATGGGGCCGGTGTCGAGGATCTGGCGATGGAACGCCCGCAGATCGAAACGATCGCCCAGTGCGAGTTCGGCCTTGGTCCGCAATCGGCGGATGAAGAGTTCGCCGATCTTGTACGCCGTCGCCTGTCCCGGCCAGGCGATGTAGCGATCGACCTCCTGTTCTATGGTTCCGCGATCGAACGAGGAGTGATCGAGCATGTACTGGATGGCCTGTTCGCGGCTCCAGCCCTTCGCATGCAGTCCGGTGTCGACCACCAGCCGCATCGCCCGCAGCATTTCCATGTCCAGACGGCCGAAACGCTGATACGGATCGTCGTACAGGCCCATCTCGTAGCCGAGCCATTCGCTGTACAACGCCCAGCCTTCGCCATAACCGGCGTTCCAGCCGTAGCGCAGGAATGCGGGCAGCTCGTCGTCCTCCAGGGTCGTACTGCCCTGCAGATGATGTCCGGGCGAGCCCTCGTGCAGGAACAGTGCGGTCATCCGAGGACGGGTCCGGCTCGGGAGATCGGAGGTGTTGACGTAGAACGTGCCCGGACGCTCGCCGTCCGCCGTGCCGATCACGTAGTAGGCGCCGCCCATGAACGGTTCCTGCTCCGTCGGCACCGCTTTCACTTCGAGCCGCGACGACGGCAAGCGATCGAACATCCGCGGCAGGATCGGTTCGACCTGTCGCTGGATCCTGCGATAGCCTTCGAGCAATGCGTCGCGCGTTTCGAACTTGAGCGCCGGGTCGTTCTGCAACTGCGCGAAGAATTCGCGCAGCGTGCCCCGGAAGCCCACGCGAGCCTTGATCTCCTCCATCTCGCGTTCGATCCGGGCGACTTCCGAAACGCCGAGCGCATGGATGTCGTCCGCGGACATCCGCGTGGTCGTGTGCGTTTCGAGAGCGTAGGCGTATTGCAGCGCGCCATCGGGCATGCCGGCCAGGCCCGGCGCGCCGGTACGGCTGGCCGGCAGGTACTCCTCGGCCATGAACCGCCGCAATTTCGCGAATGCGGGCAGCACCTTCTCGCCGACCTTCGCGCGATACGCTGTGGCAAGCCGGATGCGTTCGGGCTCGGCAACGCCATCGGGAAATGCGGCGACCGGTTTCATGAACGGACTGCCGTCGACGCCGGCTTTCAGCGCGTCGTCGAGCTGCAGGATGATTTTCTCGGTGATCACGCGGATCAGCACATGCCCGGAGCCGATGCCCTTGCGCATCTGCGTTTCGGCGCGGCCGAGATAGATCACGAATCCATCGATGCGTTTCAGGCCGTCGTCGTAGTCTTTCACTGTCTTGTAGGGCACCACATCCTCGCCGCTCGAGGTCTGAGGGAACGTGATCTGCGCGCCAGACTGGTGGTCGATCGGCATCTTCTGCGCGATTCCGGCCAGTCCCAGTTCGTAGAATTTCACCGCGTCCTCGGTCTTGTAGCGGAATACGTCGTAAGCGATCTTCTGTTTCGGGGATAGTTTTTCGCGGTGGATGCCGTCGAGCTGGCGCAGTTCGCGTCGCGCCTGCGCTTCCATGTCCGCGTACCAGCGGTCGCTGATGTTGTCGCCGAACTGGTCGGCGTAGCGCAGATCGCCGCGGCCCAGTGCCGTCAGCGGGCTCAATTTCAGTTGCGCCTCGTCGCTGTTCTTGAACAGCGCGGCAAGCTTGGCGTCTTCCTTTGGAATACGGGTCGTGGCGGGTACGTTGCCGGTAGCGCGGCCGGTCGGCGAAACCGCCATGGCGGCGCCGGGGAATGAGAGTGCTAAGACCATCGCTCCGATGCACGATGCGAGTCGACAACGACGGATCATGCGCGGGCTCCTGCGGTGCGGGCGGGAATGGATTCGGCGATTCCGTCGAGGCGCAGCGCGCTGTCGGTATCGAGCACCTGCGCGAATTCGGCGCGCAGTGTCGCCAGGTGCGCGTCGTGAAGCGCTTCGGCTGCGATGTTGCGTCCGTCGAAGCCGATCTGATCGAAGCAGAAACAGGCGTCGCCGACCACCAGCGTTTCGAAATCGAGGTTGCTGGCGACCCGGGCGGTGGTCGACACGCACATATCGGTTGAGATGCCGAACAGGACCAGCCGGTCGATGCGCGCGCGGCGCAGGCGCAGTTCGAGATCGGTGCCGATGAACGCGCAGTTGACCGATTTCGCGATGACCGGCTCGTCGTCGAGAGGCTCGAATCCGGGGCGGAAGGCATTGCCGATCTGACCGGGTCGCAGCGACGAGGCGGGCGCGATCGAATCGTGGCGGACATGGAAGATCGGCTGACCGGCGCGTCGCCACGCCTGCAGCAGGCGCAAGCCGTGCGATTCCATGTCGGGATTGTTGCGGCGTCCCCACGGCGGCAGGTCGAAACCGCGCTGGATGTCGATGGGAATGAGTGCAGTCTTGCGCATGGCCTTCGCTTCGCTTGAGGAGTGCTCAGGCTACGGGCCGCGCGCGGATGCAATCAACCCGGCATTCCGAGTGGTCCAGCCCGGCGTTTTGCCCGCACTGATGCACCTTCGCGCAGATGCGGCAGCGCCTGCAGAAACGCCGCCGCGTCTTCGGCGTCGTGCTCGAACCAGGCCTTCGCCGAGCCCAGCCGGAAGGTGTAACCCCAGGCATCCATGTCGGCGAACGCGCGCTCGATGCCGAAGCCTTGCAACTCGTCGGCCAGCAGCAGTTGCAGATAGCAGGTCGCGTCTTCCTCGAACTGCGAATCGCTGGCGTCGGTATGCACGCGTGCGCGCAGTTCCGGCGGAATCACGATCAGGTGGCAGGCTTCGTGCAGCAGCGAATGCACCGGTGTGTCGCGGCGCGCGTACACGGTGCTGCCGATCACGCCGGCTTCGCGTTCGCCCCAGAAGCTGCCGGGGATGGGTGCGCCGTCGTCGATCAGTTCGAAATGCAGGCTGTAGCGTGCGAGCAGGGCGATCGCCTCGGCGAGATCGATTTCGCCGAGGGTAAGGACGTCGGGGTCTGTGGGAGCGGTTTCAGGCGCAATCATGGATTGTGGGCAGGCCGGTCGCGACTCCCGTCGCTCCTACACGATCGGGTCAGGTCGGCGAGGGGCGGCCGTCGGGCAGGGCCACCGAGATATCGAGGACATCGTGATCGCCGTCTTTCGCCATTTCGACCCGGACCGCGTCGACATCCACGCTGACGTATTTGCGGATCACTTCCAGCAGCTCGCGCTGAAGCAGCGGCAGGTAGTCGGGGGCACCGCGGCTGCTGCGCTCCTGCGCGACGATGATGCGCAGGCGTTCCTTCGCGACCGAGGCGGTGTTCTTCTTGGGCTTCAGGAAGTCGAAGAGGGACATGGGCTCAGCCTCCGAACAGTTTGCTGAAGAAACCCTTCTTCTCGAACTGGGTGAAGCGCATCGGGCGCTCCTCGCCGAGCAGTCGGGCGACCGCGTCGTCGTAGGCCTGCCCGGCGTTGGATTCCATGTCGAGGATCACCGGCTCGCCCTTGTTGGAAGCGTTGAGTACGTCGGGCGATTCGGGGATCACACCGACGGTTTTCAGACCGAGCACGTCTTCGACGTCCTTGATGCTGAGCATTTCGCCGGTTTCGACCCGCGCCGGGCTGTAGCGGGTGAGCAGCAGGTGTTCCTTGACGCGCTCGCCGTTCTCGGCGCGCTTGGTCTTCGAGGCGAGCAGACCGAGGATGCGGTCGGAGTCGCGGACACTGGAGACTTCCGGGTTCACCACCACCACCGCCTGGTCGGCGAAATACATCGCCAGGAACGCACCTTTTTCGATGCCGGCGGGCGAGTCGCAGAGGATGATGTCGAAGCCGTCGTCGGCCAGATCCTTCAGCACTTTCTCCACGCCTTCCTTGGTCAGCGCGTCCTTGTCGCGGGTCTGCGAGGCTGCGAGCAGATACAGCGTCTCGAAGCGCTTGTCCTTGATCAGCGCCTGCTTCAGCGAGGCTTCGCCGTGGATGACGTTGACGAAGTCGTACACGACGCGGCGTTCGCAGCCCATGATCAGGTCGAGGTTGCGCAGGCCGACGTCGAAATCGATGACCGCGACTTTCTTGCCGCGTCGCGCGAAACCGCAGGCGAGGCTCGCGCTGGAGGTGGTCTTGCCGACGCCGCCCTTGCCCGATGTGACTACGATGATTTCAGCCAAAGTCGTTCTCCGATGTAATGTCTTGCCGATGAAGGCGGGCCGCGCTCAGGCAAGCGCAGCGATATGGATCTGTTCGTTGTCCAGCCACACCTGCACGGCCTTGCCGCGCAGTTCTGCCGGTAGATCCTCCATGACCTTGTAGTGCCCCGCGATCGCGACGAGTTCGGCGTGGAACTCGCGGCAGAAGATGCGGGCCTTGTCGTTGTCGCGGGCCCCGGCGAGCGCACGGCCGCGCAGCGCGCCGTAGATATGGATCGAACCGTCGGCGATCACTTCGGCGCCGGCGCCGACGGTGCCGAGCACGGTGAGATCGCGCTGTTCGGCGTAGATCTGCTGGCCGGAACGGATCGGTGCGGTATGGACCATGCCGATGTCGCCGGAGGGTGGCGATGCGTTTTTCGCAGGAGCGACCGCTTTTGTGGGAGCGGCGGACGCCGCGAGAGGCGCATCCTGATGTGCGGCCGCGACTTCCGTCGCTGCTGCAGAACCGCTCGCAGGCTCGTACTGCGCACGGAATTTCGCCAACAGCGGCAAACCCAGTTCGACCGCCAGACGCTCGTTGTCGCCGCTGCCCCAGGCCAGCGCGACCGGAATCACGCCCGCATCGCGCAGCGCAACGATCAGCGCGCGTGCAGTCGCCAGATCCGGCGTTCCGGGCAATCCGCCGAAATCGACGATCACCGCCGCGCGTTCGAACAGTTTCGGCGCACGCGCCACGCGGTCGCGCATTTCCGCGCCGAGGCGTTCGACATCGAGCGTGCGCACGCGCAGGTTGGCGATGCCGACCTGACCGATCTTCAGGTCGCCGGCCAATTCGTAATTCGCGGTCGGTGCCGCGCTCATGCGCTGGTTCCGGTGGCGAGCGGCGGCTGCGGATCGCTCCGCGGCGACGCCAGCCACGGCACATTCGGCAGATGCGCACCGTAGGTATCGCGCACCCATGGGTAACTGCAAAGATCTTTCAACAGCATCGATGCGCGCAGACCGGTTTCGGTCATCAACTGTTGACCGACTTCGCGGAAGCCGAAGCTGCCGTGGAACAGCAGCGCCGGATCGGGGCGCGACGGATCGCTGGCGGCGTCGAGGAAGACTTCGCAGGCCAGCTGCGGGTAACGCAGTTCTGCGTAACTCTGGGCATCGGCGTAGAACGCGCGGCCGACGCCGCCGCCGCGACGGCGGCTGGCCACCACGATGCGGTCGATGTAGAAGAAATGCGGGTAGCGCTGGCTGAACCAGCGGAAGTTGCTGCTGTCGTGATCGGCATGGTTGCCCACGCCGATCATGAAGCCGACCAGAGTGCCGTTGCGTTCGGCCACCCGGAAGTATTCGGCGGTGTCGAAGAAATGGCGCAGGCGGGGCTGGTCGAAAGGCAGGATCGTGGGGCCGGCGGCATTGTTCAGGGCAAGGACGGAATCCAGCTCGTGCTCGCGCACGTCGCGGATGACTATCGACATTCCAATGGCTCCGGCAGTGGCGTGCGGGGCGGGGGCCGGCACGGTGGGCGCGAAATTATCGCACGTGCGCCTGAACCCGGCGAGGTCGGCTGGGTCGGCGGGTTCCGGCGATTTGCGCGAAACGGCGCCATGCATGACTTCCGGTGGGGTGCAGGACACAGGCACTGGCCTACACTGCGGTCATGTTCACGCGTCTGGACCATGGCCGGCTGTTGCGCTACTCGGGGCTTTTCACCTGGGCGGCTGTGGCCGTGCCGTTGTTGTACTCGCAACGGTCCTGGGAGGCCTGGCTGGCCTATGTCGCGTTCGGTGCGGCCTATGCCTGGCTGACCCGGGAATTCGGTACTCACCCCCGGCGGCCGGCCGATTTCGTGCTGCTGTTCGTCATGACCTTCGCCGCGATCGGGGTCAGTTATTACAGCGAAACCGGACTCGGCAGCATCCTGTTGATGTTGGCCGCCTGCGTACTGCCCTGGATCCTGTCGGTGCGGATCGGGGTCGTCTGGTTGTTTTTGAGCCAGTTGGTGGTCGTGCCGGTGTTCTATCACGGGCTGGGTCTGACCATGTTCGAGTCGGTGATGCAGTCGCTGCTGTATGCCGGATTTGCCGGTTTCGTGTATGCCACCAGCCTGGTCGGATGCCAGCAGGCGCAGGCGCGGGACGAACAGCGGCGGCTGAATTCGGAACTGCGCGCGACCCGGGCGTTGTTGGCCGAGAGCGTGCGGGTCAACGAGCGGACGCGGATTTCCCGGGAACTCCACGACCTGCTGGGCCATCACTTGACCGCTCTGAGCCTGAACCTCGAAGTCGCCAACCATCTGGCCGAAGGCAAGGCGCAGGAGCATGTCTCCCAGGCGCATACGCTGGCCAAGCTGCTGCTCAGCGACGTCCGCGAAGCGGTCAGTCGGATCCGCGACAGCGATGCCATCGACATGGCCGCGACCTTGCTGCCGCTGGCCGACAACGTCCCCGGCCTGGAGATCGAGATGCGGTTGCCCGCGCCATTCCTGATCGACGACGCGGAGCGCGCGCACGTGTTGCTGCGCTGCACTCAGGAAATCGTCACCAATGTGGTCCGGCATGCCCAGGCGACCACGTTGGTTCTTCACTACCGTTGCAGCAGCGACAGCATCCAACTGCAGGCCCGAGACAACGGCCGTGGCGCCGATGGCCCGGTGGCCGGCAATGGTCTGCGCGGCATGCGCGAACGGCTGGCTGCGTATGGTGGCGAGGTCGAGATCGACACCCGGCCCGGCAGCGGCTTCCATCTGAGCTTGTTGCTGCCGCTGATCCTGGCGCCGGACCGGATGGGTCTGCCGCCGCGGCTGCCGCAGGCGCCCGCGGGCGGGCCGCCGGTCAGCGAGGCAGCCGCGTGATTGCGTCAGGCGGGAGGTTGGGCCTATGCCTCCCCGATGGCCCGTTCTACGTATGCGACAGGGAGAGACGGTTTTCCGTCTCGCCACCGCCACCGCGACCTGCCCGGATCGGCAGGCGCGTTTCCGCTACAAGGACACAGGAGGCGTCATGATTCGCGTTTGTCTGGTCGACGATCAGACCCTGGTACGCCAGGGTATCCGCTCTCTTTTGGCGCTCGCCGAGGGCATCGAAGTCGTGGCCGAGGCGTCCGACGGCCGTCAGGCGGTCGAGCTGATCCCGCAGATCAATCCCGATGTGGTCCTGATGGACATGCGGATGCCGGCGATGTCCGGCCTGGAAGCGCTGCAGGCGCTCAGTCGGCTCAACCAGCTTCCGCCGACCATCATCCTGACCACCTTCGACGACGACCAACTGGTGCTGGCCGGCATGAAGGCCGGGGCCAAGGGGTATCTGCTCAAGGACGTCTCGCTCGACCAACTGGTCGGCGCGATCCTCGCGGTGGCCGGCGGCGGTTCGCTGGTCCAGCCGGCGGTCACGCAGCGACTGCTCTCGGGACTGGAGCATATGCGCAACGACTTCGTCAGCCTCGATCGCCCCGACCCGCTGACCGACCGTGAGACCGAGATCCTGCGTCTGATGGCCTCGGGCTTCTCCAACAAGGAGATCGCCAACTCGCTGGGCGTGGCCGAGGGCACCATCAAGAATCATGTCTCGAACATTCTTTCCAAGCTCGGCGTCCGCGACCGTACCCGCGCGGTACTGAAAGCATTCGAGCTGCAGTTGATCTGACCAGGCCGTCACCAGTCCGCCTCGCGGCCGCGTCCCGGCCGCCAAGGCGTTTTTCGTCTCCGGAACGGGTGCTCGCTCCCCACCGGGGTTCCCTGATACGATTCGGGTCTTGCCCGCCATGAGCGGGTATTGGTCCCGGAGAGCCCCTGCATGACCCGTCTGATCGAGATCCTGATTTCCCTGGCGATCGTTGCCGCGTTGTTCCTCGTCGTCGGCCTCGTGCTGCCGTCCAGCCGGTATCTGGTCGAGCGGGTCGAAACGAACCGCAAGCTGAGTATCGTCTACGACACGCTGAACAATTTCAGTCGCTTCAAGGACTGGAACGCGACGCCACTGCGCGACCCGAAGATGGAAACCCGGATCTCCGGTCCTGCCTCCGGCGTCGGCGCTGAATTCCATTACGACTCCAAGAACGACGCAGTGGGCAGCGGCAGCTGGAAGATCGTCGAAAGCGTGCCGAACGAACTGGTCGCGATCAGCATCGAAAACGATCGCATGGGCACGGACAAGCGCACCGAGTTCAAGCTCAAGCCGACCGGCAACAACAATCGCAACGTTGAAATCGCGCAGAGCTACAAGGTCAACTACGGTTGGAACCTGTTTGGCCGTTATGCGGGCCTGTACGTGCGCAGCCACGTCGGCGACGATATGAAGTTCGGTCTGACCAAACTCACCAACATGCTCGCGTCGATTCCGAACATCGATTACGCGGTCTATGGCGAGAAGCTCACCGGACTGGCGGTCGCCCAGGTTCCGGCCGAACACCTGCTGTTCGTGCCCGCCGGTACGCTCGAGTTCGACGATCCGGTGATCGAGAAGTCGATGCGCGCCAACATGGAGTGGATCAACCGCACCATGGCCTCCAGCGGGCTTGTCGCCGCCGGTCCGATGCGCATCGTGACCAGCGAGCAGGGCCGCGAGACCTATACCTTCGACGTCGCCCAGCCGGTGCGCAAGGCTTCGGAGGCGGCGGATGCCGTCGTCAGCGGCGAACTGACCGGCCTCAGCCTGCAGGGCCCGGTTAAATACCAGCTGTTGCCGGCGCGTCGCGCGGTCACCGCCAAGTTCATCGGTTATATCCGCGAACTCGAGAATGTCCGCAACGCGCTTCGCGCCTGGTCGGCGCCGCGCGGGTTCGAAGTCACCGATCGTCCGTACGAGGTCTACGACAGCGGCATCGACGGTGCGTTCAAGGAAGACGGCCAATTCACCGCCTACTGGACGATCAAGTAACCCGCAGGAATGTCTGCCGGTTCTGTTGTGTCCTCCGAAGCGCCGCGCAATGCGGCGTTTCGCGTTTGTGGCGTCCGAAGCCGGAGCGTTCAGCCATGAAACCGAGTACCTCGCATCGGGCGCTCGCCGCCGCAGGTGCAGTGCTCGCAGGTGCGGGCGTGGCGCTGTCGGCCTACGCTGCGCACGGTGCCGAAGAAGCGGCCCGCGCCAATCTGCAGTCGGCCGCGCTGTTCGCGCTTGTGCACGGTGTCGCGTTGGCGGCGCTGTCGCGACAGACGCCGCATCGCCTCGGCACGGTTGCGCTGACGATGCTGTTGGTCGGCGTGCTGTTGTTTTCGGGTTCGCTGGTAGCCGCGCACTTTTTTTCCACGCCGACCCGGCTCGCGCCTGCGGGTGGTTCGCTGCTGATCATCGGCTGGCTGCTGTATGCCGCCGATGCGCTTCGACGTTGAGGTCGCCATGCCCAGATATTCCCGTGGATTCGATACCCAGGCCGCTTACGATCATCTCGCCAAACGCGACCGCAAGCTTGGCGCATGGATGAAACGCATCGGCGCGATCGATGCCGATCCGCGCTGGCGCAAATCCTTCGATCCGGTCGATGCGCTGGCGCGGGCGATTCTCTACCAGCAGCTCAGCGGCAAGGCGGCGGCGACGATCGTTGCCCGGGTCGAAACCGCGATCGTCAGCGACCGCTTCCATTGCGACACGCTCGCGCGCTGCGACGATGCCACGATCCGCGCGTGCGGCGTCTCCGGCAACAAGCTGTTGGCATTGCGCGACCTCGCCGCACGCGAAGCGCGTGGCGAAATCCCGGCGCTGCGGCAGATGTCGACGATGGACAACGATGCCATCGTCGACGCGCTGGTGCCGGTGCGTGGGATCGGCCGCTGGACGGTCGAGATGATGCTGATGTTCCGTCTCGGCCGCCCCGATGTATTGCCCATCGACGACCTCGGCATCCGCAAGGGCGCGCAGGTCGTCGACAAGCTCGACGGGATGCTACCGCCGAAAGCGTTGGCCGAACGCGGCGAGCGCTGGGGCCCGTATCGCACCTATGCCAGTTTCTATCTGTGGCGGATCGCCGATTTCGGCGCGCAGGCGAAGACGGCGACGAAAGCGCCGACCAAACGCTCCCAGGATTGAGCGTCAGCCGTTCGCAGTCAGCCGCTTGCCTCGACTGGCGCGGGAACGCGAGCGACCAGACGCCGTTTCCAGGCCAGCGCCGGTTGTTCGATCAGAAACCAGGACAGCGCGGCGCAGATCAGCGCAAGCGCGGTTGCGGCAGCGGTATTGCCCAACGCGGTGGTAGCGCCGGCGAGGAATGCAAGCTGCTGCATCGGCCAGCCATAGAGATACAGACCGTAGGACAGATCGTGTCTGCGGATCGCCGGCAGTCGCGGCACCAGTGCGAGATACAGCGTGCCGTATGCGAGCAGCGGGAAATACGCGATGTAGAACCACGCAGTACCGCGCAAAGCGGCGGCCATCGCCAACAAGACGAAGATCGGCCACATCGACAGTCGGATCGTCCGCCGGTTCACCCACAGCAGCGTACCGGTGATGAAAAACGCGGCGCAGTTGGCGGTGTCGGCCAATTGTTCCGGTAACGGATGCTTCCACCACGCGATCGCCGCCGCACCTGCCAACGCCAGCGCCCACAGCGGCGTGTAGCGCTTCGGAGTGAGCACGCCCAGCAACCACGCCACCATCAGCGCGAGATAGAGCTTCGCTTCGATCGGCAGCGTCCACAGCGAGCCGTTGATCTCGGCGCGCGGCAGCGTCTCGAAGACGCCGGGCAGGAAAAATACGTTGCTCCACAGCGATGCGTTGATCGCGATGTAGCGCCAGACATCGGGTCGCGACCAGTAATCCGTTGCCGTGGTGAGCAGCGGCGCCATCACCAGCGCGCTGAGCAGCACGCAGACCAACAGCGCGGGTACGATCCGCAGCATGCGCGAGATCAGATAGTCGCGCACGCTGTTGCGTTCGAGACTGCTCGCGATGAGGAACCCGCTGACGACGAAGAACACATCCACCGCGACGCCGCCGGCGAAGCGGAATTTCGTCAATTGCGTGATCAGGTCGCTGCCGGGTGCGCCGGTGATCGCCCAACTGTGGCCGTAGATGACCATCCACGCCGCGATCAGGCGCATCAGATTGAAGTTGTTGCGGCCGGATGCCCAGGCCGACTCGATCGTCGGCGTCATTCGGCGTCGGCGGGTTTCAGAGTCAGCGTGGTGGACAGCTGCAGCAGCGAATCCTTGTCCGGGTGATCGATGCGCGCTTCGATGCGGTAATCGCCGAGCGCGTCCTCGGGCTCGAAGCGGATCTTCAGTTCCACCGGCGAGAGCTGCAGGATGTGTCCCGGTGCCGAAGGCTGCGATTGCGACAGCGACATTTCTTCGGGGCTGCTGTAGTCCGAGCCGTCGGGCGCGACCACGCGCAATCGCAGCTGCGCGCCGCAGGGTGCCTTGCCTGTCGCGATGCTGTCCTGCGTTGCGTCGTCCAGCGCGCATCCGGCGTACAGCACCAGTACCGATACCGTCTCGCCGCGACGTGCGCTGTCGGTGGTCTGCAGTTTCGGCGAGTGATCTGTCGCGGTGCCGTACCACTCTTCGTGGAAGCGTTTGGATTCCGCTTCGGTCGCGATCTGCAGCATTGCGCCGAAACCGCGTTCGGACTGCTGCGATGGCGTGTCTTCGAGTATGACCCCGTCCGGTGTGCGCCATCCCGCATCGACGGTCATCGGGGCGAGTGCGAACAGCAGTGGGAGTGTCAGCCGACGGATCATGCGTGAATCTCTTGCGGATGCAATTCGGAATAACGCCAGTGCCAAGGCTCGTAGACGATTCCGTGCGGATTGTCGCGTGGGTAACTCATGACGAAGCCGTGGTCGCAGGCGTGCTCGCGCAGCCATGCGAATGCGGTTGTCAGTTCGAAGGATTCTTCCGCCGGCGGCTCGCCGGGGGTACCGAGATCCAGCGCGCGACCGCTGTGATGTTCGCTGAAGCCCGGCGCGGCATTCACGGTGAGAATGTCGTCGACCGTCAGTCCGCGCGCCAGTTTGCGTTCGAAAATACCGAGCTGGTAATCGTGGCTGCGATAGCCGGAAATCGCCTCCAGCACGATGCCATCGCGCAGCGCGGCGGCGCGCAGGACGGCCCATGCACGCGTGGCGCAGGGATGCAGCCACAGCGGGCGGCGGTAGCGGTCGAAACCGGCGTGCATCAACCATCGCGGCTCGGCGACCAGCGGCAGGCCGATGCGTTCACCGTATTCCCCGGCATCCAGGCCCAAGGCGTCCAGCCGTTCGTGCAGTGCGTGCAGCGAGAGTACGTCGGGATCGCGTACGCCCGTGTGAGGCAATGGCGCATCCACGGCATCGAGTGCGGCATCGATACCGGATTCCCGGCTCCAGTGCGGATCGAGCGCCATCCAACCCTGCGCCAGTTCGGCGGCGAGATAGCGTCCATCGCGCTTGCGTCGCAGCACCCAGCGCGCGGTGGAGAGAATGCGCGCATCGCGGTTGCTGCGCGCCGCAAGCAACCAGGCCGGCCAGGCTTCGACCCGGGCGGTATTGAGCAGGATGCGGGGCAGGGGACGCATCGGCACAGATTAGCGTCGCGCCCCGGCCTCCGCCATGGTCTTGAGCGCGTCGAGCAGGGCCTGCGGACGCTCCAGACTCAGCAGCAGCATGCGGCCGCTGCGCTCCGGCAGCGCCAGCACTTTCGTCCTGTCGGTGAGCAGCACGAAGGCGCGGGATCGGTTGCGAAGCCGGAAGTGCCCGGCTTGATAACCTGGCATAGCGGTGCCGAAGGTCTTCAGGCCGGGCTTGAGCGTCGCGTTGTCCGCCAGATTCACGACAAGCGCGGCGGTGATATCCAGATCCGAGGTGCGGATACGGGCGGTGTTCACGCCCGCTGCGATGGTGAGCAGATCACCATCGAGCACGACGTGCCGCCTGCGCACTGTCCACATGATGAAAACGCCGGACAGAACGATGATGATGCCGGCAAGCCATGCCCACGGCGCTTCGCGCGCGGCAAACCAGACGCCGACCATTGCGGCGAGCAGACTGATGGCCAATACCGGTATGGCCAACCTCAGGTCGGGCGGGGTGATGGTGAATTCACGACGCATGCTCATGTCTCTTCGTCATGTCTGTGGAAGTGTGTGCGGCGTGCCGCTTACTTCGGCGGCTGTGCGGCGATCCACACGGCGATGTCCGCGATCAGCGTGGCGTCGACGTGCCCGGGCGTCTGGTATTCCTGCAGATTGCCGTCGCCTTCGCCGGGGATCGCAAGGTGGTTCAGTGCTTCGTACAGTTTGAACGTCACGCGTGGGTTGTCGTGGAAGGCGTCGCGCCAGCCCTGCCAGTCGGCATCGACCACCTGGATGTCGCGCGCGCCCTGCAGGATCAGTATCGGCTGCGCGATCGCACGCGCTTCGGCGACTGGATCGACGGCATCGACGGTTCGCCAATACGCTGGCGCAATACCCATCGGCGCCTGCGCCGCCGTGATCTCGCGACCGCTGCGTACCGCTGCGACGCTGTCGGTCAGTTGTTGGATCGCGATGCTTTCGGCGTCGCTGGTCTTGCCGTCGTTGAGGATGGCCATGCGCCGGTTCTGTTCGATCAGGATGTCGAGCAGCGGCCGCGACGGCGCCGCCAGCAGGATCAATCCGGCGATGTTCGGGTCGCGGGCGCCGATCCGCGGCGCCATCATCGCGCCTTGGCTGTGGCCGAGCACGAACACCCGCTTCGGGTCGATGCCGGTCTGGCCGCGCAGCAGCGCCACGGCAGAGACGGCGTCGTCGGTGGTTTCGAGATCGATGGTGCCGCCTTCAGCGAAAGCCTCCGGATGCGCCTTCGTGCGCTTCTCGTAGCGCAGCACCGCGATGCCGCGCGAGGCGAGACCGCGTGCGATATCGAGGAACGGGCGATTCGGGCCGACCGTGCTGTCGCGATCCTGCGGACCCGATCCGTGTACGAGCACCACGGCGGGGAAGGGACCATCGCCGTTCGGAATGCTCAAGGTCGCAGGCAGGCCGGTGGTTTCATCGCCGACACGCAGCTCGACTTCGCGATAATTCGCATCGGCAGGCACTGCGGGCGCAGTGGCAGCAGGGGACGTCGCCGGACGGACCGCGAAGCCGCCGATGCGGTGTTCGGCATCGAATGCGAACATCGCGGTCAGCTCCGCTTTCTCGTACTGCAGCGGAATCGTCACCAGCGTGCGGCCGTCGCGTTCGACGACACGCGCTTCGCCGCGTTCCTTCAATGCGCCGATCTGCGCCGGCAGCGCTTTCCAACCCTGCGCCAACTGTTCGACGGTGATCGCACCCGACATGGCCGTGTCGAAGCGGGCGTGCACGGCGGCGAAATCGCCGGTGTCCATCGCATCGAGCACTTTGTTCGCCTCCTGCGCGGCGTCGAAGTCCTCGGCTTTCGCGCGCGGCGACAGCAAGACGCCCAGACCCAGCAACAGCGCGGCCGCGGAAAGCAGGAGCGCGCGCATGGCGATGCGCCCTTCGCCGGGGCGATGACCGGAACGACGCTCGATCTGACGGATGATGTGGATCATTGCAATGCTCCTGATACGTGCAGAACCGTGTGGCCCGAACGCCTGCGGTTCGGGACGCGGCCGATCATTTGGGTTTCTTGAAGTACAGCGTTGCCCGGTTCATGGCCAGTTGGATGACGTCGACCAGTTCCCAGCCCTGCATGCCCTGCTGGTTCAGCACTTCCTGCACGTCATCGGCGTTCAGCATCATGCGCATGCCCTTGGTTTTCACATCGATTACTTTGTAAGTCCAGTGGGTACTCACGTCTCATCCTCGTTCTTGGGTGCGCCCTTGTCCGGCAGCCGCCCGGCTTTGCGCAAGGCATCGCGCAGCACGTATTCGATCTGCGCGTTGAGGCTGCGCAACTCGTCGTCGGCCCACCGCTGCGCCGCCGACAGAACCTCGGCGTTGATGCGCAGCGGATAGGCTTTCTTTTCGGACATGATCTGCGTGCTTGCGTAGGGTGTTCTTGCTTAGGAGCGGGGCTTCAGCCGCGATCAGTACAGCGTGCCGGCGTTGATCACCGGCTGCGTCGCGCGCTCGCCGCACAGCACCACCAGCAGGTTGCTGACCATCTGCGCCTTGCGCTCTTCATCCAGATGCACCACGCCGTTTTTCTGCAGCGCTTCCAGCGCCATTTCGACCATGCCTACCGCGCCGGCGACGATCCGCGTGCGTGCGGCGATGATCGCATTGGCCTGTTGCCGCTGCAGCATCGCCTGGGCGATCTCGGGCGCGTAGGCGAGGTGGCTGATACGCGCATCGAGAACCGTGACACCAGCGTCGGCGAGACGGTCCTGCAGTTCTTCCATCAGATGCTTCGACACTTCCGCAGCGTGGCTGCGCAGCGCGAACTGGCCGTCCTCGTGCTGGTCGTAGGGGTAGCTGGTGGCCATCGTGCGCACCGCCGATTCCGACTGGATGTGCACGAAGCTCTCGTAATCGTCGACGTTGTAGACCGCTTCAGCGCTGTCCACGACCTGCCAGACGATGACTGCGGCGATCTCGATCGGGCTGCCGTCCAGTTCATTGACCTTGAGCTTGCTGCTCTCGAAGTTGCGCACGCGCAGCGAGACTTTCTTCTTGGCGTAGAAGGGGCTGTTCCAGCGCAGGCCGCCGTCCTTCACGGTGCCGACGTATTTGCCGAACAGATTCAGCACCGCCGCCTGATTGGGCTCGACCTTGTAGAGGCCGCAAAGCAGGAAAAATGCCGCGATGCCGATCAGCACACCGAGGATCAGGATCCACGGGGATGCGCTCGCGGCGCCGCTGATCACCGCAAGCATGGCGACAGCCAAGGCTGCCAGCAAGACCAGCAGGACCGGAATACCCGGGATCGACGGGAAGGGATTCTCTTTCATGGCGATGGCTCGCAGGTGGTGTTGAAGGATTAATTGATATCAAAAAGATATCACTTGATGCAATCAAAACCGGACAAGCGGTCTGTCCTCCAGGCAGGGTTTTCGCAAGTGCCTGATTTAAAATGGCGTCTTTCCAACAGGCCGCCGCCCATGCCCATCCCTGACGCCCTCGAATTCGGCACCCCGCTGTCGCCCTCCGCCATTCGCGTGCTGCTGCTGGGTTCGGGGGAACTGGGCAAGGAAGTCGCGATCGAGCTGCAGCGCTTCGGCTGCGAGGTCATCGCCGCCGACCGCTACGCCGACGCCCCGGCGATGCAGGTCGCGCATCGCAGTCACGTGCTGAACATGCTGGACGGTCAGGCGCTGCGCGATCTGATCGCGGACGAAAGACCGACCCTGATCGTCCCGGAGATCGAGGCGATCCACACCGAAACGCTTGTGCAACTGGAGCGCGAATTCGCCGGTCGCGGCACCCATACCCGGATCGTCCCGACCGCACGCGCCGCGCGGCTGACGATGGACCGTGAAGGCATCCGCCGGCTCGCCGCCGAAACCCTGGGCCTGCCGACGTCGCCGTACCGGTTCGTCGACACGCTCGACGACTATCGTGCGGCGGTCGCGCAGATCGGCCTGCCGTGCGTGGTGAAGCCGGTGATGTCGTCCTCGGGCAAGGGCCAGAGCCTCGTGCGGACGGCGGACGACATCGACAAGGCCTGGGATTACGCGCAGACCGGCGGGCGCGCCGGTGCCGGGCGCGTCATCGTCGAGGGCTTCATCGACTTCGACTACGAAATCACCCTGCTCACCGTGCGCCATGCCGGCGGCACCGATTTCTGCGCGCCCATCGGCCATCTGCAGCGCGACGGCGACTACCGCGAAAGCTGGCAGCCGCAACCGATGTCGCCACGTGCGCTGGAACGCGCGGAAGACATCGCGCGAACCATCACCGACGATCTTGGCGGCTGGGGCCTGTTCGGCGTCGAACTGTTCGTGAAGGGCGACGAGGTGTGGTTCTCGGAAGTCTCGCCGCGCCCGCACGACACCGGCCTGGTCACATTGATTTCGCAGGATCTCAGCGAGTTCGCGCTGCATGCGCGCGCCATTCTCGGATTGCCGATTCCGGATATCCGTCAAAATGGCCCGTCGGCTTCGTGCGCGGTGCTGGCGCATGGACACGGCGTGCCGGTATTCGAGCACGTCGCCGATGCATTGCGCGCGCCGGACACCGCACTGCGACTGTTCGGCAAACCGATGGTCGAAGGCCATCGCCGCGTGGCGGTCACGTTGGCGCTGGGCGAAGACATCGACGCAGCACGCGCGACCGCGCGCGAAGCAGCGGCTGTGCTGAAGATCGAGCTGCGTTGACCGAATGTGGATCCGGTAGATGGGTTGGCGGTGATGGCCAATGGCCAGCGTGACAGTCATTCAAAGCGCCGTCATCCGGGCGCAGGCCGGGATCCGGCTTTCGATTCGATGTCGAGCTTTCAAAGCAAAGGCCGGGTCCCGGCCTGCGCCGGGATGACGGTACTTTAGAGGCCTTCCGCTCATCGCACATCGTTCACGCTCACCGCTTCCTGCTACGCTTCTTCGACGCGCAAGGAGACTTCGATGGACGACAACAATGGCTACGCTGTGTTCTTTTTCCCGCAGGCATTGGAAGCCCTGGGCGAAGCGATCCATCCGTTTCTGCAGGAAGGCCCCGCCGGCCCGCATGTCGCCTGCCATACCGTCGATACCGGCGGTGCGTTCATCGAAATGACTTTGGAAGGACGCACACCGGAAGGCAAACAGGTCTCGCTGGAGTTGATGGTGCCCAGCGGCATGGTGCGGATGATCGTGTCGACCCACAGCGACGAGATGTTCGGTTTCGGCCCGCACGCGTTCTCGAAACCCGCCGCGCCGCTGCCGGTGCTGGGCCCGACCGCGGAACCGGCGAGCGCGCCATCGGAGTCGTTGCCCTCGACTGCGGGGCCGTAACCGACGCAAGACCGACCTTCGTCAGTGCGGCCACGCGCCGCGACGACGACTGCCATGGGTACGCACCAACGGCTGCGGCATGCCCAGCAGATAACCCTGGCCGAACTGGCAGCCCTGGTCGAGAAGGATCCGGCGCTGCGCTTCGGTTTCGATGCCCTCGGCGATGGTGTCGATGCCCAGCGTGAGCGCCATCGCCAGGATCGCGCGTACCAGGGCCAGACTTTCCGCGCTTGAATCGCTATCCAGCCCGGCGACGAAACTGCGGTCGATCTTCAGCCCCTGGATCGGGAAACGGTGCAGGTACGACAGCGCCGAGAAACCGGTGCCGAAATCGTCGAGCAGGGCGGCGATGCCGTGGTTTCGCAGGTCGCGAAGGATGCGCAGCGCGCGCGGCGCGTCCTCGATCAGAGCGACTTCGGTGATCTCGATCCGCAGCCGACGCGGGTCCTGATCGGCTTCGTCGAGCATCCGCAGTAGCCGGTCGGCGAAATTGTCGGAGAGGAAATGCCGCGGCGATACGTTGATGGAGACGTAGTGCTGCGGGTATTCGTCCATCGAGGCGATGACGTGCGCATACATCAGCCAGTCGACCTGTTCGATCAGGCTGCTGTCCTCGCCGACGCCGATGAACGCGGATGGCGTCAACAGGCCGCGCTCTTCGTGATTCCAGCGCACCAGCGCTTCGCAGCCGACCTGTTCGCCGTCCTGCAGTCGCATAATCGGCTGGAAATGCGGCTCGAACGCATCGTGCATGATCGCGCGGCGCAGATCGGCCTCCAGATCCAGCAGGCGCATCGCCTCCGCACGCATCTCTTCGTCGAATACCTCGCTGCGGTTGCGGCCCAGACGTTTCGCCCGGTACATCGCCGCGTCGGCGTCGCGCAGCAGTTCTTCGCTCTTGCGGTAGCGCGGATGCCACAGGGCGATACCGATGCTGGCCGATGGGAAGACTTCGCGACCTTCGATCCACATCGATTGCCCCAGTGCGCGCAGGATGTTCGCGGCGCAGCGTTCCGCCGGTTCGGGGCCTTCGATGTTCTCGGCGAGGATCGCGAATTCGTCGCCGCCGAGCCGGGCGACCAGATCGTCGCGAGCGACCGCTTGGGAAATCCGGCGGCTGGATTCGACCAGCAATTCGTCGCCGGCGACGTGACCGACGCTGTCGTTGATCAGCTTGAACCGGTCGATGTCGAGAAACAGCACCGCGAACGGTTTGCCGTCCGCACTGCTGATCCGCGCGATGGCATCGTCGAGGCGTTCCTGCAGCTGACCGCGATTGGGCAGCCCGGTGAGACTGTCGTGGCGCGCCTGATGCCGCAGGCGCTGTTCAGCGCGGAGACGCTCCGCGATCTGTTCGCGCAGCTCGCGGTTGGTTTCGGCCAATTCCCGGGTGCGGGTCTCCACCCGCGCCTCAAGTTCGGCATGCGCGGCCACCAGCCTGCTCTGCGCGCGTTTGCGCGCGAGTGCGGCGTCGACGTGGTGGGCGACGAACGTCAACAGCTCCTGGTCGCGTTCCACGAAGCTGATGTCGTCCGTGTAGCTCTGCACGCCGATCACTCCGACCGCGACATCATCGCGGGTCAGCGGTACGCCGAGCCAGCAGTACGCGAGCGGTCCGAAACTGCTGACCAGGCCTTCCGACTCCAGGGAACGGATGCGTGCGCGGTCGGCGAGCAGTGCATGCCCGGTATCGATCACGTATTCGGTGAGGCCTTTCGCGCGAGTGCGGTCGCGGTGCGGGCGGGTATCCACTTCGTCCGCGGCGTAGGGGAATTCGATGTGTTTGCCGTCGTCGCTGAGGAACGCGACATAGAAATTCTTCGCATACAGCAACTCGCTGATGATCGAATGCAGGTCGGCGTAGAACCGTTCGAGACTGTCGGCGGTCACCGACAGCTCGGTGATGCGGAACAGCGCCTGCTGCAGCTTTTCGGCGCGTTCGCGATCGATCACCTCGGCCTGCAGTTCGAAGTTGGCTTGTTCGAGCGCACGGGTCCGCTCTTTCACACGCCATTCAAGCTCCACCTGCGCGGTCTTGCGGTCCAGCGCGGTAAGGATGTGCTGCGCGACGTATTCGAGCAGTGCGCGGTCCTCCGCATCGTAGCGGCTGGCGTTCTCGTAATCCTGCACCACGATCGCGCCGCAGACCTGCGCGCCGCGCAACAGCGGTACGCCGAGCCAGTCTTCGCTGAGCGGTCCGCCGGCGTATTCCTCGCTGGGGATGTTCATGCCGTGCAGGATTTCGCGCGGCGACCCGATCAGCGGCTTGCCGTGCTGCAGCAGCGCCGCGGTCATGCTGTGCATATCCTGGTCGACCGCGAATTCGGTTTCGGAATCGGGGTCGAACCGGTCGCGGCTGTCTGCGAAATACAGATAGCGCATGGTCGCGTGCTTGTCGTCGTACTGGACGATGTAGAAATTCTCAGCGGGCATCAATCCACCGACGACCTGATGGATCCTCGCCAGCATGTCGTGCATTTCCAGGCCGGAACCGGCGAGATCGGAGATTTCGTACAGCGCCTGCTGCAAGCGCTTGGATTTTTCCAGCGCCTCGATCCGTTCGCCCGCGTTGACGAGGCACAGCGATGCTGCGACCAGTCTGTGCGCCAGCGCGAACCAGGATGCCTGCATCCAATCGGCCGGCGGCGGCCCGGCGAACGCGATGCCGATGACGGTACGGTTGCCGTTGTCGCTGTCGTGGCGATCGATCAATGCGCCAGTCGCCTGAGAAGATGGCGCATCGCCGAGCTGCGACAGCACACTGGCACGCAACGCCTCATCGCTGGAGGCGTTGCGTGCACTGCCGGGACCGAGACGGGCATGCCGCCATGCGATGGCGACCTGCGTGTCTGCGGGCAGCGTACCGAGCAGCGCATCGATCACTTTCCTGGAAGTGACCCCAGCAGCCAGAGCCCCCCCAGCGCCATCGTCTGTCCCTGTTTCCACATCGTGATGGCCGAGGGTCATGAGTGGAGCATATACCCGAACTTTCTACATGGACAGGGAACGCCGGACCGCATGCGCAGCGGTCGCGCGTTCGCTGAATGTCGTCTTTCGCCTGCCATTGCGGGACGATCGATCACTGCGCCGGCATCAGATCGATCCAGACCGCGTGATGGTCCGATGCGCCGGCGATGGCGGCGTCGGCGGAAGTGGGGGCGGGCCAGAACACGCCGCTGCCGATGACACGCAACCCGGTCGAAGGCAGCAGGTGATCCAGCCGCAGGTTGCCGGTCTTCGGACCGAAGTCGCCGGTATCCTCGGCCGGATCGCCAAGCTGGGTGGCATTGGCGCCGCCGGCTTCGCGCGCGGCGACTTCGGCACCGACGCTGCGCGGCGCCGGGTAACGCAACACCCTTGCATGTTCGATCAGCGCTCTGATCGCATCATGGCGACCATCGCCGTCGATCGGATCGTTGTTGAGATCGCCTGCAATCACGAAACGCTCGCCCGCGGGCAGTCCGCCGCATTGGCCGCCGTCGTCGCAGAGCCACGATGCATCGGCGGACTCGTTGTCGAGATACTCGCGCCACAGCCGCAGTTCATCGGCATTGCGCGCGCCGTTGCGGTCCTCGGGGCCGTCGAACACAGGCGGGGTCGGGTGCGACACCAGAAAATGCAGCACGCCCTGCGGCGTCCGTACCGGCACGTCCCAATGCGACTTCGACGACAGCCGCAGCTGGTGCCAGATCGCTTCCGGGTAGTAGTACCGGCGCGCGCGCGGATCGATCGGCGAGGAGGCGTCCGGCATCGCGCTCCACTTCAGCAGCCGGAAACTGCGCACCTGCGCGCTGTCGATGGGATAACGCGACAACACCAGCATGCCGTACTGGCCGGGATGCAGACCGTAGCCCCAGGCATCGTTGCCGCGATCGCGACCATCGCCGCCGACGATGCCGTTGCCATCGAGATCGAGGCCGCTCGGCACACCGGTGTTGACCGGCGCGAGGTAGCGGTACGGGTAACGCAGCGGCTGCCCAGCCGTGCCCTGCGCCACTTCGAGATAGTCGTGCTGGAACAGATCGGCGGCGCGGCCGGCGGCGTCGTAATCGAATTCGTTGAGCAGCACCACGTCCGGACGCACGCGCTGCAGCACGGCGGCGATGTTGCGTGCGGCAGGATCGCCGGCTTCGAGTCGACGGATCAGGCCGCCGTCGGTCTCGTCGTACAACGACGTGTTGTAGGTTGCGAACCGCAGCGGCAGCGATGCCGCGATCGCGTCTTCGACCTGCTGCGCCGCGTTCGACAGCGCGGCCTCCGGGTCGCCGTGCACGCGGATGCGCAGGCAGCCTGCGCACAGCACGACGGGCAGGGCGATCGCAAGCGTCGCGACGAACATCCGGATCGGCATGCGGCGCGTGAAGGGCAGGGTCATGGCGTAGCGTCTCCAGAGGTGCGCGACCAGCCGTGGCCGTCGAAGGATTCCAGCGGCCGATAGCGTCGTTTGTAGGCCATCTTGCGATGCCCGTCGATCCAGTATCCGAGATACAGATGACGTTTGCCTTCGCGCTGCGCCCATGCGATCTGCTGCAGGATCGCGAACGTGCCGAGGCCGCGCCCGGTCGCGTCGGGATCGTAGAAGGTGTACACGGCCGACATCGCATCGGCGACGACATCGGTCACCGCCACCGCCAGCAGTTCGCCGGTTCCGTGCGCCTGCCGGGTGCGCAGTTCGAGGAAGCGACCCTGGCCCCAGGTGCTGACCAGGAACTGGTCGAATTCGGCCGGGCCATGGCCGTCCATGCCGCCGCCGGGATGACGCGCGCCCAGATAGCGTTCGTACAGTGCGAAGTGTTCGTCGTTGCGCTCCGCCGGCAGCACCCGCGCTTCGAGATCCGCATTGCGCTCGAGACATCGGCGTTGGCTGCGGTCCGGGCGGAATTCATCGACCGGGATCCGCACCGCGACGCAGGCCTGGCAACTGCGGCAGTGCGGCCGGTAGATCAGATTGCCGGAGCGGCGGAAGCCCCATCCCAACGCCATCGGATAGGTCTGCGCCAGCCGTGGATCGCCGGGGTCGAAGACCAGATCCCGCGCCTGGCGTTCCGGCCAATAACCGCAGGCGTGATCTGCGGTATGGAACAGTCGCAGTGGTTCGTCGACATCGATGTCATCCGACGGGTTGGTGTTCATGACGATGCCTGCAACCAGCGCAACGCCGTCCAGTAGGTCATCGCCGCCATGCTTCCCGCGATGGCGCCTGCAACGACATCGCGCGGCCGGTGCCGAGACAGTTGCAGGCGCGACCAGGCGACGATGCCGGCAAACGCGCAGCCGGTGCCGACTGCAGCTATGCCTATTGGCCACAGCAGGCCGGCCGCATAGACAGCGAACGCGACATGCAGCGAGAGTTTGCACCAGCGCACGGCGAATATCGCGATGGCGAGGATGCCTGTCGAGAGCGCGAGCGCCAAAGGGAGGTTGGGTGTCGGTGATCGCAGCCATGCCACCGTCGTGCCGATGGCGATCGCCACCAGCAGTGTGCGATTCAAGGTTAGTCGCTCCGACGGCCGACTCGCATCGACATGCGCCCATCGACCGCGTCGCACCTGCCACCACGACCAGCCCAGTACCAGCGCGGCGAACAGCGTGAAGCCCGGAAGTATCGATCGCAGTGTTGCGGGACCAGCATCGCGCAGCATCGCCGGCAGGATCAACGCCGCCGGCAGCACCAGCAGAGGATGTCCGAGGATCGAGATGGCGCGGGCGGTGCGATCGAGCATGGACGCAGGATAACCGCCCCCGCGTCCGCAGACGCTGCGAAAGTCGCTACAGCCTGCCTGAGCTGATCAGGCCCGCGATCATGCCGCCGAATCCGAAGATCAGACCGATCGCCGCGCCCAGCCAGCATTGGATGCGTTCGCGGCGGCGCATCTTCGCCGCCAGTACCGGGTCGCGCTGCGCTTCCAGCGCATGGCGTCGCGCCAGTACGCGCGGCTGCACCACGATGGTCTGATGGAAGATCACCGCCATGAAGGCGATCATCGCCAGCACCGGCAACACCCAACCATCGTCGAATCGCGCCAGCAGGATCGCACAGGCCACGAACAGGACCGATGCGATGCCGTTGATCGCCGCGCTCCGGATCAGGTCGCGCCGTTCTTCGTCATCAATCGCGCCCTTGAGCTGTTTGCGCAGCCCCAGCCAGATGCCCGCGAATGCACCGACCATCGCGATGCCGATGCTGCCGGCCGCGCCAAGCACGATCTTGCCGAGCGTCTTCGCGCCGCCGGCGGCAGCGATGGTGAGGATGCCCTTCGCTGCCGCAGGCGGGCTGGCGATGCTCAATGCGGTGGCGATGACGCTGGTGAATGCGACGCCCGGCGCGCTGCCGGCGGCGAACTCGCCGAAGCGGGCGAGCAGATCCTCACGCAGGCTGGCTCGCGCGCGCGACAGCCGCTTGCGTACCGCTGCGTCGGACATGCCCAGCAACAACGCGACCTGCTGCGAACTCTGGCCTTCGCGATAGAACAGCAGCAGCACTTCGCGGCTTTCTTCCGGTAGCGCCGAGATCAACTCTGCGGCGGCGTGCTCGCGTTCGTCTTCGACGAGTTGTTGCATCGGCGTGGGCGACGGATCGGCGGCGAGTTCGATCGCGATCTCCGCGCCCTCGCCGTCGAGCGGCCGGTGACGGTTCGCGCGCAGATGGTCGCGGGCGAGGTTGCGGGTGATCTGGCGCAGCCATGGGAGAAAGCTGGACGGGTTCTGCAGCCGTTTCAGGTGTTGCCAGGCGCTGAGGAAGGCGTCCTGCGCGATGTCCTCGCTCGCGGACACATCGTGGGTGATCGCCAGCGCCACTGCGGTGACGGTGTTCTGGCAGGCGGCGACGATCCGCCCGTAGGCGGCACGGTCGCCGCTGCGCGCGGCGGGTAGTTCCGCGCCGATCAGGGCATCGATGGCCGTCGCGGCGTTCAACCCAGCCACCGTTCCAGCAGCATCCTGACCGTGGCCGCCACGCCATCGGCGCCGTAGTGCAGGCTCACATGGAAGATCGCCATCGCGGCGATGTACATCAGGCCGGTGATCAGGATCGCGGTCGGGCCGTAACTGTAGTCATAGGCCCGGTATCGGCACGGCGCGCCCACCGGGTCGCGCGCGGCATCGCGGGCGATCATCGGCAGCAGCACGCGGCGGATCCGCAGCAGGGTCCACAGCGAGGCCAATTCGGTCGTGACCGCGGCGGCCATCGTCCACAGGAAGCTCGGCGTCCACCAGAGCACCACGAAGGCGCCCAGCATCATGACCAGGGTGGTGTACAGATACAGGTTGTAGTTGCGCAGGATCGCGTTGCGCTCTTCCAGGGTGTCGGCGAAGACCAGCAGGTATTTGCGGGTGAGATGCGCGGCCAGCGCGCCGCCGGCCAGCGATCCGCCGAGGAAGCCACCGATGCCGAGAAAGGCAGCCAGTCCTTTGCCGGCGAGACTGCCGCTGACGGCGGCGGTGCCGAGCGCCGCCGCGTTGGCCGCCGCTGGTTTGGCGGCCACGCCGAGGACGGTGATCACCGCCGCGGTGAACGCCGCGGACGGCGCCGAACTGCTGGCGAAGTCGCCGAACCGCTTGAGGATGTCGTCGCGCACCAGTTGGCGCGCGCGCGACAGTCGCTTGCGTGCCGCGGCATCGCTGATGCCCAGCAGCGTGGCGACCTGCTGCGAACTCTGGCCTTCGCGATAGAAAAGCAGCAGCGCTTCGCGGCTGTCGTCGGGCAACGACGAGATCAGCTCGAACGCAGCGTTTTCGCGCTCGTCCGCCAGCACCTGCTGCATCGGCTGCGGGCCGGGGTCGGCGGCCATCGCCATGATCAGCTCGGCGTTCGGGCCGTCCAACGGCTGGTTGCGGTGCGCGCGCAGATGGTCGCGGGCGAGATTGCGGGTGATCTGGCGCAGCCATGGCAGGAAACTGTCCGGGCTGTGCAGTCGCTCCAGGTGCTGCCAGGCGCTGAGGAAGGCCTCCTGGGCGATGTCCTCGCTGGTCGCCACGTCGCGGGTGATCGCCAGCGCCACCGCGGTGACGGTGTTCTGGCAGGCGGCGACGATTCGCCCGTAGGCGCCGTGGTCGCCGCTGCGGGCGGCAGGCAATTCCTGCTGGATGAGGGCATCGATGGCGAGGGCGGTGCTCATGGGGAATAGTAACCGGCAGGTTAATGTCGACAGGACCTGGACGGCGTCAGGCGCCGAATGTGACCTGACAAGTCAACGGAAGCGGAATCGGCGCGTTGACAGCACCATGCGGGGCCGTCGGCCCGGCCCAACCC
>JBEBKD010000030.1:0-36462 GCA_040079515.1 Lysobacteraceae bacterium
AGGACACCCCATGAAGCCCATCGCCATGTTCGCACTCGGTCTGGCCATCGCCGGCGCCGCCACACTGACCTTCGCGCAGGCCCGCCCGCCCGCCGCCGGCAAGACCGCCCACCATGCCAGGCTCGACGCCAACGGCGATGGCGTCATCGACCGCAGCGAAGCGGCCAAGGCGCCGAAATTCGCCGAACGCTTCGACACCCTCGACATCAACAAGGACGGCCGCATCACCGCCGAAGAGCGTCCGCAACACGGCATGCGAGAGGGTAAGGGCGGGCGCGAGGGCATGCGCGAGCACATGCAGCAGCTCGACGCCAACAAGGACGGTCGTTTCAGCCGCGACGAGCTCGCCGGCAAGGACCGCATGCTGCAGAACTTCGCTGCGGTCGATGCCGACAGGGACGGCTTGCTGAGCCGCGAAGAGATGCAGGCCTACCGCAAGACACGCCACGGCGAGCGCGGCCGTCAGCCGCAACAGAAGTAAGCGCCTGTTCGAGCGCCGCCTCGAACGTAAACTTCGAGCGCAAACCGACCCATCACCTGTCATCCCGAACACCCGCGCAGCGGGTGGAGGGACCTGCTGTTGTCATGCGTCACCAGCCACAAGCAGGTCCCTCTTCGGGCTTCGCCCTCATTCGGGATGACAGTTTTTCCCGGGAGGTAGAGGCCGCCGTCAGCGATGATCGGCCGGCGCTCTACTGCGACAGCACGACCCGCTTCACTTCCCACTGCAGCCCGTCGCGTTTCACTTCGAGCATGCGGGTGTCCGCCCGCGGTTTGCCGTTCTTGTCGAGGTCGGCGATCTCCACCTGCACCGTGCCGGTGCCGGAACCATCTGTGCGGTATTCGCGCACAGCGACCGACACCACGTCTTTCGTCTCCGCCGCAGCAGCACACGCGGCCTGCGAAAGGATACGCGTGCGATCCGCAGCCTGCAGCTGCGCCAGAACCCTGTCCGGCGCGACCGCGTCATCCACCGACAGACACACGCTGGTGGCCTTGTGCGCGCGGAGTTCCGCCTGCAGCAGCATCGCCGCCAGCGCGCTGGGCACATCCGCCCGATAGGCACTTCCAAAGGTATCGCTGATCGTCGGCGGTGCGGGCAGTTCCGTTCCCGCGATCTCCGTCGCTGGTAAAGCGACAGCAGGCGCCACTGCGGGGGCGGGCTTCCGCCACGCCAGCAGACCGATGCCGACCGCGAACACGATGCCGATCAGCAGCGCCATCTTGATCATCAGGACCC
The DNA here is from genome assembly GCA_040079515.1 of Lysobacteraceae bacterium. Taxonomy (GTDB): domain Bacteria; phylum Pseudomonadota; class Gammaproteobacteria; order Xanthomonadales; family Xanthomonadaceae; genus Lysobacter_I. Next base: position 1,241 of record JBEBKD010000030.1, read on the forward strand.
GCTGTTTCGTGGCGTTCTCGGTATCGGCATCGCGTGCGCCTATCAGCGCTTCGGTAGTGAGATAGCTGGTCGGCGAGCGCCCGGAGTCGAGCAGACCGGCTGCCCGCATCAATTCGCGCGCTTTGGGCTGATCGTCGGGCTTCACGATCCACACCGTCGGCTGCTGTTCGCTGCGAGCGTGGTCGCGATAGGTGAAATGGCCGCGCACCGCGCCCTTGTACGAGCGCCCGTTGGTGATGCGCGCGTCGACGCCGTGTTCCCTCAACATCTCGGCCACGCGCTCGACGTTCTCAAGACGAGGGCTGGTGAATATCTTGCGCATCGATCAGTGCCCCGATGCCTTCGCGGCGAGTGTTTCGGCATCAAGCACCCGGATCATGCCTTCCTGGGTGGAACTGGCCACCAACCGCCCTGTGCGGTCGAAGATCTGACCGCGCGCCAAGCCGCGCGCGCCCTGCGCACTGGGGCTGTCGATCGAATACAGCAGCCAGTCGTCGGCGCGGAACGAACGATGGAACCACAGCGCGTGATCGAGCGATGCCATCTGCACGTTCGGCTGGTAATAGCTGATGCCGTGCGGAAAGGTCGTGGTGCCCAGCAGATGGAAATCCGATGCGTAGGCGAGCAGCGCGCGATGCAGTTCCGGTGCGTCGCCCACCGTCTCGCTGAGCTTGAACCACACCTGCTGATACGGCGGACGCTTGGGTGGATTGAGCTCGTCGCGCGGATAGATCGGGCGGAATTCGAACGGCCCCATCCGGTTCAGCCAGCGCTGCACTTTGCTCGGCAGCTTGGCCAGCGCCTCCGCCGACAGCGGCGGCGTCGGTGCGACGTCTTCTGGCTGCGGCACTTCCGGCATCGAGATCTGATGCTCGGGGCCGGGCTCGACGATCTGGAACGACGCCGCGCACACGAAAATCGGCTGCCCGTGTTGGATCGCCGTTACCCGGCGCACCGAGAAGCTACCGCCATCGCGGGTACGATCCACGTCGTAGACGATCGGTGCCTCGATGTCGCCGGCGCGCAGGAAGTACGCATGCAGCGAATGCGCCGCGCGCGGCCCCTTGTCCGGGTCCGCCGAATCCAGCGTCGCCTGCGCCGCCGACAGCGCCTGGCCCACCACCTGGCCACCGAACACATACTTGGTGCCGATGTCGCGGCTCTGGCCGCGGAACAGATTGTTTTCGAGTCGCTCCAGCGACAGCAGATCGATGAGTTCGGAGACGGGAGAGGTCATGTCGGCGCCGATGGGGATTCGCCAGGATTATAGGCGCTCGCCAAGCCCGCACTGCGGTACATCGCCATGAACACGGCCGATGCCCCAGGGCCCATGACGATCAGCGGCTTGGGAGCCCGCCGCGCCGGGCCACCCATCCAGGTGCGCGGCGTCGGCCCGTCCGTCTTCGCCGTGCGCATGGGACGGACGGTGTGGCATGAGGGAGCCGCTTGGTGGCGTGTGTCGCCTGCGGCGGTACTTCGTTTCGTCGTCGAAAGGAAAGCGCGCGTCGAGCAGGCGAGAGACGCCTGGCGCAAGGGTCGCTTCGGTCAGGCGCCCACGTGAGCGAGTCCATTCCCCTGCCGCCGTCATGATGCTGCAGGCGATCGACGAAACGGCCACCGTCGATCGCCTGCAGAGGTGTCGCGGTTCAGAATTTGCGGATCGCACCAACGAAGAGACTGGGCACGATTTCCGTGTCCTTTTCGATCAACGGGCTGCTGGTGATCGCAGTCGGATAGCGGTCGGCGTTGAGCCCCGCGATGCCGACCCACTTGGACCCCATCGGCAGCACCGCGGTGATGCCGGCATGTGGAATCGTCACTTGTCCGGGGCGGTAGTCGATCACGCCGCGTGCTACTTCCTTCGGTAGGGTGCCGTAGTAATAGTTGGCGAGTTCCTTGGACATGGCGGTGGCACCGATGCTAGGAATCAGCGTAACCGGGCCGACCTGGAACGGATAGCGGTAATCCAGCGATGCCTGATAACCGTCGCTGGTACCGGTGATGTCGCCGCGGACATCCAGTTCGAATTCGCCGATGGCTTCCGTGCCGAACGATGCCGAGAGGCCTGCGTCCGCGCTCGCCTTGCGGTCTTCGAGCAGGTTGCGATTGATGCCATTCAAGGCCAGTGCTGCCGCACCCATGTCCTTTGCGTCCATGCCATCGAGGCGCGCCGCGACGAATCCATTCAGATCGAACATCTCGCCATCGACGATCTTGTAGCCGATCATCGGACCCTTGACGAAGAAGCGTTCACCCTCGTAGCTGATGTAGGGGAAAGCCTGGACGTGGTTGGTTTCGCCGGCATACAAGGTGTCGCGGATGGCGACGCCAAGACCGATGCCCCAGCCGTTGCCGGAGTCTTCGTCTTCGCGTTGTTGTGCCTGGGCGGCGATGGGGGATGCCATGAGGAGCAGCAGCGCGCTTGCGACAAGCGCTGTTTTGGGATGAAGCATGAAATCTTCCTTGGTTGTGAGGGGAGATGTCGCCGCTTTGGGCGGCTCAAGTGTTCCTTCGGAGATATGCAGATGGCGACAACCTGTGCCGTGATGCCATGTACCGATCTGCGAGTCGGAGCATAGCTGAATTGCGTGACAGCCATCCAGCGGCGCAGGCCGGTTGTTCGTCACAGTTCGGCCCGGTCCATAGGCATGGTTCAGGATCGCTGTTCCGTGCTCAGCAGAAAAACGGAATGGCAGATGCTGACCGGATGCAACGGTCGGAACGAGCCGGATCCGATCGGATCAAACCAGAAGTTTGAATTAGATTAAAGCAAAAAATTTCAAAAACAAGCGGGTCACGGTTCAAGCCGTTCCCATCCGACTGCAGCCATCACTCTGTCCCATGGAAACAACGGGCCCGGATCCCGCTTGCGCGGCACCCGCACAGCAGGATCGTCCAGCGACTGCTCCATCTCGCGATCCAGGTCTTCGTGGCCAGTGATGAACTTCACGCCCGGAAACTGCTGTTGAAGCTGTGTGAGCAGCGCGATCAGCGCAACGATCTGCGCCTCGGGGTAGGGCTCGTCCATGGCCTGGTGCTTCGAATCGCGCCAGTACGGATAGCGGCCGGTGTTGACCAGCTCGATGCCGATCGAACGCGGGTTGTAGCCGCGCACGTGGTGAGCGACACGGTCGGGGCGCACATAGAGCGTGGTGTGGCCGTCGCGGTCGATGTAGTAATGACCGCTGTTGCCGGTGCCGCTGCCTTCGTAGAGGATTTTTTCGCCGAATTCGCGCGCGGACGCGAGCGTCGGCGTTTCGGTGCAGTGGATCACGATCAGATCGATCTGCGACAGAGGGCGCGCGTCGAGCTTCAGCTCGTAGGGCAGGGGGTCGATCAGCACGGGCGGCATCGGTGGAAGGTCGGGAATCATGGCTCGGATGCTAGCATTCGAGCCATGAGCTTGCCGCCCCCGGATTCCGAACTCCATCGCCTGATGACGCAGTTTCCGCGCGCAGGCACGGTTCGCTGGATCGGTCTGCGGCCAGCGCGGGACGTGCCGATGCTTGCGGTCGACAACGCCGAGGCCGTGGCCGGTAAGGGCCTGCGCGGCGACCGCTACGGTAGCGGCAGCGGCAAGCGCGGGATCACCCTGATCCAGGCCGAGCACTTGCCGGTCATCGCCGCGTTGGCTGGTTTGGACACCATCGAGCCGGCGCTGTTGCGGCGCAATCTCGTGGTGTCGGGCTTGTCGCTGATCGCGCTGAAGGGTCGTCGTTTCCGTATCGGCGATGTGGTCTGCGATGGCACTTCGCCCTGCGACCCCTGTTCGCGGATGGAACTGGCGCTGGGCGCCGGCGGCTACAACGCGATGCGCGGCCATGGCGGCCTGTGCGCGCGAATCCTGCAAGATGGCACGTTCCGCATCGGCGATGCGGTGACCTGGATCGAGGACTGACTTTGAAGCTGCGCGGACACTGCATTCTTTCCCACGGCTTCGAAAGTGGCCCGGACGCGACCAAGGTCACGGCTCTGGCCGAAGTGGCCGAGCGCTTCGGCTGGAGCCACGAGCGTCCGGATTACAGTGATCTCGATGCCAAGCGCGACATCGGCCCGCTCGGCGATGTGCCGCAGCGTCTGGTGCGTCTGCGCGCACTGGCGCAGGTGGCAGCCGCACGCGGCCCGCTGGTGATGGCCGGCTCGAGTCTCGGCGCGTACATTTCCGCGCGCATTTCAATGGAAGTGCCGACGCAGGCGCTATTCCTGATGGCGCCGCCGCTGACGATGGGGCCGCTGCCGGCGCTCGACGCGCCGCCGGTGCCGATCTCGATCATCCACGGCTGGAACGATGAATTGATTCCGGCCATGGCGGTCGCGGGATGGGCGCAGGGCCGACGCGCGCGATTGCTGATGGTCGACGACAGTCATCGTCTCACGGCGCACGTGCAAACCTCCGCCGATGCCTTCGCTGCCTTGCTCTCGAGTCTGTCCTCATGAAATTTTTCGTCAGCTGCGGCAAGGGCCTCGAATACCTGCTCGTCGACGAATTGCTGGCGCTCGGCTGTGCGCATGCGACCGCCGCGCGCGCGGGTGCGAACGTCGAAGGCACGCTGCACGACGCCCAGCGCGCGGTGCTGTGGTCGCGGCTCGCGAGTCGCGTGCTCTGGCCGGTCGCCGAATACGACTGTCCCGATGAAGGTGCGCTGTACGCGGGTGCCGCCGCTATCGAGTGGGCGCGCCATCTGCGCGCCGACATGACCCTCGCGGTTGACGCCCACGTTTCCGGCGATGCGATCACCCATGCGCGCTACGCCGCGCAGCGGATCAAGGACGCGGTGGTCGACACCCTGCGCGGACGCGGTGGCGAGCGGCCGAGCGTCGATCTGGAATCGCCCGATCTGCGCCTGAATCTGGTGGTGCGCGCATCGAAAGCAGGCAACAAGGCGATTCTGTCGATCGATCTGGGCGGTGGTCCGCTGCATCGTCGCGGTTGGCGGCAGATGCAGGGCGAAGCGCCGCTGAAGGAAAATCTGGCTGCGGCGGTGTTGATGCGCGGCGGTTGGCCGAACCTCTACGTTGAAGGCGGCGCGCTGCTCGATCCGATGTGCGGCAGCGGCACGCTGCTGATCGAAGGCGCGCTGATGGCTGCGGATGTCGCGCCCGGGCTGCTGCGCGATCTGCAGGGCGCCAGCGCACCGCCGACCCGCTGGCTCGGCTTCGACGATGCGCACTGGCGTGCGTTGATAGACGAGGCCACGAAGCGCGAACAGCGCGGACGCGCGGCGCTGCAATCTCGATTCTACGGCAGCGACCTCGATCCGCATGCGATCCGCGCCGCGCGCGACAATGCCGAGCGCGCGGGCGTGGTCGAAGTCATCGATTTCGCAGTGCGCGATGTCGGGCAGCTGTCGGCGATGACGGAGACGCGTGGCCTCGTGGCCTGCAATCCGCCCTACGACGCGCGCCTCGCCGCCGATCCGCAGTTGTATCGCGCGCTCGGCGACGCGTTGAAACGCGCGTCGCCGGAATGGAAGGCGAGTCTGCTCTGCGGCGATGCCGAACTGGCGCGCGCCACCGGGTTGCGCGCGTCGAAGAAGTACCAGGTGTTCAACGGCGCGATCGAATGCGTGTTGATCGTCTGCGACCCGATCCGGCCGCCGCAGCGTGAATTGCCTGTGGATGCGCCGACTCCCGCGCTGAGCGAAGGCGCGCAGATGGTGTCGAACCGCGTGCGCAAGAATCTCAAGGCGAGCAAGGCCTGGCGCTCGCGCGAGGGCGTGACCTGCTACCGCGTCTACGACGCCGATATCCCCGAGTACGCGGCGGCGGTCGATGTCTACATCGGCGATTCCACCGGCGAACTCTGGCTGCACGTGCAGGAATACGCGGCGCCGGTGGAGATTCCGGAAGCGACCACCCGTAAACGGCTGCAGGAACTGCTTGCGGGCGCGCGCGATGCCTTCGCTGTGCCGCACGAGCGGGTCGCGGTGAAAACCCGCGCGAAGGGCAAGGGCGGCAGCAAATACGCCGACAGCGGCACGGCCAAACGCGGCGAGATTCTCGAAATTCGCGAAGGTGCGGCGAAGCTGCGGGTGAATCTGTTCGATTATCTCGACACCGGTCTGTTCCTCGATCATCGTCCGATGCGGTTGCGCATCGCCGAAGAAGCCAGGGACGCGCGCTTCCTCAATCTGTTCGCCTACACCGGCGCAGCGACGGTGCACGCGGCGGTCGGCGGCGCGGCGCGGACGACGTCGGTCGATCTTTCGGCGACGTATCTGCAGTGGTGTTCGGACAATCTCAAGTTAAACGGCATCGCCGGCGCGCGCCATCAACTGGTGCAGGCCGATGTGTTGCCATGGTTGCTGGCGGATCGCGGCGAATACGATCTGATCTTCTGCGACCCGCCGACCTTCTCGAACTCCGCGCGGGCGGGCGATTTCGACGTGCAGAAAGACCATGTCCGCCTGTTGGAGGCGGCGATGACCCGGCTCGCTTTTGGCGGCAGCCTGTATTTCTCGAACAACTTTCGCCGGTTCAGACTCGATGAGGCGGCCATTTCGGCGTTCGCGGTCTGCGAAGACATCAGTACCCGGACCATTCCGCCGGATTTCGCGCGCAACCCGCGCATCCATCGCGCCTGGCGGCTGCGGGCGCGTTGAGAGGATGGCGACCACCCGGGTGGCAGGCACCGCCCGGGTGGTCGCAAAACGTCAGATCAGGCCGTAGATGATGCCGTTCCAGACCTGCTTGCGCGCCTTGGCTTCGACCTCGGTGGGCTGTCGCGCGGTGCTGAGCTTGGCGCGCACGTCCGCCGGCGGATAAATGCCCGGATCTTCGGCCACGGCCTTGTCCAACAGGCGCGTGGCGCTGGTGTTCGCATTGGCATAGGAGACGAAGTTGCTGATGTCGGCGATCACTTCGGGTTCCATCAGGTACTGCAGGAAACGGTGGGCGTTGTCGATGTGCTTGGCGTTCTTGGGGATCGCGATGACGTCGGTCCATCGCATCGCGCCTTCGCGCGGAATCACGTAGCGGATTTCGGGCGCCTTGGTCTTGGCGGCATCCGCCATTTCCTGCGCGCGCGTCTGGGCCTGCTGCACATCGCCCGAGAACGACAGCACAAGGCACAGTTCGCCATTGGCGAGGCCTTCGATCAGTTCGCTGTCATTGCCGTATTTGCGGATGTGCGGACGGATAGCGGCATAGATGTCGCGCACCACGGCGTTGGCGTCGGCGCTGAAATCGTTGGGGTCGCGGCCTTTCCAGATCAGTGCCGGCGCGAACGATTCGAGCTCGTTGTCCAGCAAGCCGATGCCGCAGCCCGAGAGCTTTGCCGCAGTGGCCGGATCGAACAGCAGATTCCAGCTGTCGAGCGCAGCGCCTGCACCCAGCGCGGCCCTCACCTTGCCGACATTCATGCCCAGTCCCGTCGTACCCCACATGTAAGGGACGACATGTGCATTGCCTGCATCGATCCGGCCCAGTTCCGCGAGAATCGCCGGATCGATGTGCTTGAGATTGCTCAATTTCTTCTTGTCCAGCGGCGCGAAGGCGCCCGCTGCGACCATCCGCTGCGCATACGGCTGCGCCGACGGGAAGACGATGTCGTAAGCGTCGGGCGAGGCTGCCAGCTTCTGTTCGAGCACGTCGTTGTTGGTGTAAAGGTCGTAGTTGACCTTGATCCCGGTCTTCGCCTCGAAGTTCTTGATGGTGTCTTCGGCGACATAGTCCGACCAGTTGTAGATGTTGAGGACCTGCGGGCCCGCGGCTGTGGCCTCCGCATCCGTCGCTGTCGCCTCAGGCGCAGCGTCTTTTCCGCAGGAAGCGAGGCCGATCAGGGCGATCGCGCCGATCAGCAGGTTTCCGATATTCCGGTTCATCTTGTTGCTTACTCCCAAAGGACATATGTGCTGAATCCCGCGGCTGTCGTGACGGGTGTCGCGGTTCTGCCGGTTCAAGCAATATGCATGCCAATCGAAACGGTCCGTTCCAGCCCAGCCGCTGGGGCTGGATCGTGAGCGGCCACATCCTGTGGCGATCCAAACTGACCCGGAGCGGCCATGTCCGACCCTCGCGCCATCGATGCCCGTATCACTCGCAAGGTCCGTGGTCTGCCGACCTCCGATGGCGCCGGGGTGAAGCTGCGCCGGGTCATCGGCACCCGGCAACTGCCCGACCTCGACCCGTTCCTGATGCTCGACGAGTTCGGCACCGATCGTGCCGAGGACTACATCGCCGGCTTTCCGGACCATCCGCACCGTGGTTTCGAGACCGTTACCTATATGATCGATGGGCGCATGCGTCACCGGGACAATCACGGCAACGAAGGCCTGCTGGTGCCAGGTGCGGTGCAGTGGATGACCGCGGGTCGCGGCCTGGTGCATTCCGAGATGCCCGAGCAGCAGGAAGGTCGCATGCGCGGCTTCCAGTTGTGGGTGAACCTTCCGGCGACGCTCAAGATGAGTGAGCCGCAGTATCAGGAGTTCGCGCCGGAGCGGATGCCGACGGTGCATCCCTCCGAAGGCGTGGTGGTGAAAGTCATCGCTGGTGAAGTTGCCGACGCCAGCGGGGCTGGAGTGCGCGGGCCGATCGTGCAGCCGTCGACCGATCCGTTGTATCTCGATATCGACCTTGCACCGGACGCGACCTGGGTACTCGGTTTGCCGGTGGGCCACAACGCGTTCGTGTATGTCTACGAAGGCGGGATTTCGGTCGGGACGGATGGGGAGGTTCGCCCAGTCGATGCCCAGGAACTCGGTGTGCTCGGCGGTGGAGACAGGCTGTCGCTGCGCGCAGGCACCGACGGCGCACGGCTGATACTTGTCGCAGGACGCCCGTTGCGCGAGCCGGTTGCCCGCCACGGGCCATTCGTGATGAACACCCGCGAGGAATTGATGCAGGCCTATGTGGATTTTCAGGAAGGACGGTTTTGAGATAGGCGCCATCAACGGCCGAAAGAAAAGGCCGCGTCTCTCGACGCGGCCTTTGCGTGTGCGGATGGCTTCAGAGCTCAGTCGCGCGCGTTGCCCAGCCACTTGTAGAGAAAGCCGCCGATCAGACCACCCAGGATCGGGGCCAGCCAGAACAGCCACAACTGTGCGACCGCGCCGCCGCCCACGAACAGGGCGACACCGGTCGAACGCGCAGGATTCACCGAGGTATTGGTGACCGGAATGCTGATCAGATGGATCAGGGTCAGGCCGAGGCCGATGGCGATCGGCGCGAAACCAGCCGGCGCATTCTTGTGCGTCGCGCCCAGAATCACGACCAGGAAGAACGCAGTCATCATCACTTCGCACAGGAACGCCGCCGCAGCGCCGTAGCCGCCGGGCGACAAGGCATCGTAACCGTTGGTGGCGAACGCGCCGGCGGCAGCCGGGTCGATGGCGAAGTCGGGGCGGCCATTGGCGATCTGGAACAGGATGAATCCAGCGGCGATGGCGCCGATCACCTGCGCCGCGATGTAGGGTGCGAGATCCTTTGCCGGGAACCGGCCGCCGGCCCAGAGGCCGAAGCTCACCGCCGGATTGAAGTGTCCGCCCGAAATATGTCCCAGAGCATATGCGCCGGTGAGTACGGTCAGACCGAAGGCCAGCGAGACGCCGAGCAGACCGATCCCGAGCGGATTGCCGTCGCCGCCGAAATTCGCGGCGAGCACTGCGCTGCCGCAGCCGCCCAGTACCAGCCAGAATGTGCCGAGGAATTCGGCGGTCAGACGTTTGAGCATTTTTCTTCTCCTGGACGAAAGCGGAATTCGATGACCCGGTTTTGCATCCATACCGGGAGCGGCCGCATCTCGTGGGGGAGGGCGGGTGCGCGTGAGATCAGTCGTCGATGGGCGGAGGGATCGGCAGCGACAGCACGAATTGCTGGTGCTGCGCCAGCGTATCGGCGTCCTTGGCGCGCATGAAAATGTGGACGACCTGGTTCTTCCTGACCTCGATCAGCGTTTCCCGGATCAGGATGTTCGGCTCATTGGGTACGACGCCGCGATACCACTGGACGGTCCGGCCGTTGAGATTCCCGACTTCCGCACGGTCGCCGCGGCGCGGCTTGAACGGTGATTCGGGACTGATCGTCAGCGCGAACGCTTCGGTCGCATCGTCGGTCCGCATGGCGCGGCACAGCAGCATGTTCGGAATCCGCAGAACTTCCCAGCGCAACGAAGAAGCGGAATCGGCCGGGAAGGCCGGACAGTCCGACAATGCGTCCTGGGCGGCGGTTTGCCCACTGGCAGCGCCGGCCCAAAGTAGAACGAGCGACAGCAGCCAGGTCGGTACCTTCGATTTCACAACAAATCCCCCATGATTGAACGTGCAAGGGCGTCCATGCGGGCGGTTCGCCAGACATCTTGATGTCTTGGGAAACGTAGCGAGCCTGAAGCGTCGCATCCGTCGACAGGAAGTTAAGCTACACGAGTTCTGGTTTCCAGAGGCCCAGCGCGCTTTTTTTTGGTCAGTTAGCTGAATCCGCTCCATGACTGCGGCGGCATAGGCTCAACGTCTCCGCAGCAACAGTTCCAACACCAGATTGCTGCCGAAGAACGCCAGCACGAGCAGCGCCATCGCGATCAGCGTCCAGCTTGCGGCGGTCGCCCCACGCCATCCATAACGCCTGCGGCCGATCAGCAATGCGCCGAATCCGAGCCACGACAGGATGCTGAATACGGTTTTGTGCGCCAGATGCTGGGCCATGAGGTCTTCGACGAAGAGTACTCCGGTCAACAGCGTTGCGGTGAGCAGGATGAACCCGACTGCGATCGTACGGAACAGCAGCATTTCCAGCTCCACCAGCGGCGGCAGCGCGCGCAGCCATCCGAGCAGCCGGCGTCGACGCAACGCGCGTTCCTGTAGCCACAGCAGCATCGCAAGCACCGCCGCGATCGCAAGCGTGGCATAAGCCAATAACGCGCACCAGGCGTGCAGTTGCAGGCGCCAGTCCAGAAGCTGCGGGTCCTGCCGGCCGATCCACCCGTAGAGCAGCAGTGTGACTGCGGCGATCGGAAATACGATTACGCCGAGGGCGGCCATACGCCCGCGCGTCCCCATCAACAGGGTCAATGCCACCATGCCCAGACCGACCAGCGACAGCGCCGAGAAGAAATGCAGATTCGCACCGCCCGCTTCCCGCCAGGCCAGCACATGGGCCGCGCCGTGAAGCAAGGCCGCGATAGCAGGCGGAACCCACAATCCGAGCGGCGCCCCGGGCCCGGACTGCGCCAACCGGCGCGCGAGCAGTACCGTGGACAGCAGATACAGAACCGATGCGATGAGAACGATTGCCATCGAATCAGTGTCGCACACGGCGATACCTTCCCGCACTGCTTATAATCGGCATCTTTTCCGCAGCGGTCCGCGCCCATGTTCGAGTCCCTCACCCAACGTCTGTCCGGCACCATCGAGCGCCTCCGCGGCCGCGGCCGGTTGACCGAGGAGAACATCCGTGAGGCCACACGTGACGTTCGCGTCGCACTGCTCGAAGCCGACGTTGCGCTGCCGGTGGTGCAGGCGCTGATCGAGCGGATCAAAGTGCGCGCGGTCGGTCAGGAAGTCCTCAAGTCGCTGAGTCCGGGCCAGGCGCTGATCAAGATCGTTCGCGACGAGCTGGCCGCTGTCATGGGCTCGGCAGCGAGCGATCTCAACCTCAATGTGCCGGCGCCTGCGGTGATCCTGATGGCCGGCCTGCAGGGCGCTGGCAAGACCACAACGGTCGGCAAGCTCGCCAAACATCTGAAAGAGAAGCGCAAGAAGAAAGTAATGGTGGTCAGCGCCGACGTTTATCGTCCGGCCGCGATCGAACAGCTCAGGACGCTCGCGGAGCAGGTCGATGTCCTGTTCTTCCCCTCCGATGCGTCGCAGAAGCCTGAAGCCATCGTCCGTGCCGCGATCGACGATGCGCGCAAATCCTATGTCGATGTGCTGATCGTCGACACTGCCGGTCGCCTCGCCATCGACGACGCGATGATGGCCGAGATCAAGGCCCTGCACGCAGCGGTGAATCCGGTCGAAACCCTGTTCGTGGTCGATGCCATGACCGGCCAGGACGCTGCGGCGACAGCAAAGGCGTTCAGTGAAGCACTGCCGTTGACCGGCGTAGTGCTGACCAAGACCGATGGCGACGCCCGCGGTGGTGCGGCACTGTCGGTACGTTACATCACCGGCCGGCCGATCAAATTCATCGGCGTCGGCGAGAAACCCGATGGTCTGGATGTCTTCCATCCGGATCGCGCCGCTGGCCGAATTCTCGACATGGGCGACGTGCTGTCGCTGGTCGAACAGGTCGAACAGCAGGTCGACAAGGACAAGGCCCAGAAACTGGCCGAGAAGGTCGCCAAGGGCAAGAAGTTCGACCTGAACGACATGAAGGACCAGCTCGAACAGATGCAGAACATGGGTGGGATCAGTGGCCTGATGGACAAGCTGCCGGGCATGGGCCAGATTCCGGACGCGGTGAAGAATCAGGTCACCGGCAAGGAAGTGCCGCGGATGATCGCCGTCATCAACTCGATGACCAAGAAGGAGCGTCGCAACCCGGCGCTGCTCAACGGCTCGCGCCGGGCCCGTATCGCCCGTGGCTCTGGCCTGACCCCGGCCGACGTCAACAAGCTGATGAAGCAGTATCAGCAGATGGAAAAGATGATGAGCAAGCTCAGCGCCGGCGGCATGAAGGGCTTGATGCGGGGCATGAAGGGCATGATGGGCGGGCGCGGCGGTATGCCGTTCAGGTGATCAGGCTCGCCTGATCGCCCCAAAGTTTGCGCTGCGAACCTTGGGCTCCAGTCAGTGCGTTCCGATCTCCCATTCGTGCCGCAAGCGCTGCCGGGGGTTTATCGGTCTGAATCAGAAGGTTATACTTGCCGGCTTACCCTGCCATTCCGGCAGCTGGGCTCCACAGGAAAGATCGTCTCATGGTCAAGATTCGTCTCACCCGCGGCGGCGCGAAGAAGCGCCCTTTCTATCACATCATCGTCACCGACAGCCGCAGCTCGCGCGACGGCCGCAACATCGAGCGTCTGGGCTACTACAACCCGATCGCCACCGGTAACGAAAAGCGCGTGGAGCTCGATGTCGAGCGTACCCAGCACTGGATCGGCCACGGCGCGCAGATGACCGACAAGGTCGCTGATCTCTACAAACAATTCGCGAAGCAGGCCGCTGCGGCCGCTGTCGCTGCGGCTCCCGCCGCCTAAGCGTCTGGCCGCGAGTTCTCGCGGCCTCCGCCGATCTCGATGAACACACCGACGCGCCGCATCCTGGTAGGCAGGATCCACGGCGCGTTCGGCGTGCGAGGCGAACTGAAACTCGAATCCTTTACCGACCCGCAGACCAACCTGCTGCGCTATCAGCCCTTGATCCTGCGCGACGCGCAAGGCCACGAACGCGAGATCGACGGTGCGCGCGGGCGCGTTGGCGGCAAAGGCCTGATCGGCAACCTGCCGGGAGTGGAAGATCGCGACGCCGCCGAGGCCCTGCGTGGTGCCGAACTCTACATACTGCGCAGTGCGCTGCCACCGCCGAAAGACGGTGAGTTCTACTGGGTCGACCTGGAGGGTATGCGTGTCGCAAATCTCGAAGGCGTCGAATTCGGCACTGTCGGCAGCGTGTTCTCCAACGGCGCCAACGACGTGATGGTAGTGCGCGGCGACCGCGAGCGGCTGATCCCGTTCGCGCGCCCGCACTACGTGAGATCGCTGGATTTCGAGAACGGCAGGATCATCGTCGATTGGGACGCGGATTTCTGATGGAGGCTTCCGACGCCATGCGTATCGACGTCGTCAGTCTGTTTCCGGAATTCGTGTCGCAGATCGCCGGTCATGGGGTGGTCGGTCGGGCGCAGGAGCGCGGACTGCTGTCGATCCACGGCTGGAATCCGCGCGACTACGCCGAGGGCAATTACCGTCGGGTCGATGACCGTCCTTTCGGTGGAGGTCCCGGCATGGTGATGCTGATCGACCCCCTGATGGCTGTACTGAAGGTTGCTCGGGCGGCGGATCCGCGCCCGGTTCGCGTTATCTACATGAGTCCCCAAGGCAGGCCGCTGATCCAGTCCAAGGCTCGTGAGCTGGCCGGTTGCCCGCGACTGATCCTGCTTTGTGGGCGCTATGAAGGTGTGGACGAGCGCTTGCTGGAGGCGGAGGTCGACGAAGAATTGTCGATCGGCGATTACGTGCTGTCCGGCGGCGAGCTAGCGGCGGCGGTAGTGATCGACGCGACAGCACGCCTCCTGCCAGGTGCCCTGAACGACGTCGAATCGGCCGCACAGGACAGTTTTGAAGGCGAGGGTGGGCTTCTCGATTGTCCTCATTACACCCGCCCGCTGGAACACCTCTTCGGTGGTGTTCCGCCAGTGTTGTTGTCTGGCAACCATGCCGAGATCGCCCGCTGGCGGCGGAAGCAGTCGCTGGGGCGCACTTGGCTGCGGCGCAGGGAGCTGATCGATCTTGAGGCGCTGTCCAAGGCCGATCGGGTCTTGCTCGATGCTTTCCTGGCCGAACAGACCGACGATTCTGCCGGGAAGCCCAAACCCTAGCATCGCAAGGGAACTCCCCCTTATAATACCCGGCTTACCGTTTCACCCATGCCATGACGCGGGTCCACGTGCACTCGCGCAACAACATGCCTCCTGAAGGCAATCAACAACAGGCCCGTCCCATGAACAAGCCCTCTCTCAATACGCTGCTGCAGCAGTTCGAAGCCGACCAGGTCGTGCGTCAGCTTCCGGATTTCGGTCCGGGCGACACCGTCATCGTCAACGTCAAAGTCAAGGAAGGCAACCGCGAGCGCGTGCAGGCCTACGAAGGCGTGGTCATCGGCATCAAGAACGGCGGTCTGAACTCCGCGTTCACCGTCCGCAAGATTTCGCACGGTTACGGCGTCGAGCGCGTGTTCCAGACCCACAGCGCGGCGATCGAGTCGGTGACGGTGAAGCGTCGTGGCGCGGTGCGCGCGGGCAAGCTGTACTACCTGCGCAACCTCGAAGGCAAGAAGGCGCGCATCAAGGAAGATCTGTCGATGCACACCAAGGCCAAGACCGAGGCGAAAGCCCGCTGAGCCATCGAGTCACAGAGCCGTGCCGAAAAAGGCCACCGCAAGGTGGCCTTTTCGTTGATGGCGTTACACTCGCTCTCGGACCACCACCCGGACCTTCATGTTTTCCGAAGCTGCCACCGTTCGCCTTGATCTGTGGCTGTGGGCCGCACGTTTCTTCCGCACCCGCAGCCTGGCCAAGCAGGCGATCGACACCGGTAAGGTCGATGTCGGTGGCCAGCGCGCGAAAGCCGCACGCACGGTGCGCGTGGGCGATTCGATGCGGATCGTGCGTGGCGACGAGATTTTTGAAGTATTCGTGGCCGGTCTCAGCGACCAGCGCGGGCCGGCATCGGTGGCGCAAATGCTTTACAGCGAGACGGATGCATCGAAGGCCAAGCGGCTGGAAACACTGGCCAGCCTGCGTGCCGGTCGCGCTGGCTACCAGCCGCCGCAGCACAAACCGGACAAACGCGCGCGGCGGTTGATCCGCGCCTTGGGCGATATCGACGCCATTTGACCGGGTCACGGCACTGATTCTATCGGGCAACAAAAAAACCCCGCTTTCGCGGGGTTTCTGTGTTCGTCAGCGGACATGGTGGGATGTCTGCGGACTATCGTATGGTGCCCAGGAGAGGACTCGAACCTCCACGGTTTTACCCGCTAGTACCTGAAACTAGTGCGTCTACCAATTCCGCCACCAGGGCAAGGGCGCGTATGTTGCGTTGCGACGCGCGTGATGTCAACGGCCGCAGGGCCGATCCGAAATGGATTCGCGCGTCGATCACTGCCCTGACCGGCCCCGTTCAGTCTCCGCCGACGTATACTTGCGGCCGATGTCAAAAACCACCAAGAAGAGTACTGGCCCACGCGCCACGCGCGCGCCCGATGGCGCTTCCCCTAAATCCGCCTCCCGCACCGGCCCGCGCAACATTGCGCCGCCCAAGCCCGGCAAAGCCGCATCGCAGCCTTCGGCCAAGACACTGAAGCCAGGCGCCCCGGCGAAATCACGAAAGACAGGCAGGCCCGCCAAGGCTGCGCCTTGGCTGCCCGACAGCTTCGGCACGACAAGTGCCAGCCCGAAACCAGCGGTGCGTAAACCCGACCATCACGGTGCTTTCCCCCGTGATCCGCATGCTGCTCGCGAAGCTTCGCGTTACGCCGATCCGATTCCGAGCCGCGAGGCGATCCTCAAGCTCCTCGGCGAGGCTGATGGTCCGATGATGCCGGAGAATGTCGCCGAGCGACTTGGCCTCGACACCCCCGAGCGCCGCGACGCGCTGGGCAAGCGTCTGGCGGCGATGCTGCGCGACGGCCAGTTATTGCAGAATCGACGCGGCGGTTACCTGCCGGCCGCACGGATGGACCTGATCGCCGGCACGGTGATCGCCAACCCCGACGGCTTCGGCTTCCTGCGTCCCGACACCGGCCCCGGCGACGATCTGTTCCTATCGCCCGTTGAAATGCGCAAAGTGCTGCACGGCGATCGCGTCATGGCCAGCGTCACCGGCGTCGATCGTCGCGGCCGTCGCGAAGGCGCGATCGTCGAAGTGCTGGAACGCCGCATCAATCGCCTGATCGGTCGATTCACGCTGGAAGCCGGTATCAGTTACGTGATTCCCGACGACGCCCGTATCCAGCGCAATATCCAGATTCCTGTGGACGCCCGATTGGATGCGCTCAACGGCCAACTGGTGGTCTGCGAGATCGTTCACGCCCCCGATGCCTACCGGCCACCGATCGGTCGCGTACTTGCGGTTCTCGGCGACAAGCTGACGCCTTCGCTGGTGGTCGAAGCCGCGATCCACGGCCACGATCTGCCGCATGAATTTCCGGCCGAAGTGATCGCCGAAGCCACCGCGGTGCCACTGCAGGTGACCGATCGCGACATCGCCGGCCGCGTCGATCTGCGCCAGTTGCCGCTGGTCACCATCGACGGTGAGGATGCGAAGGATTTCGACGATGCGGTCTGGTGCGAACCGAACCGCAACGGGTTCCGTCTGATCGTCGCGATCGCCGATGTCTCGCATTACGTGCGACCCGGCGCGCCGCTCGATGACGAGGCGCAGAAACGCGCAACCTCGGTGTATTTCCCCGGCTTCGTCGTGCCGATGTTGCCGGAGACGCTGTCCAATGGCATCTGCTCGCTGAAGCCCAAGGTCGACCGCATGTGTTTCGTCTGCGATATGCAGGTGGGGCCCGATGGCGAGGTGAGCAAGTCGAAGTTCTACGAAGCGGTGATGCATTCGCACGCGCGTTTGACCTATACCCAGGTCTGGCAGGCGGTGGGCGAGGGCGACGCCGAAGCGATTGAGAAGATCGGTTCGCTGCTGCCGCAAGTACAGAGTTTGCATCAGCTGTACCAGGTGCTGGCGAAGGCGCGCAAGGCGCGCGGAGCGATCGAATTCGAATCGACTGAAGTGCGTTTCGTGCTCGGTCCGCAGGGCGATGTGGTGCAGGCCGGGATGGTTCAGCGCAACGATGCGCACAAGCTGATCGAAGAATGCATGATCGCGGCGAACGTCGAAGCTGCGCGTTTCCTGCTCAAAAAGCAGGTGCCGGCGCCGTATCGCATCCACGACAAGCCGCCGGAGTCGAAGTACACGGATCTGCTGGAATTCCTCAAGGAATTCAAGTTGCGGATGCCGCCGTGGGCCACGGTCGAGCCGCGCGATTTCACGGTGTTCCTCGACAAGATCCGCGAACGCGCCGATGCAGCGCTGCTGGAGTCGGTGCTGCTGCGTACGCAGTCGCTCGCGGTGTACGCGCCTGACAATATCGGCCACTTCGGGCTCGCGCTCGATGCCTATGCGCATTTCACCTCGCCGATCCGGCGCTATCCGGATCTGTTGGTGCATCGTGCGATCAAGCATGCCCTGAGCGGCGCCAAACCGGCGGCGTTCGCGTATTCGTCCAGCGGGATGGCGGCGCTGTCGCTGCAGTGCTCGGAGCGTTCGCGTCGTGCCGACGAAGCAGAGCGCGAAGTCGACGAGCGTTATCGCGCAGCGTGGATGGAAAAGCACGTCGGCGGCAAGTTCGACGGCATCATCAGCGGCGTCACCAGCTTCGGCCTGTTCGTGGAACTGGACGACTCGAAGGTCAACGGCCTTATCCACGTTACCCAGTTGCCGAACGATTATTATCACTTCGATCCGATCCGCAAAACGCTCAGCGGCGAACGCGCCGGCCGCGCGTTCCGGCTCGGCGACCGCGTGACAATCGTCGTGCTCAAGGCCAGCCTGGAAGAACGCAAGATCGACTTCCGGCTCGCCGAAGAGCGCGGCGTCGCGCCGTTGCCGCCACGTGGGCAACCGGCGAAGCGGCCGAAGAAGAAGTATTGACGAAACGATGCGTGTGGAAGGGCTATGAGCCCCGATTGCGTTATCCGCGATGCGACGACAGGGCGTGACCGCTGTCGCTTCCACAAAAAGCCACGGCTCCGCGTCCCGCGATCATTCCGCTCGCGAAGCACGCAGTAAGCAAATAGCCACCGGTCGGTGCTTCCCAGTCCAGTATTTCCCCGGCGAAGAACACGCCGGGTATCGCACTCGCCTGCAGCGTATGGTCGAGGGCTTCCAGACGCACACCGCCTGCGGTGCTGATCGCTTCGGCGATCGGCCGTGCGTTGCCCAAGCGCAGCGGCAGGCGTTTGATCGTGCGCACCAAGGTGTCGACATCGCCCATCGCATCGCGCCGCAAGACTTCATGCAGCAGCGCGATCTTTACTGCGTCCAGCCCCGTTTGCCGACGCAGGTGTTCACCGATGCTGCGTTTGCCGCGCGGTTTCTCCAGGTCGCGATGCAGGCGCGCTTCGTCGCGTCCCGGGGCCAGATCCAGCCACAGTATCGTTTCGCCATCGCGCAGGATGCGTTCGCGAAGATCGGCGGAGATCGCGTAGATTACGCTGCCTTCGATGCCGGGCGCCGTGACCACGCATTCGCCCTGCAGCGATTGCATCTCACCGTCGCAGTCCTGCCAATGCGCGATCACGGGTTTCAGCGGTGCGCCGGCATGGCGGGTCGTCAGATGTTCGCTCCAGTCGATATCGAAACCGCAGTTCGATGGTCGCAGCGGTGCGATGTCGATGCCGCGTTCGGTCAGTGCCGGCACCCATGCGCCATCGGAGCCGAGCTGCGGCCAGCTCGCACCGCCGAGCGCAAGCACGCTTGCCCGCGCATGGATGCGACGCTCGCCGTCCGGCGTATCGAAGCGCAGTTGTCTGATGTCGTCCCAGCCGAGCCAGCGATGGTGTACGTGAAAGCGAACCCCGCGCTCGCGGAGACGTCGCACCCAGCCGCGCAGCAATGGCGCGGCTTTGCGGTCCATCGGGAACACGCGTCCGGAACTGCCAACGTAGGTTTCGATCCCGAGTTCACGTGCCCACTTGCGCAATGCGTCGCCATCGAAGACATCAAGCCATTGCGCGATCTGCGGCGCCCGCTCGCGGTAGCGCGCGTCGAACCCGGGCCTGGGTTCGCTGTGGGTAAGGTTGAGACCGCCCTTGCCGGCGATCAGGAATTTGCGCCCGACCGAGCCTTTGGCCTCGAATAGATCAACCTGCAACCCAGCCGCGATCGCGACCTCGGCCGCCATCAGCCCGGCGGGGCCGCCGCCGACGATGGCGATATCGGTGCTGGAAGGCAGGTTGGGCGACATGCACAAGGGTTCGGGCAGGGCGGCGGATGATAGCGCGGTGCGGACAAATGGTTGCCCATCCCGGCACAATAGCGCCATGAGCAACCCATCAACCAACAGCCAGAAAGCGTGGATCGTCGGGATCAACGCGGTCGCTGCGGCGGTCGAGCACGATGCCGAGCACGTCCGTGAAGTGCTGATCGAAGCCAGCGCCAAGAATCCGCGCCTGACCGAGATCGAAGAGAACGCGCGACGCAAGGAGATCGACGTACGTCGGGTCGCGACCAATGCGTTGGACGGTGTTGCGGGTGGCCTGCGCCATCAAGGCGTGGTCGCGCGCTACGCCGCTGCGAAAACCTACAACGAAGACGATCTGCCCGAACTGATCGAAGCCGCCGCCGGCAAAGCGCTGTTGCTCGTGCTCGACGGCGTGCAGGACCCGCACAACCTGGGCGCCTGCCTGCGCAGTGCGGCCGCTGCCGGCGTGACCGCCGTGATCATTCCAAAAGACAAGGCGGTGCAGGTCAACGCCACGGTGCGCAAGACTTCGGCCGGCGCCGCCGACAGCATCCCGGTCGTGCGAGTGACCAATCTCGCCCGTACGATGCGCGACATCCAGCAGCTCGGGGTGTGGATCTACGGGCTGGCCGGCGATGCCACAGGCTCGCTGTACAAGCTCGATCTGCGCGGCAATGTCGCACTGGCGCTGGGCGGCGAAGCCGATGGCCTGCGCCGTCTCACCCGTGAGCATTGCGATGAGCTGGTGATGATCCCGATGCCGGGTCTCGCATCATCGTCGCCCGGTGTGGAAAGTCTCAACGTCTCGGTCGCGACCGGCGTCGTGCTGTTCGAAGCCGTGCGTCAACGGCAATAAAAAAACATTTACAAGCAGGGTAGAAGCGCGAATGAATCTCGAATGGTACGACTGGGTCGGATTGCTGGGCTCGTTTCTGGTAGTCGGCAGCTATTTCCTGCTGCAGAGTGGACGCTTGTCCGGGACTGGCTTGCCGTATCAGCTCATCAATATTGCAGGATCGAGCTGCATCCTGGTGTCGCTGTTCGGCGGGTTCAATCTCGCAGTCTGTCTGCTGCAGATGACGTGGATCGTGATCAGCATCTACGGTATCGCTCGAGGGTGGCGTCAGAGGCGGGCGGCGGTTGGACCGGTTTCCGGTTAGCCTCGGGGTGCGATCGCAGGCAGAGGACCCGTCGCGTTTCCCATTTGTCCCACCACAAGGAACAGCCGTATGGCTGGATGACGACCATGCGGACATGGTTGTCGGAAAGCAAGTTGTTGCGAACAGTGCCGTGTTCGCGATGACAGCGCCCGGTTATTCCGTTCCTGCCACCGGCTTCAACACCAGATCGTGGAAATCGAAACTGAAATCGGAGTTCGGCGAGATCGACTGCATGCTGGCTTCGCGCACCTTACCGTCGGCATCGAGCATGAAATTGACGAAGGCGTCGGCGTTGAGCCAGCGTTCGTCCCAGCGCACGATGAAGGTGTCGTGTTGCCAGTGGCTCAACTTGCCTGTCAATGAGGGTGTGTGCGTGAAGCGCAACCGCAATGCATCACCCTCACGGGAAACCAGGACATCGCCGTACCACGGGTCGCGATAGGTGCCGGCGTAACCTGTCAGTGGTAGCGACGGTTGTGAGTGCCTGGCGCGTGCAGCTTCGTGCTTCGCCCGACTTTCATCGGCTTTTTCGCGCGACTTCGCCAGCGCAGCACCATAGGCGGCGTTCCAGTCGGTTTTCGGTGCATCGAGATAGGCATCCAGCGTTCGCAGGGTGATGGCGTGGAAGGCGCCTCCGAGTTCGGCATTGGTCAGCACCACCACGCCCAGTTTCTGTTCCGGCAGCAACGTCACGCGCGAGACCATGCCCGGCCAGCCGCCGGTGTGCCAGACCAGCTTGTGTCCGCGATAGTCGGACAACATCCAGCCCTGTCCGTAGGCGAGAAAATTGGGTTTCGCCGGCAGCAGTTCCGGTACCGACGGCTGCGCGACCGGTATAGGCGTGATCGCCGACCACATCTGTTGCTGGGTCTTTTCGGCGAACAACCGCTGTTCGTTGCCTGCCGCATCGCGATAGGCGCCGCCGGCCAGTTGCAGCTGCATCCATCGTGCCATGTCGTGCGCGCTGGCGTAGAGTCCGCCGGCGCCGGAGACGTTGTGCCACGACAGTCGCGGCGCCGGCTGCAGCTCCTTTCCGTCGGCCAGCGCGTAACCGGTCGCCACGTTGTCGCCCGGCTTCAACGCATCGCTGTTGTAGCGGGTCTCGGTCATACCCAACGGTAGGAAGATCCGGGAGCGCAGAAAGGACTCGAACGATTGCCCGCTGACTTGTTCCACCACCAATTGCGCAACGCCGTACAGAATATTGTCGTAGGCGTAGCGGTCGCGGAACGAACCGGTCAGTGGCACGTGACGCAGGCGCCGCGCGACTTCCTCGCCGGTGTAATCCGTGGTTGGCCAATACAGCAGGTCGCCCGCGCCCAACCCCAGCCCACTGCGATGCGCCAGCAGGTCGCGCACGCGCATTTCGCGGGTGACATAAGGATCGGCCATCTGGAACCATGGCAGATGGTCGATTACGCGATCATCCAGGCTCAGCTTGCCGTCCTCGGCCAGCATGTTCAGCGCGGTGGCTGTGAACGCCTTGGTGTTGGAGGCGATGGCGAACAGGGTATGGGCATCGACCGGCGCCTTGCCCAGCTCGCGCTCGCCCCAGCCGCGCTCGAGCACGATCTCGCCGTCCTTGACCACCGCGACTGCGATGCCCGGCACGTCGAAGGTCTTGCGCACGGATTCGACATACGTATCGAAATCAGCGAAACGGGTGGGCAGGGCAGGCTCGGTCCGAACAGTCGTCGCGACTGTCTCGGGCGTTGATGAGAATGCAGAACCACAGGCGACCATGAGCGCGAATCCGAGCCGGATGACAGCCCGGAGGCGGCGGATGTGCGGTGTCGAGGTCGATGCGGACATGGCGCTGGACTGTTCCGGGTCTGGGCGATGGCCGCCACTATCCCGGAATCTTCCATCGAGGGGCATCCCCTCTGCATCTGGATCCGCCGGGTTTGCGTCCAAGTGCTTGAACTGCCATACTTTCCGGCTCTTCCGCCCTTGGTGGAGGACCTTGCCCTACCGTCACCGATCCGGTGTCGGGGGGCTTTCGACAGTCAATTCCGCCTGCCGATATCCACAAGAGAAAACACACCATGCGTCATTACGAAGTCGTCTTCATGGTCCACCCGGACCAGAGCGAACAGGTGCCGGCGATGATCGAGCGATACAAGTCGCTCGTCGAATCCGGCAGCGGCACGATCCACCGTCTCGAAGACTGGGGCCGCCGTCAGCTCGCCTATCCCATCCAGAATCTGGTCAAAGCCCATTACGTGATGATGAACATCGAGATCGGTCTCGATGTCCTCAACGAACTGGTCGACACGTTCCGTTTCAACGACGCCATCCTGCGTCACCTCGTGATCAAGCGCGACGGCCCGGATACCGAGCAGTCCCTGATCATGAAGAACAAGGACGACAAGGACAAAGCGGACAAGGGCGATCGTCGTCGCCGCGACGATGACGGCGCCATCGGCATTGCCGACAGCGATGATATCGCCGATATCGCCGATTCCATCGAAGTCTGAGGAGACCACCCATGTCCAAGTTCTTCCGCCGCCGCAAATTCTGCAAGTTCACCGCCGAAGGCGTGAAAGAGATCGACTACAAGGATCTCAACACCCTGCGCCAGAATCTCACCGAGAACGGCAAGATCGTGCCGAGCCGTATCACCGGCACCAAGTCGAAGTACCAGCGTCAGCTCGCGATCGCCGTCAAACGCGCGCGCTTCCTCGCGCTGATTCCGTACACCGACAACCACAACGTCTGATCCTTGCGACCGCGCGCCTCTTGGCGTCGCGGCCCGCAACGAAACACACTGTCATTCGGACAGCCACCCGCTGCGGCGCGCGTTCCATTCACGACGCGCACCGCTAACGAATACGGAACCAACAAGTTATGAAACTGATTCTTCTGCAGAAAGTCGTGAACCTCGGCGGCTTGGGCGACCAGGTCGACGTCAAACCGGGTTACGGTCGCAACTATCTCGTGCCGCAGGGCAAGGCCGTGCCGGCCACGGCCGCCAACGTCGCGATGTTCGAAGCCAAGCGTGCCGACTACGAAGCCAAAGCCAAATCGCAGTCGGACGACGCCGAATCGCGCCGCAGCCAGCTCGACGGCGTCAGCGTCACCATCAAGGCCAACGCTTCCACCGAAGGCAAGCTGTACGGCTCGGTCGGCCCGCGCGATATCGCCGAGGCCCTCACCGCCGCTGGCCACAAGGTCAACAAGTCCGAAGTGGTCATGGGCGAAGGCGCCCTGCGCCATACCGGCGAACACGATGTCCTCGTACACCTGCACGCCGATGTCGAAGTGACGGTCAAGGTCGTGATCGAGCCGGAAGCCGCGTAAGCGCGCCTCCAGGTTTCGACTGAGCGGGCGCCGTAAGGCGCCCGTTCTGTTTGCGGCGTTGTCCTGTCGCTGCCCGTGAGACCGCGGACGGGTAAGAAACCGTACTTATCCACAGGTTGTTGCATCGCGAGCCCACAGGCCTGACGCATACGATGACCGATACGATTTCTTCCGACGCAGTGCCCCGGAGCAGTACATCCCAATGGCTTTCCGCCCCAACGCCTACGGCGACAACCGCCGCCGCGACACCTTCACCGACAGCCGTGTGGAACAGTTGCGCATTCCGCCGCAGTCGATCGACGCGGAGCAGGCGGTCATCGGCGGCCTGATGCTGGCACCGGACGCCTTCGACCGTATCGCCGACCGTCTGAACGAGGAGGACTTCTACCGCCGTGACCACCAGCTGATCTATCGCGCGATCCGCGAGCTGGCCGAAAAGAGCCGACCTTACGATGCTGTGACGCTCGGAGAATGGTTCGAGTCGCAGGGGCTGTCGGAGCAGGTCGCCGGCGGTGCCTATCTGGTCGAACTGGCCAGCACCACGCCCTCGGCGGCCAACATCACCGCTTACGCCGAGATCGTCCGCGACAAAGCGATCCTGCGCCAGTTGATCGACGCCGGCACCGGCATCGTCAACGACGCATTCCAGCCGGACGGCCGCGACAGCGACGAGATTCTGTCGAAAGCCGAAAAGGATGTGTTCGCGATCTCCGAAGCGCGCTCGCAGGGACGCACCGATTTCGTCGCCATCAACAAGGCGATGGCCGAAGCCTTCGATGTGCTGCAGACCCGCTACCAGAACGGCGGCAGCGTCACTGGCTTGCCGACCGGCTATACCGAATTCGACGAAATGACCGCCGGCCTGCAGCCGACCGATCTGGTGATTCTTGCCGCACGTCCGGCGATGGGAAAGACCACACTCGCGCTCAATATCGCCGAGCACGCCGCGATCAAAACCAAGAAGGCAGTCGCAGTGTTTTCGATGGAAATGTCGGCTTCGCAATTGGCTTTGCGTCTGATCTCGGCCAACGGTCGGGTCAACGCCACTCGTCTGCGCACTGGCCAGCTCGAAGACGAGGACTGGAGCCGTGTCAGCAGTGCGATCCGTATGATCAAGGAAACCAAGATCTTCATCGACGACACCCCGGGACTATCGCCCGAGGGTCTGCGCGCGAAGGCACGACGCCTGAAGCGCGAACACGGCCTCGGCCTGATCGTCATCGATTACCTGCAGCTGATGGCGGTGCCGGGCAACAGCGAAAACCGCGCGACCGAAATCTCGGAAATCTCGCGCTCGCTCAAGGGACTGGCGAAGGAGCTGAACGTACCGGTGATCGCGTTGTCGCAGCTCAACCGCTCGCTTGAAACGCGCACCGACAAACGCCCGGTGATGGCCGATCTGCGCGAATCCGGCGCCATCGAACAGGACGCCGATATGATCGTCTTCATCTACCGCGACGATTATTACAACAAGGAAAACTCACCGGACAAAGGGCTTGCTGAAATCATCATCGGCAAACAGCGAAATGGTCCGACAGGCTCGTTCAAGCTCAAGTTCTTCGGCGAGTACACGCGGTTCGACAACCTTGCGTTCGATTCGGTGGGGGCTTTCGAATAGGCGTCTTGAAATATCGGTTGCGAGGGCAAAGATAAGGGCGCCTAACGCCTGAGTTAAGCGGCTCCGAGAAGCGGCGTCGATTTGAACGAATTGTTAGGTGCCGCCTCGTGTGCTTGCGCCTGATGGTCCCGTGGGCGATCCTTACTCAACTTTTGTGGTGAAGCTCCCACTGACGATGCAAGAAGCTCGTGACCTCAAAGCATCCTGGCGCGTCGGTATTGGAGATGGCGATAACGGTCTCTCCTGTTAGGGGATACGTACGTACGTCCGTGCAGATACCATCCGCGGAGCCACCGTGCCCCCAACGAAAATTCCTCTTCGGATAGCCCGGGCCATATTCGGTCGCAAAGAAGCCCAAACCCATGAATTCACGCTGAGGTCGGATGGCCTCACTGAACAGCGTGATCGGCAGTAGCTTGCCCGATTTCAGGGCCTCAACGAACTTGAACATGTCCCGTGCAGTAGAGACCTGCCCGCCGGCCGGGAAGCCTCGACGGGGAAGGGTCTCACAATTCAATCTTTGCTCTCCGTCAAGCTCGACGTAGCCGACGGCGATATCCAGGGCATTGTCGGAGCAGTCGACGAAGGCGGTGCGGCTCATTCCCGATGGGCGGAAGACGTGATCCTGCAGATAGGCCTCAAACGATTGGCCCGACAATACCTCAACGATGCGGCCAAGGACGATGTGCCCGAAGTTTCCGTACTCTTGTTTGGATCCCGCTCGGAAGGCAGGCGGACGGTGTGCGTGCAGCGCCACCATTTCCGCCACCGAGTGAACGCTACCCCGGTTCTCCGCGTTTTCAACTCCGAACAGATCGATATCCCCTGCGCCCGCAGTGTGCGTCAACAACTGGCGGATCGTTACCTGCGTTGCGAAGTCCTCGCTCGGATAGTCCTTCAACACTTCGCCAACGCTCGTGTCCAACGTGATTCGCCCGGCCGCCACCTGCTGCAGAATGGCCACGGCGGTGAACATCTTGCCGGCGGACGCAAGATTGAATCGAGTGTCGGTCGTGTTCTCATCATCCCTTCGCGCGTCCCGCTTCCCGTATGCGCGCTCAAGGAGGATTTCAGCGTCCTTCGCTACAAGCACGACGCCCGAGAAACTTCCTGCTTGAGACATCCCCAAGACAAACCCATCCAGCTGCGCCAGCGCGATTGGATTCGCAGCCTCTTCTGCTGATTCGCCTGCGTTGACAGAGCCATGGCTCATGGCCAACAAGCCGGCGATGGTGTAGGCGACAAGCTTCTGTTTCATTTGTTCCTTCGAATGTCGGTGTAGCACCTAACGCCTGAGTTAAGCCGACCCGTGGCGGGGCGGCGGACGCGTGCTAGCGTAGCGCAGGCACGTGGCCGACGCCACGATGCGGGGTCGGCTTGAACGAATTGTTAGGTGCCATCTTTATTGCACGCAAGATATCACCCCTGTCTTCTGACGATGCGCGAATGAAATATGGCGCTCTGGAAAAACCTGGCCATCAACCTGCATTGCGGGTAGGCGTAAGTTTGCCTCGTGGTACCGGCCAGCAGGGGCCCTAAGATTGATAATGTATGGCTGATATGGGGTAAGAGCGACAAGAGGAGCTTGCGGGTCAAGAGAAGGTAGGCGGCCGCCAGATGTGAGAGAGATGACCAACTCGACGGGAGGCGTATCTTTGGCACTAAAAATTACAGTGTCCGAGAGAAACTCAAGCGTGGCTCCATTGAAAAGAGAAACTTGGATGTTGATCCAAAAGGCATCATCAGCAGGGCTCATTGAGACAGCAACAGAAGCATCTTTTGTTAAATTAATGACTCCGTGTCCTCCGGGTATGCCGCATGAGTAATATTCTTGGGGTTGAGCGCCGGAGATCGGCGCGTAGTACTCGGCCGTTGCGCACCCAGCCAGGATAGCTGTTAAGAAGATAGCGACAATGCGTGACATGGCACCTAACGCTTGAGTTAAGCCGCCCTGTGGCGGGGCGGCGGACGTGTGCAAGCGTAGCGTAAAGCACACGGCCGACGCCACGACACGGGGTCGGCTTGAACGAATTGTTAGGCCCCGCCAAGCGTTTCCGTAGCCAGCGCTCTAGCAGCCGCCCGTTGGGGGCGTGTCATTATCTGTCTTACGGGGTCTGCTTAACTTTGAAATTGCATCTTCTTCGAGCTGCTTTATCCGACGCATAGTCACTAAAAATTGCAAATATGTCGAATCTACAGATGTAGCGTCTAAAGGAACGCCATAAGCCTCAAGAAGGTAATGTCGATCTGATTCAGTCAGACTTGCTAGCACCGCTTCGTAGTCAAAATCTGGCAGGTCAGGTTGAGTCACGGTAAGGGGCCTAACGCCTGAGTTAAGCCGACCCGTGGCGGGGCGGCGACAGCGTGCAAGCGTAGCGCATAGCACGCTGTTGACGCCACGACATGGGGTCGGCTTGAACGAATTGTTAGGTGGCGGTGGATGCCGATGCATACCGAGTCCAGACGCACTTGCCGAAAGCCGAAGCAGGAATGCCCGGACGCGCACCTGAGAACTTTCAGCCGGATGTCTCCGAAGCGACCGTGTCAGTCGCAGAACACTGACCGCGCCAACCATTGTTTCCGAAGCCGACCTACGCCACGCATGCGATGCCAGAGCGCGCCAGACAGACTTGACCGAAGAAGCAACGACGCAAGAAACCGGCCGGTGAGCAACACCAACCGAAGCCGGAAAATTCACCGTGTTGAACAGCAAAGCAACCAAACGCTTTTCTGCCGCCTAACGCCTGAGTTAAGCCGACCCGTAGCGGGGCGGCGGACGCGTGCTAGCGTAGCGTAAAGCACGTGGCCGACGCCACGACATGGGGTCGGCTTGAACGAATTGTTAGGTGCCACCCAGCTACCTTTGTGCGAAGACGTACAACGCGGCTAATCCAAGCACGACTAAAGCCAATGGCGCGGCCCACATGTGAAGAAACGATTGAATGAATGCAATCTTGGGGTGGGCGGGGAGGTAGCGTACAACTACATTTGTCCCTTGCAGTGGATGACGCTTAGTGCGCCCTGCAACTGAGGTGAACCGATGTGCGACGCCCCATGAGTCCTTGAACTCAACGATTGGCAGGTAAGAAACAGAGTCATCATCCGTACGTGCCTCGTGCCCCATAACGTGTCCGATCACAGACACTCCAACAAATAGGACAAGGAGGCGCCTGCACAGCAAGAAAACTGCCGATGCTAGGCACGCTATACCAATGCCGATCAGGTATGCGTTCATTGTGGCACCTAACGCCTGAGTTAAGCCGACCCGTGGCGGGGCGGCGGACGCGTGCAAGCGTAGCGCAAAGCACGCGGCTGACGCCACGACACGGGGTCGGCTTGGACGAATCGTTATGCGACCACGCTCAGCCCGGCGAAGCAAGAATGTTTCTGAGCTTTGTTGGCGCAGACAATAGGGAGCCGGGAGACACAAGATGGAGCGAAGATGGTTGGCGGCCAGGACCTGCCACCGAAGCCCAGAGCGCCGCCCATCCGGAGCGCAGACTGTCCGGTGCGAAAGGCTTCATCAAGCGGAAACGTTCCGGAGCGAACAACTCACCTGAGCGCTGTCTCGCCGGAAGGCGAGCGGCGCGAGCGGAGTGCTCACCAACGCGGGCTGTGCTTGACTGCGGCGCAGCATGAAAACTGAGGAAGTGACAGCAACCGCAAGTTACACAGCCCACTGCTAGAGCGCGTATAACGCCTGAGTTAAGCCGCCCCGCAGCGGGGCGGCGGACGCGTGCTAGCGTAGCGCAGGCACGTGGCCGACGCCACGATGCGGGGTCGGCTTGAACGAATTGTTAGGCTTCAGAAGACCGAGCAGTATTCTGTAGGGAATTCCTGCTTGAACCAGTCAAGAAATACTTCAGGATCGCCGCCTGATCCGCGATAGAAGGCGTCGTGAAGGTCTTCATAGTTTTTAGGTTTTACATGCAGCTGCTTGCGTATGTCCGCGAGGTTAATTAGCAAATACGCCTTCTGAGCGGAAGTTTGTTGGTATTGCATGGTTCTATGACCGTCAAGCTCCCAGTGTTTGTCCGAGTACGGCGCTCGGCTACGCCAGTGGTCTGGCATGTTGCCAAGTAGAAGAAAAATGAGCTTCGTTTGGTGCTCAAACGCAGCAGCGTGTATAGAGGCGACCGTCTTAGACTTGGCAAGTTGTTCTTGCAGACGATCACATGTCTCAAGAAGCCTGCTCTTATGAACAGCGTCACATTGGACGTTGATCTCAATGGCTTTGCGGATGTACTTGGTAGTTTTAGTGAGGTCTTTGCGCCAAGTTGGAATGCCCACTGAGCCAACATAGCCGTGGTAGTTCAGCTTTCCAAATAGTGATGAGAGTAGATATTCAATGGAGATTGGTGCGTACATATGTTCTTTGGCAACCACAGAGCCTCCATCTGAAGCCTAACGCCTGAGTTAAGCCGACCCGTGGCGGGGCGGCGGACACGTGCAAGCGTAGCGCAAAAGCACGTGGCCGACGCCACGACACGGGGTCGGCTTGAACGAATTGTTAGGCGGCGGGGGATGCCAGCGCACTTGAAGGCCAAGCGTGCTCACCGAAAGCCGAAGCGAGAAGACCCGAGCGCGCCCCGGAAACTTTCCGCTGGCCGTCTCCGAAGGAGCGGGCCCGGCGTGGGGAAACTAACCGATGAGGCTCGTTTATTCCGAAGCCGGAAAACGCAACGCATGCGAAGTGTGAGCGCGCCAGACGAACTGTCCGAAGCATTGCATGACTGCCGAACGGAACAAGCGCAGCAGATAAAGACGGCAACGGAGCGAAAATGAGCGGAGCGGTTGAGCAAGCAAAGGGCGGCTGAAAACGAATGTTTTTCTGCCGCCTAACGCCTGAGTTAAGCCGACCCGTGGCGGGGCGGCGGACGCGTGCTAGCGTAGCGCAGGCACGTGGCCGACGCCACGATGCGGGGTCGGCTTGAACGAATTGTTAGGTGGCGCCCTGGCTGTAGTACACGGGAACAGACCACTTATACTCACGTCCTCTTGCTGCACACCACTCAGGAAAAGTGCCTATCGGCCGTGCCTTGTATGCCTGCCAGTCGAAGAGCATTTGACCGTATTGCCGAGTCTCACGATCAAGATCGAAGAAAGGCTCGCGAACTGGGGCCTCCTCAATGAGACTAGCTGCGTGCTCTATGCTTTCTAGTACTTCTTCTAGTTGCCCAAGGAAGAGACTTTCACCTAAGTGATGGGTCGCATAGTCAACCGACGATAGATGGTGCTCAATGAGTATGCGTCGAATCAGCTGATCATTTTCTTCGTTGGCTAGCACTCTAGTCAGGTGCTCTGGATCTCGTCTCAGAATACCCAGCCACCGAATCGGAGCAATGGACTCAGGCGCTTGCTGTGACCAGCGATGAAGAACAGGATCAATGAACCTAGCCATTAACGGATGTGTGAGAAATTGATGGCAATTAGAAGTGTTGACGTATAGCGATAGGATAACCTCAACTGCGTCCTGTTCTCTGTCGCTGTCCCAAGTGTTTGCCGTGGTCAAGAACTCGTCCAGGGCGATAAATGCTTCGCGTCTCAGTCCGGTATCTCGCAGGCGACAATAGTCGGCGAGCTTTGTAAGGCCATCTTTCTTGGCCAATTCAACAGCAAGCGATTGAAGGCCTTCAAAATTGCTCTTGTTCCAGTAGTACATGAGTCTTCCTGCGCCGCCTAACGCCTGAGTTAAGCCGCCCCGCAGCGGGGTGGCGGGCGCGTGCTAGCGTAGCGCAGGCACGTGGCCGACGCCACGATTCGGGGTCGGCTTGAACGAATTGTTAGGCCTTGGCCCGCTTATGTACTTTGAAATATGTATGGAATGCGTCTGCGATAGCAGCCGCCTGATCTGTAACTCTGGCTTCGTGGTCAAGAAGTGCGATGGTGCGACGGTCATCGAAGTCGGAACAGTGAGCTACTGAATTGCGGAAAGGCTTCACAACGGACTTAAATCCTTCGGTCAACAGCGAGTCTATAGCTGGCTCAGCGGGTACGGCGCCTTTATCACGAAGCTCCTCATAGCGTTCGATGACTCCAGCCAAGGCTGTGTACCAGAATGCGATGTAAGCCATGAAGCGCACTTTCTTGACGTTATTGAAAGCGTCAGGCCGATCATCATCCAGCATCTCCTGCACCAGGCCATTGTGGTGGTAGCGCATCACGTCGCTTCGGACAAGGCAATGGTGCAGTGAGTGCAAATTTTTTTGTGTCCTTTCGGCAGCATCTAAGGCTGCCTTGGCGACGCGGGCATTCTTTGCCTCATTCACGAGATACTGTCTCCAAGGCCTAACGCCTGAGTTAAGCCGCCCCGTGGCGGGGCGGCGGACACGTGCTAGCGTAGCGTAGGCACGTGGCCGACGCCACGACATGGGGTCGGCTTGAACGAATTGTTAGGCATCACCCAGTATTACGTGAATTACGATCGAAGATAAGTTGAACATTATCTAGGTCTGCAGATGATGTGGATACTTTGCTAATTTTTCCTATTACTGTAATTGGCGCGTTTCGCTTCATTACTCCCAGTTCCTTGTAGTCTGAGAGCAGGACAGAACAGTGCACAAGGCTTAAGTTTTGTGACCCAAAATGTAGTGTTAATAGTACGTTGTCACCGTCAGATTTTTCGGCGCTCCAGAGTAATGTTTCCCACTGAACCGTCAAACCGATGTAGTGCTTTATTAAATCAGATTTTTGCAAGGGAGGCGATTCCCGTAAAGCAGCAACAATTTCCTCTAGCTCAATAGAGTTAGTTTTTTTGATCTGGGGAGTTGCCGATGGAGTTAATTGATCAGGATTGCCGGGTAGTGGCTGGCTTATATCTTGAACAATGGGTGTTGCAATTCTGGCCTTCGGCGAGAATATGCGGTTGCGAAAAACGGAAAAAATAAGGCCCATTATTACGACCCCGACGCCTGAGAAAAGCCATTCTTTGTTCTTCACCAAGAAATCGATCATCGGAAACCTCAAAGTGATGCCTAACGCCTGAGTTAAGCCGACCCGTGGCGGGGCGGCGGGTGCGTGCAAGCGTAGCGTAAAGCACGCAGCCGACGCCACGACATGGGGTCGGCTTGGACGAACTGTTATGCGACAAAGATTGCCAAACTAAGTGCAACAACTTGCTTTTGGTTTCAGGTGGGGGTGAGCTGGCAGACTGGCAGGTCCTTGATTGCAGCAAGGCTTCTGCCATGAAGTACTCCCAACTCACCCCCGAAGATCGCGGCGTGATCTCTGCCCTGCGCAGGGCAGACTGCAGTATCAACGATATTGCACAGATCATGAAGAGAGACCGCAGCACGATTTACCGCGAGCTCAAGCGCAATGCGACCGACACCCCGAAAGGCCCGGTCTACTGTGTGAGCAAGGCGCAGGAGAAGCGCAATGGTCGTCTACGGCGCAGTCGTCGTGGTGCACGTCATGACGAGGAAGACTATGCGCTGGTGCGCAAGTTGTTGAAAGCACAGTGGAGTCCGGAACAGATTGCAGGAACGCTCAAGCGACTGGGCGAGCTGCAGGTCAGCTACCAAACGATCTACCGGTATGTCCGCCGGGACTGGAAGGCCGGTGGTTCGCTGTGGAAGGAATTGCGTCGCCGCTACAGGCGTCGCAAGCGCCACTACGGCCTGGAACGCCGAGGTCGGATGCAGGGCAAACGGATGATTGACGAGCGGCCTACGGCGGTAGAAGAGCGTCAGGAAGTAGGGCACTGGGAGCTGGATACGGTACAAGGCGCCAGCGGTGAGAAGGCCTGCGTGGTGACGCTGGTGGAGCGTGTGACTGGTCTTTTGTTGGTGGAGAAGGTCGTAGATAAAACAGTCAAGTCTGTCAACAGAGCGCTGATCAGAGCAATTGGGCGTTCACCGTTGCCGGTAATGACGATCACAGCCGACAACGGCACTGAATTTCATGGCTATCGGGCAGTGGAGGTGGCAACCGGGGTGACGATCTACTTCGCTCGGCCCTACCACCCGTGGGAACGTGGAACGAATGAGAACACCAACGGTTTGCTGCGCCAGTACTGGCCCAAGGGCAATTCAATGTCCGACTTGACCCAGGCCCAATGCAATATTGTCAGCTACAAAATCAACACTCGACCGAGGAAACGGCATGGCTATTTCAGCCCACTACAGCTCGTCGCATGACTGTTGCACTTGGTGGTTGAATTCACCCGTCACTGACGCGCAGCCATTTCTCAAAGCGGACCCCAGCCTCTACGCCCCCATACATTTCTACCTCAATGGATTGCTCTTGGTAGCCATGTGCTGAATAGAATGATCGCGCCACACTGTTACTTTCTCTTGCTTCAAGAATGATTCGTTCCGTGTCAGCGTAGCGCGCAACTCGCTCCAGCCAGATAAGAACACAGCTTCCAATGCCTTTGCGCTGTGCAGCGCGGCGAACTGCGAGGAGTTGCAGATGCGCATAGTTGTCCGCGTAAGTCATGATCCCGAATGCAAGTAGAGAGCCCGGTTCTCCTACAACTGCTACGTTCGTTTCAGTGTCATTAATTGCGTTTAACACTTTGTCGTAAGTCCAACCCCAGCTAAGACCCTGCTCAATGTAGTCGCGAGACATTGCCGAGATATCAAATGCGTGCTTCGGCTTTGCCAGTTGTACTGAGAATCCGAGAGTCATGGTGTGACGCCTAACGCCTGAGTTAAGCCGACCCGTGGCGGGGCGGCGGATGCGTGCAAGCGTAGCGTAAAGCACGCAGCCGACGCCACGACATGGGGTCGGCTTGAACGAATTGTTAGGTGGCGGTGGATGCCGATGCAAATCGGACCCTGGCGCACTTGCCGAAAGCCGGAGCCCGGATGCTGGAGCGTGCATCGTGAACTATCCGCCGGCCGTCTCCGAAGGAGCGGGTCCGGCG
This sequence comes from Lysobacteraceae bacterium, assembly GCA_040079515.1. Lineage (GTDB taxonomy): Bacteria > Pseudomonadota > Gammaproteobacteria > Xanthomonadales > Xanthomonadaceae > Lysobacter_I. Next base: position 35,810 of record JBEBKD010000030.1, read on the forward strand.
TGGGGAAACTAACCGATGAGGCTCATTGCTTCCGAAGCCGGCAAGCGTAACGTATGTGAAGTGTGAGCGCGCCATGCAAACGCTCCGAAGCAATGCATGATTGCTGAAAAAAAGAGCGCAGCAGTTGAGAATGGCAAAGACGCGGCAATGAGTGAGACGGTTGAACAGAACGGCAAAGCGGCGGCGGAAAACGAATGTTTTTCTGCCGCCACGGGTCGGCATGAACGAATTGTTAGGTGGCGGTGGATGCCGATTGAAACCGGACCCCGGCGCACTTGCCGAAAGACGAAGCGGGAAAGCCCGGGCGCGCACCCGAGAACTTTCGGCCGGGTGTCTCCGAAGCGACCGTGTCAGTCGCGGACCACAGACCGAACCAGCCACTGTTTCCGAAGCGGGCGAACGCGACGCATGCAAATTTTGAGCGCGCCCCGCAAACGTTCCGAAGCAATGCATGATTGCCGAGCGCAATGAGCGCAGCAGTTGAGAACGGCAAAGACGCAGCAATGAGTGGGAAGGTTCAACAGACCGGAAAAGCGGCGGCGGAAAACGAATGTTTTTCTGCCGCCTAACGCCTGAGTTAAGCCGCCCCGCAGCGGGGTGGCGGACGCGTGCTAGCGTAGCGCAGGCACGTGGCCGACGCCACGATGCGGGGT
>JBEBKD010000031.1:0-34579 GCA_040079515.1 Lysobacteraceae bacterium
GGCGGCGGTGGTCGGGGTGGGCGCGGCGTTCGGGTCGGCCGAGGCCTTGGCGGCGGCTTCGGCGGCAGCCATCAGTTCCGCCTCGCTGGGTGCGGCGGCGGCGGTGGACGTTGCATCGGGCGCCGGTGCGGCGGCTTCATCCTGCTTGCCGGTGCAAGCGGACAACGCGAGCGCCATCAGGAGGGCGAGGGTCAGGGATTGCTTCATCGTGGATCTCCTGTCGGATTCTGGAAGCTGCGCGCGTCGTGCGCGTCAGCGTGCGTATTCAGCGAGTGGCTCAGCGTTTCCTGGCTGCGGAGCGCTCGAGCGCGATCAGCGCGTCGAGCACCCGCATCCGGTCCTCGGCATCGCGCGTGCGGACCACATATTTGCCATTGACGATCAGCGTGGGCGTACCGCCGATGCGGTTGGCGACAGCGAAATCGTGCGCCCGGGTCATCCGGTCCGCCACTGCCGTGGACTGCATCAGGCCGACCATCCTGGCCCGGTTCAGACCACGCTTGGCGAACCAGGTTCCGATTTCATCCGCGGTCGCATTGTTGCGCGGCAGTTCGCCGGCCTCATGGATGGCATCGAACATGGGCTGATGGATCTTCGCGACCGCCTTGACGCTCTCGGCCGCGAAAAAAGCCTTGCCGTAAGCATCGTCCTTGTCGAAGGCGGCCGGTACGTAGACGAAACTGACGTCGGCCGGAAGTTTTTTCTTCCAGGTGTCCACGTAGGGCTGGAAGTCCGCGCAATGCGGGCACCAGTAGGCGAAGACCTCGACCACCTCGATCTTGCCGTTCGGGGCCTGCCAGCGCTGGCCCTTGTCGAGCACTTCATAGTCCTCGCCGACCACCGGCGGACCGGCGGGCGCCTGCGCGCACGCAGTCAACGGAAGAAGCAGCAACAGCAACCAGGCGAAGGAACGCGGCATGTACGGCATCCAGAGTTCGTGTGGACGGGGGAAGGAACGTAAGCGGTGGAATGAAAAAACGCCAGCACAGAGGATGTCCGTGCCGGCGTTCCGATTCAAGCTCGCATGCTCGGAACTGCGCGCTCAGGCAGCATGCCCGAGCCGGCGCGGACGCGCCGGCGCGACGATCAGCCCTTGCTGCCGGCCTGTTCGGTGCGCGGGTGCAGACCCTGCATGTAGCTGGAGAGCGACTGGATTTCTTCGTCGGTGAGCGACTTCGCCACCGTGGACATCACGTTGAACAGGGCCGCATCGCGCACCGTGGTGGTGCCGGTGCGGTATTCCTGCAAGCGGCGGGCGGTGTACCACGACTGCTGGCCGCCCACATGCGGGTACGCGGGGCCCGGGTTGCCAGCGCCGGTCGGGCCATGGCAGGCCATACATGCAGGGATGTCGCGGCTGGTATCGCCGCTGCGGTAGAGCTTCTGGCCGACTTCATAGAACTTCATGCCCTTGTAGGGGCTGTTGGCGTCGGCGATCACGGTGTCGTCGGCGATGCCCGCACCGGACTTCTGGGTCGAGAAATACGCCCCGATATCGCGCATGTCCTGCGCGCTCAACGCACTGGCGAACGGCTGCATGATCGGGTTCGCACGCTCGCCGCTCTTGAACAGGGCCAACTGGTGCGAGATGTAGCGCTCGCTCTGACCCGCGATTCGCGGGTACAGCGTCGGGTCGGTGGCATTGCCGTCCAGACCGTGGCATGCGGCGCAGGCCGCGGCCTTGGCGGCGCCGGCCTGGGCATCGCCGCCGTTGGCCTTGGCCAGTTCGGCCGTGGCGGAAAGATCCAGCGGCACAGCCTCGACCGGCGCGGCTTCGGGCACGGGCGCGACCGTGGTCTGGGCGATGGCGGCGGCCGCCGCGACCGCGAATACCGCGAGACCGGCAAAACCGTAGGCACGGGCGTGACGCATGCTCAACACTCCAGAAAACAACCGATGGACGGGGCGCGGGACCGGCAGGACGCCGGCCTCAGGCCGAAACCATCGAATTATCGTCGTGCTGCCGGACAGGGTCAAACGGCGATCGGGCCGGTCCATGCGATCCTATGCCGATGACCAGTCTCAAAAATCCGTTCGCCCGCGCCGACTACCTGCTCGCTGCCCACACCCCGCGCCAACTGCCGCCCGACGGCGGCTTCGAAGTCGCCTTCGCCGGTCGCTCCAACGCCGGCAAATCCAGCGCCCTCAACGCCCTGTGCCAGCAGAACGCGCTCGCCCGGGTCTCCAAGACCCCCGGCCGCACCCAGCAACTGGTGTTCTTCGGCTTGCCGCCGCATGAAGGCAAATACCTCGTGGACCTGCCCGGCTACGGCTACGCCAAGGTACCGAAGGACCTGCAGGCGCACTGGCAGGCCTTCCTCGGCGACTACTTCCGCAGCCGCGAAGCCCTGAAGGGCCTGGTGGTGGTGATGGACATCCGCCACCCGCTGAAGGACTACGACCGCCAGATCATCGGTTACGCGGTCGAAAACAATCTGCCTGTCCACGCGGTGCTGACCAAGGCCGACAAGCTGGGCCGCGGCGCCGGCCTGAACATCCTGCAGACCGTGCGCAAGGACCTGCAGGCCGCCTACGGCGACAGCGTCGGCGTGCAGACACTGTCTTCCGAATCGAAGGCGGGCGTGGAGGAATTGCGGCAAGTGGTGGCGGCTTGGCTGGGGGTTTAGAACACGCGGGTATCGAGAACAGCAACAGCGCGCAGACATGCAATGCGCATGCATTTGCATCTGATACAGTCCAGTGGGTGACGCAACGCGATCAGGCGCGCTGACCTGTCGGCTGCGATAGCGGCTACATAGATTGCAGGATCAAACAAGCGGACATACAGGGGAGTTTTGCCATGGCAGATGAAGTCCAAGCCCTCGAATACGAGGCATTCGTCTTTTTGCGCAGGAATACGGTGCCGGTGCCGGGCGGGTACGCTGGGCACGCCGGTTGGGGCTTTCAGGCGGAAGATGGCGGTTACTACGGTGGCGGCACCGAGAACACATCCGGCGAGCCGGTTGTGGTCCCGCCCAGCGACAACGGCGCATGGATCTCCCGGTTCGATTCGTCGGAAGAACTGTTCGCCGCGATGAGAGGTCTCGATTACGGCGAATACAAGATCAGCAGACATCGCCTGGATTGCGACAGCGATGCGGCGGTGGCGCAAGGCGAGGCCAATCGCGATCGCGGCTACGACTTCGCCGGAAACAACTGTCTGCACCACACTGCGTTCGTACTCGAAGCCTACGGCGTGGGCATCGCCCTGCCTTCGCTGAGCGATCACCCCTATCCCAGCGACTGGTTCGACCGGCTGGATGCGGACATCTGGACCGCCGACTCGGTCTGAAGACCGCGCCACCAGGAAAAACGCACATGGCGAGCCGCTTCCGACCTGGATCGCAACCGATTCCAGGCGCTGTCCTCGAATGTCTGATGCGCGGAGTCGTCCAGGACGACCCCGCCGACCGGTTACGGTCGACGTCGCAGATCGACCCGGAAGTGCGCGCCAGCGTGCTGATCGTCGATGGCCGGCCATTCCGGGCAACCCTGCAGACCAATCTCGCGATCTCGGCATCCAGCAATCGTCTCTTGTCGTGGGTCGTCGGACGCAGCGACCGACGGAGACTGCTTGTCCCGCATCAATTCAGCGGGCTGGTCACCACGCCTTGCGACGCGCCGGGAGGCCAAGGCAAACCGTTCTGGGACCGTTTGTTCGATGCATTCTTCAATTTCATCCGGTTTCCGATCGATCTGGTCGAGAAAACGTTGAACTGCTTCGTGTCCACCGTCACCGGCGACGGCTCGCCCGCGTCGGTCGCACGGGCTTGGGTGTCGCAATCCGATCTGGATATCAGAAAACGCGAACTGGACGAGGATGCGCACCCATGCACACCCATCGAGGTCCTGCCGCTCGCGGCGACGTCAGCTTTGGCGACGTCCGCCTTGAAGACGCTCGCATACGAAGAAACCGGCCTGGGCATCCTCGGATACGCGTCGGAATCGCGCAACGAAACGCAATACGCCGATGATGCCGATCGCAGCATCTCGCGAACCATCAATGCCCCCTACGACTGGCAATGCTCCGGCGGCTGGCAGATCGAGCCCGAAATCGACTCCATCTGCTTCGTCTGGTTCAGCCGGGATCGGGGTTCCAACGATGGCGTGATGATCGGCTCGTTCCTTCTGTTCGAAGAACAGGATTGACCCCGCAGTTTCCATTTCCAACTCCGACCGAACAAGGAAACATGTCATGTCCGAGATCGACCCGCTGTCCATGGAAGAGCTCTCCGCGGAAGACGCTGCACTGCTCGCCTCGTTGTGGCAGAAAGGCATCGCCGAAGAATCGAGGCGGGAAGGCGCCGCGGTATTCGCTCCCTCGCAGAACGCACGGATCGTCCGCGGTAAATCGTTCCGGCCCATCGGGCAGATCAACATCGCATTCATCGCCAATCCCGAAGACAACCGGCCCGACGGCGGCGATCTGAATGGCGCGGACTTCAGTGTGGATCTGACCAAACCGGGCCCGGACGGGGTGTCTCTAGGCCCAACCGACAGGAAGCGGATCGCGGTGCTCGCGACCTGGAGCGGCATTACGGCGCTCAATACCCGCACCCGCTCCGGGGAATCCCGCGACTGGCTTGCATTGTTCGCTCTTGCGGACAAATTCCTCGGTTTCCTCGGCGTCCTCGCCAACTTCGTTCTGACCGCCGTCAATGCCTGGAAAAAATTCGCGGCGGTCCTGCTCAAGGAAGAAGGTCCGAAGAACATCGCCAAAGCGCATGCCAGCAAGGCGGAGATGGATCAGAAGGCCAAAGATCTTCCGGCCGATGCGAAACCGAGCCAGCCCTCGCAGAATTTTCCCAAGAAGCGCGGCCTGGCCAGAAACCTGTCCACGCTTTACGACCGCGCGTCGGGTACGTTCACGCCGCGCGAGGATAGCCGTTCGGGCATGCTGCTCGGTTTCGGAACCGAAGATGGAAAGTGGTACGAACCGCCGGAAGACGCGGATATCGCCGCGCAGATGCAGGAATTCCATCCCGACAACGTAGACAAAGCCTTCAAGCTGCCGCCCCGCATGAATGCGATGCAGGGATTGTGGATCGGCGATCCCGAGAACCGCGGGCACAACGAAGTGGGTTCGAATTACGGCGTGTTGTATTTCTACGAAGAAGAATGAGAACAGGCCGGTTCGGCTGGACATGTCCATCTCCGGCATCGCGGGCGTTTCCGACGGATACGTGTCGTCCATCGCGGGCGATGCGCGGGGAATGCATATCCGCCAACCTGCAGCGGCCTGCATTGCATCGACATCGATCGTTGTCCGCGTCGGGACTCAACCCTGCGCGTAGCGGTACAGCCACGACATCGCCAGCGCGCCGCCGATGACGATCGCCAGAAAAAGAATGGCGGCCTTCGTCAGCGAATAACCGCCGCCCGCCGGCCGTTGCTGCGGGCTTTCCGGCAGCGTATCGCTTTCCGGAAACTCATCTTCCAGCGCGACCGGCTCTGCACTTTCCCATTCTTCGACGACGACCCGCGCAGCGTCGGCATGCCCGTCGGCCACATGCACCAGGATTTCGGTATTGGCCGGCAATTCGCCGACCGCACCCTGCAGATATTCGCCCTGGATGAAGGCGGGAATGCCTTCGGCTTCCAGCAGTTGCCGGATCAGATGCGCATCGGCGATGTTCGCGGCACGGTAGATGATGATCATGCGTCGTGCTTCCGGTGTCGAATCATGAGTCCGCTCAACCCGCCTCGCGCAACCGCGGATCCATCCATGCGCGCAGCGCATCGACCAGCGTATTGATCGCGACAATCAATGCCCCGACCACCAGGACCACGCCAAGCACGAGGGTGTAGTCGCGATTGAGCGCGCCCTGCACGAAATAGCGGCCCATTCCGGGGATGCCGAACACCTGCTCGACCACGGCCGAGCCGGTGACGATGTTGATCAGCGCCGGCGACAGCCACGCGACCACCGGCAGCAGCGTCGGCTTGAGCGCATGCGCGAACAGCAGCCGCGCTTCCGACAGTCCGCGCGCGCGCGCAGCGGTCAGGTATTCGGCATGGAGGATATCGATCATCGAGGCGCGGGTGAGCCGCGCGCAGTAGGCGAGATTGGGCAATGCCAGCGCGATCACCGGCAACACGATGTTGTTCCACTCGCCCCAACCGCCGGCCGGCAACCAGTGCAGCGTCACCGCGAACAGCAGCACCAGCAACGGCGCGACCACGAATTTCGGCACCGCGAGGCCCAGCCCCGCGAACAGCATCAGTCCATGGTCCAGCCACGATCCCGCATGCCGCGCGGCCCACACGCCCAGCGGCACGCCGCAGGACAACGCGAGCAACAAGGCGAGGCCGCCGTTGAGCATCGACACCGGAAGCGCCTGCGCGATCAGTTGGTTGACGGTGTAATCGGGATACTGGAACGAGGGGCCGAGATCGCCGCGCGCCACGTCGCCCAGCCACGCGGCGTATTGCGCCGGCAACGGACGGTCGAGCCGGTATTTCATCGCCAACGCGGCCTGCACTTCGGGCGGCGCGGTTTTTTCGGTATCGAACGGGCCGCCCGGCGCCGCGCGCAGCAGCACGAAGCACAGCGTGGCCAACAGCCACAGCGTCAACATCGCTTCGAGCAGACGCGCGACGAAACGTTTCATGGCGGCCTGTTCAAGCGCACGCGACCAGATTCAGACCTGCACGTCGAACAGACGGCCGATTATCGCCGCCGCGCCCATCGCCATCGCGCCCCAGAAACCGACGCGCAGCGCACCGCGCCACAGCGATGCGCCGCCGGCCCAGGCGGCGAGCGCACCGGAACCCAACAGCGCCGCCAGGCTCACCGCCGAGGTGACGGTTTCGATCCGGCCTGCGGGTGCGATCAACACCGACCCGATAGGCAACAGCGAACCGACCGCGAATGCGGCGGCCGACGCCATCGCCGCCTGCAGCGGGCGCGCGCTGAGCGCTTCGGTGATCCCGAGTTCGTCGCGTTTGTGCGCGCCCAGCGCATCGTGCGCCGTCAGTTGCTGCGCGACCTGCGCCGCCAGATCCGGCGTGAGGCCGCGCTTGACGTAGATGTGGGTGAGTTCCTGCAACTCGTGTTCGGGTTCTTCGGCGAGCTCGCGGGTTTCCTTGGCGATATCGGCGCTCTCGGTATCGGCCTGCGACTGCACCGAGACGTATTCGCCCGCGGCCATCGACATCGCACCGGCGACAATACCGGCCACGCCGCTGCCGAGCACTGCCGTGGTACTGGCGCCGGTCGCGGCCACGCCGACCAGCAGACCCGCGATGGAGATGATGCCGTCGTTGGCGCCGAGCACGGCGGCGCGCAACCAGCCCACGCGATCGGTGCGGTGTGTTTCCAGATGCCAGCGGCGCATCGCGTTCTCCTCGTGACGGATCAGGCCCTATTGTCGCAGCTGCAACCACCGCGATGGGTGGCGATCGAGCGGATTCGCCTCGAACCCCGCGACCCGCGGCGATACCAGATGCTTGGAGGTGTAGAAATACAGCGGAATCAAGACATGCGCATGCAACAAGCGGGTTTCGGCGGCTCGCAGCCATGCATTGCGCACGACCTCGCTGCGCGCGGCATCCGCATTCGCGAACAATTCTCGATAGCGCGGGTCGTCGTAACCGGGCCAGTTCAATGCACCGTCGTCAGCGAAGGCGCCGAGGAAATTGCGCGCGTCGGCGACATCCCCGATCCAGCCGCCGCGGAAGATCTGGGTGATCGCGCGCTGTTTGCGGTTCTGCACGAACACCTTCCACTCTTCGTTGCGCAGACGCACGCGCACGCCGAGCGTGTCGCGCCACATCGCCGCGACCGCGAGCGCGAGCCGGCGATGCGGCGTGGAGGTGTTGTAGCGCAGCTCGAGCGTCAGCGGATTCGCATCGGAATACCCGGCCGCGCGATACAGCGCCTTCGCCCGCGCGTCGCGTCGCGGCTGATCCCAGTCCGCCCAATGGATCTTCGCGGCGTCGTAGCCGGGGATGCCCGGCGGTACGATGCCATAGGCCGGCGTTTCGCCAAGACCGGTGATGTAGCGCGTGAGCTTGTCGCGGTCCACCGCCAGCGACAGCGCTTCGCGCAGCTGCGGATCGTCCTTCAATGGCGGCTTGGTGATGTTCATGCCGAGCCAGAACGCACCGACGTATGGCGCGATGCGCAATTGCGCTCCGAATCGTGCGCGCAGTTGCGGCAGCGGCTGCGGCGGCGCGGTTTCGGTGATGTGCAGATCGCCGGCGACGAAGCGCTGCAGTTCGGCGGCGGCATCTTCGGTGACATGGAAGCGCACGCGCGCGATCCGCACATTCGCGGCATCGTGGAAACGCGGATTGCGTTCGACCGTGAGATTCGCCTGCGGTGTCCATGCGACCAGCCGGTACGCGCCGTTGCTCACCAGATGCCCGGGGCGCGTGTGCTGGTTTCCGTACTGCGTCACCGCCGGCAGATACACCGGAAACGCGATCGGCAGGGTCAGCAATGCGGGCAGGAAGACCTGTCGCGTCGTGCGGATCCGGATCGTGCCCGCATCCGGCGCATCGATGCCCAGCGTCGTCGCCGGCGATCTGCCGGACTGCACATCGGCGGCATTGAGCACGGCATCGAACTGTTCGGCGAACGGCGCGGCCGTCTCCGGCACGAACGCGCGCTGGAAACTGGCGACGATGGCGTTCGCGGTCAACGCTTCGCCATTGCTCCAGCGCAGACCCTCGCGCAGATGGAAGGTCCAGAGACGGCCATCCTTCGACACCTCCCAGCGTTCGGCCATACCCGGGATCAAACGCCCGGATGCATCCTCGGTCACCAGGCCTTCGTAGAGATCGCGCAGCACGTTGCCGCAAGCCACTTCCTGACAACGATGCGCATCCAGCGTGGCCGGTTCCGGACCATTGCCGCGCTCGAGCTGCACCATCGGCCGCGCCTGCGCAGCGGCTTCGATGGAACACAGACAGAACAGCAGGGCAACAGTGCGCATCATCGATGGCGTCTATAGTGCGGAACTTGCGATGTTAGGACATACCCCCCATATCGCCTATCCGCGCGTCGGCCGCAACCTCTCCGCCTCCGACCCGCTCTTGATGTCGTCCCCCACTGCGGAACCCCCATGTCCAGTCCCAGCCACGTCGCCGAAACCCCCATCACCGATCGCGACCAACTGACGGCGGTGCTCGCCTCCGGCGAGAAGCCCAAGGCCGACTGGCGCATCGGTACCGAGCACGAAAAATTCGGCTTCCGCCTCGACGATCTGCGTCCGCCAACGTACGAAGGCGAGCGCGGCATCGAAGCGTTGCTCACCGGTCTGACCCGCTTCGGCTGGGAACCGGTGCAGGAACATGGTCACACCATCGCCCTGCTGAAAGATGGCGCTTCGGTGACGCTGGAGCCCGCCGGCCAACTCGAACTTTCGGGCGCGCCGCTGCGAACCATCCACCAGACCTGCGCCGAAGTCGGCAGCCATCTGAAGGAAGTGAAGACCGTCGCCGACGAACTCGGCCTCGGCTTTCTCGGCATGGGCTTCCAGCCGAAGTGGCGTCGCGACGACATGCCGTGGATGCCGAAGGGCCGCTACAAGATCATGCGTGCCTACATGCCCAAGGTCGGCGATCTCGGTCTGGACATGATGACCCGCACCTGCACCGTGCAGGTCAATCTGGATTACAGCAGCGAAGCGGACATGGTGAAGAAATTCCGCGTCTCGCTGGCGCTGCAGCCGATCGCGACCGCGCTGTTCGCCGATTCGCCGTTCACCGAAGGCAAACCCAACGGTTTTCTCAGCTATCGCTCGCACATCTGGACCGACACCGACCGCGACCGCACCGGCATGCTCGACTTCGTGTTCGACGACGGCTTCGGCTACGAACGCTACGTCGATTACCTGCTCGATGTGCCGATGTATTTCTCGTACCGCGACGGCGAGTACATCGACGCCAGCGGTCTGAGTTTCCGCGACTTCATGCAGGGCAAGCTGCCGGTGTTGCCCGGCGCGCTGCCCACACTGGCCGACTGGTCGGATCACATGACCACCGCCTTCCCCGAAGTGCGGCTGAAGAAATTCCTGGAGATGCGCGGCGCCGACAGCGGGCCTTGGGGCCGGATCTGCGCGCTGCCGGCGTTCTGGGTCGGCCTGCTCTACGACGATGCCGCGCTCGACGCGGCATGGGATCTGGTCAAGGATTTCAGCATGGACGAGCGCAACGCGCTGCGCGACGGCGTGCCGAGGCTCGCGTTGAACGTTCCGTTCCGCAAGGGCACGCTCGGCGACCTCGCCCGTGAAGCGGTGAAGATTTCGGTCGCCGGCCTGCGCCGCCGCGCCGCGCTCAACGCCAGCGGCGCGGACGAGACCCGCTTCCTGGAACCGCTGATCGAAGTCGCGGACGCCAACGAAACCTCGGCCGAACGCAAGCTCGCCCTGTACCACGGCGTGTGGAAAGGCGACATCGATCACGTCTTCCGCGAGTTTGCTTACTGAAGAGCGCCCTCACCCTCGCTCGCTGCGCTCGCTCTTCCCTCTCCCCGCAACGCAGGGGTGAAGAGGCGCGTTTGCGAGCCATCGGCTCGCGTGCCGATGAACGCCCGAGCGCTGTGCGCGAGGACCGACGAGGGTGCCCGAAGGGCGGGTAAGCGGCGCTTTTGATCTTGTTTTTCCTCATGCACACGAATACATATCCAGACCGTCCGCAGTTTGTGTAGGCTCAGCGGTTCGCACCCCCACTGCGAGCCATCATGCGCGTCCGCGACACCCTGGAATTCGCCGAAACCGACACCCTGCTGCGCGACGACGTGCGGCGGCTGGGCGCCATGGTCGGCGACATGCTGGCCGAGCAGGTCTCGGCCGAACTGTTGGCCCAGGTCGAATCCGTACGCCGCGCGGCGATCCGGCGCCGCGAGCAGGGCGAGACCATCGATGTGCTGGCCGAACGCCTCGCCGCCGTGCCGATGGAAGACGCCGACGCGCTCGTCCGCGCCTTCGCCGCCTACTTCGGCGTGGTGAATCTGGCCGAACGCATCCATCGCATCCGCCGCCGTCGGTATTACCAGCGCAGCAGCGCAGCGCCGCAGCCCGGCGGCCTGTGCGCGGTGCTTCGCGAGTTGCGCGAGGATGGCGTCACGCTCGATGAGCTGCGCGAACTGCTGCCGCGGCTGCGGATCGAACCTGTCTTCACCGCGCATCCGACCGAAGCCGTACGCCGCGCGCTGCTGCTGAAGGAACGCACCATGGTCGAACGGCTGATCGCCGACATCGACCGCCAGCGCACGCCGGCCGAACGCGGCGCCGACACCGCGCGGATCCGCCAGGCGCTGACCGCGAGCTGGCAGACCGCCGATACCCCGCCGCAGCAGCCGACCGTCGCCGATGAGGTCGAACACATCGGCTTCTATCTCAACAACGTGCTCTACCGCGCACTGCCGGTGTACTACGAAGCGTTCGCCGACGCCGTGGAAACCGTTTACGGCGAACGTTTCGAACTGCCGCCGATGCTGCGCTTCGGCACCTGGGTCGGCGGCGACATGGACGGCAACCCGAACGTCGGTGCCGATACCATCCGCGCCGCTCTGTCGGCGCAGCGCGCGCAAGTGCTGGCCAGCTATCGCGCCGATCTGCACGCACTGGGCGACATCCTCACCCAGAGTCGCGAGCGCGTGGCCGTCGACGACGCGATCGAAACGCGCATCGCCGGCTACATCCTTGCCTTGCCCGTCGCCGCAGCGAAGCTCAGCCCGCGTCTGGCCGATATGCCCTACCGGCAACTGCTCGATCTGATGCGCGCACGACTGGTGGCGACCTTGACCGGCGAAGCCGCTGGCTATCCCGATGCCGATGCCTTCATCGCCGACCTGCAGATGATCGACGCGAGTCTGGTTCATCATCGCGGCGAACACGGCGGCCGGTTCGCGCTGCAACGCGTGATGTGGCGCGCGCGTACTTTCGGTTTCCATCTGGCCACGCTCGATCTGCGCCAGGATTCCGGTACCCACGACGCCGCGGTCGCCGCGCTGCTGGGCGATGCGCAGTGGTCCGCACGCGCACCGGACGAACGCATCGCGCCGCTGCATGCGCTGATCGCCGGCACGGCCGACATCGATATCGACGCATCCGCCGCGCAGCCGACGCTCGCGGTGATGCGCACCGTGCGCGAGGCACGGGGCACTTTCGGTGCGCATGCCTTCGGCCCGTACATCATCAGCATGAGCCGCAGCGCCGCCGATGCGCTGGCGGTGCTCGCGTTGGCGCGCACCGCAGGTTGTGTCGAGCATCGTGATGAAGGCGGCGATGAAGTCCCGCTCGACATCGCGCCACTGTTCGAGACCATCGACGATCTGCGCGCCGCGCCCGGGATCATGCGCACGCTGTTCGACGACCCGGTCTACCGCCGTCATCTGCAGGCGCGCGGCGGCCAGCAGACGGTGATGCTGGGCTACTCCGACAGCGCGAAGGACGGCGGCATCCTCGCCTCGCGCTGGGCGCTGCAGCGCACCCAGGTCGAACTGCTGGAACTCTCGCAGCAGGCCGGGGTGCGCATCGTGTTCTTCCACGGTCGCGGCGGCTCGGTCAGCCGCGGCGGCGGCAAGACCGAACGCGCGATCATCGCCGCGCCGCGCGGCACCGTCGACGGCGTGTTGCGCGTGACCGAACAGGGCGAAGTGATCCATCGCAAATACGGCATCCGCGCGCTGGCGCTGCGCAATCTCGAACAGGCCACCGCCGCGGTGATGCGCGCGAGCCTGCGCCCGCGCCCGCAGGAACCGCGCGAGGCCGGCTGGCGCGCGCTCGCCGCCGAACTCGCGCAGACCTCACGCGCGCACTACCGCGCGCTGGTGCACGAACACCCTGAATTCCCCGCGTATTTCCGCGCCGCGACGCCCATCGACGTGATCGAACGCCTGCGCCTGGGCTCCCGACCGTCGAAGCGCCGCGAAGGCGGCATCGACGCATTGCGCGCGATCCCGTGGGTGTTCGCATGGTCGCAGAACCGCTCCGGCCTCACCGGCTGGTACGGCGTGGGCACCGCGCTCGCGCAAGGCATCGCCGCTCATGGCCACGACACCATCGCCGCGATGGCCCACGACTGGCCGTTCTTCACCGCGATGCTGGACGACATCGAAATGCTGATGGCGAAATCCGACCTCGCCATTTTCAAACGCTATTCGCGCCTCGCCGGCCCGTTGCACGACATGTTCTATGCCAGCATCGCCGCCGAATTCGAACGCACCGCCGACACCATCCTGTCGCTACGCAACCGCAGCCAGCTGCTGCAGGACGACTACCGCCTGCGCCTCTCAATCCGCCTGCGCAATCCCTACGTCGATCCGATCAGCCTGCTGCAGGTGGAACTGCTGCAGCGCTGGCGCGATACAGGGCGTGAGGATGAAACGCTGTTCCAGGCGCTGGTGGCGACCGTCAATGGCATCGCCGCAGGTATCCAGAACACCGGTTGACACTCTTGCAAGGTGGACCAGGGCCTGTGCTATCAACATTTTCTATCGTCACTTTCTCTCATCTTCTGCTGCTTCTTTGGCTGCCTTTTCAATGATGAAATAGTACCCAGAAAGCACTGCAATGATTATCGTGACTGCTGCGGCGAAACCCAAATTAAGGTCATTTTTCAACACCTTACTAACTACTGCAGCTGCAATTATTGCAATAAAAAGTGCAACCTCAAATGCTTTGAATTCCAAAAGCTCACGCCTGAATTCATCAGCTCGCTCCTGAAAAGCCAAGGCTTTGATATACCGCATAAGACCAAGCACTAGCAGGTATGGAAGAGGCGCCAATAGAATCAACTCGAGCGCGGTCAATCCAATTGACATCGCCTCATGCAGACCGTGGTGCAGATTATCCTTGTGCTTGTAAACATTGATCACTGCATAGCCTAATGTCATTCCACCGACAAGAAGCATAACGAGCATAAAAAATGCCGACATGCCCGTAAAAAAGAAACTCCATGAAGTAACAATCTGCTGGATGCTGTGCTGCCTACGCGTGTCCCTCATTTCTTTCGCTCTTCTTGCGCTTCCGGAAGACTTCATAATCTTCCGTCTTAGCTCCATATTTTTCTTTCTCTTATAGACATCTGCTTTTAGCTTTTCAATTTTGCTTCTCAACCAGATTTTCCAACGCTCTGGGATTATTTCGATGCGGCAAATTAATGGAATAATTATTATCCAGAATGAGTCTCTAATATTTTTAACTTTCTTAGCCAATCTTCTTATGTAAGGATGATAAAACCAAGGACTTTTTCTGTTAATTTCTAGCAGCTCCTCTCTGGTTTCGTCGATTTCACAGCCCTCTGACAATAGGTCTCTAAGCGCTATCTCAACTGTGGATTTTGGCAAGGTCTCATCAATTTTCAAATGACTGAAAATTCTTGCCCCATTTTGGCCAATCCATTCCTGAGAAAATTTATCAATATTTATGCTGTCAGGGCACTCCACCCCGACAACCTCTAGCTCGACTTTCATTTCGCTTGCCAGCCATGCACTCAACTTTGAGACTTTATCTCTCTCAGAGACTGTCAAAATGTCAACATCCGGAAATTCTGAAGCCAGCTTTGTCAGCTGCTTATACGATTCTGCAATTTCAATTTTCTTTTTAATCAAATCAAGTCTTTTATTTAGATCTGCTATATCGTTTTTCGCATCACCGCCGTTGGTGCCGTCAGCATTTTGCGACATATCCCCCTCCTTTTGTCGACTTGTTGATCCGCTCTTTTCTGCATTTTTACAAAATTAATTTAGACGTTTTCATAGCAAATCCTCTGCGTCCAATTGATACTTTGAATCATTTTTTTGGTATAAAAACAGCCATCAGAACTCCTGCTCCAGGATAGGCGCAATGCCTGCACCCAGGGCAAAGTCAAGGAACCCCTCCGAAGAGGCCGGGGTCGGCATGGGGCCTTACATGGGCTACGCTACTGCGATGCTCGATGTCTTGGCTGTGGATATCGCTAAGCTCACCCCAACCTACGACTTGAATCCACCGCGCCGCAATCAACAAATATGTAAGTATCTACTTGGCAGATCGTCACACTCTGCCAAGCAATAAGGTACGGATCAACTCCGCAACACCGACTCTGCGATGCACCACTGCGCGATGTAATACGTGCCCAGCACCAGGAGCACCGGCATCGGGATATTGCCGGCGAAGCGGTCCCAGGCCAACAGGCTGTCGCTGAAGACGAAGCACACCGCACCCGCCGCCGCGAAACGTACGCTGCGCGGCGTCGCATCCGAGAGTGCCGGTGTCCATGCGCGTGCCAGCGCAACACCGGCCATCGCGGCCAGCACCGCGACGTAGGCGATCACCGGTACTTTCAACTCCGCATCGATGCGCGGCAGCAGGCCGACAAGGTTCACCAGCGCTACTGCCGCGATCAAGGTCAATCCACCCGCTCTGGCCTTGACCGACGAGCCCGGCGCGAACGCGACGATGTAGCAGACGTGCGCCAGCAGAAACGCAATCAGGCCGGCTACGAAATGATCGCCCGGCAGCATCAGACAGACATCTCCCACCAGGGACAACGAGATGCCCGCCAGCACCGCATGCCTGTAACGAGCGGTCACGACCGGCTGCGCCGACGCTGCCAGCCACAGGATCAAAAGCGTCGCCAATGGCTTGCCCGCATAGTGCAACCAGAGCCACGGGCCGCCGAGCGTAGCGCCGACGATGGCGGCGGCCGCCGATGGAATCCAAAGTGATTGAAAGCGTCTATGCATCGATCGCGGGACGAATGGGCGGGATGGCATAGCTTGCGTTCATTTCCGGCAAGTGGTTACTCCGATCGCCTGTCGGATCGACACCATGACAGCGGGTTAACGCATTCGACATGTCATGAGTCTGGACAATGTCGTGCCTCGTCTTATACTCCCCCCCACTACCAGACACATTCACCATGCCCCACTCTCCCGCCGAGAAAAAGAAGGCCCTCACCCGCCTGCGCCGCATCCGCGGCCAGACCGACGCGCTGGAGCGCGCGCTGGAGGCGGGCAGCGACTGCGGCGCGGTGCTGCAACAGCTGGCGGCGATCCGTGGCGCGGTGAACGGGCTGATGGCGGAGGTGCTGGAAAGCCATCTGCGCGAGGAGTTCGGCGCGCTCGCGGCGAAGGATGCCGCCAAGGAACAGAGCGTCCAGCAGACGATCGCGCTGGTCCGTTCGTATCTCAAATAAGTTTCGTCCAATCTTTCTCGGAGTCTCGCCATGAAATCACGTGCCGCCGTCGCTTTCGGTCCCGCTCAACCGCTGCAGATCGTCGAGATCGATGTCGCTCCGCCGAAGCAAGGCGAAGTGCTGGTGAAGATCAGCCATACCGGCGTCTGCCACACCGATGCGTTCACGCTGAGCGGCGACGATCCGGAAGGTCTGTTTCCCTGCGTGCTGGGCCATGAAGGCGCCGGCGTGGTGGTGGAAGTGGGCGAAGGCGTGACCAGCGTGAAGCCGGGCGACCACGTGATTCCGCTGTACACCGCCGAATGCGGCGAATGCCTGTTCTGCAAATCCGGCAAGACGAATCTCTGCGTGTCGGTGCGTGCGACCCAGGGCAAGGGCGTGATGCCCGACGGCACGTCGCGGTTCTCGTACAACGGCGAGCCGATCTATCACTACATGGGCTGCAGCACTTTCAGCGAATACACGGTCGTCGCCGAAGTGTCGCTGGCGAAGATCAATCCCGAAGCCAACCACGAACACGTGTGTCTGCTGGGCTGCGGCGTGACCACCGGAATAGGTGCAGTGCACAACACCGCGAAGGTGCAGGCCGGCGATTCGGTCGCGGTGTTCGGACTCGGCGGCATCGGTCTTGCGGTAATCCAGGGCGCACGTCAGGCGAAGGCCGGCCGCATCATCGCCATCGACACCAACCCGGGCAAGTTCGAATTGGCGACGCAGATGGGCGCGACCGACTGCGTCAATCCGAAGGATCACGACAAACCCGTCCAGCAGGTGATCGTGGAGATGACCGGCTGGGGCGTGGACCACAGCTTCGAGTGCATCGGCAACGTCAATGTGATGCGCGCGGCGCTGGAATGTTCGCATCGCGGCTGGGGCCAGTCGGTGATCATCGGCGTCGCCGGCGCTGGCCAGGAAATCTCCACCCGCCCGTTCCAGCTGGTGACTGGCCGGACCTGGAAGGGAACCGCGTTCGGAGGTGTCAAGGGGAGGACGCAGTTGCCGGGGATGGTCGAGGACGCGATGCGGGGCGAGATCGAACTCGCGCCTTTCGTCACCCACACGATGGGGCTCGACGCTATCAACCATGCCTTCGAGCTGATGCATGAAGGCAAATCGATCCGCTCGGTGATCCATTTCTGACTCGGGATCGTCCCGATATTCGATCGCCGCGCTTCGCGACGCGCATCCCGCGCGTCGTGCCCGTGAACCTCAAGGAGGCAGCATGAGCCAGTTCTCGATCCACCCCAACATCGATGCCGGCGTTCGTCCGGGCTCGGACGATTTCAAGGGCGGCACCCTGCATTGCCGCTGCGCGAACGATCGCGTCGAAGTGACGATCGACGCGCAGACCGCGCACAATCACGCCTGCGGCTGCACCAAATGCTGGAAGCCAGACGGCGCGCTGTTCTCGCTGGTCGCGGTGGTCGCGCGCGACAGGCTCCACGTGTCCGCGCACGCCGAAAAGTTGAAGATCGTCGATGAGAAAGCTGCGATCCAGCGGCATGCCTGCAAGGATTGCGGGGTGCACATGTTCGGCCGGATCGAGAACGCCGGACATCCGTTCTACGGGCTGGATTTCGTACACACCGAACTGTCGGACCAGTCCGGCTGGTCCGCACCGGGCTTCGCCGCGTTCGTATCGTCGATCATCGAATCCGGCGCCGATCCGGCACAGATGGGCGATGTCCGCGCACGGCTGACATCGCTGGGCCTGGAGCCCTACGACTGCCTGTCGCCGCCGCTCATGGATGCCATCGCCACGCACGTGGCGAAAGCCAGCGGCGTCCTGAAAGCATAACGCGGAGATCCGGTGATGGAGTTAGTGGAACAACACGCCTGTTTCGGCGGTCGGCAGGAAGTCTGGAGGCATGCGTCTCCGGTGTTGGGCTGCACGATGCAGTTTGCGGTCTATCTGCCGCCGCAGGCCGAACAGCGCACATGTCCGGTGCTGTACTGGCTGTCGGGACTGACCTGCACCGAACAGAACTTCATCACCAAAGCCGGCGCGCAACGTTATGCAGCCGAACATGGAGTGATCATCGTCGCGCCGGACACCAGTCCACGCGGCGACGATGTGGCCGATGCCGAAGGCTACGACATCGGCAAGGGCGCGGGTTTCTACGTCGATGCCACCGAAACGCCGTGGTCGCGGCACTACCGCATGCAGGACTATGTGGCGCGCGAGCTGCCGGCGCTGGTCGAAGCGCATTTCCCGGCCACCGATGCGCGCGCGATCAGCGGTCATTCGATGGGCGGGCATGGCGCATTGATCACTGCGCTGCGCAATCCGGGACGCTATCGCAGCGTGTCCGCGTTCTCGCCCATTGTTTCCCCGACGCAGGTGCCGTGGGGCCGGAAAGCCTTCGCCGCGTATCTGGGCGAAGATCGCGAGACCTGGAAGGCGTGGGATGCCTGCGAGTTGATTGCCACTGCGAGCGAGCGTTTGCCGCTGCTGATCGACCAGGGTGGCGGCGACGAATTCCTCGAAGCGCAACTGCAGCCGGAACGTCTGCGTGCGGCCTGCGAGGCTGTGGGCCATCCGCTGGATCTGCGCATCCGCGCAGGTTACGACCACAGTTACTACTTCATCGCCAGTTTCATCGGCGACCATTTCATTTTCCACATGCGGCGCTTGAATCTGGCGCGGTGAGATTCCCAAAGCGCTTCTGCAGGAGCGACGGAAGTCGCGACAAACGGAAGAAAGTCTTTCCGGAGCCTGTCGCGACTTCCGTCGCTCCTACAAAAAGCTACAGCAGGAAATCGGTATAGGCGAAACGCGCATCGCGCAGCACGGTCTCGCCCTTCGAGACTGCGATGGGCGTTGCGAACATCGGTCCGGCACGCACGAGGGTGTGGAATTCGCCGTTCTCGCCGCAGGGGTCGCAGCCTTCCGGCAGATCGTGCAGCAGCGTGTCGTCGAAATCGCGACCGCTGAAGCCGGCGTCGAGCTGTCCGGTATCCACGCACACCAGCTGCGCACGCAGGCCGGCAGCGATCATCTCGCGCGCCAAGGCCACGGTGTAGCCAGGCGTTGGATCGAAGATCGGGAAATGCGGGCTCCAGTCCAGTTCCGCGCACAGTGTTTCGCGATAAGCACGGATGTCCTGCAGGAACAGATCGCCGAACGCGATGTCGCGCAGGCCCGGCCAGCGTTCGCGCGCACGCACGAGCGCATCGGCGAACGCGGCGCGGTAGATGTCGTTGCTGGCGCGTTGCGGCATCCACGCTTCGATCACCGGCAGGCCGGAGGCCTCGGCCTGCGCGTGCAGGATGTCGCGGCGGATACCCTGCATCGATATGCGGTCGTAGCCTTCGGTGAGCGTGGTCACGAGCCCGACCACTTCGACGTCGCTGCGCTGGCGCAGTGTATGCAAGGTCCACGCCGCGTCCTTGCCGCCGCTCCACGACAGCAGCATCGGCGAACTCATGCGCTGGCGACGTCGCGCAACTGCCAGCCGTTGCCCGCGAGCAGGCGCAGGCGATGTTTGAGGATCGTGCCGGGAATCGAGGTGACCGCGATGAGGTCGATCTTCAGATCGTGCTGTTCGCCGCGTACCGTCGCGGCCGGATCGGTGGCGCCGAGCGCGGCATCGACCGCGTCCGGGTCTTCCTGGGTCGCGCGCCAACGCTGGAACAAGGCGTCTTCGCGCAACGCTGCCTGCAGTTCTTCCGCGAGGCCTTCCGCGCCCTGCGACCGGAACGCGAAATCGCCGGCCGCGCGCAGCGCGCCGGAATCCGGGAGGCTCAGGTAATAGCGAATGGGCATGATCGCGTCCGTATCTGCATCGGGCGGATCAGCATAACGCAGCGGCTGCGCGCCGGCCGCACGCGGGCATCGGTAGATGCCCGCGACGGCATCGGGTCACTCCTTGAATTCGCGCGCTTCCGCGGCGAACCCGACCACCACCGAGCCCTTGCCGACATTGACCATGCCGGTGAGGCTCATCACGCTCTCGAAGACTTCGACGCCGTGTTTGCGACAGGTGTCGATCAGCGCGTTGTAACCAGGCAGCAAACGCAGCTCTTCCAGCTCGCCGCCATAACTCAGGCATAGTGTCGGCGTCATCAGGCCCGCGGTCACGCGCTCGGACGCGAACGCGAAGAGCTTGCGCACCGCGGTATCGAAACCGCGGATCTTCGCCACCGGTTTGGTTTCGCCGCGATTGCAGTACAGCACCGGCTTGATGTCGAGCGCACTGCCCAATGTCGCGCTGAAGAGGCTGACGCTTTTGTCGCCCTTGGCCTTGGTGCGCGAGCGCAGATACATCAGATCGCGCGCGACCATGTAGGTCTGCGTATTGATCGCGATGTTTTCCAGCCGCGCGCGGATCTTGGCCACGCCCTCCCCGGCATCGATCAGGCGCACCGCCTCCACTGCGGTCACGGCCTGTCCGGCGAACAGCGATTGCGTATCGATCACGCGCAGCGCGAACGGCGTCTGATAGCCGGCGGCGGAACGCATCGGCCGGTAGTCGTTTAGGATCACGAAACTCGCCTGCATGGCGTTGTCGTGGATCGGGCTTCGCGTCCGGGTGATGGTGAGACAGAACACGTAGTCGTAATCGATCACCAGTTTCTGCAGGAACAGATCGCGGATCTGGTTGACCGAAAACGGCATCGTCTCGGCCTCGGCGCCCCGACTTACGACGTGCGATTCGAGGAATCCGAGCGTGGCTTCTTCATTGCGGTGGTCGGCGAGCACCGCGTCCCCGATCTTGACCGTGATCGGGAGGATTTCGATGCGATTCCGTTCGATGAAGCTCCCTGGCAGGTCACATGCCGAATCGACGACAAGACCGATGCGCATGACGGGGGTTCCCGTTGTGAAAGAGTGGCGAACTTCTCAAATAGAGCAAGTCGCATGCCAGATCGGGCGCAATGATCTGGTCCGTTCAGTTTCTCCGCACACCTACCGGCAATTCCGCCACCCTGCACATCTCCATGTCATCCAGCAGGGCCGGATCGTGCAGAACCGCAACCGCGAACGCATGGGCATCATTTCCCCAAAACAGCGAATTGCCAAGTGCCAGTGTCGGCACCCCGAATACGCCGACCGTGAGCGCGATTTCGGTGCAATTGCGCAGCATCGCCTTGACCTCGGCCGAATCGGCCACGCCGGCCGGCAGTCCCAGCGCCTCGCGCACAGGCTCCAATGCCTCTGCGGTATCCGCTGCACGCCCCTGTACCCATATCCAATCGAACAGCGCATCGATGGAAGCGACCGACGCGCCTGCTGCAACGCACAAACGCAGCGCGGGCAGCGGATTGAACGGATGCTTCGGCGGGAACCGCAGCGGCACGCCTGCCTGCCGTGCCTGCCAGAGCACGTGCCGATAGGTGAATTCGCGTTTGCTCGGGATCTCCGCCGGCCCTTTCTGACCACGTGCGTCGAGGACTGCCGCAAGCAGGATCGGTACCGGAACGATGGCGTGCTCGGCCATGAGCGCGCGCACCTTCGGCCACTGCAGATAGGCGAACGGCGAAATGAAATCGAAATACCAGCGGTTGGCGGCGTCGGTCATGGCGGAACCTGATGGGTGATGTGTGTGGGTCAGCAGCCGACCGCGTCGAACTCGGCCACCGCATGCAGCAGTTCGTCGCCTTCGGCGGCGCCGAAAAGGAACATCACCGGATGCGAGAGATTGTAGTGGTGGCTTGTCTCGAAGATCAGATCGAGTCGACCATCGCGGTCGAGATCGCCGGCGAAGATCGCATGCGGCGAGGCATCATCGCCAAGAGCCATCTCCGGCGCCGTCGACACTGCGCTGCTGCCGGACATTTCGACCAGCGTCTGTCGCTGGCCGTGCTCGACATCGCCATCCTTGCCGTCTTCGCTCAGCGCGATCCGGCAGCGGTAGGTCATGCCGTCGTGGGTGTCGTTCATGGCAGCATCGGTGCAGCGGGAGAGGATGCGATAGACGCGATCGCCGAGGCGCAGGCGCTGGACCGGCAGCGCGCCAGTACCGGCATATTCGCTGACCGCCGAAGTCACCGGACCGGCGTGTAGTCCCGGGCCGCGCAGATAGGCGACGACATCGGCGCTGCTGTTGCCGCCGATTTCACGGCCGGTCTTTTCGCCTTCGGCATCGGCGATCACATCGAACACCGGCTTCACCCGCAACGTCGAAACCTCAAGACGCGCTGCACCGTCGCTCACGCGCAGCGCGAGCCAGCGCTCACCGTTGCGTGCGACCGATTCGCCGCTGTGGAAGGTGCCCGGCGGCTGCAGCGCATGCGTGCCGGACAGCGCGAACGCCAACAACATCGGCAGCATGGCCGCGCTCCGGTTTCAGTTCCCCTGCGCAGGATACGCCCGCGGCAGATCGCCAGCAGCGCGCAGATAGCGGTCGCGCAGTTCGGTCTGGCGGCTGCGCATCGGGATCGCGCGGCCGTCGAACCACACCTGCGTCGCCACCGTACTTACCTCGAGCGGATCGCCGGTCCACAGCACCAGATCGGCGCGCTTGCCGACCGCGATCGTGCCGATGCGATCGCCCACGCTCAAGGCTTCGGCCGGCACGCGCGTGAGCCCCGCCAGGCCGTCTTCCCACGGCAGGCCGTTCGCGACCGCGTTGCCGGCGGTCTGGCGGATCTTGCGCGCGTTGTGCGAGGCCTTGTCGCCCTGCGAGAACCCGACCTGCACGCCCGCCGCACGCAGCCGCGCGGCGTTTTGCAGCGTGGCGCCGATCTCGTCGAAACTCTGCGGCAGATTGCCGAGCGGATCGACGAACACCGGGACTTTCGCTGCGACCAGCTGCGGCGCCAGCATCCACGCTTCGGCGCCGCCCTGGATGCCGATGCGCACGCTGTGACGCTGCGACCAGCGCAGCAGCTGGCGGATGTCGGCGGCGCGGTGCACGTCCACCATCACCCGACCGCCGCCATTGAGATAGCGCGCAAAGGTGTCGCGACCGGCCGGCGTGAGCATCGCCATCGGCGAGCCGGCGGGAATCCGCCCGCGCACTTCATCGATGAACTGATCGAGCAGCATCCATTGACTGGCGCGGGAGCCGCCACTGAGGTTGGCACCATCGCTGCCCAGTTTCACGAACAGCACCTTGGGGCCGGCCGGATCGGCACTGCCGTCCAAGCGCACCACCGCACCCTGACCGCCGATGATCGAACCACCGCTGGCGGTGTCCGCGCCCAGCAGCGTGAAGCCGATGCCCTCGACCCGCGCGATCGGCACCAGGATCGAAGCCGGGTTGTAGGCCAGGGTCACATCGAACTCGGGACGCACCACCATCTGTTTGCCCTGTCCCAAGGCCAGCGACTGGTCGTTGGTCGGGTCCTCGGCGGAGACCTCATCCAGACCGATCGCGGTCACGCCGCCGAACAGCGTCGGCGTCAGCGGCTTGCCGGCGGCATCGATCACTTCGATCCCGCTCGCGGCGGACAAACCGCGACCGATCGCGGCGATATTGCCGTCGCGCACCAGCACATCGGTGTTCTGCAGCGTGCCCTGCGCACCGGCGGTGTGCACGGTGGCGTTGCGGATGAGGAGGTTCTGGGCGAAGGCGTTGCCGGCAAAAAGCACACTGCCTGCCATCAGCAGACGCATCACACCCGATGCCGTCATCCCCGCGAACGCGGGGATCCAGCGGCGTTGATGCGAACGCAGACCATTGCACGGCAATGTCGCTGGACTCCCGCCTGCGCGGGAGTGACGAGCGAAAGAAAAGCGGCTCATCGCACACCTCCTTCAAAACCCTGACCCAGCATGAAATCCGACATCGGCTGTCGCGACGGATCGTTGCGGTCGTAGACGCGCGCGCCATCGACGTAGACCTGTTCGGCCTTGGCGTAGACGCTGAACGGATTGCCGCTCCACAGCACCACATCGGCCATCTTGCCGGCCTCCAGCGTGCCGGTCTTGTCGAGAATGCCCAGCGACTTCGCCGCATTGGACGTGATCCAGCGCACCGCACGCTCCGGTGGAATCTCGATACCGATGCGCTGCGCGCTGGCGATCACTTTCGCCGCTTCCTGATTCAGCCGCTGGATGCCTTCTTCCGAATCCGAATGCACGATCGCGCAGCCGTTCTGCACCCGATCGACCAGGGCGATGTTCTCCTGGATGCCGTCGAAGGCCTCCATCTTGAAGCCCCACCAGTCGGCCCACAGCGCGCCGCAGATGTTTTCGGCGGCGAGGCGGTCGGCGATCTTGTACGCCTCCACGCCATGATGGAACGCGCTGATCTTGAAACCGAATTCCTTCGCCAGATCCATCATCACCGCCATCTCGTCGGCGCGGTAGCAGTGGATGTGCACGAGGATGTCGCCGTTGATCGCGCCCGCCAGCGTGTCCATCTTCAGATCGCGCTTGCCGCCGCTGTCGTTGGCGCTGTCGGTGGTGCCGGAACCGCTCTGCCACCAGTGCTTCTTCGGTGCCGCAGCCGCCTTCTTCGGTTTGTTCTTTTTCAGATATTCACTTGCGTCGATGAACGCCGCGCGATAGCCGGCCACGTTGCCCATCCGCGTCGACGGGCCGCCGCGCTCGCCGTAGGTGCGCTTCGGATTCTCGCCGCAGGCCATTTTCAGGCCCCACGGCGCGCCGGGAAATTTCATGCCCTGATAGGTCGTGGCCGCCACGTTCTTCAAGGTCACACCGCGCCCGCCGATCAGATTCGCAGAACCGGGCAGCACCTGCAGCGAAGTCACGCCGCCGGCCAGCGCCGTGGCGAAGCCCGGATCCTGCGGCCACACCGAATGCTCGGCCCAGACGCCCGGCGTGGTCGGCGCCGTCGCTTCGTTGCCGTCGGAGTGCGAACGCGTGCCCGGGCTGGGGTAGACGCCCAGATGCGAATGCACGTCGATGATGCCGGGCGTGACCCATTTGCCGCGGCCGTCCACGCGCAGGGCGTCGGCGGGTACATCCAGATTCGATCCGACCGCGACCACCTTGCCGTCGCGCATCAGCACGTCCGCACCGTCGAGGCGCGTGCCCGTGCCGGTGAGGACGGTCGCGCCCTGGATCAGCACCGGCGGCGAGGCGATCGCACGATACGTGCTGGCATAGGGGTCCTGCGCGAAGCGCGAGGCGACGGCTTTTTTCGGCGCGCTCGCTGGCGCATCGGCCGCAGAGGCCGGCGCCAGCACGAGCGCAGGCAGCACAGTCGCGACCAGCGCGGCGATGAAAGTTCGGTGCATGGCGGTCGTTCCCCACGAGAGAACCGCAACCCTAGCCCGCCGTCGCCCCGGTGCCAACCATGACCAAGGTCATGGTGCATGACAAAATGCGGCCGACCACACGGAGACGCGCATGAAAGAAAAAGACCAGATCGTCCAGAACTGGCTGCCCCGCTACACCGGCTTGTCGCTGGACCAGTTCGGCGAACACATCCTGCTGACCAACTTCGGCGGCTACCTCAACCATTTCTCGCGGATGACCGGCGCCCAGATCGTCGGCCTGGACCGGCCGATGCCCAGCGCCACCGCCGACGGCATCACTCTGATCAACTTCGGCATGGGCAGCCCCAACGCCGCGACCATGATGGATCTGCTCTCGGCCATCATGCCGCAGGCGGTGCTGTTCCTCGGCAAGTGCGGCGGCCTGAAGAAGAAGAACCAGCTCGGCGACCTGGTGCTGCCGATCGCAGCGATCCGCGGCGAAGGCACCAGCAACGACTACCTGCTGCCCCAGGTGCCCGCACTGCCCGCGTTCGCCCTGCAGCGCGCGGTATCCACGATGATCCGCGACCTCGGCCACGATTACTGGACAGGCACCGTCTACACCACCAACCGCCGGGTCTGGGAACACGACGAAGACTTCAAGGAAAAACTCCGCGCGATGCGCTGCATGGCCATCGACATGGAAACCGCCACCATCTTCGCCGCCGGCTTCGCCAACCGCATTCCTTCAGGCGCGCTGCTGCTGGTCAGCGACCAACCGATGATCCCCGAAGGCGTGAAGACCGAAGCATCGGATGCGAAGGTCAGCGCCGAATTCGTCGAACGGCACATCCAGATCGGCATCGAAGCATTGAAGCTGATCCGTCGGCACGGAAAATCGGTGCGGCATCTGCGGTTCGACGAATAACGCACGTGGACCTTCTTCTGCGGCAATGGCAGGCGGCAGGACACCGTTTCGTGCACGAAGGCAGGTCCATTTTCCATCGCGACGAAGGGACCGGCCCGGTGTTGCTCTGCGTGCATGGCTATCCGACGGCGTCCTGGGATTGGCATCGGCTCTGGCCGCTGCTGGCGGAGCGTTATCGCCTGGTCGCACCCGACATGCTCGGCTTCGGCTTTTCCGACAAGCCGCGCGGTCATGCGTATTCGATCGCCGGGCAGGCCACGTTGCTTGAGCGGCTGCTTGAATCGCTGGGCATCGAGGAAGCGCACATCCTCGCCCACGACTACGGCGATACCGTCGTACAGGAACTGATGGCGCGGCACCGGGAGCGCCTGCGCAGCGGCGCGCATGGATTGCGCCTGCGCAGCGTATGCCTGCTCAACGGGGGACTGTTCCCGGAAACCCATCGCGCGCGCCCGATCCAGACACTGCTGCGTTCTCCGCTTGCGCCGCTGCTGCTTCGGCGCTTCGACGAACCTGCGTTCCGCCGCAGCTTCCGACCGATGTTCGGCGCCGGCACGCAACCCGACGACCTGGCGTTCGCCCGCTTCTGGGCGTTGATCGAACACAACGGCGGCCGCGCCGGCATGGGCCGCTTGCTGCATTACATGGGCGAACGCAAGCGCCATCGCGCGCGCTGGGTCGGCGCATTGGTCGATGCGCCGATCCCGCTGCGCCTGGTCGCCGGCATGGACGATCCTGTCTCCGGCGCGCACATGGTGGCGCGTTACCGGCAGCTGGTGCCGCGCGCGGATGTGGTCGAGCTGCCGGGCATCGGCCACTATCCGCAGTGGGAAGCGCCTGAACGCGTCGCCGAAGCGGTGCTTGGATTCGCGACATGACAAGACTGGCGAAGCAGGAGTAGACATGATGGAAACATGCAGTGAAGTCGTTGCCTTCTGGCGCGATGCCGGTCCGGCCCGATGGTTCGCGCGCGACGATGCGTTCGATGCGGAATTGCGCACGCGATTCATCGACGAACACTTCGCCGCCGCGCGTCGCGAACGCGAAACGCTGCTCGACGATGCGAACGGCGCGCTCGCCTTGATCCTCCTGCTGGATCAAGTCCCGCGCAACGTCTTCCGCAGCAGCGCACACGCCTTCGCCACCGACCCGCTGGCGCGCGAATACGCGGACCGTGCCATCGCCGCGGGTTTCGATCGCGACGTCGATCCCGCACTGCGGATCTTTTTCTATCTGCCGTTCGAGCATTCCGAAGCGATGGCCGACCAGGATCGTACGGTTGCGCTGTGCGAAGCGCTTGGCGATGCGAATTACCTCAAGTATGCGCACGCGCATCGCGATGTGATTCTGCGGTTCGGGCGGTTTCCGCATCGGAACCGGGCGCTCGCCCGCACCAACGCGCCCGAAGAGCAGGCGTGGCTGGATGCGGGTGGTGGGTTTTGACAAAGCAGGAGCTCGCATTCACTACAAATCAACAGGAAGACAGAACGCCATGGAAACGTGATGCTTGACACGATTTGCGGAGAATACGCATACTCCGCACAATTGCTCCTTCAACGGAGTTGCAACGGAATGTTGAAATGTTGGTCACCAAAATTTTGGCGGGGCGGCCTTACCAGAGTTATGTACCTCAGCCATTGATGCCAGTTATCGAAAAGCGGGAAATCGATATCTTCCGCCGTATGGACCAGTGGCTTGCATCGACCGTGGACCACGTAGCATTTTCCGAAAGAATCGCCAGCGCGGTGGCTCAGCCCAACAACAAGCTAGGGGCATCCGATCAACTGGCATCTTCGCAGCGCGCGGCAGACATGCTGCTGATACGGCCACGCGTCGGCATCAAACATCTCAAGAAAGTCAACGCGCTCCTGCTCGACCGGCAAGATGTCGACTTCAGGAAAACGCCGGTCTGGGTCAGCGCCCCGCATCCCGCAGTGTCTTGGCATGTCGGCTCACCGCCGGACATGCTCAACGGCATGGTGAAAGGCTTGCTGGCCGACCCGCCGACGCATCATCCAGCCAGTCTGACTGCCATCGTGCTGCTATTTCGTCTCCTTCAGATTCATCCGTTCTCTGATGGCAACGGTCGTACTGCACGCTTGTGGTCGGTCCATCCCATCTATCAGCGCATCGGCCCTGCCTGCGGCTACCTCCAACTTCTGAACAGCCTGTGGGATCGCGCCCGCTTTGACATCCATACTCTTTCTCTGGCCGCGCAGTCGGAGGAAACGCTCAGCCCTGTCTTCGATCACCTAGAGGCGACCCTAAACGATCTGATTTGATGCAGTCACACACATTTCCATTCCTGCAAACGGAGTTTGTATGAGTATCTATCTCAAGAAGTCCATCGCCGCAATCGTGATGGCCATGTCTCTCGGCTATGCAACCGATAGTTTCGCCAACAACAGCAGTACCGGTCCAGATGTCTTCGACGAAATGCAGATCGTGGGTTGGGATAATCCTTATGACGTCTCTAATGAGGCGTTTGACTGGACTATTGCCGATTACGATGCGTGGGATGTTGGCACATCTGAGGAATCTGGAGGGGGTGGCAGCTACTCCCCTCCGCCGGCTCCTTCGCTGTGCGATGAGCTCAGAGACAGGAAACCGGATAGCTGCCCGAACCCGATTCCCTTCCCTAATGGCTATGGCTATGGACGCGACGCATACCCAAGTGGCTCAGGAATCCCGCGGCTGCTGTACTGGATTGAGCATGTAGGCGGTGTTGACTCCGCCGCACGCGAATGGGCGCGTAGTGGGCTGTCGCTCCACACCATTGATATCACTCAGACTTTCATTTCAATAGATCGCGCGAATGAGCGTCTTCTGCTGTCGGTACAGTCAGCCTGCCGGATGCAGAGTGAGGCCGACCAGCAGAACCCGTTGCTCGTAGACATGTCTCACATGCAACGTAATTGTTTGGAAGTGCTGGAGCGACTGCAGGCCGAAGCCGGTGACCAGGGATTCCGCAGCTACTTCTTCGACTGGTTGGAGCGCGAAGGCCTGCATCTCGACGACTTGGGCATTCCAGAAACGATGCTCGATTGGCTCGCGCCCTCAAATTCGCTGCGAATCCGATATGACACAATCAGCACAGACGCCAAATGTGCGAAATGGTGGATCGACGCACAAGCCAACCAATGCATATTTTGAGGCCACCCATGAAATCCAAAGTATCGATTGCGATCATCACGCTGCTGATTTTGGGGGCCGCAGGCCTGTATTGGGCTAACCGGCACACCGATCAGTCTGTGACGCACGATGAACAACAGCGTGCTACCGCGTCTGCCGTAGACACACCCGCCGCCGCAATAGCCGACTCTTCGTCCCCGCTGCAGGCCAGCGCACCAAGCGGCATCGTGGATCCAAAGCAGTTTTGCGGACGCAAGCCCGCTTGCGCGGACGACCCCAACATACCCAACAACGAACAAGAACTACGCTGGATGCAGCAGCATGGCTACCCAACCAAAGACGAACTTGATCGGCTCGCGCGGCTGTCGGAAACCGAACTGGAGGAGGAAGCCAAGGGCGGCGGTCTCACAGCCATGACCGAGCTTGGCACCCGCATGGTCGAACGCAATGACCCGAATGGCTTGAGATGGATTCTTCAAGCCCGGGATCGCGGTAGCATCTACGCGTATTACGCCCAATCGAAGAAGGAAATGAACCGGACGCTGGGGAATGGATTGGTTGAATCCGGAGCCTTCCTGCGCGTGGCGTACATGCTCGGCGACTACAAGGCCGCCACTGCACTGTATCGATTTACTCAAAAGGAAAGACTCGGCCTCGTGGAATTGAATGCCATCGACCGCCGTGCTGCTTCGCTGTATCAAACTTATGCCAGAAACCGGCAGCCGACTCCTCGACCACTGGAGTGATACAACGCTTCCGGCCCTGCGCACATGCTGAGTCGGAAGCAAGCAAAATGCGCGATCCTGCTTTTTCTGCCAAAAGTATTTCGTTTCCACTAAAAACAATTTGATTGGTGAAAGAACTGCATCGCTAGACAAGACTTACGCTCGCCACTGTCTGCGATCATCCTATTCGCGAAGACAAAAAAGTACATAGCCCGAAATTTCTCAAGGTCCACAGGAGCCAAAGTGCCGTAATGGTCGCTCAAAATTGCATGCACTGCGATGAAGCTTTAGAGCCCGGCTATTCGGTCTGCTGGCGTTGCGGAACGCACATTGATGGTAGCCCGCCCAACAAGAATTTCGTCCCAGTCAATATGACCGCCCCGCCGTCATCCGGAGTAAAGCATCGCGACTTGGCCTGTCTGCGCTGTGGTTCGCCGATGACCGCAGTCCGCCGCATGCAATTGCATGAAGGGACGCGGATGCAGGCCTTCCTTCACGGTGGGCTCGATGAACCTTTCGTCAACCGGGAGTCTTTCGACACATATGCCTGCGAGCGCTGCGGCAAAGTCGAGTTCTTCTTGGCAGAGTGAACGTTGGATCATGATTTGAGCCGAACCAGCTTCGTGGATTGGCTAGACTCCGGCGGCCTCTCGTTTGCAGCGCGCAATGACAATTTTCAAATTTTCGACTGCGTCGTTTACCCCCTCCCAACCTCCCCCTGCGCTGCGCGCAAGGGGAGGAGAAGAGCGTCGCGACTGAAGTCGCTCCTACAAAAACACACAAGGCGACCGATGGCCGCCTTATGTGTTTCGCTGGATGCGCGACGCGACGCGATGTGATGCTTCGTGACGGCGGGCCCGGCCTGCGCCGGCGAAGGCCGGGGGCCCGCCCGACTTACTTGCGGAGTTGCTGCCACAGAAAGGTATACGCCAGCGCGCGCATATGCGCTTCCTGCTGGTTGTTGGCGGCGCCGCCGTGGCCGCCTTCGATATTTTCGTAATAGCGCACGTCGGCGCCCATCGCTTCCATCTTCGCCATCATCTTGCGGGCGTGGCCCGGATGCACGCGGTCGTCGCGGGTGGAGGTGGTGAACAGCACCGGCGGGTAGGTGGTGCCTTCCTTCAGCAGGTGGTACGGCGAGAAGGTCTTGATGAATTCCCAGTCCCTGGTGTCGGGATCGCCGTATTCGGCCATCCACGAAGCGCCGGCCAACAAGTGGCTGTAGCGTTTCATGTCGAGCAGCGGCACTTGGCAGACCACCGCGCCGAACAGCTGCGGATACTGCACGATCATGTTGCCCATCAGCAGGCCGCCGTTGCTGCCGCCCTGTGCGCCAAGACGCGCGGGCGAGGTGATGTTGCGCGCGAACAGATCTTCGGCGACCGCCGCGAAATCCTCATACGCTTTGTGTCGATTCGCCTTGAGCGCCGCCTGGTGCCAGCGCGGGCCGTACTCGCCGCCGCCGCGGATGTTCGCCAGCACGAACACGCCGCCGTTCTGCAACCAGCCGCGGCCGGCCATCGAGTTGTAGTTGGCGGTGTAGGAGACCTCGAAACCGCCATAGCCCCACAGCAATGTGGGTGTGCTGCCGTCCAGCGGCAGGAATTTCGAGCGCACGATGAAATACGGCACCTTGGTGCCGTCCTTCGAGGTGGCGAACTGCTGTTCGGTGATCAACCCATCGGCTTCGAAGAACGCCGGCATCGATTTGAGTTTCTGCGGCGGCTGGCCGATCTCGACCATCGACAACGTGGTCGGGGTGAGGAAATCGGTGGTGGTCATCCACAGCGCATCGCCGATGTCCTCGTCGATGGCGCTGATCTCGACCGTGCCCACGGCCGGTGCGCCGACCAGCAGGCTCTGGCGCCAACTGCCCTCGCCGATCGGGGTCATGATCCGGATCTTGCTCTTCACGTCGTTGAGCAGGCTCAGCACGAGATGACGCTTGGTCCACGAGTAACCTGACAGCGAGGTGTGCTCGTCCGGCGCGAAGGCGATATCGAACTCGCGGCCGCCGGCCATGAATTTGTCGAAATCGATCACCAGCAGCGACCCGGCTTCGTAACTGCGGTCCTTCAATTTCCACGGCTCGCGCAGTTCCAGCGTCAGCCACTGGTTGTGCACGCCCTTGTTGGCCGAGTTCGGCACATCGATCTTGACCAGCTTGCCGTCCTTGCCGCGCAGATACAGTTCATCGTTGTAGAACGCGAGCGTGCGGCTGACGAAATCGCGTTCGAAGCCCGGCGAGAGGTCGCGATAGGCCGCGATGGCCAGATCGGTCGGCTTGCCCTCGTAGACGACTTTGGCCGAGGCCATCGATGTGCCGCGGGTCCACAGCTTGACGACGCGCGGATAGCCCGAATCGGTCATCGAGCCGGCGCCGAAATCGGTGTAGACGAAGACCGTGTCCTGGTCGACCCATTGCAGGCCGCCCTTCGCTTCGGGGCGGAAGAAACCGTCCTGCACCCAGGTCTTGGTGTCGAGATCGAACTCGCGGGTCACGTCGGCATCGGAGCCGCCGCGCGACAGCGAGATCAGGCAGCGCTCGTACTTGGGCTTGAGGCAATCGACGCCGTGCCACACCCAGTTCTCCTTCTCGGCGGCGTTGAGCGCATCGAGATCGATGACGGTTTCCCACTTCGTGTCCGGCTTGCGGTATTCCGCCAGTGTGGTGCGGCGCCACAGCCCCTGCGGGTTCTGCTTGTCCTTCCACAGGTTGTAGTAATGGGTGCCGATCTTCTTCACACCGGGGATGCGCGCATCGGAGTCGAGGATCGCGCGCAGATCGGTTTCCAGCCGCTTGAATTCGGGCGTGCTGGCGATCTCGGCCTCGGCCTTGGCGTTGCGCTCGCGGACCCAGTCCAGCGCCTTCTCATCGGTCACGCCTTCGAGCCAGAGGTAGGGGTCGGCGGCAGCGCTGGTATTGGGCATGGTCGGCTTGGCGGTGGGGGCGGGCGTCGCGGCGTGGGCGACCAGGGAAAGGGCTGCGCCGATCGCGAAAACGACGGCGAGACAGACATGCGAAAGCTTGGGCATGTGGCGGTCCGGAACATGGACGGTGGGGGCCGCCACGCTAGCACAGCCGCCCGCTGGGCGTGTCTGCCCAGGGTTCCCGCGACCGGGCGCTGATCAAGCGGCCCGGCGCAACGCCTGCGATCCTGCGGAGCCTGCCCGTGGACGCACAGCCGCGATCGGATGCACCGTCGCCATCGGCAGTGCGCGCGCCTGATTGCCGCGCCGACGCAGCGTTCGCGCCATCGCCCATCCCGTCAACGGCAAGGCCAGGAGCCAGAACGGCAACCAGCCGAAGGTGTCGCTCATGCCGCGCAGTGCCGGCAGCGACAGCATCGCCGCAAACCCCAGTGCAGCGGCACCGAGCAGAGACTGTTCGAGCAGAGACGAATGAGGCTGGGGCATGGCGGCGCTCCGGTGGTGGTGGAGGCCAGTGTTGCGGGGGTGGGTCTCACGAGCTGCGACATCGCGGCAAGCGCATCGCGACCACGACCGCAACCCGGTACGATCAAGCGACGGTGTCGTTAGGATAGCGGCATGGCGTGCTGCGGATTTCGTCGGCACCGCGATTCCACGGGAGACATGCACCATGTTCCATGCCCTGCTCCTGGCCGCGCAGCTCACGACAGCCGATACGTCGTTCGCAGAGGCCAAAGCGCGCGCCGACGAATACGAGTCCGTGCTTAGCCAAAAGGACAGCGCGGCGCTGATCGAAGCGCAGGGCAAGGCGCTGAGCGCCGCCATGGCGGAATGCGGGCCGGCGAAAAAATCCTTTCCCCCGTTCGCCATCGTCGCTCGCGTCAGCAAAAACGGCGTCACCGAGCGCACCTGGCGCAACGACGATTCACCCTTTGCGATCTGCCTCGACCTGCATCTGGCCAGGGCATTTCTTCCGGTCGCGGCAGGCAAACCGTTCTATGCGTCCTACGAGCTCGACTCCGCCCCCTGAAGTAGCCGACAACCGTCACGCGGCATCCAGCCCGAAGCGCGCACAACTCTGAAGTAGAGTATGCGGCGCGGCAACAGCCCGTATTCACAGCACCAAGAAACCGGAGAGGAAAGCATGTTCAGTCACGTGATGGTTGGAACGAACGATATCGAGCGCTCGAAGCGGTTCTACGATGCCGTGCTGGGCGTCCTCGGAGCGGAAGAGCCGATGCGGAATACCGCGAAGACTGGACACCTTCGGCTTTTCTATCGACACGATGGCGGCACTTTCTGCGTCAGCGAGCCGATCAACGGCGAGGAAGCGACCTTCGCCAACGGTGGCACCATCGGCTTCAAATGCAGCTCACCGGAACAGGTGCAGGCGTTTCATGACACGGCGGTTGCGCACGGCGGCACTTCGATCGAGGAGGCCCCGGGGCTGCGGGAAAACAACATGGGCGCGCTGTACTTGTCCTACGTGCGCGATCCCGACGGCAACAAGCTCTGCGCGCTTCACCGGCCAAAGAGGGATCGCTGAGGCGCTTTCTCGACCACCTCTCATTCCACCGCGACACCCTGCACCGATCAGTAACCGGCCGCATCCAGCGCATGG
>JBEBKD010000032.1:0-34300 GCA_040079515.1 Lysobacteraceae bacterium
CGGCCTTCCTCCACAGGCCCGAGCCGCGGCGTCTCGTGATCCGGTCCCGGCAGCCCCTCCCTCCCCCGCCCGCCATTTGTCAGGACATCACATGTGACACATTGACAACCATCACATGTGACATTTATCGTGCGCCCATGGAACGCCGATCCTCCGCCTACTACCAGCGCCGTCACCGCGAGCGCCTGCGTGAGCAGGGGTGGATCAAGAAAGAGCTGTGGGTGTTGTCCGAGTACGCCGACGAATTGGCGGTGATCGAACGGCGGATGCGTCGCCCACGGGGCGAGACGCCGCAGGCCGGGGACCTTGAACAGGAGCACGCGATGACCGGAGTTTCGATGCAGCCCGCTGAGCTGTGGACGGCTGCGGCGCTGCAGGCCGCGCTGGCAGCGTCGGAAGGCGCGCGCGACGGTGCGATATCGATCGAACTGATCGACGGCGCCGAGCCCGGCCTGTATCTCACCATGCACGACTACGGCGATCTGCCGCTGTTCGCGGCCGTGGTGGGCCGCCAGATCGTGATCGAAGCCATGCTCTGGCCGGTATCGCAGGTGCGCGACGCCGCCCGCTTCAACGAAGAAGTCCTGCGCACCCACAAACTGTTTCCGCTGTCGACGCTGGGCATCGAAACCATCGACGGCGAAGCGGTCTACATCATGTTCGGCGCGCTGAGCGC
Organism: Lysobacteraceae bacterium; assembly: GCA_040079515.1. Taxonomy (GTDB): domain Bacteria; phylum Pseudomonadota; class Gammaproteobacteria; order Xanthomonadales; family Xanthomonadaceae; genus Lysobacter_I. Next base: position 677 of record JBEBKD010000032.1, read on the forward strand.
GTCGTCGTCGCTCGCCGATGTGCTGTTCGAGATCGAAACCCTCGCCGACAACGTGATCCGCGCCACCGAAGCCTACGAATGGCATCTGCGGGTGGCCGCATGAGTACCAAAGACAAGTCCGGCGGGCGTCGCAAAGCGCGCACGGCGACAGCGCCGGAGACCGAGGCGCCCGAGCCTTCGGCGCTGTGGCACCGTCTGGTCACGGCGGTGCGCGGCGGCGTCAACGAACTGGGCGAAGCCATCGCCGACACCCAGGCGCTGCGCATTCTCGATCAGGAAATCCGCGACAACGACGCCGAGCTGCACCGCGTGCGCACAGCGCTGGCCGAGACGATGGCGCGCTACAAGGTCGCGCAGGAACATCTGGCTGCGGCCAACGCCAAGCTGGACGAATATGAGGGCTATGCGCTCAAGGCGCTGAAGACCGGCGAAGACGCGCTGCTGCGCGAGATCGCGGCGAAGATCGCGCTGCTCGAAATCGAGCGCGACGGTCACGCCAGCCAGGTCTGCGGTTACGCGGACGGCATCGCGAATCTGCGCAAAGTGGCTGCGCAGTACGAAACCAATATCAAACGCCTGAAACAGCAGGTCGATACCGTGCGCGCCACCGAAAGCGTGCAGCGCGCGCAGGTCGCTGTGGCGCAGCGTCGCGAGGGCTCGGACGTGCGCGTGCGTACCGCGCTGGATTCGCTGGAGCGCATCAAGCGTCGTCAGGCCGAGCGCGGTGCGCAGTTGGAAGCGGCCGGAGCCATGGCCGACGACGACGCGCTCGACGCGAAGCTGCGACAGGCGGGCATCATCGCCGACGACGACCGCGCTGAAGCGGTGTTGGCGCGCTTGAAGCAGAAACATGGCGGCTGAGCACTTGAAGCACTGTCGACGCAGAACCGGCGCTGCATACACGGTTTGGGGGCATGGGAATGAATGAGTTTCTTGACATCGCGACATCGTTTCCGACCGCCATCTACAGCGTCCTGCTGCTGGTGGTGACGGCGCATTGGCTGCTGTCGGCGTTGGGTATTCTCGAAATCGACACCCTCGACGGTCTGCTGCCCGATGATCTCGGCGTGGATGGCGCGGATGGCGCCGAACCCGGCGGGATCGGCGGCGTGCTGCTGAAATTCGGCCTGCACGGCGTGCCGGTGATGATCATCTTCACCATCCTCGCCATCGTCGGTTGGGCATTCTGCTATTTCATCGACCTGCACGTCCTGCGCGGATTGGATCTTGGTCCCATGGGTGTCGTTGCGGAGGCCGCAACCGCCGTCGGTGGCCTGCTGCTGTCGATTCCGGTCGCCCGCGCCGTGCTCACGCCGGTGCGGCGTTTACTGCGGCGCTACGAGCCGGTCACGCAGCGTCCGTTGCTCGGACGCTATGCCGAAGTGCGCAGCCCGGAGATCACGCAGAATCACGGTACGGCGTGGGTCGACGACGGCGGCGCGGGCCTGATCCTGCAGGTGCGCGCCGATGTGTCCGGACGGTTCGTCCGCGGCGACCGCGTGGTGCTGATCGAATATCTGGAAGAACAGAACGCCTATCGGGTGATTTCCGGCGGAGAGTTCGAACAACTTTGACGTCAAAGAACTCCGGCGCGTGCGCGCGCCGGGTCGTAGCTCATGTCTTGAAGAGGGAGAACGTGTAATGGTTGGTGCAGATCTCGTTGGCGTGCTGATAGTCGCGGGTGTCGTGATCGCCGCGTTGTTGGGTATCGTCGGGCTGTTCAAGGCCTTCTACAACAAGGTGCCGCAGGGCACCGCGCTGATCGTGAACGATCTATCGTCGACGCCGAAAGTGCATTTTACCGGCGCGCTGGTCTATCCGGTGATCTACAAGAAGGAGTTGATGAAGATTTCCCTCATCACCCTCGAAGTGGATCGTCGCGCGAAGGATGGGTTGATCTGCCGCGACAACATGCGCGCCGACATCACGGTCGCGTTCTATCTGCGCGTCAACGAAACCGCGCAGGACGTGCTGAAGGTCGCGAAAGCCATCGGCGCCGAACGCGCGTCCGACAAGGCGGCGGTGAACGAACTGTTCAACGCCAAGTTCTCCGAAGCGCTGAAGACGGTCGGCAAGCAGATCGACTTCGTCAAGCTGTTCGAGAACCGGCAGGAATTCCGCGACCGCATCATCGAGGTGATCGGCAACGACCTCAACGGCTATGTGCTGGAGGACGTGGCGATCGACTACCTCGAGCAGACGCCGAAATCCTCGCTGGATCCGAGCAACATCCTCGACGCCGAAGGCATCCGCAAGATCACCGAGCTGACCGCCGCGCAGAACGTGATCACCAACGAGCTGGAGCGCAACGAGCAGTTGGCGATCACCAAGAAGAACGTGGAAACCCGCGAGGCGATGCTGGCGCTGGAACGTCAGCAGGCCGACGCCGAAGCGCGCCAGAAGCGCGAGATCGCGACGATCCAGGCGCGCGAGGAAGCCGAAACCGCGAAGGTGCAGGAAGAAGAGCGCCTGAAGTCCGAGCAGGCGCGCATCACCACGCAGGAAACGCTGGACATCCGCGAGCAGAACCGCATGCGCGAAGTCGAAGTGGCCGAGCAGAACCGCCAGCGCGCGGTAGTGATCGAGATCGAGAAAGTCCATCGCGCCAAGGATCTGGAAATCGTCTCGCGAGAGCGCGAAGTCGAGCTACAGCGGATCGACAAGGAAAAGGCGCTGGAGATCCAGCGCAAGGACATCGCCAACGTCATCCGCGACCGGATCGTGGTGGAGAAATCCGTGGCCCAGGAAGAAGAGCGGATCAAGGAAGTGCGTCAGGTCTCCGAAGCCGACCGCCAGAAGCAGGTCAAGATCCTGTTCGCGCAGGGAAAGGCCGAAGAGGAGATGGTGCGTCAGGTCAAGCAGGCCGAAGCCGACGAGACCTCGTCGAAGCACAAGGCGGTGGAATTGACGGTGATCGCGCAGGCCGAACTGGAAGCGGCCGGCAAACATGCCGACGCCAAGAAGCGCATGGCCGAAGGCATCGAGGCCGAGCGCGCAGCGCCGGGTCTTGCCGATGCGCGCGTGCGTGAAGTCACCGCAGCGGCGCTGGAAAAAGAAGGCATGGCGAAGGCCCGCGTGGTCGCCGAAACCATGGCCGCCGAAGCGCGCGGCGCGCAGGACAAGGGCGTGGTCGAAGCGAAGGTCATCAAGGACGTCGGCTTCTCGCAGGCGGAAGTGATGCGCGAGAAATACCGTTCGGAAGCCGAAGGCCTGACCGAGAAGTTCGCGGCGCTGGGCGCGATGAGCGATCAGGCGCGCGTGCACGAAGAGTTCCGCATGCAGCTGGAGAAGAGCTTCGAGCAGGCGATGGCGTCGATCGAAGCCAACAAGGACATCGCGCGCGAACAGGCCGACGTGCTGTCGGCGGCGCTGTCCAAGGCCAACATCGACATCGTCGGCGGCGAAGGCGCGTTCTTCGATTCGTTCGCCAAGGCGCTGTCGGTGGGCAAGGCGGTGGAAGGCATCGCCGGCAAGAGCCCGATCGTGCAGGAAGTGCTGCAGAAACTGCTGTCGATGCAGGGCGGCGGCAAGGATGCGCCGGCCAAGGCGACGCAGGTCGAAGAAGCCTGATCTTGCGGCAATGATGCGTACCGGCCGGGTTGGCCGGTACGTCGGGCAATACGCGGTTTCATGCAGGACAGGACACGATGTCGGATCACTCCACACCATCGGCGGAGACGCCGGCTGCCGGCGGCGGCAACATGCAAAGCATCGACACCGCCGTCACCGAAGGCGGTGCATACGAAGTGTTGCGCAAGCGGCTGACCGAACAGGGCAGCCAACTGCGCGGTATCGCCGATACGCTGAATGCGGAGCGTCTGCAGGAATTCGGCGGCAGCCGGATGGAAGTGGCCGGCCGGCTGCGCATCCGCACCGAACACAACTGCGTGGCGCGCGACATCGTGCAGGTCGGCGATTGTCTGCTGTTCGGCTACAACGTCTTCATCGGCCTGAAGAAGGAAACCCGGATCGAGGATATTTTTTCGCTGTACCGGTTGATCGAAGGCCCGGAAGGCTACGACGTCACCCCGGTGGATGCCGCAACGAGCTTTCTCGGCGACGCCAGCTTCGTCAAGGAATTCGCCGAGCTTCACGCCTACTACAAGAACTCGCGGCTGCTGCAGCTGGTGGTGCGCGACAGCAAGCTGCTGGCGAGTTTCCAGATCGGCGAGCGCATCGAAGACATCCGCGTCTTCCGCTGGCAGCTGGAACCCGATGGCGTCGTGCGTTACATCGACAACCGCGGCGAGCGCGATATCGCACTGCCGGCGGCCTACGATTTCGAGTGGACGCGGGCCACGCGCGAGCTTGCTGTCAATGGCCGTCATCCGCATCTGAATATCCTCGACACCGTGTTCGTGGAGACGCTGGGCGGCGACCTCACGGTCAAGATCGAGAACAACACCGAAGACGGGCTGGGCATCTACCGCGAGCCGGTGGACGACCAGACCCAGTCGCTCGACGATGCGCAGATCGACTTCGCGCGCGTGGGTAGTCTGATTTTGCTGCGAGTGCTGCCGTACCGCGAAAGCGAATGGCGGCATCTGGTCTACAACACGCTGTCGCGCAAGGTGCATCGTATCGATGCCATCGGTCAGGCCTGCGTGCAGCTGCCGGAGGATCACGGCATCGTGTTTCCCGGCGGCTACATGCTGCAGAACGGCGAGACCCGCACCTTCGACCAGGCGGTGCAGGGCATGCGCTTCAAGCGCACGATCCGTTCGCCGAACGGCGAGGATGTGCTGTATCTGTTCTACGAGCCGCTGGACGGCAGGATCGCGCTGTTCGTCTACAACATGATCCAGCGCGGGATGCAGCCGCCGGTGATCGGGCATGGCTGTGCGCGTCTCGAAGACGGACGGATGGTGATCTTCAGCGCGCAGAGCAGCGAGCCCACGCGCATCCATCCGATGCAGGTGTGGCAGACGCCGTTCGCGTCCGACGAATACGCGGTGCGCCAGCCTGCCGGCAACACGTTCATGGGCCGGATCGGCAATCCCGATCTGGTGCGCGGCATTTCCGATCTGTTGAGTCTCGCCCGCGAGATCGACGGCGGCGATGCGTCCGCGCAGCGTTACCAGTTGCTGACCCAGACCACGCGCCGGTTGTTCGACCAGTACCACTGGATCGAAGACGCGCATTGCGCCGCACTGGCGCCGCTGCTGCGCGAGATCGTCGCCAGCAGCGAAGCGGTGCTGGACGAGTACGAAAAAGTCGAAAGCATCCGCAGACAGTCGGCCGAGGCCATGCGCGATGCCGGCGAGCGCCAGAAGGCGCTGCTAGCTTCGCTGCGTCCCGACAGCTGGGAACGCGTGCAGGACTGCGTCGATGCGCTGAATGCGATCACGACCCAGCGCGGACGCCTGTTGACCATCCGCGAATATCGCTACGTGGATGTCGCTGCGATCGATGCGATGGAAGCGGAGCTGCTGGACGCGCAGGCGCGCACCGGCGCGGCGACCGGCGATTATCTGGCCGGCGACAAAGCGCTGCATCCCTACGCCGAACGCGTGCAGGCGCTGGATGCGCAGGCGCAAAAGGCCGCCAGCGTGGCCGCACTGCAGGAACCGCTGCAGCAGCTGCAGGCGCTGTCGGCCGATCTGGACATGCTGTCGGAGCTGATGGCGACGCTGCGCGTGGATGACGCGACCCGGCGCACCCGCATCGTCGAAAACATTTCCGAAATCTACGCCAGACTCAATCAGGCGAAAGCGCGCGCGGAACAGCGGCGCAAATCGCTGGGTTCGGGCGAAGCGGTCGCGCAGTTCGGCGCACAGTTCACCCTGTTCGGGCAAAGCATCACCAGCGCCCTGTCCACCGCGCGCGATCCCGAGCGCTGCGACCAGGAACTGTCGCGACTGATGGTGCAGTTGGAGGAACTGGAGAGCCAGTTCGGCGAACACGAGCAGTTTCTCGGCGACATCATCGCCAAGCGCGACGAGCTGCTGGAAACGTTCGAGGCGCACAAACAGACGTTGCTCGACGAGCGGCAGCGCAAGACCCAGTCGCTGGCGGACGCGGCGTCGCGCATTCTCGAAGGCCTGAGCCGGCGCACTGCGCGCCTCGCGGGCATGGACGAGCTCAACGCATTCTTCGCTGGCGATCCGCTGATCCTGAAACTGCGCGATCTGGCCGAACGCCTGCGCGCGCTGAAGGACAGCGTGAAGGCCGACGATGTCGAGGCCCGACTCAAGGGCGTGCGCGATCAGGCCGTGCGCGCACTGCGCGATCGCAGCGAGCTGTTCGAGGCCGGCGGCGATGTCATCAAACTCGGTCCGCGCCATCGCTTCAGCGTCAACACCCAGGAACTCGACCTGACCGTGCTGCCGCGCGGCGATGGCCTGAGCCTGCATCTGACCGGCACCGAATTCTTCGCGCCGGTGCGCGATGCGGAACTCGATGCGCTGCGCGATTTCTGGCAGATCACCCTGGAATCGGAATCGCCGCAGCTGTATCGCGGCGAGTATCTGCTCGGCGAAGTGCTGTCGGCCGCGGAGCGCAATGCCGAGGGACTGAGTCTGGATCTGCTGCGGCAGCAGGTGAAACAGCCTGAGCAGTTGACCCGCACGCTGCGCGATTTCGCCGCGCCGCGCTACCGGGAAGGCTACGAAAAAGGCATTCACGACCACGATGCGGCACGGATGCTGGCCGCACTGCTGCCGCTGCGCGACAGCGCCGGTCTGCTCGCGCATGCGCCTGCGGCCCGCGCTTGGGCCAGCGTGTTCTGGACCCTGGTGCGCGAGCGCCCCGAAGCGGCGCTCTGGGCCGACCGTGCGCGCAGTGCGCAGGGGATCGATCGCCTGTTCGCGCATCGCGGCGGGTTGGCGAGCCTGCGCGAGGACATCGCCGCTGCGATGCGCGCGGAATCCGGAGCGCAGTCGCTGCCTGTCGATACGGCGCTGTGTGCGCCCGCCGCCGATTATCTGATCGCGGTCCTCGCCGCGCCGCGCCAGCCGTTCGTCTACAGCAAATATGCGCGTCAGCTGTTCGATGCCTTGCAGCAGCGGCTCTTCGCCGAGCGCATGTGGGATGAGCTGCAGGCATCGTTGGCGTCTTTGCGAAACCATGCCGGCGCGCGCTGGCGTCTGGCCACGCAGTGGTTCGAAGCGATGACGCGCGCAGCGGATGCGAACCCTGCGCATGCCGCGCTCGCGGATTACGTGCCCGAAGCCGTCGCGCTGCTGTTGATCGGCGACGAAGCGCTGGCCCGCGTCGATGCGGCCGATCTGCGGGTGGAGATCGGTGGGCTGCTGGGCGAGCACCCGAGAATTGTTGCGGGCACGATGTCGCTGGGCGTCGACGATCTCGGCGAACGCCTGCATCGTCATCGCGAACACTTCCTGCCGCAGGTGCGTCGCTGCCAGAGCCTGCGTCAGGCGCTGGTCGCGCGCGAGCGCGAAGCGCTGCGGCTCTCGGAGTTCAAGCCGCGCCCGCTGACCTCGTTCGTGCGCAACAAGCTGATCAACGACGTGTATCTGGGCGTGATCGGCGACAACCTCGCCAAGCAGATGGGCACCGTCGGCGAGAGCAAGCGCAGCGACCTGATGGGTCTGCTGATGCTGATTTCACCGCCGGGTTACGGCAAGACCACGCTGATGGAATACGTGGCCCACCGGCTCGGCCTGATCTTCATGAAGATCAACGGTCCGGCATTGGGACACGATGTGCGATCGCTCGATCCCGCGCAGGCGCCGGATGCCACCTCGAAGCAGGAGCTGGAAAAGCTCAATCTCGCGCTGGAGATGGGCAACAACGTGATGCTGTACGTCGACGACATCCAGCACACCCATCCGGAGTTCCTGCAGAAATTCATTTCGCTGTGCGACGGCACGCGCCGGATCGAAGGCGTGTGGCAGGGCCGCACCCGCACCTACGACATGCGCGGCAAGAAATTCTGCGTGGCGATGGCCGGCAATCCGTACACCGAATCCGGCGAAGTCTTCAAGATTCCGGACATGCTGGCCAACCGTGCCGACATCTACAACCTAGGCGATGTGCTGGGCGGCATGGAGGACGCGTTCAAGCTCAGCTACATCGAGAACTGCCTGACCTCCAATCCGGTGCTGGCGCCGCTGGCGACGCGCGAGTTGGCCGATCTGTATCGCATGGTCGAGAAGATCGAGGGCAAGCCGTTCTCCTCGAATGCGCTGAGCCACGCCTACAGCGCCGCCGAGATCAACGAGATCACGACGACGCTGGAACGGTTGATGCAGGTGCGCGACGTGGTCTATCGGGTCAACCAGCAGTACATCGCCAGCGCCGCGCAGGCCGACCGCTACCGCACCGAGCCCGCGTTCAAGCTGCAGGGCAGCTACCGCAACATGAACAAGCTGGCGGAAAAGATTTCGCCGGTGATGAACGCCGCCGAGCTGCAGCAGCTGATCGCCGATCACTATCAGGGCGAGTCGCAGTTGCTCACCACCGGCGCCGAAGAGAATCTGCTGAAGCTGGCGGAACTGCGCGATGTCATGAGCGACGCGCAGACCGCGCGCTGGACGCAGATCAAGCGCGATTTCATGCGCAACAAGGCGATCGGCGGCGGTGAGGCCGATGTCGGTCAGCGCGTGGTCGCGCAGTTGAACGATCTGGTCGAAGGCGTGCGCGCGCTGGAAAAACCTGCGGCCGATGCGGCGTCGAACAGCGATCGCAGCGAAAGCGACGCCCCGTGGCCGCAGATCCTGGCGGCGTTGGAGCGGTTGTCGGAGCGGCTGGGCGAATCGCGGGCCGCCGCCATCGCGGAGATTGAAGTCGAAACTCCCGCGAGCGCGCCGCTGCCGGACTGGTTCGAGCGGCATGCCGAACAGCAGCTTCAGCTGCAGCAGGTGCTGACCCTGTTGGCCGAACGCATCGGCGCGCAGACCGCCCTGCAGAGCGCGCCGGCACCCTCCGGCGGGCGCCGCAAGCGCGGTGCTGCGGACGCCGAGGCCATCCCGCTCAGCGAGCGCGAACTGCAGTTGCAGAAAGCCTTGGACGAGTTCTCGGATCGTCTGCTCGGGCGCACGCCGCGATGAGCAAGCCATGATCGATTTCGCCGAACTCGACCGGCTTCTGCGCGACAGCGCCGTCGATGCGGTGCTCGACAACGACGAGAAGATCGAGCTGCGCGAACTCGGCGAGAGCCTGAGCCGGGATCGCGTCCGCTATCTGCGCAACCGTGCGTTTGATCTGGTCCGCGAACGCTGGTCGCAGCCCGATGCGGCGCCGCTGGACTTGCTGCGCTGGCTGGAACAGGTGGTGAAGACCCTGGACGCCGGTGCAGACCCGCCGGTGACCGAAGCGCAGGTTTATTTCGCGCCCGGCGAAGACTGCCTTCGCAAGCTGCGCGAACTGTGTCTCGGCGCGAAGCGCGCCATCGACGTCTGCGTCTACACGATTTCCGACGATCGCCTGTGCGATGCGCTCGTCGACGCGCACCGACGCGGCGTGAATATCCGCATCCTCAGCGACGATCACAAGATCCACGACGACGGCAGCGACGTGATCCGGCTGCACGATCGCGGCATCGACGTGCGTCTGGACGACACCGCGTTCCACATGCACCACAAGTTCGCCCTGTTCGACGGCACGCGCCTGGCCAGCGGCAGCTTCAACTGGACCCGGGGCGCCAGCACCGGCAACGAAGAGAACCTGGTGGTCACCGACGACGCGCGGCTGGTGCGCAGCTTCGGCGGGCATTTCGAGCGGCTGTGGGGCAAATTCGCGCCCGGCGAGGGCTGATTCCAAGCCGGTTACCGCCATCGCAGCGGGTGCGCGGTGCCAAATCCGGGGGCAGGCCTTATCCTTGGCGGCCGCGTTTCGGGGGCAGGCCGCTATCGAGCCGGCGCCGCCGGCCACTGTCGCCCTTTCAAGATGCCGCCATGACCGCTCACAGTTACCCGGATTACCCCTTCACCCCCAAACGCCTCGAAGTGCGGCCCGGCATCACGATGTCGTATCTGGACGAGGGTCCGCGCGACGGCGAGATCGTGCTGATGCTGCACGGCAATCCGTCGTGGAGTTACTACTGGCGGCATCTGGTGCTTGGCTTGAAGGACAGATATCGCTGCATCGTGCCGGACCACATCGGCATGGGGCTGTCGGACAAACCCGGCGACAAGGACTACACCTACACCCTGCAGTCGCGCGTCGACGATCTCACCCGCCTGCTCGATACGCTCGGTATCGATGGCCCGTTGACGATGGCGGTCCACGATTGGGGCGGCATGATCGGTTTCGGCTGGGCGCTGACCCACGAGGCGCAGGTGCGCCGGCTGCTGATCACCAATACCGCCGCGTTTCCGCTGCCGGCGTCGAAGCCGCTGCCGTGGCAGCTGAAGCTCGGCCGCGACATGAAGCTGGGCGCGCTGATGATTCGCGGTTTCAATGCGTTCTCGGCCGGCGCCGCACGCGACGGCGTGATGCGCAAGATGCCGGCCGATGTGCGTCGCGCCTACGAGGCGCCCTACGATTCGTGGGCGAACCGCATCTCCACCCTGCGCTTCGTGCAGGATATTCCGCTGAGCGAGGCTGATCCGGCGTGGACGCTGGTGAATGCCTCCGCGAAACGCCTGCCGGCCTATGCCGACTGCCCGGCGTTCATCGGCTGGGGATTGCGCGATTTCGTCTTCGATCACCACTTCCTGGAAGGTTTCCAGCGCGCACTGCCGGAGGCCGAAGCGCATGCGTTCGAGGACGCCGGTCACTACGTGATGGAAGACAAGCACGAGGTGCTGGTGCCGGCGATGCGCAGGTTCCTCGACGCGAATCCCGCCGCGACATAGGGTGCGCCTTGGCGCACCGCCTTTCGCAGCGGATATGAAAACCGGTGCGCCAAGGCGCACCCTATGCCTCCGATTTCGATTGCAACGCTTCGATCTCTTCGCGGGTCAACACGGTCAGACCGTAGGCGACGCGCGCCTGATCGCACTGTGGATTCGGTGTGCCGTCTTCCCACGACATCCGCAGCTCGCGGCAGGCGCCGGGGCGTGCGTCGTAGATCGAACAGGACACCGACTCGCCGACCGTGCCCTGCAGCGCGACACAGTGCGGCCGCTCGGCCCAGGTGCCGCGCATGCAGCGCTGATGCGCGCCGAAGGTTTCGGTGAGCGTGATCGGCACCAGTCCGCCGAGGTCGGGCTCGGCCTCGGACCAGTGCAGGCTGACGCGGTAGTGGGCGCAGCAGGCGCCGCAGGTGAGGCAGGGATGTTGCATACGCGATCTTAGAGCGGAAGCGTCGACGTCTGGCGTTTCGCTCGTTCACCGATCGTGATTGCCCTCGACTGCCGCTGTCGCGCAAGTCGCGGCTGTTCTTCTCCCCACGCGTGGGGAGAAGGTGCCCGAAGGGCGGATGAGGGGCGCTTCTAGCCAGAAGGCCCTCCTACGGGAGGCGACCGCTACAATCCCGCGATGACGACCACACCCTGCAACATCGCCGCCAGCCTCCCGCGCCTCGCGCGCGAACGCCCCGATCAGGTGGCGATGCGCTGCCCCGGTCGCGGCGGCTACGACATCGCATTGAGCTACGCCGAACTGGACGCGCGAAGCGACGCCATCGCCGCCGGTCTTGCGAAACGCGGCATCGTCCGTGGCACCCGCACGGTGCTGATGGTGCGGCCCACGCCCGAATTCTTCCTGCTGATGTTCGCGCTGTTCAAGGCCGGCGCGGTGCCGGTGCTGGTCGATCCGGGCATCGACAAGCGCGCCTTGAAGCAGTGCCTCGACGAAGCGCAGGCCGAAGCCTTCATCGGCATTCCGCTGGCGCAGTTCGCGCGCGCATTGCTGGGCTGGGCGCGCAGCGCGCGCATCCGGATCACTACTGGCGCGCGCGCATGGTTCGCGGACGCCACGCTTGCCGAGGTTGAAGCTGCAGGCGTGCACGCCGGTCCGCAGCTCGCCGATACGCAGCCCGACGACATGGCTGCGCTGCTGTTCACCAGCGGCTCCACCGGCGTGCCCAAGGGCGTGGTCTATCGTCATCGGCATTTCGTCGCGCAGATCGCGATGATGGGCGAGGCCTTCGGCATCGTGCCGGGCGGCGTGAATCTGCCGACATTCCCCCCGTTCGCGCTGTTCGACCCCGCGTTAGGCGTGACCTCGATCATTCCCGACATGGATCCGACCAACCCCGCCAAGGCCGACCCGCGCAAGCTGCATGCGGCGATCGCGCGTTTCGGCGTCGACCAACTCTTCGGTTCGCCTGCGCTGATGCGCGTGCTCGCCGAATACGGCCAGCCGCTGCCGGGCGTGAAAACGGTGATGTCGGCCGGCGCCCCGGTGCCGGCCGATGTGGTCGCGAAACTGTGCGGACTGTTGCCAACCCTCGCGCAGTTCTGGACACCGTACGGCGCCACCGAATGCCTGCCGGTGGCGGTGATCGAGGGCCGCGAACTGCTGACGCTGCGCACGCGCACCGAACAGGGCGCCGGCACCTGCGTCGGCCGTCCTGTGCCGCCGAACGACGTGCGATTGATCGGTGTCGACGACGAGGCCATCGATACATGGTCCGACGATCTGGTCGTGCAGGGCGGCCTGGTCGGCGAAATCACTGTCGCCGGACCCACCGCCACCGACGCTTATTTCAACCGCGCCGCCGCCACGCGCGCCGCAAAAATCCGCGAAACCCTGCCCGATGGCACGACGCGTATCGTCCACCGCATGGGCGATCTGGGTTACTACGACGGCGAAGGCAGGCTCTGGTTCTGCGGCCGCAAGACCCAACGCGTGGTCACCGCGCGCACCACGCTGTGCACCGAACAGATCGAGCCGGTCTTCAACGCGCATCCCGACGTGCGCCGCACCGCGCTGGTGGGCATCGGCATGTTCGGCGAACAACTGCCGGTGCTCTGCGTCGAGCTGCGCGAAGGCGTAGACGCAATGGACTGGGAACGCATCGAACTGAAACTGCGCCACATGGGCGAAGGCTTCGTGCACACCGCGCAGGTGCAGACGTTCCTGCGCTATCCCAAATCGTTCCCCGTCGATATCCGCCACAACGCCAAGATCGGGCGCGAGAAACTGGCGGTGTGGGCGGCGAAGACCATGCGATGAACGGACCTGCGCACAGCCGTATTCGCGCAGGAAAGCGATAGCGACTTCAGACGAAAGCCGATGCCGGAGTGCAGCGGCTTCGCCCGGCTTATTTTCTTCCGAAGACCGTTCGCAACAGATCCGTGGTGCGCGATGCCGGATTGTTGCGGATCTGCTTTTCCTGTTCGGCGATGACATGGAACAGGCCGTCGATGGTTTCGCGGGTCACGTAGTCGTCGAGGTCCGCGCTGGTGGCGCCGTTCGAGCCGCCGCCGAGCAGCGCGCCGGCGAGGGCGTTGCCGCCGGCCTTCTTGCTGAAGTCCTTGTACTTCTTGGTGACGCCCACTTCGGCGGTCTGCTTCGCGACGATCGGCAGGAAGGTGTCGTACAACTTCTGTTCGCTGGTGCGCCGGAAGAAATCCGTGGCCGAAGTTTCGCCGCCGCGCACCAGACCGATCGCATCCTGCAACGTCATCTGCCGCACCGAGTCGGCGAGGATGTTCGCAGCAAGCGGGACAGCTTTCTCTGCCGCGCGGTTCATCGAGAGTTCGAAGGCATCGACTTTCTTGCCGGCGCCGAGCTGACGCGCGAGATCGGCGAGCCTGCGAAGTTTCTCCGGCACCAGGATCTTCACCGCCTGATCGCGGAAGAACCCATCGGGCTTGCCGAGCTGGCGCACTGCACGATCCACACCCTGCGCCAAGGCTTCCTTGATCCCACCGGAGGCGTCGCGTTCGTTGAGGTTCGAGGTGCTGCTGCCGGTACCGAGCAGGCGGTCCTTGAGCTGTTGTTCGATCGATTGCGCACCTGCGGTGGCAGCGGTGGCGACGGCGATACAGGCGGTGAGAACGAGGGCGGAACGACGCATGGCAGGGCTCCTCAAGTCGGATGGCGGCAGCATACGCCTCGGTCGACGTACCATGTGCCAGATACGAAGGAAAAAGCATGAAGATACTGGTCACCGGTGGCGGCGGATTTCTGGGCCACGCGCTCTGCAAAGGCCTGATCGAACAGGGCCACGAGGTCGCGAGCTACAACCGTGGGCATTACCGCACGCTGGAGCCGCTGGGTGTGCGCCAGATCCAGGGCGATCTGGCGAATCATGACGCGATGGTCGCGGCCTGCGCCGGGATGGACGCGGTGTTCCACAACGCGGCCAAGGCCGGGGCCTGGGGCAGTTACGACAGCTATCACCAGGCGAACGTGGTCGGTACCGAGAACGTGCTGGCCGGCTGTCGCGCGCACGGTATCGGCCGATTGATCTACACCTCCACGCCCAGCGTGACCCATCGTGCGACCCATCCGGTGGAAGGCGGCACCGCCGACACCGTGCCGTACGGCGAAGATTTCAAAGCGCCGTATGCGACCACCAAGACCATCGCCGAGAAAGCGGTGCTGGCGGCCAACGATGCGAATCTCGCCACCGTCGCGCTGCGTCCGCGACTCATCTGGGGGCCGGGCGATCAGCAACTGGTGCCGCGACTGGTGTCGCGGGCGAAGGCCGGGTGGCTGCGCTTCGTCGGCGGCGGTCACAACAAGATCGACACCACGTACATCGACAACGCCGCACAGGCGCATTTCGATGCGTTCGCTGCACTGGCGCCGGGTGCGGCTTGCGCAGGCAGGGCGTATTTCATCAGCAATGGCGAACCCAGAACCTCGCGGGAGATGATCAACGCCCTGCTGCGTGCGGTCGGTGCGCCCGAAGTCGACAAGACGCTGCCGTTCGGCGTGGCCTATGCGATCGGCGCGATCTGCGAAACGCTGTGGCCGTTGCTGCGCCTGAAGGACGAGCCGCCGTTGACGCGGTTTCTTGCTGAACAGCTGAGCACCACGCACTGGTACGACATGGCCCCGGCGACGCGCGATTTCGGCTACGTGCCGCGCGTGAGCATCGACGAAGGGCTGAAGCGGCTGGCGGCCTCGTATACGGTCTCAGGCTGATCATGGTTCGCTGCGCCGTTTCGCTCCTTCCCCCGCTTGCGGGGGAAGGTTGGGATGGGGGCAAGTCCGAGACCGGCGCCCCCTCCCCAACCCTCCCCCGCAGGCGGGGGAGGGAGGCAAACACCGCGTGCATCTGTAAGGGCGAACACGCACCAGGCCGGTAGACTATCGGTATGACTTCCCCCTTCGACTGGAAACCCCTGGCCGGCCGCGCGCTGGAAGTTGCGCTCAACCGCGCGGTGGCGCTGGACCCGGATACGCGCGATGCCTTGCAGCCCTTGGATGGCCGCAGCGTCGTGCTGGCCCTCGACGCCGCCGAATCATCGCCACTGGCCATGCGCCTGCTGGTGGAAGGCGACCGGCTGCGGGTCGGTCCGGTCGATGCGGAACAAACGCCCGATCTCGCCGTGCGCAGCACCCTGGGCGGCATGCTGTCGTTCGGCATGCAGTCGCTGCTTCCGAAGCTGTTGGGCAAACGCGACGACGACGAGGCCGCCGTGCCGGTCGGGCGGATGCGGATCGAAGGCGATGCCGAACTCGCACGCCGCCTGCAGCGTCTGGCCGAGCGTTTCGATCCCGACTGGCAGCAGCCGTTCACGGCGGTGTTCGGCGACGTGATCGGCGTGCAGATCGCGAACGGCATCGCCGCCGCGTTGCGTCAGGCGCGCGTCGGCGGACAGAAATTCGCCGAGAGCGCGGCCGAGTACCTCACCGAGGAATCGCGCGATGTGGTGCCGCGCGCGGAGCTCGATGCATTCCATGACGATGTCGATACCCTGCGCGACGATACCGAACGACTGGCCGCGCGGATCGCGCGCTTGCAGAAGCGGAGCGCGGCATGAGCGCGGTCATGCGCGCGAGCAGGATCGGTCGCGTCCTGATCCGCTATCGCCTCGACGATCTGCTCGATGGCACGCCGGCCGAGCGCTGGCTGAAACTCGCGCGCCCGTTCGTGCCTCGCGCGTCGAGCGAGGTCGCGGCGCTGTCGCGCGGCGCGCGCCTGCGCCTCGCGCTGCAGGAGTTGGGACCGATCTTCGTCAAGTTCGGCCAGATCCTGTCGACTCGCCGCGATCTGATGCCGCCGGATATCGCGGCCGAACTGTCGCTGCTGCAGGATCGCGTTGCGCCATTCGACGGGCACATCGCGCGCGCGATCGTCGAAGCGTCGCTGGGTCAGGACATCCGCGAAGTCTTCGAGCATTTCGACACCACGCCGCTGGCGTCGGCGTCGATCGCGCAGGTGCACGCCGCGCGTCTGCCCGGCGGACGCGAAGTGGTGGTGAAAGTGCTGCGTCCGGACATCGAAAAACAGATCGACGGCGATATCGCGCTGCTCGGCAGCATCGCCTCGCTGGTCGATCGCGCGCATCCGAATGCCGACAAGATCCGTCCGCGCGAGATCGTGCGCGAAATCGAAACCACGCTCGCGGCCGAGCTCGATCCGCAGCGCGAAGGCGCCAACGCCTCGGTGATCCGCCGCTTCTGGAAGGATTCGCCGGATCTGTACGTGCCCGAGGTGATCTGGAGTCACACCGCCGAACGCGTGCTCACGCTCGAACGCGTGTACGGCATTCCCAGCGACGATATCGCCGCGCTGGATGCGGCCGGCATCGACCGCAAGGCGCTCGCCGCGAAGGGCGTGCGCGTGTTCTACACCCAGGTGTTCCGCGACAACTTCTTCCACGCCGACGCGCACGCCGGCAACATCTGGGTCGACGGCGATCCCGAGCGCAAGACCAATCCGCGTTTCATCGCGATCGATTTCGGCATCGTCGGCCAGCTGTCCAGCGAAGACCAGTACTACCTCGCCGAAAACTTCATGGCGATCTTCAACCGCGATTACCGGCGCGTCGCCGAACTGCACGTGCAGGCCGGATGGATGCCCGCGACGATTCGCATCGACGAACTGGAAGCGGCGGCGCGCGCGGTGTGCGAACCGTATTTCACCCGGCCGCTGTCGGAAATTTCGCTGGCCGAAGTGTTGATCAAGCTGTTCCGTACCGCGCAGAAATACGAACTCACCCTGCAGCCGCAGTTGATCCTGCTGCAGAAAACGCTGCTCAACATCGAAGGCGTCGGTCGTCTGCTCGATCCGCAGCTCGATATCTGGGCGGTGGCCAAGCCGGTGCTGGAAAAGATCCTGGTCGAACGCTACAGCCCGCAGCGGCTCGCGGGCGAATTCCGCAAGCGGCTGCCGGAGCTGATCACGCGCGCGCCGGACATGCCGCATCTGCTGCATTCGTGGCTGAGCCAGCAGGTTCAGGGCAAGCACGAACTGGCGATGCGTTCGCACGATCTTGCCGAGCTGTCGAACACCATCAACGCGATGCAGCGACGGATCGTCTCTGCGATTCTCGGCACCGGTCTACTGGTGGTCGCGGCGGTGCTGTATGCGCTGGAAGCCGGTGGGCCGCGCGTGTTCGGCGTGCCGGCTGCGGCATGGATCGCCGGCCTCGGCGGTTTGTGGGCGCTGGTCGCGGCCTGGCCGCGACGCTGATGCGCGAATCGTAGGGCGGGCCCCGGCCCGCCGTTCTTTCCGAACCGGCAAAGCTTGCAGTGACCGAAACCGCTTCGATCGTTGCGCGTTTCGGTAGTGAAAACGCAACGGCGGGCCAGAGCCTGCCCTACGGCGTCTTCGCGGCCTTGGCGAAATCGCCGGCTTCGAAGATGCTGAGCGCATCGGGTTTGAAGTGCTTGCGGATCGCGGCGTTCACCTGTTCCGCGGTCAGCGCCCGGGCCTTGGCGTCGGCCTTGATCCACCACGCCATGTCGCGGCCGTCGCGCAGGCCGTTGGCGAGGTAGGACATCAGGCGGGGGTCTTCCGCGCGGCCTTGCTCGCGTTCGGTCAGCAGCGAATTCACCGCATCGCGCACCTCGGTCTGGGTCACGCCGTCGCGGATGAAACGCGCGTATTCCTCGCGCACCGCGGCATCGAGCTTCGGCATGTTCTCCGGCGCGACGATCGCCTGGATCACGAGCAGACCGGCGTCGTTGCGGCCGCCGACGCTGTCGTCGAACTGGATGTCGCTGGTCGCGCCGTAGCTCAGGCCGTCCTTCTGGCGCAGGCGGTCGCCGAGGCGCGCCTTGAGCGGGTCGCCGCCGAAGATCTTGTTGGCGATGATCAGCGCCGCGTAGTCCTCGTCGTTCTGGTTGAACGACAGGTTGGTGCGCGCGAAGAACATGGCGTTCGTCTTGTCCGGCGTTTCGTCGCGCTGGGTCTTCGCGGCGACGGCCGCGTAATGCGTGGGTTCGCGACGGTAGGGCCGTTTGCTGCGCCAGTCGGCGAACAGAGCCTGCAGTTGCGCCTTGACCGCGGCGGCATCGAAGTCGCCGACGATCGCGATCTCGCCCTGCGCCGTGCCGTAGAAGTCGCGATGGAAGGCGACCAGCTTGTCGCGGTCGAGCGCGCGGACGCCGGCGATCCATTCGTCCAGCGAGACGGAGGAGAAGGGATGGCCCGCGGGCCACGGGTCGAAGTACCGGCTCATCGCCAGCCCGGCGACGGTGCCGGGCTCCTTGCGCGCGGCTTCCAGGCCGGTGGACATCTGCAGCTTGTACTGGTCGAGTTCGTTCTGCGGGAAATTGGCGTTGCGCAGGATGTCCGCGCACAGCGCCAGGGTATCGGCCAGCGTCTCGCGTTTGGTCTGCAGCGAGATCGACGCCGACTGCTGATCGCCGCCGACGCCGCCGACGGCCTTGAGCGCGTCCATCTTCCGGGCGATCTGCTCGCGACTCATGGTGGTGGTGCCTGTCATCAGCAGCGCACCGGCGGCGGTTCCGGTGTACTTCGACACGCTGCGGAGCGAATCCACGTCGCCGAACCGGAACGTCGCGCCGACCAGCACCGCGTCGCCGCGGGTGTCCTTCGGCAGCAGCGAGACCTTCAGCGTGTCGCCGATGACGAAAGTCTGGGTGCGCGATGCGATGTTGGCGTGGCTGGCGTCGAAGGTTTCGCCCGCGGCGACCGCGGCTTTGCCTGCGAAACCCTTGAGCGCCTCGGCGGCCGTGGGCGCCGCGGCGACCTGCACGCGGTCGGCGCCGTCGGTCGGGATGAAGCGGCCGAGCGTACGGTTGCTGGGCTTGAAATAGGTCTTCGCCACGCGGTTGACATCGGCCGTGGTGACCGCGGCGATGCGGTCGCGATGCAGGAAATACAGGCGCCAGTCGCCGCCCGCCACCGCTTCGGTCAGGCCCATCGCGACGCCGTCGACGTCGCCGAACGTGCGTTCGTAATTGTTCGCGATGCGCTGCTTCGCGTTGTTCACTTCCTCGTCGGTGAGCGGCGATGCGGCGAAGCCTTCGGCGATCCGCAGCAATTCTGCTTCCGCCTTGGCGATGTCGCCGTCCTTGGGCGCGCTCAGCACGAACGAGGCGAGGCTGCTGTCGCGGAACCCGTAATAGCCGGCGGAGGCCCCGCTCGCGATCTTGGTTTCCACCAGCGCCTTGTGCAGGCGCCCGCTCGCCGGATCGCTGAGCAGGGTCACCAGGACCTGCAGCGCGGCGACGTCCGGATGGGTCTTGCCGGGGATGTGGTAGCTCGCATTCAGCACGCGCACATCGCCGCTGCGGCGCACGTTGACCTCGCGCTCGCCGTCCTGCACCGGTTCGGCGGTGTAGAACTTCGGCATCGTCGTCGTGGGTCGTGCGATCGCGCCGTAGTACTTCTGGATCGTGCCCAGCGTCTTCTGCGGATCGATCTTGCCGGCGACGATCAGGGTGGCGTTGTCCGGCCGGTACCAGGTCCTGTAGAACGCCTGCAGGCGTTCGATCGGCACGTTCTCGACGTCCGAGCGCGCGCCGATGGTGTCGTGGCCGTAGTTGTGCCAGAGGTAGGCGGTCGAGTACACGCGTTCGGACAGCACGCCGAAGGGGCTGTTCTCGCCTTCCTCCATTTCGTTGCGGACCACGGTCATTTCGCTGTCGAGGTCCTTCTTCGCGATAAAGGAATGGACCATGCGGTCGGCTTCCAGGCCGAGCATCCAGTCCAGCGTGTCGTCGTTGGCGGGGAAGGAGCCGAAATAGTTGGTGCGGTCCGTCCACGTCGACGCATTCTTCTCGACGCCGCGCTTCTTCATTTCGCCGGGGATATCGCCGTGTGTCGGCGTGCCCTTGAACAGCATGTGCTCCAGCAGATGGGCCATGCCGGTTTCGCCGTAGTTCTCGTGCACCGAGCCCACGCCGTAGGCGATGTTGACGGTGACCGTGGGTTTGCTCGCGTCCGGGAACAGCAGTACGCGCAGACCGTTGCCGAGCGTGTATTCGCAGATGCCTTCTACGCAGGGCCCGGCGGTCATGCCTTTCGGTGGCGTCGCCGCGTCGGCGGCGAAGACGACAGGCGCGATGGTGAACTGTGCGGACAGCGCGAGCGCGCAGGCCAGTGCGAGGCGGCGTGGAACGGTGCGCAGAAGCATCGGGAAATCCTCGGGATGCGGATCGGAGACAATGTGCGTCGATTCTCGCAGACGCCGCGCGGCATACGATGACCCATAAGTCCTGTCCGGAGTTCCCCGATGCCGACTCTGCGCCCGCTGAGATACCGGTGCTGTACTGCGACGCGTCGCTGGCGGTCGTCGACAAGCCGGCCGGGCTGATGGTGCACGACAGCGCGCTGGCGCGCGGCGAAACCGATTTCATGGCCGACCGTCTGCGCGAACAGTTCGGCCGGCAGATCTTCCTGGTGCATCGCCTCGACCGCGCGACCAGCGGCTGCCTGCTGCTGGCGTTCGATCGCGAAAGCGCGTCGCTATTGGGAAAGACGTTGATGTCGGGTGATTTCGAGAAGGACTATCTCGCGATGTGTCGCGGCTGGCCGGAGGAGCATTTCGTCGTCGACCATCCGCTCGACGGCGGCCCCGGCAAACCGCAGAAGAAGCCGGCGGTCACGCACTTCCAGCGGCTGGCGACCTGCGAGTTGGCGTTGCCTTCCGCCGGGTTCGATACCTCGCGCTACGCGCTGCTGCGCGCGCAGCCGCAGACCGGGCGTTTCCGGCAGATCCGGCGTCATCTGAAGCATCTTTCGCATCATCTGATCGGCGATACCAGTCATGGCGATGGCCGCCACAATCGTGCGTTCCGGATCATGGGGATCCATCGCATGCTGCTGCACGCGGAGCGGCTGCGCTTTTCGCATCCGCACAGTGGCGAGCGGATCGAGGCGGTGGCGCCGGTGGATGCGGAGTTTGCGAAGGCGTTGGCGTTGTTCGGGGAGGATTTACTTTATTAACTGATTTTTTTCTTGAGCTCTGGGTGTTTCTGCACGATGTTGTTGTCGTCTCTGCTGGATGTTTTTGGCGTTGTCGAGGTCGACGCTTCTATTTTGTGCGGGTAAGGCTTGGGGCCTTTTTCGCGCTGGTGCGCGAGTTACTTTCTTTGGCGCAAAGAAAGTAACCAATGAAACACTCAAGTCCAATTCAAATCTACTATCTGAGGCGAAGCCGGGATTTTTCGATGAGACATCCTTGTCTCATCGAAAAACGGCGCACGTCCTGTGCGCCGCCCTCCGGGTCTACGATCTTGATCCGGCAGCGCGGTAGTTTTAGCGTCGAGGGGACGAGACAGTTTCCACGTGTTCTGGCAATTTGCATGCGATGCGTGGCAGTTTGGAATCTCTTCAGAATGAGCCGCGCGACAAATGACTAATTGCACCATCATTCGTGCGCCGTTAAAGGCCAACGTCCCGACGCAGCTTCAGACATGGAGCGCTATCCCTTGGTAGGAGACCCAAAGGGCGATGCACAGGATGTGCATCGTTTTTCGATGAGACAAGGATGTCTCATCGAAAAATCCCGGCTTCACTTCAGATTGTAGGTTTGAAGTGGACCTGAGTGTTTCATTGGTTACTTTCTTTGCGCCAAAGAAAGTAACTCGCGCACCAGCGCGAAAAAGATGCCAGGCTTTACACGCACACCATGAAGTGCCGACATCGACAACGCCACAAAACCCCAGCAGAGACGACAACAACATCGTGCAGGAACATCATCGACGGCCCTGCACAGAACACCCCGCACTGATCCGGCAAACCCCGAAACCCGTCAGCGTTCCCGCCGGAACGGCGAATACTGCTTGAAGACATAGCCCCACGGAATGATCAGGAAGACCAGAAACACCGGGAAAAACACCTCGGTGATCCCCTCCGCAGGCGAGCCCGCCAACGTCCCTTTCGCCCAAAGCGGATAGGCTACAAGCACAAGCCACAGAACCTTGTAGAAGATTTCCAAGAACAGGATCGGCAGCATCTTCAGCGGATACAGGATGCCGAGGCCCGCCAGCACAGAGAAACCTGTCCACACGCTCCATGCCATGGCCTCGTTGGGCTCCCATGGTCCCTGGTGGGTGAGGATTTCCGTCCAGGTGGTCTGCCCGAGTATGAAGAACATCAGCGCGTACAGCGCTCGCAGCAGATAGATGTTGATCCTGCGGACGCCTTCGTAATGCGCGGGATCGCGCTTGAAGATATTCCCGATAGCGAAGGCCATGGCGCCGTCCCGTGTGGATTCGACGCCATGATGATGGCTGCGCTGGAATCGGTGACGTGCTGTTCGTCCCCCAACGCATGACACACGAGAAGCAACCGCGGATGCCTTGCTTCAATCCGTGATGGATCAGTGCTTGTGCTCGTCCTCGCGCGCGCCTTCGTCGGCGTTCTGCAGTTCGGTTTCCAGGGTTTTCCGCATGTCCGTGATCATGGTCTGCATGATCGGCTGCATTTCCTGCATCGACAGCTGCATCGCCTGTGGCATCTTGCGCATGATGCCGCGGCCGGCATCGCTGCCGTAGAACGCGGTCATCGCCTCGACTTCCTCGGCGGTGAACAGCTTCGTGTAGACCCTGCGGTAGATCGGACCAAGCGTGTCCCACGACATCACCTTGCGCATCGATATCTGTTGCTTGGCAATCGTGTCGCGGAGCATTTTGCGCTGTTCTGGCGTGGCGTCTTCGCCCAGGAACTGTTGGCCCATGTCTTCGCTCATGGCATCGAGCTGTACGAACATGTCGTCCAGCGTCCGACGCATGTCCATCGTCTCCATCAGTTTGTCGACCTGTGCTTCGGTCGGCGGCGCTGCTTGCGCGGACGACGTTGCGGATACCGAAGCCATGAGTGCGACGACCAGCAGGGCATGTCGCATGATCGTGCCTGTTTTCATCATGCCGGCTTTCATCGTGGTCGAGCCCTCAGCGCCGGATCGCGTTCTGACGCAGGCTGTTGTCGAAGCCCTGCTTGAGGTCTTTCAGCAGCGGCAGCAGCAGATCTTCCATGCCCTGCATGGCGCCCTGCACATCCTCGGTCGCGCCGAGCAGTTGGCTTTCCATCTGGCCGTTGTCGCCGTACGGCGAGCGATAGCGCTGGCTGTTGTCGTAGGGATTGCTGCGGCCGTATTCCGCGCTGTACATGTCGCGCGTGAGCGGGCCGAGCTGATCCCAATGGCTGCGGACCATGGATTCGACTTCATTGCGGTATTTCAGCGCGTCCCTCTTGTCGCCCTCGCGCGTACCGCTGGTGGTGGTGCCGTTGAGCTGGCCGCGCACCTGCGACAGGAGCTGTTCGGCATCGTCGATCGAGTCGTCGTGCTGCATCGCGGCCTGCGAGTAACCGCCGATGCTGTTCGATGGGGCGCTCGCGGCCGGCATCGAATAGCCGCCGACCAGCGCGGGGTCCCCACCGCCACCGACATAGGCCGGATCCCGTGCAGCGACCGGGCCCGCGAGACAGGACATGGCCGCGAGTGCGGCGATCAAAGCGAACGGACGCGCCGGATGGCGGGTCGTGCGTGGGTTCTTGGGCAGGGTCATGGACGATCCTCCTACGTGGACGGGAATCATCGGCCAGCCGCCGGACCCGGTCAAATGCCGTCGGTCCGGGTCTTCGTGTCGCGGGCTGCCGGTACAATCGCCTACGGAGGGAACAGTGGACGCAGGCATCACGATCCCCGAATCGGAACTGGTCGAGCGCTTCGTGCGTTCCTCGGGTCCGGGCGGGCAGAACGTCAACAAGGTGGCGACCGCGGTGGAACTGCGGTTCGACGTGGCGCATTCGGCAGTCCTGCCGGAGGCGGTCCGCGAGCGCCTGCTTGCCCGCCGCGACCGGCGCATGACCCTCGACGGGGTGCTGGTGATCAGCGCCCAGCGCTTCCGCACCCAGGAGCGCAACCGCGAGGACGCCCGCGAGCGACTGGCGGTCTTTGTGGCCGCCGGGCTGCGCGCGCCGACGCCGCGGGTGCCGACCAAACCCTCCCGGGCCGCCAAGAAGCGCCGGCTCGACGACAAAAAGCAGCGTTCCGGGGTCAAGAAGACCCGCGCCACGAAGGATTGGGACTGAGATGCCGCAAGACGATCGCCTGTTGACCGTGCCGCCGAGCCTGCCGCGCACGCCGCCGAGCCGCGTCATCCGCTGGTTCGCGCGCCAGCTGATGCGCGTGGGCGGCTGGCGGATGGTCGGGGCGTTCCCCGATCTGCCCAAGGCGGTGCTGATCGGCGCGCCGCACTCCTCCAACTGGGACGGTATCTGGGGGTTTGCCGCGAAGATCGCGATCGGTCTGGATGTCCGTATCATCGGCAAGCACCAGCTGTTCTGGTGGCCGCTTGGGCCGTTTCTGCGCAGGATCGGCGTGATCGAAGTCAATCGCGAGGCGGCGCATGGCCTGGTCGGCCAGTTGTCGCAGCGCTTCGCGGACGAGGAGCGGTTCTGGCTCGGGCTCGCGCCGGAGGGCACGCGCAAACGCGTCGAACGCTGGAAGCCGGGGTTCTGGAAAATCGCCAAGGCCGCCGGCGTGCCGGTGGTGCCGGCGTATTTCCACTACCCGGACAAGGTCATCGGTATCGGCGAACCCTTCGTGCTCACCGACGACATGGATGCCGATATCGCGCGCATCCGCGCCTGGTTCGCACCCTGGCAGGGCAAGAACCACGGCGTGTGACGCCGCCGATGACCGATCGCACTGGATTTGTGTCGGCCTTCCCTTATTCTTGACCGTGAACACTTGCGACAGCGTAACCGGGGACAGCATGGCGTCACTGAAGAAGATTCTGGAAGCGGCCAGGCTCATCGAGCCGTCCGACGCCCCCGCCCGTGCCTCCGCGTCGGTGGACGAGACCGACCTCGACGCCATCATCCGCCGTGCCGCCGAGGCCGACGCGGGGTCGCCATCGACGCCGCGCGAGGCCGATGTCCCGTCCGAAACAGCGGTAGCCACCGAAGCCATGGGTGTCGAGGAAGGGCTGAGCTTCGTCGAGATCTACGCCCGCCAGAGCGTGGCCGAAGCCTCGTTCCCGGTCGAGCGTCTGCTGAAGCTGGTCGAAGGTCTGCGCACGCTCGACCCCACTACCCGTCGTGCCGCGATCATGGCCATGGACGTCGCCGACGAAACCTGGTCGATGGATCAGGTGTTGGCCGACGCCGACGCCAAGCTGGCCGCCCTGCGCGGCCACCAGCGTCAGATGCAGGGGGCTGCGGACGGGGTGGTGCAGGCCAACCGGGAGCGCGTCGCAGCGCTGGAAAGCAGTCGCGACGGCCGGGTGGGCGAACTCCGTCAGCAGATCGCGGCGCTCGAAGCGCAGATCCACGATGCCATCGGCACCACCGCAGCCGATGTCGCCAAACTGCAGTCGGAGTCGGAATCGAACAAGGCCGCGCTGCTGCGCGAGACCCAGCGGATCGATGCCCACATCCTCAATCTGCAGGAGCTGGCCGCCCAATTCCGTCCGCCGGTGAAGTGATCGCCCGTTTTCTGCTCGAAGTCCGCCTTTCCATCCCCCAGTTCGTATCCCCGTTTCGTCTAGGAGTGCCCCATGGCCGTCAAACTCACCCCGTTCGCCAAACTGCTGATCGGCGCGATCGTCCTGGTCGGCAGCGGATCGGTGCTGTGGAATCTCTACAAGAACCGCAAGGCCGACGGCGGCGATGAAGGCGCCGCGGCGACCGCACAGACCGGTGGCGGCAAGACCGCGTCTGCCGGCGCTTACACGGGCAAGGGCGACGGCCCGCTGGGCTCCGGCGGTCATCCGCTGAAAGTCAGCATCGTGAGCTTCCACGGCTACGCCCCGGCGCTGGTCGCCAACGGCCAGAGCCTGACTACTCAACCGGGTTCGCTCTACGACAAGGAAGGTCTGAACGTCGAGTTCGTGATCCAGGACGATATCCCGACGCTCGCCACCATCTTCGAGGCCGGCACCGCCCAGTGCGCATGGCGCACCTCGGATTTCTGGGCGCAGGAGCAGCCGAATCTGCGCAACAGCGGCCATGATGCGAAGGCGGTGATGATCGTCGACAACACCCGCGGCGCCGATGCCATCATCGCCAAGGATCCGTCGATCCGCAGCGTCGAGGATCTCGCCGGCAAGAAGCTGGCGCTGCTGCAGTTCACGCCGTCGCACGGCATGTCGATCGACGCGATCGACAACTCCGCGCTGTCGGCGCGCAAGAAGCAGACGGTCGAATACGTGTACATCGCCGCCGAAGACGGCCTTGCCGGCGTGCGCGCCGCGCTGGAGTCCGGCAGCGTCGATGCCGCCGCGCTGTGGGACCCGGATCTCTCGCTCGCGCTGCGTGCGACCAAGGGCCATGTGGTGTATTCGACCCGGACCGCATCGAACCTGATCTTCGACGTGATGGTCTGCGACCAGCGCGTGCTCAACGATCCGCAGGGCCGCGACGCGGTGCAGAAATTCGTCAACGGCTGGATGAAGGGCGTGGAAGCGGCCAAGGCCAATCCCGACCAGGCCGTCGACGCGCTGGTGAAGACCGAGGAATTCTTCACCCTGCTGGCGAAGGACGAAGGCAAGCCGTTCGTGAAAGGCCTGTTCGACAACCTGCTGTGGACCGGTGTCGCCGACAACGCGCGCATCCTCGGCATGTCCGGCGGCACCAACCATTACGAGCGCGTCTACCAGCGCTTCGATCAGATCTACCGCGCCGCCGGTGCGTTGGCCAATCCGAAGTCGCCGGTGATCGCGGCGCAGGACAGCTTCGACACCCGCTTCATCCGGACCCTCTACGACGCCAGTACCGCCGCGCAGGCCGAGTCCAAGCAGGTCGAGACCTACACGACCGCCGCGCGCGAGGAAGCGGTGCAGGCGCCGGCGACGGTGACCAAACCGGTGATCGTCAACTTCGCCAGCGGCCAGTCGGCGCTGACCAAGCGCGCGGAAAAGATCGTCGACACCGACATGGTGCCGTTCATCGAGAACAACGGCAGCGCCTACTTCGAGATCAGCGGCAACACCGACAGCACCGGAAACGCCATCGTCAATGGGCGTCTGTCGCAGGCGCGCGCCGAGGCGGTGGTCGATTATCTCGTCCGGCAATGGGAGTTCCCGCGCGAGCGCTTCAAGATCGTCGGCAACGGTTCCAACAAACCGCTGTGCGATGAGAACAATCCGGGCTCGGAAGGCGTGGGCCTCGACGGTTGCCGCGAAATGAACCGTTCGACCCGCATCGCGGTGTTCGGAGCCCGTCAGTAATGGCCAACGGCTGGAACCCCTACGCCGCATTGCCCGGTGGCATGCGACGACAGTTGGGCATCGCCGGCGTCGCCGTGGTGCTGCTGGTCTGGTTCGCGCTGAGCGCGAGCGGCTGGATCAGCGCCAACAAACTGCCGTCGCCGATGTCGGTGGTGAAGGCGCTGGGCTATCTGATCTGGAGCGACGGCAAGAGCCTGCTGTTCGACGCCACGCTATGGTCGGTCGGCCGCGTCGCCGCGGCCGGCGTGCTGGTGGTGCTGATCGGCGTGCCGCTGGGCATCTTCATGGGCGCATCGCCGAAGTTGAACGCGCTGCTGTCGCCGCTGATCGATCCGTTCCGTTCGGCGCCGGTGGTCGCGCTGTTGCCGATCCTGGTGATGTGGCTGGGCATTGGCGAGACCATGAAAGTGACGTTCCTGTTCCTTGGCGCCGTGGTCTATCTGGTGCCGATGGTGCGCGACGCCATCCAGGCGGTCCCCCAGAGCTACTGGACCGGCGCGCGCGATCTCGGCGCGTCGCCATGGGAATGCATCCGCCATGCGGTGGTGCCGATCGCGATGCCGCGCATCGCCGACGCCATCATCGTCAGCGTCTCGGTGATGTGGACCTATATCACCGTGGCCGAATACGTGAACGCGAAGGTCGGGCTCGGCCAGCTGATCCAGAATGCGCGCCGGTTCAGCGCGATGGACCAGGTGTTCGCCGGTATCGCCGTGATCATCGCGCTGGCGCTGATCACCTATCAGCTGATGCGCGCGATCAAGCGCCATCTGTATCCGTGGGAGACCCAGACATGAGCGAGACTGCAGCCACCGCATCCGCGGCGCCGGCGGTCATCGCCCTCGACCGCATCGTCCAGGAATATCCGCGTCCCGAAGGCGGCGTGAACCGCGTCGTCGACGACCTCACCCTGCGTTTCACCGGGCCCAGCATCAACATGCTGCTCGGCCCGTCCGGTTGCGGCAAAAGCACGCTGCTGTACATGATGGGCGGCGTGCGTCCGCAGAACACCAACATGCCCACCAGCGGCACCATCAGCATCGACGGCGTGGCGTGCACCGACGCCCATGACGATGCGGTGATGGTGTTCCAGCGCTACGCCAACCGTCCCGATCTGAACGTCTACGACAACGTCGCGTTTCCATTCCGTTTGAAGTTGTGGCGCGACCGGATTCCGTCTTCCGAGCGTCACGACAAGGTCATGCACATGCTCGAAGCGGTGGGTCTGGCCGACAAGGCCAAGCTGTTGCCGAGCCAGCTTTCGGGTGGACAGAACCAGCGCATCGCGCTGGCGCGTTCGCTGATGCTGCGCCCACGCATCCTGCTGATGGACGAACCCTTCGGCGCGCTCGACGCGCAGACCCGCGAGGAAATGCAGAAGCTGCTGGTGAAGCTGTACGAAGAACATCCGTGTCTGATCGTGTTCGTCACCCACGACGTGACCGAGGCGCTGCTGCTCGGCGATCGCGTCGTGGTGCTGTCGACGCAGCCTGCGCGGATCGCCGACGATTTCGAGATCGCCACGCCCAAACCGCGCGACAGCGGCTGGCTGCGCATGCCCGAAGCGGCGGCGCTGGAACAGCGCATCCTGAGTCGATTGCATCAGGCCGCGGGCAAGGGCAACGTCCGCGTGACCGTCTGATCCGATCGAACGCCCAGGAATGAAGCAACCGCCCAAACCCGTGAGCTATCTGCGCGCCTGGCTGACCAGCCAGAGCAACGTGATCACGCTGCTCGGCGGCGGCCTGGCGGCCGCGGTCGTCTCGATCCCCGCCGGCGGCGTCGGCGCGATCGGCGCGCTGGTAGTGCTCGGCGCAGTGCAGGCGCTCGCCGCGCTGGTGATTCCCGATCTGCCCACGTTCCGCAGCAAGGTCGACCGCAGCGCGCGCCGTACCGCCATCGATCAGCGCCGCGCGCAGCTGCAGCAGGAACTGTTTCTGTTGCACGGCGGCCTCGAGCGCGTGCAGGGCATGGCGATGTGGCAGAAGTATCAGGTCATCGTCGAACGCGCGACGGTGCTGTACCGCATCGCCGGCGAAGAGCAGAGCCAGCTCTCCTACGACGACGCCGAGCGCGTCGACAAGGCCTCGGTCGATTATCTGGCGCTGTGGCTGGCCGAAGCGACGATCAAGGACCGCCTGCGCAGCGGCGAGGAAGCGACGGTCGACCGCCGCCTGCGCGACGCCGAAAAGGCGCTGGCCGAAGTGGACGCCAACGACCCGCGCTATCGCCACATGAAGATGGCACGCGACGATTATTTCGCGGTCAAGCAGCGTCACGATGGCCTGGTCGCGCGGCAGATGTCGATCGAAGCGGCGCTCGTGTCGCTGCCCGACCAGGTCGAAGAGATCTACCAGATGGTTGTCGCCAGTCCGTATTCCACCGTGCTGGGTTCCAAGCTCGGCGAATCGCTGTCGCGGCTGCAGCTGGAAGAAGACATCGAACTGGAGCTGTCGCAGAACGATCTGGACAGCCACTATTTCCAAACCGGCGCGGCCGCCGGCAGCAGGCAGGGCAACGCCGCGCAAGCCAAAGCCGCGAAACAATCCGTCAACACAACGCCATGATCATCGCGCGATGACCCATTCCTCCAGGAGACCCTCATGAGCCTCAACCTCTTCACCCGCCTCGGCAATCTCGTGCGCGGCTTCATGTCGCTGTTCGTCAGCGGGCTGGAACAGCAGCACCCGGAGATCGCCTACGAAAACGCGATCAACACCATGATCGAGAAATACAACAAGCTCAAGAACGCCACCGCCGGCCTGATCCGCCTGCGCGAGGACGCCGCCGACCGCCTGCAGAAGTCGCAGGCGCAGCAGAGGGAATTGAGCGCCATGCTGGAAGAAGCGATGGCGACGAACCAGGACGACCTCGCTGTGGAGCTGATCGAGCGCAAGGAAGCCGTCGATGCCGAGATCGCCTCGCTCGAAGCCGAGTTGGCCGCCGCCGAGAAGGATGTGGACACCGCCAAGACCGCGCTGACCGAGGTCAAGGGCGAGATCGCCAAGCTCAAGACTGAGAAGGACCGCATGCTGGCCAAGATGCAGAGCGCCCAGGCGCGTACCCGCATCAACGATCAGCTCGAAGGCCTGTCGGTCGATGCCGAACTGCGCGCGCTCGAGAACGTGCGTACCGGCATCAAGGACACCATCGCCAAGGCCAAGCTCGGCGACGAACTGCGCGAGTCCGACCTCGACGTGCGCCTCAAGGCACTGAAGGCCGGCAGCAGCAAGTCCACCGCCCGCGCCAAGCTCGATGCATTGAAGAAGGAACGCGCGGGCCAGGCCAACGCGGATCGTACGCTCTGAACAAGCATGCTCCGAACAAGCATGCGCCGAGTCCAGTCATCGGCATTCCATACACCCGGGAAGTCGTGATGCGCATACGCATGCCTGCGGTCCTCGTCGTGCTTGCGGCCGCCAGCGCGGTGGCGCAGGCGGCCGGCCCCGCGCCGAAGCCCGGCGACTACATCGCCGATGGCGGTTGGGGAACGCTGCGCATCTCTCCGCCAGCTCGCGATGGCCTGCCGTTCGCGATCGAATCGGTCGGCGCGAATTTCCATCTGTGCTCGCTCGACGGTCGCATCGTCGGCACCCAGGCCACGCTGGAAGCCAGCGACGCCGACTGCGTCGTGAGCTTCGCGCCAACCGCCGATGGCATCACCGTGTCCAGCACCGAGACCTGCCGCGAATACTGCGGCGCACGCGCCGGATTCGATGGTCTGTATCTGCGGCCGGCGCCGGGTTGCGCCGCAGATGCCGTCGGCGCGACGCGCGGTGGATTCAAGCGACTCTACGATCGCAAGCGGTTCGCCGAAGCGCTGGCCGCACTGTCGCCGCTGCCGACGACCTGCGCGCGGACGCTCGGCCATTACGAGCGTGCCGAGATCCTCAACGACATCGCGATCACCCATTACAAACTCGGCCAGCGCGACGCCTGTCTGCGCACGCTGGCGCCGTTCGAGGAAGACGCCGCGCTGAGCGACGACGAAGTGCGCAACCACTACCTGCCTTCCGAAGCCGATGTCTGGCTGCCGATCATCAAGGCCGCGCGCTTCAACCTCGGTCTGTGCCGCAAGAAAGCGCGCTGACGCGCATCGCATCCGCACGACATCCGCATCGCTTCAGGACCGCATGACATGACCACCCTCAACAGCATCGCACTGCCGCCCTGGGCCGACGAACTCAAGCGCCGCTATCTTGCGGGCGAGGCCGGGCTGTTCCTGGTCCACGGCAACGTGCACGACGCCATCGCCCACGACGGCAAGCTGCAGCCTTTCGTCGAATTCCTGCACGCCGTGGTGTTGGCGGCCAAGCCGCAGCGTTACGAACTCGCGCTGCGCCATGCCGGGCTGAAACAGTACGGCGTGAACGGCAAGGTGCTGGAACTCGGCGAGACGCTGCTGGAAAACATCGGCCATCTGGAAACCCGGATGCGCGCGGGCGAGGGCGTCGCGCTGGTGCTGCCGCATGCCGGCGATCTGGTCCCGAACGCGGAAACCACCTTCCTCAGCACCGACGAGCGCGGCTTGCTGGAAATCCTCCACGACTGGTCGCTCAGCGGCCTGCTGTTGCAGCGCAACCACATCGTCGTGCTGATCTGCGCGTCTCTGTCCGAGTTGCATCCTTCGCTCAACACCAATCCGCGCATCGCCGCGATCGAAGTGCCGTTTCCCGACGAAGCCGCGCGCGCGCGCCTGGTGGCGCAGTCCGCGCCGCACATGTCGCCCGAACAGCAGGCGCTGGTCGCCAAACACACCGCCGGCCTGCGGCTGCTGGAGATCGACAGCATCGTCGCCGAACAGCCGGCCGCGGGTTTGTCCGATGAAGAGCGCAAGGCGCTGGCGCTGCAGCTGCTGGGCGATGCGCCCGATGCGAAGCAGCGCGCAGAGATGTACGCGGGCGTCACCGCCGGCAAGACCCGCGAGGAAATCGCATTCCTGATTCTCGGCCGTGCGAGCACGCCCGTCGAGCAGAAGGACGACCCGGTCGATGCGATGCTGCGCATCATCGGCACCCGCAAGCGCGAGATCATCCAGCGCTCCTGCGGCGACCTGATCGAATTCCTCGATCCGAGCTACGGCCTCGATGCGGTCGGCGGCTACGACCAGATCAAGCAGGAGCTGATGAAGATCGCGGCGACGATCAAGACAGGCGACCGCCGGCTCGCGCCGATGGGCCTGCTCGCGGTCGGACCGATGGGCGTGGGCAAAACCTTCGTCATCAAAGCGTTTTTGAAGGAAGCCGGGCTGCCGGGCGTGGTGCTGAAGAACTTCCGCTCGAAGTGGGTGGGCTCGACCGAATCCAATCTCGAACGCGTGCTCAAGATCATCCGCGCGATGAGCCCGATCGCGCTGGTCATCGACGAAGGCGACCGCAGCTTCGGCAGCGGCGAGGGCGGCGAGACCGACGGCGGCACCTCGTCGCGGGTGATCGCGCGGATCAAGGACTTCATGTCCGACACCGACAACCGCGGCCATGTGCTGACGATCCTGATGACCAATCGACCCGACAAACTCGATGTCGACATCAAGCGTCCGGGCCGCCTCGATCGCAAGATTCCGTTCTTCTACGCCGACAACGGCGCCGGCCGCATGCACGTGGTCCGCGCCATCCTCAAGCGCGGCGGCGCGCCGCTGCCGGCCGACGCCGATGCTGCGCTGGTCGAAGCGCTGGACGCGCTCGACGGATATTCCAACGCCGATCTCGAAGCCATCGCGCTGCTTGCATTGGATATCGCGCGCGAAGCCGGAGCCGCATCGGCGGTCACGCATCTGCAGCAGGCCATCGTCGATTTCATTCCGCCGCAGCACACCGACACCATCCAGCTGATGGAACTGCTCGCGGTGCAGGAGTCCTCGCGCCGCAGCCTGCTGCCGGAACGCTTCGCCAAGCTCGCGCCGTCCGAAGTGTCGCAGTTGATCGCGGAGCTGAAGCGCCGTCTTCGGCTTTGATTGATAGGGTGCGCCTTGGCGCACCGTTCCCAACCACGCGCGGTATCGACAACGGTGCGCCCAGGCGCACCCTATGCGCGTTGATTTCGCGAGGTCGCTTCCCGGACGGCGACTCACACCACCTCGAACAACCCCGCCGCGCCCTGTCCGCCGCCGATGCACATCGTCACGACCACGTACTTCACGCCGCGACGACGACCTTCGATCAGTGCGTGGCCGACCAGGCGTGCGCCCGAGACGCCATAGGGATGACCGACGGCGATCGC
>JBEBKD010000033.1:0-33728 GCA_040079515.1 Lysobacteraceae bacterium
CCAGCAAGATAGGGTGCGCCTGCGGCGCACCGATGCTGGGAGGCTATCGGAAACGACGGTGCGCCGAAGGCGCACCCTATTCGGGTTTCTCTCAACTGCACCTTGCGGGCAGGAACGTGCTCTTGCACAGCAGACCAGCCGAGATCAGCGACACCAGCAAGATAGGGTGCGCCTGCGGCGCACCGATGCTGGGAGGCTGTCGGAAACGACGGTGCGCCGAAGGCGCACCCTATTCAGCGTCCGGGATCGGCGGTGGGTCCGGGGGTGTGGCCCAATCTTCGGGATAAACGCCTTCGGCGACCCAACGACGAAATGACGAATGTGGCCAATCGAATGCCCGGGCGACGAAACCATGCTTCACCGGGTTGTAATGGATGTAATCGATATGAGCACAGAGATCGTCTTCATCGATGATGCATCGCTCCCAGAAGCGGCGCTGCCAGATGCCGCGTTCTCTGCGCTCGATGCGGCTGGGACTGACAACATCTTCGTATGGGACACGCCGGGAAAATGCTGATTTCAGCTGCGACCAGCGTTTGGCGTTGTCGACATCGCCCTCGGGCAATGCCCAGATGCAATGCAGATGATTCGGCATGACCACGGCGGCGATGATGTTGAATGGCCGGGAAGCGCGGGTTTCGCGGAATGCGATTCGCAGCGCATCGATATTCGCAGTCAACACGCGGCCGCGATGATCGGCGAGATTGACCGTGAAGAAGTATGTGCCACCAGGCACCCAGGGACGTCGATAGTTCGGCATGCCCGATAGCGTGCCAAGACGAGGCTTTGGTCACGATCGGAAAACTCCGCATGCGCGTGTCGGAATTCTCGCAAAGTTCTCATCGGTATGCGGAAAACGATCGCAATCAGAATAGGGTGCGCCTGTAGCGCACCGATGCTGGGAGGCTGTCGGAAACGACGGTGCGCCGAGGCGCACCCTATTCGGGTTTCTCTCAACTGCGCCTTGCGGGCAGGAACGTGCTCTTGCGCAGCAGACCAGCCGTGATCAACGACACCAATACGCCGACCGGGAAGATTTCGGTGAAGGTCATCGGCATGCGGAACAGCGGGTTGGCGTACTGGGTCTTGAAGCGCTCCATTTCGGCGATGTATTTCGCCAGTTCGGCGGCGCTGGCGCCTGCGGCCTTGCGTTGCTCGATCATGTGCCCGGCGAATTCTGCGCCGTAGTCCATACCGGTCACCGCGAGCGCGGCCTCCCAGGCCAGCACATAGAACATCCCTGCGACGAGGCTGATGCCCAGGCCCATGGCGAACGCCGGCCAGAAGCGGATCACGCCGCCCAGCGCTTCGTCGCGATGGCGCTTCACGCCCACGAAGATCGCGCTCAGCGCGATGAGCATGGACGTGTACCCGATCGCCATGCCGATGCCCATCGAGGGCGGGTGACCGGCCATCGCGACCGTGGTGCCGAACAGGATGCTGCCGACGATCAGGCCGGCGACGGTCCCCCAGAGCAGGATCTTGCGGAACATGGTGTGTCTCCTCGAAAGCGGTGGAGGCGCCATTGACGGTGGCGGACGGCGGCGGATCAATCGCCCGAACGGGTGATTTCGGCGAAATCACCAGCCTTCATGAGCATCAGGGCACGATTCCCAGCTCGCGTGCCCTGCGGATGGCCTCGGTACGGCGGTTGGCGCCCAGTTTTTCGAACAGCCGGGCGACGTGGGTCTTCACCGTGTTCGGCGACACCTTGAGGCGCGCGGCGATCTCCTTGTTGGAGCGACCGGCCACGATCTCCGCCAGTACCTCGCATTCGCGCGCACTGATCCCGAGTTCCGCCAATGCCTGTGGATTGCCGTCGAAGGGGCGCGGTCGGGCGCCGAACGCGCGGGCACCGAGCCAGACGCCGAGCGCCAGGAAGGCGACTGCGATCATGAACACGTAGATGTCGCCCGAGTGGGCGCGCGCCACACGCTGATAGTCCAGCCACTGCAACCCAAGCGTGCCCGCTGCCAAGAACGCACCGTAGAGGGTGATCCGCTTCCACATCTGCCCCTCCTGCCCGGACCGGTCGCCCCAAAATATAGCAACACGGGATAGCAATCCCGCGGACGTCGCCCTATCGCGCCAGCCACCATCCGGTGATGGCATGCCGCGGCTGCGCCGCCCACGGGGCGACCAGGGTGACCTGGTGCCGCTGCGGCACACGGAACAGGCTGAGCGAATTCCAGCGCGGAAGGAAGGTCTCTGTCACGCTGCCGTCGCTGTCGAGGAATTGCAGCTGCCCGCCCCAGTCCGGCCGCCACTCGCGACTGAGGTTGATGACCATGGCATAGCGGCGACCTTCGCCTTCATCGAGGTCTTCGTGCGGCATCAGGTAATGGCCCGGGCGATAACGGGTACATTGCGCGCCGGTGTGGGTGATCGACGCATCGCTGCCCAGATGCCGGGCGAATTCGATGAACGGCGGCGTGTTGAGGAATTGCAGGATGCCGTGAACCAGCAGCGTCGGATCCCAGGCTTCTTTCGCGGCTTTCACCAGCATGTAGCTGTCGTAAGCGAACTGGTAGGTATCGCGCGCGCGCGCATAGCCGCGCTGCAACAGATGCGCGTATTCGACATCGTCGGGATAGGCGCCGCGCGGCGAGAGATGCGATTCGCCATCGCTGCGTTCGGCGAGTTGCCACGGCACCCGCTCGGCCAGCTCGCGCGCGAAGGCCTCGGCGGCGGCGGGCTGCAGAAAGTCGGGAATCTGGATCCGCGAACGCTCCGCGAGCGCGCGTCGCCAGTGGTCGATATCGATCTCGTTGCTGATCATGGTGCGGCGTGCGGCGTGCGGGCTTGGCTCACATGCTAGCCGATCAGCAGCCGCAGCCGCATCGCCCGGGCCCTGCGCAGACGTGGCGAGAATCGCTGCCGGACGAGCGCCCGGCAGCGGCGATGGTGTCTCAATGCATGCGTATGGCCGATAGGCGCATCAATACGGCGTCAGCGAAAACTGCTGCGGCTCCAGACCGTTGCATGGCCACTGCTGGACGTTGCCTCCATTCGCGGTGCTGCCTGCGCTGATGTCGAGGCATTGACCGGGCGCGTGGTTGGGGCGGAAGTTCCACCACACGCCGCCGGCCGCGACCGGAAGCCAAGTCTGATTCCCGCCGCGCACATCGTCCCATTGCTGCACATTGGCGCCGTTGGCGGTGGATATTCCCGCGACTTCCAGCACCTTGCCGCTGTGCTTGTTGGCCCACGACACGCCGCCGGTGCCGCCGCGCGACTGCGCCCACCACAGTTGGTTCGCCTGATTGTTGCCGAAGGTCCACTGGATCACGTTGCCACCGTTGACCGTGCTCCAGCCACCGACTTCCACCGCTTTGTCGGGCGCCCAGCGCGGGGTCAAACGATACCAACCGTTGATGTTGTGGTTCATCGCCAGCGAAGAGAAATCCACGTGCGTATTGTCGGCGCCGGCACCGAAACCGCCGCCGTTCAAGGCCACATTCCGGGTCTGCTTCAGCATGTCGTCGTAGTACAGCTTGAAGGTGCTGCCGCGTTTCTCGATGCGCAGCGCGTGCCAGGCATTGTGATTCCAACCGGCCGGCATCGCGGTGTTCTGCCAACCCTGATCCACACCGTTGACCAGCGCCCAGGACACCAGCAGATTGTTGCGCGCATCGACACCGAAGAAGAACGCGCTGGTGACATTGCCGGCGCCGTCCTTGATCACGCTCGATACGATGCCGTACTTCGGATACGGCGAAATCGCCAGCGAACCCCAGCCGAAGTGCTTGGCGCTGCCTTCGTAGACGTAATCGGCGGGCGACACCTGGCTGCTGGTGATCTGCAGGTGCCAGCCGCTGCGGTTCGTGCTGTCGTTCCACAGCAATTCGCGGCCCCAGGTCCCCCACGGCGCAGCGCCGAATTGTTGCCAGGCCGGCCCGATCGCATCGCGCTCGAAATCGTCGCGGAACAGCGGCTGCGAAGGCAGATTGACGCTGGCTTCCGGCGATGTGGCGCGCAGCTGTCCATCGGAGGCGATCCACGCTTCGCTGAGCGCGAACTTCCGGTAGAGATTGGTCGTGGTGCCGTCCCGCAGGTGATACGCGGTGTAGGGCGTGACCAGATCGGGGCCCATGACCACCGTGTTGTGCGCGGAGCCTGTCCACGGCAACGTGGTGTCGAGCAACAGCACGCGGTTCGGCTGTGGCGCCAGCCCTGCGAGCGAAGTGCCCTTGCAGATATGCGTCTGATAATCGTGGCGCATCAGATCGTTGCCCGAATACGACAGGTAATAGACACCGTTGCGCTTCCACACCATCGGCGCTTCCGTCCAGCTGCTGACGATGTTCACCGCACAGCCCGTGAGCTGTCGCTCCGGCTGTGCGGTATCGATGGTGTTCGGCGCGATCATCGGCCGGTAGCGGATGCCGCCATGCGATGCCCAGAAGAAGTACAGCCTGCCGTCGTCGTCCTGGAAGATGTGCCCGTCGATGCTGCCGGGCAGATTATCGGTCAGACGAACGAACGGACCGAGCGGGCTGTCGCTGCGCATCACGATGTGATCGGTGTAGGTCCCCGTGTCGCCGCTGGTCACCATGTAGAACTGGCCGTTGTGATACAGCACATCGGGCGCCCAGCCATACCATGCTTCGGCGACCGAAGCGGCGACACCGCGCGGCGTCCAGTTGACCAGATCGCGCGAAGACCAGACATGCACGCCGTCGGGTCCGTTGCGCGAAGAATACATGTAGTAGCTGCCGCGGTATTTGATGATGTCGGGGTCGCCGACGCCGGTCGCGTCGGTGCCGGACAAGGTCAACGGGTTCGCGACCGGCACCGGCGCGGCTGCCTGTGCTGCAAGCGCCGCGCCTGCCAGAACGAGCGCTGCGACCGCCCTGTGGATCCCGTTCGGCGACAAACTGCCGAAAACACCGGAACGAGGTTCCGATTTTTTATGCTTACTCATCTTTCAATCAACTCCCGTCGTATGCGGATCGCATGTGAAAATGAATCCGGATTGCCGTTGATATCGTTTTTCCAAGTTCCGCGTCTTCGGATGGCTCCGAAGACGCGGAACGGACAAGGCGACCGCTTATTGCAGCCAGGCCCTCAGGTGCTCTTCCGCACTTCCATAGGGGTGATATCCGGTCGAAGAGTTGTAGAGCGGGCCATGCCCGCCGCTTTGAAACTGCCGGATGCGGATTTTTCCGCTTTCGCAGTCGAACCACCTGTCGTGGTCGCTGATCTCCGTCTCGTATGAAGCCTGATATC
Organism: Lysobacteraceae bacterium; assembly: GCA_040079515.1. GTDB lineage: Bacteria > Pseudomonadota > Gammaproteobacteria > Xanthomonadales > Xanthomonadaceae > Lysobacter_I. The sequence goes on from JBEBKD010000033.1 coordinate 5,230, forward strand.
CAGAACCGACGCATTCGGACACGCCAATCGTATCGATGAAGTTCTTGTACACGCCCAGCGACGTCCATCCAGCAGCCGTGGTCGTCCCCTTCCACAGCAGATCATCTGCGCCCATCATGATGTTGATGCGTTTTCCCTGAGTCCCCAGGTACCAGTTCTTGATATTGCCGCTGTAGACTTTGTAGTTGTATGCCTGAGGATTATCCGCGGCGAATCCACACGCCCCCGGAATTCCATACTCCCTCCCGACGATGGCGTAGCCGACACTGGCCGGATTCATTTTCCTGCAGGTCTCGTACATGTCTCCGGAAATCGGCAGCGACTCGAGCAACACTGCTTCAGGGATCTTGTATTGGTATCTTGAAACCACGCTGTCGTTGAGCATGTCGATCATCCGCGCGACATTCATCGCACCCGCGCTTCCGCCATGCAGATACCAGCGTTCCGCGCCGCTGTATTTGGGATTGCTCTGTATGTGCCGCGTGATATTGAAAATGGCGGTAGCGCCATTGGTCATCGGCAGATAGATATCCGGCGATCCGGACAGATTCGCGTAATCGAATCCGGTCCGGGGGTAGCGGACATAACCGGTGTATGTAGGACTGGTCTCCACCGCAACGACGCGAACGCAGGTTCCTTCATTCGCCAGCCTGATCGCTTCACGCGTCAGCACACCCTGGTAATAATCGTTTCTGCTGGCGTTGTCTGGATTCGTATTTCCGAAATTGCCCGTGTCGCCCGGGAACACCACGACATAGGGCATTTTGTTCAGCGGCTTGTTGCGATATGCCGCTCTGCAGTTTCCGGCCCCCGGCGTCTCGTAAATGGCGTCTGGCACCTCCGCGATCACATAAGGTTGATCGATCGCGTCGTGGTCGGTTCGGGCCTCGAATATCGATGCTCCGACCGGGCCGTCACCTGCATACCCAAGACCCGGCAGCATTGCTGCCATGCCGCCCAGCATCACCAACGTCAACGATCGACGACGACTTCCGATGCCTTCCCGGCGCGTGTTCTGTTTTCTGATCTTCATCCTTTCTCTCCAATGATCGATTCATGGAAATCCAATGGCCGGCGCTCTCGTCGGAACCAGCACAATCGAGCGCCACTGTTCAAGTCGCAAGCCACGCCCAGAACAGGACATGGCGTTCGCAACATCATCCATTTCGGCTGGACCCTTGTGCGGTGTCACAAACGAAACGGGCGAACGGTTCGCCGATAAGTGACAGCACCACTCGCGGAACATTCATGCGATCCGAAGCGGATTCGAGCCGCCGCCGGCATGCGCCGACGGCGGGATTCAACTTCCTCGCAGCGAAGTCAGTCGCATTGCGCGAGGTAGGTACCTTCGGAAGAGGGATACATGCTGCTCGCTTCTTTCGCGGCGAGATAGCAGAATGCCCTGACAACATCGGGTTTTCCCCATACGTCGCCGTGCGTGGCATTGATCGGCGAATATGTGATCGCATCGTTCACATAGACACTCATGCTTGGATACACGCCGCCCCAGCGATCGGGCTCCAGGTTCGTGGTGAACATGTAATTGAGGACGCCCAGGGGACCTGTCCAGCAAGATCTTCTGTCGGGGTTCGGGGCCGTGCATCCGGTGCCATTGGATCCGAACAGTTCATCCTGTCTGCCGATGACCATGTTGATCCTGAGGCCAGCATTGCGCGCCAGCAATTTCGTGTTGCTATCCGCCCAGCCGTACAGTTTTCCGGAATCGTCGGACAAGTTCGCCAGCCGCAGGAAATTCAGATAGCCAGCGCAACTGTCTTTTCCCGTCAACCCATTCGCAACTCCATCGATAGTATTCGTCACGCCGACACCATAGAACGTGTTTCTGCAAGCAGTGGCCAGATTGCCTGCCGGCGGCCCGGAAAAGATGAAACGCTTGACGCGACTCCACGGCGCTGAAGCATTGAACGGCTGGATCATTTCGCTGAACTTTCGCTCCAGCAGTTTCGCGCCGAACAACGCACTCGCGCTTCCACCCACATATGTCACTCGTCTAGCGCGGGGGTACGTCGCAGTCAGCACTTTGTTCATCGCCCACTCGACATTGGCCGCCGACTTGTAGACCATTTCCGCAGGCGCGTATGCATTCGGCGTGCCCGTGCCATGGCCGTAGCCGGTCGCGTTCGCCATCCGCACATACACCACCCGTGTACAGGCCTTCGCATTCACTTTTTCGGCGATCGGGTAGAAGCCGGTGTAGTCGTAACCCGTGCCGGCGGAGCCGCCGAATACGACCATCAATGGAGCCGTGTCCCAGGTATAGCCGGTACAGGCCAGCGCCGGCGCAAGACTGCGAGCGGTATTCGGAACGTTCCGATACTCGTAAACCTCGATCGCAAGCCCCGTACCCGGATCCGAGTAAGAGGTCGTATAGGCGAAATCGCCTGCCAATGCATCCGACGCTGCGGTCATGGCTGCCGCACTGGACAGCAGCAGTGCGAGTGTCGTTCTTGTTGTACGCTTCCGGCGCTTGTTTGCTGTTGAGATTTGCATGTTTTTTTCCTTGTCAGCGATGCGTTAACCGATGAGCCGACAACGGCTCATGATGCGCGGGCGGGATGCCCGCTTGTTTTTTTAGTACAGGTGGTTGCGTCTCAAAGTCTTCCGCCCCTCCATGCCGCGATCATCTGGACGAGCGTGCTGCGCACCGTCTCGCGACTGCCGACGACGACGTAGCTGGTGTATCCGATGCTGCGCCCCGCCGGCTGCGCGCCGAGGCGGAACACGGCGCCGAGTTTCACGGTCGACTGCGCTTCGGTGCCGGCCGGATACGGCGTGCCCGCGATGAAACGCGCGGCTTCGTAGCCGAGGCTCGAGAACTGGGGCAGCATCGGCGACCAGATGGCGAACGCATGCGTTCCGCTGGGTGTCGAAAACACCACGGGTTTGTCGATCTCACCGGCAAACGTCGTGATCGGAACGAGCTGGCCATTCGCCTCGTTGAAATAGTGGGCGGTCGTCATATCGCCAGCCAGATATCCCGTAGGCGCCTCGGAGACGAAGGAATTCACCGCTTCGGGAAGATAGATCTGACTGACGAACCGGACTGCGTTGGCATAGCCTGCATAGCCGATCTGGATATCGGTATTCATCGTGTAGGCCGACCGCGTCGTGGTATTGCACGGCGCGGAGGAGGCTCCCCTCCAGAAAGCGGGCGCCACTTGGGTCGCTAGCCGACCACCATCGACAAAGATGCCCTGCAGCAGACTCGACGAGGTGACACCGACATCGTCGGGGCCGCTGCCCGCCTGCGTCGGGTTGTGGCACTCGCCCAGGTTGTTCTTGGATACCGCGACCTGCAGCTGCCGACCGTGGTCGTAGGAGTTGATGAACTCCTTGCCATTCCAGAACACGCTGTCGATCGCACCGGCGACGCGGCGACTGGTACCGACGGAAATGGTGCTGCTTCTCGCTGTCCAATTGCCGTAGGTGCCGTTGGTACCGCCCACGTCGTAACCCTGACGTCCTTCGCCGATCCCGTTTACCAGATAGTGTCGCAGCGCCAATGCGTAGTTCGTCGAGAACGCATTTCGCAGATCCACATACTTGTTCAGATACTGAAGCGTGTGGAAATTCGGGTGCGCTGTGCGGCCTTCGCAGATTCCGTTGTAACGCCAGTGGTTCTTCGCGCCTTGCGCATCGATGATGCCATGGACGAGCAGGTCCGCATTCTGGTTGAGGTAGTACTGCCAGTTGAAGACGCGGGAATCGAAGACGTTGACGCTGGAAGCGTCGCTGTAACTGCATGCCGCATGCGCATTTCCGAACGCGGCCGATCCTCCGATAATCGCGATCGAAATTATTTTTCTCAGCATGATTTCATTCCTTGATTTGATTGAAAACAGTTGCGGCCGGTTGCAGGCGTCTTCGACGCATCCGGAAATGACTGGTGCGCGACCTCGTGGGACGCGCACCACCCATTTGCTCACCAGAGCCAGGCCCGCAGCTGATCGACCGGGTTTTTCTCGCCGGCAGGAAGCGCACCGATCGTATAGTTGGTCAATGGCCCATGACCACCATGCTGATACTGGCGAATCTTGATCCGGCCACCAGCGCCGCAATCGGCTTTCTGAAAGGTGTTGTAGATATAGCTCGCGTGAGAAGCATCGAAGACATTGGCGGATCGATTCGTGCACGAGCTTTCGGCGACTTCGATCGTGGCCAGAAAGTGCTTGTACACCCCAAGCGACGCCCAACCCGTCCGTGTCGGTGAAACATAGTAGAGCGACCCGCCCGAGGCCGGATCCGTCTTGGCAAGCGACTCTTTCCACAGCGGGTCGTTCGCGCCCATCATCACGTACACACTCTTGCTTTTGGCACCGACGTACCAATCGCGAATTGCACGCGTGTAGACCTTGTAGTTGTACAGCAGCGGATTATTGCGAACCACCGAGCATGTGTTTGCGGTTTCATATCCAGCGTAGGCGATGGAAATGATCTTGTCCGCGTCGCTGAGTGCGTTGACGTTCCGGCACACTTCGAGCATGTCGCCGGAAATCGGCAGCGACTCCAGGATCGTCGCCTGCGGCACCTTGTAGGCATACGCAGCGACCGCGCCATCGTTGAGCATGTCCAGCAAACGGGCCGAATGCATCGCACTGCCGCTGCCGCCGTGCAGGTACCAGCGTGAGGCGGTCGAATAGCTCGTATGGCGCTGCATGGCCAGGGTGATGGCGAATTCCGCGCTGGCGCCCCTGGACATCGGGTCGTAGACAATGGCGCTGCCGCTCATCGTCGCGCCGAAGAAATTGTAGTTGGGATAGGCGATGTACTTGTTGTAGCCACCGTCCGCAACAAGAGGCGTTTCGATCGACACCACTCTCACGCAGCTGCCATTGGCGGAGAGCGCATTCGCCATGGTCATCATCTTGCCTTGGTAATACCCGTTTCTTACCGCGTTGCCAGAATCGGTATTGGCGAAATTGCCGTCGCCGCCCACGAACGAGGCGACATACGGCATATTGTTCAACGCGACCCCAGCACACGCCGGGCGACCGTTGTACCAGCTCGCGGGAATCTCCGCGATGCGGTAGGGCCTGTTGTTCACGTCATAGGCCAGACGCGAATAGAACTGCGATGTACCGATTCTTCCGTCGGCGGCCATGCCTGTTTTTGGCAGGAGCATCGCTGGCAGGAGCATCGCCGCCAGCAACAGGACTGCGCTGCAACGTTTGCCCGCGAACGCGTGGCCGGCCTTTCTTTTCATTCTGTGCATGTGTGTTTCCTTGGCTTGTTGTTCATCGACCCGGTGGTTGCGGTATCGCGAAAGATCCGGACCGCTGTTCGCGACATGGCGCTGAGCCGGTCGCGGGCATCGGTGGTCCGACAGGGCGCATGCGTGGCTTCCCTGCCTCTCGGGCAGGGAGGACCGCTCAGCCATCACAAAGCCGCGTGTTGCGGCACAAACAGGACATTCCGCCGCGACGCGCGAGCGGAATCAGGATGTTTTTGATCGGTTCGTCACAAAACGACTCCAGGACGTGTCCGTCCAGGCACATTCGTAACCGCCGAAAGGGCGGACTTCCCCCGCCCGGGCATCACCCAGCGGCGGCCTGCGCCCAGAACGGCAATGTGAGCAAAGACAGCAGCAGCCCATAACCGACCATCGCGGCGGCAAGACGCGGCGCAAGGTTGTGCGAGATCGCCAGCGCGCCGGCGGTGACCATCGACGGCATCGCCGATTCCAGCACCGTCGTGCGCGCCATGTCGCCGTGCAGACCGAGCAGCGGCACCAGCAACATTGCCAGCACGGGCATCACTGCGAGTTTCAGCAAGAGCCCGGTCGCGAGCGGCTTCAATTCGTCGCGCGGCAGTGCGAGTTTCACCGACAGCCCGATCGTCAGCATCGCCAGCGGCAGCAGCGCATCGGACAACTGCTGCAGCGCACCGGCAATCCAATGCGGCGGCTGCGCCGGCATCACACTGAAACCGACGATCAGCGCCCACAACGGCGGAAATTTCAGCACCCGCAGCAGCATCCCGCGCATGGTCGGCGGTGTATCGCCGCCGTAGCGCGCAAGCACCCACAGACCGAAGGTCGAGAGAATCAGAAAGGCCCCGAATTGATCGTAGATCACCGCATACGGCAGCGCGTGTTCGCCGATCAGCGCGAGAGAGAGCGGAAAGCCCAGAAAGCTGGTGTTGCCCAGGGCGACCGTGAGCAGCAGCACCGCGCGCTCATCGTCGCGAAATTTGAACGCATGTGCGCACAGCGACACCAGCACCACGGTCGCAATCAACAACAACCACGGCACCACGGCGACACCGATCAACGTCGATTCCAGGTGCAGGCGCGGCGCATAGCGCAATACCGCTGCCGGCAGGCAGACATACAGCACGACGAGATTCAACGTCTGCGCGGCATTGCCCGGCAGTACGTGCAGGCGCTGGAAGGCGTAGCCCAGCGCGAGCATGGCGAGAATCAGGGCGAAGGCGTCGAAAGTCATGGTGCGGGCGAGAATCGGTAGGCGTTCATGTCCAATGCGGGAGCGACGGCAGTCGCGATGGCTTGCTGCAAACCTTCCGTAGCCTATCGCGACTGCCGTCGCTCCCACAGCACAATCGCTGCGCTGTGGGTGTGAACCGTGCGATGTCGGCGAACTGCCGCCCGGTGGCCCTGCATCAGCGGCATTCGCCGTTTGCGGCACTGCAGCACCAAGGCCGCCCACAGCGCGGTAGCATGATTCGCCCCGCTGTGGGGCCAACGCAATGGAAGCGCCATGAGTACGACTCGTCATCTGATCCAACCCATCGTTCTCGGCCTGCTGCTGACCCTGGGCGGGGCTGGTCACGCCAACGCCGTCTGCAGGCCCTCCACGTACGCCTATTGCTGGGAACAGCGCGAAATGTGCCTCAACAACGGCGGTCTTGAGGACGATTGCAACGCCGAGTACATCGACTGCATCACCCGTCGCGGCTGCGGCTGAGCGTCTGCGCATCCCGCGCGATGGCCGCGACAAAGCGCGGGAATGTCACGACCACACAAGGCGGCCATCGGCCGCCTTGTCGGCTTGATAGAACCAGCTTGATAGAACCAGCTTGATAGAACCAGCTCAATAGAACCAGCTCAATAGAACCAGCTCAGTAGACGCAGCGTGCATGCGCGCGACAACGCACGCCTCAATACCCCGCCGCCTGCCCATCCTTGCGCGATTCGCTGGCGCCGATGTATCCGCCTTCAGGATTCACCATGATCGCCTGATAGCCACCGTACGGGCCGTCGGCGAAGCGCACGCTGTGGCCTTTGCGCATCAGCGCGCGGATGGTGTCGACCGGGAAGCCGCTTTCCAGATCGACTTCGCCGCCATCGCTCATCGCAGTGTGCTGCCCGGTCGGCTCGGTGCTGCCGTCGTGCTGGATGCGCGGCGCGTCGCCGGCTTCCTGCAGATTCATGCCGAAGTCGATCAGGTTCATCAGGATCTGCACGTGGCCCTGCGGCTGCATCGCACCGCCCATCACGCCGAAGCTCAACCACGGCTTGCCGTCCTTGGTCACGAACGCGGGAATGATGGTCTGGAACGGTCGCTTGCCCGGCGCGTAGCAGTTCGGGTGCGCGGGCTTCGCGTCGCAGCCCTTCAGCACGAACATCTCGCCGCGATCCTGGAAGATGAAGCCCAGGCCCGGCGGCGCCATGCCGCTGCCCATGCCGCGATAGTTCGACTGGATCAGCGACACCATCATCCCGTCGGCGTCGGCGACGGTCATGTAGATGGTGTCGCCTTCGTTCAATTCGGGAATGACGCCGGGCTCCGCCGCTTTCATCGCGCGGTCCATCGACAGCAATGCGCTGCGTTCTTTCGCGTACACCTTCGAGATCAGACGCGCGACCGGCGTGTCGTAGAACGCAGGATCGGCGTAGGTCGCGGCGCGATCGGCAAACGCGAGTTTCTTCGCTTCGACGAACAGATGCACATGCTCGGGACTGCCGAAGCCGTAGCTCTTCAGATCGTAGGGTTCGAGCAGATTGAGGATCTGCAGCGCGGCGATCCCCTGCCCGTTCGGCGGCAGTTCCCAGACGTCGTAGCCGCGATAATTCGTTCTGACCGGATCGACCCATTCACCGGTATGCGCAGCGAGGTCTTCATAGCGCAGAAAGCCATCGTTGGCCTTGAAATACGCATCGATGGTGCGCGCGATTTCTCCCTTGTAGAACGCGTCGCGTCCGCCTTTGGCGATCGTCTCCAGCGTGCGCGCGAGATTGGGGTTGCGCCACGTCTCTCCTCTGCGCGGGCCGCGGCGTTTATCCGGCGTGTCGCCGTCGACGGTGAACTGTTCGGTGAAACCCGGCCACTTCGACAGCACCGGCACGCTGCGACCCCAGTAATACGCGATGACTTCGTGCACCGGATGGCCGTCGCGGGCGTAGCGGATGGCGGGCGCGAGATTCTGTGCCATCGTGCGTTTGCCGAAACGTCCGTGCAGCGCGAACCACGCATCCACCGTGCCCGGCACGCTCACCGGCAATGGACCATGCGCTGGAATATCGGTGAGGCCGCGGCGCTTGAATTCGTCGAGCGTCAACGCTTTCGGCGAACGTCCCGAACCGTTGTAGCCGTGCAGCCGCTTCGTTTTCGGATCCCACACGATGGCGAACAGATCGCCACCGATGCCGTTGCCGGTCGGCTCCATCAAACCAAGCGCGGCGTTCGCGGCGATCGCGGCATCGACCGCACTGCCACCGTCCTTCATCACGTCCAGCGCGATCTGCGTCGCCAGCGGCTGCGAGGTGGCGGCCATCGCATGCGGCGCGTAGATCTCGCTGCGGGTCGCGAACGGTTTGCCGGTGACGCGGTCGGCGGAAAGCGCTGCGCCAGTGGCGATGCTCAACAGACAGACGGACGCGAATGTCAGGGACTGGGTGCGCATGGAAACCGCCTCGGGCTCAGGACCTACAGCGTAGGCCAATAGGGTGCGCCTTGGCGCACCGGCTTTTCACTGTGGTCGTAAAACGGTGCGCCAAGGCACACCCTATGTCGCTGTCGGGCGTGTTCCGCTGAACCCCGCGATCAATGCATCGTTGTCGATGGCCGGCGAATACAGATAGCCCTGTACCGCGACCACGCCGCAGTCGCGCAGGCACTGCGCCTGGGCTTCGGTCTCGACCCCTTCGCCGACCACATCGATGCCCAGATCGTTCGCCAGTCCGACCAGCGCTTTCACGATCGCGAGGTCGGCGCGGTCCTGAGGCAATCCGGCGGTGAAGCCGCGATCGATCTTGATGGTGTCGATCGGCAGATACTTGAGATAGCCGAGCGAACAGTAGCCGGTGCCGAAATCGTCCAGCGCCACATGCACGCCCAACGCGCGCACCCGTGCGAGGATTTTGGCGGCAGCGTCGGGGTCGCGAAGCAGCATGGTTTCGGTGAGTTCCAGACACAGCCGTTCCGGCGGCAGCCCGGACGAGGCCAGGGCGCTGTCGACATCGGCGGCCAGCCCGGTTTCCTCGAACTGGCGTGCCGACACGTTGACGCGCAGCATCGGCGCGATGCCGTTGCGCGCGGGCCAGCGCATCGCCGCATTGCAGGCTTCGAGCAGCACCCAGCGACCGAGACGCACGATCAGCCCGGAACTTTCGGCCGCATCGATGAATTCGCCTGCAGGCACGATCCGGCCATCGTCGTTGCGCCAGCGCAGCAGCGCTTCGGCGGACCGCCAGTGACCGTCGCGCAGATCGACTTCGGGCATGTAGTACAGCAGCAACTGGCCGTCGACGAACGCGTCGCGCAGCGCCTGCTCGGTGCGCATGCGCGCGAGCAGGCTGCGATGACGATCCGCATTGAAGACTTTGCAGCGCCCGAGACCGTTCGCGCGCGCGCGCAGGCTGGCGTTTTCGGCATTGCGCAGCAGCGCGTCGGCGGAAGGCGCGGCCAGATCGCGCGAGAACGCGATGCCGGCGGTCACCGTCGCCGGATAGCCGGTGGGCGCGGCGGCGTCGGTCTGCACCAGATCGATGCAGCGCTCGGCGAGTTCCAGCGCTTCGACTTCGCGCAGATGACGATGCGGAATGATCGCGAACGCGTCCTCGCGCACGCGTGCCAGCGCGGCGTTGTCGGCGGTCATCTCGCGCAGATGCTCGGCGCAATCGACCAGAAACCGGTGGAAGCCTTCGATGTCGAGTTGTTCGTTGCCGGCGGGCGGATCGATCTGCAGATGGATCACCGCGAGGCCGGTATCGTTGTCGTGCAACGGACGCAGCGCGGTGTGCGCGACTTCCAGCAGATGGTCGCGATTGGGCAGGTTGGTGTGCGGATCGTGACGTTCGAGGAAGCGCAACCGGTTCTCGATATCGCGTCGTCGCGAAATTTCGTATGCGACCGCGACGTAGTCGCCGATGCTGCCGGCGAAGGCGTGATCTTCGGGCGACCAGACGCGCGCGCTGCCGATGTGCTCGTGACAGACCACGCCGAGCAATTCGCCCTCGGCACGGATCGGCGCGTCGAGCAGCGACTGGATCGTGTGCCGCCGCAGGTAGGCGCCAAGCGCTTCCTGCGACGCGGAGACGGTGGTGTCGTTGGCAACATCGGCGATGTCGATCACGCGTACTTCGTCTAGCTGGGTCCCGTACTCGGAGTCCAACAGCAGGCTTTCGTCGAATCCGGGGCGATTGTGTTCGCCGGTGCGGCGCGTATAGGCATGTACGCATCGCAGTTGATGCGCGGCGGCATCCACGCGCCAGATATTCACGCGCTCGACTTCGAGCGTATCGGCGGCGACTTCGCAGATCTCGGCGATCGCGGTATCGAACGTGCAGTCCTCGTGCCACACCCGCCTGCCCAATGCGACCAGGGCATGGTTGTGGCGCCGGGCGCGGGCGCCGCGTTCCTGCTGTTTCGGGCTTGTTGCATTCGCCGTCATAGCCCCCCCCACCACCACCACCGCAAAAAAGCCCACGATCATCGAAGCCGTGATCGCAGGGTTCATGTATCGGCAACGCGAAAAACGGGAACCACGGGACGCCAGACGCCTTTCCCCGGCCCCAGTCTAGCGCTATTTCGTCGAGCGGCGGATCGATTCAGCGTGGTCAATTCACCGTGCAGGCGAGCGTGAAAGTCACCGAACTGTTGGCGGGCAATGTGGGGATGGCGATCCCGCCCGCCTGCAGCGCCGTCAGCAACGCCAGACCTGTGGTGGCAGGACACACCGCGCCGCCGGTGGCGCTGCCGCAACTGGCAGTGGTGCAGGTCAAGCCGGTCGGCGCCGGATCGGTCAACACTGCCCCGTCGGCGGCATCGGGTCCGAGATTGCTCACCACCATGGCATAGCTGGTGGTCGTCCCCGACACCACGGTATCGCCAGGCAGGTCGGCAGGGCCACTCGCGGGCGTGTTGGTCTTGGTCAGACGCAGATCAGCGCTACGCAGCGCATTGGTGATCAGGCAATCGATATCGTCACCGGCGCTGGTCGCGAACGCCGGCCATTCCTGCCGGGTGGAAACTGCGGCTCCGGACCCGGCGGGCAATACCGTCGGCGAACCTGCACTCGCATTGGTGCAGGCGATCTGCGGGCGGTAGCTGGAAGGCGCCTGATCGGCGCCGGTGCCGTTGGCCTTCACCGACTCCTCCAGCTGCAAGGTGTTACCTGCAGGCAGGACCACCGCACCGGTACTCGCGCTCGCCGGCAATGCGGCACCGCTGGTGGTCGCGGTCGCGACGACGACACCGGCGGAACGGATGCGCACCTGCATCTGATCGCTCGCGACCGCACGCCCGACCAGCGATTTACGCAGCGTCACCCAGACCGGTGTCGGCGTATTGCGACAACCGCTGGCGGTGAAGGTCGGGTTGCCGGCGGTCTGCAGGGTGGCGGTCGCGCTGTTGTGCAGACCACCGCCCGCTGCGCTGGGTATGGCGCATACATCGTTGCCGACACTGCCGCCGCGATTGACGTTGATGCGCACGGTGACGACATAGGTGTCGGTCGCGCCTCCGGCAAGCGCACGCGAGGGCGGCTGCAGTGTCCATGGTCCACTGCCGGTGAGCGCGGCCGATGCGCCGCCGTTCAAGGTGAAGCCTGCTGACACGATGCCCACGTCCGGATCGAATCCCGGCGTGTCGACGAGGCTGTAATTGGCGGTCACCAGCGTGGGGTTGCTGACCACGATCGTGTAAGCCACGTCGAACCGCGTCGGCTGGCCGCTCACCGCGACCGGCGCCGCCGCATTCTTGACCACCGCGATGCTGGCGTCGTCGTCGACGATCGTGTACGTCGAAGCGGTCTGCGCCACGCCGCCGCAAGTGGTGCTCGAACTCAGCAGGAACGGCGGCGGCGATCCGGTCGGCGGCACGATCGACAGCTGGATCGTTTCGTTGCCCTCGCTGAGCGCATCGTTGACCACCGCGATCGGCAGCGCGAAGAGACTGCCCGCGCTCACACCATCGTATTGACCGACGGGAATGGTGATCGTCAGCGTCGCGCTGTTGCCGGGCGTGGTGTAGTCGGTACCGAGCGTGGCGGTGCCACCGGTGATCTGCACCGTCACCGTGAACGCGCTGAACGCGGTGCCGTTCACGCGCAGCGTCGGCAGGTTGCTGTTGGCGCTTTCGGGCGTGGAACTGCCGGGCTGCACGAATTCAACGAACGGCGTCAGCTCGATCTGGATGTTGTCGAGGAAGTTGCCGATCGTGTTGTTGCCGCTGCCCGCGCTGATCGATTCAAAACCCATGCTGGTGGTGCCGGTCGCAGCGGCGTAGGTGAACGCGCCGGCGTAATCGACCCAACCGTTGCCACCGGACACCGGCGCGTTCGCCGTGCCCTGCGATGCGACCGGCGCATTGAATGTGCCGTTGCTGGTGGTGCCCACACGCACGATCGGCACCGACGCGCCGATGTTGTAGTCCATCACATCGGGAATGGTCGCACTGCCGCGGCCGCGATGACTGAAGCGCCACGCGATGATGTCGTTGTTGAGCACACAGACGTTCTGGTACATCCGCGACGAGGCGGCCGCATTCAACTCCACGAAATTCAGGCCCGAGCGCGCGGGCACGCCGTTGAAATTGGTGCGCCACATTTCCATCAGCGGCCCACTGGGACCGACCGGAGCGGTACAGGTGCCGCCATCGGCGCCGATCGGGTGGGTGGTGGTCCAACCCGGTACCAGGGTTTCGCTCAACAGCTTGTAGCAACCGGCGGCGGCACTGGCCGCCGTGAGCGCGGGGCTTTCGAACCCGGGATTCAGATAATTGCGTTGGACCTGCGCGTACGCATCATCCGTCACGCACATGCCGATCAGGACGGCGACTGCAGCGATGGTGCGTGATGCGATGGTCGGCATCACTGCAGGTTAGTCGCTCGCATCGACAGCAACCGTCGGAATCATTGCACCGTACAGGTCAGGGTCACGGTGACCGAGCCGCCGTTGGGCAGCGTCGGGATGGTCGCGCCCGCGCCCTGCAGCGCCGTGACCAGGGCCGCGCCCGTCGGTACCGGACAGACTGCGCCGCCTGCCGCCGTGCAGCTTGCCGTGGTGCAGGTCAGTCCGGTCGGTGCCGGGTCGGCCAGCACCGAGCCGTTCGCGGCATCGGGGCCGTTGTTGGTGACGGTGATGCTGTAACTGGTGGTGGTGCCGGAGACGACCGTATCCGCCGCCTGATCGACTTCGCCGTTGACGCCGGGCGTGTTGGTCTTGGTCAGACGCAGATCGGCCTGGTTCTTCCGGGTATTGGTGAGCGTGCAGGTCAGATCGTCGCCCGCGACCGCGGTGATGCTGAAGCTCGTGCCGCTGCCGCTTGGCGTCTGCCCGCCGATGAGGGCGTTGGTGCAGGCGTAAGTGGTCGTGTAGTTGGTCAGCAAGGCGCCGGCCGCGCCTGCTTCGCTGAGCGTATAAACCGCACCGAGCGCGCCCGGGCTCAAGGTCGCCGTGCCATTGGCGACAGTACCGCCGCCGGTGGTGGTGACCGTCGCGGGCCCGCCGGTGCCGGCGATGGTGAGCGCGAACTGGTCGGTCGCGACGAAACGGCCGCTCGGCAGCGCTTTCTGCAGGCGCAGGATCGGCAGTTTCGTGTTGGTGAAAGTGCAGGTGAAGCTGACGCTGGCGCCGATCTCGGCACCGGTGAGGGTGTAAGTGCTGCCGGTGAGGCTGCCGACAGTGGCGCTTGCGGCATTGACGCAGGTCGCGCCGGTCAGCTGCCAGCCGGCGGGCAGGGTGCTTTCGTTGATCGTGACCGCCGTGGTCGGCGAGGTGATGGTGTAGGCCAGCGTCGCGGTGCTGGCGGTGTCGCCGTCGACCTGGGTCGGCGTGTTCACAACCGTGGTGGTGACCGTGCCGGTGGTCTGCACCGTGTTGGTCAACGTGTACCCGAAAGCGCCGCCGACGCCGCCGAGCGTCGTCTTGCGCAGCAGCAGTTTGCGCGACACGGTGAACTGGTAGTCCTCGACTTCACCCGATTGCACCGTGCCGACCGGCGTATTGCAGTTGTCCAGCGCGGTGTTGTTGGTGCAGACCCGGAAGCGCGCGAAGGTCGGACCGATGATCGCGGTGATCGGCACGGCGATGTTGAGATTGGTCGTGCCGACTGCAACCGCCTGGGCGGTGATCATCTGCTCGCCGGCATCGAGAAAATCGCCGTCGGCATTCCAATCGAACCATGCGCTGAGAAAGCCGGTCGCGTTCTGGATGTTGACCGGAACGATGGTGGTTTCACCGGTCGGCAACAGCGGCGTGAGCGTCACGCCGTTTTCGTCGTCGGTATTGTTGACGTCGTCGCCGGTGGCGGTGGCGTTGTTGAGCAGGCTGGCATCGGCATCGACGGTGGCGCCCATGCGGATGCCCGCGATCGTATGCGTGGGATTGCCATAGCTGATCGGCGCATCGCCGACGTCGGCGTTGTCGGATTCCAGCAGGAAGGAGGCGTTGGTCGCGCCATACGCGAGGGTTGCCGCCGCGCCGGCCATCTGCAGCGTGTAGAGACTCGCCGGGGTCGCGCCGCCGTTGCGGAAATAGGCGCCGCCGGTGAAGCCGTTCGGCTCGTTGATCACGTTGCCATTGGGCGTGTCGTAATTGCCGCCAGCATTGGTGACCGACAACGTCGCCAGCGCCACATGGCCTGCTGGCAGCAGGAATCCCTCGGTGCTGGAGTTCGCACCCATCACCAGCTTGCCGTCGTCGGCTTCGTTGGGCGCCTGGCCCGCATCGTATGCCGCTGGCGCCAGCGAGGAGTTCGCCGGCGTGCCGGTGGTGACCTGTGCGGTCGCGGTGGCGTTGCGCACGAAGCCCGTGACCGTCTGCTCGACGTTCTGGTAGACCGAAGCGATCAGCAGCGACTCGTCGCCCGCATTGCTGGGCACGACGGTATCCGGCAGGGTGATGGTGACCGTGCCCGAAGCCGCACCGCCCAGCAGGGTGTTGATCTCGTTCTCGAACAGCACGACGTGGAAGCTGCTGACGCTGAAGAACGCGGTACCGGCCGGCGAGCCGCTCGGCGAGGTGCTGATGTTGATGAAGCGGGTGTCGCCGCTGGGGGTGCCGCCGATCACCAGCGCGTTCTGCTTGTTGATGGTGCCGCCGGGGCCGACGATGCGCGCCGTGAGCTGGTTGTTGCTGGTGGTGGCCGGCGGGGTGCCGATGCGCGGCTCGGGGTAATTGTCGCCCAGGCCGGTTCCGGCGACGTTGCCGTTGGTGCACAGGCCGCCGGTGGTATCCGCGTTGGAACAGTGGTCGCGCTCGAAGGTCGGCCAGATGAACAGCACGCGGTTCTTGCCGCTGGGGATGTTGAAGCTGGCGATGGTGGGCGTGCCGGTGGCGCCGGCGCCGGACGCGGTGGCGGTCTGGGTGTTGAGGTGCTGCACCTGCGCGGCGTGCGCGGTCGAAATGCACGCAACGAAAACGACCGCAGCGGCGAATATCGCCCGCAGCGATCCTTCAACGCGACGCCCGTTGCGCAACGCCGACGCGCGCGCGATGTGAACCCACTTCCGACTCGCTGTCATGACCATCCCCGTCTTGCGTCTCGCTTCCCTGGCCGCCAACCCTCATCGGCACGTTACGCAAACACGTTCTGCCGTCCATGGACGGCAGAGCGCATTGGTGATCCATCGCGCGCTGAAAAGGGCCGGTGAACCAGTGGCCCCGGCGTGCAAGATAAGCGCGAGCGTCGTCGCGCTTGCACTGTCACTAGTGACAGGTTGGCTTTTTCAAGCTGAAAAAATCGGAATTTTCTGCAGTGGCGCGTCGTCGAACGCGTGCGCCAATGCTTGCGGATAGAGTGCGACTATCGAGCGATGTGCTTTCTGCCGACAACAACTATTGCACGGCACCGGTCAACAGAATCGCATCGTACGATGCGATCACCGCAAGCAACATCGCACGTGTCTTATCGAAACAGCATGTCGAGACGAGGACATCGATCGTTATCGTCGCGCGCGGATCGCTGCACAGCGCGGAGGGATCCGGCATGCGGTCGAGTCGTTGGCGATACTTTCTTCGATCGACACGATGTTTTCGATTCGCTATCGCTATCGACGATTCAACATGCATGCGTCAAACGCACTTCGCGATGCATTCATGGCATTGCGATACGGCAGCAGAAACGACAACGCCCGCATCGCTGCGGGCGGTGTGGTCGTCTCGCGGGCGGCCGTGGCTCAGGGCACGGTGCAGTTGAGCGTGATGGTGACCGAAGACCCGGAGGGCATGGTCGGCACGATGGCGCCGGCACCTTGCAAGGCCGCGACCAGCGCCGCGCCCGTTGCGGCGGGGCACACCGCGCCGCCGGCGGCGGTGCATGTGGCGGTGGGACAATTCAGGTTGGTGGGCACCGGGTCGGTGACGACCGCGTTGTTCGCCGGCTTCGGGCCGTTGTTGGTTGCGACGATGCTGTAGGGCACGCTGGCGCCCGAGGTCACGGTGTCCGCCGCCTGGTCCACATTGCCGTTCACGCCGGGCGTATTGGTCTTGGTGATGCTGATGTCCGCCTTGCAGGTCCGGCCGACATCGCTGCCGGGCGTGTCGGCGGTCGGCGCGATGGTCTGCGCCGCGCCGTTGGCGCCGGACTGCGCGCCATGATTGGCGCCGCCGGGTGGAGCATCGGCAGTGTTCGTGAGGCCGTTCGTACCGCCGGTCGCGGTGACCGCTGCCGCTGCTGTGGTGATCACCAGACCGCCGCCGCCGCCGCCGCCGCCGCCGTGTGCTGCGGTACCGGGCACCCAGGCATCGCCGCCGCGACCACCGCTGGCATTGACGGTCAGGGCAGCACTCCAGGTGGTTGCAACCACCAGAACGCTGCCGCCCGCACCGCCGCCGCCGCCCGCATCGTTGCTCGGATTGTCGGCCGCCCTGCCACCACGCGCACTGATGGCGCCGGTACCGGTCATGGTCACTGCACGCGCCATCACGATGCCGCCACCGGCCGCACCGCTGCTTTGTTCCGGCAGGCTGTTGGCGTTGTTGTCGCCAGCACCGCCACCGCCGCCCAACACCAGCCGGGCGACGCCCGCACCGAGAAAGCCGGTGGCACCAAAGCCCCATTTCTTGTCGGTGAGGTTGCTGTAATCGGCCAATACACCTGCGTAACCGGCACTGCGCCAACCGGCGCCGCCGCGACCACCGGCACCACCATTGCCGCCGCCGCCGCCGCCGCCGTTGTCGCTGGCGCCGTCCCAGAAAGCACCGCCGCCGCCGGCGGTGCCGGGTGCACCTCGGGCGAAGTCGCCGGTGCTGGCAGCGCCGGTGGGATAACCACCCCAGGCTGCGCCAAGGTCGGTGATGCCGGCGGTCACGCCGGAATTCGGATCGCGTTTGAGGCTGATGAATCGCGGCGTGCCAGCGATGCCCTCGCCCTTGACGCCATGGCGGGTGTCGTCATCCCAGCGGAAACGCTGGACGGCGTCGTTGGCGGACCGGCTGCGGCCGGCGCCGCCTCGGAAGCCCAGTCCATCGACATTGATGGTCTGGCCGTTGAAATTCAGGGTGAACGCTGCGTCGAGCACGACGATGCCGCCGCTGTTGCCGTCCCAATCCGCAGCCGTGACGGTGCCGCCGAGCGTGAGATTCGAATACTGCGGGACGCGGATGATCTGCATGGTGCGGCGCCCGGCAGTCGCGGTCGCATTGGCCTGCACGTAGGTGGCCGTCAGTGGCGAGCCGGTGAGATTGAGCACGGCATTGCTGGTGCCGGCACCGGCACGCACGAACTGGTAGCGCCCGGCGAGGCAGCTGCCGGCCGGATCGGTATAGCCGGACGCGGGTTCGCCGCCGGCACCGTCGCCGTAATTCAGACCGTTGTTGGTGTTGATGTTGGCGCACTGCATCTGGATGACCAGCACCAGATCGCCTGCGGCGAGCGTTGCGGCTGCGCCGCGCTGGCCGCTGAGCGAGATGGTCGTGGCGCCAGCTCCGTAGGTCCCCGGTGCGGCCGCCCAGTAGGTATTGATCGTCCCGGAAACGGTGGCGTCGCCGGAGCTGCCGGGCGTCGCACAGACTTGAGCCTGGACTGGCGAGTTCGATCCCAGTACGCCCGACAACGCCATCGCACAAGCTGCGATTGTCATCATCGGCCGACGCCGTGCTGTCACAGGGGAATCGCTGCGGGGATGTTGCGATGTGCTCATGCTCTGTTTCCTCTCGACTGTACGCTGGAAGCGAATCCCTCCGAAGCCCTACTGCGTCGAATTCCCTGACATCGAACCAATTTCCGAACAACTTGCGATGTTACGACACACCTGCATTCCCCCGCCCGGAACATATTGCCCTATCGACCGGTACGCACCGCCACCCAAGCCGCCGCGTCACCGATCATGCGATGACGTCTGCACTCGCCGTACTCCTCATTCTTCGATTCCAGGCGTCCTGCCGCTGAGTGCAGCGTTTCAATCACGTGTACGGCCGCGATCGAACCGCATCACGGCACACTGCACGTCAATGCGATCGTGACTGAACTGCCGACCGGCAAAGTCGGCACCGTCGCACCCGCGCCTTGCAACGCCGCCACAAGTGCGGCGCCGGTCTGGGTCGGACAGGTCGCGCCGCCTGCAGTGATGCAGGTGGCCGTCGCGCAGCTCAAGTTCGCCGGCGCCGGGTCGGTCACGACTGCATTGGCGACGATGCCCGGGCCAGCATTGCTGACGGTAATCGAATACACCGCTGTCGTACCCGAGACGAGCGTATCGGCAACCTGATCGACGTTACCGTTCAAGCCCGGGGTATTGGTTTTGGTCAGCACGAGATCTGCAATCACCGCGAGCGATGTACTTGTGCTGCTGCTGTTGTTGGCGTTGTCGATATCGCCGCCACTGCCTGCGGGTATGTTGGCCGTGTTGGCGATCGGCCCCGGCAAAGCGCCTGACTTCGGCGTGACGTTGATCGTGGCCACGGACTGGTTGACCACGCCGGCATTGACTGCACCGCTAGCCGTGCACCTCACGGTGACGTTGCCTGCATTGATCGGAAAGCCGGTATTGGGCGTACAGGCCCAACCTGCCGCCGGAGTGATGCTGTTGATCGTCAGCAGGTTCGCGTTGATCACGTCGGTTACCTGCAACGCCGTCGGCGGCGTCCTGGTCGCCGCGCTGCCCGGATTGCTCACCGTCAGCCCGAAGTTGAACGCGGTGCCCACCGAGGCGCTGGCAGGCGCGGTCTTGGTCACGGCTGCATTCGGATTCTGCACGCAAAACCCACCGAATTTCAGGCCGATCAATTGCGGCGTGGGATCGTTCTGCGCTGGCGGCACCTGGTTGGAGTAGACGACGGTGAGGGTCGTGATGGGTGCGCTGAAATCGTAGGTCGCGTTGCAATCGCTTTGATCGAACGTGCATTCGTCGATTGCCGCAGCGGCTGCGAATGCCGCATTTCCGCTGACGAGCACCTTCGCGCTGGCGGCCGTCACCGTCGGCAGAACCGTACCGCCTGTGGGCGCCAATCCGCTCACGGTCACCCGGTCCGCATAGTGGTCGAAGCTGCCGAAATGGTCGAGATCGGTCGCGGTGAGGCGCAGCCTGTTGACCGGCTTGCTGAAGGTGAACGTCATCGTGTTGCTGACGGTCACATTCGGATGATCCGCAAGAAAAGTGAACGTCGTTCCGATGGCGCCTGTCGCCTGGACCGTGGGGTAGCCTGAAGCCCAGTTGTTGTTGGTTGATGTCGCGTTGATCGAGAGCGCGGACGCGCCTGTTCCGATGTTCGCACTGTAGACCAGACTGCCGGACGTCCAAGGATTAGTGTCGGCGCTCAGGTCTTGAACGACCTCGTTGGAAGCGCAGGCCGCCGATTGCGCATACGCGACACCATGACATGACACTCCCGCAATCAGCAGCCCGATCAACAATTTGAAGCTGCAAAAACGCGGATGGTTGTTGCGGTTCATTTGCACGCAGAACACCTTAGACCCAAGAGTTGTTAGAGAACCGCCGAACAAATCCCTCCAGGGCCTGTTCAACGGCACGTCCTTATGCCGCAGCAATGCTGGGCTTGCAGCATTGCATTGTCTCAGTACCAACCGACCAGGTTCAGGAACCACCCCTTGTGGTCGTAATCGAAGTTGGTCAAGTCGTCGCTGAACTCGGTGAAGTTGTAGCCGGTGCCGATGCGCAGGTTCTTGCCCAGATCGCGATCGATCCCCAGCAGCACGCCCTGGCGATCGCCGCCATCCTTCACGCCCAACCAGCGGTATTCGCCCAGCGCATGCCACTTGTCGGCGAACGAATAGCGCGCCTGACCCGCCGCGAACGTCGCGCCGGAATCCGCCCATTGCCCGGCGAGACGGCCGAAGCGTACTTCGCCCTCGCGCCGCAGCAGTTTGCCGGCGAACTCCCACTGCGTGTTCGGCTTGTAGATGCCTTCCAGCGAGAGCACCTGGCTGCGCTGGTCGTAGAACGCGACGTTGTCGCCGATCTGCGGCAGTGAGGACACGTCGTAGAGATACGTGTACTTGCCCAGCAACGCCCACTTGCCCGAATCGAACGGACGCCATGCGAAACCGAAGTTGCCTTCGATGAATTTGGCGCCGGCTTCGGTCAGCAGATCGTCGGTGGTCTTCGAGTAGTTGAAGCGCGCCGCGATCCGGAAGCTTTCGCTGAGCTTGTGGGTGAACTGGTTGGTGGTCACCCACTGGTCGCGCTGCTCCGCGCCGGTGTCCTGACGCCATTCCAGCTTGCTCTGCCACTGGGTGTCGTTGGAGGTGCGGCCGGCGCTGACGCTCACCGCCTGGCGATCGATGTTGCCGATGGCCTTGTCGAGGTTCGCCTGCTGCAGCGTGAAGCCGAGGGTCCAACCCACGCCCGGATAGAAATCCATGCCGAAGGTGTGGGCCAGGCCGGATTCGTTCGGCGCCTTGAGGAACTGGCTTTCATTGAACAGGTTGACCTGGTCCGACAGACGCCAGCGCTGGCCCAGCGTCCAGCCGGAATTCTGGCGGTCGTTGAACAGCGGGTCGTAGTCGCTGCGGTCGGTCGAATAGGTGTAGCCGCCGTACAGGGCGTGCTCGGGGCTGATCCGGTATTCGCCGTTGATCTGCGCCGCGTCGCCGCGCTCGCCGCTGGTGACTTCCGCGCCGATGCTGGACAGATCGCCGAACAGATATTTGCCGCCGAGGGTCAGCGCGTCGTTGGAGACGTACTTGCCGCCATCGTCGTCGACGGTGAGCTGCGCGGTGCCGTAGACATCGAGGCTGCTGCCGAAGCGGTGCTTGTACTGCAGCGCGGCGAGCGTACCGGTGACATCGCCGGTGGTGCGCTCTTCATCGATCCGGCGCAGTTCCGCCGCGACGCTGTCGTGGTCGTTGATCCGCCACTCGCCGGTCAGCTGCGTCTGGGTCAGCGCTTCCGCGCCGCGTTCGGCGCGGGTGTAGCGGCCGTGCACGTTGACGTTGGGCGCGAACTGGCCCAGCACTTCGGCGCCGTGCTCCTGGATATCCACGCCGGTGTCGAAACGGCCGACCGAATAACCGGCATCGACGTTCCGCCACCAGGCGCCGGCCGACCAGTCCAGATCGCTCCAACCCAGCTCCTTGAAGTTGGCGCGGGCCTCGACCGAACGCGCATCGCCTTCGCGGATGCCCTGCGCGGCATTGGTCTGGGTGAAGCTCAGACCGCCGTTGTCGGAGAAGAAGATCGGCGCGCTGGTCGCACGGGTGTGGCTTTGTTCGACCTTCAGATACGTGCCGCGACCGGCCTGCAGGGTCAGATCGAGCCCTTTGAGCATGTAGTCGTCGCCAGCGCGGTTCTCGTCGACCCACGTGGCGCCCATGGCGACGTGATCGCCGAACCAGTGCTTGCCACGGAAGCCGGCGGTGAAGGCATCGGCATCGAACCCGCTGGGGATGTATTCGTAATCGATCAGCAGGATCTGCGCGAAGCCGTCGAGCGGCGTGTCGCGGGTGAGCGTGGGAATGTTCTCGCGGGTGATCTGCGAGAGCGGACGGGTCAGCAGCACGCGGCCCTGGAACTCGTCGATCTCGTAGTCGGCGCCGCGCGCCAGATCGATCCGGCGCTCGACGCGGCCGGTGGTCTCGTCGCGCACTTCCAGCACGAGGCGATCCGAACCCGGCATCACATCGGTGTGCTTGAGGTAGTACAGGCTGCCGCCGGTGCCGAGGAATTCGCTGTGCCCGGGCGCGGTCTGCGCTTCGGAGCCGAACACCTTCAGTTCGCTGCCCGGCTCGCCCAGCGCGGTCGCCTGGCGCGAACGCCACGACACCGCGCCGCCGTACAGCGAACGCGAGTACTGGCCGTATTCGTTGCCGGTGATGCCGGTGTTGAAGTTGCCCCACACCGCCTGGCTCTTGTCCCAGTCGACGCGGACGTACAGGCGGCCCTGGGTGTCGACGTCGCGATAGGTCGTAGAGTCGTCGCCGTAGACCGGATAGTAGGCATCCGGATCGAGACGGCGGAACACATCCTGCGGGTCGGCGTTCCAGAAGCCCTTGAACAGATCGGAAACTTCCCGCTCCTGGGTATCGGCCTGGGCGGTGACCAGATATTTACCCTTGACCTTGCCCTTCAGATAGAACGCGAGGCGGCCTTCGATCAGGAAGCTGTCGTCGTAGCGGTCGTCGCCGGCCAGCGGCTCGATCGAGCCGGAGGCGCTGTTGCCGGACAGGGTGAGATCGGCGATGGCGACGGCGAACATGTATTTGCCGCTGACATCGATATCGAGATTGCGCGACAGCGTTTCCTGGTTCGGGCCGCGCAGTTCCAGATCGAAGCTGTGACGCCCGACCGGAACCAGATATTCCGCGACCAGCTTGCGCTGCAGATCGATCGGATGGCTCTGGCCGTTGATGCGGACGCTGTAGCCCTCGGGCAGATCGCGACCCTGGATGCGGATGCGCGAGCCGTAGATCGGGATGTTCTGCTGGCGCAGCGAGTTCTCGCCGAAGATGCCTTCGACCAGACTGCGCTGCTCGGCTTCTTCGGTGCTCAGTGCGATGCCGTTGCGACGCTCCACCGACTGGCGCAGGGTCTGGTTGCCGCGCTCGACTTCTTCTGGCGTGACCAGCTGCAGGCGTCGCGGATAGGTTTCGTCGTAGTTGCCGTCGGCACCGTAAGCGCGCACGAGGTACAGCAGTTCGTCGCCCGCGCGGGCTTCGAAGCCCGCCGGCAGCGTGCCGTCCCACGTGGCGTCGGTCACCGCGCCGGTCGGCAGATCGACCTTGGCCAGCGGGGTCACCAGATCGGTGTCGCTGGCGCGATAGATCAGCACTTCGGCGCGCTGGATGAAGGCCGAGTAATTGCTGAAGGCGTAGAAACGCACCGGCTTGGTGATCCGGCCGCCATCGAACGCCACCAGCGACGGCGCGGACACGTTGAACTGCGGCTGGCCGAGATTGGGATCTTCGGTGGCCCAGATCACGCCGCCGCCCGGGACATCGGTCGACCACTTGCCGATCGCCTGCACCTTGCCCGGCTGCTCGGTTTCGATCGTGACCCGGCGGTCCGGCTGCAGAGTCGGCGAGCTGTCGGCGTCGGTGGTGTTGCGCGTTTCGGGCTGATGCTCGCCGCGGGTGCGTACCCGCAGCAGCAGGCCGTCCTGCGAGGTGCAGTCGTTACCGCTGCAGTCGACCTGCGCCGCAACGTTGGGCGACGGAGCCTTCGCAGCTTCGGCGTCCTGCGCAGAGGCGGCCTGGGCCGACGCCATCTGCGCCATACCGGCCAGCAGGCTGATCAAGGTGTAGTCGAGGAGTTTCATCTTCATCGTCATCGCCCCTTATTGACCACGAATGCCGACAGGGGCGGTCGGGTTGTCGCTGAAATCCACGCGCAGCTTGCTGCGCACCTCCGGGCTGAGCTTCGCAGCGATCGCCTCGTACACCGCTTTAGCACGACGCATGCCAAGCGCGACGTTGTATTCCGCGGAGCCGCGCTTGTCGGCATGACCGATGATGCCGACCACGCCGCCTCGCAATCGTTCGATATCCGCCGCGACCTTGGCGATCACCGGCGCGAACTCGGGCTTGATCGCCGACTGGTCGGTATCGAACAGCACCATGCCCAGCACCGGCGACTCGCCGAGCGAGACCAGCGTGCTGTCGGGGTCGGCCAGATCGGTGCGCAGGCTGATCTTCACCGCCTGCGCCTCGTCCTTGCTCAACATGCCCAGCAGCGCTGTCTGCACCGCCTTGGCGCGATCGTAGGCGAGCGCCTGGGTTTCGCCATTGGCGGCCAGCACCACTTCACCGTTGCCGTGGCTGCGCACCTGCGCGGCGATCTTTTCGATCACCGGCAGGTATTCCGCGCGGAGCTTGGCGCTTTCGGCGTGGAAGATCACTTCGCCCAGCTCCATCTCGACCGTCTGCGCGCCGCCTTCCAGCATCGTCACCGGCATCTTCACGCCGAAGTCGAAACGGGTCGGTACGCCCGGGGTCACGCGCTTCACCAGCGGGTTGTCCGTGGTGAACGTGCTGCCCGGCGGCAGCGTGGCCGGATCGATCTTCAGGATGAAGTTGCGACCGCGTTCGCGACCGCCGTCCACACCCGTCAGGTGGTAACGACCGTACTGGTCGGTTTCCATCAGCAGACCTTCCACCGAGGCGATACGCACGCCCGGGATGCCGCGTTCGTCGATGCCGGCGTTGGCGATCACGTAGTCGACGACATAGCCGTCGGCCACCTGGCTGACGCGGCGTTCCACCGTCGGCTCGGCGGCGTTGAGGCCCTTGGCCGCATCGCCGGTCTTGTCGACCGAGGTCTTGCCATCGGCGGTCATGCGCACCGTGACGCCCTGTGCGGTGGTCAGCACGAAGTCGTCGTTGAAGCGCAGGTCGCGCAGCGTCTGGCGGATCAACACCGTGTGCCTGGCGACCGGATCGGCCTCGGACTGACGCGCGGAGATGTCGCCCACATCGATGCCGTGGAGCATCGGCGAGCTGGCATCGGGCTCCGGCGTCGGGCCGGTGCCGCGATCGACCGTGGTCGAATTCGGCACGTAGGCTTCCGGCGCGAAACCACCCTGGACGCGGACGCCGCTGAGGCCGGCCGCATCCTGCCAACGGTCGCCGTCGCGGTCGTTGAAGACCGTACCGACGATCAGCGATTCGTCCATCAGCGGATCGGACGTCATCTGCACGTTCGCGGTGGCGACATTGGACACCACCTCACCGTTGTCCTCGACATACGCGCTGTTGGTGTGGACGCCCGGACGGACACCCGCGCCGACGCGCAGCAGGTAGGTGATGGTGGCGCTGCCTTCGCCCGCGATGTCGAGCTGGTCGACCCGGATCGGGTAGGTCCCGACCAGGCGACCGGCGTTGTCGGCATCGACCACTGCCAGCGAACCCTCGACGTAGTTGAAGCCCGCAGGCGGCGTGTCGATCAGCGTGCCATCGACCATCGGTGTCAGGCTCGTGTTCTGCATCGTCAGCGTGTAGCGGACCAGATCGCCGACCTTCACGTCGCGCGGAGTGGCGGTCTTGATGATGCGGATCGCCGCCGGCTCGCCGTTGACGTTGACCACGGCCGTGCTGGTCGAGGTGACCGTCTGGGTCGAGGTCGACGAGGTCGCCGTTGCCGTCACCACGTTGTCCAGCGTGCCGCCCGCCGCCGCTTCGGCCGCGGTCACCGTATGCGTGTAACTCGCGCAGGTGGCCGTGGCGCCCGGAGCCAGCGTGGTCGGCGTGCAGTTCAGCGTCGTCGGCGTACCGCCTTCAAAGCTGTCCGCAACCACCAGACTGCTCAGCGTCACGTTGCCGCTGTTGCGGACGGTGACGTTGTAGGTGATGACATCGCCCGGATCGGCAAGACCCGGCAAACCGCCGTCGGTGGTCAGCGTGGCCGTCTTCACTGCGGTGATCGCCGGGGTCTGCACGATCGTCGTGGTGGTGCTGTCCGGCGGAGACACCGTGGTGCCGCCACCCGGCAGCGTGCCGGTCGCGGTCGCGGTGTTGACCACCGTGCCCGCATCCACTTCCGCCTGGGTGATGGTGTGCGAGCCCGTGCACGTGGTGGACGCACCCGGCGCCAGTGTGGTGGTCGGGCAGACCGCCGCCGCGCTGAGCTGCGCGTCGTTGATCGTCAGGCCCGTCACCGTCACGTTGCCGGTATTGGTCACCACGAAGCTGTACGGGATCGTGCCGCCGGCCGCACTCGCCGTCGGAGTGCCGGCGATCTTGTCGATCGTCAGACCCGGCTGCGCGGACACGACCACGGTCGCGATTGCGGTGTCGCAATTGTTCGGGTTCAGCACTTCGCAGATCGTGTACGGATACGTGTAGGTGCCCGCTTCCGTATTCGGCGCCACCGTGATCGTGCCGTCCGGATTCATCACGATGCTGCCGCTGGTCGGCGTCGGCGCGATGCCGGGCGTCAGGGTCACATTGGCCGGGATCACCGCCACGCCGTTGAGCGTGTCGTTGACCAGCACCGAAGCGGTCGTGCCGCCGCCCACGCCGTTGACCGGCGGGAAGGCATCGTCCACCGCATCGATCGGCGCGGCATCCACGGTCACCGTGATCGTCGCCGTGTCGCAGTTGGCGGGATTCAGGTTTTCGCAGATCCGGTAGACGATCGTGTAGGTGCCCGCCGGCGTTCCGGCCGGCACGCTCACGTTGCCCGTCTGCGGATTCAGGACCGGCGCCGGGCCACCGTTGATCGGCGTTGCCGGGGTGGTCACCGTACCGGTGATGTCGGCCACGTTCACCGCAACACCGTTGAGGGTGTCGTTGGTGTAGGCGTTGCCGGCATTCGGGTTACCCGTCGCACCGTTGACCGGACCGTAGCTGTCGTCGATCGCATCGATCACTGCCGCACCCACGGTGACCGTCACGGTCGCCGTGTCGCAGTTGTTCGGGTTCAGGATTTCGCAGATCCGGTAGACCAGCGTGTAGGTGCCCGCCGGAGTACCCGGGGCCACCGTCACCGCACCCGTTGTCGGGTTCAGCGTCACGTTCGGGTTGCTCGTCGAGACCTGGGTCAGCGTCACCGTCGTCAGGGTCACCGGCACACCGTTGAGCGTGTCGTTGATCAGGACATTCGGTACCGCCACGCCGCCGGTCGCACCGTTCGGAACCGTGCCGGTGTCGTCCACCGCATCGATCACCGCCGCGCTCACCACCACTGTCGCCGTCGCCGTGTCGCAGTTCGTCGGGTTCAGCACTTCGCAGATCGTGTACGGATACGTGTACACACCCGCCGTCGTGCCAGGCGCGATCGTGATCGTGCCATCCGGGTTCATCGTGATGCTGCCCGCTGTCGGCGTCGGCGCCGCACCGGGAGCCAATGTCACGTTGCCGCCAGCACCCACCGTCACCGGATTACCGTTCAACGTGTCGTTCGTCAGCACCGTCGGCGTCGTTCCGCCGCTCGCACCGTTCACCGGCGTCGCGCTGTAGTCGTCGTCCACCGCATCGATCGGAGCGGCGCCGACAGTAATCGTCGCCGTCGACGTGCTGCAGTTCGTCGGGTTCAGCTGTTCGCAGATCTGGTAGGTGACGACATACGTGCCCGCAGGCGTGCCCGGGGCCACCGTCACCGCACCCGTCGCCGGGTTCAAGGTCACGTTCGGGTTGGTCGTGCTCACCTGCGTGATCACCACCGTCGCCAAGGTCGCAGGCGCACCGTTCAACGTGTCGTTGACCAGCACGTTCGGCACACCCACACCGCCGGTCGCACCGTTCGGCACCGTGCCCACATCCGGGTTCGCCACGATCGGCGCCGCACCGACCGTGATGGTCGCCACCGCCGTGTCGCAGTTCGTCGGGTTCAGGATCTCGCAGATCTCGTAGTCCACCGTGTACGTGCCCGCAGGCGTGCCCGGGGCCACCGTCACCGCACCCGTCGCCGGGTTCAGCGTCACGTTCGGATTGCTCGTCGCCAGCTGCGTGATCGTCACCGTCGCCAGCGTCGCCGGGTTGCCGTTCAACGTGTCGTTGACCAGCACGTTCGGCACACCCACGCCGCCGGTCGCGCCATTGGCCACCGTGCCGGTGTCGTCCACCGCATCGATCACCGCCGCGCCGACCACCACTGTCGCCGTCGCCGTGTCGCAGTTCGTCGGGTTCAGCACTTCGCAGATCGTGTACGGATACGTGTACACACCCGCCGTCGTGCCAGGCGCG
>JBEBKD010000034.1:0-31657 GCA_040079515.1 Lysobacteraceae bacterium
TCGCACGCAAGCTAAACGAAAGACCACGCAAGACGCTAGGCTATGAAACACCGGCAGAGCGATACCGACAAACTGTTGCGTCGATCGGTTGAATCCGCGTTACTTTCTTTGCGCCAAAGAAAGTAACTCGCGCACCAGCGCGAAAAAGATGACAGGCTTTACCCGCAGACACTGAAGCGCCATCAAATTATTTTCGAACAGCTGCATCCATCCAGCGCTAATCAACGTACGCGCCACCCCGGCGACAAAATTCCAATTTTCTTCATCCGCGCTGCATCCATACGCTGCAACGCCGCGTAACTCTCCGCGTACCGGTCTTCCGCGCAACCCCAACCCTCCCCAGCGCGGAGGGCCGGTCACTCCCCATCCCCACGGAGAACTTCCACGATGAATATCAAACTGCTCTCGGCCGCACTGGCCACCTCGATCGCGTTCGCAGGCGTCGCCCTTGCCGGAAATCATGGCGGCATGCACGACAACCCGATGGTCGGCGGCGCAGCGATGCTGCCCACCAAGGACATCATCGACAACGCAGTGAACTCGAAGGACCACACCACCCTGGTCGCCGCAGTGAAAGCCGCCGGCCTGGTCGAAACACTGAAGGGCAAAGGTCCGTTCACCGTGTTCGCGCCGACCAACGCCGCGTTCGCCGCACTGCCCGCAGGCACCGTCGACACGCTGCTGAAGCCCGAAAACAAGGCAATGCTCGCCGGTATCCTCACCTATCACGTGGTCCCGGGTCGCATCGACGCCAAGGCGATCGCCGCGAAGATCAAGGCCGGCAAAGGCAGCGCCACCTACGCCACCGTGCAGGGCGAAACGCTGACCTTCAAGACGATGGGCAGCAACGTGACCGTCACCGACAGCAAGGGCAACCGCGCCAAGGTCGCGATCGCGAATGTCTACCAGAGCAACGGCGTCATCCACGTCATCGACAAGGTGCTGCTGCCGAAATAATCGACGGCATCCATCACGCAGCGATCGAAGACGCCGTGTTCGCGCACGGCGTCTTCTGCGTTTCAGACTTCGCCTGTCGGCTCTTCGCTGCGTTCCTGCTGCTGCATCCGCCACAGCTGGGCGTAATAACCGTCCTGCGACAGCAGCGCCGCATGGTTCCCTCGCTCGACGATTTCCCCCTTGTCCATCACCAGGATCTCGTCGGCATTCATGATCGTCGACAGGCGGTGGGCGATCACGAAGGTCGTGCGGCCCTGGGCGATGCGATCGAGTTCCGACTGGATCGCCTGCTCGGATTTCGAATCGAGCGCCGAGGTCGCTTCATCGAAGATCAGGATCGCGGGATTCTTCAGCAGTGCGCGGGCGATGGCGACGCGCTGCTTCTCGCCGCCCGACAGTTTCAGGCCGCGTTCGCCCACTTCGGTTTTGTAGCCATCGGGCAGGCCGACGATGAGTTCATGGATATGCGCCGCACGCGCCGCGCCCTCGACTTCCTCGCGGCTCGCGTCCGGGCGCCCGTACAGGATGTTGTAGTAGATGGTGTCGTTGAACAGCACCGTGTCCTGCGGCACGATCGCGATCGCCTTGCGCAGCGAATCCTGGGTGTAATCGCGGATGTCGCGCAGCACGCCGTCGACGTCCTCGATCGCGATGCGGCCGGCATCGATGTCGTAGAAACGATAGAGCAGTCGCGCGAGCGTGGATTTGCCGGAGCCCGAATGGCCCACCACGGCGACGGTACCGCCGCGCGGCACTTCGAAGCCGACATCGCGCAGGATCTCGCGGCGCGGGTCGTAGCCGAAGCGCACGTGCTCGAACACGACCTTCGGCCGATCCGCGCGCAGCGGCACCGCGTCGTCGCGATCGCGCACATCCATGCTTTCGTCGAGCAGACCGAACAGGCGTTCGAGGTTGGTGAACGCCTGTTTCACCTCGCGGTACATCATGCCGAGCAGATTCAGCGGCGCCGACAGCTGCAGCAGGACCGCGTTGACGAACACCAGTCCGCCGATGGTCATCGTGCCTTCGACCACACCGGCGGCGGCGCGCCACATCATGGCGGTGACGCCGAGCGACACGATGGTGACCTGGCCGAGATTCAGAAGACCAAGCGTCTTGCGGCTCATCACCTGCGCTTCCTCGCGCTCCTGCAGGCTGATGTCGTAGCGGCGCGCTTCGTGTTCTTCGTTGCCGAAATACTTGACGGTTTCGTAGTTCAGCAGCGAATCGACCGCACGCTCGTTGGCGCGGGTATCGGCTTCGACCGCAGCGCGGTAATAGCGCGTGCGCCATTCGGTGACCATGAAAGTGAAGACCATGTACGCCGCGAGCGTGATCAGGGTGATCGCCGCGAAGCCCCAGTCGTACATCCAGACCAGCACGCCGGTGACCAGCGTGATTTCGAACAGCGTCGGCAGAATGGTGTAAATCATCCAGTCGAGCAGATCTGCGATCGCCGAGCCGCCGCGTTCGATGTCGCGGGCGACGCCGCCGGTGCGGCGGGCAAGATGGAACCGCAGCGACAACGCGTGCAGATGCCGGAACACCTGCAGCGTCACCCGCCGCGACACCCGCGCCATCACCCGTGCGAACACGATCTGGCGGACTTCGGCGAAGAACGTCATGCCGACCCGCGACGCGCCGTAGGCCAGCAGCAGACCGACCGGCAACACCAGCAAGGCCGGATCAGTCTTGACGTCGAGCGTATCGACCAGTTTTTTCAGCACCGTCGGCACGGCCAGACCTGCGAGCTTGCCCACGACCACCAGCGCCAGCGCCAGCAGAATGCGTCCGACGAACGGGCGCAGATAGGGCAGGATTTCGCGCAGTATCTGGGTTTCGCTGCGCGCGTGCGCCGGAGGCGCGACCGGAACAGTCTCTTGCGGCTGCGGATCCGCAGCGGCGACGGGGGAGGAAGTCATCGCTGCATCATGGGGCCTTCAGCCACCGATTCAAAGCCATGCGCGAGCGCTGCGCGCAGGCGAAGCATCTGCGCATGCGTGCGATCATCGTCATGAATCGACCGCGAGGCGGGCGATCGATCCCGCCGACGCAACCGATGGTGCTTTCGCCGCCTCATGATCCTGGTCTTGATGCTGTCTCGATCCTCGTCCTGGTCCATATCCGCTGGAGAATCCGATGTCCACATTCGACCTGTCACCGCCCAGCGACGCGCAGCGCCAGACGCTCGCCGCCGCACTGTCGCCGGAAGAACGCCGCGTGCTGCTGTCGCACGGCACCGAAGCGCCGTTCTGCGGCGTGTTCCTCGACAACAAGCGCGAAGGCGTCTACGTCTGCCGCTTTTGCGGGCTGCCGCTGTTCCGCTCCAACGCGAAATTCGATTCCGGCACCGGTTGGCCGAGCTTCTTCGCGCCGTACGAC
This sequence comes from Lysobacteraceae bacterium, assembly GCA_040079515.1. GTDB lineage: Bacteria > Pseudomonadota > Gammaproteobacteria > Xanthomonadales > Xanthomonadaceae > Lysobacter_I. Next base: position 3,340 of record JBEBKD010000034.1, read on the forward strand.
GAAGCGCATATCGGCCGCATCCGCGATGTCAGCCACGGCATGCTGCGGGTCGAAATCGTATGCAAACGCTGCAGCAGCCATCTCGGACACGTGTTCCCGGATGGCCCGCCGCCGACCGGCGAACGGCATTGCCTGAATTCGGTGTCGCTGGGCTTCGTCGGTGCGGAGGAAGCACTGCCTGATCCATTGCAGCGCGGCGAGAACGCAGGACGAGACACGGCATAACGCCGGCTCGGCTATAGGCCCGCATCGGCCGATTGCGTATGCTATCTGCCACTTTCGCCACCCGTTGCAGCGCCATGACCGACACGCTTCCCGACCGTCTTTCCAACGACCCGCGCAGCCCGCACTACGACGCAGAATTGCTCGAACGCGGCATCGGCATCCTGTTCAACGGGGTGGATCGCACCAATGTCGAGGAATACTGCGTCAGCGAAGGCTGGGTGCGCGTGATCGCCGGCAGGGCCCTCGACCGCCGCGGCCAGCCGATGACGATGAAACTCAAGGGCACGGTCGAGCCGTATCTGCGCAACGCGGAATAATCCCCCGGCGGCGCGCGAAGGCGCCGCTTTCCCGCATAAAGGATCCGCATATCCGGACGGCTACTTCGCCGTCGCGCCGCCCAGATGCTTCGACAGGAACGCGAGCAGCTTCGTGTAGAACTCGCGGCGATGCTCTTCGACGTAGAAACCGTGGCCTTCATGCGGAAAGTAGAGGCTTTCCACCGGCACGCCCGCGGCTTTCAACGCTTTCTCCATCGCTTCGGTGTGCTCGACCGGCACGACCCGGTCCTTGCCGCCCGCAGCGAGAAACACCGGCACCTTGATCCGGTTCGCGAACCCGGTCGGTGAAATCGCCGCCATGCCCTCGCGTTGTCCCATCCACTCATTGGCCCATGTCTGGCCGCTGCGACTGTCTCCAGCGAGCGCCTTGTGACGCTTCACCATGTCGTAAACGCCGACATAGCCGACCGCACAGCGATACAGCGCGGGCTCGGTCGCGGCGCCCATCAACGCCGCGTAACCGCCGTAGCTGGCGCCGTAGATGCAGATGCGCCCGGGATCGGCGATCTTCTGCGCGATCGCCCAGCGCGTCGCATCGGTCAGATCGTCCTGCAGCTTGCGGCCCCACTCTTTCGCGCCCGCGTGCAGGAATTCGCGCCCGTAGTTGCCGGAGCCGCGATAATTGACCCGCAGTACGGCATAGCCGGCTTCGGCGAGCATCTGCGCCTCGTCGTCGAACCACCATTCGTCGAACACACCGAATGGACCACCATGCGGCAGCAGCACGAGCGGCAGCGGAGTGCCGGGCTCCTTGCCCAACGGCAGGGTCAGATAACCATGCAGTTTCAAGCCGTCGCGCGCTGCGATGTCGACGCTGCGCGCTGGAGGCCGTTTGCCCGGATCGAACCACAGCCGACGACTGAACACGGCGTCGACTTTTTTCGCGACCGTGTCGAAGAGATAGAAGTCGCCGGGATTGCGGTCGCTCGATACCGCAAACAGCAGGAGACGACCATCGTGCGTAGCCGAGGTCAGCACGACCGTATCGCCCGGGAAAGCCTTTTCCATCTGCCGGTAGTACTTCGCGGTCTGCGACGCCGGATCGAAAAACCGGGTGCGGGTGCGGTCGTGCATGTACAGCGCACCCGCCGGCGCATCGCTGTCCGCCGCGGAGAGGATCGCAAACGGATCGACATCCGGATCGCGCAGCAATTCCGTGCGCGCACCGCTGTCGATCGCCATCGCCACGATCGCGTCGGAACCGGTCTTGTACTCCACCTGCAGGTACGCGGTGCGCTCATCGGCGGAGAAACCCAGCGCGACTTCGACCAGACCGCTGACCGCTTCATCGTTGATCAGCCGCCACGGTTTGTTGCCGGGATCGCGATAGTAGAGTTTGGTGGCGTTGTCGGTGCCGGCCCCCAGCGCGAAACGCGCGTTGCCGGCATGATCGGTGGTGAAGCTTGCGCGACGCACCGGCGCCGCGGACACCGGGCTGCGCTTGCCGGTGTAGACGTTCATTTTCTCCAGCGAGGTTTCCGGGTTGTCGTCGTAGGGAATCACCCGGATCAGCACGTTGTCGTCGTCCTCGCGCAGATCGTCGTGCATGAGCGCGAACGTGTAGTCGGTCGGACCGGTGAGCCAGCGCGCGCGACCGCCGTCGGCATCGACCGCGACCAGCTGTCCGGTCGGCGATGGGGTATCGTCGCGGCCGTATTTTCTGGCCATGCTCGCCATCACCCGGTTGTCGTTGACCCACCAGAAATCGTCGATCACGGTGTCTTCGCGATCCTCGATCTTGGCGATCGGTTTCTGGTCGGAACGACGGATCACCACCAGGATCGTGCGGTCCGCGAGCGGCACCGTCGCCGCGTAGAACTCGCCGGTCGGCGAGATCTTTATCCGCTCATAGCTGTCCTTGCGCAGGAACGGCTGCAGATCGATCGCCGCGGCAGTCTGGGCCGCGGCAGGCCACGCGATCGACAACAACAGCGCAAAGCACCACGACAGCACAACCATTGGTTTCATGATGCATGCGCCCCCGCGCAGGAACAGGTTTCGGATCAGGATACGTGAATGACTGCGGGTACACGATCCCGTAGGCGTTGATTGAACGCAGACGGGCCGGCAAAGGCCGGCCCGTCGTTCGAAGCGCTGGAAAGGGGATTACCAGTTGCCCGGAGGATCCGCCGCGAAGCCGTTCGGGAACGCCTGCGGCTGGCCATGACGGCGTCCGTCGTAGCGGTAGGGCCGCGGCATCACGCCCATCGCCACCAGATTGTCGATATCGTCGTAGCGCATCTGCAGCACCTGGGCCGGCGTACGCGAGGCGCGGACGAAGTCGGTGCGGCTGACCGGCGACCATTCGCGGGCGCCGTGGCCGGTGCCGATGCTCTGGCCGACGCCATTGGCGGAATCCGAAGCGACGGATTCGGAGGCACGGCGGGATGCCGGCGGCGCACCTGCAGGTGCGGACTTGCCCTCGGCGCGGCTCGCCTGGTCGCGATAACGGTTGTCGCGGTCGTATTCGCGATCGTCACGACCGATCGGCGCGGGTTCGTAATACGGCTGCGGCTGCGCGCGTTCGCGGAACACCGCCACGCCGATCACGCCGACGTTGTCGGGCCGACCGGTGCGCGCGGCGTAGCTGTCGGGCAGATCGGTGAAGTAGAACTGGGCGACGTCCTGCCAGGACTTGCGCCAGCCGGTGATCTCGGTGCTCTGCCACGGACCCAGCACGTAGCCAGTCTGGCTGGCGGCGGCGGTCTGGCCGCTGACCGCATTCACGCCATCGACCGACAGCACTACAAGTACGCGTTCGCCGGTGGTGTTGGTCATCCGCACGCTGTAGCGGTGGCCGGGGACGCCGGGCACCCAGTCGCGGCCGCGATGACGGTATTCGGGCAACCACTCGCCGGTGTCGCGGTCGACGATATCGACATCGACCAGCGGCTGCGCCGACAGTGAGCTGCAGGCGGTGGTGGCGATCAGGGCGGACAGCAGCAGGACGGTCGGGCGCAACATGACGGGCTCCGTGAGTGATGGGTGTCCGAAGTGGACACTCACCATGAACGCCCCACCCCGCCGGATGGGGTTTGCGCCCGCTTCGCCAGTCCGGCTGCAGGATTCAGCCGCGGGTAAACTAGCCGGCCAGCTCTTCCCCACTTGTTGGCCCCATGACCGTCACCCGCGTCCTCACCGGCATCACCACTTCGGGCATTCCGCACTTGGGCAACTACGTCGGTGCGATCCGCCCGACCGTCGCCGCCAGCCGCATGCCCGGCACCCAGAATTTCTACTTCCTCGCTGACATGCACGCGCTGATCAAGGTGCAGGACCCGGTGAAAGTGCAGCGCTCCACGCTCGATATCGCCGCGAGCTGGCTGGCCTGCGGACTGGAGCCGGACAACGATCGCGTGTGGTTCTATCGCCAGAGCGAGATCATCGAAATTCCGGAACTGACCTGGTTCCTGACCTGCGTCGCCGGCAAGGGCATCCTCAACCGCGCCCACGCCTACAAGGCCGCCGTCGACAAGAACCGTGCAGAGGGCGAGGACGACGATTTCGGCATCAACGCCGGCCTGTTCATGTATCCGGTGCTGATGGCCGCCGACATCCTGGTGTTCAACGCGCACAAGGTGCCGGTGGGCCGCGACCAGATCCAGCACATCGAGATGGCGCGCGATTTCGCGCAGCGCTTCAACCATCTCTACGGCGATCATCTGGTACTGCCCGAAGCGGCGGTGGAGGAACACGTCGCCACATTGCCCGGCCTCGACGGCCGCAAGATGTCGAAGAGCTACGACAACACCATTCCGCTGTTTTGCTCGCGCGAACAGCTGAAGAAGCTGATCTTCTCGATCGTCACCGACTCGCGCGCGCCGGGCGAAGCGAAGGACACCGAAGGTTCTGCGCTGTTCCAGCTCTATCAGGCCTTCGCCAGCACCGAAGAAACCAATGCGATGCGCGCAGCCTTCGCCGACGGCATCGGCTGGGGCGATGCGAAGCAGATGCTGTTCGAGCGCATCGACAGCGAACTGTCGCCGATGCGCGAACGCTACAACGCGCTGATGGCGCAGCCGGAGAAGATCGAAGGCATGCTGCGTCAAGGCGCTGCTGTGGCGCGCGAACGCCATGGTCTGCCGCTGATGAAGCGGCTGCGGGAGGCTGTGGGGTTTCGGGATTTGTCGAAGGCACCAATCCATGGTCACATGAAGGTGACTCTTGGCGACGTTCGCTCGACCAGTGCGCGGCATTCAGGAGCGCTGAAACAATACCGGGAAAAAGATGGTCGTTTTTATTTCAAGTTGGTAGATGGCTCTGATCGTGTTCTTCTGCAAAGCCTCAGCTTCGAAAATCCAAAGGAAGCCGGCGCATGGGTGGTAAAGCTCAAAAATGAAGGCGGCTCCACGCTGGCGTCCGCTGCAGAAGTGCTTGAGCCGATAGACCAGGATCTGGAATATCTGGTTGTTGAAGTGCTTGATGAAATTCAGAAAGCCGAGACTGATCGTGTTCGAAGCAAAGAGGCATAGGACGATGGCCTCATTGTGAGCCTGCACGATATATTCATCGAACGAAAATCCGGCGGTGATTTTTCCTTTGCGTAACGCTATCTGATGTGAAGAGTCGCGGCTTCCGCAGCCACTACAAAAACCAAAAGCCCAGGCGCTGGATTCCGGCCCGCGCCGAGATGATGTCAAAAACGCGCGGACCAGCTCCTCCCATCGCGCAAAGCGCGGGGGGAGGTTGGGAGGGGGGCGAGGCCACGGCAGAGCCCGGGCGCACAAGGCGCTTTCGACAACCATTTGAAAAGATGCTTGGCAAAGCAAGCCGTCGCCGGATGCAACCCCACCCCGGCCCTCCCCTTCGCCTACGGCGAAAGGGAGGGAGCAGAGCGGCTCCGGTGGCATTTGCTGCGATGCACGGAAGTCGACAGTTCTGCTTGGTCGAAGTTGTTCTTGCGTAGCAGCTAGAATCGCCAAATGAACCCACTCGTCGAATACAACCTCGCGCTGATCCTGTTCCTGCCCTGGTTCCTGATTCTCGGTGCGCTGTACTGGATCTATCCTCGACAGCCGCGACATGCCGCGCGCGTGCTCTTTGATATCGCTGCGCTGATGCTTTCGGTCGTCGCGTTCGTGGCCAGCATCCACTGGTCGCACGACAACGCCAGCGGCGGTCACGGCAGGATCTGGCCGCAGGTGCTGGCGGCGTCGCTGGGTTACGGCGTGTGGCTGGCGGTGATGACACTGGCGTTCTTCGTGCGGCGCGGGTGGTTGCGCAGTCGCGTGCGCGCCTGAATCAAGTACTGCATTGCTCCCTTTCCGCTTTTCGATCGAATCCGATGACCTCATCCCTCAGTGATTCCGCCGCACGCCTGCGCGATGTAGTCAAAACCGCGACCGTCGGCATGGTCGGCCGCGAACAGCTGGCCGAGCTGATCGTGCTGGCCGCCGTGGCCCAGGAACATCTGCTGGTGATCGGGCCGCCCGGTACCGCCAAGAGCGCGATCGTGCGTCGGGTCGCGGGCGCGCTGGGCGGGCGCTATTTCGAATATCTGCTGGGCCGCTTCACCGAGCCGTCGGAACTGTTCGGGCCGGTCGATCTGCGCAAGCTGCGCGAAGGCGTGGTCGAGACCGATGTCACCGGCATGCTGCCGGAAGCGGATGTGGTGTTCCTCGACGAAGTGTTCCTCGGCTCGACGGCGGTGCTGAACACGCTGCTGGGCATTCTCAACGAGCGCCGCTTCCGTCGCGGGCAGACCGTGCACCACTGTCCGCTGCGGGTCTGCGTGGGTGCGGCGAACGCGCTGCCCGACGACGAATCGCTGGCCGCCTTCGCCGACCGCTTCCTGCTGCATCTGTTCGTCGAACCGGTGCCGGACAACCAGTTGGAAGCGCTGCTCGCCGGCGGCTGGCAGAGCGAACGCCTGCCGACCGCGCACTGCGCCGATCTCTCCCAGCTCGGTGCGCTGTGCGACGCGGTCGCCGCCGTCGAAATGGACGACGCGCGCGGCGCGCTGGCCGCAGCAGTGCGACAACTGCGCGCAGCGGGCCTGACCCTGTCCGACCGGCGGATCGTGAAGGCGCAGCGGCTGGTGGCGGCGGCGACGGTGCTGGCCGGCCGCCAGCGCGCGACCGAAGCCGATCTGTGGCCGCTGTTCTATGTGATGCCCACCCAGCAGAGCCAGCTGAGCGCGCGCGAAGTGCTGCGCGACCGATTGGCCGTCGCCGCCAATCCCACCCTGCACGCGGCGGTGGAGTTGGCCACGCTGCAGCCGATGTCGCGCGTGGCGCGGCTGGTGGATGCGGCGAAGAGCTGCCTCGACGGCGGCCACGACCGCGTGGTGCAGACCACGCTGGCGGAAGCGCTGCTGCGCGAGATCGACGCGAACTTCACGGCCGATGCGCTGCCGGAGGTTCTGGCCGAACAGCGTGCGCGTCTGGTCGCGATGATCTCGGCTCCGGCCTGATCGACGCCTGATCGACGCAACGGCCGCAGCACGACCATGCACTGGACCTGGCGCAACGAAACCGATGTGCCGCCCGCGATGGGCGTGGTGGGCTGCGGCGACGTCGCGCGCGCACTGTTCGCGAAAGCCGAGGCCATCGCCGCTGCGCAGTCGACGCCGCAGTGGCAGGTCAGCGCGCATCAGGATCTGCTGGTGCTGACCGGAAAGACCGAGGCACTGCCGTGGGTGGACGGCACGCGCTACATCGCGCCGCGCGCCGAAGCGCCGGGTCTGTGGCTACCGACGCTGGAACGCCCGGAGATCGCGCTGGACCTGCTGGCGGCAGCGATCGCACGCAAACATCCGCAGCGACCGATGCTGCTGTGGCCACAGCCGGCGCAGCTGGTGCCGCTGCACCGGCTGCTGCCTGCCGATGCGGCGGTGCTGGCGCGCATCGCCGCGCACTGGGTGTCCTGATGTTGTGGGTGTCCTGATGTCGTCTTCCGAACAGCCGCGCCTGGCGTTGCCCGCACCGGCTGACGCTGTCGCCACGGCCGCTCCGATCGCCAAAGCCACCCCGAGTCCGACGCCGATGCCGGTGGCGCTGCAGCCATGGCGGCAATGGCTGGAATGGCTGGAGCCGGAGCAGATCATCGCAGTCGGCGATCTGCTGCAGCGGCTGCAGTCGGCGATGGGTGCGTTTCGCGGCCCGCAGCAGCGCGGCGAACACGAACCCGCCGGGATCGACGCACTGCGGCGGCGCGGCCCGTATCACCGGCTGCTGCTGAGCGAGTGGGCGATCGCCGACGCGGCGCCGGACGAATTCCTGCGCCGCGCGAGCAGCGGCGAGCATCTGTTCCTGTCGCCACGCTACGAAACGCGCAAGGTCGACGCGCGGATCGTCGCATTGTTCGACACCGGCCCTGCGCAGCTTGGCGCGCCGCGTCTGGCGCATATCGCACTGTGGATCCTGCTGGCCCGGCGCGCGCAGGAAGCGGGCATCGCCTTCTGCTGGGGCACCGCCGCCGAGCCCGGCGCGCTGCACGACGCCGACAGCGCCCGCCAGCTCAAGCACTTCCTCGCCAAGCGCAGCTGGACGCACGCCGACGCCGCTGCCGCCAGCGCGTGGCAGAGCGCCCTGGCCGACGATCGCCGCACGCCCGGCGAATGCTGGCGGATCGGCGCCACCAGCGGCGACGCGGACGACACGGCCGCATTCACGCATCAAGTCGACATCCAGCGCGAATGGCTGGGCGCGCTGGCGGTGCGGATCGTCGGGCCGGGCGGTCGGCGCGACGTCGCATTGCCGCTGCCGCCTTCGGGCGCGGCGGCGAAACTGCTGCGCTGCCAGTTCGCATTCGAGGTGGCGGCCGTCGAAGCCGAAACCGGCGGCGATGACGATGCCGAGAAACTCTCGCTCAAACAGCCGCCGCTGATCGGACCCGGCGGCGAGCGCATCGCGGTCGCGCTGCTCGCGACCCGAGCCGCGATGATCTACACCCTGCCGAGAAAGGAAGGCGAAACGCGGGCCGCGATCCGGTCGATGCAGTGGACCAGCGGTCGCGAGCTGATGTGCGCCGTACTCGGCCAGAAGCACTTCGGCGGCATCATCGCCGACCCCGACCATCTGCATTTCTGGAAGATCGACGGCTTCCGCACGCGATCGCGACCGCCGAACGACCGTTTCCAGGCGCCGCCCGGACAGGCGCACTGGCTGTCCTGCGCGTGGCTCAGCGGCGGCCGCAAGCCGCATCACGTGTATGTGCTGGACCAGGCCGGACGGCTGCTGTGCTGGCAGGGCGAACAGGCCGGACAGGCGCCGCCGCTGGCCGAACAGATCGCCGACCACGTGCTGGCCATCGCGCGCGCCGACGGCGAACGGCTGCTGTTCCTGCGCCATCGGCAGCAACGCGTGGAGCTGGTGCTGCGCCGCCGTTTCGGTAGCGACGCGGAAACCGTGCTCGGCCATGCGGCGGCGCCCGAGGAGCCGGAGCACGCCTTCCTCAACGGCCGGGTCAGCCGCAGCGGCTGGAACGGCGCGTGGTGCATGCCCGATCCCGGCACGAATCTGCGCAACGGCGGATCGTGGTCGATCCATCCCGCCCGCCACGACGACGGCCCGTGCCGGCAGATCCAGGTGCGGATCGGCGCGCAATGGCGGGTGTTCGGGCTGGTGACGATGCCGGGAAGCTGGGAGCACGCGCTGGTCGCGCTGTCGCCGGATCGTCGCCGGCTGTCGCTGATCGGCCCTGCAAGCCAGGATGTTCTGTATGGCGCCGATAAGCCGATCGCCACCGTCAGCGTCGCCACCGATTGCGATGTGATCGCGCTGGTCACCGAACATCGCCGGCTGGTGGTGCTGACCCCGGGCGGAGAAAAGCCGCTGGCGTGGTCCGGCAATGGCGAGGTGTTGGATGCGGACTGACCACGCCCCGGGCACGGTGCATCTGCCGCTGTGGTCCGGCATGCAACCGGTGTCCGCGCTGTGGTTCGATGCCGCGCGATTCCCGGTCGAGGCGCGCGTGCAGCGGATGCTCGCGTGCTGGCGCAGCGGCGCACAGGCATTGCGCTTCGCGGATGGCGACCTGCTGCGCTGGCCAACGCCGGAGTGGCTGGCCTGCGAATCCTTGCCGGGGCTGCCGCTGTGCCTGATCGGCCACGGCACCCTGAGCAGCGCGCCGCTCGGCAGCGCGGAACTCGCGGCAACCCGTGGCTTCGATCTGGTGCTGGTGCGCGGCGCGCAGGCGATCGGCCTGCGGCTGGGCGACGGCGCGGCGCTCGATCTGTCGGCGTGGGTCGAGATCGGCGATTACGCCTTGCACGACACCTTCGACTGCAGCGCCTCGGTCAAGGCGGTGTCGATCCCGCAGCTGAAAGGCCGCGACGTGCGCGACGTGCTCGGCGACACCATCCCGCCACCCAGCGCCGAGCGCGAGGCCTTCGTCAAACGCGCGATCGCCGCTGCCGATGCGCAGGCCCGCAAGCATGGTGGACGACCCGGTCGGGGCGGCAGCGGATGGCTCGGCAAACTGACGGGCTGGCTCGGTGCCGGGGCGGGCCTTGCCGCCGGCATCGGCAGTGGATCGGCCGCCACGCAGCGCGGCAGCGTCCACGCACGCCGTACGCCGCAGCGCCCGTCGGCGTGGCGCGAGGCGCTGACCCGGCTGGCCATCGCCACGCGGGCGTCGCAGTTGATCGGTTGGCGTCAGGGCGCCTACCTGCGGCGGATGATGAAACTGTTCGACGAAGGCGACCTCGGCGAAGCCCTGCGCCACGCACTGCCGATCGACAGCACCGGCGCCTCGCTGGGCCAGTCGTTCAGCGCGCCCGGTCGCCGCCAGGATCTGCGCCTGGGCGGCGCTGGCGACGCCAGCGTGAACCTGAATCTCGGCCCGGAGATGCAGCAGCATCTGCGCGAGATGTACCGCAAGACGTTCGAGCGTCTGGACCGTCAGGGACGCATCGACGAGGCGGTGTTCGTGCTCGGCGAACTGCTGAATGCGCGTCAGGAATGTCTGGACTATCTCGAACGCCACGGCCGCCATGCGCAGGCCGCCGAACTGGCGCTGGCCTGGGACATGCCCACCGCGACCATCGTCCGCCTGCTGCTGCTCGCCGACGACTGGGAGCGCGCGATGCAGGTCGCGCGGCGCGACGGCCAGTTCGGCGATGCGGTGTTGGCGCTGGAAAAGACGCGGCCGGAACTGGCGGTCAAACTGCGGCTGCTGTGGGGCGAATCCCTGGCCGATCGCGGCGAATGGCTGGCCGCCGCCGACGCCGTCTGGCCGGTGCCGCAGGCGCGCAATCTCGCGGTCGAATGGCTGCGGATCGCCGAAGATGCCGGCGCCGCGCTGTCGGCGCGCGCGTTGGTCCGCCGGGCGGAAAAGCTGCCGGACACGCTGGAGAAGTACGGCGAGCGCATCCGCGCGCTGACCCTGCCCGGCGAGGGCGAACAAGCCGAGATCGCGGCCGCCGCACGCAGTGCCCTCGCCGATGCGCTGCTCGACGTCAAACAGCGCAATCCGGCGGTGGCCGGCATCGCCAACGCACTGTTGCCGGCGATCGCCGCCGACCGCGCAGCAGGGCGCAACGCGCTCGGCAAATCGCGGCTCAACAAACTGCTGAGCCTGGGCGGCGACCCGTATCTCAAGGCCGATCTGCCTGCCTGGCAATTGCCGACGGCGAGCAAGCGCACCAGCCTGTGGTCGCGCGATACGCCCGCGCTGCACGCAGCGCCCGCCGCAGGACTGGCACCGATCCACGATGTCGCCCCGCTGCACGACCAGCGCTATCTGATCGCACTCGGCGAAGCCGGCGTGCTGATGGTCGATGCGCGCGGCCGCACCCTGCAGCGCTATCCGGTACCGGCCGATGCGCTGGTGATCGCCGACAACGGCCGCGTCGCGCTTGCGGTGGCGCGCCGTGAAGCGCTCTCGCGGGTCAGCCGGCTCGATCTGGTGCGGCACACGGCCAGCGATCTGGGCTCGCTGCGGATCGACGCCCACGCACGTGAATTCGACGGCGCCGCCTGGAGCGTGATCGCGGACAACCGGATCCTGGTGATCGACACCGCCAAGTCGCTGCGCGATGTGGTCTGGCACGTCGGCGACCTGCCGGGCCGGCTGGTGGCGGTGCGCTACATGCCCACGTTCGAGCTGTACCTGCTGCGCACCGCGCACGGCTTCGAGCTTTGGACCTACACGCTGCCGACGCGCCGGCTCAGCAATCGCGATGCGATCGAGATCGACACCGATCTGCCGTTGCTGCTGATGCCATTCGGCCGCTTCGCGCAGCCGCAGATGGAGCCGCCGGCCGAGGGTGTGCTGCGGATCGGTTTCACCACCTTCGGCGGCCACCACCGGCTGGAAATGAAACTGCCGCAGATCGAAGACGTCACGTCCGCGCCCATGGCGGCCAACGACATCCAACTGCACTGCGACGCCGCGCAGCAGGGCTTGGTGTTCGCCGTCGCCGGCCCGTCGTTCACGCAATTGGCGCTATGCCGGCTCGGCGACGGCGCAGCGGTGGCGCGGGTGGACTGGGCCGCCGGTGTGGTGCCGCAGTTCCGCGAATCAGCACTGCATCTTCTGATCTTCGACAGCGAAGGCCGGGTGCTGGATCTGGGCAACGATCACGACACGCGGATCGCATTCAGCGTTTGCTAGCAGCCGCTTGCATCGCCCAGCGGCACCGCACTTACACCAAGATCACCAGGCATTCGGCGTCGCGCCACGCTCGGGATGCTTCATCCGCACCACGCAGAAGCGCTGGCCGGTGGGCGCTTCCATCACGCACCAGGTGTGGACGTAAGCGACGCGCTTGGCGCCGAGCGCTTCGAGGCGTTCGACTTCGGCGTCGATATCGTCGGTTTCGATGTCCAGATGCACGCGCGAGGGATGCGTCACTTTCTGCACTTCGATATGCAACTCGCCTGGCGCGTCGTCGAGCTTGGCGTAGGTCGCGGATTCCTCCGGCGACAGTTCGCCGATCGGCAGGCCCAGCGCACCGCTCCAGAACCGTGTGGCGGCATCGAGATCGTCGGTCTGACAATCGATGATGAATCCTGCGAGACGGCTGCGATGGCTCATGGCGATGCTCCTCAACGACTGCGTTTGCGCGGCGGCGCGTCCTTGACGGCCTCGATCCGCGCGTCTTCTTCCAGTTTCCGCTGCTGCGCCTGTTCGCGCTCCAGCGCCTCGATCAGGCGACGATGCAGCGCCTGCACGACCAACGCCTGGTAGATCGGATGGATGCCGCCGTTGCCCAGCGCTGTCCACAGCACGTCCTTGTCGGCGGTGTTGGCGAAGATCGAGACGCGCTCGAAATCCTTCAGCTCCGGGGTCTTGCGGTCGCCGATGACGGCGACGAACTCGCTGTATTCCATGCGCCGCTCCCATTCCGGGAAGGATGTTCCGGAAACGATCAGAGGATTGTCACACCGACTCCCACCACATCAGGAATTCGTGCCACAGGCGTTTGAAGAAGCCCGCTTCGACCACGCCCTCGACAGCGACCAGCGGCGCTTCGATCACCGGCTTGCCATCGAGCATCACCCGCACCGTGCCGATCTTCTGCCCGGCCTTGATCGGCGCGACCAGTGTCTTCGGCACGTCCATCAGCGGTTTGAGATCGGCATACCGGCCGCGCGGCGTGCTCACCAGCAGCGGCTGTTCAAGCCCGAGCTTCACCGTGTCGGTCGTGCCTTTCCACACTTTGTGGGTGGCGATCACAGCGTCGGGCTGGTACAGACGATGGGTTTCGTAGAAGCGGAAGCCCCAGTTGAGCAGCGCCAGCGAATCGACCGCGCGCTCTTCTTCGCTCTTGGCGCCCATCACCACGGCGATCAACCGCTGATCGCCGCGTTTGGCCGACGACAGCAGGCAGTAACCGGCGGTGGAGTGGTGGCCGGTCTTGATGCCGTCGACCGATTCGTCGCGCCACAGCAGCAGATTGCGGTTGCGCTGGGTGATCGGACCGACGGTGAATTCGCGGATCTTGTTGTAGGCGTATTCCTGCGGGAAATCGCGGATCTGCGCGCGACCGAGCAGCGCAAGGTCGTGCGCCGTGGAGTAATGGCCCTCGGCCGACAGGCCGTGCGCATTGGCGAAGTGGCTGTTGTTCAGGCCGAGACGCTTGGCGTAGTCGTTCATCAGCGTGGCGAATGCCGCTTCGCTGCCTGCGGTGTGTTCGGCGAGCGCGATCGCCGCGTCGTTGCCGGACTGCACCACCATGCCCTTGACCATCTCGGTCAGATCGGCGGTCTTGTTCACCTCGAAACCGCTGTAGCTGCCTTCGGTGGCGGCGCCGCCGGTGCGCCAGGCGTTCTCGCTCATCATCACCTTGTCGTGCGGCTTGATCCGGCCGGCCTTCAGCTCCGCGGCGATGACATAAGCGGTCATCGCCTTGGTGATGCTCGCCGGCTCCAGGCGCATGTCGATGTTCTCGCCGGCCAGCACCTTGCCGGTGGCGTCGTCCATCACCAGCCAGGCTTTGGCGGTGACCGGCTTGGGCGCATCGGGGATGCTCAGCGGCGGCGGCGGCGGCGCGGGCTGGGCGGCATCGGCTTTGGGGGCGCCGGCCGGCGCCTGCGCCAGCACCATGCCGGTCATCCACACGAGGCAGGCACTCGCCAGCAGCCACCGCATCGCACCCTGTCGCGTCTTGCCGTCAATCTTCATCGAATCGTTCGCTCTTCAAAGGCGGCTGCGGCTTCCGGCAGCGGAAGTCCGGTCGAGCCGCCATGGATATGTCAGGACAGCCGCATAGTCTGAAGCAAGCGGCGTAAGATTCCGAGCGGTCGCGGATATCGCGCGATCATTCCGCTCGATGCGGTCCTTCGCGTTCGACTCCTCGCGTTCAACAGCTTTCCAGAATCACTTTATCCATCATCACTCGCGCACGATCTGCGCCGATCCGAAACCAAGATCGGCCGCGCGGGCGGAAAGTTCCTGCACCCGCGCTGCCGGCACCGGGCCGATCCGCAGGCGCCACACCGGCTGGCCGTTGACCGAAGCCTCATCGATCCGCAGTGCATCCAGCCCACCGGCTTGCAGTGCCTCGCGGGCGCGCTCGGCGTTGTCGCGGGCCGCGAACGACGCCAGCTGCAGCAGCACACTATCGGCCTGTTGCGCGTTGGTGGCCGGTTCCGACGGCAGCGGCACCGCCACCGGCGACTTGTCCGGTTCGGCGGCGACCGGTTTGGCCTCGCCGGGTTTGCCGGCGGCGAAACGGATACCCCGGGTCTGCATCCAACGCTCGAATTCATCGGCCGACACCGAGGTATCCGGCACCGTGGGCCGCTGCGGCTCGGATGGCGATGGCGGCGGAACGCGGGCCGTGCGCTCGCTGCGATTGCCGCCGCGCCCTTCGCCCGGCGTCAGCGCGCGTACTTCGACCCGCGCGGTGCCCTGTTTGGTGAAACCCAGCTTGGTCGCGGCGGCGTAGCTCAGATCGATGACGCGGCCGGCGTGGAACGGGCCGCGGTCGTTGACCCGCACCACCACCGATTTGCCGTTGGCCAGATTGGTCACCCGCACATAGCTCGGCAGCGGCAGCGATTTGTGCGCGGCGCTGAAGGCGTACATGTCGTAGACCTCGTGGTTCGAGGTCAGGCGGCCGTGGAATTTCTTGCCGTAGAACGACGCCATGCCCTCTTCGACATAGCCCTCGGCGGAATCGCGGATCTGGTAGCGCTTGCCGAGCACCGCGTAGCTGCGATTGCCGACGCGCGAACGCGGCTCGGCTTTCACTTCGGGCTCGGGAATCGCATCGACGTCGGGAATCGGCTCGGGCACGCTGTCCTGGATATGCGGCGCGTACAGGCCGCCGGCGACGTAATCGCCGCGCTTGTCGGGGTCTTCGACCGCTGGCGCATACGGCGAATGCTTCGGCGCATCGGCGACCTGCGCGGAAGCATCCGGTGCATGGCTGGCCTGCGACGGCGGATCGGCTTTCTTCGGCGCGGTGCCGCAGGCGCTCAACGCCGACAACGACACACCGAGAACCACCGCGCGCAACGCGACGTTCACGGCTGCGCTCCGGCGCGGATCGCCTGCGCCAGCTGATGCACCGCCAGGGCGTACATCGGCGAACGGTTGTAGCGGGTGATCACGTAATAGTTGCGATAGCCCAGCCAGTATTCGCGCCCGGCATCGCCGTCGAGATTCACCACGGTCGCGCCTTGCGTGGCGGCATCGACGGGCACGGATTCACCGGGCATCGGTCGATAGCCGCGCGCGGCCATCGTCTGCAACGCATGCACCGGCTCGAGATTTTCCGGCACGAATTCCGCCTGCTGCGCATCGAAACTTGCGCGCGCCACCACCGGGCCGTCGGCCTGCCAACCGTGAACGACGAAATAGTTGGCGATCGATGCGAATACATCGGGCTTGTGGGTGAGCAGATCGCGACGACCGTCGCGGTCGCCGTCCTTCGCCCACAGCCGGTAACTCGATGGCATGAACTGGCCCATGCCCATCGCACCGGCATAGCTGCCCTTCAAGGTCATCAGATCGAGCTGCGGCTCGTCCTTGCTCAGCGCGAACGCCTGCGCGAGTTCGCCCGCGAAGAACGGCGCGCGCTTGGGATGATCGAACGCGAGCGTGTACAGCGCATCGAGCACGCGATAGTTGCCGGTGTTGCGGCCGTAGAAGGTTTCGACGCCGATGATCGCAACGATATATTCGGCCGGCACGCCGGTCTGCGCGGCCACCCGTTCCAGCGGTTCGCGATTGTCGCGATAGAACGCGACGCCGCCGTCGATGCGCGCGGGCGTCATGAAGATGGTGCGGTAGTCGCGCCAGGGTTTCACCGCCTCGGCCGGGCGGGTGATTGCATCGATGATGCTCTGCTTGTACTCGGCCTGCGCCAGCGTGTCGCGGATGCGCTGTGGCTCGATGCCGTAGGTCGTGGCCGTGTAATCGACGAAGGCTGCGATGCGCTGTTCGCGCGGAATCGCCGGATCGGTCACCGACGGCGGCGCTACCGGGCGTTCCTGCGGCTGCTGCACTTTCGGCAGCAGCGTTTCGGCGGGCACTGGCGGTTTGGCGGCCGGTTCCGGTGCGGCGACCAGCACCGTGGGTTTCGGCGGCGGGGACTGGGTGGCGCAGGCCGTCAGCGCGACGCTGATGGCAATGACGGCAACACGGGGGAATGCACGAAGAATCAAGGGCTTGCGCCTCGTTTTGTCAGATAACGGCGTGAGGGTAGCACGCGACCGCAGAGTGACTCACTTGGTATCGCTAAGATTGAAAGTCTGAAACCCGTGTCTATGGGCTAAAACCGGCTGTTCCATGGCGGCATTGTCTTCATGCTGAGGAAGTGGCCGGTTCATGTTGCTGGCGGTGTGCCGCGAAGCAACGCGACGAGCGCCATCAAACTTCCGCCGACAGCCGCTGGATGATCTGTGAACAACAACACGATCACGACGGAAACGCACAATGAGAGCCGCACGCAATGATTGACGATCCCCAGAATCAGAAGCCGCCGCTCGCGCATTTTCACCGCTTCGAGCCGAAACTGATCTTCGGCGAATTTCCCGAAAGGATCTTCTTGCGCAGCTTTTACGGAGGGACTTTCGGGGTTCGATGTCGATTTCGTTCCCGAAGACGCCACACGCGTCGTCTTCACGATTTCGCTCATGTCGTCGATAAGTCCGGAGCTTGAGGATTGTCCGACAGAAATCATGTTCTCGACTCCAGCAAGCTCAACGTTGAGCCTATGGCGTTAGGTCTATACATACCCCGAGTCGGAGGAAAATTAAAGTGTCGTTAACCGAGGGTTGATGGCCGATTTTCGAGCGATTGGCAGAACCGGTACAACCTCATGATTTAATTGAGATTAAACTCAAAATGCTGTCGCTTCCGTCGTTCTGATGAGCGACTTGTTCATCGATGTTGCTCCCGACACCACCACGATTCGTCCCTGCCTTTATGCTTGGCAACCTTTAGGCTCAAACAAGCCTCATGCCCCACACCATCACCACCACCGAGATCTTCCTCATCGCGATGACCATCATCTTCGCGGTGCCGTATCTGATCTGGCGGCTCGGGCGCACCGATTACTTCGCGCCGCTGGTGGTGGTGCAGATCATCACCGGCATCCTGCTCGGGCCCGGCGTGCTCGGCGCGGCGTTTCCCGATTACTACGCGTTCGTGTTCAACAAGGAGGTCGTGGGCGCGCTCAACGGCGTGGCGTGGTGGGCGGTGATGCTGTTCGTGTGCATCGCCGGGATCGAGCTGGACTTGCGCAAGACCTGGGAGCACCGCCGCGAAAGCACGATCACCGCCGGCCTCGCGCTGGGCACACCGCTGCTGTTCGGCTCTGCGGTGGCGGTGGGCATGCTCGGTTTCGACGGTTGGATCGGGCCGAACGGCATGACCTGGCAGTTCGTGGTCGGCGTTGGCATGGCCTGCGCGGTGACCGCGCTGCCGATCCTGATCCTGCTGATGGAGAAGCTGCAGATCCTGCGCCAGCCGATCGGCCAGCGGATCCTGCGCTACGCCAGCATCGACGACATCGCGATCTGGGGCGTGCTGGCGATGGTGCTGATGGACTGGGTGCGGATCGGGCGACAGGCGGGCTTCCTGATCGCGTTCGCGATCGCCTGCGTGCTGTTCCGCAAACTGATGCGCAGGCTGCCGGAGCGCGACCGCTGGTACGTCATGCTGATCTGGCTGGCGATCTGCGCTTTCGGCGCCGACTGGGCGGGCCTGCATTTCATGGTCGGTGCCTTCCTCGCGGGCGTGGTCATCGATACCGACTGGTTCGAACAGGAACACATGGATCAACTCCGCCATCACGTATTGCTGGTGATGATGCCGGTGTTCTTCCTCAGCACCGGCCTGAAAACCGGCTGGAGCGTCGGCGGCGCCAGCGTGTTCATCGCCGCGGGCGCGCTGCTGGTCGCGCAGCTCGTGGGCAAGCTCGCGGGCATCCATCTCGCCGGCCGCATCCTGAAATGGCAGCCGGGCGAAGCCTCGATCATCGGTTGGCTGCTGCAGACCAAGGCGCTGATCATGATCATCTTCGCCAACGTGCTGCTGGACAAAGGCATCATCACCAGCGCCACGTTCACCGCGCTGCTGCTGATGGCGGTGGCCAGCACCATGCTCACGGTGCCGATGGTGGCGCCGAAATTGCAGCGCATCCGCGCGCTGCTGTCGCGCAGTGCGTAAACTCGATCTCCACCCTCATCTGTCGTCCTCGAAGGAATGTCCATGACCCTCTCGACCCGCACCGTCGCGCTGCTGGCCACGCTGCTCCTGGCCGCCGCGCCCGCGTTCGCCGATGACACCGGACAAGTGCGCTGGCCGGCGGGATGGAAGACAGGCGAGGTCGCGACCTACAGTACCGAGTCGATCGTCCGCGACAGGGGCAAGAAGGGATCGAGCACCCGCCGTACGACCGACCGTACCGAAATCCGCACGAACGAAGCCAACGGCAAAGGCTACGTACTGACCTGGGTGACCCGCGACAGCCGGATCGAAGCGGTGGAAGGCGACCGCAGCATGGTCGATGCGATCGCACCGATCCTGGACGAACTCGACGGCATGGAAATCGTGATCGAACTGGACCGCGACGGACGCTATCGTCGCGTGCGCAATATGCAGACATTGATCGCCAAGGTGCGCGCAACGATGCTGCCTGTCTTCGCCGCGAATCTGTCGAACATGTTCGATGACGACCCGAAAATCTCCAAGGCCGACCGCGGTTCGCTCATCAAGATCGCACAAGACAACCTCGAAGCGTCGATCGACGACATCATCACGCCCGCAAGCGTCGAAACGATGTCCAGCGAGCAGGCGAAGACCATGACCGCGTTCGTCGGCAAGACGCTCACAGTGGGCAAACGTTATCGCGACACCGTGCCCATGGATTCGCCGAACGAGGGTCGACCGCTGCAGGCCAACCGCGAATACGTACTCAGCCTCGTCGATGACGACCCGAACCTCGCACGCATCCGCTGGACCCATACGCTGGATACCGTCGGCAATTCCCAAGCGCTCTGGGCGCTCGTCGACGAACTGACCTCCGGCGCGGAAAAAGCCGGTGTCCGCAAGGCGCGTCCGAGCGACCTTGCGCTGCGCAGGGACGGTATCGTGCTGTTCCGTCGCGACACCGGTGCGGTGGAAATGCTCGAAACCACGGAAATCAGCCGTTACGGCACCGCGCACGACGAACACGAACGCTATCGCATGCGCCGCAGCGGCAGCGCGCGGACCTGGGCGCAGGAAGACGCCGTGAAGCCCTGAACACCAGCGGGCTGTTGAAAAACGCACATCGTGTGCGTTTGACTCGCCGCATCCGTGCGGCTCGCCCCTTCGGGGTCAGCTTCGCTGTTCGCGCCGGCTCCTGCCGGCGCAGTCAATCGCGAGACCGGCACATGTCCGGTCTCGCTCACGGCGAATCAGCGCCGATAGTGCAGCAGACGCCCGCGATACGGCGCGCGATCGGTGTCCTCGAACGCGCAGCGCGCCTCGTCCACGCGATAGTTCTGTTCGCGCAGCGCATGGCTCAACGGATTGCCGAAACCACGGCCGGGGTCGGTGATCATGATTTCCGCACCTTCGCGTGCGTGCCGCTCCAGCAGCGCCGCCAATTGCGCGACGTGCTGGTGTTCGTACAGCACATCGCTGCCGATGATCAGATCGAAACGCCCGAGCGCGATGTCGTCGGTCAGCCACGGCAGATCGCGATAGGTGACGATCGGCAGCCCGTTGCGCACGGCATTGCCGCGCAGGAACCGTTCGGCGAGCGGATGATGATCGCTGGCGGTGATGTCCGCGCGTCGACGCTGCAACACCAGACTCGAAAGGCCAAGACCGCAGCCGATTTCGAGAATGCGTTTGCCGGCGACTTCGAATTCCACCATCGCCGCAGCGAGGATGCGGCCGGCCGGCCAGAGCTGGCCGAACAGACACCATTGCGCGGAACTGATGCCCGCCTGTTCGGCCAGGCCATCGGGATCGGCGTATTGCTGCCGGTCGGCCAACGCACGGATGCGGTAATCGTCTCCGGGCAGGCTGACATCGATGATGCGGGTGCGATATTCCGCACCGGGGCTGTCGTCCGGCATGCGTGCTCCAACGGTCGTTCCGCGATGGCGGCGACCTTGCGAAGGGAGCGAGACGGGCGACGGAAACCGGCCGGGCGTGGCGCGCGAGTGTCCGGAAGAGATCGACCCGGACCCAAGCCATGCTACGCGCAAAGCGACGGTTCCGCGCGACGCATTAGAATGCGCACCATGCCTCGTCTGCCGCCCACGCTGTACTTGATCGCGCTGTGTCCGATCCTGACGTGCCTGCCGCTGTCGGCGCAGGCGCGCACGGTCTATCGCTGCGTGCGCAGCGGCACCGTGAGTCTGTCCACGGCGCCCGAACCGGGTTCGAAGTGCGAACCGAAGCAGATCGACGACAACGCCGTGCAGACGCCGAATCTCTGGGGCGAAATGGGTATCTTCGGCGGCACGCTCTACGAACGCGAACAGGACGGCAAACTCGTTTACGGCACCCGCAACTTGCCGGGTTCGCGCGTCTATCTGCGCTTCACTGTCGAAACGCCGGAAGGCGAACCGGCGCACGAGGGCCTGGGCAAGATCGACACGCCCAAGCTCGACCGCCATGCGCGGCTGTTCAAGGCCACCGCGAAAAAAACCGGGGTCGAGGATGCCTGGCTGCGCGCGATCGCCCATGCCGAAAGCGGTTTCGACGAAAAGGCGGAATCGCCCAAGGGCGCGCAGGGCGTCATGCAGTTGATGCCCGCGACCGCGCTGGAATACGGCGTGAAGGATGCCTTCTCGCCAGCGCAATCGATCGACGCGGGCGCCCGTTATTTCAAGATGTTGCTCAAGCGCTTCAAGAACGACCCCGCATTGGCGATCGCCGCCTACAACGCCGGCATGGGCGCGGTCGCCCGCTACGACGGCGTGCCGCCCTACAAGGAAACGCAGGCGTATCTGGAAAAAGTCCAGCTGCTGTATCGCGCCTACCGCGCCGCGCTGTCGCCGCCGCCGCTGCGTCCCGCCGATGCGGTGCCGATGACCGACAGACTGCGCACTACTCTGCCGTGAGTGGCATGCCGAATATTTCCGCCAACGACAAGAACATCCGAGGAGAGCATCGCATCATGACCCGGGACATCAGACTCGTTGGCTTCGATGCCGACGACACCCTCTGGCGCAGCGAAGACTATTACCGCGACGCGCAAACGGAATTCGAGCGCATCGTCGGCACCTATGTCGATCTGGAAGACGCCCACGACCGGCTGTACGAGGTCGAAAAGCGCAATATCGCCCTGTTCGGCTACGGTGCGAAAGGCATGACCCTGTCGATGATCGAAGCGGCGGTCGAGATCACGGAGTCGCGGATCAGCGCGCACGACGTGCATCGCATCGTCGAACTCGGCAAGTCGGTGCTGCAGCATCCTGTGGAACTGCTGCCGGGCATCGTCGACGCGGTGGAGAACATTTCGCGCGACTATCCGGTGGTGCTGATCACCAAGGGCGATCTGTTCCATCAGGAAGCCAAGGTGCGCGAATCGGGCCTGTCGGATCTGTTCCGGCGGATCGAGATCGTCAGCGAAAAAGACACCGCCACCTACACGCGACTGCTGGCGGAATTCTCGCTGGCGCCGGAACAATTCGCGATGATCGGCAATTCGCTGCGTTCGGATATCGTGCCGGTGCTGGAACTCGGCGGCTGCGGCGTGCACATGCCCTATCACGTGACCTGGACGCACGAAACCGAAACCGCGCCGCCGACCGCGCTGGAGCGCCTGCGCAGCGTGCAGGAACCCACGGAGTTGCCGGCGGCGATCCGGTCGCTGGCGGCCGGCTGAGCGCCGAGTAAATTCTTGCCGCGTACGCGGAAAGATTAAATCGGTGTTCACCGGGACAGCGGCATCGTCGCTATCGCACCGCACTGTCGCGGTCCTCCGGAGATTCCACATGCTTCCCCTCGCCCGCTGGCTCGCCCCTGCCGCGCTCGCCGCCGCTCTCGGCGCAGGCGCGCTGTTTCCCGCCGCCGCGCGCGCCGACGACGACCTGGTCCGCGTGATCGTGGATGTCGCCGACATCGTCTACCGCAGCGGACAGCCGTACTACCGTTACGGCGACTACGGCTACAACGACCGCCTCATCGTCGAACGCGACTACCGCGGCCGTCCGGTGTATTACCGCACCTTGCCGCGCGGCGATGACCGTTACCGCACGCCGTACGGCAACGCCTATGGCTATCGCCGCAATCACGGCAATTACAACAACGACTACAGCCGCAACGGCTTCGTCCGCGACCCGTACGGCCGCTACAGCCGCCAACGCTGCGACAGCCGAGGCCGCTGCAGGGTCGAATACTACGATCCGCGCTACGACCGCGACGACGGCGACTACGACCGCTACAACCGTCATGACAGGGACCACCGTCGCCGGCACGACGACGACTGATCGCCCGATCCGCATCCCTGTCCATGCTGCACCTCGCGCCGCGGCCTGCCGCGGCGCGCTGCCGTCCGGGGCCTGTCATTCCACTGCCGCCGACGGCCGCGGATCGTGCGACCATGCCGACATCTCCCGTGGACCCCCGGCCATGCGCAAGCCCATCGCCACCGCGCTCCTCGCCCTCGGCCTCGCAGCCGGCAGTGCATACGCGCAGGACTTCGCTTTCGGCTGGAGTCCGCGCAGCGGCGATGCCTGGGTCGACACCAGGCTGGGCGACATGAACCGCTACGGCGACCGCTATCGCGACCCCTTCGTCGACGAGCTCGTGCGTTACCACGGCGCGCCGCGCGACTTGGCGCTGGAACTGCTGACCCAGCGGCGTTGGGCACCGGGCGATGTCTACTTCGCCTGCGCACTGGCCAAACTCGCCGGCCAGCCCTGCCGTTACGTGGTCGATCTGTGGGAACGCGATCACGCCAAAGGCTGGGGAGCGATCGCCAGGCAGCTCGGCATCAAGCCGGGCTCGGCTGAATTCCATCGTCTGAAGCAGGGCATCGTGCCGAGCTACGAACGCTGGGGCCGGCCGATCGAACTCGACCGCGATCTCGAAGACGACTTCCCCGGGCGCGGCAAGGGTCACGGCAAGCACCATGACGATGACCATGACGATCATGGCAAAGGCAGAGACAAGGACTGAGGCGATGTCCGCAAGCGTCGTCACCCATCGCGGCGGCTGTCATTGCCGGCGCGTGCGTTTCGAAGTCGACGCGCCTGCCGTACTCGACGCGCTCGACTGCAACTGCTCGATCTGCAGAATGACGGGCTTCCTGCACCTGATCGTGCCGGCCGCGCATTTCCGGCTGCTGGCCGGTGCGGACGAACTCTCGGAATACCGGTTCAACACCGGCGCCGCGCGCCATCTGTTCTGCCGGCATTGCGGCGTAAAAGCGTTTTACGTGCCGCGCAGCCATCCCGATGGCTATAGCGTCAACGTCCGCTGCATCGATGCCGGCACCATCGAACGCATGACCATCGCGCCGTTCGACGACAACGACCGCGAGGCCTCGACCGCCGCCATCGCGCATCTGTCGAAGGCATAGGCGCTACTGCGTCGCTGTCGCTTTGCTGCAGTCGCCCACCGTCATCGTGTACGGGATGTACAGCAACAGCTCGGAGGCGGAAACCCGCTGCCATTCGATGCGACTGTTCAGGCCATCCAATTCCACCTTGCACTGCATGCCCAGACTGTCGACCAGACGCCGCGCGTCGTCGGCGATCGCAGCGATGATTTCGTAGCGATAGCGTTCCGGGCGGCTCATGGCAAGCCCGCTTTCGCCATCGAAATCGATCTCGGTGCGTCCCACCTTCACAGCGCTCTCGGCGAAACGGCGCATATCGGCGATCACCGCCGTTGCACGCGAAGAATCGCCGCCGAGGTCCGCACGGATCTGGATCCGCACAAGGTTGGCGTCGGGACGGTCATCGTCTTCTTCCAGCGGAACCTGATCGCTGTTCCGGTCCAACGTCGCGCGATAAGCGCCGTTGTGGAGCACGCGGAACCGCGAGCCCGCAGCGACGATCAACTTGGCGATGGTGTCGTGCAGCTCGCGTTTGCGGGTCTCGGCGTCCCGACTGTCGTTGGACAGGATGATGTCCTGGGTGAGGAAATCGCCCGGTTTCGTCAACGAGATCGCCGGCGTTTTCAGCAGATCGCGATAACCGATCCTCGAGCCGGTCACGACAATGGTGTCGAGCGAGTCGGTCTGATCCTGCGCGGCCACCGGGAAAACGAACGACAGCAGGCACAGGCTGCATAAAAACACGGACTTGCGAAACATGCGGCGCGCTCCGGGAGTATCGAGCATCGATCTTGTACCGCCGCCACGCCCACGGCAAGCGATGCAGCCTCTGCCCCGAACGGCAAACCCGCCCCTCCCGATCCTGAACTGCGTCGAGCACGGCACGAATCGTCGTGGGAATACCGACCCGCTTGATCCCGGTCATCGCCGGTGCGGTTCGCCACAAGGAAGCTTCCACCAGAATCCAAAGGGTATCGCCAACGCCAGCGATGGCTACAACAGCGGCGCCAACGGCCGGACGACTTATCCAGCCGTGATCGATCCGGAAAGCGCGGAGCTCAATCAAGCCTGGATCGGCTGGAAGAACGACCGCTTCGGCGCCACCCTCGGCCGCCAGCGACTGATCTTCGACAACCAGCGTTGGGTCGGCAACGTCGGCTGGCGTCAGAACGAACAGACCTTCGATGCGCTGGCGCTCGACTTCAAGGCGAACGATGCGCTGTCCCTGCGCTATGCGTGGCTCGACAAGGTCCATCGCGTCTCCGGCGACGACGCCCGCGACCCGCTCGCGCGCAAACGCGACCTGTCCACGCATCTGCTCAGCGGCGCCTTCAAACACGACACGCAGCAGTGGACCGGTTACGTCTGGCTGCACGACGATCGCGATGTCGCGACGGCATCCACCGCCACCTACGGCCTGCGCTGGACCGGCACGCAGCCGCAGGGCGCGCTGACCTGGGGTTGGGCTGCGGAGAATGCCCGTCAGCGCGACCATGCCGACAACCCGCTCGACTTCTCGTACAGCTACTGGCTGCTGGAACCGTCGCTGCAGGCGCACAACATCACCTGGAAACTCGGCGGGGAACACCTCGGCGGCGACGGCCGCCACGCGCTGCAGACACCGCTGGCGACCTTGCATGCGTTCAACGGCTGGGCGGACAAATTCCTGGTGACTCCGGCGCGCGGTCTCGACGATGCGTATGTCAGCGCGAACGGCAAAGCCGGCAAATTCGCCTGGGTTGCGGCGTATCACGACTATCGCGCCGACACCACCAGCGCGGTCCTCGATCACTACGGCCGCGAACTGGATCTGTCGCTGTCGCGGCCGCTGTGGAAAGACTGGACCGGGATGGTGAAAGTCGCCGATTACCGCGCCGACGATTTTGCGCGGAATACGCGGAAGGTTTGGGTGCAGGTGGAGTACAGGGGGAAGTGGGTGCGTTGATTGCATACCACGGTGTTTCCAACGAACGGCTGGATGGCAACCCTTGGAGCGCGAAGCCCTGACGGTACTCGGCGGGATGGCGACCCTGTCATTTGTTGCAGGGTGGATGGTTCGAGGTGTTCGCATAGTGTTGGTGGGTGGTTATCTTCGCCTCAGCGTGCGTTGCGTAGGGCGGGCTCAATCCCGCCGCATGGATTTTCGTGTCATTTGCATCCGTTGACATTGGCCCAAACCTGCGTATCCCCGAACGGCGGGCTTGAGCCCGCATGACGTGCTGTCACCTCGTTATTTCCCGCAGCCACACGAATGTCGCGAACTTAGATTTGAAGGAATCATGGACATAGCCAAAGCGGTCTCTCTCGCGATAGGAAATGTGCTGAAAGAAGGGCTTACGGACATCTTTCCGCGTCCGGATGAAGTGGACCTTCTACGGAATCCTTTTTTTGCTGCTGAGATAGGAAAGCAGGTCGAGACACGCCTAAAAGCGAACTCTCTGGCTGCGCTTAAGGTTCATCCCATTCAGCATGTCCTATTCCCAAAGAAGGATCCCTTTGACTTTCGAAGAGCTGCACTAATGCAGCCATTCGACACAATAGCCTCGCTAGCGCTTGTCATCTCCATCGCGGATGTGGTCGAAAGGCATCGTCCGCAGGCTGCCAAGAACCGGGTCTTCTCGTATAGATTCAAACCGAGCGATGGTCTTCTTTTTAATCCAGAGTACACATTCACGTCATTCGAACAACACGTAAGGGAGCGGATGCGCGCGCCGCGCACAAAAGTTCTCGTAAAGTGCGACATAGCTAGTTTCTACGATCGTCTTAACCTGCATCGCCTTGAGTCCACTCTACTGGGCCTGCCTATTGATCAAAATCGGGTTAGGCTGATAAACGAGCTACTCTTATTTTGGGCGAACAGGGATTCTTACAGCCTTCCTATTGGTGGCAATGCCAGTCGCATACTGGCTGAGGCAGCATTAATTTCTGTCGATGACTATCTTATCTCGCACGGAATTAATTTTTGTCGATTTGTAGATGATTATAGATTTTTCGCCCCAGACACAAAATCTGCGCACGCATGGCTAACATTGTTTGTTGAGCGGTTGTTTTTGGAAGGGCTATCCATTAATCCAGCAAAAACATCTCTTGAAGACGTGTCAGAGCGAAATAGTGAGCTTCTTCCAGTGCCCCGAGCGCCTGACCCCATACCGAAGCGTGAGCTTGGCCCAGTTCGCTTAATCGTTGGTTACACCGGAACAATTCCAACAAAATTTCGGGAACTCTCAGATCGGGAAGTGGCCGAGCTAAAAGAGGAGAATCTAGGCGATGCTTTTTTGGCCATCCAGTCCAGCATTGTTATCGTTCCAGATGATGTACGCCGCCTCCTCCGCATACTCGTTGCACGTGCAGAATTTTCCAAGCTTTCGATGCTTCCTGATGTACTAGAGCGATTCCCACAGTTCACACCAATGATTGTTGATCTCTTGATCAAAAAATCAGCAGAAACACCCGACTCTACTAGAACTGAACTGCAGACTTACTTTATAGGAAAGCTAGATGCCCCGGAGCGTATTCCTGAGTATCTGTTGATAGCCATCGTTCGTTTACTTGGAGCAAACGGCTACGAATCTAAAACCCCACTCTTGGAGTTGTTTCGAAATCTCAAGCGGAATGCAGGAAGCTTTATTGGGCGTTGCGTAATTGATGCACTACGTGGACTTGCCACGCGAAATGATGTTCTTGAAATTCGCCAGTACTTTAATCGTGCAGACACATGGGAGCGTAGGGCTATTATTCGTCTCGTTGATCAAAATTTGTCTGACGGGGAAAAACGGCCATGGCTCAAGAACGTAAAGATTCATATGGCTGACGACCTTTTTGCAATTGAGTCCTTTGAGCCAAAGAAAGAAGCAAAAAAGTAAAGCAAATAGGATGGGTTGCGTTCAGCGACACCCATCGCTTTTCGATCCAGAACTCGTAGGGTGGGCTTTATGCCCACCGAATGACGCGTAACCGATGGCGGAGATTGGTTTACTAGCGAGCGGTTTTTGCTTCGATCATTTTGCGCCGCAACAGGTGTATTGCGATGGTGGGCATAAAGCCCACCCTACAAAGTTTTCTGATGATATGAGGGCTGGTTGGCTTACCGCTCACACACAACACCAAGCAAAAACAAACGGTGCGCCAAGGCAGCACCCTATGCGATGGGTGCTGCGGCTGAAAGTTTGATCTCGGTTCCCGCATCCACAGAGAGCAACCGCAGCAGTCGTTGCGATCTTTGCGCCGTGAACGGCCCCTCATCCGGCGCTTCGCGCCAACTTCTCCCCGCTGTGCGGGGAGAAGGACATCGAACAGCGCTCCCCGCGATGCGGGAAGCAAAACCAGTAAGCAGCGCATCTGCGTTGCCTCT
>JBEBKD010000035.1:0-27134 GCA_040079515.1 Lysobacteraceae bacterium
GGTTTCCTTCCACAGCTTCTCCCAGACGTATTTCCACGACCCGTGCTCCGCCGGGGCTTCACCCAGCCATGTTGTGGCCAATGCCGTCAGCGCCTCGTCACCCGGGGTTTCCTTCCACAGCTTCTCCCAGACGTATTTCCACGACCCGTGCTCCGCCGGGGCTTCACCCAGCCATGTTGTGGCCAATGCCGTCAGCGCCTCGTCGCACGAGGTTTCCTTCCACAGCGCCACCCAAACGAAACCCCACAACACGTGCTCCGCCGGGGCTTCACCCAGCCACATTGTGGCCAATGCCGTCAGCGCTTCGTCGCCTGGGTTTTCCTTCCACAGCGCCTCCCAGACAAAACTCCATGAACCGTGCAGGAGCGGTGCTTCGCTCAGCCGCGTTGTACCCAGTACCTTCAGCGCGTCGTCGCCCGAGCTTTCCTTCCACAGCGCCAGCCAAACGAAACTCCATGACCCGTGCTCCGCAGGGGCTTGCCTCAGCCACGTTGTGGCCAATGCCATCAGCGCTTCGTCGCCTGGGTTTTCCTTCCATAGCGCCTCCCAGACAAAACTCCATGAACCGTGCTGCAGCGGCGCTTCGCGCAGCCACGTTGTGCCCAGTGCCATCAGTACGTCGTTACCCGTATTCGATTTCCACAGCGCTTCCCAAACATGGCCCCATTCACCCGAGGTGGCCGGATTCTGATTCAGCCATGCAAAGGCCAATGTTTGAACTGTGGAATTCTGACTTGCACTGTTGAGCAGTTGTTGCATCATGAAGCCTGAGCGCTCGTACCGCTGCTCCACCCACGCGCAACCGTACTCGACTACGTCAGCTCCGGCATCAGCAGCACATAGAGGTATCAGCACGCGATCGGCCGATACATGCAGGTACCAGTCTCGACTCCAACTCAAGGCCCATTCTCTGGCTTGGGCTTCTCGCCGGTCGAGGAGGACTTTAAGCAGATGCGCAGCACCGGCCTCTTGCCGGTGCGAATCGATCCACCGCAGAAGATGCTCACGGGCGGAGGAATCCGCCAACGCAAGCAGCATCGCTCCGATTTGCGACCACTCCTCTGTCAATTTGGCTTTAGGAAGTTCTGA
This sequence comes from Lysobacteraceae bacterium, assembly GCA_040079515.1. GTDB lineage: Bacteria > Pseudomonadota > Gammaproteobacteria > Xanthomonadales > Xanthomonadaceae > Lysobacter_I. The sequence goes on from JBEBKD010000035.1 coordinate 1,090, forward strand.
CAACGCAATTCGCGAAAAACGCTTGTCGTCACTCTTGACTCGAAGTGCCAAGAGGAGCAACTGGTGCGCAGACTTCGAACGAATATGCCTACTGATCCAATCCGCGACCAAGGACCATAGGTTTGGATCGTCGACGCACAAAACGGCGTGGTGTGCGACGGCGGGCCACTCCCGCCATTCCGGAAGTCTGTCCAACAGGCGAATAACAGCTGCAATCACCTCTGTACGTTTCCCATCGCCCTGAGCAGACGCAAACTCCAGCAATTTATGACAAGTAAGACGCAAGCCCTGCTCATCACCCACCGCTGCGTCTTGCCGAGCGATTGCATCTTCAACAGGATCAGGGCTAAGGGGCAACTCCCGCACCTGCCTGCGCACCTGGATCCACACAGGCAATAAAGACAAGGGCATTCCGCCACCGTTGCCACACAACTGCGCATGTACTTCGGACAACACCTTGCAGGCCAATGGTGCGGCCAGTCGGCTCGACACATCCGAACCGGCAGCACGCGGACCAAGCACTCGAGAGACGGCCCACAGGGGCGCCGTTTTTTCTATCGGCGTTGCTCCATGCTTGAGCGCCCCCATAATGGCAGCCTTGAGATGTCCACCACGCACATTCGCTCCTGATGCAGGGAACCAACTTGCGTAGACAGCTTCGGCCAGGTGCGGATGAGATAGCCACAGCCCGGGTCGGCCGTGAACAGCGTCATCGATCAAGTGTTCTTCCGCGCGAAAACGATCAAGCACATCCATCAATGCCGGCGAGAGATCAGCTTCGACAGCGCTGCGGCAAGCGCCCGCATACAGTCGATTAAGCGCAAGAATGCGCGCCAATGCTTCTAGGATGGCACCTGTGGGATCGGCCGCTTCGATTCGGTTGCGGAACCGTCTGGCAAATTCTGGCAAGGTATGCCCGATCCGCCATTCGAAGAAGAGTTGGACGAGCAACACATTCTCGTCACCTACCTGCGGCGGTTTTTTACCAGTTCGTTGCTCGTACCACACGCGCAGTTTCAAAAAGTCATCATGGCACTCAAGACCGAGCGTCTCCAACGTGAGATTAATATCATCTGGCAGATCGTCACGCAGGCGGTCAGCTTGCTCAGTCGGGCCACAGCACAGCATCAGGGGGATCGCTGAGATATTTCCGGCCTGCCGCACAGCATGCAATTCGTCGAGCGCGTCCCGCCACAGCGCATCGGCATCACCTTGCGCCGCTGGAGCATAAGGATCGTCCAGCGCGATGATGGCACGACGCCCTGCACGCTTTACCTCGCTCGACCAGCGAATGGCTGCCGGAAGGTGCGCGACGCTGGGCGGAAACAGAATTGCAAAGTCGCCGCTCTCATGAAGATGCGCCAACACCTGAAGTAACACGACGCTCTTGCCGGCACCCGATCGCCCTCCGATCCAATAAAGGGGCAGGCGCAGCGAATCATCACGGAATCCTTGGCCCGAAAACGCCCAATCGGTAACCCGGCGTGCGATGCTCATCGACACTGCTTCTCGTGGCGCGAAATAACCCTCGCGCAGGTGATGGACCTGCGGCTGCTGGCCGGTTAACACCGAGCCTTTTCTAATCTCCTGCGGTGGTTGATCTTCCGCCGTCCAGACATATATGGATGGCCTCTTCTTTGCCGTACGGGCGACGTGTAGCGAAATGAGATCATTCCATACGTCGCGCGCCACGCCTGCATAACCGCGCCCTTCTCTCGAAGCATCAAGCAGCTTGCCAAGCCAAGAACCGACCTGGACCAGAGGCGCCTCCGCTTGAAGCTTGTTGGCCAGCAGCGCCAGCAACTCATCATGCGGATCGGCATGGATTTCGGTCCGCACCTTGGACCGGAAAGCCGCCAGTTGTACATCATCTACCGCAACTCCTTGAGGCTGCCACCGCGCAATTGAGCCGGCTACGTTTTTAAGTTCCGGTCGTGCCGAAAGAATTCGCAGTTTTAACTTTGGCAGAAGCTCCGGCGTCTTTGCTGCGGCCACCAAGTAAACACGGTACAGGTCACTCAACGCACTGGAAACCATGCCCGAACTTTGTGTGAATTTGACTTGGGTAACCAAGAGCACACCCGAGTCCTTGAGCTCCGCAATGTCGGAGAGGTATTCCCCATAGACCAGGGGATCGTTGCGTCTATCTTCGTCAGCTTCGAGCCAAGCCCGAACACTGTCGAGGAGTACCTGACCAAACTGGAATACGAAGCCCCGCAGCGCGGTTTCACCACCACGCGCCTGATCCGGGTACTCGATTTCCCAAGCGTCCTTAAGTCGATGGAGATCAGCTAGGCTCATGAATCGATGTTAATGGAAACGGCCGACGTCTAGTAGCGCGCTCAGCGACACAGGTATTCACACATGCTGAAAGTAAAAAAAAGATATCCACTATAGAAGCTGGGGCGTCCACAGGTAAGTTTCATAACCTCAAATTTGGCAGAACCATCCTGATATATCGACGGCTAGGCCGTGATATTCCATTTTTCGTTTTGGGACGAAGGCAACTACGCCGCCATGCCACTCATCTCCCGAATGAAAACCGACCCTGTCACATCTGACAGCATGAAAAATTCGCATCGCCCCACCAAAAAAACAGATCCCTCCTCAAACTTCGCCCTCGTTCGGGATGACATGACTCTGGCGTGCGAGTGGAAACCCAAAAAACACAAAAGCGCCCAAAAGGGCGCTTCCGTGACAACACCGGCGCAAAGGTGGGCATCGCTACGCTCACCCCACCCTACCCAATCACCGCGTTGCTTACTTCGCGGCAATCACCTTCACCATCTCAAGACACTTGGTGGAATAGCCCCATTCGTTGTCGTACCACGAGACGAGTTTGACGAAGGTGCTGTCGAGGGCGATGCCGGCGTCGGCGTCGAAGATGGAGGTGCGGGTGTCGCCGACGAAATCGGTGGCGACGACTTTGTCTTCGGTGTAGCCCAGCACGCCTTTGAGTGCGCCTTCGGACTGCGCTTTCATTTCGGCGCAGATCTCGGCGTACGTGGCGGGTTTTTCGAGTTCGATGGTCAGGTCGACCACCGATACGTCGGAGGTCGGGACGCGGAACGCCATGCCGGTGAGCTTGCCTTTGAGTTCCGGCAGCACCACGCCGACGGCCTTGGCCGCGCCGGTGCTGGAGGGAATGATGTTTTCGAGAATGCCGCGACCGCCGCGCCAGTCCTTGTTGCTGGGACCGTCGACGGTTTTCTGGGTGGCGGTGGCGGCGTGCACGGTGGTCATCAGGCCGCGCTTGATGCCCCACTTGTCGTTGATGACCTTGGCGACGGGCGCGAGGCAGTTGGTGGTGCACGAGGCGTTGGAGACGATGGTTTCGCCGGCGTACTTCTGATGGTTCACGCCGTAGACGAACATCGGTGTGTCGTCTTTCGACGGCGCGGACAGGATGACTTTCTTCGCGCCGGCGGCGAGGTGCTTCTCGGCGCTGGCCTTGTCGAGGAACAGGCCGGTGGATTCGATGACGATGTCGGCGCCGACTTCATCCCACTTCAGGTTGGCCGGGTCGCGTTCCTGGGTGAGGCGGATGCGCTTGCCGTTGACGATCAGGGTGTTGCCGTCGACCGACACGTCGCCCTTGAAGCGGCCGTGCACCGAGTCGTAGCGGAGCATGTAGGCCAGATAGTCGGGTTCGAGCAGGTCGTTGATGCCGACGATCTCGATCTCGTCGCCGAAATTCTGCACGGCGGAACGCAGGACATTGCGGCCGATGCGGCCGAAACCATTGATGCCAACCTTGATCGCCATGGGCGGAAAGCTCCTGAACGGGGTGAGGACGGGGGTAGCCCGGCATTTTAACGGATCGTCCCTGCGGACGCCGAAGAAGAGGCTTCGGCCCCGATGATGTGACGGCGGGCAAGTATCCGGGGATCGAAGCCCTCTCGCTGGCCCCGCTCACTGGTCATTTGTTAAAAAATTGATCATCCTCAAACCGCGCCTGGAAAGGCGCCCGATACTGCCGGCCAATCCGGTACGTCAGACATCTACTGCCCAGGAGGCAATCCCATGATTCACCGTTTCGCTCCGATCGCCCTCGCCCTCATTCTCGGCGGTGTCGCCGCTCCCGCCTTCGCCCAGCAGGCCGGCGAGTGGACCTTCGGCATCGGCGCTCATCAGGTCAACCCGAAGTCCGGCAACGGCAGCGTCGTCAACGGCACGCTCGATGTGAACGTCGGCAGCAGCATCCGCCCGACCATCACTGCCGAATACTTCGTGCGCAACAACCTCGGCATCGAAGTGCTCGCCGCACTCCCGTTCCAGCACGACATCAATATCGCCGGTCTGGGCAAGGTCGGTTCGACCAAGCACCTGCCGCCGACCGTGTCGGTGCAGTACCACTTCGGTCAGGGTACCGTGAAGCCGTTCGTCGGCCTCGGCGTGAACTACACCCGCTTCTTCAGCACCAGCTCCAGCGGCGCGCTGGCCGGTAGCGACATCGAACTCGACGACTCCTTCGGTCTGGCCGCGCATGCCGGCATCGATTTCGAAATCAGCCAGAAGGGTTCGATCCGCGTCGACGCCCGCTGGATGGACATCGATACCGACGCCAAGCTCGACGGCGCCGACATCGGTACCGTGAACATCGACCCGCTGGTCTACGGCGCGGCATACGTCTTCAAGTTCTGATCGCAACACCCCTGCGCCCCGGTCGAAGCCGGGGCGACAGGACCGCAACAGGCAACTGCAGAAACGGGTCGTGTCGGTTACTCTCCGCCGCATGATCCGTTTCTTTTTTTTTGGCGGCGCATCGCACCGCACGCACGTATCGCAGCCACGGCCCGGGGCCGTCGTCGTCGTTGTTCTGCTGTCGGCACTCTTGCCCGCAGTTGCGCATGCCTGGGGGCCGAAAGGCCATCGTCTGGTGGCCGGGCTGGCCAGCGGCGAACTCACCGCGCAGGCCCGCGCCGAAGTCGCACGACTGCTGCGCGGCGAAGCCGAACCCACATTGGCCGGCGTCGCCAACTGGGCCGATGATCTGCGCGAGCACGACCCGAACCTCGGCAAACGCTCCGCGCGCTGGCATTACGTCAATCTGGCCGAAGACGACTGCCGCTATCGCGCGCCGGTGGATTGTCCCGATGGCGATTGCCTGATCGAAGCGATCGTCCGTCAGCGCGATCTGCTCGCCGATCGCCGACAGCCCGCTGCGGTGCGCGCACAGGCGCTGAAATTCCTCGTGCATTTCGTCGGCGACGCACACCAGCCGCTGCATGCCGGCTATGCCCGCGACCGCGGCGGCAACACCGTCCAGATCCAGCTCGACGGCAAGGGCACCAATCTGCACTGGCTGTGGGACGGCGAAGTCATCGCGTCCGCGGGAATGAACGAGCGCCGCTATCTACGCCATCTGCAGCGCATGCCGCTGCCTGCGCAGACGCACATCGATATCGACGACCCGGCCGCCTGGACCGAGGCGTCGTGCCGGATCGTGCTGCGCGACGGTTTCTATCCGCCGAAGCCGAAGATCGAACCGGCGTATTTCTCGCGCTGGCGTCCCACCGCAGACGAACAGCTGCGGATCGCCGGGCATCGACTCGCCGCGCTGCTCAACGACGCATTCAAAACAGGAGCGGGCAAACCTTGAGCGGCGATACGGTCTTGCTCGCTGCGCTGTTCCTGCTGGTCGCAACCCTGTATTCATCGGTCGGCCACGCCGGCGCCAGCGGTTATCTGGCCGCGATGGCGCTGGTCGGTCTGGCGCCGGAGCAGATGCGGCCCACCGCGCTCACTTTGAATCTGCTGGTCGGCGGGATCGGCCTGTTGCGTTTCTGGCGCGGCGGTTTCGTGCGCTGGCGCAACATCCTGCCGTTCGTGCTGGCATCGGCTCCGGCCGCGTATTTCGCGGCGCAGATCAAACTTCCGAAAGAGAGCTACTCGATGCTGCTCGCTGGCGTGCTGCTGGTCGCGGCTGTCGGCGTGTTCCGCTCGGCCGCCAGCGCCGAAGCGGAAGATATTGAAGCCAGCGGTCGGCAGGTGCCGTGGATTCTCGGCCTCATCGTCGGTGGCATCATCGGTACGCTGTCCGGCCTGACCGGCACCGGCGGCGCGATCTTCCTCACCCCGCTGCTGTTGTTCGCGCATTGGATGCCGACGCGCGAGGCCAGCGGCACGTCGGTGGCGTTCGTGTGGATCAACTCGCTGACCGCATTGGCCGGCCTGCTGCAGTCGGAACAGACGCTGCCGGCGATGCTGCCGCTATGGCTGGGCGCGGTGGCCGTCGGCGCGCTGATCGGGACGCAGCTCGGACTGAAGTGGTTGCCGGTGCGCAGCCTGCGCTACGCACTCGGCGTGGTGCTGTTGATCGCGGCGGGGAAATTGCTGATTTGACCTGGCGATGCATCGATGCACTATCAGCAGCGATCTGCCGCATCCGCCTCTGATTCGATGGAAGATTGCAGCGAGGGGATAAACACGAGACGTGCCGCCTTCTGCGTCGGGTCGGATGTCATCGATGGATCGAACTGGATCGAAACAGAATTGGACGGTGGTACGGGTTCGCCTATCGGCGTCATCACCAGCACGAATTCAACCTGACGGACTACGCCTTCGTCGGATTCGCTGCCGAACACCATCTTCGCCGGCTTTCCCGCTTCGGCGATCAAACGGGGATTGCCCAGCATCACGCCATCGCGGACCAGCGTCGCATTCACCAGATAGCCCGTGTCGCCATGCGGTTCGATCGTGACCTTCGCGTCCAGTTTGCTTCCACTCACTTCGTACACGACAACGAAAGACTTGCCATATGCGTCTTCGATCGCGAAGGTTTTGGTTTCGCCGTTGTCGAGACGCAACTTGATGTCCGCACGGAAATCGGCGTGAGCCGATCCATCAGCGCGAACGCCAGCGGTCGCGGGTCGATTCGCCTTGCGCGGCATCACCGTCAGCCGGTGTACACCGTCGCTGAGATTCCGCTCGAACGAAGGCGTGAGGTCGATGCGTGCGGGCATCCTCATCCGGCCTTCATCCCATTTGCTGCGATCGAGCACCCATGTCCCTTTCGAGAAATAGTAGAAATCGGCTGTCACATTCGACGTATCGCCGACCGGAGGTGCTGCGGTAACGACGACCCGAACGCTTTTCGGCACCTCGATCACCGCTTCGCGCCCGAACGGCACCCACACGCTCGGGCTGGCGATGACCCGGCCATGCCGCTCGACGACACTGTCGAAACGAACGCCCGGCACCGTTTCGCCCGCAGTACCGATGTCGCCCGCAACGCTGGAAGATGCAGGACGGCCAGGTTTCGCCGACCACGCCGCAAAACCGGCGCCGAGCGTCAATAACGCGACCGCGACGACGCCGACCCGCCGCGCCCATGCGCGCGGAGTAGGAAGTTTCAGTTGCATGATTCGTTCCTTCAGTGGATGGGAGAGCCCCCAGTGACAGCCCAGCGGCGCCTGCCGGTCGGCCATGAGGGTCTTGAGCATCGCTTCGCCGTACGCGCGTCGCGAATCGGGATGCGCCGCGACCACCGCCTGATCGCAGGCGAGCTCCTGGTCGTGGCGGAAACGTGCCGCCGCCACATGCACCAGCGGGTTGAACCAGAAGACACAACGGACGACCGCAGCCGCCAGATTGGCGAGATGATCGCCGCGGCGCCGATGCAGCCGTTCGTGCGCGAGCATCAACGATCGCTCGTCGTCGTTGTAGCGCTGATCGAAATCGCTGGGCAGCACGATCCGCGCGCGCACCACACCCAGCAGCGCAGGCAAACCATGCCGCGCCTGCGCCTGCCAGAGGTCATCGCGCAACGGCTGCAATTCGCCGAGCGCCATTTCGAAGCGACGCTGTTGACGCCAGAGCCTCCATGCCATCCACATCCCGCCGATGAGCCAGACAGCGATCCACACGGTCGAATGACCTGAGGTAGCAGCGAGGGGTACGGTCGAGACCGGTTGTGCGATGGTCTGCAGCGGCAACGCCTGCGCCAGCGGCCCAGTCGCCTCGTACTCGATCACGCGCGCCGGCAGCAGGCTGGCGATCCACGTGACCGGCAGCAGCCACCACGCCGCATACGCCACGCCAGCGCCGAAACGGCTGCGCAGAAACTGCGGCAGAACCAGCAGCACAATCGCCACGACCGCGACGGCGAGCGTCGCGGCCCACAGCATCTGCAGCCATTCAGTCGTTGCGTCCATGACCCGCCTCCTCATCCAGGGTATCGACCAGTCGCCGCAGTTCGGCGACATCGTCGGCGCTCAATTTGCGGTGCTGGCTGAAATGCGCGACCAGCGGCGCGACACGACCGTCGAACAGCCGCGCGAGCAGGCTCTCGCTTTCGCCCATCACCCAGTCCTCGCGCCGCAACCGTGGGCTGTAGAGATAGCGGCGACCGTCCTTCTGGGCCTCGATCGCGCCCTTGTTGAGCAGGCGGTTGAGCAGTGTCTTGACCGTCGCCTCCTGCCACTGCTGGCGCTCGCCCAGCGCCGCGAGCACCTCTTCCGAGGTCTGCGGGCTGCGCTGCCACAGGACTTCCATCACGACTGACTCGGCTTCGCTGATCTGCATATCGTTTACATCCGTAATTGAATTTAGATTACACCTGTAATCTTTCGTGTCAACCCCGTTTCTACATGGTCGACCGACCCTCCGGCGGCTCCAGCCGCCGTGGGCGCCAGAACTGTTTTTTGATCCGGGACGGCGCGAACCGCCCCGATCTCCGCGATGATGTCGGCATGAACGACACGCACGCACCCCAGCCCCATCGCCTCGACCACCTCGACGACGCGGTCGAAACCCTCCTCGCCAGCATCAATGGCCCGCTGCACGTGGCCGCGCCATTGGGCATCGGCAAGCCGCACCGGCTGCTCAACGCGCTGTACGCACGGATGGAGAAAGACCCGTCGCGTGCGCTGCATCTGTACACCGCGCTGTCGCTGGATCCGCCGGTTCCTGCGAACGATCTGCAGCGCCGGTTTCTTGCGCCGTTCCTGTCGCGCCATTTCGGCGACGACTTCCCGCGTCTCGCCTACGTACAGGCGCAGAAGCGCGACGCGCTGCCGGCGCATATCGAGATCGAAGAGTTCTACATGCAGTCCGGCGCGCTGCTGCGCTCGCGCCAGGCGCAGTCGCGCTACGCCAGCCTCAACTACACCCACGTCGCCCGCGTCGTCGCCGAGCGCGGCGTGAATTGTCTGGTGCAGAAAGTCGCCGCCAATGCCGACGGCTCGCGGCTGTCGCTGTCGTCGAACACCGACCTGACCTTCGATGCGATCGACGCGGTTCTCGCGCGCGGCATGCCGCGCCCGCTGATGGTGGCCGAAGTCGATCCCGAGCTGCCGTGGCTGGACAACGGCGCTGCGGTCGATGCCGGTTTCTTCGACATCGTGCTGACGCCGCCGGGGCCGTATCCGAAACTGTTCGCGCTGCCGCGACAACCGGTGGCCGATGCCGAATACGCGATCGGCTTCTACGCCAGTACGTTGGTGCGCGACGGCGGCACGCTGCAGATCGGCATCGGCGCACTGGCCGACGCACTGTGCCATGCACTTGTGTTGCGCCATACCGACAACGCCGCGTATCGACGCGTCCTGCAGGCTCTCGATCCGGAGATCGAACGGAACCCGGCGGTGATCGCCAGCGGCGGTCTCGATCCATTCGAGCACGGCCTGTACGGCTGCAGCGAAATGATCAACGAAGGCTTCCGCAAACTGGTGCAGACCGGCGTACTGCGGCGCAAAGTGGTCGACGACGAACCGCTGATGCGACGCATCAACGACGGCAGCGCCAGCGACGCCGACCGCGAACGCATCGAACGCGAAGGCGAATACCTGCACGGCGCGTTCTATCTCGGCTCGCACGAGTTCTACGACTGGCTGCGCGGTCTGGACGAGGCCGGGCAACGCGCCATCGGCATGCGCCGGGTCAGCGAAGTCAACGAACTCTACGGCGGACGCGAAACCCTGGAGCGCGTGCAGCGTCACGATGCACGGTTCTTCAACACCTGCATGATGGCGACCGCTCTGGGCGCTGCGGTGTCGGATGGACTGGCCGACGGCCGCGTGGTGTCGGGCGTGGGCGGCCAGTACAACTTCGTCGCGATGGCGCACGCGCTGCCCGAAGCGCGATCGGTGCTGATGCTGCGCGCGACCCGCGAAGAACCCGGCCAACCGGCGGTATCCAGCATCGTCTGGAATTACGGGCACAGCACCATCCCGCGCCATCTTCGCGATGTCTACGTCAGCGAGTACGGCATCGCCGATGTGCACGGCACCTGCGACGAGGACTGCGTGCAGGCGATGGCGGCGATCACCGACAGCCGCTTCCAGCACGCACTGCTGAGCACCGCCAATCACAACGGCAAGCTCTACGATCAGTTGGTGAAGTTCAGACTGTCCGGTCGCAACACACCGGAGCGCCTGCAGTCCGCACTGGCGCCGCTGCGCCGCGACGGCGTCCTGCCCGACTACCCGCTGGGCAGCGACTTCACCCCGGTCGAACAGCGATTGGTGAAAGCCCTGACCTGGCTGAAAGCGAATACCGCGACCCGCGCGACGAAGCTTAAAACGATCGCGCGGGCGTTGATGGGCGCGCGCGCGTCGTCGACGGAAGATCTCGAAGCGGTGGCGCGGATGGGTTACGCCAATCCGTCGGGGTTGGGTGAAACGCTGTATTCGAAACTGCTGGCGTTGGCGCTGCGGGAAACGGCTGCGTAATGCCCGGGAGATCCGCATACGATCGCGCCCGTCGCCGACGGACATCGATCTGCACAGGATGTCTCTCGCTCGCCTGCCTCATCTTCCTCTGCGCATCGAGTGCGCAGGCCGCCGGATGGCAAATCCTGCTGCCCATGCCCGCGACGGTATCGCAGGCGTTGTCGCCGGATGGTTCGCTGTTGGCCGTGAGCGACACGTGGGGTCCGATCCTGATTTTCGACGCCGAGCGCGGCACGCTGAAGGAAAGCTACCGATTGCCTGAGCGGCGTTCGTACAGTCTGGCCTGGAACACGGATATGCGATCGGTGCTCGTCGGCGACCCCGACAGTAGCGACGACACCGCTATCCGCACGGTTCCGCGCGTCTTCGACGAGCCCGCGAATTCAACGGCGGCGGGACACGGCACCACGAGCCAACCGAAGGATCTCCCGGGCGGCGTGCACGGTACCGCGCCCAGTCCATCCGGCCGATGGTTGGCAACGATCGATTACGACCGGCTGCGCGTCACCGACATGCAGGATGGCCGGCGCGAAGAATGGATGGAACCGCCTTTCGAAACATGGCGTCTTGCGATCTCCGATGTGGCCGATCTGCTATGGCAGGACCAGAATGTCCTGATCGCGATCCGCAGCAGCAATGGGCTCGGTGCGAAAGAAGTGGCTCGCTATGATTTCGCGCAACAGAAAACGCTGCCGGCGATTGCGCTGCCGGAATCGTCGGTCGCAGAGACCGCCGCGCTGTCGGCCGATGGTCAACGGTTGCTGATCGAAACGGACAACGGCACGACCTTCGATGTCGATCTCAAGCAAGGCAGACTGCTCGGAACGATCGGCAATCCGGGGTCGATGCCGGTCGATGCGATCGCGATGGACGCACAGGGCCGGATCGCGCGCTGGCGCGGCGATCGCATCGCATTGTCGACGCTCGACGACCCGCACGAAACCCGCTGCATCCGCGTCTGGGATGTCGAAACAGGGCATCAGGGCTCACGGCCGGTGCTGGCATGGCTGGGCGATGAACTGCTGCTGGCCGGCGAAGAACGCGGCACCGACCGATGGCGTGCCGAACGGCTGTCGGTCCTGGCTGACGAAACAACGAACGCCGGAAGCACGGATTGCGCAGACAACGAGGCGAAGCCATGAAGCGCGCCAGACGCATCGATTACGCTGGCGCCGACTGAAACGAACTGCTGAGTACCGGACGGAAAAACAGCGCCGCCTTGACGGCGGCGCTGCTGACACGGCGCCTCGCACACTGGCATGGACTGTCAGAAGGCTCGCAGTGTTGTTGCGCACCTGTAGCACCGCTTTTTTTCGAACCGCATATTCGGTTCTTCGGCAGTCTCTTTGCGCGATGTGTGTCGGGGAACAGCGTGCCAGATACTGATCAGTTGTCCGTCGCTTTATCTGAATACTCCGCAGCTCTATCGGACTTAATCGGTTCTTTCGAGCACTGCCCTTCAAGCCCCGCCTTCAGGAACATGCCGGTGGGGCCTCCGGTATTGACGACGACGATCGTCAATACATGCGAGCCGGGTGCGAGGTTATTGACCGTGAAAGACGGCGTCGGGTTTTGCGTGTTGAAGCACCATCCGCCGCTGCACGCGGAAACGGGCGTCGGGTTGCTGTCCAGAAAGACCTTGAACACGTCGTCGGCACCGGCGATGCCCGTCAATTTGACCGTCTGGGGTATCGTGCATTTCTGGACTTTGAACCGCAGTCGATACGTATAGGTCGCCGCAGGCAGGCCAGTCGCTCCCGAGGCGCCGGCCGACACCCATTGCGCACCGCCGGTAGGAAGATTCCACGCAGGATGCGGCGACGTCAGGATAGTCGCGGGCACAGCGGCGATGGCCGGGGTCAGACTGCTGACGACGCTCCATCCATTGCTGGATCCAGTGCTCAGATCCAGTGTTTTCTGCTCGCCGAGGCACTGACAGCAACCCAGTGTCGGCATTTTTTGGATCAGCGGCAGCGGCATGGGCATGTCGACCGGCGACGGGCGCTGCCGCGCTGGGACCTCTTGCACTTGTGCGTGCGACACGAATGCAACAGGTAGCGTCGCGATCAGCGCCGCGCGCAGGGCGATACGGCGCGTGGGTTTAGCGGTAGATGTGGTGTGGAAACGGTTGAGCATGCGATTCATGAAGGGGTCTCCTGGCGATGGTGGTGTGGATGCGTGGCCGGATCGTGCGATGTGGGCGGCGCGATCCGGTGAAATCACCCTATGCCGCGCGGTTTTGCGGTTGAAGGAGTGAGCAGGGAACGGACCGGGAACGATTGGGTAAACTCCCTGCCGCAACCGCATTGCGGATGTGTTTTTGGTCACCCAACTCGTCACGGAATTACAGATGTGCGGCATGTCGCTCTCCTTTCGTAATGATGTTCAAGGCAACTCTGTTCTGACATCGGCATGCTGGGCGGGCCAGCGCCATACTCGAGTGCAATGTCCATGCTTCGATTGGAAGAAAGGGACTGCAGGCGAAACGTGCACCGTCGCGAGGGCGGCGCCCGTCTTCATGGCTGGAGGACTCAGATGTCCCGGCCGTTCGGCTTGATCGGCTCCTTCGTGCACTGCCCTTCCACCACCGCATTCATGAACATGCCGGTGGGGCCGCTGATGTTGGTGACGTCCACGTTCAAGGTGTACAAGCCCGGAGCGACCGTGACCGGCCACGCCGCGAAGTTGACGAGCTTGTTGGCGGGCGTGAAGCAGTAGCCGCCCGCCACCGTGCACTGCACCGGGCCACCGCCGCTGGGGCCGGTCAACCAGACCTTGATGTAGTTGTCGGCTGCGGCGGAGACGCCCTTGAATACGATGGTCTGCGGGATGGTGCATTTCTCGACCTTGAACTGCAGGGTGTAGTGATAAGTCGTGTTGTTTCCGCCGTTCGCAGCGGCGTTGATCGACACCCACTTGGCGGGACCAGCGGGCGCCCAGGCCGGATTCGGCGCCGTCACCGCGGCCACGGGCTGGCCATTCACCAGCCACGGGTTGCCGGGGATGGTGCTCAGGTCGAGGGTGTTCTGCTTGCCGAGGCACTGGCAGCAGCCCAGCGTCGGGATCCTCTGGTCCGGCGATGGCGGCACGGCGATCGTGCGGGGCGGGGCCTGCATCGCTTCCTGTGCCTGCGCCTGCGGGGCGGCGGTCGCGCCCAGACCGGCGACAAGACCGAACACAGCCATGAGGGCGGCACGGCGGAAGGACACGGCGGGGGCGATGGACTCGATGGACCGGGACTGCATTGTCATCACGACTTCTCCTGACGGTGCCGCGATTGCGGCGTATGGGTAGGCCGGATCGGGCGACGATGCGCGGCGCGATCCGGTGAAGTCACCGTATGCGTCGGGTTTTCGGCGGGTAAGGATCGAGTCGGGAACAAACGGGTAACGACACGGAACGATTTGACGACCGTTCCAATCGCATCAATGGCTTGCGCTGCTTCATGCCCGTTTTGTTCCCGGCAATCCGCTGGCTGTCGTCTGTCGGGCACGCCTAGACTGGCTGCTCTCGTCCAACAGGAATCCCGTCGATGCGTGCTCCCCTCCGTTTCATGCTGTCGCTGGCTCTGACGCTGGGCATTGCCGCGCCCGCCATGGCCGACCCGCCGCTCGTCCCGCCCGCATGCAAACTCAGGGGGGCCAAGCGCGTCACTGTCGCCAACTTCCAATTCACGAAAGCAGACCTGGAAACGTACCAAACGCAGAACCCGATTCAGTCGACATCGAAGAAGAGATGTCCTCCCCGCAGTGACCGCAGGCGGGCGACACTCGCAGAAGTGATCGGCTCAGGACGGCCGGCGGCAGGCAAAGCACTGCGCTCAGGCCCCGGTGTCGAAAACGCGGTGGCATGGTGCGGCATCGTCGACAACTGGCTGTATGCGGCCAAGAGGGCCTATGAGTATTGCAACAGCTCGGCGCTTGGCAATGGCAACGCATATTTCGTGGTCACTTCGCCCAGCAACTTCAATGACACCGACCACCATCACGATCTTTACACCAGCTACGACAGCGGCCTGGCCGGAAGCTGCTACGTCTGCACCGAATCGAGAACGCTGGGTCCGGCGACGGCCCTGCCGAGGGAGCAGATCAATGTGCCGACTCCCGCGAAGGAAGACTGAAGCGACCGCGCTACGCGACGTCACACCAGCGCATTGCGCCGGGTGTATGCGAGCACCGCATCCACCCGGCGCTGCAGCGCGTCGCGCACCGGCGGGTCGAGCTGGCATTGGCCCATGACGTAGTAGGCCGAGCGCAGCACGTCGCGCCAGCGCGGGTTCTGCGGCAGTTTCGAAAGACTGAGGTAGCGCTCCATCGCACGCGCGCGCAGGCGGCCGTCGTCGATGTTGATGCACCAGATCCGGCTGCGTTCCGCCAGTTCTATGCGGTTGGTACCGGTGCTGCTTTCCCAGGCTTCGATCGTCGCTAACATCAGTTCGACCAGCACGCGACGGAACCCGGCCCGCGCATCCGCGTCATCGATCGCTGCATCCGGCACTGCGGAAGCAGTCGCAACGGGCACAATCGCTTCGGGAACATCAGTCACGACTGCGGCATCTTCCGTCTGCGCCTGCAGCAGCATCACCACCAGGCCATCGCCCTGCTCCCACTGCGACAGCTCGGCCCGCAGCGCCGCGCGGCTCTCGTCGGCAGCGAACGTGAGCGTCTGCGCCGAGGCGTCCTCCATCCGCTCCAGCGCCGACGCAAGCGCTGCGGCGTCCGCAGCGGACAGCGAGTCCGACAGCGGATTGCCCGCCAACGGCTCCCGCCCTGCACCAAACAGCGGCCGAGCCGCACGGTTGACCGCGAGCACCTGGCCGTCGGCATCGAGCAGGCACAGTGCCTCACTGCGGCTGTCCAGCAACACCTGCAACAGATCGCGGTTGCCGCTCAACGCGTCGGCTTCCCGCTGGTAGCGCGCAAGCATTTCCTCGTAACGCACGCGGTTGGCCGCCTCGGCTAGGCGCGCACGCTGCTGGCGCCGCAGGAACAGCATCGACACGCCAAGCAATGCGGACAGCGTCGATACCACGATCAACCACAGCACCAGCGTGCGCTGGCGCAGCGTCGCGATGGTGCGGTCGCGCTCCGCAGTTTCGAAGCGCGTGCGTAGCTTGCCGAGTTCGCTGCTGCTTTGCTCGCGGACATCGCCCAGTTCCAAAGCGTGCGCCTGCCGCAGCATATCCAGCGCACTGCTGTATTGCCCGCCCTGCTCATACGTCTTCGCCATTTCGTTGAACAATGCGGCACGATTGGCATTGTTTTCCGTTCCATGCGCGAGCGCTGCGCGCAGCTTGATCAGCGCAGGTTCGGTGCGCCCACTGATTCGGTCGGCGCGCGCCGATTCGAATCTGAACTCATCATGGATCGGAAGCTGGTGAGTTTCGGCCAAGGCCGATCCGTCGGCACTGTACCGTCTGGCGCGTTCGACATCGCCTTCAGCGATGGCCGCACGAATCAGCAGCGTGTAAATCCGCAGCTGATATTCCCGGTTTCCCGCTTGCCGAAGGGCCTGCAATTCGTCTTCAAGCGTTCGGATCGAGGCTTCGCTATCGCCGCGCTTCAAGGCCAGCAGGCTGAGGCTATCGCGCACATGGGTTTCTTCGACGACATTGCCTTGACGACGGAACACTTCCATCGCCTCGCGATAATAGCCTTCCGCCTGTTGCGGTTCGCCGATATCACGATAGATATCAGCAATGTTGTTGAGCACGGCGCCGGTGGCGGGATCGCCATCTTGTCGCTGTATGCGCAGACTGCGCTCAAGCGCTTGCAGCGCATCGTTGTACTTGCCAAGCCGCCGCAGGGCACTGCCCTTGTTTTTCAGCTGTTTGGCGATCGCCGCACGGTCGTTACGGTCTTCGGCGATCTTCAACGCGCATTCGAAGTGTCCGAGCGCATCGTCGATGCGTTCCTGCCGATACGCGAGCACGCCGCGCCGCCGAACCCACTCATAGCGGGCTTCCACGTCCTGGTTACCCGCGATCTGTGCGGCGGCGCAGCCCAGCGCATCGCTGGCCTCAACGAAATTGCCGGCCTTGATCTGCGCATCCGCCAGCTCGTACAGCGCTGTCGGGCCCGCCGTCACGAAGCGATGCTGACAGATGGCCGGGGCCGTCTGCGTGCGCGGATCGATCGCCGCACAGGGCGGCAGCGGCCCAGCCATTGTCGTCGTTGCCACGCAGAACGTCGCCGCTGCCGTCAAGGCGCGACATATCCGGAATTCCGACACGCAACGCTTACTCAGACATCGCCTCCTTGCATGCGGCCAGTGCTCGAATTCGGACCAATCCTAGCACTACCGTTGCGGGCGATTGGGCTACGGGGTGTCAACAAACGCCACGGCGCGGCAGACATGCGCGAGCTGGCAGGACGGGTACACAACCCGCCCTGCACCACATCGAACGCAATTTCAGATTGCGGAGATCACAGCATCATCCTGCGAGCCGTCATCGCCGCCCACGCGATCATGCCGAAACCGAGCATCCAACCCATGTCGATCCACGAGCCGGTGGTGTAGTCGTCGATGAGGTTGAGGTAAGTGAAGGCCTGATTCGCGAAGAAATACAGCGCGACGCCCAGCACGGCCTTCCACCAGGTTTCGGCCACGATGCCGCCGGTGAAGGAGGTCGCCGTGAGCACGGTGATCGCCATGAGGATCGGGTCGAACAGCATGTAGCAGATCGAGCTGAGCGACATGGCCATGCCCTGCCCCGTCAAGCCTTCATGGTTGGCGTAGTAGCCCCAATACATGCCGATCAGCAGTACCACCAACGCCAGCGCCTTGCCCCAGAGCGGTGCGACCAGGCCCGCGCCGCGCTTGAACACCAGGAATCCCATCGCGATCAGCGGACTGGTCAGCAGATATCCGATATCCGCGTAGTAGGGGTACGGTGTGTCTTCTCCATTGTGCATCAGCGGATAGCCCGCGAAGATCAGCGCGCCGATCCCCCACGCGATCGCGCCGGTGCCGATCAGGCGCCATGCACTGCGCAGCGGGCTGCCCACCGGAAATGCGTCCATCACCGTCAAGCAGATCAGGCCGCAGCCGATACTGGACAGCAATTGCAGTGCATTCGAGTAGTAGAGCCGGACCACCTCATCCACGCCCGCCATGGCAAGCACCACCATCAGCAGCGTCGAAAGCACCCAGATCGCAGCGATAAAGCGTTGTATTCCCGTCATTTGATTTCCCCCTTGCGAATGAAACGACCCGGGAATGCCAAAGGTTACGGCCGTCCCGAACACATGCACGCCGCAGCTCGTTCCCCGGAACTGCGGCTCGACTCAGTTTTTCTCAATCCAGTTTTTCGAACAATGCCCTGAATACTTCATTGGCCTTGGGCGTACCGACCAGTACCGCAGTCAATTGCCGGCAAGCGTTCAAGAAGTCGGCGGGCTGCGTCAGCGGCGAAAATCTGACCTCGACATCCGCGATCTTCTGCGCCGCGGAATTGCCGTAGTAAGTCTGGAGCAACGCTGTGGCTTCTTCTTTCAGGCGCAGATGCGACAACTTCGGGGTGCCCGAGGTCGCATACGCAGCATCCATTTGCGACGACGCGGCAGCGCTGCCGCGTGCGGTTTCATTCTGCTGCACCGGAGACGCTTGCGTCATGTCGGCCGATGCGGATCGCATCTTGGCATCGAGCAGGTTCAAGACATGCTCTGTGTCCAGAATCGGATTGCTGCCTGTGGCCGGATTCTGTCCGATCATCGGCAGAGCCTGGACCTTGATGAAATTGAGCTGCGGTATCTCGATCAGCGCATGATCGTTGTCCAACTGCTCGAAATTCAACTGGCACGTCTTCGGATCGACGATCGCGACGAAGCCGTGTCTGAGTCCCGCTCCATTTTTCCCTGCGGCGTAGAAAAACACCTTGTGTCCGCCACCCTCGGCGATCGCCGATTTCAGCGCGCCGTACAAATCTCCCAGATCGACCACGCATTACCTCACTCGACACACCCGGCATCGAAAAATACGATCAAGCAATCGCTTTCCATTTAACGGGATTATCGTCTCACAATTCGCGTGACTTGATGCGTTTCTCGTGTATTTCTCCGGTGGCGGGGTAACAGCGCCCAGCCTGTTGAAATATCACATCGAGTGTTGATAATAATCATCAATGTCTGGATGTACAGTTGTGCAGCCGACTGCAAGCGCCGGAACGGATCACGCATGGCGATCGGGCTTCGGCGAAACGCCATGGGCGCGGCGGAGATGGCCCGTCCCTGGGCCCTTGCGCCGATGGCCGCGCACAGGATGGTGCGCTGGACGATGTATCGTCCGGGTTGCGACTTACTTGCCGCCGGCAGCCTGATAGATCGTGCGCATCGAAGCTTCGTATTCGTCGGCCCGGTATTGCGTGCGCACGCGGACGATCTCATCGGTGATCACCCGGACCACACCCGCCGACTCGCCGGAAGACCCCGCCGCGATCTCGATACCGTCGTCCGGGGCGGGCGCGTACAGGAACGGCGCCTGGTAGTGGCAGGGCACATAAGTCACCACGGCCCAGCCCCAGCTCAGCGCACGGCTGATGGCATCCTGCAGCACCGAATTGCATTCGGCCCAGGTCGAAGCACCGGCGACGACCGAACCTTGACCACTGCTGTACCACGCGCTGCCGTAATAACCACCGCCCCATGGTGCGGGCGGGCGCGCATCCGCGGCAGTGGAAACACCGATCAGAAGCGCTGTGGCGATGCAGATGTTGCGAATCGTATTCATGAGTCGACCACTCTTTATTTGAAGGGATGAGATCCGTCCGAAGCGCTGGACGGCCAAGGAAACACTGGTGAGGAACACGCGGGCGTGAAACACGTAGGCGCTCGCGAAACGGATCGCGGAGATCGCCGCGGCAGCACACCCGGCCCTTTTGACGCTAGGGGACCGAACCCACGCATACCAGTACGAAACCGGGGAGAACCGGGAACAAGGCGGGAGATTCGACCGGTCCGTCCGTGATCGGCTTGCGCGAGAAAGCGCTCGCGACGCAGCTTCGGCGGACGCCGCAATGCAGTCACGTCACGACGAATCAAACGGTTGCGAGCGATTCATGCCCGCTTTTGCCCGTGAAAAGATTGGCAGGCGAATGCAACCAGCCCCTACACTCGATGTTCGTTCTCTCCCGTACCGCTCCTATGCCACGCAACATTTCGATCCGCCGGCACCATCCTTCCCTGTTCGCCATCGGCCTGCTGCTCGCCCTGCCTGCGTCTGCCCACGAGACCATGCCCAAGAACTGGTGCCTTGACCCGCATACGGTGCCCAAGCTCCTCTCCAGTTTCGATTTCACGGAGACGGACCTGACGAACTACCGCAGAGACCATCCTTTGCCGGGTACCGATGCGTGCAGGACCGACTCCAGTTGCGGCATCGTCGACGACTGGTTCTGGGCCAATGAAATGAGTCAGGCATTCTGCTCTGCCGCCGCACTGCGTACATCGTTGCCGCAGGCATCGAAAGGCGTACCGTTCGTGAATTTGCCGGCCGCATTCAACGCAGGCGAACACCACCGGCTCTACAACTTCCGCGATGGTCTGAAAGGCGCCTGCGTGGTATGCGTCCCCGACGAAGCCGTGCCCATGCCGGAAGCCCCGTCGCCGCCGGCATCGGAATGATCCGTCACTGACAGCAGATCAGCCAGTTGCCGACACGACGCGGTGGCCTCGTGCCTCAGGCCAGCGCGCTGCGCCGGGTGTAGGCGAGTACGGCGTCGACGCCGCTCTGCAGCGCGGCCCGGGTGGAGGCGTCCATCTCGCATTGGCCGAGCACGAAATACGCCGACCGCAGCACATCGCGCCAGCGCGGATTCTGCGGCAATTTCGACAGATTGAGATAACGCTCCATCGAGCGCGCACGCAAACGCCCATCATCGATGGTCACGCGCCATATCCGGCTTTTTTCGGCCAATTCCAAGCGCCCCTGGCCGGTGCCGCGCTCCCAGGCTTCGACCGTCGCCAACATCAGTTCGACGAGCGCGCGGCGGAACGTCTGCTGCGACGCATCGCCATGTTCCGGGGGTGCATCCGCTTCGGAGGAACGCATGAAAACCGTATCTGCGGATGCGGACGGAGAAGATGCGGGCATCGCGATCGTCAACAGGATCAGTCCGCCGTCGCGCTCCCATTCGGACAGCCGCAGCGAGAGAGGAGCACCGCCCTGCTGCTGGTTCATCGCCAACTGCAGTGTCGCGGCATCCTCCATCCGTACCAGTGCGGCATGGAACTCGTCGCGGCGATCGTCCTGCAGGCAGTCCGCGAAATCCCTGCCGACCATGGCATCTTCGGCGATCGCGAGCAGTTCGCACGCCGCGCGGTTGAGCGTCAGCACCGAGCCTTCCGCATCGATCACGCAAACCGCATCGATACGGTCGTCGAACAGTGCCTTCAACAAGCGACGATCGACGCCCAGTGCGACGGCCTGTTGGCGATAACGCGCCAACTCCTCGTCGTGGCGCGCCTGTCGCGCCGCTTCGGCGATCCGCGCTTGTTGCTGTCGGCGCAGGAAGAACATCACCAGCAGCGACAGCAGGGCGAGCGCGGAGGCGATCGTGGACCACAGCAGCAAGGTGCGCTGGCGCAGCATGGCGCTGCGCAAGCGACCGTCGCGTTCCAGCACAGCGATCTTGTGCTCGCGTTCCGCTGCTTCGAACCGCGATCGCGCCCAGGCCAACTGGCGGTCGTACCTGGATTCGGCCAATCGCAATTCGGCGGTGTGCGCCTGTCGCAGCGCCACCAGAGCGGCAGAAGTGTCGCCATCGCTTTCCAGATTGGCAGCCAACTCCTGCAACAACGTGTGTCGGTCGGTATCGCTTTCCGGCAGACGTGCGATGGCGCGGCGCAGTCTGGATTGCGCGGACTTGTAGCGGCCACCGATGCGGTCGACGCGCGCGGCTTCCAGCTCCAGCGCCGCAGGCAACGTCAAATCGTATTCGTCGGCCATCGACAGGGCCGCAGAACGCCAGCGCTCCGCTTTCGCAACATCGCCTTCGGCGATCGCAAGCCGGGTCAGGCCCGCGTAAATGCGCAACCGATACGGCCGATTGCCGTTCTGTCGATCTTCGGCGAGCGCGGTTTCGAGCAGCCGCGCCGCCTCGTGCGAATCGCCCCGGTCGAGCGCGAGCACACTGAGGGTTTCGAGCACATGCGCCGCCTCGACGGGATTTCCGCGGCGCTTGAAATCCTCCAGCGCTTCGCGGTAGTAGCGCAGTGCGGTTTCGGGTTCTTCCAGTTCGCGATAGACATCGCCGATGTTGTTGAGCACCGGCCCCAGCGCATCGCCGCCCTCGGCGCGCTGGAGATCCAGACTTTCCGCGAGGTGTCGCAATGCGCCGCGGAAATCGCCGAGCCGACGCAGCGCGCTACCGACGTTCTTGAGGTCGCGCGCGATCGCGGAGCGATCCTCGCGTGCGGTCGAGAGTTCCAGCGCGCATTCAAAACGCTCCAGCGCTTCGGGAATGTGCTCGCGCCGGTAGTCCAGAATGCCGCGGCGGCGTACGATCTCGTAATGCGCGGCCGCGTCGCCATCGGCCTGCAGCACCGCCTCGGCGCAGTCGAGCGTCTGTTCGGCTTCGTCGAACTGCCCCGCGGCAACGCGCTCCTCCGCACGTGCGAATAGTGCCGTGACCGTGACCGTGGTGACGGCAGGCGGCGCGATGTCGATACGACGCAGGCACAGCGTGGGATCCGGGATCTCGCGACGTATGGCATCGATGCGCGCGCATGGCGTCGATTCCGCCGCACCGACGCAGAACGTCGCCGCGCCGAGCAGGATCGCCGACACGACCGCCCGCCCGGATGAACACGCGCCGCGCCGACCGCGGCTCACATGCGCTTTCCGGAGGTCGCTGCCATCGGGCACAACAGCTCAGTCATCCATGCGCTCGAACCTGAGCCAACGCAAACGGCGCGCGTCGCGCGCACGGCGGCGGGTGCCGGCGCGCTGTCGTTCGCGCTTGGGCATCGCAACGCGATTCAGTTCGATCCCGGTGCAGCAGATGGGTTCGATCATGAGGATTCCTCCCTCGGTGCTGCGCGCCGGTCAGAGTGCGCGCGCAGCATCGACCGCCGCGTCGACGGTAATGCCGAAGTGCGGGTAGAGCTTCTCGGCTGGCGCGGATGCGCCATAGGTATCGATGCCGATCACCGCGCCGTCCAGGCCGACGTATTTGCGCCAGAAATCGCGCACACCCGCTTCGATCGCGATGCGCTTGCGACAGGCCTTGGGCAGCACGGATTCGCGATACACCGCGTCCTGACGGTCGAAGACATCGGTCGAAGGCATCGACACCACGCGCGCGCTGTCGCCGAGCCGTTCGGCGGCCTGCATCGCCAGACCGACTTCCGAGCCGGTCGCGATCAGAATGTATTCCGGCGCGCCGACGCTGTCCTTCAGCACGTAACCGCCACGACGGATGTCGGCGACCTGGGCATCGCTGCGTGCCTGATGCGGCAGGTTCTGGCGCGAGAAGATCAGGCACGACGGACCATCGGCGCGTTCGATCGCCGCACGCCACGCCACCGCCGATTCGACCGCATCGCAGGGGCGCCACACATCGTTGTCGGGGATATAGCGCAGCGATGCGAGATGTTCGATCGGCTGATGGGTCGGGCCGTCTTCGCCCAGACCGATGGAGTCGTGCGTGTAGACGTGGATCGCGCGCGCGCCCATCAATGCGCTCATGCGCACCGCGTTGCGCGCGTAATCGCTGAACACCAGGAACGTCGCGTCGTACGGCACGAAACCACCGTGCAGCGCCAGTCCGTTGCTGATCGCGGTCATCGCGAATTCGCGCACGCCGTAATAGACGTAATTGGCATCGGGGTCGCTGCCTGCGACCGACTTGCTGCCTTTCCACAGGGTCAGGTTGGAATGCGCGAGATCGGCGGAGCCGCCGACCAGTTCCGGCAGATGCGGTGCGAACGCCTCGATCGCCATCTGCGAGGCCTTGCGCGACGCGACCACCGGGCCTTCGGCCTGCAGCTTGGCGATGTAGGCGTCGGCGACGTCAGCGAAAACGGCAGGTAGATCGCCGCGCGTGCGGCGTTCCAGTTCGGCAGCAAGTTCCGGGTATTGCGCCGCGTAGGTTTCGAACACATGGCCCCAGCGCGTTTCGCGGTTGTGGCCGGCGCTGTGCGCATTCCAACCGTCGGCGATGGCCTGCGGAATGTCGAACGGCGCGTGATCCCAGTGCAGCGCGGCGCGCGTCGCGGCCACTTCGTCCTTGCCCAGCGGTGCGCCGTGCGAGGATTCCTTGCCGGCCTTCGCGGGCGAGCCGAAACCGATCGTGGTGCGGCAGCAGATCAACACCGGCTTGTCGGTGGATTTCAGCGCGGTATCGATCGCCATTTTGATCTCGACCGGGTCGTGCCCGTCGACATTGCGCACCACCATCCAGCCATAGGCTTTGAAGCGTGCCGGCGTGTCGTCGGTGAACCAGCCCTGCACCTGGCCGTCGATGGAGATGTTGTTGTCGTCCCAGAACGCGACGAGTTTGTTGAGGCCCCAGGTGCCGGCGAGCGACGCGGCTTCGTGGGAGATGCCTTCCATCAGGCAGCCGTCGCCCATGAATACCCAGGTGCGGTGATCGACGACATTCAACTCGGGGCGATTGAAGCGCTGCGCCAGTACTTTTTCGGCGAGCGCGAAACCCACTGCGTTGGCGAAGCCCTGCCCCAGCGGACCGGTGGTGGTCTCCACGCCAGGCGTCATGTGGTTTTCGGGGTGGCCAGCGGTCTTCGAACCGAGCTGGCGGAACTGTTTCAGCTGTTCGATCGGCAGGTAGTAGCCGGTGAGATGCAGCAGCGCGTAGTGCAGCATCGAACCGTGACCGTTGGAGAGCACGAAGCGGTCGCGGTTGGGCCAATGCGGGTTGGCGGGGCTGTGCTGCAGGTAATCGTTCCAGAGCACTTCGGCGATGTCGGCCATGCCCATCGGCATGCCCGGGTGGCCGGAGTTGGCGGCCTGCACCGCGTCGATGGCGAGGAAACGGATGGCGTTGGCAAGATCGCGGCGGCTGGGCGTCGTCATGGGGCGGGAGGATTCGGCAGCGCCCGGCGGGCTGCGGGCCGGGCATTGTCCCATCCGGGGGGCAGGATGTCTCGCACCGACATCGGCCCGTCACTCGCTTTGGCCGGACTCGACCATCACGGTATTGCACAGCCCCCGGAACACCTCAAAAAGCCCGGCGCTCCGGGGGGGGGGGACATTGGCATACCGATGTGCAGCCGCGAACAAAAACACAAAATGCATGACTCGCCAAGAGCTCGTCCGAATCATGCGACTAGGCAGACTCCTCTGCATGCATCATCGCGAATCGAATACATGTGCGGCGAGGGCTGGGCCATTCGTTGATTCCAGCAACTGACTTACTGGTCAGAATTGCCAACCGCACCGACTACTTGGACGCAAGGATCGGCACGATGGAAAATATACCTATGGCCAGACGAAGTGTATTGATTGCTAGCGTACATGATCACTTCCAACTGACAGCTTTGAAGGGTTGGCGCATGGGTTATCGCTTCCGTCGAAATGACCCCGCTTGGGACTCCGTTGATGTAGTACTCGATGTAAACCCTGCTGTAGTAAGACGGTTTTGGCGGTTCATTTCTGGCCTGTACTATTGCTGCGAAACCAACCAGAGCCGCCAACACGGTACACATCGCAAAGCCGGACTTCTTCCGAATCATATGCATGTTCATTCTCCTGGAACCGTCGCAGACGGCCATCGAAGATCGATGTCCTTCTGCCCGGAAGGTGGAAGGTGGACGCTCGCCGGACGACGAGGTGCTGCACGTGGATGACACGCATTCTCTAGCCATACACGAGAAAGTCACCCAATTCTTTTGAGGAATCAGCTCCCCGTGCCAGGGTCATCGTTCATCACGTCCCAGCAGGCGAACCCTTGGACCATGTACTTTCTGTAGGACGTACTGCCGTTGTAAACAATTGCCTGATTTTTCAAAGTCTGGATCTGCTGAGAGCAGGTTGGCGTATTCAGCCCCACCCACACGAACTCCAACGTGGTGGTGTTGCTCGGAATGCCATTGATGTAATAGTCGATGTACGCATGACCCCCGACATATTTCTGCCCCCCGCTTCCGGGCCCGGGTCCGGGTCCAGTAGCCTCCACTGTTGTCGCACCGGCAGCCAGGACGGCCAACGCCGCGCACATCATCAGACCAAACCGCTTTCGCATCGTATGCATATTCATGCTCCTGAAACCGCAGCAAGGGACCGTCGAAAATCGATGTCCGTTTGCCTGGAAGGTGAACGCTCGCCGGACGACGAGGTGTCTACACACTATTGATTGAGGCGTGAGGCCTGACAGTGCAAAGCCGGGCAGCTCCGGGCAGATCCGGGGAAAAATCC
>JBEBKD010000036.1:0-26101 GCA_040079515.1 Lysobacteraceae bacterium
ACGCTCGCCGGACGACGAGGTGTCTACACACTATTGATTGAGGCGTGAGGCCTGACAGTGCAAAGCCGGGCAGCTCCGGGCAGATCCGGGGAAAAATCCAACCAGCTGCCATCGCGTAGCGTCCGGATGCAAAAAAGCGATTGCCGCAAACAAAATCAATGGCTTAGCTTGAATTTTTACCCGCTTTTTGCCACAGAAAAGACTGGCCCTGCGTATGGACGGCCATCTAGAGTGGCTTCACCTTCATCGACAGGCGACACCCCATGCGCAATTCATTATCGCTAGCCATGTGCATCTGCCTCTTGGCTTCCCCGCTTGCACACGCTCACAACGAGCCTGTTCCATTGAAGTGTCTCGCTCCAAACACCGTACCGGTGTTGATAAAGAGCTTTGCTTTCAGCCCAGCTCAGCTGACTGCCTACCAGACAAGCGGTGCTGCTTGCGCATCGAAATTTCAAACTTGCGGAGGCGTTGATGAGTACTTCCATGCAAGCCGGATGGCGCAGGACTTCTGCGCAGCACTCACTCCGGACGCACCTGACTGGGACAAGGCGCAGCCCACCATCGCATCGCCGTCAATTTTCAACGATCAGGGAGCTACCCATATCGATGGCATCCTGAAACATCATGACTATCGCTTCTCCGGTGGCCTGAGTGGCTCATGTTACGTTTGCAAGCTGGCGACCGACTGAGCTGGCTGAGGCGCAGGCGGATACCCGCAGACTCAGCCGCACCCGCTTCGGAATGCGCAGGAGTTAGCGCCTGCTCAAGAGATTCCTCCATCGCAAACGGACAACCTGTTTGCCTTCCCGAACACCCGGGCAGCGGGTACTGGGATCTGCTGTTGTGACATCCCGACTGCAAACAGATCCCTCTTCGGGCTTCGCCCTCGCCCGGGGCGACCTCGTTTTTTTCAGATCGGGACATTTTGAACAGCCACTCAGACCAATGCGCTGCGCCGGGTGTAGCCGAGCACCGCATCGACCCGACGCTGAAGATCATCGCGCGAACTCTTTTCCAGCGAGCACTGCGCCATGACGAAATAGGCGGTCCGCAGCACGTCGCGCCAGCGCGGGTTTTGCGGCAGTTTCGACAGACTCAGGTAACGGTCCATCGATCGCGCGCGCAGTCGTCCGTCATCGATGTTCACCCGCCAGATTTTGCTGCGTTCGGCCAATTCAAGGCGGTTGGACCCGGAACTGCGTTCCCACAGATCGACAACCGCCAGCATGAGCTCGACCAGATCCCGACGGAAGTCCGTACGCGCACTGCTCTCGTCGACTGCATTGACGGGCTCCGATGCCGGTGCCTGTATCGATGTCGTCACTGGCCCAACCGCTTCTTCCAAGGCAAGCACGATCAGGCCATCGCCCTGTTCCCACTGCGTAAGCCGTGCAGTCAAGTGGGATGCCGCACCTGGAGACGCGAACGTGAAACTCTGGTCGGAAACGTCCTCCATCCGCTCAAGCGCAGAAGCGAGCGCATTGCGACCGGCCTCATCGAGACACTGCGAAAGTACAGCGCCGATCACGGAGGTCCCGATCGGGTCGAGCATCCGACGTGCGGCACGATTCGCTGCCATGAGCTGACCCTCGGCATCAAGCAGGCAGACTGCATCTTCGCGACTGTCCAGAAGCACTTGCAACAAATTGCGATCTTCGGCCAAAGCATCCGTTTCGCGCTGGTAGCGCGCCAGTTCTTCCTCATGCCGCACTTGACGCGCAGTATCCGCCAGACGAGCGCGCTGCCGTCGGCGCATCGACAGCAGCAGTATCGCGAGGAACACGATTGCCGCCACCATTGCCGCGAGCCAGAGTTGGATCGTGCGCAAGCGGTTTTCCGCTTCGAGCCCGGCGATAGTGCGTTCCCGCTCGGCCGCCTCGAATCGCGAACGCTGCCAACCCAGCTCCACATCGCGACGGGTGTCTGCCAGTACGCGCTCCTTGGTCTGCGCAACGCGCAAAGTCGCGATCGCCCCATCAAGATCACCGAGCGCTTCCTGCGCCGAAGCCGATTCTTCCAGAAGCGCAACGTGGTCGGCATCGCCTTCCGACAGCCCGGCGATGGTCGACTGTAGTCGCGCCAAGGCCGCATCGGGTTTCCCGTCCATGCGATCGAGTCTCGCCATCTGCAGCTGCAGCGGCGCCGGTATAGGCAAATCGTAGCGATCCGCCAGCGATGAAGCTTCTGAACGCCATGCGTATGCACGCTCAAATTCGGAGCGCTCGAGCGCAATCCTCATCAGTCCGGAATACGCCCGCAGCTGAAACTTGTGACTGCGGTTCTTCCGATACACATCCAGCGCCTCTTCCAGCCATTGTGCCGCTTGCGGCATATCTTGCTGATTGAATGCGACATCGCTCATGTTTTCCAGGTTATGCGCGGCATCGATCGGCTCATTGTTGCGGCGATGCGCTTCGATGGAGTCGCGGTAGTAGCGAAGCGCCTGCTTTGGATCATCGAGCTTGCGATACACGTCGGCGATATTCATCAGCGTCAGACCACTGACGCCCTGACCATCCGCACCACGCTGCATCTCCAGACTTCTGATCAAGAACTGGAGCGCCTTGCGATAATCGCCGAGACGACGCAGGGCACTGCCGGCATTGCTGAGACTCTTGGCGATGGCGGCGCGATCCTGGTGATCGGAGGCCATTTGCAGCGCGCATTCGTAATGATGCAGCGCATCCGACATCCGTTCGTCGTGATAAGCCAGCGTGCCACGACGACGCACAAGCTCGTAGCGATGTCGCCAGTCTTCAGCGTTGCCGACCATGACTTCGAGGCAATTCAGCGCGTATCTGGCGTCGCTGAAACGGCCGCCGTCTCGCAATACTCTCTCTTGCCCATATAGCAATTGTGCGGCTTTTTCTCGGCCTGCCCTATCAGCGAATGCAGTGATGCCGAAGTCTTTTGCGCAGGTTTCCGGATCAGGCAAATCTCGCAGTGGCGTCGCCATCGCGGTGCAAACCGCATGTTTCGGAGGCGTGGCTGCGGCAGCCGAAAACGCCATCAGCACAGTCAGCGAGAACAACAGTCTCCGTATTGAGCGGAATTGAATTGATACGGCCAACTGTGGATTCAAAATAGCTCTCCACGCAGCCCCCCGCCGACTTTTGGCCGGCGAGGGCGCACAGCAGCTGCGATCAGCGCGCCGCGTCGATCACGGCGCACATCGAGGTGATCTGGAAATCCTGGCTGGTCGCATAGCCGCCGGGCGTGGTCTTGGTGACCGTGATCTTCACGTCCTTCTTGCCCTGCGCCTCGATCACAACGTTCCATGGCAGAGTCGCCTTGTCGCCACCGAGATCCACGCCACCGTTGGGTTGTTCGAAGGAAATCACGCCCACTTTCTCGTCGCTGGATGCCACGCGCAGGCCCGACTTGGTGCCTTCGGTGTAGATGCGCTTGAAGGCGGTGGATACGCTCACGCCCGGCACCACATCCCACGTGGTGAAGCTGCGACCGGTAAAGTATTTGCCCTCCTGCTTGAAATTGGTCTTGCAGGCCGGATCCGCCGCTGTCGCGGTGCCTGCCATCGCCAGCAGCACCGTCATCGCCAATAGCTTGTGCATCGTTCGTTCTCCTTGATCGTGCCGCGCCCGGAATAGGCGGATATTCCGCCGATTCTGCCAGTGGCGGGAACCTGCCACAAGCCACGCGACCCGCCGCGATGAGCGCGGCGTGGCAGTCATGAGACTCAGCGCACGATGTCGTCGAGATTGTCCGGCAGTACGTCATCGGAAATCACCCCGCCCGGCGCATCCTGTTCGCCGCTGCGCTTCGCCACCACCACCGCGGTCGCGAGATCGCCGCCCACGTTCAGTGACGTGCGGCACATATCGAGGAAGGTGTTGACGCCGAGGATGATGCCGATGCCTTCGGGCTTGATGCCGATGATGCCGCAGATCATCGCGATGACCGGCAGCGAACCGGACGGAATGCCGGCCGTGCCTATGCCGCCGAGAATGCACAGCACCAGCACGAACAGCTGTTGCGATAGCGGCAGGTGCAGGCCGTAGACCTGTGCGAGAAACAGCACGGTGATGCCTTCGAACAGCGCGGTGCCGTGATGGTTCGCAGAGGCGCCGACGGTCAACACGAACCGCGAGACCTTGCGCGGCAGCTTCAGGTTTTCCTCGGCCACTCGCAGCGTCACCGGCAGGGTCGCGGTGGACGATGCGGTGGCGAACGCGGTCAGCAGCGCCTCCTGGCTGCCGCGGAAGAACACCAGCGGCGACATCCCGCCCATGAATCTCACCCACAGCGGGAGCACCACGAAACCGTGGATCGCCAGCGCCGCCACCACCGTGACCACGAACCACACCAGACTCTTGAGCACATCGATGCCCAACTGCGCGCACAGCGTGAACATGAAGCAGGCCACCGCGTAGGGCGCGAGCTTGATGAACATGCCGATCAGATGCATGCAGATCTCGAACAGGCCGTGCAGCGCATGCTTGAACGCCTGCGTGCCGGGCGTGGGTTTCATCACCAGACCGATGCCCATCATCAGCGCGAAGAAGACGATGCCGAGCTTTTTGCTGTCGTCGCCCATCGCGCCGACGATGTTGTGCGGCACGATATTGACCAGCAGGTCCATGAACTTCAGTTCGCTGCCCTTGGTCACGATCTCGCCGGCCTTGGCGAGATTGCTGCTCATCGCCTTCTCGACCAGCGCCGGATCCATGTGCAGTCCCGGCTGCAGAATATTCACCATCACCAGACCGATCGTGACCGCTGCGGCGGTGACGGTGGCGGTGTACAGCAGTGTCTTCCAGCCCAGCCGGCCGAGGCTGGCGATATCGCCGAGCTCGGCGACGCCCAGCACCAGCGCAGAGAACATCAGCGGCACCACCATCATGAACAGCAGATTGAGGAAGATCTGGCCGAAGGGTTTGGTGACATAGGTGATGCTGCCGTCCACCCACACGCCCAGGCCGGGCATGTGCGGCAGCGCGTAGTTCGCGGCGAGGCCGACGAAAGCGCCGAGCATGAAGCCGATCATGACCTTGATGTGCAGCGGTAGACCGCCGGGTTTCGGGGCCGACGAAGCAGCGATGCCATGGGCCATGGTGGACTCCGCGAGAGCAAAGGCCAGAGGTTACACCATGCGTTGCGGGGGCTCAGCGCTCGGGATACAGCGGCGGCAGCAAGACAGCTCCGGTGCGAACGGTCGGCCTGCGCCAGCGCGGTCCGGATGCGAACGCCGTACGCAGGGCCGCGAGCGTCGCGCCGGCGTCGCCGTCGCCCCAGCGCGTGCGCTGCAGAGCATCGATCGCCGCGCGCTGCGCTGGATCGGCCAGCCGCGCGCGGACGGCATCCAGGTCGGTCGCCGCCGGTGTGGCCGCGGCGCACAACGCCTGCACGATCGCGCCCAGATCGCCCCGTGCCAGTGCACGCGACAACTGCTGCGTGTCGTGCCCGGGCGAGGCAAGCGCTGCGACCTGAGCAGGTTTGGCCCGCGACACCCACAACCGCCAACCCAGGAACAGCGCGCAGAGCCACAGCAATCCCAGTGCAAGTCCCGCCCAGCGCCAGCGCCCGTCGGGGATCCATGCGCGCCATCCGGGTACTTCGTTGTCCTCGGTTGTTCCAGTGTCGCCGGCATCCTGCGATACGGCGGTGCCTGCCGCCCCCGGCGCCACGCGCAGGTTCAGATCGGGCAGCGATGTGGTGCGGGCGATACCCGCCTCGGTGTCCCACCACACGATGCGCGGCGCGACGATCCGCAGCGTGCCGTCGCGTGTGGGCAGAATCGAGAAGCGCCGTACGATCGTGGCCTGCGGGCGGTCCTGCTGGAAACGATCGTCCGCTTGAGGCGGTTCCGCGAACACCTGGGCATCGCTGCCGGCCTGCACCAGGATTACAGGTATCTGCGCCGCACTCGCGCCCTCCGCCACTACTTCCACGGTGACGGGCGCGCTCTTGCCGACCTGCAGCGACTGCGGGGTTTCGACATAACGCATGCGCAGACCGCGCAGCGGCAACCAGGGCTGCGGCGCGGCCTCGGGGATGGGCTGTACCTGGAGCTTGACCGGAGCACCGAGTACGTTCAACTCATGTTGGACGCCATCGAACATGCCCATCCCGCGCCCCATGAAATTCGCCGCGGGCACGGTGAGTGTTCCGCTACGCTCGGGAATCAGCAGATAACGGCGCTCGACCACGGCGTAGTCGCGACCGCCGACGGGGATGGTCAGCTGCACGTCGTCGCCGATCTTCTGCAGACTCGCGCCTGCAGGCTGATGCTGGTCGAGGCGGCCGTCGATCAGCATGCCCGATTCGTAGAACAGCCGAAGGGTATAACCCACCGACTGCTGCACGTATGGCGTGGCAGTGTCGACCTTGGCTTCGACGAAAATCGGTCGCCCTTCGGCCGCCGCCACGGGCGGCGGCTCATCGACGACCCGCGGGTTGCGCGGCGGCAGCACGATGACGCGCAGCGGCGGCGTGGCATCGTTGCCGACCCAAAGAGAAGGAATGTCGATCGTGCCTTCGTGCGTCGGCGCCAGGACCAGTAGTATCTTGACCTTCAGCGTGATCTGCCCGTTGACCAGCGCCATGTCCTGTTCCAGCCGCTGATCGACAATGCGGAAATCGCGGGTCAATTCGACCAGATCGGGCATGCCCGACGTGGACCGGAGATCGACCTCCATGTTCAGCGTGACGGTCTCGTCGTAGGCGATCCGGTCGCGATCGAGCCACACGCGGGGGGGCTGCGCCGACGCGGGCATCGCGAACGCGAGCGCGAACAG
Organism: Lysobacteraceae bacterium; assembly: GCA_040079515.1. GTDB lineage: Bacteria > Pseudomonadota > Gammaproteobacteria > Xanthomonadales > Xanthomonadaceae > Lysobacter_I. Next base: position 6,759 of record JBEBKD010000036.1, read on the forward strand.
CGCCCAGCACAGCACGAGCACACAGGCCATGGGCGTGGGCGCACCCCGCATCAACGATCGACTCCGCGACGGCGGCGCCGCTCTTCGAGCTCGAACTTGGCCCGCAGCAGTCCGCCCGGATCGTCAGGAACGCGCCGCAGCGCCACTTCATTGGCGATCCGACGCTCGCGATCCTGCGCGCTTTCCTTCGCCTGTACCGGACCGCCTGCGGACGTCCTGGGCAGCGGTTGAGGCGGCTTGTTCGACGCGTCATTGGCCCCAGGTTTCTCCGGCGGCTTCGCCTGTGCCTTCCGCATGCGCTCGCGCTGGGCAGCATCGGCCTCGCGCTGCGCCTGTTCCTGCGTCTTGCGATCGGCAGGGTCCGGCTTCTGCGGCTGCGGTTTCTGCGGCTGCGGTTTCTGCGAAGCGTTCTGTGGGGGTGGCTGCTGCGGACGGTTCGGCTGCGGCGGCGGCTGCCCCTCCTTGCCCTGAGAGGGGTTCTGCCGCCCGTTCTTCGGCTGATCCTGAGACTTGTCATCAGACTTGTCCTGCGGATTTCCCCGTGGCTTGTCCTGCGGTTTGTCTTGCTGCTGATCCTGCGGCGTGTCCTTGGGCGGATCCTTCGGCTTGTCCTTCGGCTTGTCCTTCGGCTTGTCCTGTGCGGGATCCTTCGGCTTGTCCTTCGGCTTTTCCGGCGGCTTCTGCTTGGGGTCCTGCGGCGGCTTGCGCCTGCGCGCGGCCTCGACCCGTTGCCGGTTCTCGAACGCATCCCGCATCGTTGGCTGCAACGTCAAGGCGCGATCGTATTCGGCGATGGCCTCGTCGTAACGCCCCTGCTTCGCCAGCGCATTGCCGCGGTTGTAGGCCGCGTCGGCGCCGGGCAGATCGCGCAGCGCCGTTTCGGCGGCGGCGTAGTCGCCGCTGCGGTAGGCCTCGACGCCGCGTTGCATCTGCGTGTGCTGGCGCTGATCCTCGCGCTGCCACAGACCGCCATCGGCGGCGGACACCGGCTGCCACGGCAGATACAGCGCCAACAACGCGACGGCGAGTACACCGCGGCGGAACGCCAGCAGCGCGAGCAACAGCAGCGCCGGCAACAGCCAGAACCCTTCATCCAGCGGCGCTGTTCCGCGCTTGCCCTGCGCGGCCGCAGCATCGATACGATCCGCCTGGAGCACGCCGAGCGCGCGCAGGTCGTCGTCGCCGGGCGTAACCGTCGCATAGCTGCCGCCACCCGCGCTGGCGACCTTGCGCAGGGTGTCGGCATCCAATCGCGCGCTGACGGCGACACCTTTTTCATTCCGATACGCACCGCCCGCCGGCGTACCCAGCCCAAGCACCAGGACGCGATATCCGCTCTTCCGCGCATCGATCGCAGCAGAACCCGCAGCACCGCCGGCATGGTCCGTGATCAGCAGGATATCGCCACGCTTGAAGCCGGTACGCGTCAGCAGACGCATGGATTCTTCGATCGCACGGTCGACACGGCTGCCGTCGCTCGGCATCACGTCGGGCGTCATCGCGTCGAGAAACAGCGCGATGTTGTCGGCATCGTCGGTGAGCGGCGATACGGTGTAGGCGTCGTCGGCGAAGGCCACCAGTGCGATCTGTCCACCGCCGCGCGTGCGCAGGATCTGCGCGATCTTGGCGCGCGCCTGCAACAGACGCGTCGGCTGCACGTCGGCAGTCAGCGTGGCATAGGACAGATCCAGCGCGATCACCAACGGGTTGCGGTCCTGCCACAACGGCTGCGGCAATTCGCGCCAGCTCGGCCCCGCCAACGCCAGAATCGCCAGCGTCCACGCCACCACCGGCGCCATACTGCGCCAGCCGTTGCGTGTCGCCTGCCGACCCTGCAACAGATGCGACAGCAGATGCGCATCGACCGCGTCGCGCCAGACGTTGCGGCGCTGACGCAGACGACGCAGCCACCACAGCAGCAAAGGGATCGCCAACAATCCGAACAACCACAGCGGCCGCAGGAACCGGAAATCGGTGGACGCAACGCCCAGCAGATCGGCGGCGGCAAGATCGACGCTCATCGCAGCGTCTCCCGTCGCTGCCAAAGGACCAGCAGCGCGCACAACAGCGAGAGCCCGAGCGGCCACGGATAACGCTCGATTCGCGGGCGCAGTCGCTGTCCCGGGCGTTTCACCGGTTCGAGCCGATCGATCTCGCCATAGATGCCCGCGAGCTGATCGACATCGCGGGCGACGAAGGCGCGGCCGCCGGTGAGCGCGGCGATGCGCTTGAGCCCTTCTTCGTCGGTGATCTGGTCGCTGCTGGCGCGCCGGATCGGAATACCGAACACCGACAAACCCGCGCCGTAACCGCCGAAGGCGATCGTGTGGATGCGCACGTCGGCGTCGTGCGCCATCTCCGCGGCTTTCTCCGGATCGAGCGCGCCCGCGGTGTTGAGGCCATCGGTGAGCAGAATCAGGACGCGCTGTTCGGCCGGCTGCGACTGCAGGCGTTTCGTCGCCAGACCGATGGCGTCGCCGATCGCGGTTTCGTTTCCAGCCAGACCGGTGACCGTGCCGTCGAGCTGTTCGCGCACGGTGTGCAGGTCGCGCGTCAGCGGCGTCAACGCGTAAGCGCGTCGACCGAACACGATCAGGCCGACACGATCGCCGCTGCGGCGTTCGAGGAAATCCGCGATCACCGCTTTGGCGGCAGTCAATCGCGTGACGACGCGACCGCCGAGTTCGATATCGCGCTCGTCCATGCTGCCGGACAGATCGACCGCCAGCATCAGATCGCGCGCGGCTTGCGGCGGCTGCACCAGATCGCCCAATTGTTGCGGGCGTGCCACCGCTACGCACAGCAGCGCCCACGCCAGCCACGGCAACATGCCCGGGCCGCGCGAGCGCGCACGACCGATCTGCCCACCGATCGTACTGATGCGGTCGCCGTACGGCACATGCAGCGCCGGCGCGGCGGTGGATGCAGTCGGCCAGAATCGGCGCACCAGCCACGGCAGCGGCAACGCGGCCAGCCACCAAGGCCAGGCGAAATTCGATCGCAGCGATTCGAGCACGGCGTCGATCATGTCCGCCGCCGCGACCATGGCCAGCGTCGGGCCGGGCCGTGCGTCATCAGTTCGACGAAGCGCATCCGCACGATGCCGCGCAACGCTTCGTATTCCTGCGCGCCGACATCGCGCCGGAAGCCGCCTTCGAGCAGCGTGCGCCCGGCACCGGCGGAAAACACCGGCATGCGCTGACCGGCATCGAGAAACTGCAGCCACGCATCGCCGGTCAGGCGATCCGCCCGCGGATCCTGGCGGCGCGCGGCGCGGCGCAGCAGCTCCGACATCGTGGCGATCCGTGCCGATGCGCCGTCGACACCGTCGAGCGTCTCGTCGAACAGCGTTTCGATCACCACGCAACGACGGCGTACGCGACGGCGCCAGAGCCATACCCCGATCGCGATCGATGCGAGCGCTACGAATACGATCCACCAACCGGGCGCGGGTGGCCACCAATCGGGCGTGGGCGGTAGATGCATATCCTCCAGCTGCAGCGGGTCGGATGCCGGCGGTTTCGGCGCACCGAGCGGCAGGGATTGCATACGCATCACGGGCCAGGTCATGCCGCGCGCGTCCCCGCGAACAGATCGAGCCAGCTTTCGCTCGGCGCATCGGTCGACAGCGCGCGCGCGCGGATGCCGCTGCGCGCGAGAGTCGCCATGGCCTCGTCCAACGGCGCGGAAAACGTGTTTTGCCAGCGTTGACGCTGTGCAGCGGCGGCGAGATCCAGTTCGATACGCCGCGGCACGGGCGCGGCGCCTGCACCGGCATCGCGCTGGACGAAAAACGGCAGCCTCGCGCGCGGCGGATCGCGCTCGAGCGGATCGGTCATCAACAACACGATCACTTCGCGGTGCTGCACCAGCATCGGCCAGCGCGACGCCGGCAATGCGATCACGCTCAGCGGATCGGCCAGCACCACCAACCGGGAACCGGGACGCAGCAGGCGATCGGCGTGATCCAGCGCAACCGCGAGGCCGGCATCGTGTTCGGGCGGCTGCGCGTACCAGCGCACCAGCGCGTCCAACACGCGCAGCGCGCCGCGACTGCCGGACGCCGGCACGATCGGCGCTTCTCGCAGGCTGCCGCGCAGCGCGCCGATGCGGTCGCCGTCGCGCACCGCCGCCCATGCCGCGATCGCGCCGGCGCGCGCGGCCTGCACCGATTTGAAGCGCGTGCGCGTGCCGAAATACAGCGCGGGCGCGGTGTCGGCGACGATCAGCGTCAAGCGTTCGCGTTCGGCCTGGAACAACTTGGTGTGGGGCCGCCCGGTACGTGCGGTCAGTCGCCAATCGATGTGACGCGCGTCGTCGCCGTTCGCGTACTCGCGCGACTCGGCGTATTCCATACCGCGACCGCGCATCGGCGACTGCGCCTGCCCGCTCATCCCATGGCTCCCGCGTCGCGGCGGACGCCGGCCAAGCACCGTGCGTCGCAAAGCGACAAGTTCATCCAGACTCGGAGTGATGCCTTCGGTCATGGTGCGCGATCCGGGCCGGAGCTCAGGGCAACGGCACCTTGTCGAGCAGCGCCTTCACCAACCGCTCGCCGTCCCAACCTTCGGCGACCGCCTCGTAGCTCGGCAGCACACGATGGCGCAGCACATCGAGGGCGACCGCGCGCACATCGTCCGGAGTCACGAAGTCGCGTCCGGCCAACCATGCGCGCGCCCTTGCGCAGCGTTCCAGCGCGATCGACCCACGCGGGCTCGCGCCCCAGCCGATCCGTCGCGCCAAAGCCGGGTCGTAACGCGTCGCATCGCGCGACGCCAACACGATTTCGATTAAATAGCGCTCCAGCGGCGGCGCCATATGCAGATCGAGCACCGCCGTACGCGCTTCGAAGACGTCGGCCTGCGATAAGCGCAGCGCAGGTGCAACGACTGGCGCGGGAATGCCCGCGTGCTCGCCCCGGGCACGGTCGCGCGCCAGACGCAGAATCTCGGTTTCCATCTTCGCTTCGGGATAACCGATGCGCACATACATCAGGAAACGGTCGAGCTGCGCTTCGGGCAACGGGAAGGTGCCTTCCTGCTCGATCGGATTCTGGGTCGCCATCACCAGGAACAGCCGCGGCAACGGATAGGTCTGGCGACCGACGGTGACCTGGCGTTCGCCCATCGCTTCGAGCAGCGCCGACTGCACCTTGGCCGGTGCGCGGTTGATTTCGTCGGCGAGCAGCAGCGAATGGAAGATCGGGCCGGGCTGGAACTCGAAATGGCCGTCCTGCGGGCGCCAGACCTCGGTGCCGGTCAAATCCGCAGGCAGCAGATCCGGCGTGAACTGGACGCGGGCGAAGTCGGCTTCGAGACGGCCGGCCAGCGCGCGGATCGCGGTGGTCTTGGCGAGCCCGGGCGCGCCTTCCACCAGCAGATGGCCGTCGGCGAGCAGTGCGATCAACAACCGTTCGATCAGTGCGGACTGGCCGACGATCTCCGCGGACAACTGCTCGCGCAGCTGCGCGAAAACGGCATGCAATCGGGAAGGGGCAGCGGGGGTATCCATCTCAGACAGGCATCCGTCGGCTCGGCGATTCGACCCGCAGTTTGACCGATCTTCGCTGGAAATGTTCACCGCCCGGCGCAACCGCCGCCAAGCCGCGCGCCCCTCAAAGAAAACGGGAGCCGAAGCTCCCGTTTTCGTATTCATCGCCGATGGGCTGTCGCGCAGATCAGATCCGCGGAGACACCGTCATGACCTTCGGGGTGACGAAGATCAGCAGCTCGGCCTTGGTCTTGCCGCGGCCTTTCTTCTTGAACAGATTGCCGAGGATCGGCAGATCGGCCAGGAACGGCACCTTGGAGGCCTGACTGCGGTCGGAGAACTCGTACACGCCGCCGATGACGACGGTGTTGCCGTCTTCGACCAGCACGGCGGTGTTCACTTCGCGCTTGGCGATCAGCGGCACCGAACCGTTGGCGGTGTTGATGAATTCTTCCAGCTCGTCCTTCTTGACCGCCATGTTCAGGAACACGCGACCGTCGTTGGTGATGGTCGGGGTGACCTTCAGCTCGAGCACCACATCCTTGAAGTTCACGGTCTGGGTGACCAGGCCGCCGGACACGGTGGTGGTGACGTAGCCGATTTCGCGGCCCTGCTTGATCACCGCTTCGCGCTGGTTGCTGGTGACGACGCGCGGGTTGGAGATCACTTCGCCGCGTCCCTCTTCCTGCATCGCCGACAGTTCGATATCGAGCGCATAGCCGGCGTTGAGGATGGTGAAGGCCAGCGACGCGGGATTGCTCGTGATCAGCGAGCCGACCGCAGCGCCGAGATCAACGTTGCTGCCCTTGACGATGCTGGGGACCGGACGAAGCGGCGGCGGCAGCAGCGGCTGACCCTGCGCAGCGCGATCAAGATTGGCGATCTGCCAGTCACGGAACGCGGTGTTGTAACGGCTGTTGGCGTCGGTGATGGAGTTGAGCGTTCCGGTGGTGTTGGCGGTGGTGTTGCCGAACGCGACATTGTTCCTGGAACCGTTGATGCCGAACTTGGCGCCCAGTTCACGGGCGAAGTCCTCGGTGGCGATCACGATCTTGGCTTCGATCAGCACCTGATCGACAGGTTTGTCGAGCTGGGCCACGAGGCGACGGATCTCGGCGACGCGCGCCGGAATATCGATCACCAGCAGCGTGTTGGTACGACGGTCGAAACTGAGACTGCCGCGCGAAGACAGGAAGCCGCGGCTCTGCTGCGAGCCAGCACCACCAGCGCCGCCCTGCGAACCGCCGCCGGACTGATTGCCCTTGCTTTCGTCGGTCAGGAGTTTGGCGATGTCTTCGGCATTGCCGTAGCTGACCGGAATGTATTCGGTCACCGTTTCGACGCGATTCTCGATCGCAATACGCGCGTCTTCCCTGTCCTGTTCGAACTTGGCGATCTCGGCCTGCGGAGCGACCCACACGACATTACCGCTGCGGCGCTTGTCGAGGGCTTTCGCCTGCAGCACGATATCCAGCGCCTGGTCCCACGGCACATTGATCAGACGCAACGTCACGTTGCCCTGCACCGTGTCGCTGGCGACGATGTTGAGATTCGACTCTTCGGCGATCAACTGCAGGACCGTGCGCACCGGCACGTCCTGGAAATTGAAGGTCACTGGGCGTCCGTTGAACGGACGTGCCGCGGTTGCGGCCTTCTGCGCGCTACTGGCGACAGCGGCGGCACCGCCGACCGCGCGGTTCGGTGTCGCGGCACGCGGTACCAGTTCGACGATGTAGTCGCGACCGGTCTGATAGGCCAGCGGCTCGAATGCGCCCTTGGCGCTCATCACCACCTGTGCCTTGTCGCCGCTGCCGCTGGCCTGGACCTGCTGCACCGGTGTGGCGAAGTCGCTGACGTTGAGCATCCGCTGCAGGTGCGCGGGCACCGTGACGTTGCCGATATCGACGACCACGCCGGCATCGCTGGCACGCATATCGGGCGTCGCACCGTCCTTGTCGAAGTGCAGGATCAACTTGCCCGAACCGCCATCGCCTCGCTTGAAGTCGATGCTGGTAATGGAAGCGACTGCAGCACCGACCTGTGGGGTCTGAGGTACGGCCGCGACTGCGGGTGCGGACGCGGGTGGGCTTGGCGGAGCCGCGTTGACGGCACTGAGCGCCGACAACAGACCGGCGGCCAAGCCGTATACGGCGGCCTTCATTGGCATTGTGCGACGGCCCTGCTGCTGGCTATGCGCGTTGAGTACGATCATTTCGCTATCCCCTCGTCTTATTCGTCATCGAGCGAAACCGTCGCCGGCCGCTCCAGCCAACCGCCTGCACCATCGGGAACCAGTTCGACGAGTTCGATACGATCCTCGAACACGCCAGTCACGCGCCCATCGGCCTGGCCCATGTAATCGCCGGGACGCACCCGGTAGGTGACCTTGTCGGGCACCATCACCAGCGCGATCAGCGACCCGCCTTTGCCGAGCGTCCCGACCATGTCGAGACTGTCGAGCGGAAATAGTTCCAGCACCTGCTTGCGCCTGTTCGCTTCGGGACGGGGCCCGGAAGCCGACGATCCCGCCGCGAACGCACTGCTGAACGGATCGCGCAGCGACTGCGCGGAGTACTCGAACGTCTCGAACTGCTGCATCACCGGCAGCGGATCGAGCGGCGGCGCGGGACGCGCCTTGACCTCGGCGACCCACTCTTCGAGATTCGGAGCTTTGCCCGGGGTACTGGTGATCGACCGGCCGCACCCTGCCAGCGCCGCAACCAGCGCAAAAAACAGAAGTGGACGTGTCGCCAGCGACCGGACTGATGAGTGTCTGCGCATCATCATTTGCCTCCTTGCGGAGCCGGAGCGGCAGGTGGCGCGCCCGTCGCGGCAGCACCACCGGCGGCAGGCGTCGCGGGCGTCGCGGATGCGGTCTCTTCCTCGTCGCGATAGCGATAGGTCTTGACCGTGCCCTTGAGTTCGAGCGTGGTAGTGGGGCCGATACCGACGACTTTCTTCTTGTCCGCACCGGCATCCACGCGCGGCGTGAGTTCGATGTTGTGCATGGTCATGATCACCACGCGCGGCAACGACGCGACACCGCTGACGAAGGCACCGAACTGGTGATAGCTGCCCACCATTTTCAGCTCGATCGGTTTTTCGGCGTAGAACTCGAGCGCGGTTTCTTCGCCCGGCTGGAACAGGTCGTTGGTGATACCGGTAGCGAGCGCGGTCTGCGAGATGTCCACGATCAGATCGGGCATCTCGGTCTTGCCCGGCAGTTGGCGAAGCATCTGCTGCAGTTGTTGTTCCATCTGCGCGAGCTGCTGCTTCAACGGCTCCAGATTCGCGGCCTGGCCCTGCAGAATTTCGAACTCTTTGCGCCTGTCGACTTCCACGGCCTCGAACGATTCGAGCTGCGCGCTCTTCGGCCGGGTCATGGAGTACCACAGCAGGAACAGGATCAACAGTCCGAGTGCGATGCAAAAGCCGAACTGCCATTCCCGCGGCCAGGAACCGGCGTTGTTGAAATCGAGCTCCTTGAGCGACATTTTCTTTTTCACGACTCGGCTCCTCCCGACGGCTGCGGTTGTGCGGACTCGGGATGATTGGTCGGCGGCGCAGCATTGGCGGCCGGAGCGGGCGCTGGCGGCGTGGTCGCCGGTGTGGTCGCTGCCGCGGGCGGTGCCGCCGGACTGAGCGGCTGCAACGTGGCTGGCGCTGCCGCAGCCGCGGCAGGATCGGTCGCGACCGCAGCTTCTTCGCCTTCCTTCTTGGCGTTCGGATTGGCGAGCGTCACCGTCAGGCTGAAGGTGTACGGCAGGCCCTTGTCATCGCCTTCGGCCTGGATCACCGACAGCTCGGGCTTGCTCATCCAGCCGGAGGTCTCGAAGTTGCGCATGTAGGTACTCACCCGCGCGTTCGACTGCGAGCGGCCCTCGAGCGTCAGCTTGTCGCCTTCCTGCTTGATCGAGGTGAGGATCACGCCGTCGGGAATGGTGCGCACCAGCGAATCGAACAGATGCACCATCTGCGAGCGGTTGGCTTGCAGCTCTTCGATGACGATCTTGCGATTGAGCAGTTTGTTCTTCTTTTCTTCCAGCGCCTGGATCTCGGTGATCTTGGCCTGGACGGCGACGATCTCCTGGTCGAGGAAGGCGTTTCGCGCCTGCTGGCCGGTGATCTGGCGGTTGTAGTAGGTGTTGATCATGAACCACACCGCCAAGCCGGCGACCGCGGATATCGCCAGCATCAGGAAGAACTGTTTCTTGCGCTCTTTCTGGCGCTCCGCGCGCCACGGAAGTAAGTTGATCCGTGCCATCAGTCGAAGCTCCTCAGAGCAAGGCCGCAGGCGATCATCAGCGCCGGCGCGTCCTGCGCTAGCGCGTGGGCCTGCACGCGTGGGCCAAGGGTCATCTGGGCCAGCGGATTGGCGACGACGGTCTGCACGCCGAGTTGCTCCTCGACCATCGGCGCGATGCCGGCGATCGAGGCGCAGCCGCCCGCGAGCACGATCTGGTCGACGCGGTTGTACTCGCTGCCGGCATAGAAGAACTGGAGCAGACGGCCGATCTGCTGCGCCATCGCCTCCTTGAACGGCTCCAGCACTTCGATCTCGTAGCTCTCGGGCAGACCGCCCTGACGCTTGGCGAGACCGGCCTCCTCATAGCTGAGGCCGTAGCGGCGCATCACTTCGTCGGTGAGCTGCTTGCCACCGAACACCTGTTCGCGGCTGTAGATATTGCGACCGTTGCGCAGAATGCTGAGCGTGGTCATGGTCGCGCCCACATCGACCAGCGCGACGATACCGTCGTGCGGGATGTTCAGCGTACCGGCGATCAGGGCATAGGCGTTCTCGATCGCGAAGGCCTCGACATCCATGACCCTCGCGGTCAGACCGCCGACCTCCAGAGCGGAGGCGCGCATTTCGACGTTCTCCGAACGCGAGGCGGCAAGCAGCACCTGGACCATCTCGGGGTTGCCGGGCATGGCGCCCAGGACCTCGAAGTCCAGATTCACTTCCTCGATCGGATAAGGAATGTAATTCACCGCCTCCAACTCGATCTGGGACTCCATATCGTCCTCATCGAGCTCGGCGGGCATCGGGATGATCTTGGTGATCACCGCAGAGCCGGCAACGGCGGCGGCCGCGTGCTTGGCCTTGCTGCCGGACCGGTTCAGGGCGCGGCGGATGGCTTCACCCACCGCCTCGACCTCGACGATGTTCTTCTCGGCCACGGCATTCGGCGGCAAGGGCTCGACCGCGTAGTGTTCCACCCGATAGCGGTCGCCAGCCCGAGACAGCTGCAGGAGCTTGACGGCGGTCGAGCTGATGTCGACACCCACCAAAGGTGACTGATTTTTTGCTAGCAGTCCCACTTTTTCCCCATCCCACGCGCGCTTACGCACGTTACGTGTCCCAATACATTAAATAACGGACTTTCAACTTTAAGGCAACTCCCCATTGCTGCCGATCATTCCCAGAGTGACCGCTGTCACGACCTACAGCCCTCTTCGACCCGCCCGACCAGCCGCTGGCCGACCCCACGGGGACTCCCTTTCGGGCTTCTCCGCGACCGTCCGGCCGTGCCGGGGGGCAGGTCCCCTATAATCCGCCACCGTTATCAGTACACCTTTCGTCCCCAGGATTCCCCCAACCATGTCCCGTATTCGTCGTCTGCTGCGCTGGGCGTTCCTGCTGTCCTTCCTCGGCCTGCTGATCGGGGGCATCGGTTTCGGACTCCTCTACGTCAGTGTCTCGTCCAAACTCCCGGATGTGCAGACCCTGCGCACGATCGAGTTGCAGGAGCCGCTGTACGTCTATGCCCGCGACGGTCGCCTGATCGGTCTGTTCGGCGAGACCCGGCGCTATCCGGTGCAGATCGAGAAAGTACCCAAACCGCTCAAGGACGCCTTCATCGCGATCGAGGACGCGCGCTTCTACGAGCACGGCGGCGTCGACTACAAAGGCGTGGCGCGCGCGATCTGGCTGATGGCGACCACCGACGGCAAGCGTATCCCCGGCGGCTCAACCATCACCCAGCAGGTCGCCCGCCAGTTCTTCCTCAGCTCCGAATACAAACTGAAGCGCAAGTTCGCCGAAATGCTGCTGGCGCGCAAGATGGAAGCGGAACTGAGCAAGGACGAAATCTTCGAGCTGTATCTCAACAAGAGTTTCTTCGGCAACCGCGCCTACGGTGTGGGTGCCGCAGCCGAGTTCTACTACGGCAAACCACTGGAACAGTTGAGCCTGGACGAAATGGCGTCGCTGGCGGCGATTCCGAAATTCCCGTCCAGCGGCAATCCGCTGAACAACCCGGCGCGCGCCAAGATCCGTCGCGATTACGTACTGCAGCGCATGCGCGAGCTGAACATGATTTCTGTCGCCCAGGAGCAGGCGGCGCAAGCTGCGGCGATGCACGCCAGCCCTCACGAACGCCCGATCGAAGTCTCGGCGCCGTTCATCGCCGAGATGGTGCGTCAGGAAATGATCGCGCGGTACGGCGAGGAAGCGCTGACCAAGGGTTACCACGTCACCACCACCATCGACCCCGCGCTGCAGGCCGCCGCCGATACCGCGGTGCGCGACGGGCTCGGCAGCTACGATCATCGTCACGGCTGGAACCCCAAGGCGATCCAGCACATCGACCTGCCCGCCGGCGAAGATGCCGCCACCGCCGCCACCCGCCTGCGCGCGTTCCCGACCCGCGGCAAGCTGCACGCCGCACTCGTGCTGGGCGCCGATCAGGACAAGGTGGATGCGGTCCTCGTCGACGGCACCGTCATCAGCCTGGGCGCGGACGCTTCGCGCTGGACTGGCAAGTCACCCACATCGTTGCTCAAACGCGGCGATGTGGCCCGGGTGCGCAAAATCGTGCCCGAAACCAAACCTGCCAAGGAGGGCGAGACTGCGGCGACCCCGGTGCCGGCCGGCCCGGTCACCTGGCGCCTCGATCAGTTGCCACGCGCCGAATCGGCGCTGGTCTCGCTGGAGGCGGACACCGGCGCCCTGCGCGCCCTCGTCGGCGGCTACAGCTTCGCCGGCAACAAGTTCAACAACGCCACCCAGGCACGCCGCCAGCCAGGCTCGTCGTTCAAACCTTTCGTCTACGCCGCTGCGTTCGAGCGCGGCTATAACCCGGCCTCTATCGTGCTGGACGCACCGGTGGTGTTCCGCATGCGCGCCGGCAAAGTCTGGCGCCCGCAGAACGACGGCGGCGGTTTCGCCGGCCCGGTCCGGGTGCGCGAAGCGCTGGTGCAGTCGCGCAATCTGGTCTCGGTGCGCATGCTCGATGCGATCGGCGTCGAATACGCCCGCAAATACATCACCCAGTTCGGCTTCAAGGAAGAAGAGCTTCCACCCAATCTGTCGATCTCGCTCGGCACGCCGTCGCTGACGCCGCTGTCGGTCGCGCGCGGCTACGCGACGTTCGCCAACGGCGGCTTCCGCATCACCCCATGGTTCATCGATGAAGTGAAGGACCGTGAAGGCAAGGTCATCTTCAAGGAAAAGCCGGCCATCGCCTGTCGCAGTTGCGGCAACGGACGCCCCGGACAGCCAGCCACACCCGCGTCCAGCGTGGTCGATGGTTTCGACCTCGGTCCCGCCGGCAGCGCGAAACCCGCCGCCGCCAAACCCGACGACAAGAAGCCCACCGCGAAGGCAGCGCCGCCCGCCGCCATTCCTGCCGACGCAGTGCTCGCACCGCGCGCCATCGACGAACGCATCGCCTACCAGCTCACCTCGATGATGCGCGATGTGGTGCTGCGCGGCACCGCCACAGACGCCAAGCGCCTCGGTCGCGAGGACATCGGCGGCAAGACCGGTTCCACCAACAATCACCGCGACGCCTGGTTCTCCGGCACCGGCGGCAACCTCATCACCACCGTCTGGGTGGGCAAGAGCGACAACACGACGCTGGGCTACCGCGAATACGGCGGCAAGGCCGCACTGCCGATCTGGATCGATTACATGAAGGTCGCGCTGAAGGACGTGCCGATCGCCGCCAACGACCCGCCCGATGGCATGGTCAAGGTCGCCGTCACCGCCAGCGGCCAGCTGTTGCCGACCAATGGCGGCGGTGGCATCACCGAGTACGTGAAGGTGGAAGATCTGGAGAAGATGGAAACCTACGTCGATTACGGCAGCAACGACGCACTGCCGAGCGAAGAATCATTCGATATTTTCTGACCCTGCTTCCTTTTCCGCCGGGATTGCGTAGGTCGGGCCCTGGCCCGACATTGCGCTGTTTCCGGTCGCACCACGCAATGATCGAAACGGTCTTGATCATTGAACATCGCAATCGGGCCGGTCGCGATGTCGGGCCAGGGCCCGACCTGCGACTCCAATCGCGATTCCCCATTCCCGGCGCGTCGGTTACAGTCATCCCCAGGCCCCGCCGGGACGCTGACCATGCACCACGCCCGCCAGCACGCCGAGACCAGAACCCGCGAGCGCCGCTACCGGCTCGCGCATGAGGCCGCCCGGCTGATCGCCGAAAGCGGCATCCGCGACTTCCATCAGGCCAAACTCAAGGCCGCGCAGCGCCTGGGCATCCACGACGACGCTTCGCTGCCGCGCAACCGCGAGATCGAGGACGCCCTGCGCGAATACCAGCGGCTGTTCCAGGGCGATACGCAGGTCAACGCGCTGCGTCAGCGTCGCGAGGCTGCGCTGCGCGCGCTGGAATTCTTCGCGGCTTTCGACGCCCGCCTCGTCGGCCCGGTCCTCGACGGCACCGCCGACGCCAACGCTCCTGTGCAGTTGCAGCTCTACACCGACGATGCCGAAGCCGTGCCGCGTTTCCTCGACGACCATCGCATCCCCGCCGAAACCCGCAGCCGCCGCATGCGCCTCGATCGCGAACGCGTGCTCGACTGCCCGGTGTGGCTGTTTTCCGCCGAAGACCTGAGCTTCGACCTCACCGTGCTGCCGCACGATGCGCTGCGGCAAGCACCGTTATCGAACATCGACGAGAAACCGATGCGAAGGGCGTCTGCGTCGCAACTCCAGGCGCTGCTGGTGCAGGAAGATCTTGCAGGGTACGAAGACGAACGTGCACGCTAGAATCGCTGCACTCCACACGATCACATCGCATGCGCTATCAGGGACGACTCGCCGACTGGAACGACGACAAGGGCTTCGGTTTCGTGGTGCCGAACGGCGGCGGCGACAAGGCCTTCGTCCACATCAAGGCCTTCGCGCGCGTTTCGCGCCGCCCGGTCGACGGCGACGTCATCACCTACACCGTCGCTCGCGACACGCGCGGTAGGCTGCAGGCGAACGCCATCCGTTTCGTAGGCGAGACTGCGCCCGTGGACGATCGCACCAAGCCCGGCCGGTTCGGGCCGGCATTCGCGCTGCTCTTCGTAGCGACGCTGACCGGGACGGTGTTCACCGAGCAGTTGCCGATGAACGTACTCCTGGCCTACGCTGCGGTCAGCACGATCGCCTTCATCGCCTACGGGCTCGACAAATCGGCGGCGACCGCCGGCCGACAGCGCACACCGGAGACGACGCTGCATTTTCTCGGTCTGATCTGCGGCTGGCCTGGCGCGCTGCTGGCGCAGCGCGTGTTCCGGCACAAATCGCGCAAAGCCGCATTCCAGAGCACGTTCTGGGGCACGGTCGCCCTCAACGTCATCGCACTGTTGTTGCTCGCCAGCGACACCGGGCGCGCGTGGTTGTCCTTCTAGACAATATCGCCACCCAACTACAAACAGGGTGCGCGTGTCGCGCACCGTTTTCGATCACGGCAGACATCCATCCGCAGGGTTGCGATTTACGACGCGAATTTGTCCGTCGCCCGCACCAGCGCATCGACGTTCTCGGGCTCGTACGCGGAGTGACCGGACGCCGGCGAGATATGCAGCTGCGCCTTCGGCCAAGCCTTGTGCAGATCCCAAGCATTCTGGATCGGGCAGACCACGTCGTAGCGGCCGTGGACGATCACCCCGGGAATATCGGCGATGCGATGCGCGTCGCGGAGCAACTGGTCTTCGACTTCGAAGAAACCGCCGTTGACGAAATAGTGGTTCTCGATGCGCGCGAACGCGAGCGCGAACGCGGCGTCTTCGTGGCCGGCGACGAAATCCTCGTCGATATGCAGGAAGCTGGTCGCGCCTTCCCAGACGCTCCACGCGCGTGCGGCCGCGAGGCGGGTGGCTTCATCGTCGCTGGTCAGACGCCGGTGGTACGCGGAAATCAGATCGTGGCGCTCGACCAGCGGAATCGCGGCGAGATAGTGGTCCCAGGCGTCGGGGAACAGCCGCGAGGCGCCTTCCTGATAGAACCATTCCAGTTCCCAGCGGCGCAGCATGAAGATGCCGCGCAGCACCAGCTCGGTGACTTTGTCGGGATGCGTTTCGGCATAGGCCAGCGCAAGCGTCGAGCCCCAGGAACCGCCGAACACCTGCCAGCGCGCGATGCCCAGATGCTCGCGCAGTTTTTCGATGTCGGCGACCAGCGTCCAGGTGGTGTTGTCGACCAGATCCGCGTGCGGCGTGGACCGCCCGCTGCCGCGCTGGTCGAACAGCACGATTCGGTACTTCGAGGGGTCGTGGAAGCGACGCATCTTCGAACTGCAGCCGGCGCCGGGGCCGCCGTGCAGCATCACCACCGGCTTGCCGTTGGGATTGCCGCATTGTTCGTAGTACAGCGTGTGGCGGTCGTCGACTTTCAGTGTGCCGGTATCGAAGGTGTCGAGTTCGGGGAAAAACGTGCGCATGAGTGTCGTGTCTCTGCATTGTGTGGCGTGCGGCGACGGAAGCGTTCCGCGCCGGTCTGAAGGCATTACCAGTCCCGGGTTGCGATCATTTCCTCGGTGTCGGCGTCGAAACCGTAGGTGGTTGCAATGAAAGCGAAATCTTCGGCGATGCATTCGCGCGCCGCCGTCTCGATTTCGCTGTCGTGCTCGTAGAACGCTTCGGCCAGTGCGTTGAATTCGTCGGTGGCCGCATGCGTGAGCGCGTACAGGGCTTCGAGGTCGCGCGGCTTTTCCACTTCGATGCTGTCGCACAGGCGCAGCAGGATGTCCTTGCCTTTGTCGACCAGCACGTCCGGAAAGTAGCTGTCCCGGTACATTTCATCGAGAAAGGCATGCTGCAGGATGTCGGGGTGGCTGACGGCCATGGCGGGTCCAGGAGTCAATGCGGATGACGGATGCTCGAGTATCCAAGTGTGCCACCGTCAACTCAATCCGTGCGTCTGCCAAGCGTCACCCGATCGCGGTGCTCCAGATCGCGGCAGGTCTCCACGCTGTCGAAACCCGCCGCCTGCAGCAGCGGGCGCACGGCATCGCCCTGGTCCCAGCCATGTTCAAGCAGCAGCCAGCCGCCGCGATGCAGATGCGCGGGCGCATTGCTGGCAATGATGCGGATGGCGTCGAGGCCATCCGCGCCCGACGATAGCGCGGGCTCGGGTTCGTAGCGCAGCGCATCCAGATGCGGATCGGCATCGGCGATGTAGGGCGGATTGCCGACGATCAGATCGAAGCGCTCGCCGGCCAGCGGCTGCAGCCAGTCGCCCTGGCGGAATTCGAGGTTGCGCAGACCCAGTTCGCGCGCATTGGCGCGGGCGATGTCCAGCGCCCCGGCGCTCACGTCCACCGCGATCACCTGCGCCTGCGGACGTTCGTACGCCAGCGCCAGCGCGATCGCGCCACTGCCGGTACCCAGATCGGCGACGCGCGATTCCGACCCGACGGGCAGCCGCTCCAGCGCAAGCTCCACCAGCAATTCGGTTTCGGGGCGTGGGATCAGCGTGTCCGCCGAGACCATCAGATCGAACGACCAGAACGCTCGCCGGCCGGTGAGGTAGGCCACCGGCTCGCCCAGCGCGCGGCGCGCCAGCAGGGTTTCGAAGCGACCCAGCGCATCCGCTTCGATGATGTCGTCGCCATGCGCGAACAGCCACGCCGATGAGCGTTCGAGCGCGTGCGTCAGCAGCACCCGGGCATCGACCTCGTCGATGCGTTCACGGGCTTCGCGCAGCACTGCATCCAGCCGGGGACGGGGAGTCGTATCCATAGTCGATATCGTAGCCGTTGGCACGACCGTGCCCGTGCTTTCCGTCGTCAATGCAATTCGATGCAATCCAGGACACCCATGCCCGATCCAGCGCTTCAGCCACGACGTTTCCGCTCCTTTCCGTTCGCCGCATTCGCGATCGCATGGCTCGCCGGCCTGCTCGCCGGCTGCCAGAGCGCTGGATTCGGTATCGCCAATGTCGGCACCTCGGCACCGGTCGCCAGCGTCGTCTACGACCGGCAGCACGACCTGGCGCTGGATGTGTATCGACCGGTCGGGGCGGCGACGGGCCCCGTGCCGGTGGTCGTCTTTTTCTATGGCGGCAACTGGAAGCAAGGCCAACGTGCGCAGTACCGCTTCGTCGGCCACCGGCTGGCGCAGCAGGGCGTGTTGGCGATCGTCGCCGATTACCGCACCTTCCCACGCACGACGTTTCCGGGCTTCGTGGAAGACGGCGCTCGCGCGGTGGCTTGGGCGAGACAGCACGCCGCTGAGCATGGCGGCGATCCGCAGCGGCTGTTCGTCGCCGGCCATTCTGCGGGTGCGCAGATCGCCGCGCTGATCGGCACCGATGCGCGGTATCTCGCAGCGCACGGCCTGCAGCCGCGCGACCTGGCCGGCGTGATCGGTCTGTCGGGACCGTACGATTTCGAAATTGCGGGCTACGAAGACGTCTTCGGCCCCGTGGCGCAATGGCCGCGCGCGCAGGCGGTGAACTTCGTCGATGGCGACGAGCCGCCGTTCCTGCTGGTGCACGGCACCGCCGACATGACGGTGGAAGCGAAGGACAGCCGGGAGCTGGCCGAAAAACTGCGCAGCGTCGGCGTGGATACGACGCTGGTCTGGCTGCCGGAGGCCGGACACCTCGCCCCGCTGGTCGCCCTGCGCGCGCCTGGCCGACAACCCACCCTGCTGCCGGCCATCCGGGCTTTCATGGATCTGCCGGCCAAGCCTTGACGCGCCTTGCAAGCCTCTGATCTCTGCCTGGAATGCTTAACGATAGTGATTGACTATCGTTAAGATCATATCAATTGATTGGATCAATCATATGGCCTCGCCTAAGCTTCCCTTCGTTGCGATCGACCCCATCTTTCACCCACCCCCACCCACCCAAGGACATCCATGTCGCTGATCAATACCCAGGTCAAACCCTTCAAGGCCACCGCTTTCCACGCCGGCGAATTCGTCCAGGTCACCGACGAGACGCTCAAGGGCAAGTGGTCGGTCCTGATCTTCATGCCGGCCGCCTTCACCTTCAATTGCCCGACCGAAGTCGAGGACGCCGCCGACCACTACGCCGAATTCCAGAAGGCCGGCGCAGAGGTCTACATCGTCACCACCGACACGCACTTCTCGCACAAGGTCTGGCACGAAACCTCCCCGGCGGTCGGCAAGGCCAGGTTCCCGCTGGTCGGCGACCCCACGCATCAGCTGACCCGCGCCTTCGACGTGCATATCGAAGAAGAAGGCCTGGCGCTGCGCGGCACCTTCATCATCAACCCGGAAGGCGTGATCAAGACCCTCGAAATCCACGACAACGCGATCGCCCGCGACGTCTCCGAGACCCTGCGCAAGCTCAAAGCGGCCCAGTTCGTCGCCAGTCACCCGGGCCAGGTCTGCCCGGCAAAGTGGAAGGAAGGCGCCGGGACGCTGAAGCCGTCGTTGGATCTCGTCGGCAAGATCTGATTTTCCGCCACATTCGTTCGCGCTTCGCGCGGATCACCCTCCCCCATAAACGGGGGAGGGTCGGCAGGCAACCTGCCCGCTTCGTTTGCAGCAGCGGTTTGCACCGCTCCGGACGGCCTCTCTCCCCAAGCCGGTCTCCCCTCCCCCGGCTCACGTCCGCCGACGCAGACCGCTGCTGCAAACGCAGCCTCTCCCTC
>JBEBKD010000037.1:0-21079 GCA_040079515.1 Lysobacteraceae bacterium
CACGACCACGTACTTCACGCCGCGACGACGACCTTCGATCAGTGCGTGGCCGACCAGGCGTGCGCCCGAGACGCCATAGGGATGACCGACGGCGATCGCTCCGCCGTTGACGTTCAAGCGCTCCATCGGGATGCCCAGCGTGTCCGCGCAGATGCATAGGGTGCGCCTTGGCGCACCGTTGTTGATATCGCACGTGTCGGAAATGGTGCGCCAAGGCGCACCCTATGGCGTTGTTTCGCGGACGGCGACTCACACCACCTCGAACAACCCCGCCGCGCCCTGGCCGCCGCCGATGCACATGGTCACGACCACGTATTTCACGCCGCGCCGTTTCCCTTCGATCAGCGCATGCCCGACCAGCCGCGCGCCCGACACGCCATAGGGATGACCGACGGCGATCGCGCCGCCGTTGACGTTCAAGCGCTCCATCGGGATGCCCAGCGTGTCCGCGCAGTACAGCACCTGCACCGCGAAGGCTTCGTTGAGTTCCCACAGGCCGATGTCGTCGACGCTCAGGCCCGCGCGCTTCAGCAGTTTCGGCACCGCGAACACCGGGCCGATGCCCATTTCGTCGGGTTCGCAGCCGGCGACCGCGAAGCCGCGGAAAATGCCGAGCGGCTGCAGGCCGCGCTGTTCGGCCAGCGTCGCGCTCATCACAACGGCGGCGGAACTGCCGTCGGAGAACTGGCTGGCGTTGCCGGCGGTGATCACGCCACCGGGTGTCGCCGGACGGATGCCGCGCACCGCTTCGAGCGTGGTGTCGGCGCGGATGCCTTCATCGGCGGCGATGGTGACTTCGCGACTAGACAGCTGACCACTGGCCTTGTCGGCGACGCCCATCGTCACCGTCATCGGCACGATCTCGTCGTCGAATTTTCCGGCCGCCTGCGCTGCAGCAGCAGCGAGCTGGCTGCGCACGCCGTATTCGTCCTGGCGCTCTTTCGGAATCCTGTAGCGGCCCGCCACCTGTTCGGCGGTCTGCAGCATGTTCCAGTACAGCTCGGGCTTGTGCGCCGCCAGCCACGGATCGCTGAGCATGGTTTGATTCATCACGCCCTGCACGCAGGAGATGCTTTCCACGCCGCCGGCAACGAAGACCTCGCCCTCGCCGGCGATGATGCGCTGCGCCGCAGTCGCGATGGTCTGCAGGCCGCTCGAACAGAAACGATTGATGGTCATGCCCGGCACGCTCACCGGGCAGCCAGCGCGCAGCGCGATCTGCCGCGCGATGTTCACGCCGGTCGCGCCTTCGGGGTTGGCGCAGCCCATCAGCACGTCCTCGACTTCCGCCGGGTCGATGCCGGCGCGCGTGATCGCATGCTGCACGCTGTGCGCGCCGAGGGTGGCGCCGTGGGTCATGTTGAAAGCGCCCTTCCAGCTCTTGGCCAGTGCGGTGCGCGCGGTGGAGACGATGACGGCGTCGGTCATGTTGAATTCCCAGGTCGGATTCGATTCGGTGGCGATCAGGTGAAGGTCTTGCCGTCGGCGGCCAGCGTGGCCAGCAGCGGCGCGGGTTCCCACGCGCCGGCCTGACGGTTGTCGCGATCGGCTTCGGCGTAGCGACGCATCGCGCGTACCACGTTGAACGCGCCGACCTCATCGGCATAGCGCATCGGCCCGCCACGGAAGGGCGGAAAGCCGTAGCCGAACAGATACACCATGTCGATGTCGCCGGCCTTGCCCGCGATGCCTTCCTCAAGAATCTTCGCGCCCTCGTTCACCAAGGCATAGACCAGACGCTCGACGATCTCGGTATCGCCGATCTTGCGGCGCGCGATGCCCGCGTTCTTCGAGTGTTCGACGATCAGCGCGTCGACGATGGCGCTCGGATGCGCCTTGCGGTCGCCGGGCTTGTAGTCGTACCAGCCGGCACCGGTCTTCTGACCGAAGCGGCCCTGTTCGCACAGCCGGTCGGCCACTGCCGAGTACGTGAGTTCCGGTTGTTCGACATAGCGGCGCTTGCGGATCGCCCAGCCGATGTCGTTGCCGGCCAGATCGCTCATCCGGAACGGGCCCATCATGAAACCGAAGCGTTCGGCTGCGGCATCCACCTGCGCCGGCAGCGCGCCTTCTTCCAGCAGGAACAGCGCCTGACGGCTGTACTGTTCGATCATGCGGTTGCCGATGAAGCCGTCGCACACGCCCGACACCACCGCGGTCTTGCGGATCTTCTTCGCCACCGACATCGCCGTCGCCAGCACGTCTTTCGCAGTGGCCTTGCCGCGCACCACTTCCAGCAGTTTCATCACGTGCGCCGGACTGAAGAAATGCAGACCGATCACGTCCTGCGGGCGCTTGGTGAACGAGGCGATTTTGTCGAGATCGAGCGTCGAGGTATTCGAGGCCAGGATCGCGCCGGGTTTGGCGACCGCGTCCAACTGTTCAAACACCGATTGTTTGACGCCCATGTCCTCGAACACCGCCTCGATGATCAGGTCGCAATCGGCGAGGTCGGCGTAGTCCAGCGTCGGCTGCAGCAGCGCCATGCGCGCTTCGAGCTTGGCTTCGCTCAAGCTGCCCTTGCGCACATTGCCTTCATAGTTCTTGCGGATGGTGGCGACGCCGCGATCCAGCGCGTCCTGCTTCGTTTCCAGGATCGTCACCGGCAGACCGGCATTGAGGAAATTCATCGCGATGCCGCCGCCCATCATGCCGGCGCCGATCACGCCGATCCTGCGTATCTCGCGCTGCGGCGTGTCGTCGGGCACATCGGCGATTTTCGACGCGGCGCGTTCGGCGAAGAACGCATGCCGCAGCGCGCGCGATTCCGGCGACATCATCAGCGCGGCGAAGGTGTCGCGCTCGAACTTCATGCCGTCGTCGAAACGCTTGCTCGCGGCGGCTTCGACGCAGTCCACGCAGCGCTGCGCGGCAGGATAGTCCTTCGCCATCGCGCCGACGGTGGTGCGGGTGAACAACACGAAACCTTCGACATTCGCATGCGCGACGCGGCGGTCGCGCATGCGCGGATGCGGGCCGGGCTCTGCGCCGCGCTCGCGCGCGAACTGTTTGGCGGCCGTCAGCAGATCGCCGTCGACGATGCGGTCGAACAACGCCTGGCCCGGAATCGCCGCGAGCGCTTCGCTGGCGACGGGATTACCCGAGACGATCATGTTCATCGCCGGCTCCAGACCGATCGCGCGCGGCAGCCGCTGGGTGCCGCCGGCGCCGGGGACCAGGCCGAGTTTCACTTCGGGCAGTGCGACCTGGGTGCCGGGCGAGGCGAGCCGGTAGTGGCAGCCCAGCGCGAGTTCGAGCCCGCCGCCCATGCACACGCCGTGGATCGCGACGACGACTGGCTTGGTGCTGGCCTCGAAGGCCAGGATCACCGACAGCAGATTCGGCTCCTGCATCGCGGCGGGCTTGCCGAACTCGCGGATGTCGGCGCCGCCGGTGAAGGATTTGCCGGCGCCATTGATGACGACAGCCACCACCGCCGGATCGGCCAAAGCCTGATCGAGCCCCGCGACCAGCGCGCGTCTCGTCTCGTAGCCGAGGCCGTTGACCGGCGGGTTGTCGAGGGTCAGTACCGCGACGCCATCGTCCACCGCGTATCGGGTCGTCATCGCTTGCTCCTGGAAGTGTTGTGTGAAGATTGGGATGCCCGTGGCGGTGTTTTTGCCGCCGATGTCTTTTTTGCGGCATCGCCGCGCGCTGCGCGCCGCGGCGCGACCCGCCCGGACAGCAGCAGTTCGATCGCGAGCCCGGCGTCGGCCACGTCGACCTGCTGCTCGCTGGTCGCGTCGGCGTACACGAAGGATTCGCACAGCCGCACGATCAGATAGGCCAGCGTGTCCACCGCCAGCGGCGGCACCAGCGCGCCGCGATCGGCTTCGTACTGGAGCAGCGCGCGCACGCGCTCGATCGCACGGCCCTGCACCGGGCCGAGTTTTGAGGTGAGCAGGCGCACGGCGTATTCGGGATCGTTGCGGACGAAGCGCCGCAATGGTTCGAAGTCGACCAGCGCGCGGACCGCGGCCTCGCAGATCGCTGCCACCCGCTGCGCGCCGCGGCCGCGCTGCCGGGCAGCGGTCTCGTTCATCAATTCGTCGCACAGCGACCACAGAATCTCGCTGAGCAGCAGATCGCGGCTGCCGACCCAGCGGAAGGCGGTGGCGCGGCCGATGTTCAACCGTGCGGCCAAGGCGCCGATATCGATGCGCTCGCCGGCCAGCCAGTCGCGCCGGGCCAACTGGTACAGGTCCAGCGGCGTCGCCCGGACCGGCGGTGTCTCGCGCAGCGCCTTGGCCAGGCGGGTGCCGTGATCGACGGTGGGGGAGCGGGGGGGCATGGTCAGAGTGTAGACATTTTGACGATTTGACGCCAGATGAGTCGTAATGTTCAAATGACTCATCGCTGAAAATTCACCTGACTAGCGTCGAGACACAGTTGGCTGCAATCACTCCCTCCCTTTCGCCATAGGCGAAGGGGAGGGTTGGGGAGAGGTTCGCCGGGTGCCGGTGTTGCCCGGGTTCTGAGCCAACCCCCTCCCAGCCTCCCCCTACGCTACGCGCAAGGGGAGGAGCAGATCGTCGCCTACGGTGGTTCGATGCTAATCCGGAAGACTTAATCAACCTCAGGACGTTGCCAGCCCATGAACGCGAGCCCGTTGACCAACCGCCGCAACCTCGACTTCATGCTCTATGAGCTGCTGGGCGTGGACCGACTGTGCGAATACCCGCGCTTCACCGACCACAGCCGCGACACCTTCGGCGCGGCGCTCGATCTTGCGCACCAGATCGCGCTGGAAAAATTCCTGCCGCACAACCGCAAGTCCGACCTCAACGAACCGCAGATGGTCGACGGCAAGGTCGTGCTGATTCCCGAGATCGGCGAAGCGGTGCAGGCCTACAACGACGCCGGTTTCGCCGCCGCGCTCGCCGACTACGAAGCCGGCGGCATGCAGCTGCCGTTCGTGATCGCGCAGGCCTGCGACTCGATGTTCTCGGCCGCCAATCCCGGCACGATCGCTTATCCCGCGCTGGCGCGCGGCGCGTCCAATCTGCTCGCCGAATACGGCACGCCGGAACAGAAGCGCCTGTACATGCAGCCGATCATCGAAGGCCGCTATTTCGGCACGATGTGTCTGTCCGAGCCGCATGCGGGCTCGTCGCTCGCCGATATCAAGACCAGCGCCGAACCACAGCCCGACGGCAGCTACCGGCTCACCGGGGCGAAGATGTGGATCTCCGCAGGCGACCACGAACTCGGCGAGAACATCATTCATCTGGTGCTGGCGAAGATCGTCGGCGCGCCGGCAGGCGTGCGCGGCATCAGCCTGTTCATCGTCCCACGCTGGCGCGTGAACGCGGACGGGAGTCGCGGCGAGCGCAACGACGTGCGCCTCGCCGGCCTCAACCACAAGATGGGCCAGCGCGGCAGCGTCAACACCTTCCTGAAATTCGGCGAAGCCGGCGACTGTTACGCGGAGCTGGTCGGCGAACCGCACCAGGGTCTCGTCGCGATGTTCCACATGATGAATGAGGAGCGTATCGGCGTCGGCATGGGCGCGGTGCTCCAAGGCCTCGCCGGTTATCTCTATTCGCTGCAGTACGCGAAAGAGCGCAAACAGGGCCGCCATCCCGATCAGAAGGATCCGACCTCACCGCCGGTGGCGATCATCGAACATGCAGACGTGCGGCGCATGCTGTTGCAGCAGAAATGCTATGTCGAAGGCGCCGAACTGCTCTGCTACTACGCCTCGATGCTGGTCGACCACGCGCACGATGCCGACGAAGCCGTGCAGCGCGACAGCCATCTGCTGCTGGAGCTGCTGACCCCGATCGTCAAAGCCTGGGGCTCGGATTATTCGCTCAAGGCCAACGAACTCGCGGTGCAGGTGCTCGGCGGCTATGGTTTCACCCGCGAGTATCCGGTCGAACAGAACTACCGCGACAATCGCATCAACCCGATCCACGAAGGCACCAACGGCATCCAGGCGCTGGATCTGCTCGGCCGCAAATCGATGATGCAGGACGGCGCTGCGCTGAAACTGCTGATGGCCAAGATCGCCCAGACCTGCATCGAAGCTGGCGCGGACGACACGCTGAAACCACTCGCGGACCAGCTGGCCATCGCAGCGAAACACGCGATCGACGCCACTCGCGCCGCAGGCAAGCGCATGGCCGCGGGCGAAGCGCGCCTCGCGCTCGCCAACGCCACGCACTACATGACCGCGCTCGGCCACCTCAGCATCGGCTGGCTGTGGCTGCAGCAGGCGACGATCGCGCAGAAAGCGTTGCCCGATGCCAGTGGCGACGAGCACGATTTCTACGCCGGCAAAGTCCAGGCCTGCCGTTTCTTCTTCGCGACCGAAGTGCCGCTGATCGAACACGCCGCGCGTCTCGTGCGCGATGCCGAGCCCAGTGCCTTCGACATGCAGGCCGCGTGGTTCTGATCGAATCGGTGTCGTAGGGCGGGCCCCGGCCCGCCATTGCGGCGCACACGGTCGTATCGACCTCCGCCGCAGATCGACACGACGGTCGTGTCAATCGCCAAAAGACATCAAGCTCATCGCTGGAAATCCACGGCGGAAATGTCCGATCATCATCGACGACGAGATCGTTCTGGATGCATGCTTGGCGACGACCGCAACGCTTTGCTGCGCGGCGACTGTGTTGCCGACGGGACGACGGAACGTATCGATACACGACCTGCCACATCAACAGACCGCGATGGAGTACGTACGGATGGCGAGGATTTCACTGCGGGCATTGATCGCCGCGACGGGTGCGGTATCGATGGTATGGATGTACGCGCTGCGGCACGACGCAATCGCCGCACAGCCGTCCAATGCCGGGCCTGCGCGTCTTGTGGCGTGTCAGGCCTGTCATGGCGTCGACGGCATCGCCACGTTCGACGGTGCGCCCAACCTCGCCGGCCAGCCTGCGCCCTACCTCGAAGCGCAGTTGAAGAATTTCCGGAGCATGGATCGGAAGCACGAGCTGATGAACGCGATCGCAAACCAGCTCGCCGACGACGAAATCACTGCATTGGCCGCGCACTGGAATGGCTTGCCCAGCGCTGGCGTCCTTGGCGCCGACGCACGCAAGGCGGCGGCCGTGACGAGCGACGTGGCTTTTCCGTCGACCTTTCCGCAGGATTTCGAGGTCTATCTCGTCAACGAAAATGCGGACGCCAAGGTGATCGTCCGCGACTGGGCAAATCGCGCCGCGCTCAACGCTGCGCGCATGGGAAAGCCGCTGCCTGAAGACGCCGTCGTCGTCGTGGAGACGCTATCGACCCGGACGGAAAGCGAACGGCTGGTGGCCGATGCGCCGCTGGCGTACGTCGTGTTCGCCGCGCGCGCGGGGTGGGGGGGCCGCATTCCGGAACTGCTGCGCAACGGCAACTGGCAATTCGGCGCGTTCTCGCCGGATCGCACGCCGCAGCTCAAGAATCAGGCCGCCTGCCTCGCCTGCCACAAGCCGCAGGCGACGAAGAGTTTCATGTTCACCTACGACCAGCTTGCGGATCACGCGAAGCAACTTCGCTAGTACCGGGCCAAGCCCGCTACGGCGACACTGCCGTAGGCAAGACCATCGTGCGGCGCGTACCGGCCCGATGGCGAAATCGTTCGATGGTCGTAATTGCCGGTCTGGCGCCGACCGCGTCGATCGTTCGCCGCCGTGGCAGGCCAGGGCCCGCCCGACGGGTCCTGTCATAAAACGGGAATACATCTGCGGTTGAATGTGCTCCAGACCGCCATCGAATGTATTCGCATCGCCGATGTCCAAGCCACCCAATCGCACCGTCACCACCACCTTCCGCACCCAGCCCGGGGTTCGCGATGCGCTGGAGCTCGCTGCCGGGATGGAAAACCGCAGTATGTCCAACCTGATCGAGCGTCTGGCGATCGAGTATTGTCGCGGCAAGGGCATTCCGATCCGGGGCTTGGACGATGACGATCCGCACGCCCGTCATGGGTCGTCCGGAGCCGCATGATGCTTTTACTGCAGGGGAACCGTTGATGAAGAAATTCCTGGGGCCGGCACTGGCAGTGCTGCTGCTGATCGGCGTGGTATTCGGCATCGTGTTCTCCGCTCGCGACAAGCAGGCCGGCGCGCAAGAAGCGGCGAACGCTGCAGCGGACAACGGTGCTACAGCCAACGGCAAAATGACCGTTCGCATCCTCACCGGTTCGGAGAAACTGGATTTCCTGCGCGACCCCGAACTGGCGAAGGCGCTGGATGCCGAGGGCATCGTCCTGGACGTGCAGAAAGCCGGTTCGCGCGAGATCGCGACCCATCCGGATCTCAAAAAATTCGATGTCGCCTATCCGGCGGGTGTGGCGGCGGCGCAGAAGATCGCCACGGCCACCGGCTCGCGCCGGATGAGCAACAGTTTCTACACGCCGATGGCGGTCGCCAGCTGGAAGCAGTTGCTGCCGCCGCTGGAGGCCAACGGCATCGTCCGCAAACAGGGCGGCGTCTACTACATCGCCGACATGCACAAGCTGGTCGAGATGATGGCCCAGGGCACGCGCTGGAAGGATCTGCAGCCCAATCCGGACTATGCCGTCAGCAAATCCGTGCTCATCGGCACCACCGACGTGCGCACCAGCAATTCGGCGGCGATGTATCTCGCCCTGGTCAGCTATATCGCCAACGGCGACAACGTGGTCGACAGCGATGCCGCCGCCGACCAGGTCGTCGATCGCCTGCTCGGTCTGTTCTCGAAGCAGGGTTATCAGGAATCCAGCTCGACCGGTCCGTTCGAGGACTACGTGACCATGAAGTTGGGCAAGAGCCCGCTGGTCATGGTCTACGAACAGCAGTTCCTGCAGTACGCCTTCCGGCATCCGAGCATCGATCCGGATATGGTCCTGCTGTATCCGCAGCCGACGGTGCTGACCAAGCACACCATCGTCGCCTTGACCGACAAGGGCGCGCGTTTCGCGGACGTGTTCGAGCACAACCCGGAGGTGCAGAAGATCGCCAGCCGCTATGGTTTTCGCAGCATCGACAATGCCGCGCTGTTCGCCGAAGCGAAGACCCGGAAGATCGAGATGCCGCAGACTCTGGTCGATGTGGTCGACCCGCCGACCTACGACCTGCTGGAGCGGATGATCGTGCGCATCGAATCCACGCTCGGAAAATAAGCCGATGACTGCCATGACGCGTTTTTCAAAAATTCTGCAATGCGCAGCCGCAGCCTTGACGTTCGCAGCGCTCGCTGCCTGTTCGTCCGGCTCCGATTCTTCCACGGGCAACGACGACGGCACGCTGCCGGCCGATGCCTTCACCATTCTGGCCGGCTCCGAGCTGAAGGATGTCGACACCCAGCTCGGCGACGAGATCCGCAAGGCGACCGGCATCGATGTCCGTTTCAGCTATGCGGGCACGCTAGATGCGATCGATCGCCTCAACGGCGGCGAGCAGTTCGATGCGGTGTGGGTCAGCCACGGCAAATATCTCGCGATGAACCCGGACTTGAAGGCCCGGATCGCCGCGCAGGACAAGATCATGCTCTCGCCGGTGATCCTCGGCGTGAAGCAATCCAGGGCCGTCGCCCTGGGTTGGGACAGGAACGATCCGACCTGGAAGGACATCGCCGATGCCGCGAGCACCGGCAAGTTCACTTTCGGCATGACCAATCCCACCTCCAGCAACACCGGATTCACCGCGGTGATCGGCATCGCCGCGGCGCTCGCGTCCAATCCCGATGCGCTGACCGAAGCGGACGTGTCGAACCCCGCGCTGAAGGCCTTTTTCCAGGGGCAACGGATGACGGCGGGTTCGTCGGGCTGGCTGGCCGATGCCTATGCCGCGGATCCGTCGAAGGTCGACGGCATCATCAATTACGAGTCGGTGATCCTGTCCCTGAATGCGAATGGCAAGCTCGGCGAGCCGCTGGTGCCGGTGTATCCGAAAGAAGGCATCATCACCGCCGATTACCCGCTGATGCTGTTGAACGGCGGCAAGCGCGCCGAGTACGACAAACTGGTCGCGTATCTGCGTTCCACCGCGTTCCAGACCACGCTGTCGGCAGCGACCTTGCGCCGCCCGGTGAATGCCGAAGCGCAGGCCGCGGCCGCCATTCCGAAACGCACCCTGATCGAGCTGCCGTTCCCCGGCCAGCCGCAGGTCATCAATGGCCTGCTCGACGCGTTCCTCGCCGACGTGCGCGTGCCGGCGACGTCGCGCTATGTGCTCGATCTCTCCGGTTCGATGGATGAGGACGGTCGCATCGATCAGCTCAAGGCGGCGATGTACACCCTGGCCGGCAGCGATGCGGGCTCGCTCAGCAGCCGCTACGCGCGTTTCCAGAATCGCGAGCGCATCGGCGTGATTCCGTTCAATCGCGAACCGATGACGACCCTGAAGTTCGACATGGGCACGAGCGCCGCGGAAAACAACGCGACGCTGGGGTCGATCAAGGCGGCGGTACAGGGCATGCAGGCCGACGGCGGCACCGCGATCTACGACAGCGTACAGCGCGCGATGACCGAACTGGCCGAAGAAAAATGCCTGGACAAGACGCCCAGGTATTACACGATCGTGCTGATGACCGACGGCGAAAATACCGATGGCATGGATCTGGGCGACCTGCTGCGCTGGCGCGAATCGCAGGACGATGCGGTGAAGTCGATCCGGGTATTCCCGATCGTCTTCGGCAATGCCGACGCCGATGAAATGAAGTCGCTCGCCGAAGCCACCGGCGGCAAAGCCTTCGACGCCAAGAAAGGCTCGCTGGCGAAGGTGTTCAAGGATATCCGCGGTTACCAATGACCGGTCTTATCGTCGACAAGCGCGCGCCGGAAACGTCCGCAGGGCGGACAGCGACGATGCCGTGCGCGCCGCGATCCCGCCGGTCGCAGCGTTGGGCGCGCTGACCCCGATGGGACGCCTGTCCGATTTTCTCTACAGCCCGCGCAATATCGCCGGCTGCTGTCTTGCCTTCGTCGGGCTGGTGCTGCTGTTCACGGGCGTGATCGGCACGGGCTGGCCGCTGATCGTGGCCGGCCTGTATGCCGTCGGCGTACTCGCATGGCCACGCAAACAAGTCGTAGAAGTCGAGGCGCCCAGCGTGGAGGTTTCGGTCGAGACGCTCGCACAGCAATTGGAGCGTCTTATCAACGAGGCATCCAAGCGTTTGCCGGAACCGGCGCTGGCGTCCCTGCACAGCATCCAGACCACGCTCGCCGATCTCACGCCGCGGCTGCGCGAGCTGGAAGTCTCCGGCGCATTGTCGGTGGAATCCGCATTCACCGTCGAGGAAACCCTGCGCCGCTATCTGCCAGAGATGCTGACCAGCTATCTCAAACTGCCGACCGCATTCGCCAACGCGCAGCCGCTGAAGGACAACCGCACCGCCGCGCAGATTCTCGTCGACCAGCTGCAGATGCTGGACGAATCCTTGAAACAGATCGCGCAGGAATCCTTCGCCGGCGATGTCGAAGCCCTGGTCAACAGCGGTCGCTTTCTGGAACGCAAACTCCGCGCCAAAGCCGCATTCCAGATGCAGTGATCGCGCGGTCCAGCAGGGCGCATAAGCCGCAGGCGTCACGCGCCGTCTTGAAAGCCCATGGCACGAAACCCGATGCGATCCGCCTTTGGAATCACGTCCTGCGGCCTTTTCCCCTCCGCGAAGGCCGCAGCTTCCTCAAGCCGACATCCACCACGACGGCCAGACCGATAAAGGCGAGCACGGTCATTTTCAGATCGAGCGCGAAGCTCACCCACAGGCCGGTCAGGAACGGAAACACCTTGGATGTGGATACCGTTTCTTCGCTGCCGTCGGGCTTGCCGAAGATGCAGGTCGATGTATAGACATCGTTGGCGTGCGTGGCATCGGCGCCCCGATACGCGAGGCCAAGCTTGTCGCCGTAGGCGGTGCAGACCGGCGCGACGGTGTGGCGCTCGGTGGCCCATTGCAGAGCCAGTGCGCACAGCAGGGCGGGGATGAAGACGGCCAGCACATGGCGCAAACCATTGCGTCCGGACCACAGGCCCGAGAAGGGGTTACGATCGGTGGGGTCGGGTGGTCTGGATGCCATGGGCGCGCTTGTCCGATCTTTTGGAGAACATCGTACCGAGAGGGTATCGTGTAGGGGGTATATCCATGAGCGCTACACTCATCGGAGAATCATGGGGATAAGCCTCAGGCACACTCCGCGATCCTGATCGGCATCGTAATCCCGTTGGCGGCGTCGGCGGGCTCATGATTTCGTCACAACAATTTAAGGTCTGTACGATGAATTCCATGCACGCAGGACTTGTGCTGCTCGCCGGGCTTGTCGGCGCGGTGTGCTCCGCCAAGGCCGCCGACACCGTGACGCTGCAGCTGCATTTTCAAGGCCATGGCCTTGAGGCGCCGACCGTCACCGTTGAATCCGCGCAGCGCGGCGATGATTCGTTGACGCGGTTGCCATTGGACGAGATTGAAGCTGGACGCAGTTGGTGGCTCTCGGGTTTCGATGCGCAGGGCAGAGTGTTGTATCGATCGCCGGTCCGTAACCAGCAATGGCGCAGGCTGGAAGCCTTCGATCCGCAGACCGGCCGGATCGAAGACGTGCGCGACATTCAGGTGTCGCAAGGGTCGTTCGAAATCTCGTTCCCCTACGATGCGCGCTTGGCGCGCGTGGCGCTTCGCACGAGCGCCGTGCCGAGCGGCCGGCGTCGGGTGGAGCCAAGGCCGATGATTGAACTCCAGCGTCGGCATCTGGATCGGATTCTTCAGATGGGCGCCAGGAAAGCGTCGGCGAAGACCGCTTCCACGACGCTGCTGATCGACAATGGCGCCGCTGCCGATCGCCTTGATCTTGTATTCGTCGGCGATGGTTACACGGCGGCCGAGATGGGTAAATGGCAGGCCGATGCGCAGAATGTCGTGGCTGGTTTGATGTCGGATCCGCTGTTCGGCGCTTATCGCAGGCGAATCAACATCCGCCGTGTCGATGTCGAGAGCGTGCAATCGGGCGTGGACGAACCCGACATCGGAGTTTTCCGGGACACGGCGATGGATTCCGCGTTCAATTGCGCCAACGTCGCCCGTTTGCTGTGCGTGAACAACACCAAGGTGCTTTCTGTCGTCGGTCCGGTGCTCGATCCGGATGCGCGCGACGTCATCATCGTTGTCGCGAACTCGACGCGCTATGGCGGCTCCGGCGGATCCATCGCGGCGATTTCGATGCATCCGGCGTCCACCGAACTCGCGTCGCACGAGCTTGGCCACACGCTGTTCGGCCTCGCGGACGAATACGACTACGGGACGTGCAATATCGGCTCCGAGCCGGCCGCCGGCAATGCATCGCTCGTCGCGACCCGCGCCGTCAAGTGGGGTTGGCTGATCAGCACCCTCACTTCGGTACCGACCGTGCCCGGGCAATACCCGAACGGTACGGTCGGCGTTTTCGAAGGCGGGCAATACTGCAAAACCGGGAAGTATCGCCCGACCGAAGATTCCAAGATGCGTACGCTGGGTCGGCCTTGGCACGCGGTGAACGAGGTGGTCGCCGCCGAAGTCTTCGCCGGATATGCGCGCAACAGCGTGAAGCCGCGCATCCGGATGGTCCTCCCGCCCATCCCGCCGAACGGAACGTCTGGGGCGAAGGGCGCGCAGAATCCTTCGGGTTCGTCGACGCGGCAAAACGACCAGCGCCACCGCGATGCTCCGCCACGCGACACGCTCACTTCGCCGCGCGCACCATCGCGTCCATGACATCCATCAGACAAGAAAGGGACGGAGGGAACGACGCATCTCCTCCGCCCCCTTCGATTGTCGGATGGCAGCATCCCCCGCGCGAGCGCGCACCCGAAGTCATGTCATAGGGCGTGCTCAAGCACGCCGGCTCTTACGCTTTCCAGCCTCGTGCATCCATCGCCATCGGCCACCGCGAAAGCAACGCAGCATCCGCACCGATCCGCGCGCAGGCCCGAGGCGCGATGCCGTCCGGCAGCGCCGCGCGGAACAGCGGTGCGAGCGTCGCCAGCGAGCCTGACGCAGCGCGCGTCTGCAGCCGCTGCAGCGGCGTGCGTTGCAACAGCGCGTCCGCCCAGTCGGGCAGCAAGGCCGCGCCCGCGCCGAGGAACACATCGCGCGACACGCCCGCCATCGGCACCGGCAGGCGCATGCGCGACAGCACCGCCAGGACTTCGCGCGAGCGTTCGTCGTAGCGCAGCGTGTCGCGTACCGATGCGAAATACACGGTCACATCGGCTTCGCGCGCGGGCACATCGCGCGCGCCCTGCGCTTCGGCCACGCAGGCCACTTCGGCGTAGTAGGCATCGGCCAGCGCGGTCGGCACCGCGCGGCAGTAGCGGCGATAGCCCTGCAGGAAACCGTAGCTCTCGGTCACGTGCACCCAGGTCAAAAGCGCAGGATCGTCGGCGCGATACGGCGTACCGTCCGCCGTCGTGCCCTGCACACGGGCATGGATCGCCTGTACACGTGCGATCAGGCGCGTGGCCTCGTCGCGGCCCGCATACGTGGTGCCCGCGACGAAGTCGGTGGTGCGCCGCAGCCGCCCGACCAGATCCTCGCGGAAATTCGAGTGATCCCACACCCCCGCCAGCGCGCGCGGATGCAGGGTCTGCAGCATCAGCGCGCACAGTCCGCCCGACAGCATCCCCGGAAAATCCGCATGGATCCGCCACGTCACGCTGTCCGGCCCGAACAGCCCCGCATCGCCCGCAGGCGCGTCGTAGTCGATCCCGCTGCGCCCGCGCGGAAACACCTCCAGCACCCACGCACGGATGCGCGCAGTGGCGGGAGCGGTGAGGGCGCGGAGCGGTGCGGACATGGTGGGGATGATACGTGCCCGGCGTGGTGGAAGATGCGGCCCGGCAACCATCTACCAGCGGGCGCACAACATCACGCGATGCCGTAGGGCGGGTCTTGCACCCGCCAGATACAAGCCTGCGACTTCCTTTCGCGTCGCGTCGTGCATCTGATCTCGATGATGGGAAGCTGTGGTTTGGTTGAATCGGCGGGTGCGAGACCCGCCTTACGGGCTAAAGGCATCAATCATTTTTCTATCTGGCACATAATATCCAGACTGCCCAAACCAATCAAACACAGCTACCGCGGTGGCTGCAGCAGAGCTTGCGCCTTCCTGATTGATTTGCAGAAGTTTTTCGTTGTTTGGTTCTACAGTCTGTCCGTGACTCAATCGATTTCGAGTGCCATACAAAGCTCTCGCCTTAGCGTAGAGAGTGGGAAACTCTTTAAGTAGCGATCGACGCATAAGATAAAGTGGTGCTTCATGTAGTAGCTTCCCAAAGTTTTCGGACTCGGTTAATAAAGAAAATACAGGGTCTTTCTTTATTGTTTGGCCGCCTGGTTGCTGAAACTCAAGGATATTTAAATGAGAAGGCGGTGGCTCTGCTAGAACTGCCGCTTCATAATTTTTATTCAATTCATATTGAGCTAAAGACTCTATAGCGATTGCAGAGAAAAGTATTGCGTCTCGACTGCGTTGTATTTCACATGCATGTAATGCGTCAAGTAACAAGTCGTAATGTATCGGAATTGTTGCCTCCATGCCAAGTTCATTGGCTAGTCGAATCGCTGCGTCATCCAAAGCAGTATTTATGTGGAACTCACCAAATATTGTCATCCGTCCGCTGGAGATTTGAGTCCATTTTTTTGCATCTGATAAAGAAAAGTCTTTTATTGAAAATCCGTGTGCCTCCGTAGGCAAGGACGCTTGTTTTGAAGCTATGCGGAGTCGTCGGAGCCAAGGCTGTATTAGGTCAAATAAATGATCCCCAATGTCCTCAGCCGCTAATATGTGTACTCTGTTGGTTATGACGTGTTGCCTTCCATCGATAAGCGGAAAAACTGATAGAAGCTGATCGTCATCAAAATGCGCTATGGGGTTGAGTACGCTTGCGTTTACCTCTGCAATTGCTGGCCATGTTATTGGGTCGCTTGGTCCAATATTCCATCTCAGTGAATTGCTCAAAAAAAGAGAGTGAATTTTCATTGATGATTGAGTTGTATTAGTGGGTATTAGGCCCACCTTACAATCACAGAAGGCTGATGGGTGACCGTTCGTCGCATCACCTCCCCGAATGCCCCGTCTCATCATATTCCCGCATCGCCAACATCTGCGGCTGAATCAACTCGATGAAATCCCGCGCCTGCTGCGAAAGATACTTCCCCTTCCGCACCACCACCCCATAACTCCGCGACGGAAAATATTTCGCCAGCGATCGTGCGGCGAGGCGGGTGTGGTCGGCGTCGGTGAGGCAGATGGCGGTGACGATGCTGATGCCCAGGCCCATCGCTA
This sequence comes from Lysobacteraceae bacterium, assembly GCA_040079515.1. Lineage (GTDB taxonomy): Bacteria > Pseudomonadota > Gammaproteobacteria > Xanthomonadales > Xanthomonadaceae > Lysobacter_I. Next base: position 16,235 of record JBEBKD010000037.1, read on the forward strand.
CATACTGCTTGATGACTTCCCAGCCGCCGACTTCCAGGGCGACGGTGTAGGGGACTCTGTTTTGCTGGAACACCAGGTCGACGAGTCGATATGTGGTGAGGCGCTGCGGCGGCAGGATCAGGCCGTAGGGCGAGAGGTCGTCGAGTTTCAGTTCGGCTTTGCCGGCCAACGGATGGTCGGGCGGGGTGATCAGCATCGGCTCGAAGCGGTAGACCGGCACGTAGTCGAGGTCACCGGGGACGTCGAGCATCGAGCCGACCGCCAGATCGACGTCGTCGGAGCGCAGCAGGTCCAGGCCGCCGGCGCCGGTGACGTTGTGCAGGATCAGCCGCACCTCCGGGTGCTTCTGGCGGTAGGCCTCCACGATCTTCGGCAGCAGGTAGAGGATGGTGGAGCTACCGGCGGCGACGTGCAGCTCGCCGGCGTCGAGGCCGCTGATCTGTTCGCGGAAGGCGGCGGGCAAATGGTCGATGCCTTCCACCAGCGGCCGCGCCAGTTCATACAGGGCGTTGCCCTCGCGGGTCGGGGTGAGCCGGCGGCCGACGCGCTCGAACAGTTTTACCCCCAGTTCGCGCTCCAGCGCCTGCAGTTGCAGGGTGATCGCCGGCTGGCTGAGGTACAGGGCCCCGGCCGCCCGCGAGACCGATCCCAGGCGCGCGACCTGGCAAAAGGCCCGCAGCGGCTTCATGCGGTCGCCCTTGTAGGCGAAACGGGGCGTGCTGGCGCCCTTGTGGGTGTCCTCGGAGGCCATTGATTCGACTACTTATAAGCTCAGCTTATAGTTGGCATTGAAAAAACTCAGTTGTCAAATACTGTAACCGGGCGGATGTTGAGTGCCCCACGCTCGTGTTTGGAGTTACCCATGTCCGCAGTCCTCAAACCCCACGTTGAGGCCACCGGCATCGAAGTGATCGGCCTTGCGCCGGAGCAGGACAGCCTGCTCACGCCCGAGGCGCTGACCTTTCTGGCCCGCCTGCATCGCCGCTTCGAGCCCCAGCGCCAGCTGCGGTTGGCGGCCCGCCAGGCCCGCCAGGCCGAATTCGACGCCGGCGCACTGCCGGCCTTCCGCGACGACACCCGGGCGATCCGCGAAGGCGACTGGCGGGTGGCACCGATCCCGGCCGCGCTGCTCGACCGCCGGGTCGAGATCACCGGGCCGGTCGACCCGAAGATGGTCATCAATGCCCTGAACTCGGGCGCCAACTGCTACATGGCCGACTTCGAGGACTCGACCGCGCCGACCTGGGCGAACCTGATCCAGGGCCAGCACGCGATGCGCGACGCCGTCGCCGGGACGCTGACCTTCGAAGGCAACGGCAAGACCTATGCCCTGAAGCCGGAAGCCGAGCGCGCGGTGCTGCTGGTGCGTCCGCGCGGCTGGCATCTCGACGAGAAGCATGTGCTGGTCGACGGCGCGCGGATGTCGGGTGGCTTGTTCGACCTCGCGCTGTTCGCGTTCCACAACGCCGGTGCGCTCACCGCCAAGGATCGTGGCCCGTATTTCTATCTGCCGAAACTGCAGTGCATGGAAGAGGCTGCATTGTGGAACGCGGTGCTGGACGAGATCGAAGTGCAGTTGAATCTGCCGCAGGGCGCGATGAAGGTGACGGTGCTGATCGAAACGCTGCCGGCGGCGTTCGAGATGGACGAGATCCTGCACGCGCTGCGCAGCCGCATCGTCGGTCTGAACTGCGGCCGCTGGGATTACATCTTTTCCTACATCAAGACCCTGCGCGCGCATCGCGACCGCGTCTTGCCCGAGCGCGGCCAGGTGACGATGACCCAGTCGTTCCTCAAGGCGTATTCGGAACTGCTGATCAAGACCTGCCACCGTCGTGGCGCGCACGCGATGGGCGGCATGGCGGCGCAGATTCCCAACCCGCGCGATGCCGAAGCCAATGCCGCGGCATTCGCTCGCGTCGAGGCCGACAAACTGCGCGAAGCCTCTGCCGGCCATGACGGCACCTGGGTCGCGCATCCGGGCCTGATCGCATTGGCGCGCGGCATTTTCGATGCGCGCATGCCCGGCCCGCACCAGCATGAGGTGCGCCGCGAAGACGTGAACGTCACCGCCGAGCATCTGCTGCGGCCGTCGCTGGGCACGATCACCGAAGCCGGTTTCTTCGGCAATGTCGAAGTCTGCGTGCGTTATCTCGCGGCGTGGCTCGACGGCAACGGCTGCGTGCCGATCCACGGAATGATGGAAGACGCCGCCACCGCCGAAATCTCGCGTGCGCAGCTGTGGCAATGGTTGCACTTCGCCGACGACGGCCGCGAGCCGCTGCAGCTGGCCGACGGCACGCCGGTCGATTTCGCGCTGCTGGAACGCGCGCTGATCGGTCTGCCATCGAAGCTCGCGGCGGATGTCGCGCTGGCTGGTGCGGCGCGCATCGGTGAAGCGATCGCATTGCTGTCCGAGCTGACGCATCGCGACACGCTCGCGGATTTCCTCACTTTGCCGGCCTACGAACGTATCGATTGATCCGCTGTTGTAGGAGCGACGGAAGTCGCGACAGAGTGCTGGAAAAGCATCGCGACTTCCGTCGCTCCTACAAGATCAAAAGCTTTCGGGGCTGAAGCCCCTCCTACAAAATCGAACGAAACACATTCTTCCCCACAGGAACATCGCCATGAAGACCACGCTCCCCACCGCCGAACAACTGAAGCTGGACTGGAACAACAACCCGCGCTGGGCCGGTGTGACCCGCCCGTATTCCGCCGAGGAAGTCGTGCGCCTGCGCGGCACCGTGCCGGTGGAGCATTCGATCGCGAAGATCGGCTCGGAAAAACTCTGGAAATCGCTGCAGACCGAGGATTTCGTCAACGCGCTGGGCGCGATGACCGGCAACCAGGCGATGCAGCAGGTGAAGGCCGGCCTCAAGGCGATCTACCTCAGCGGCTGGCAGGTCGCGGCCGACGCCAACATCGCCGGCGAGATGTATCCCGACCAGTCGCTGTATCCCGCGAACTCGGTGCCGCAGGTCGTGAAGCGCATCAACAACACCCTGCTGCGCGCGGATCAGATCCAGTGCGCGGAAGGCGTGGGCGATATCGATTTCCTGCAGCCGATCGTGGCCGATGCCGAGGCCGGCTTCGGCGGTGTGCTCAATGCGTTCGAGCTGATGAAGGCGATGATCGAAGCCGGCGCCGCCGGTGTGCATTTCGAAGACCAGCTGGCCAGCGTCAAGAAGTGCGGGCACATGGGCGGCAAGGTGCTGGTGCCGACCCGCGAAGCTGTCGAGAAACTGGTCGCTGCGCGTCTCGCCGCCGACGTGATGGGCGTGCCGACGCTGATCGTCGCGCGCACCGATGCCGAGGCCGCCGACCTGCTGACCAGCGATGTCGACGACAACGATCGTCCGTTCTGCACCGGCGAGCGCACCGTCGAAGGCTTCTACAAAACCAACAACGGCCTCGATCAGGCGATCAGTCGCGGTCTGGCCTATGCGCCGTACGCCGATCTGGTGTGGTGCGAAACCGGCAAGCCGGATCTGGAATTCGCGCGCAAGTTCGCCGAAGCGATCCACGCGAAGTTCCCGGGCAAGCTGCTGGCCTACAACTGCTCGCCGAGCTTCAACTGGAAGAAGAATCTGGACGACGCCACCATCGCCAAGTTCCAGAAGGAAATCGCCGGCTACGGCTACAAGTTCCAGTTCATCACCCTGGCCGGTTTCCACGCCTTGAACTACTCGATGTTCAATCTGGCCTACGGCTATGCCCGCCGTCAGATGAGCGCCTTCGTCGAACTTCAGGAAGCTGAATTCGCGGCGGCCGATCGCGGCTTCACTGCGGTCAAGCACCAGCGCGAAGTGGGCACCGGCTATTTCGACAGCGTCACCCAGACCATCCAGGGCGGCAAGTCGTCGACCGTCGCGCTGAAGGGTTCGACCGAGGAAGAGCAGTTCCACGAGCGGCCGGCGGCTGCGGCCTGATTGGACCCATACGGAATTTCAATGGCGCTTGGACTTGCGGCAGGCATGGGATTGGGTTATCCATATCTGCCCGGGTCTTTCCCCAAACGAACGAGGATGCGTTCATGAAACATGTTTCCACCTTCAGACTGGCCGCGCTCGCCGCGTTGCTCGGCATGACCAGCCTCGCGGTAATGGCTGCGGTCGATCCACAGGAACTCACGATTCGCGAAATCGTGGCCCAGCAGACCCAGCTCCGTCAGCAAGTCGTTGCGGGGACAGGGGCGTTCAAGGATCTGAGTACTGGCGAGCGGAAGGTCTTGGTCGAACGACAAGACCGCGTGCTGCGGCAGTTGGACAGTACGCAGGCTTTCGAACAACTTGCGCCGCACGAGCGCACCGAAATCTTCAACGATCTCGAATGGATCAAAGCGGCGGTGACCAAAGCCGAAGATGATCGTAAAGTCTGCGAATACACGCGCAGCGTAGGTTCCAACCGCGTGAGATCGGTCTGCATGACCGCCAAGGAACAGCGCGAGCACCGCGACCACGCGCGCAGTACATTGAACCGCGGCCAGATGTGCAACGCGTCGTCCAAGGTTTGTCTAGGCGACTAAGCTGACGTCATCGCGGCCGGCCTCTCGCCGGCCGTCGTTCAATCGGATTCGGGCATTGTTTTCGCGGCAAATCGATCATCGTTCGGGTCGGGGTCGAGCCTCGGCCAGTCCACATGCGTCTCCCAGAACACGTACGCCATCGCTTGGACTTGCGGCGGGCATGGGATTGGGTTAACCATGTATGCCCGTGTCTTTCCCCAAACGAACGAGGATGCGTCCATGAAACATGTTTCCACCTTCAGACTGGCCGCGCTCGCCGCGTTGCTCGGCATGACCAGTCTCGCGGTAATGGCTGCGGTCGATCCACAGGAACTCAC
>JBEBKD010000038.1:0-20751 GCA_040079515.1 Lysobacteraceae bacterium
TCCTACAAAAGCGGCGTCGCTGCGATTACAGGCTCTTGAACAGCGTCGATGCGAGCAACAGCACGAATGCGGTGGCCAGCAGCCAGAACGCATTCGGCGCGGCAACGCTGAGATAGCCGAGTTTGCCGGCGATCCCGGCGCTGCCCAGCAGCAGCGAGACGAGCCATGCGGCGGTGCTGGGGGGCGTGAGCTTGATCATGATGTCGCGTGCCGGATGGATGTCGTTGTGAAGAATGTCGGTGTTCGCTCCTCCCCTTGCGCATCGCGCAGGGGGAGGTTGGGAGGGGGGGTGTGCCCAAGTACCCCGATACCTTCGTTGCGCGATCGATGCTGGGCCAGGACTGCTATTCGATACCGTACATGCGGATAGTGGCTTCGAATTCCGAAATGCGCTCTTCGTAATGCTGGACCATGCAATCCAGCATGCCCGGCGTCTGTCCGTTTCCAGTGAGGTTCAGCGCCATGCCCACTTCGCAATCTGCGGATGCGAACGTCTCCCAGGCGCTTTGCGCCTTGGTGAACGACGCTTTTGCGCTCTTGTAGTCCGCGGAGTCGTCGCTGGGTCGATCGAGCCATGTCTCGATCGCTTTTTTCCGCGCGTCCAATATGCCTTGCAGCGATTCGAGGTCGTGACTGCGGCAGATCGTGTAAGCGACGTGCCCGCTGGCCTCGGCGCAATTGATGACGGCCATCGTGCCGTCGTCGTGTTCGTAGCAGAGCATGCCGTCGGGCAGGGTCTGCGAAGCCGTGCAGGCGTCTCCGGATTGAATGGCCGCGGCCCCGGCACCCTGCGAAGACGTCCGTGCGGCCTGCGCGTGGCCGGCGAAAAGAAGTATCGAACACATCAGTAGCGTCAAGCGGATCATGGATGCCTCGTTACGTGAGCGTTGTTGAACGGTTCCAGCGTGGAAAATCTATACGCCATACATGATCGAATACGTGCAGGTGCCGTTCCCGCAGGTCAGTTTTTCCACGATCGCTTCGCCTTCATACAGGACCGTTCCCGCTACCGGCCTGGTGACTTCGCCGTTGGATTTCGATATCCAATAGCTTTCTGCGCGCGACAATGCCTCGGCCGCAGCGGCTTTGAATCGCATGCGTTGTCCGCTGAGGCTGATTTCATGATCCTGGTCCCAGTAGGTCTGGGTGTACGAAAGTTCAGCGACAGGATAGCCGAGCCAGTTCAAGGCTTTGGGCCGGATGTCGATCGTGGTCGTGTGCTCCCGCGTATCCGGTGTCCGGCCGCTCACGACGCATTTGACGCGAGCGCGCGACACGGATCGAGCTAGCGCTGTCGGCACGGGCACGGTTTTTACGGATGAGCGGGCGCAGCTTTGTTGCAGCGAAGCGATCCATCCGTCGTACCGGGAAGAATCGGAATAGGCCAGGTCGAGCGCCGCATCGGGCGTTCGTGCTGCAGAAGCGTTGAAAAACACTGCGCCAAGCGCCGCGAGAGATAGTGCGCTTCGCGGAATGGACGTGGATTTTCTACGACTCATGATGCTGCCTCGATGTCTTGCGGAAGTGGATTTTTTTGCGGTCCGCTTTTGTGAGGAGAAACGCCCGACTTCAGAAGCTCATGAACATCCCGCCGTTCACCGGAATATTGGCGCCGGTGATGAAGCCGGCATCATCGGCGGTGAGGAATTCCACCGTGCGCGCGATTTCCGAGGGCTTGCCGAGGCGGCCCACCGGGACTTTCTCGACGATGCCGGCGCGGATGTCTTCGGGGATCGCCATCACCAGCGCGGTTTCGCAGTAGCCCGGGGACACCGAGTTCACGGTCACGCCCTTGCGTGCGACTTCGCGGGCCAGCGCCATCGTGAAGCCGTGCATGCCGGCCTTCGCGGCGGAATAGTTGGTCTGCCCGAACTGGCCGGTCTGGCCGTTGACCGAGCTGATGTTGACGATGCGGCCGAAGCCGCGCGCCATCATGCCGTCGACCACGTGCCGGCACATGTTGAACACGCTGTCGAGATTGACGTTCATCACCGAATCCCACTGCGCTTTGTCCATCTTGCGCAGGGTACCGTCGCGGGTGATGCCGGCGGCGTTGACGAGGATATCGAGCGAGCCGTGATCGGTTTCGATCTTGCGCACCAGCGCGGCGCAGCTGTCGAAATCGCCGGCGTCCAGCGCTTCGAAACGGATGTCGAGCCCGCTCACATCGCGTTCGAATTCGGCGATGCGTTCGGCGCGCGCGCCGAGGTCGGCAGCGACGACGGTGCGGCCGGCACGCGCCAGATTCTTGCAGATCTCGGTGCCGAGCCCGCCGATACCGCCGGTCACGACGGCTACACGCTTGTTCATGGAATGGCTTCCTGGGAATACGGTTATCTTGAAGTCGCCGCGCACAGCCGGGATCGTGCGCGGCCGGGCCGCGCCAGCGATACGTTCGGGATCAGTCGTCGCGCGCCTTGCTGGTGGCGGGTTTGTCTTTGGGCTTGGTCGAAGCGCTGCGGCCCATCGCGCCGATCAGGTTGTGCTGGAATTCGCGCCAGAGTTCGAGATTGCGCTCGGTCAGCTGGTTCATCATCGTCCACGGCGTCTGGCCGATCATGCCGCCCATCTGCTGGCGGAATTGCTGCTGCTGATCGAGGAAGATCTGCATCGAGCGTTCGAGATAGTTGCCCATGAAGCCCTGCAACGAATCTCCGTAGAAACGGATGATGTGGCTGAGCAGTTGAGTGGAGAGGATCGGCTCGCCGTCCTGCTCGTGCTCGGCGATGATCTGCAGCAGCACCTGGCGGGTCAGGTCGTCGCCGGATTTGGCGTCGCGGACCTCGAAGTCTTCGCCGTCCACGATCAGTTGCCGTACGTCCTCGATCGTGATGTAGCTGGAGATCTTGGTGTCGTAGAGGCGGCGGTTCGGATACTTCTTGATGATCCGTGAAGCGGGCATGGAGCCTTTACTCTAGAGGACTACAGTCGGCGAGCATGGCGCAGCCGGCCGCCGCTTGCAACTCAGTGGCTCCAGGCCGCCTTCCGGCGCTGCGTACCTGCGGCGAAACGCCGGCCAAAAACGTTTTCAATCATTGGCGTGGTCAGGCATGAGCGCGCCGGTTCTCCGGCGCCCCCAGCCCGGCACGCATGCGCCGGGTGGGGTTGGGCTGGACTCACCAGCCCATGTGGTGGCCGCCGTTGATGTCGAGGTTGGAGCCGGTGATCCAGCTCGCCTGTTCGTCGGCGAGGAAAGCCACGCCGTAGGCGATTTCCTCCGGAGTTCCGAGGCGGCCGGTCGGGATGTCAGCGACGATCTTGGCGCGGACTTCTTCCGGCACCGCCATCACCATGTCGGTGGCGATGTAGCCCGGCGATACGGTGTTGACGGTTACGCCAAGCTTGGCGTTCTCGCGCGCCAGCGAAATGGTGAAGCCGTGCATGCCGGCTTTGGCCGCGGCGTAGTTGGCTTGGCCGTACTGGCCTTTCAAACCATTGATCGAGCTGATCTGGATGACCCGGCCCCATTTGCGGTTGCGCATGCCGTCGATCACCGGGCGGGTGACGTTGAACACCGAATTGAGATTGGTGTTGATCACGTCCTGCCACTGGATCGCGGTCATCCGGTGGAAGGTGCCGTCGCGAGTGATACCGGCATTGTTGACCAGAATGTCGATCGGGCCGAGCTGACGTTCGACCTCGCGGACCATCGCCTCGGCTTCTTCGGGAGAGCTCACATCACCCTTGGCGAGCGCGATGTCGTAACCCTGCGCTTTCAGCTCTGCCTGCCAGGCTTTCGCTTTTTCCTCGTTGCGATAATTGGTGGCGACTTTGTGGCCCATGTCGGCCAGGCGTTTGCAGATGGCGGTGCCGATGCCGCCGGTGCCGCCGGTAACCAGTGCGACGCGTGTTGTCATGTCGTTCTCCCGTCCCAAAGTGAGTGTGTGTGGCGACTGTCGCCGGGTCTTGCGCCCGACTGACCGTTCGGATCGTTCCGATTCCATATCTCCGGATTCTATGCGTCCTGTACCGCGCTGCCATTGTGCAGTGCGGCGAAGGCGATCGGCTTGCGCGGAATCAAGCCCGGGGCGAATTCGATCATCGCCCGCGCAAGGACGCGATCGACGCTGCCCGGGCTGTCGAGCATGCCGGGGTGCTGCCCCAAGGCCCGCCATGCCAGCCGCAGCGCCGGCAGCGGGTCGTCGCCGTCCACCGGCAGCGCGGCCATCGATTTCGACAGCTTCGCACCATGCGCATCGACGATCAGCGGCAGGTGCGCATAGGTGGGCGTCGGCAGCGAAAGCGCGCGCTGCAGCAGGATCTGCCGCGGTGTGGAGTCGAGCAGATCGGCGCCGCGGACGATGTGGGTGATGCCTTGTTCCGCATCGTCGACCACGACCGCGAGCTGGTAGGCCCAGAAGCCGTCGGCGCGCAGCAGCACGACATCGCCCACGTCGGCTGCCACGTCCTGCGTGACGAAGCCGTGCAGGAAATCCTCGAAGGTTACGACGCTGCCGTCCGTCACCCGCAGCCGGATCGCCGCCTCTGCGCGGGCGGTGTTGCTGCGGCAGCAGGCGCGGTGGATGCCGTTGGTCGCCGCCAGATCGCTGCGGCTGCAGCGGCAGGGGAACGCCTGACCGCTCGCGAGCAGGTGATCCAGCGCGGCGCGATACAGCGCATGGCGTTCGCTCTGCCGCACGACCGGCCCATCGGGGACCAGCCCGAAGCCGGTGAGCGTGCGCAACTGCGCGTCGGCGGCACCGGCGACTTCGCGCGGTGGGTCCAGGTCTTCTATCCGTACCCACCATTCGCCATCGGCGAGACGGGCCATCAGCCAACTGCCGAGCGCCGCGACCAGCGAACCGAAATGCAGCGGTCCGGTGGGCGAGGGCGCGAAACGGCCGCGATAGGGCGTGGTGTGAACCATGTCGGTCGAAGGCATCGAAACTGTCTGACGGCTGTCTGTTCTGGCGGTGCGGCCGGCGACGCCGCTTGTGCCGTCGGGGCCGGTCCCCACTGTACACGGGACCGCGATCTCCCCCTGTCGCAACGGTGTCCGCCATGTTCAAACGTATCGCCCTGTTCCTCGCTACCAATCTGGCCGTGCTCATGCTGTTGAGCGTGGTCATGGCGGTGTTCGGCATCGATCCGCGCAGCAACGCCGGCCTGCTGGTGATGGCCGCGATGTTCGGCTTCGGCGGCTCGATCGTTTCGCTGCTGCTGTCGAAGTGGATCGCGAAGAAGACCACCGGCGCGCACGTCATCGATGAGCCGCGCAACGAGGCCGAGCGCTGGCTGGTGCAGACCGTGCGCCGCCAGGCCGAAGCCGCCGGCATCGGCATTCCCGAGGTCGCGATCTATGACGCGCCGGAGATCAACGCCTTCGCCACCGGCGCCAACCGCAACAGCGCGCTCGTGGCCGTGTCGACGGGCCTGCTGCGCGCGATGCAACGAGACGAAGCCGAAGCGGTGCTGGCCCACGAGGTCAGTCACGTCGCCAACGGCGATATGGTGACGATGGCGCTGCTGCAGGGCGTGCTCAATACCTTCGTGATCGTGCTTGCGCGTCTGGTCGGGCGGGTCGTCGACGGTATGCTCGGCGGCCAGCGCGACGACGGTCGCGTCGGAATCGGTTATTACGTAGTGGTCTTCGTGCTCGATCTGGTCTTCGGTGTGCTGGCCAGCGTCATCGCGATGTGGTTCTCGCGCTGGCGCGAATTCCGCGCCGACGCCGGCGGTGCGCAACTGGCCGGCCGCCACAAGATGATCGCGGCGCTGGAGCGCCTGTCCGCGACCTATGGCACCAGCACGCTGCCGAAACAGGTGCAGGCGTTCGGGATTTCCGGCGGCGTCGGCCATGGCCTGCGCAGGCTGTTCCTGAGCCACCCGCCTCTGGAGGAACGCATCGCGGCGTTGCGCAATGCAGGGCCGGTGACGGTCGACCCGCGTCGTGCGGTGGTGTCGTAAATCATCCCGTCGCCCCGGCGCAGTGAGTAATCCCGTCACCCCGGCGCAAGCCGGGGTCCAGCTTTCGCTATTTGCTTGGGTTCAAAGGCTGGGTCCCGGCTTTCGCCGGGATGACGGTGCTGTGGGTGATCCTGTCGCCCCGGCGCAGTGGGTGACGTCGCCCCGGCGCAAGCCGGGGTCCAGCTTTCGCTATTTGCTTGGTTTTAAAGGCTGGGCCCCGGCTTTCGCCGGGATGACGGTGCAGAGGGTGACGGTGCGGAGGGTGTTGCTCCGCTTTGCGGCCTACTCGAAGTCGTAATTCATCTCGGGACCGGCGGTGGCCAGGAAGTGGCCTTCGACGTAGTCGACACCGGCCGAGAACAGGATCGACATGCTCGCCGCGTCCTGCACGAATTCGGCGATGGTGAGGATGTCGAGGTCGCGGGCCCTGCGCGCGATCTCGCGTACGCGCTGCTGGTTTTCCGGGTTTTTGGGGATGTCCTCGATGAAGCTGCGGTCGATCTTGAGCAACTGCGGCTGCACGTGGGTAAGCAACTGGAACGAGTCCAGACCGGCACCGAACTGTTCCAGGCCGAGACGGCAGCCGAACCGGTTCACCGCGGCGGCGAACTGCTGGACGGCATGCAGGTGGGTGAAAACCTTGGCTTCCTGCAGTTGCAGGGCGAGGTATTCGCCGGAGGCGCCGCGCATGGCCAACTGTTCGCCGATGAACACAGGCAGTGCGTCGTTGTGCAGCGAGGCCTGCGACACCTTGACCAGCAGCGTGACCGGCTTGCCGCCATGTTCGCGCTGTGCGATCAGCTCGATCGCGCGCTCCACCACATACCGGTCGATCAGCTCCAGCATGCCGTGGTCTTCGGCGATCTGCAGGAAGGTGCTGGGCGAGATCAGATCGCCGTCGTTGCCTTCGAGCCGCAGGAAGGTGTCGTAGACCGGCTGATTGTCGCCCTGCAGGTTGATGACTGGCTGGAAATGCAGGGTGAAGCGTTTCTGGTCGAGCGCTTCGCGCAACCGTTCCACCCAGGCCTGGATGCGCTCGGTCTCGGCGCGGTCCACCGCGTTGGGGTCGAACAGTTCGAGACGGTTGCCGCCGATGCCGGCCGCCGACTGCACGCCATGACTGGCTTTCGCGAGCGCCTGGCTGACGCTGGCGTTCTTCTCGCTGATCTGCACGCCACCGATGCTGGCGGTGATCACGCTGGAGCGCTGGCCGATGGTGAAGACTTCGGCGGCGAAGGTGTTGCAGATACGGGTCGCGAGCTTCGCGGTGGCGTCGTGGTCGCTGTTGCGCAGCAGGACCGCGAGGCTGTTCTCGGAGAAGCGCGCGGCGATCGCGTGTTCGTCGAGTTCGCTGCGCAGACGGTCGGCGATCGCGGCCATGATGGTGTCGGCCGAGTCCAGGCCGATCTCATTGAGCAGGCGCTGGTAGTGATCGGGCTCGATCAGCAGCAGGCCGTGCTGGGTGCCGTTCTGGGCGGCGTCGGCGACCGCGCTTTCCAGCGCGTGCAGAAAGGTCTGGCGGTTGAGCAGGCCGGTGACCTGGTCGCGCTGGCGCAGTTCTTCGACCTTGCGGGCCAGCTCGGGATCGGCGGCCGGTTCCTGGCGGCGGAAGATCACCTGTTGGCAGGCTTCGCCTTCGTACTGGGCCAGGGTGAATTCCATCACCGCCGGGAAGGCGTTGCCATCGATGTCGCGCGCTTCCAACTCGTAGCGCGGCGGCGGCAATTCGCCCTTGCTCATGCTCTTGAGCAGTTGTTTGAACTTGTCGACGTACTTCGGGCCGACCAGGTCGAGCAGCGACATGCCCTCGATATCCTCGAACGACTCGTAGCCGAACATCTCGAGGTATGCGGCGTTGGCGCGGATGTGCATGCCTTCGTGGACGTAGGCGATGGGTTCGCGCGAGGATTCGATCAGCGCGTCGCAGCGGCGCTCGGTTTCGCGCACCTGGGCTTCGAGCCGGCGCTGCGCGCGGCGGGCTTCGAGATCGGCCCATTCGCGGCGCACGGTCGCCAGCAGTTGCGGCGGCTTGTGGCGCAGCGCCAGCGAGCGGATGCTGCCGCCGAGCAGTTCGGAGAAGCTTTCGGTGTCCACGTCCTCGATGACCGCGACCAGAGGCGTGTCTTTGCCGCTGGTGGCGACGTGCTGTTGCACCTCGGCGAGCGGAATCGATCGGCAGGGGTGCGCGGCAAGGACCAGATCGACCGGCTGGGCCAGCAGCATGGTGGCGAGCTCGTCCGCTGTGGTCGGGCGCAGCGGGCGTACCGCGATGCCGGCGTTGCGCAGGCCGGTCACGATACCTTCGGCTTCCTCGACACTGTCATCGACCAGCATCAGACGCAGTGCGGGGTCCTGGCTTCTCGACATGCGCGGGCTCTCCGGGGGGTGGGGCTATGGTACGTGGTGAAGGCGTTCGATGCCGCCCCGGCTTTGCGACAACGGACCCGTTCCGGACAATCGCACCGGCAACGGACGCTTGCCCGGATCGCCGGCCACTTCGCGCACCAGCTTCGGTACGAGATAGCCGGACAGCCGCGCCATCAGCGCGGCATGCAGCGCCAGCGCAGTGTTGTCGTCGACCTCGAAATGCGCCGCGCCCGCGACCCGGTCCAACTGGTGCAGGTAATAGGGCAGCGCACCGGCGGCGAAGCCGCGCTCCGACAATGCGATGAGCGCATCGACGCTGTCGTTCACGCCGCGCAGCAGCACCGCCTGATTGAGAACGGTAGCGCCTGCCTCCCGCAGCCTCAGGAGTGCGCCGTCGACGGAGGCATCGAACTCGTTGGCGTGGTTGGCGTGGATCACCACCGCGACCGGCCAGGGCAGGGCACCCAGCCACGCGACCAGTTCGGCATCGACCCGTTCCGGCAACACCACCGGCAGCCGGGTGTGGATGCGCAGCCGGCGCAGATGTGGGACCGTCGCCAGTTGCGCGGTCAGCTCGACAAGCTTGGGTGTGGTCAACGACAGGGGGTCGCCGCCGGAGAGAATGACCTCGTCGATGCTGGTGTCGGCGCGGATGGCATCGACGGCCTCGCGCCACTGGCCGGCGGCGGCGGTTTCTTCGGCATACGGAAAATGGCGGCGGAAGCAGTAGCGGCAGTGCACCGCGCAACTGCCGGTGGCGATCAGCAGCGCCCGCCCGCGATACTTGTGGATCACGCCCGTCCCGGCCTTCGATGCCGCATCGCCGACCGCGTCCAGATCGAAGCCCGGCATCGGCCGCAATTCCTCATCCAGCGGCAGAATCTGGCGCAACAGCGGATCGTGGGGGTCGCCATATCGCATCTTCGCCACGAATCCGCGCGGCACCCGTAGCGGGAATTGTTCGGCGGCTTCTGTGGACAATCCCGGTACTTGGCCTTCCAGTCCGAGCAGTGCGAGCAGTTCCCGCGGATCGCGGATCGCATCGCGCCACAGCCGTTTCCAGTCCCCGCTCGACGCTGGGGAGGCTGGGGTGGGCTGCAGGGCGGGCGAGGCTGCGGGTATCATTGGCGGTTCTGTGGCCGGGTCGGTCCGGGCGCGCCAGCGTTCCGGGGCCCAGCCTCCCATTCTAGCCGCCCCGCCGGGCGGCCCCCAGACCGCATTCATCAGGAGCACCGCATGGCCAGCCTGGGCATGAACGACGTCAAGAACGGCCAGAAGATCCTGGTCAACAACGATCCTTGCGTCATCACCGAGACCGAATACGTCAAGCCGGGCAAAGGCCAGGCCTTCACCCGCATCAAGTTCCGCAACATCAAGTCCGGCCGTGTGGTCGAAATGACCATGAAGGCGACCGATTCGCTGGAAGTGGCCGACGTGGTCGATACCGACATGCAGTTCCTCTACGGCGATGGCGAGTACTGGCACTTCATGAACCCGGAAAGCTTCGAGCAGGTGCAGGCCGACAAGGCCGGCATGGGCGGCGCCGAGAAATGGCTGAAGGGCGAGGAAGAATGCCTGGTCACGCTGTGGAACGGCATCCCGATCGCCGTCACCCCGCCGAACTTCGTCGAACTGAAGATTGTCGAGACCGACCCTGGCGTGCGTGGCGACACCTCGGGCGGCGGCGGCAAGCCGGCGGTGCTGGAAACCGGTGCCGTTGTCCGCGTACCGCTGTTCGTGGGCCAGGAAGAAATCATCAAGGTCGATACCCGCTCCGGCGAATATTTCAGCCGCGTCAAGTAATCGCCCTCCGACGTTCGAGCGTTCGACATGAGCAGCGATATCAAGCCCGACGTCTTTCCGCACGACCGCATCGTGCTGTTCAGCGATGCGGTCTTCGCGATCGCGATCACCCTGCTGGTGATCGAGATCAAGATTCCGACCCGCACCGTCGTCGAGGCGCATGGCCTTGGCGCTGCGCTGGCCGAGATGATCCCGCTGTTCGTCGGCTATCTCGTCAGCTTCCTGGTCATCACCCTGTTCTGGGTGGGACACATGAAGACCTGGAAGCACGTGACTGCGGCGACATCGGGCATGGTGTGGCTGAACATCTTCGAGCTGCTGTTCGTCGCGCTGATGCCGTTCACCACGGGCATGTATTCCGAATATTTCGGCAGCAACTTCGCGTTTTCGCTGTATTGCCTGAATCTGGTCGGGATCGCGGTGTTCTCCTACTGGCTGCGCAGCGTGGTGATCCGCCGCGAAGGCCTGGTCCAGAAGCTCGGTGCGCATGAAGTCGCCTGGTTGCGCGTACAGACCCTGATCGCATTGTTCGTCTTCGTCGCCTGCATACCGCTGGCGTCGGTGTCGCCGTGGTCGGCGCGCTACGGTTTCATCGCGATCTTCGCGCTGCAGGTGATTGCGAAGCGCTACCTCAACCGGCGCGAGCGTCTGCGGCTCGCTGCTGCGACTGGCTGATTGCCGATCTTGCGGGAGAGGGGCGCCCGACGCCTTACCGCACAAGCGGTCATATGGAATGCGACAATGCCGCCATGACGACCTATCAGCCCGTTTCCGAATCCCTTGTGCCTCAATCCTGCGATCTGTTGATCGAGGCCCGTTACGTGGTGCCGGTCGAACCGCATGCGGTCCTGCTCGACCACCATGCGGTTGCGGTCCGCGACGGTACGATCCTCGCCGTGTTGCCGATCGCCGAGGCGCGTATCCGCTTCGAACCGAAGGAAACGGTGTCGCGTCCCGAAAGCGCGCTGATCCCGGGCCTGATCAACGCGCACTGTCATAACCCGATGACCTTGATGCGCGGCGTCGCCGACGACTTGCCGCTGAAGCAGTGGCTGCAGGAGCACATCTGGCCGATCGAGGGCGCGATCATGGGCCCCGATTACGTCGCCGACGGCGTGGCCTTCGCCATCGCCGAGATGCTGCGCGGCGGCACCACCTGCTGCAACGAGAA
Organism: Lysobacteraceae bacterium; assembly: GCA_040079515.1. Lineage (GTDB taxonomy): Bacteria > Pseudomonadota > Gammaproteobacteria > Xanthomonadales > Xanthomonadaceae > Lysobacter_I. The sequence goes on from JBEBKD010000038.1 coordinate 11,249, forward strand.
CTACTTCTTCCCCGACGTGCAGGCCGCGACCTACAGGCGCTACGGTTTCCGTGCGCGCGTCGGTCTGCCGGTGATCGATTTCCCGACAGCCTGGGCGAAGAGCGACGACGAATACTTCGACCGCGCCGGCGAGGTACACGACCAGTGGCGCGACGATGCGCTGATCGCAACGGCGTTCGCGCCGCATGCGCCGTACACCGTGTCCGACGACAACTTCGAGCGCATCCGCATGCTCGCGGATCAGCTCGATATCCCGGTGCATCTGCATACGCACGAGACCGCGCAGGAAGTGCAGCAGTCGCAGGAAAAACACGGCCAGCGCCCGATCGCCCGGCTCGACCGCCTCGGTCTGATCAACGACCGCCTGATCGCCGTGCACATGACCCAACTCACCGATGCCGAGATCGCGCTGTGCGCCGCACGCGGCGTCAGCGTGGTGCATTGCCCGGAATCGAATCTGAAACTCGCCTCGGGGTTCTGCCCGGTCGCGAAGCTGGAGCGCGCCCGCGTCACCGTCGCGCTCGGCACCGACGGCTGCGCCAGCAACAACGATCTGGACATGTTCGGCGAGATGCGCACGGCCGCGCTGCTGGCGAAAGCCGTGGCCGACGATGCCGCCGCGTTCGACGCCGCCAGCGCGCTGCGCGCGGCCACGTTGGGCAGCGCAAGGGCGATGGGCTTCGATCATCTGGTCGGTTCGATCGAATCGGGCAAGCAGGCGGATCTGACCTGCGTCGATCTCTCGGCGCTGGAAACCCAGCCGCTGCATCATGTGCTGTCGCAACTGGTCTACGCCACCGGTCGCCATCAGGTCACCGATGTCTGGGTCGCCGGCAAGCCCAAACTGCGCGACCGCATCCTGGTCGACATGGATATCGATGCGCTGATCGCGAACGCGAAGCAATGGCGCGCGCGCATCGGCGCGGTGAAAGTGGGTTGAGGGCATCGAAAAAAATGAGCACAGCAGAACAGCACGACAACTTCAGCCAGAGCGAACTCGACAAGTTCAATGCATTGGCAAACAGGTGGCGGGGTGAGACGGCGCGTTCGCGAGCCACTGGCTCGCGCGCCGTCGAACGCCCGCGCATGGATGCGCGGGCCGGGGCATTGCGCCATGGATGGTTCGAAGCACGAGGAACCCAGTGATGCAGTCGACGGCGAACGACAACTTCAGCCAGAGCGAACTCGACAAGTTCAATGCTTTGGCGAACCGGTGGTGGGACCCCGAAGGCCCGCAAAAACCCCTGCATGTCCTCAATCCCGCACGCCTGAGCTACATCCGCGAACGCACGACGCTGGGCGGCGCGCGCGTGCTCGATGTGGGCTGCGGTGCCGGTCTGCTCAGCGAAGCGCTGGCGCGCGAGGGCGCGCACGTCACCGCGATCGACCTGGCGCCGGATCTCATCAAGATCGCGAAACTGCACCGGCTCGAATCCGGCGTCGAGGTCGACTACCGTCTGATCGCAGTCGAAGCTCTGGCCGAAGAAGCGGCGGGCAGCTACGACGCCATCGCCTGCATGGAAATGCTCGAGCATGTGCCCGATCCCGCCGCGATCATCGCCGCCTGCGCGACCCTGCTCAAGCCCGGCGGACGGCTGTTCCTGTCCACGCTCAATCGCACGCCCGCTGCGTTCGCGCTGGCCATCGTCGGCGCCGAGTACCTCGCGCGGATGCTGCCCAAAGGCACGCACCAGTATCGCGATTTCATCAAGCCGTCGGAACTCGCGGCGTGGCTGCGCGCGGCGCGTTTCGAGCTCGAAGACGTGAGCGGCCTGATCTACGATCCTGTGCGCCACACCGCGCGCGTCGGCAGTCGCACCGATGTGAATTACCTCGCGTGCGCCCGCAAGCCACCCACCGTCTGATTCCGCTGGACTATCGATGACGTCTTTGCGTTTCCCCCGTGGCGTGCTGTTCGATCTCGACGGCACCCTGCTCGACAGCGCGCCCGACATGGTCGGGGCGGTCAACATCCTGCGTCGCGAACGCGGCGAGCCCGACATGCCACACGATCTTCTGCGGCCGCATGTCTCCAAGGGCGCGCGGGCGATGATCGGCGCATCGTTCGCGCATCTCGACCACGACGCACGCGAAGCGCTGGTGAAACCATTCCTCGATGCCTACGAGCGCATCCTCGGCCAATACTGCGTGCTGTTCGACGGGGTCGCCGAAATGCTCGAAGCGCTGGAAGCCGACGGCGTGCGCTGGGGCATCGTCACCAACAAGCCCGAGTATCTGGCGAAGCAATTGATGCCGATCCTCGGCTGGTCGGTACGCTGCGGCGTGCTGATCGGCGGCGACTCGCTGCCCGAGCGCAAGCCGCATCCGCTGCCGCTGCTGCATTCGGCCGAGGTGCTTGGTGTCGCTGCGCAGGATTGCGTCTACGTCGGCGACGACGAGCGCGACATCGTTGCCGCGCGCGCCGCCGGCATGCCGTCGATTGTCGCGCTGTGGGGCTATCGTCTGCCCGGTGTCGATCCGCTGGACTGGAAGGGCGATGCGATGATCGAACAGCCGCAGATGCTGCTGGATCCGAGCGTCTGGCCGACCGTGGTGGCGCAGCCGCTGTGAACGAGGTGTCCGCTGTCGATGCCGATCTCGATGATTTCCTCGGCAAATGGCGCGGGCGTTGGCCGGAATGGCGGATCGCGCAGGTGTTCCTCGCCGAATCGCAGCGCGCGACCGCCGAAGCGTGGCTCGCGCTTCTGCAGGAATGGACCGATGCCGCCTGGGCCGGCGATGACCCGACGCCGGGTTTCGCCAAGCTGATCTGGTGGCAGGAAGAACTGCTGGGCTGGTCGAAAGGCGTGCGTCGCCATCCGCTCGGGCGCGTGCTGCAGAAGCAGCAAGCGCCGTGGGCGACGCTTGCGACTGCATTGCCGGTGCTGCAGGCGGTGCGCGAGTCGTTGCGTGCCTGGGCGGCGCCGCATACGCTCGACGCGCCGCTGCAACCGTTGGCGGTCGTCATCGCCGACTGCGAGCGCGCGTTGTTCGCGCCGGAGGCTGCGTCCGTCGCCGATGCCTTCGCGCTGCTCGCCGCGCATGCGCTGTGGCATCGCGACGAAGCAGGCGCTGCGAAAGCGACCAGGGAATGGGCGCAGCGACTCGCAGATAGCGCACCGCAGCGCGCCGGATCGCGTCCACGCCGCATCCATGATGCGTTGAGTCGCGCCCGGCTGCAGCGCGTGTCCACGCGCGGCGAGGCCTCGGCGCTGTCGCCGATGACCGCGCTGTGGCAGGGCTGGCGCGCAGCGCGGGGCTGAACCCCACAACGCAGCGTTCCGGCGCGATTCCGGAAGCCGGCGGCCGGGCTGGGTACAATGGCCGCCCTTCCGCTGTCCGGTCCTTCACCCGTGACTTCGCGCCCGAATCCTTTCCCGATGCCCGATGTGGCCGGCGATGCCGCTGCGGCCGCACGTGCGCTCGATTGGGTGGGTATGCGCAATGTCGCGCTACCGCTGCGGGTGCGCGGCGAAGACGGCGTGGTGATGCAGGTGCCGGCGTCGGTCGATGTGCTGGTCGATCTGCGCGATCCTGACGCGCGCGGCATCCACATGTCGCGGCTGTATCTCCAGTTGCAGGATGCCTTGATCGAAGACGTGCTCACGCCTGCGCGTCTGCGCCGCGTGCTGCAGGACTGCATCGAATCGCAGGGCGCACTGTCGTCGTCCGCGCGGCTGGCGCTGCGCTTCGACCTGATGCTCAAGCGCCGCGCACTGGCCAGCGACAACAGCGGATGGAAGCGTTACCCGCTGGAGGTCGCCGCGGCACTCGTCCACGGCCACCTGCAGCTGACACTGGCGTTTTCGGTCGAATACTCGAGCACATGTCCGGCATCGGCGGCGCTGTCGCGCCAGCTCAACGCCGAGCGCTTCGCCGAAGACTTCGCCGCAGCGCATCCATTGTCCACGCATGTCGTGCGCGACTGGCTGGCGTCGGAGCGTGGTCTTGCAGCCACGCCGCACGCGCAGCGCAGCTGCGCCGAGATCACTGTCGAACTGCAGCCAGCGTTCGACGAACTGCCGGTCGCCGATCTGATCGATCGCGCCGAAGCCGCGCTGGGCACGCCGGTGCAGACGGCGGTGAAGCGCGAGGACGAACAGGCCTTCGCGAAACTCAACGCCGAGAATCTGATGTTCTGCGAAGACGCCGCGCGCCGCGTCGCCGCCGCGATGGCCGACGATGCGCGCGTGCAGCGTTTCGACGTACGCGTCTCGCATTTCGAAAGCCTGCATCCGCACGACGCGGTCGCGCAGGTGTCCGGCAAGGGCCGCGCTGCCGGCTGAGACCGATTGTCGCTGTCTATCGATCGTCTGCGCCATGTGACGGCAGATGTGGTCTCGATTGTGAACGCATTCCGATGCCCGTATGCTCGCGGCGTTCATGGCGGATGCCATGAACGACCACGCCATGCGGGATGCTGCGCGAGGATTCAGGGGCGCAAGGCATTTTCGCAAATCATCGATCGACACAGGAGGTCACATGAAGATGCGTTTACTCGCGCTGTTGCCCGCAGCGTTGCTGCTCGCAGCCTGCAACAAAGAAGCACCGCCCACCGAACTGACGCCACCGGCCGAAACCGCGCCCAAACCCGAGGTCCTCGTCGCAGGCATCAAGCCTGTCGATATCCCCGCTGGTTATGGCTATCCCGGCAACCGCGATGAGTTCCAAGCCTGGGCCGATACCTGGCAGATCGGCAACATCACCACCTCCGCGTGGAATCTGTGGGCCGGCATGACCAGCGCTTCCGGTCAGAGCTGGGACGGCAGCAGTCTGCCGGTCTGGGAAACCTGGTGCGGCAACGAAGAAGTCTTCAGCGCTGCCGGCTGCAACGCGCTTGGGCGCCCGGCGCGCAAGTTCAAGCTCGCTACGCAGCTGAGTCACGCCGCGCGCAAGGCCGGCCTGCCGCTGCCTGCCGACGGGCAGGTGGTGTCGTTCAACAAATTCAATCCGGCGATGGTGACCTATCTGTCCACGCCGCAGGCGACCAACGGCAACAACTACAGCTACATCTCGGCCACCGATCTGAGCAATCTCAACAGCGCCTGGCCTGCGGGCACGGCGGTGGGCGCGCGCAAGGTGGTGGATGCGCCGTACACGCCCGACAGCGGCGGTACGCAGGGTTCCACCGCGATGGAAACCAAGCCGGTGATCTTCGTGGTCAAGGCGACCGGGCTTACGCCCATGCCGCTGTGGATGGGCCCGCAGTTCTCGACCATACCTGCGAATGCGACGCCCAGCACCTGGTTCAATTGCGTACTGCTCGATCCGGCCAGCACGGCAGGTCCGGACACCAGGCCGGTACCGGCCACGCCCGAGCAGATCGCGCAGATCGTTCCGGGCTCGTCGATGGCCTGCAAGACGTATCTGTATGCGCCGCTGTCGGCCATCTACAGCTTCAAGATGGATGCCTCGGAAGCCAACGACTGGAACGCGCTCGTCAACAACTCGGGCGACGGTGGACAGGGCGTGACCGCCGCAGCTGGCGATTACGGCGTATTGGCGGGCATGCACGTCAACAGCAAGACGATCGTCAGCTGGACGTGGGAAACCTTCTGGTGGCAGCCCGGCGACGATGCGCCGAACAACTTCCCCGGCAGCAAACAGGGCATGACCGACAACGTCACCGGCGCATGGCGCAACTACGCGATGTGTACGGCCTGGAACCAGACCAAGGGCAATGCATCGAAGGAGATGGTGGTCTGCTTCAATCCGTTCCTTGAGACGTCCAGTGGCATTCCTTCCGGACAGACCAGCAACTGCGTGAGTTGCCACGGCACCGCCACTGCAGGCGCGTTGTCGAACAGCCAGCTCGCCACGATGAACTATCCGGCCAACTACGGCGCGCCGATCGACTTCAATACGAACGCCTGCACCCAGTCGACGCCGCCCGGAAGCCAGACCTGTTTCGCCGATTTCACGAAAACCGATTTCTCGTGGGCGATTCCGCAGAATGCGATCGTGCCGCCTGCGGCGCCCGCGCCTGCTGCGGAAGCCAAAAAATAAGTTTCGATCCACCGCAATGCGAAACGGCCCGGTCGTGAGACCGGGCCGTTTCGTTATCAGGGAAAAACGTCGCTACCGCCGATCCGGACATTACCGTCGTCGATCGCGTACCGGAAGACGAGCCGCCTCGCCTTCAATCGAGCGCGGCGCGCTACATCAGATCCAGCAACTCGGCGATCGACGCCACCCGCCTGTCCGCCGCAGCGTCGTTTCCGTTTCCGCTGACCCATACCGTTCCCATCCCCAGCGCTTTCGCAGGGCGGATATCGCGCTTGAGACTGTCGCCGACGAACAGCGCCCGCTCCGCCGACAACCGCATCGCATCCAGTGCGCGTCGGAACGGGATCGGCGAGGGTTTGATACATCCGATCGACGACGAAAACACCCGTGTCTCGAAAACGCCGTTCATGCCGGCGCGATCGAATTCGCTATTCCAATGCTCTGGCAACGCCCACAGATCGCTGACAACCGCCAATCGATGCGTCGTCGACAATGTGCGCAACACCTCCGCGCACCATTCTGGAATCCGGCCGCATTCGTGCGTGGCGATGATGTTTTCGATCGAAACGGCATCCTTGCCGACGACGCCCGCGTATCGGCCGACCGCTTCGCGCAGCGATGGAAACGATTCCTGCGCGTCCATATCCGCATAAACCGCACCGAGCCCGTCGATGGTCGCGGTCACCGCGGTATGCACGGCTTCGCGGGCGAGACGGTCACCGCCGGAAGCGCGATAGGTGCCGTAGTAGTCCTGCTCCGGGCCGAACCGGTCCCCCCCGAACATGAAGGTGCCGTTCATGTCGAAGACAAGGGCCTGGAATCGATGGATGTAACCGGCAGTCATCGCTGGATATCAGTGGGGCGGCGCGTCATCGGTGCGTTGCTTATTCCACGGAACCGCAGTCGTACCGCGCCAGGTTGGAGCAAAAAAACCTGCGCGGATGAACGCGCCGCCGCGCGTGGTGTCGGTGAACAGTGGTGGTTCGTTTTCATTTCGCAAGTTCCAGCACCAGCAGTAGATCAATGCGCGCGTCGAACCGCGCCAGGTTGGAGCAAAAAAACTGCGAGGATGAACGCGCCGCCGCGCGTGGTGGTGGTGAACCATGCGGCTTATTTCGCCAGTTCCAACACCAGCAGCGGATCGATGCGCGCATCGAACCGCGCCAGGTTGGAGCGAAAAAACTGCGAGGATGAACGCGCCGCCGCGCGTGGTGGTGGTGAACCATGCGGCTCATTTCGCAAGTTCCAGCACCAGCAGCGGATCGATGCGTACATCGAGCCAGTTCATCCCCCAATGCAAATGCGGCCCGGTCGCCCGCCCGGTGGCGCCAACCGCACCGAACACCTGCCCCTGTTCGACGCGATCGCCGACCTTCACGTCGATGCGCGACAGGTGCAGGAAATTCGAGCTGACGCCGGCGCCATGATCGATCACCACGGTGCCGCCGGTGAGATACAGCGACGGCGATGCGAAGGTGACGATGCCGGCGGCGGGCGCTTTGACCGGCGTGCCGTTCGCGGCGGCGATGTCCATGCCTGAATGCGGCGATTTCGGTGTGCCGTTGTACACGCGCTGGTTGCCGAAACGGCCGCTGATACGGCCCTGCACCGGCCAGATGAAAGCTTGTGCGAAATCTTCGCGCGCATCGTCGCGCGTGCGCACCTCCGCCACCGACGACTGCTCGCGCGCGATGCGCGCGGCGATCTCGGGCGGTGGATTCACCGTATCCGGAGGTACGCCGTTGATGGTCTCGATCGGCCAGTCGCGCGGCAGGATATTCACGGTGTACTGCTTTTTTCCGGCTACGGGCTCATTCACGCTGACCGTCACCGAACCAGTCGCGTCGCGTCCCACCGCGAACACGAAACGTCCGTTCGGCGAAACGCGCAGACGGCGGTCGCCGTATTGCACGCTGGCGCCAGGATCGGTGGCGCCGACGATCATCGAGCCTTGCTGCACGGCTGTCGGCAGTTCAGTTTTTCGATACGGCAGGATCGAGGGCGGAGGCGGTGTTGCAGGACGGGCGGTGGGTGACGCGGGTGTTTTTCCGCCAGTGGCCGAAGGTTTCTTCGCCTGCACGGTGGTCGTGCCGCATGCGGCAAGAGTCAATGCCAGCGCTGCTGCAAGCGACGCGAGTTTCGTCGTAGCGCGTGTCATCGGTCGAACTCCAGACGCATACCGCGAGGTTCCCCGACCAGCTGTCGCCCGTTCCAGACGAGGTGGCCGTTGACCCAAGTTGAGGCGATGCGCGAGCGGAAGGTGGTGCCCTCGAACGGCGACCAGCCGCATTTCGACAGCACCTGTTCGCGCGCAACCGTGAACGGCGTGTCGTCGATCAGCACCAGATCGGCGCGATAGCCTTCGCGCAGGAAGCCGCGTTCCTTCACGTCGAACAATTGGGCCGACGCATGCGCGAATTTCTGCACGACCTGTGCGGTGGTCAAGCGGCCTTCATGCACGCATTCCAGCGCCGCGTTCAGTGCGAACTGCACCAGCGGCAGACCGCTGGGCGCGCGCAGGTACGGGTGCTGTTTTTCTTCCAGCGTATGCGGTGCGTGATCGGTGGCGAGCACGTCGATCGTGTCCTCGGCCAGCGCGCGGATCAGCGCCTCGCGGTCGCCGGGGTTCTTGATCGCGGGATTGCATTTGATGAAGTTGCCGAGCCGGGCGTAATCGCTGCGGTCGAAGCGCAGGAAATGGATGCAGGTCTCGGCGGTGATGCGCTTGCGGCTGCCGTCGGCGCGGATCAGCGGGCCGCGTTCGAACAGCGCGAGTTCGTCTGCGGTCGAGATGTGCAGCACGTGCAGGCGCGCGTCGTGTTTGCGCGCGAGCGAGATCGCCAGTTCGGTCGATTTGACGCAGGCCGCACGTGAGCGGATCTCGCCGTGGAATTCCACCGGGATGTCGTCGCCGTATTTTTCGCGGTACTTCGCCAGCTCCGCGTCGATCATCGGGGTGTCTTCGCAGTGGGTGATGATCGGCGTGGGCGCGTCGCGGAACACCGCATCCAATACCGCAGGATCGTCCACCAGCATGTTGCCGGTGGAGGCGCCCATGAAGATCTTCACGCCGGGCGTGGTGAGCGGATCGATCGCGCGGATGTCGTCGATATTGCCGGTGCTGGTGCCCATGTAGAAGCCGTAGTTGCCCCAGGCGCGACCAGCGGCGCGCTGGTATTTATCCTCCAGCGCATCCCTGCCCAGCGTCGGCGGGCTGGTGTTGGGCATGTCCATGAAACTGGTGAGGCCGCCGGCCACCGCTGCCGCCGACTCGGTCGCGATATTGCCCTTGTACTCCAGCCCGGGTTCGCGGAAATGGACCTGGTCGTCGATCATCCCCGGCAGCAGCCGGCTGCCCGCTGCGTCGATCACGATGTCGCCTGGTCTTGCGGCCAGGCCGCTGCCGATGGCGTCGATCCTGCCGTCGATGAAGCGCAGGTCGCCGTCGAACTCCCGGCCCTCGTTGACCAGACGGGCGTTGACGATGAGGGTGGGGG
>JBEBKD010000039.1:0-20295 GCA_040079515.1 Lysobacteraceae bacterium
ATGCGCCGCTTGGGAGAGCAATGGCTCCCTGGCCTCGACTGGGATGACTACGATGAGCTGTTCGGCATGGTCCGTGATTATGCAGACACCCACTTAGTCTGATACGGAAGACTTCGCCATGAGCAATGGATATTTTTTGGCGGACACCAATAGTCTGGTCTATGCCTATCGCGCAGGCGGCACCGCTCTGCTAGACGAATACATCAATATTGCGGACGGAGAAAAGCGTCAATTCGCCATCACCGAGACTGTTCGCAAGGAGATCAAGGACGGCCCTCTCAGGGCGGAACTTGGTCAGTACCTCACCGATAAAAGCATTCCCGTCATATCCGCACCAGACACCGAACAACGACTCCGCGCAGGCACACTCTCGTCCACAAGCGCCGGCGACGTGTCCATGCTTGAAATCGCTGCCAAGGAAAGCGAAGCCGGTCGTGTCACGCGTATCTGGTCGGACGACAAGTATTTCGATTCCGACCAGATCATGCGCAAACGCCCCGATGCGCATCGGACGATGAGTGCGGCGCTGCTCGATGAAGCATACGAGCAGAAGTTCATTGGCGCAGACGATCACCAACGATTTCGTAGCGGCTACATGGCCCAACCGGTCTTTATCGACAGCGAGCGCCTGCGTGCATTTCGATACGACTTTTCAGCGCCGGAAATTGACGCACCACATCGACCGCGCATGAAGGGCTTGGGCCTTGGCCTTGCCACTGAAGCCGGCATCACCGCTTACGAATGGAACGACACCCGAGGGCGCGCGCAGGTGTTCCAGGACACCCTGCACAACGACACGGCGGCGCGCGATGCGTATATGCGCCAGAGCGTGCAAACGGGCGGCGCGCTGGTGGGAACCACCGTCGGCGGCGTCACGGCGACAGCGGTGGGCGCGGGTACGGGCGGCACGGCATTGCTGGTCGCAGGCGAAGGTTATCTGTTCGGCAAGGTCGCCGAGCATACGGTGGAGTTGTGGCAGAAGAACCGTGTTTACAACATCACCAGCGAAGGTGTGGATTGGGAGTTCAACGGCAAGCAGTGGATTCGAGAAGACTTGCGCGCGGATCTGGTGAGCGATGGGCGCGATCTGCCGCAGCAGCAGGACTTCGCAGCACCGCCCGACAAGGCGCGCGAGTTGAGCGCGAAGGCGAGCATGTCCGCGGTGGAGCAGGCGCTGGGAGAGGTGCCGACGCCGCGCGATCCATTCGTGCAGACGGCGGACGATGGCGGTGCGCCTTGGAGGTATCAGCCCGAGCGTGACGCGTGGACACGCGAGATGGTGACGGCCTACGACGTCAACAACATTCCGAGCGCAAAGGAAACGGTCGAAGCCAACAGCGAACATGCCGCGCAGCTGAACGCACAGGCGATGCAGGTCATCGATGGCAATCTCAAGTCCGGCCCGGCGGAGATTGCCGCCGACTACCAGATCGGGCACAAACGATACGGGTACGAGCAGACTCCCGGTGGCGCGCTGTCGGCGGCGGTCGCCACGGCGTTGAACCCCGATGTGCTGCAATCGTCCGACGGCAAGCACTACAGTCGCGATCCGCAAGGCGAATGGGCACATGACGGTCAAGCCGCTACTCCCCAGCGCGCGCTGGAACTGGAGCTGACGCGCGACCGTCTGCTGCCGGCACTGGAAGACCACCAGCAGCAACTCGCTCGCATGCCGCCCTGGCAGCCGCCAACGCCGGAGACGCAGGACAAAGCGTTTCTGCGCGAGGCGTACCTCAACCGGAGCATTGATCGCGAGACCCGACCGGAAGAGTTCGACGCGAGCTATCTGGCCGTGCAGCGCACGCGCGAAGCGACCGGCGTGACCGCTGCCACTACGTCGCTGGTGCTGGGTCAGGATGCGAGCGGGCAGTTCACGCCGAACAGCCCGATCCACCACGTCCGCTTCGATGCCAATGGCGAAATACGGATCGCCGCGACCACCACGCCCGAGGACATCGCGAAGGCACTGACCGACGTGCGAGCGCGCGGGCGCGGCGAAGACACACCGCAGCCGTCAGCGCCGGAACGCACGATCACGGAGGCGACGCAGGAGGAACGTGGTGCCCGCGAGCAGACGCAACGCGAAGTGAGACCATTGCTCGACGACCCTGCGCACCCCAATCACGGCATGCATGCGACGTTGTTGGAGGTGGTGCATGAGCGCGATCGTGCGCTGGGCCGCACGCCCGACGAACACAGCACACAACTGGCCGGCGCCCTGACCGAAAGGGCGTTGTCGCAAGGACTCACCACGATCGGCGCGGCGAAGTTCTCCGACGATGGCAAGACCGTAGGTATGACCGACACCCCCAACCTGTATGCGGAGTGGGCAAGAACCTCTGCGGGCAATGCTGCGGAACTGGCCGGCCGGCCGCTGGCGCAGAGCAGCGAAGGCGCGGCGAAACTCAATGAGCAGATGGAGCAGGCGCGCACGCTCCAGGCGCAGACGCAGACCCCGCCGACGCAGGATGACCCGGGGCCGAAGGGGCCGAGGTTGTGACGGGCTTCGGACCATCACCGAGTGCGCAAGAGACGTAGGCGCCCGTTTGTTACTTATGCTTTTGTTCTGTTGATCGGCGGGAAGGTGGGCCAGGTGCCCATCCTACGGTTGCGGAGTTTCTGACGGCAGCTTGGCGAGGTACACCTATCTGCAGAAAGAGATCAACAACGCAGATTCCGAGTCTGCCCCACCCCACGCACCACGAAGCGTTCGATGGTCAGCGACTCCGCGCCCATCGGGCCGTAAGCGTGCAGCCGCGTCGTCGAGATGCCGATCTCCGCACCCAGGCCCAACTCGCCACCATCGGAGAACCGCGACGAGGCGTTGACCATCACCACCGCGCTGCGCAGGGCGTGCACGAAGCGCGCGGCGGCGGCTTCGTCTCCGGTCGCGATGACTTCGGTGTGGTCGGAGCCGTGGCGGCGGATATGGGCGATGGCGTCGTCGAGCGAATCGACCACGCGCACGGCGAGGATCAGATCGAGGAATTCGGCATCCCAGTCGGCGTCGGTCGCGGGCGTCGCATTGATGATTGCGCAGCTGCGGGCGTCGCCGCGCAGTTCGACACCGCGTTCGCGCAGCATCGCGGCGGCGCGCGGCAGGAAATCGGCGGCGACATCGGCATGCACCAGCAGCGTTTCCAGCGCGTTGCAGGCGCTGGGCCGCGCGACCTTGCCGTCGAGCAGCAGGTCCAACGCGAGATCGAGATCAGCGGCGGCATCCACGTACAGATGGCAAACGCCCTTGTAATGTTTGATCACCGGCACCCGCGCATGCTCGGCGACGAAGCGGATCAGGCCTTCTCCGCCGCGCGGAATCGCCAGATCGATGATGTCGTTGAGCTGCAGCAACTCCACCATCGCCTCGCGGCGCAGATCGTCGATCAGCGTAATTGCCGCAGTCGGCACACCATGCGCGCATAGGGCGCGCTCAAGCGCGCCGACAATCGCCATATTCGATCGAACCGCCTCCGACCCACCGCGCAGAATCACACCATTCCCCGCCTTCAGGCACAGCGCCGCTGCATCGGCAGTCACGTTCGGCCGCGCCTCGTAAATCATAGCGATAACACCCAGCGGCACGCGCACGCGTTCGATCTCGATGCCGTTTGGCCGCACATCGCGACGCGTCACCAGACCGACAGGATCAGGCAGTGCGGCGACTTCGCGCAACGCATCGGCGATACCCGCGAGCCGCTGCGGGTTGAGCATCAGACGATCGAGCATCGCACTGCCGATGTCCTTCGCTTCCGCCGCGCGCAGATCCTCGGCATTGGCAGCAAGTATCCCGTCGGCATCAGCGTCCAGCGCGTCGGCCATCGCCCGCAGCAGTGCGTTTTTGGCGTCGGTGGACAGCGCCGCGACCGTTTGCGCGGCATCGCGACAGGCGAGTGCCTGCGCGCTAATGGAGGACTCAGACATCGGCGGCCCCGTTCGGATGCGATGCATGCAGCGAGAGATCGTCGCGATGGACGATGGTGTCGCCGTAGTTGTAGCCGAGGATGCTTTCGATCTCGTGCGACTGCCGGCGCGCGATCCGACGGATGTCGGCGGCGGAATACTGGGTCACGCCGCGCGCGATGCACTGCGTGCGTCCGTCGTCGATGCGCATGCTTCCAACCAGCGTGCTTTCGATCAGTATGATCTCGACCAGATCGCCGCGCCGGAACTCACCCTGCGCATCGGCGACGCCGATCGGCAGCAGCGACGCACCGCGATCGATCAGCGCGGTCGCGGCGCCGGCATCGATCACGATCGCCGCACCCGCCTCCACCGGCGCATGACGCAGCCAGTGCTTGCGCGCCGCGACGCGGCTGCGCGCGGCGACGAATCGCGTGCCGATCAACCGATCTTCCGCCAGCGCTTGCGACACCGCTTCGCGCGTTCCATTGAACAGGACCGTGTCGATACCGGCCGCGCCCGCGCGCTGCGCGGCGAGGATCTTGGTGCGCATGCCGCCGGTGCCGACGCTGGAACCTGCGCCGCCGGCCATCGCAAGGATGTCATCGCCCGGGTCGGTGACGATCTGCATCGGCTGTGCGCCGGGCGTGGTGCGCGGATCGGCGTCGTACAGGCCATCGATATCGGTAGCGATAAGCAGCGCATCGGCATCGATCAATGCGGCGACGATCGCGCCGAGGGTGTCGTTGTCGCCGAGCTTGAGTTCGTCGACCGACACCGTGTCGTTCTCGTTGACGATCGGCAGCGCGCCGCAGCGCAACAGTTCGCGCAGCGTCGCCTGCGCATTGAGATAACGGCGGCGGTTGCGCACGTCATCGTGGGTCAGCAGCACCTGCGCCACCGGCCTGGCGAAGAAGCCCTGCCAGAACGCCATCAGTTTCGCCTGCCCCAGCGCGGCCAGCGCCTGACGTTCGGCCATCGCTGCGCCGGGTCGCGGCGAGGCGTGCAGCATGGCGCGGCCTGCGGCAACCGCACCGGACGACACGATGACCACTTCCCTGCCCTGCTGCTGACACGCTTCGACGAACGCGGCGAGGTGCTGCGCATTGCGCGGCGACAGGCCGCTGTCGTCAGCCAGCAGGCTGCTGCCGACTTTCAGCACGGCACGCTTCCACGTGGGAAGCGTCTGTTCGGCGAAGGCGATGCGGGCGCTCATGCGTATCTCGGACAATGAAATCTCATACGCTGCTCAATCTTGAGCGCAGCAGATCAAGCCGCAGATCCGCCGCTGCGCCCGGCGAGACGCGTGCGCTCAAGCTCGCATCGGGATCGCCCTGCGCCCAGCGCGCCGGATCGGCGGCCTGCTTGTACGCATCGCGGAACGGCAAGCCCTGACGCGCGAGATCGACCGCGAGATCGGTCGCATACATCGACGGATCGAGCGCGGCGCGCATCGCGTCGGTGTTCCATTCGAGATTGCGCAGCAGATCGGTCAGCAGTTCCAGCGCGCCCATGCCGCGACCGAAGGCATGGAAGATAGCGCCCTTGCTGAACTGCAGATCGCGGTGATAGCCCGACGGCAGTGACAGCAGCTGTTCGATTTCGGTGCGCGCGGCAGCGACGCTGGCGTAGGTCGCGCGCATCAATTCGATCACATCGGGATTGCGCTTGTTCGGCATGATCGAACTGCCGGTGGTGTACTGCGCCGGCAGCGCCACGAACGCGAACTCGGCGCTGGTGAACAGGCTCAGATCCCAGGCGAGGCGACGCAGATCGAGCAGCGCCGAAGCCAGCGCTTCGATCGCGGCCATCTCGAATTTGCCGCGCGACAGCTGGGCGTACGCCGCGGAGATCTGCAACCTGCCGAAGCCGAGCGATGCGGTGACGTGGTCGCGATCCAGCGGCAGATTCACGCCGTAGCCGGCGGCGCTGCCGAGCGGGTTGGCGTCGACCCACGCCAGCGTGTCGCGCGCGCGCTGCGCATCGTCGATGAAGCCTTCGGCCCACGCCGCCCACCACATGCCCAGCGACGACACCACCGCGCGCTGCAGATGCGTGTATCCCGGCAGCGGCACATCTGCCTCGGCCTCGGCACGGGCCAGCGCGATGTCCGCGCATTCAATGCACAGCACATGCAGACGCGCGAGACGGTTTTTGAGCCACAGCCGCGTCGCGACGAGAATCTGATCGTTGCGGCTGCGCCCGGTGTGTATCTTGCGGCCGGCGTCGCCGAGGCGTTCGATCAACCGCGATTCGATCGCGGAATGACAGTCCTCGTAACGCTCGTCGAGAATGAAATCGCCGTTGCGGAAATCCTCGCCGAGATTGGTCAACTCGACCTTGATTCCCGCGAATTCGTCGGCAGCGAGGATGCCGATCCGCAGCAGGCCTTCGGCATGCGCGCGGCTGGCTTCGATATCGAACAGGAAGAATTCGCGATCGAGGATCACGTCCTCGCCCGCCAGGAACGTCTGGATGCGCGCATCGACTTTCACGCCGGGTTTTTGCCAGAGCAGATCGGACATGGTGAGACTCCGTGCGTCAGTCGGCGGCCTTCGCCGCAGGGATGCCGGTCCACTCGTCGAGACCGAACGCGAGATTCAGATTCTGCAGCGCTTGGGTCGCCGCGCCTTTCAGCAGATTGTCTTCGATCGACACCACGACAAGCCGACGCCCGTCTTCCGACATCGTGAAACCGCCGATCTCGACGTGGTGCCGACCGGCGATGCGGCTGACCCACGGCGCATCGTCGATCACGCGCACCAGCGGTTCGTCGGCGTACGCAGCACGGTAACGTGCGATCACCGCGTCGCGCGTCATCGCTTCGGTCAGATGCAGATTGACGGTCATGGTGATCCCGCGGAAATGCGCGGCGACATGCGGCATGAATTCGACCGGATGCCCGAGATGACGCGTGACCTCGCGCTCGTGGACGTGGCCGGTAAGCGCATACGGCATCAGATTGTCGCGGAGTTTGTCCGGATCGTTCTTGTCCGACGGTGTGGTACCGGCGCCGGAATAGCCGGACACCCCGAAACACTGCACCGGACCTTGCAGCAGATCGCGCATCGGCGCGATGGCCAGTTGCATCGCGGTCGCATAGCAGCCGGGATTGCTGATCCGGCGCTCGCCGCGATAGCGCGCACGCGTGAGTTCTGGCAGGCCGTAGTACCAACCGTCGTCGAAACGGTAGTCGGCGGACAGATCGACGATGACCGGGTTTTCGTTCACGGCATCGAACGCAGCGACGCAGGCAGCCGCCTTGCCGTTGGGCAGGGCCAGCACCACGGCGTCGGCGCCCAATGCCGGCAATGCATCGTTCGCAGGCGATGAATAGCGCAGCTCGCCTGCATAGGCATCGATATGATCGGCAAGGCGCTGGCCGTCGAGCTCACGCGAGCCGACATAGGCCAACTCGAAGCGCGGATGCGCGGCCAGCAGGCGGATCAGTTCGGCGCCGACATGACCGCGGGCGCCGACGATACCGACGCGAAACATTCCGGCAGTCATGGGTTGCGCTCCTGAAGCTTGCGTTCGAGGCGGCTGCGCAGCGCTGGCCACTCGCTGCGCAGGATGGAGAACACGTGCGTATCGCGCAGCGTGCCGTCGCGATGGCGCATGTTCGCACGCAGGATGCCGTCGCGCTTCGCGCCCAGGCGCAGAATGGCTTCCTGCGAGCGAAGATTCTCATGACTCGTTTCCAGCACGACCGCTTCGCAGGCCCACTGCGCGAACGCATGCTCGATCAGCAGCAGCTTCGCTTCCGTATTCAGGCCAGTGCGCTGAACGCGCTGCGCATACCAGGTGTAGCCGAGTTTGACGCGCGGCACGCTGCGGTCGATATCGTAGAAGCGAGTGCTGCCCACGACATTGCCGGATGCATCGAGCACCGCGAACGGCAGCGCCTGACCGGCATCGCGCGAAGCGAGCGCGAGATCGACGTAGTGTTCGGCTTCGCCCGCCTCCGGACCCGGCACGCTGGTGTAGCGCAGTGTCCACAGCGCGCCGTCGGCGGCCGCCGCTCGCATCGCATCGGCGTGATCGACGCGCAGCGGCTCCAGCCGCACGTGGCGGCCGATCAGGGTTGGCGTATTCCAAAGATCCATGTTCGACTCAATCCGTCAGCGTCGCCGGCCGTTGACGGCAGTGTTCGAGACAGGTCCGGATCGTTTCCAAGCCATCCCCCCCGAGATCGCCGAGTCCGTACCAGTACGCGCGCCAGCGTTCCTGTTTGACGCTGCCATCGGCTTCCGCATCGTAGAAGGCATTGACCGGATTGCCGTGGCGGGAGCGCCAGAACAGCTTCGGCTGCGCTTCGCGCATCAGCTGCCAGACGGCGCGACCGAGGCCTTCGCCCTGCGCGTCGTCGAGGACCGCGAATTTGTCGAGATACGGCAGACCGTTCTCTTCGGTGAGGATCACCGCGGCGCGATAATTCTCGCTGACGTAGGCGCGATGCAGCGCGGTGCGTTGGAAGTAATCCGGCACCAGCGTCCGGCCGAACGCGGATTCGATCAGGCCACGCAGACGTTCGGTATCGATCTCGTCCCAGCGCGTCGCCTGCAGCACGCGTTCGCCGCGACGCACCAGCGTGCCCGAGCCCTTGTGGGTAAACAGTTCCTTGGCCAGCTCTTCCGGGCGCGTGATCGACACCGACGACGACAGCGGTAGCGCGTCCAGCAGTTGCTTGATCTGCTCGATCTTCACGCGCATGCCGCCGTTGATCCACGGCTGCGCCATCAGCGTGTCGTATTCGGTCGAGAGATTGATCGAATCGATGACCTTGCCATCGCCGTCGAGCAGGCCGCCGGTGCCGGTGAGGAACACGATCTTGTATGGCTGCAGCACCTGCACCAGTTCGTTCGCGGCGAAGTCCGCATTGACGTTGAGGATCTGGCCACCGATGGTTTCGCCGAGACTGGCGATGACAGGAATCGAGCCGGCCTGCAGACTGGCGTAGATCGGCGCGAGATCGACCCGCTTCACTTCGCCGACCAGTCCATAGGTATCGCGGTCGAGATAATCGGCCTCGAAAACGCCGGAGACGATCGAGGTCGCGCGCGCGTCCTGCAACTGCAGCGCTTCCACCAGCTTCAGATTCTGCGCATGGAACACGCGGCGCACGATCGCCAGCGCCTGCGGCGTGGTCACGCGCAGACCATTGACGGTCTGTTTCTGGATACCGGCGGCGGACAGTTCTTCGTCCAACTGCGGACCCGCACCATGGATGACGATCGGCGTGAGCCCCACGTCCTGCAAGAACGCGAGCGACGAGGTCAGCGCGTCGAGATCATCACGCAGCACCGCGCCGCCGACCTTCACCAGCGCGAAGCGCGCGGCGTCGAGCTGCGAAAAACGCTTCAGATACTGCGAAATTTCCTTTGCGCCGGCCATACTCGACAGCAGCCGGACGATGGTCTGCCGGGTCTGCGGGTCGTGGACCTTGTGATCGAGGGCGCGAGTATGAAAAGCAGGGGTCATGTCGAAGCGGTTCCGTCGAGAATGCGGATGATGGAGGCGGTGTAGCGTTCGAGCTGGTCCAGCGCGACCCATTCGTCGGCGGTATGCGCCTGGGCGATATCGCCGGGGCCATAGACGAACGCGGTCAGACCGGCGGCGGAGAACAGCGAGGCCTCGGTCCAGAAATCGACCGCATTGCCGATCGGCAGACCGAGTTCATCGGCGAGGTCGCGCGCCGCGAGGCGGCGCTCTTCTGCATGCGCAACATCGCCAGCGGGCAGCGGCGGTCCACGGAAGGTTTCCTCGTAGTGACCGAACGCATCTTCGGTCGCACAGGCGCGGAAGCGTGCGTGCAGTTCGTCGATATCTTGCGACGGCAGCGGCCGAAACCCGAAACGCACTTCGGCGCTCGGCGCGATCACGTTGGCCTTGATGCCGCCTTCCACTTTTCCGATGTTGAAACGCAGGCCGGTCAGTCCGCCGAAACGACGGTGCGATTCGGCTTCGACCAGATCCAGTGCCTGCGCGCCCCAGCGCATCGCGTGATGCAACGCATTGGCATGGATCGCATTCGCGCCGGAGGCGTGCCCCGCCGAACCCCGGAATTTCATCAACACCGAAGCGATACCACGATGCGCGAGCACCGCTTCGCATCGGGTCGGCTCGGCGATGATGGCTTCGGTGAATCCATGACCGCTGGCGAGAAACGCAGCGATGCAGCGCGCATCGTTGGCTTCTTCGTCGGTAGTGAACAGGAACGCGGCATCGCCATCGGTGCGCTGCGCGGCGACGATCAGACCCGCAGCCGCACCTTTGATATCGCAGGCACCGAGGCCGATCGCCTTTTCATCGGTGACGCGCAACTTCAGCGGGTCTGCGCTCCAGGCTTCGGACGACGGCACGGTATCGAGATGCACGTTGAAGACGCGCGTCGGCGTGCCGCGCTCCGCAAGCATCGACACAGCGCCTGCGCCGTGATCGGTGACGGTGCAGGTGAAGTCGGGCAGTTGCGCACGCAGATGATCGAAGATGCCGCCGGCATCGATGACGCGCGGCGGATTGCGGGTGTCGAAGGACACCAGCGCTTCGAGATGTTGGAGGATATCGTTGAGCATGGAAGTCCGAAATGTGTCAGAGGGTGCAGGTGAGTGCTGATCGTTCGGAACAGTGCGGACTTCTCCTCCTCCCCTTGCGCAAAGCACAGGGGGAGGTCGGGAGGGGGTGCGGGGAGCACAGCACCCCTCCCCAACCCTCCCCTTCGCCTATGGCGAAAGAGCGGGAGCAGAGCAGGCCAGTGCCGCTCAGGTGTCCTTCTGAATGAGTCATGCCTTCTTCCTGCCTGACATAACCGAGCGACTTGTCTTCACTTGTTGACCTCGGCCCACAACGTGCTGCTCATGCCGAACAGTTTGATGAAGCCTTCCGCCTCTTCCACGCCCCAGTCGGCCGACTGCGCATAGGTCGCACCCTTGGCGTTGAGCAGATGCGGCGAACGCACCGCGACGGCATCGACGCGAGCGCCGCGTGTTTCGATCACGATCTCGCCGTTGACCATCGCCTGCGAGGAGGCTAGAAAGGCTTCGAGATCGGTCTTCAGCGGGTCGTGATAGAAGCCTTCGTAGACCAGCTCCACCCACTTGCGCGCGACGTCGGGCTTGAAGCGGTTCTGCTGCTTGGTCAGTACCGCTTCCTCCAGCGCGCGATGCGCGACCAGCAGCGCGGTGAGGCCCGGCGCTTCGTACACGATCCGCCCTTTGAGGCCGATGGTGGTATCGCCGGTGTACATCCCGCGACCGACGCCGTAGGGCGCGAACAGCGCGTTGAGCTGCGCGAGAATCTGCGCGCCCGGCATCTCGACATCATTGAGGGCAATCGCTTCGCCATTGACGAAACGCAGCGTGACCTGCAGCGGCGCTTCCGGCCATTCGCCGCGCGGCGCGCACCAGCCGCGCGCGCCTTCGCCCGGCGCTTCCCAGCGATCGATCTCGCAGCCGGACATCGTCAGCCCGAGCAGGTTTTCGTTGATCGTGTACGCCTTCTGCTTGGCGCGTACGCCGAAGCCGCGCTCTTCCAGATAGGCCTGCTCGTAGGCGCGGGTCTGGGTGTGTTCCTTCTGGATTTCGCGGATCGGCGCGACGATGACGTAGTCGCCGCTGGATTTCACCGCTAGGTCGAAACGCACCTGGTCGTTGCCCATGCCGGTGCAGCCGTGGGCGATGGTCTTCGTGCCCAATGCGTTCGCGCGCGCCAGCGTGGCATCGACGATCAGATAGCGATCGGAGACCAGCAATGGATATTGCCCCTGGTACGCCTCGCCCGCCCAGACGAACGGCTTCACGAAACCGTCCCACAGCGCCGGACCGCCATCGATGGTGAGATGCGAGGCGACGCCCAGCTCCTGCGCACGCTGTTCGATGAAGGCACGCTCCTCGGCATCGACGCCGCCGGTGTCGGCGAACACCGTGTGCACGTTCCAGCCGCGCTCCTTCAGATAGGGCACGCAGAAACTGGTGTCGAGGCCGCCGGAGAAGGCGAGGACGATATCTTGGTTGCTCATGGCGGAAATGTCCGAAGAAGTCATTGGTTTGCGAGCACAGCCATCACCGCTTTCTGCACGTGCAGACGGTTTTCGGCTTCGTTGATGGCGATGCAATACGGCGCGTCCATCACCGCATCGGTGGCCTTGATGTTCCGGCGCAGCGGCAGGCAGTGCGAAAACACGCCGTTGTTCGTGAGCGCCATCTTGCGTTCGTCGACGATGAAGTGTTTGTGCTGGTCGCGGATGGGTTTCTCGGGTTCCCAGTTGCCGAAATACGGCAGCGCGCCCCAGCTCTTGGCATAGACCACATCGGCGCCGGCGTAGGCGCTGTCGATGTCATGACTGACCTGCAGCGTACCGCCGTTCTCGGCCACGTTCTGCGCTGCCCATGCCATGTAACACTCATCGAGGATGTAGTCGGGTGTCGGACACAGCAGGGTCACGTCCATGCCCAGGCGCGTGGCGATGGTCAGCGCGGAATTCGCGACCGCCGTGTTCAACGCCTTGGGATGATAGGTCCAGGTCAGCACATACTTCCTGCCGCGCAGATCCGATGCACCGAAGTGTTCCTGCAGCGCCAGCGCATGCGCAAGCTCCTGGCATGGGTGGGTGATGGTTTCCATGTTGATCACCGGCACGGTCGCGTATTTCGCGAAGCCCTTGAGCACCTTGTCTTCGCGGTCGACGGACCAGTCGACGAATTTCGGAAACGCGCGCACGCCGATCAGATCGACGTAGCGGCTCAACACCTTCGCGACTTCGGCGATATGTTCTTCGGTATCGCCGTCCATCACCGTGCCGAGATCGAACTCGATCGGCCATGCGTCTTTGCCCGGCGAGAGGATCACGGCATGGCCGCCGAGCTGGAACGCGCCCAGTTCGAAGCTGGTACGGGTGCGCATCGACGGGTTGAAGAACACCAGCGCGATCGACTTGCCTTTGAGCGCATCGCCGAGCTTTTCGCGCTTGAAGCGTGCGGCGTCAACGAGCACGGCGTCGAGTTCGGCGCGGCTCCAGTCCTGGGTGTTCAAGAAATGCTTCATGGCAGGTCCCGGCGGTGGTTGTAGGAAATATCGGCGGAAAATAAAAAGGCCCGGCTGGAAGCCGGGCCTGATCGTGGAATCTTGTCGGTGCAGCGTATAGACGACGGTTCCGGATCACCCAGCAGGTGTGTGGGGTTCCGGTCGGCGCGCGCGCGAGGTCATGCCGGAGGCCATCCGGGCGCTGGTGATCGCGAGGGGTTGCGCGTTCTGCATAGGGGTCGAATGCTCGCATGCGCCGGGACCGGCTGCAAGCACTGCGGCGGCTCCACGCGACCCGTCAGCGCTTGCCGTCAGCGTCGATATCGGGGGTGACCGACACCTTCAGACGCAGGCGTTTGCCGGGGTCGTACGGGATGCGGGAGCGATATTTGACGCCGCGATGGATGTAGTCGACGTCGTACGCGATCGGCCGCTGGAACTCGCGCTCCACCCGCAACGGACGGCAGTTCCGGCCGGGCTGTCCGGCTTCGGCCGGAGGATCGCAGCGTTCTTCGACGGCGTACGCACGCAGGGTCTGATAAACCGGCTCGACCCGCAGTACTTGCGCATACTCGGTGCGCACGTTCGGCGTCTGGATGACCGTGGTCTGCGCCTGCGCAGCCAGCGCCACAGTCAACAGCAGCGGCAGGCCGAATCGATACAGGGAGATGGCGGTAGGTGGATTCATCGGCCGACCAGTGTAGGGCCTCGGCTGCCCGCATGCTGAACCGCCGCTGTCGTGACCGCCCCATGACCGCTAGAATCGACCGATCCCCAGCGTCGACGCCAACATGAGCCTGCATCTCTACAACAGCCTGACCCGCCGGGTCGAGCCGTTCGTCCCGATCGACCCCGCCTGCCCGACGATGTACGTCTGTGGACCGACGGTCTACAACTACGTGCACATCGGCAATGCCCGCGGCCCGGTGGTCTTCGGCGTACTCGCCGCGCTGCTGCGTCGCCGCTTCGGCCAGCTCCGCTACGCACGCAACATCACCGATGTCGACGACAAGATCAACGCGGCGGCCAAGGAACTCGGCACGCCGATCTCCACGATCACCGACAAATATGCGGCGGCCTATCGCGACGATATGGCTGCGCTCGGCGTCAGCGGTGATTTCGCGCCGGACATCGAACCGTCGGCCACCGCGCACATCCCGCAGATGATCGCGATGATCCAGCGTCTGATCGACGAAGGCCACGCCTACGCCGCCGAAGGTCACGTGCTGTTCGCGGTGGATACTTTCGCCGGCTACGGCAAGCTCTCGCGCCGAGACCCCGATGACATGATCGCCGGCGCACGCGTCGAAGTGGCGCCTTACAAACGCAACCCCGGCGATTTCGTGCTGTGGAAACCATCGACGGACGATCTCCCGGGCTGGGACTCGCCATGGAGCGTCGGCCGCCCGGGCTGGCATATCGAATGCTCGGCGATGGCCGAAGCGCATCTGGGCGAAACCATCGACATCCACGCCGGCGGCGTCGACCTGCAGTTCCCGCATCACGAAAACGAAGTCGCGCAGAGCGAATGCGCGCACGGCGGCAAAGTCTTCGCCAACTGGTGGCTGCACAACGGCATGCTCAACTTCGGCGGCAGCAAGATGGCGAAGTCGGTCGGCAACATCCAGCGCGTCCACGATCTGGTCCGCGAGCATCCGCCGGAAGCGCTGCGCTACGCGCTGCTGTCGGCGCATTACCGGCAGCCGCTGGAGTGGTCGGACAGCTTGATCGAGCAGGCGGTAAAGACGTTGGACCGGCTATACCGCACGTTAGAAACTCTCTCTAACATTGAGGCACCTCCAGAGATTCCCGATCGCATCCAAGATGTGCTGGACGATGATCTGAACACTCCACAAGCACTTGCTGAAATTTCATCCATTGCAAGCAAAGCGCGTCAATTACTTGGCCCCCCTGGTGGCCCTAGCGTTGAACGCACAGAAGAAATGACTTCTCAGCTCCGCCAGGCGAAAGCCCATTTGCTCGGCGCAGGCCTCGCCATCGGCCTGCTGCAGCAGACGCCGGAAGCCTGGTTCGCACGCGGCGCATCCAACGACGACGATGCACGCATCCAGTCGCTGGTCGACGAGCGCAATACTTCAAAGGCCGCTCGCGATTTCGCCCGCGCCGATGCGATCCGCAAACAACTGGCCGACGAAGGCATTCTGCTGGAAGACACCGCGCAGGGTGTCAAATGGAAACGGGCTTGATGCCTGAAAGCCCACGGCCAATCCAGACCCGAAGGGCGACGCACAGGATGTGCGTCGTTTTCCGACCGAGCCATGGGTGAGCCGATGCGAGCTTGCGAGCCGCAGGCTCGCGCATCGGGCGAACGCCCGCGCCGCAAGCGCGGGCCGGACTTTGCCCGCTTGTGGGCAAAGACGAGTCGGAAAATCCCCGTACCGCATCCGGTGGCAGTTTCGCTTCGTCGGGGAAGGCCCTTTTCTTTGGTTCGTTTCTTTTGGGCCAGCAAAAGAAATGAACCCGGCCGCGAAGCGGACGGAAGCTTTTCCACATTGAACGAAGGCTGTCGCGACTTCCGTCGCTCCTACGAAAAGCACACCATGACCATCTTCCCGCTTGAACCCACCCCCGCCGAAGCCCAGGACGCCATCCGCGACGAATTCGCGTTCTTCGGCGACTGGTCCGAGCGCTACCAGTACCTCATCGATCTCGGCCGCAAACTGCCGCCGATGGACGACGCGCTGAAGAACGACACGCACCGTCTCCACGGCTGCCAGTCGATGGTGTGGATCGCAGCCTCCGGCGATGCCGACCGCCTCGATTTCGCCGCCGCCAGCGATTCGGCGATCGTCTCGGGTCTGGTCTATCTCGCGCTGCGCGTGTATTCCGGTCGCAGCGCCGAAGAGATCATGGCCGCAGACGCCCGCTACATCGCCGATGTCGGGCTCGCCAAGCATCTGTCGCCGACGCGCAACAACGGCCTGGCCTCGCTGCTGGGCGCAATCAAGGCCGCCGCGCAGGACGCGCTGCGCGAACGCGCAGCACATAAGCACTGATGCGCCGGAGTCGGCCCGCATGAGCGCCATCGACCTTCCGACGCCTGCGCCACCGTTGCGCAACCGCGCATTCCTCGGACTGATGGGCTACCGGCTGTTCACCATCCTGTCGTATCAGATCGTGGCTGTTGCCGTGGGCTGGCATGTCTACGAACTGACCAACGACCCGTGGAAACTCGGCTTGATCGGGCTCGCGGAAGTGCTGCCGTTCTTCTGCGTGGCGCCGTTCGCCGGCTATCTGGTCGATCACCTCCCGAAGCGACGACTCGGCATCATCGCCTGCATCGGTCTGGGCATGACCCCGATCCTGCTCGCACTGATCGCCTGGGGCGCGTTGTTCGGCGCTGCGGAAGATGCGCGCTCGCGGCTGTGGCTGATCTACGCCGCGATCATGTTCACCGGCGCTGTGCGTTCGTTTCTCGGTCCGGTCTACAACACCGTGTTCGCCTGCGTGCTGCCGCGCGAGCAGTTCACCCGCGGCTCCAGCATCGGCAGCGTGGTGTTCCAGTCGGCGCTGGTTCTGGGTCCGGCGATCGGCGGCGGCACGATCGGCTTCGTCAAACATCTCGGCGCATATGCGGATGGCATCGCGATGCCGGCCGGCCCCGCATACGCCCTCGGCGCGCTGTTCGCGCTTGGCGCCGTGCTGTCGCTGGCGACCCTGCGCACCATCGAACCCGAGCTGTCGCACGAACGCAGCCCGATCTTCGCGAGCATCGGCGAAGGCCTGCGCTTCGTGTTCCAGACGCCAGTGATGCTCGGCGCCATGGCGCTGGACATGTTCGCGGTACTGTTCGGCGGCGCGGTGTCGCTGGCGCCGGCGTTCATCAAGGATGTGCTGCACGCGGGGCCGGAAGCGCTGGGCCTGCTGCGTGCGGCGCCCGCCGCAGGCGCGGTGATCGTCGGTCTGTGGCTGTCGCGACGGCCGATCGAACGTCACGCCGGGCGCTTCATGCTGTGCGCGGTCGCCGGCTTCGGCCTGTGCATCATCGGCTTCGGTCTGTCGAAAACGCTCTGGCTGTCGGTCGCCTGCATGTTCTTCTCGGGCATGTTCGATGGCGTGTCGGTGGTGCTGCGCTCCACCATCCTGCAATTGGCCACGCCCGACCATATGCGCGGTCGGGTCTCGTCGATCAACAGCATCTTCATCAGCTCGTCGAACGAACTCGGCGCGTTCTATGCCGGCTCGATGGCGAAGCTGCTGGGACTCACGACGGCCGTCGTCGTCGGCGGCTGCGTGACGCTGGGCGTGACGGGATTCACTGCTTGGAGACTGCCGATCCTGCGGCGGTTGAACCTGAAAGAGCTGCATTAGCGCCGACGGGTAAGCGCCCGTAATGGGTGACAGGCGTGATGTAACCGATTACATTCGGCGTTTTCAATACTTGGTAGCCCCTCGTATGCTGCGCTTGGAGATCCGGAAGATGCCGTTCACGCCGCGCCCGAAACGCATCGTCCAGTCGCTGATCGCGACCGCGCTGATGACCGCCGTCGTCGGCGCTTCCGCCGGCGAAACGCCCGCGAACCGCGAAGCGGCTTTCATCGAAGCGCTGCTGAAACGGATGACGCTCGAAGAAAAACTGGGGCAGCTCAACCAACCGCCCGGTCCCGGCAACGACACCGGCCCCGCCGCCGAAGCCGCCGGGCTGGAGGCGATCCGTCGCGGCGAGGTCGGTTCGATCCTCGGCATGCAAGGCGTGGCGCGCGGTTGCCGTCTGCAGAAGATCGCGGTGGAGGAGTCGCGACTGGGTGTCCCGATGCTGTTCGCCTACGACGTGATCCATGGCTTCCGCACGATCTTCCCGGTACCGCTGGCCGAAGCGGCGAGCTTCGACCCGGCCGCCGCCGAACGCAGTGCGCGCATCGCCGCCACCGAAGCCGCCGCGCACGGGGTGCATTGGACGTTCGCGCCGATGGTGGACGTCGGTCGCGACGCGCGCTGGGGCCGCGTGGTCGAGGGCGCAGGCGAAGATCCGTATCTCGGTGCGGCCTTCGCAGCGGCGCGGGTACGCGGATTCCAGGGCGGAAATCTCGCCGCGGACGACACGGTCATGGCCACCGCCAAACATTTCGTCGCCTACGGCGCCGCCGAGGCCGGTCGCGATTACAACACCGTCGATATCTCCGAACGCACGCTGCGCGAGGTCTATCTGCCGCCGTTCCGCGCTGCGATCGACGCTGGCGCGGGTTCGGTGATGGCGTCGTTCAACGAACTGTCCGGCGTGCCGATGCACGCCAATGCCGCGCTGATCGACGGCGTGCTGCGCCGCGAATGGGGTTTCGACGGCGTCGTGGTCAGCGACTACAGCGGGGTGATGGAACTGATGCGCCACGGCATCGCCGCCGATCGCGCCGCTGCCGGCAGACTCGGCCTGAACGCGGGCGTGGACGTGGATATGGTCAGCGATATCTATCGCAAGGACCTGCCCACCGAAGTGCGCGCCGGGCGCATGCCCGAGGCGACGGTCGACGCAGCGGTGCGACGCATCCTGCGCGCGAAATACCGGCTCGGGCTGTTCGCCGATCCGTACCGCTATTGCAACGAAACCCGCGAGCGCGAACGCACGCTCACACCCGCGCATCGCCGCGCCGCACGCGAGATCGCGCGCGAGACGCTGGTGCTGCTGAAGAACGAAGGCGGCGTGCTGCCGCTGTCGAAAGACATCCGCACGCTGGCGGTGATCGGGCCGTTGGCCGACAACGCCCGCGACATGCTCGGCAACTGGGCTGCGGAAGGCCGCGCCGAAGACGCGGTGACGGCGCTGGCGGGCATCCGCGCTGCGGTTTCGCCGCAGACCCGCGTGCTGTACGCGCGTGGGTCCGACATCCGCGGCCAGGACACCTCGGGGTTCGCCGAAGCCGTACGCATCGCTGCCGAAGCCGATGCGGTGCTGCTGTTCCTCGGCGAAAGCGAGAACATGAGCGCCGAAGCCAACAGCCGCACGTCGCTGGATCTGCCCGGTGCACAGCCGCAATTGGTGGACGCCGTGCGCGCTGCGGGAAAACCGACGGTCGCGGTGCTGTTCAACGGCCGGCCGCTGTCGATCGAACCGCTGCAGCGCAACGTTCCGGCGATCGTCGAAGCCTGGTTCCCGGGCGTCGAAGCCGGCAACGCCGTCGCCGATGTGCTGTTCGGCGACTACAACCCCGGTGCGCGTCTGCCGACGACGTTTCCGCGCAATGTCGGCCAGGTGCCGATCCACTACGCGCACAAGAACACCGGCCGCCCGCCCGACGAAACCAATCACTACACCTCGAAATACATCGATGCGCCGTGGACGCCGCTGTATCCGTTCGGTTACGGCCTGAGCTACACCACCTTCCGCTACGACGGTCTGCGCATCGCGAAGGCGAAGATGCGCGCGGACGAAACCCAGCGCGTCGAGATCACGGTCGAGAACACCGGCGCGCGTGCGGGCGACGAAGTGGTGCAGCTGTATCTGCGCGACGATGTCGCCAGCATCACCCGCCCCGTACGCGAACTGCGCGGCTTCCGCCGCATCCATCTGCGCCCGGGCGAGCGCCGCACGCTCTCTTTCGATCTCACACCGGATGCGCTGGCTTTCTACGACGCGCGGATGCGGCGCGTCATCGAGCCCGGCACGTTCACCGTAATCGTGGGCGGGAGTTCGGAAGCGACGCTGGCCGCGACATACGAAGTGACGGGGGAAACGACCCTGGCGGTTCCGCCGGTACCGCGTTGAGCCTCTCACTCACGAAAAAACCCGCGTTTCCGCGGGGTTTTTCGTCGTTTCTGACCAATCCATGTCGAACAGCGCGTTTCAATCGCCCTGCTGTTTCTGCAGATGCTCCCAGCGTTCCTGTTCATCGATGGTGCGCTCGGCGGTGAGACGGGCTTCGAGGCGGTGCAGACCGATCTCTTCGCCGGAATCCACGCTGTAGCCGTACTCGCCGGCTTCCACGCGCTTGAGCGTGCTGTCGATCTTGCCGATCAGCTTGCGGTAGCGGTCGCGGGTACGCAGTTCCAGCGAGTTCTCGGTTTCGCGGGTGGCGCGTTCGGCATCGTCGCCGACATCGCGCACTTCGTCCTTGAGGTTTTCGATGGTCTGCTTCGATTCCTCGATCAGATCGGCGCGCCAACCCAGCAGACGCTGGCGGAAGTATTCGAGCTGCAGCGCGCTCATGTATTCCTCGTCCGCAGCGGGCTTGTAGCCGGTGGGGATGATCGGACGGCCGGTGGCTTCGTCGGTTTTGTAGGGAATCACTTTCACCTGGATTTTCGGGGAAGGCGCGGCGGGGCGGGAAGTCACCGCTACCGCGACTTTGCCGGCGGTGGGACGCGGAGCGACCATCACGGGCTTGACCGCGGCCTTGGGGGCCGGGTCGTTGGGGGTCG
>JBEBKD010000040.1:0-16903 GCA_040079515.1 Lysobacteraceae bacterium
TCGCGCCCGACCGGCCGCCCCTTCTCATTGCGGATCATCACGTGCTCGCCCCACAGCTTCAAGGTCGCGTACGCCTGCTACTGGTCAGTGTAGTACAGCACACCCTACGGTCCTCGATGCGCAGGTAGTCCTTTATCGCCGGTCGCGTTCGTCGGAGCGCAGTTGGGATCTCGGCGCAATCCGTATTCGTTGCGGCAGTGGCGCAGCGATCACGCGCGCTGCCGGCATCGGGGAGAGTACGGCGCGTAGAGGGATGCTAGTCAGGCGCCTTCTCGGCGCGCAGCCAGACCCTTTCATCACGAACAGGCCTTCGTAGCGCACTGCGATCGCGACCTCTGGACAACTGTCGCCATCGAGATCGCCCACCGACTGACTTGTTTCACCGACGCCAGCATAGCCGCCGTAGTCGTGATAGACCGCATTCTCCAATACGCCGCCGGACTGCAGATAACGGCCGACGCGCCCCGCGCCGTTGTGCCCGACGACGAGATCGGTGTCGCCGTCCTGATCCAGATCGACGGCTTCGGGATCGACTGATTGAAGATAAGTGGATTTCACGATGGGCGAATCCGAAAACGTGCCGTTCGAGCGCTGCAAGTACAACGAGAATTTTGTTTTCAGTGGGTCGACTTCTTCATTGCTGATGGCCACGTCCGCGCGACCATCGCCATTGAAGTCGCCAGCGACGAGGTACTTGGATTGCGGATCGCTCCCGATGTTCCGCGGTGGCCCGAATCCGGCGACGCGGTCGTAGGGATACACGTCTGCGCGATAGTTCCAGCGCTGTCCCCAATAGTCGAACTGCTGCGCATTCATGGCCACGTCGGGATCGCTGTCGCCGTCGAAGTCGCCCACTGCGAGTCCGGTGGCGCGCTCAACGTCATTGGGATCGCTGCCATACGTGTAGCGAACTTCCTGTCGGGCGATTCCGCCGCGGCCGTCGCCCATTAGCAGCAGCAGTCGTCCACGCTTATCGGTATCCGGGGGGGGATTTATGAACCAACTGCTGAGATGGGCAACGATATCGTTGTTGCCATCGCCATCGAAATCGGCGACGACAGGCGTTGTATCGATGGCCAGCGAGGTTGACGCGACAGTGCTCCACACGCGTTGGCCGCCAGGGCGCGAAAGCAAGAAATGGATGGACTCTCCGCGCACTAGGATAGGGTCGCCGACACCATCGCGATTCATATCCGCGACCCGAATCCATCGTGCGCCTTCATACGTCGGTTGAGGGAATACGATGTATTGCGGGGCGGCGAGGGTGCCGTCCGGGTTCTGGGCGAAAATAAGCAATTGATAGCCATCAGGCACATTGCCGAGCACAGCGATGAGATCCCGACGACCATCGCCAGTGACGTCCGCAATCTCTGTGTGATTGAACTCTGGAATCAGTTCAAAGCCTCCTGGATGAGTCCATTGCGGCGGTGGTATATAGACGCGGGTCAGGGTGAGTGTGTAGCCGGGAGCCGCGCTCGACTGAATCGCGCTCGCCTGAATCGAGAACGGCTTGTCACCGACGGCGGGCAGCACGCGAGCTTGCCGTGCCAGCGCTTGGTCGGTGCTCTTCGGGTCCGACGTCTCTGAGCTCCGATCGGTTTCACAACCGGACAGCCCTATGCACAGGGCAATGCACACGAGGGCAATTGAGTGCTTGGGACGAAGGCTGGACATCCGCGATCCTTCAAGGTCGATGGTAAGCCGGCTGAATTATATTGCGAAATCGGGGTCAGGTTGATTTACGACATCGGGGTCTCGATCGATCTCTACGAGCGCCGGTCGTCGTGCGTTGCACGCCAGCCATGCGGCGCGTTGATGAGCGAAACGCCGGCGATCAGGTCGGGCAGGTCATGTGGTCACTGAGGCGTGGCCTCGCAGGTGTTCGGAAAGCAGAGATCAGATTGGTTCATACGCGCCGGGAGTGCGAGCCGGATCTTCGTTTTTGCATGTGATCCCAATGCGATGCGTCGCAGCGACCGACGCAGCGGAGGCAATCCGTATCATCGGGAACCACACCTGAATTCAGGCGCGTTACCCACCAGGGAGATCGTTATGCCGATCTTGGGCGTCGACTGGGAATTCCACATCGTGCGTCGCAGCGAGCAGGTCCGATCGCACGACGGCAAGCGCCGTACCGTGGGAAGCTACCAGGTGTTTCACGATGGTGTTCGACAAACGGCAACCGGATTGTCCGGGACGGTGGCGGAGACGCGCGGGCCAGGGGCCAACGCGCCCGCCGGCAACAACCGTCGCGTGGAGGAAGGCCGGTATCCGCTCGCGACGCAAGCCGGAACCAGATACGTGACGATCGGTTTTCGGGACTCGCTCAACCCGGCCCACATCCCAAGGCCGGGCATCGAATTGCTCGCAACGGGCCGGCGAAGCGAGATCCTGATCCATCCCGGTCGCGGATTTCTCTCGTCCATCGGATGCATCAATCCATGCACGCGACTGCCGGATGCCTCGGAGATGATCGACTACCCCGGCAGCCGCCGACGCGTCATCGCGATCATCGAGAATCTGCGGGCTTTTCTCGGCAGCCGGTTTCCCACGCAAAACGGCCGGCCGATACCGCGGGCATTCGTAGTGATCGACGGAGAACCATCGCCCTGATCGGGGGCTGGCTACGCTGCAGCCGCCATCGCCACAACACCAAAGCATCGTCGGGTGGGGTGCGCGGCGTGTCCGGTGCGGAAGGGATTGAGCGGAGCATTGGAAATGCGTTGAGGGTTTGTCGGTGGTTTGGTTGGGCATCGCTGCGCTCACGCGCCCTACGAGAGCTCTACAAGATCGCATACGCCTTACGGCCTTGCGGCTTCAATCTTTCGAAGCTGCGAGCCGACCGCACGCCTCGAACGACATCCGACCGCTCCAGGCATCGGCCAGCACAGGCCGCTCGATGCGCGGCAACAGTTTGCGCAGCGTCTTGAGATCTCCCGCCTGGCAGGCGAAGTGCGCGTAGTTCTGCAGATTCCACTGGTCGGGATAACGCTTTATCACGTCCTCGAATCCGTCGCGCATCTGTTTCCAATGTACGCCCGATTCCCGGAACAGCGCATCTTCGAACTGGGATTGCGCGGCGACCCAGTAGATGCGTGCATACATGCCCTGCCCTTCCGTGCGACGGCTGCGCATGACCGCATCCCGCGCAAAAGCCTCGACCTGGTCCGCATCGCCATGCCATTTCGGCAGCAGATAATCGACCATCGAGAAGTAAAGCGGATCGTAGCCGGGGAAGCGACGAGTACCTTCCTCGAAAATCGCATCCACGATTTTTCTATCGTCTCCCAATCCTTTCGCGACGAACAATTTCAAAGTGTAATACTCGGGATAACGGGACGCGACTCTGGATTCGCTATCGAGATAACGTTGCGCGCGCGAAAGCTGTTCGCGAAACGGTTTCCAGGCCGATGCCGGCACAGTGGAGGCATAACCGCTCCCACGAATATGCCAAGCCCGGTTCACGATGACTTGAGCCAGCGTCAATCGGGCCAACGCGGAATCCGGCCGGTCTTTGGCCCAATCCTGCACGCGCTTTTCGAGAAGATCCCACCGCGCGACCGATGCGTCGTGAGACGCTTCGGGACGCCCGGTCCCGTACAGAACGCCTTCAAAAAAAGGCCCGCTCACCCATCGCCCGCTGGCCGTGCGCGTTTTCCGGGTCACATACTGCTCCATGCGGGCATCGAGCGCCTCGTAGTTCTTGGCAATGAACAAGTCGCTGCTTTCGTTCTTGACCGCGAGGTACGCGCCCGGCTCGGGAACGTCCGCCGGGTCGGAAGCGCCCGCTTCCGCGGCCAAACCCAGCAGTGCCGTCAAAAGTAGCGTGGACAATACGCGCATTGAAAACTCCTGTTTGGGGATCGATGATGCGGCCGGCACGCACAGGGGCGCAGGTACCTGAAAACATCATACCCATCCTCTACGGCGGCATCTCGAAGAATGCATGAACGCGCATCCGGGCGGATGCCGCGCCCGCCGCTGGCCCGACATCCCTGTGCCCGTCGCGATTCACGACGCTGGCGATTCGATGTGGCGGGTGTCGGCCGCGTTCCGGATTATGCCGTGAGAAGCCGGGCGATGAATCCACGCCTCGCATCTCGAAACGGCGCATCTTCGCAACGTCCGCATGGAAACGTACGAGTGATTCGATCCGCAGGGTGGAGTAAGCCCGGCGCAACTACACCATCGCAACAAGACAAACGCATCTTCCCCATGCGCGAAACCATCCGCTCCGCTTTGCTCGCGTGGTGTCTGTGGTCGCGCAGTGGTGGAGTTGCGCTGCGCTTACTCCGCCCTACTTGCTTACGGATTTATTTTTATCAATTGATCGACGAAATGATCGAATTCGGCTCGCTCTTTGTCGATGTCCTCACCAGAATTTGCGTCCTCCATGAGTCTGGCCGCCTGGATCAGAAACAGCCTGTTCTTCATGAAAATCGTCGCGCTGAAACCACGAACCACGGCAAGGGTCTTCTCCTTTCCCGATCCGCGTTGGATATGCGCCAACGTAAAATAACGCAGGGATGTGGAATCTTCACGATAGAACTCAAGCCGTTCGAATTTCTGGATTCGAATCTCATCGCTTTCTTCCATTTTGTCGTTGTACGAGGAATCGACCTTTTCCTGAACCATCGATTTCATCGCCGGCGACAGGGTATTTTCGACCACCTTCCGATATCTCGGTCGCACATCATTCCAGGTCGCTTCGCTGACCGCTGCGCCGCCAGAAATAGGATGACGCAGAATGCGAACACTGAGCGCGCGCGGGTCATCGCCGTTCCGTGTCTGCTCGATGTCGTCGCTGGTCATCAGTATTTCGATGACGCGCACATTTCCTTGATTCAAAAGACTGCCGGTCGATTCAAAGAGGTCCGGCGCAACTCGGCTCACCTGTTGCCGCTGGTCATCGGCCGGAATGCGCATTTCGAACCCGTCGTCCGAAACCATGGAACTCCGCTCCGCAGCCCCTGCGGATCCCACCAGCGCCAGTGCAAACACGAGAGACAACCGCAGCATGCATCCTCCAGTGGACAGCAAAAAAGCCGTAGATCCGTTAAACGCAAAAACCGAAAGCGTCATGCGTCATCAATTTTTCGGCGCATCCGGCGCAGCACTTCGCAACGTCCGCATGGAAACGTACGAGCGATTCAATCCGCAGGGTTTGCAGGTGGCAAGCACGCAGAGTACCGCCTTTGCAGGTCGGGCAACTGTGGCGATCCTACGCCTCGCGACATGCGCAGGAGATTGGTCGCCCACAGCATCATGCCGTTGGCATTCACCACGACCCCAGCAACCTCATGCTCCTGGAATCCAACAAATGCCTGCATGAAAGGTCGGATACCGCCGTGCACATAGGAATGCATGGCACGCCAAGTGCTGTTCTTCAACTCGACAAGCGTCTGATGAATGTGGGCCGGGTGGTGCCCCCTGATGTCATCAAGCATCTTCTGGACAGGCGGCCCCATCGCCGTTTCGGCATCCGAGGCGAGCGCCTCCGGATTTGCAGTCAGGAATTTCTGGATCCAATCGTCGCTGGCGCCGCCCATGCACCATGTCGCACGAACCAGCGCCTCGAAGGCAGGGCGAACCAGCGTGCTGGCGGTCACGTCGAGCTCGGCGTCTGCGAGAATCACCTGACTCAGCGCATGCTGACGAACGATGTCGCAGAACCCGGCGACGAGCAGAGACCTCGGGGAGTCTGGAGCGGGCAGGTCATCCCACAAATCGGACAACGCTTCGTGCAGCAGCCTGGTCTGCTCAAGAATGGGTTGAAGGGATCGTTTTGACATCTTGCGTCCTTGCTGTCTCGCTTGCGCTATTGTCTTCTGCACTCGACCGGAGTCGCAGCACCCATAGATCCGTAGATCCGTAGGGCGCATAAGCCGAAGGCGTCATGCGCCATCGAGTGGCACCCATATCGAAATTCCCAAAAACGGTGCATGACGCTTCGCTTATGCACCCTACCAAATCGTATGCGCCTTACGGCCTTGTCGTTTCAACGCCCGTCGCAATCCGCTTCGCGGGTTCCGCCGTACGGGTTAGTCCCTGCTTTCCAAATCATTTTTTTGGAATTTTTTCTGCAAGTTTGTCAGCCGTATCAACTAACTTTTCAATCGCCGTGTGCATAGGCATTTTATCACCATGCTTTTTATCTAAAGTCTCTGATGCATTGTAAGAGATTGCATCAATAGCCTTTTCAAGAAGCTGCTTTAGCAGATCGCTTCCAGAAACACCTAAGGCTTCAACTTGTCTTTTATAGCTTTCGTATGAATTAGCAATAACTTCCTTATGGGCGTACTCTTGTTGCAGCCTTTGAAATTCACTGCGGCGACTACTTGCATAATATGCAAGCCAAATAAACGGTGCAAAAAATGGAGCTTTAAGAGCCAGTCCGCCAACAACATCCTGCCATTTTCCAAACTTGACCAGCTCAATACCCTTGGCAAAGGAAATGCCGTCAATGGCAAAGATAACCGCAAGAAACACTAGGGCGGCTATCGCCCCATAAAAAATCTTATTCGCAGTTTTAACTGGCGCATCGAAAGAGGATTTCATCTTTTCACATGAACTAGCAAGGCCCGCGCTTGTTGCGCCCGGCAAAAGGCTTTCTATTTTTTTATTGAGCGCTTCATAACGAATTTTTTGTTGGTTTTCAAAATCGATAAGTCTTGCCATTCCTTTTGCCAGCTCAGCCTGAAGCCCATCCACCTTCTCGCCATCTTCATTTTCAGCGCCGAATATTTTCATGTGGAAAGCAGACAATTCATCAATCGCACCAGATTCTTGCTGGAGTAATGATTTTATTTTTTTAGCATCGGCTTGCGCTGCAGAGACAGCATCTTTGATAGTTTTCTCCAGCGAATAATTATCGCTGTCTCCATTGAAAATTATTTCGTGTGCTGAAGCTATTTCTTCATATTTTTTTAAAAAATCATCAATTTTCAATTCGAGAGAAAATATTTCGCCAAGAGACGACTCTCCGTCACCCAATAATTTTTCTTTTACCTCCGAAAGTGCAGAAGCGACTTGTTCAGCCTCATTTCTGAATCTTGATATTTTCGCATTCTCATCAAATATTTCATTAAGCGCATTATCTGCACTCTTTTTGAACGCTGAAGAATATTCTAAAAATGCAGATGAATATGCTGCTGCAGACTCTCTAAGACCTTTCGCAAGCCGCCCTGTAGCAACCATATAAGGGCGTACATATGTCAACAAATTGTCGGCATATGTATTTGCGTTTTGTATATGCCCAATATTCTTATTGCTGTTGTATGCCGAAATCTCGCTCGCGCATAGCGACGCCTGCTGATTGAAGCTCTCCCATGTGCTTAAAGGAACCAATTCAGGGTCAAGTGACCTTAAGATTCCATCAATATAGGAAATTACCTTTTTTAACCGCCCCAACTCCGACACAGATGTTATGACGCCCTGGTCGTCAACTTTAGCTTCGATCAAGAGAGATTTAACCAAATCCCAGTTCAAACGAAACGTATGATTCTCGAACTGCTGCATCCATCTGGACATCTCGAACACCCCCTGTTCTATGAAACCCTTTCACCTCACCCACACTTCGAATACCCACAATTCAAACAAGTAGCACACCCATCCATAATCACAATGGCTTTCGTGCTGCACTTGTGACACATCGTCGCCGAAGGCGGAAAACTCACGCCATCGCCGGTGACTTCGACGTCTTCTTCGCGCGCCGCAGGCGCAGCTGCGCCTACATCAGACTTTTTTTTTGCGCGATTCTCTTCATACGCGCGGCGCTTCTCGGCAATCAAAGCCCGCTGCGCATCGCTCATATCCGGGTCGTGCATCAGGCCGATGGTCTTGAGGTGGTCTTCGACGATCATGCCCAG
This sequence comes from Lysobacteraceae bacterium, assembly GCA_040079515.1. Lineage (GTDB taxonomy): Bacteria > Pseudomonadota > Gammaproteobacteria > Xanthomonadales > Xanthomonadaceae > Lysobacter_I. The sequence goes on from JBEBKD010000040.1 coordinate 7,869, forward strand.
TTCGGCGACCAGCGACGGCATGTACACGCCGCCGGCCTTGAAGTAGCCGCCCTTGGGGTCGAATACGGCTTTCATTTCCTCGACCAGGAAGGTCACGTCGCCGCCTTTGCGGAACACGGCGGACATGATCCGGGTCAGCGCGACGATCCACTGGAAGTGTTCCATCGACTTGGAGTTGATGAAGATCTCGAAGGGGCGGCGCTGTTCGTGCTCGTTGCCGGCGTTGAGCACGATGTCGTTGATGGTCACGTACATGGCGTGTTCCACCAGCGGGGATTTGATCTTGTAGGTGCTGCCGATCAGCACTTCGGGGCGCTCGATGCGCTCGTGCATCTGGATGACGTCGGCGACGGGCAGCGCGATTTCGGCCTCGACGGTTTCGCGCGGGACCGAGGCGCCGGCGACGGCGGCCTTGTCTTCCGGTTTGACCACGGCGTAACCCTTGATTTTCTTGTCGATCTTGACGGCCATTTGAACGTGTTCCGATGCGGTGTGGTGGTGTGGCGTGACGGGGAGGGCCAACCCCTCCCCGGCCCTCCCCTTCGCTGCGCGAAAGGGAGGGAGGAGTGCGGCTTACTTCTTCTTCGCGGCTTTCTTGGCAGCCTTTTTCGGGGCGGCTTTCTTGGCGGCTTTCTTCACCGCTTTTTTGGCCGGGGCCTTCTTGGCGACCGCTTTCTTCGCGACCGCTTTCCTGGCGACCTTCTTCACCGCTTTCTTGACGGCGGCTTTCTTGGCCGTGGCCTTCTTCGCGACCTTCTTTACCGCTTTCTTGGTTGCGGCTTTCTTGGCAGCGACTTTCTTCGCGGCTTTCTTGGCGGTCTTTTTCGCGGCCTTCTTGGCGCCGGCGACCTTGGCCTTCACCGTTTCGACGGCGGAGGCGGCCTTGGCCTTGGCGTCGTCGACGGCTTTGCCGGCGGCCTTGCGGGCCTTGCCGGCGGTCTTCTTGGCTTTCTTCACCGCGCTACCGACCGCTTTGCCCGCCTTGGTGTTGGCGACGGCGTCGCCCACTTCCTTCGCTTTGTCGGCCACCGCTTCGGCGGCGTCGGAAATCGCTTCCGTGATCACATTGCCATTGCTCATGGTGGTTCCTCGTCAGGGGATTTTCTGGGGTGTACGGGCGAATTGCCCGTAGCGGAATGTAGCGCGATCTGTGACGGCGTGGTGGGGTTCTCGACGGAGGCCGGAGGCTGTTTTCGACCCCTCCCCAACCCTCCCCTTCGCTACGCGAAAGGGAGGGAGCGGAAACGAGGTCGGAACCTGCCGTGAGTCTTCTTCAGAATTTGCCGTAATACCCTTCTTTCAGGGCGTCGAACAGGTTGGCGGCGGTGTGCATTTCGCCGTCGTATTCGATCTCTTCGTTGCCTTTGACTTCGATGAAGCTGCCGTCTTCCAGTTCGAAGCGGTACAGCGTGCTTTCGAGGTCGGACTCCTTCACCAGTACGCCCTGGAAGGCGGCGGGGTTGAAGCGGAAGGTGGTGCAGCCCTTGAGGCCCTGCTGGTAGGCGTAGCGGTAGATGTCCTTGAAGTCTTCGTACGGGTAATCCGTGGGGACGTTCGCGGTCTTGGAGATGGAGCTGTCGACCCAGCGCTGGGCGGCGGCCTGGACGTCGACGTGTTCCTTGGGGCTGACGTCGTCGGCGGCGATGAAGTAGTCGGGCAGCTGGGCGGCCGGGTCTTCGCTGAAGGGCATCGCCTTGGGGTTGATCAGTTCGCGGTAGGCCAGCAGCTCGAAGCTGAAGACGTCGACCTTTTCCTTCGACTTCTTGCCTTCGCGGATGATGTTGCGGCTGTAGTGGTGCGCGAACGAGGGCTCGATGCCGTTGGAGGCGTTGTTGGCCAGCGACAGCGAGATGGTGCCGGTGGGCGCGATCGAGCTGTGGTGGGTGAAGCGGGCGCCCACTTCGGCCAGCTCGTCCACCAGCTCCGGCGCCACGTCGGCGATGCGCTGCATGTAGCGGCTGTACTTCGCGTGCAGCACCTTGCCGGGGATCTCCTGGCCGAGCTTCCAGCCGTCCTTCACCATTTCCGGACGCTTGCGCAGCATCTCGGCGGTGACGGCGAAGCGTTCTTCCATGATCGGGGCGGGGCCCTTTTCCTGGGCCAGCTGCAGTGCGACTTCCCAGCCGGCGACGGCCATGTCGCGGGCGATGCGGTCGGTGAAGTCCAGCGACGGCGCGCTGCCGTACTTCATGCCCAGCATGGTCATGGTGCTGCCCAGGCCGAGGAAGCCCATGCCGTGGCGACGCTTGCGCAGGATCTCGTCGCGCTGCTTCTGCAACGGCAGGCCGTTCACTTCGACCACGTTGTCGAGCATGCGGGTGAACACGCGCACGACTTCCTTGTATTCCTCCCAGTCGAAGACGGCCTGGTCGGTGAAGGCGTTGCGCACGAAGTTGGTGAGATTGACCGAGCCCAGCAGACACGCGCCGTACGGCGGCAGCGGCTGCTCGCCGCAGGGATTGGTGGCGCGGATGCTTTCGCACCACCAGTTGTTGTTCATCTCGTTGACCTTGTCGATCAGGATGAATCCCGGCTCGGCGAAGTCGTAGGTGGAGACCATGATCATGTCCCACAGATGCCGGGCACGGATGTGGCCGTAGATCTTGCAGGCGACCAGGCCGTCGTCGCGGCTGATGTAGGTGTCGTGGGTGGGCCATTCGCGCCAGACCACCTGCTCGGCGTCGTCGACGTCGATATCGCCGAGTTCCTTCGCGTTGATCGGGAACACCAGCGGCCAGTCGGCGTCGGTCTCGACCGCCTGCATGAAGCCGTCGGTGATCAGCAGCGACAGGTTGAACTGGCGCAGGCGCCCGTCTTCGCGCTTGGCGCGGATGAAATCCTTCACATCCGGATGGGCGACATCGAAGGTGCCCATCTGCGCGCCGCGACGGCCGCCGGCCGAGGACACGGTGAAGCACATCTTGTCGTAGATATCCATGAAGGACATCGGGCCCGACGTGTAGGCGCCGGCGCCGGCGACGAACGCGCCGCGCGGACGCAGGGTGCTGAATTCGTAGCCGATACCGCAGCCCGCTTTCAGGGTGAGGCCGGCTTCGTGGACTTTTTCGAGAATGCCGTCCATCGAATCGGTGATGGTGCCCGACACGGTGCAGTTGATGGTCGAGGTGGCCGGCTTGTGTTCCAGCGCACCGGCATTGGAGGTGATGCGGCCGGCGGGAATCGCCCCGCGGCGCAGCGCCCACAGGAAGCGTTCGTACCAGTACTTCTGCTTTTCGGTGTTCGGCTCGGCATCGGCCAAGGCGCGCGCGACACGCTGGTACGTGGCGTCGATATCGGTATCGACGTCCTCGCCCTGCTTGGTCTTGAGTCGGTATTTCTTGTCCCAGATATCCCAGGACGCCGGCTGCATCGGTATTTCGGCGACGGCGTCCGCTTTCGCGACCGCTTCAAGACGCACTGTGCTCATCAATCTCCCACCCTCGTCGTTGTATAGGCGCGGTGCTGCCGCAGCCTGTTGTTCTTGTTTGCCGATGGCGGAGCTCCGCTCCACGCCTCGGTGAATTCTGTGATGCGGTTCCGGATCCGACCGCCGCGCAGACACTCCCTGACGATCCAGATGTTTTCGCCTGCCTCCTGCGATCATTTGAAATGCGACAGCTCGGCAAAGCTCGCGGCCCAGGGATCTTCCGTGGAACAAGATATCCCGTGAAACACCATTGGTAGGGCCAATCGCCACGCATACCCCAAGATATAGTGGCGACGCGGGGGGCCAAGCTACGCCCCTGTTCGGCCCAAGTCAACGGCTTGACGGCATGGAAATCGCATTCTCCGCCCAGCGGTCCGGGGCGGACGCGGCATCCCGTCGGACGACGGGCGTCCGCTCGGTTTCATCTACGGTTTAAGGCCCGCCGCCGAGACTCGTCCGGGCCACGAAAGGCCTGGAATACGTTCGCAGGGCTTGATTCCGCCGGCCACTACCGCGATGTTCAGCGGACGCAGCAGTCCACCCCCACCCGCGTCAAGACCTGTCCGAAGACGATGACCACCGACCGCCCCCGCACCAAGAAGACCTCGCTCCTGCTCGCCCTGACCGCCGCGGCCGCGTTCGGGGGTTTCGCCGCCACCTGGGTCCGCGAAACCCTGCAGACCCCTGCGATGGCGGCCCCTTCTGCCGTTCCGGCGGCGATTCCGACAGTGGCCGTGTTGCCCAGCGCCGTGGACGGCCAGCCCATGCCATCGCTGGCGCCGATGCTGAAAAAGGTGACCCCGGCGGTGGTCAGCGTGCATACCAAACAGCGGGTGCGGGTGAACACGCCGTTCGGCGACGACCCGGTATTCCGGCGGATGTTCGGCATTCCGGAGGAGCGGATCGCCGAATCGCTGGGCTCCGGGGTGATCGTGGATGCCGAGCGCGGACTGATCCTGACCAACCATCACGTGATCGAGGGTGCCGACGATGTCTCGATCACGCTCAGCGACGGGCGGACGTTGAAGGCCGAATTCGTCGGCTCCGACCCCGATACCGATGTCGCACTGATGAAGATCCCGGCGCAGAAATTGACCGCGATCGCGTTGGCCTCCAGCGGAAATCTGCAGGTCGGCGATTTCGTGGTCGCGGTGGGCAACCCGTTCGGCGTCGGCCAGACCGTCACTTCGGGCATCGTCTCGGCGGTGGATCGCACCGGCCTGCCGGGCCTGGGTTTCCAGAACTTCATCCAGACCGACGCCTCGATCAATCCGGGCAACTCCGGCGGCGCGCTGGTCAACCTGCGCGGCGAACTGGTCGGCGTGAATACCGCCAGCTTCAATCCGCGCGGCAGCATGGCCGGCAATATCGGCCTGGGTTTCGCGATTCCGATCGATCTGGCCCGCAACGTGATGGCGCAGCTGTTGGACGGCGGCGCGGTGCGGCGCGGTACGCTGGGCATCGACACCCAGGACGTGGACGCGCGGATCGCGCAGGGGCTGGGGCTGGACGAAGCGCGCGGCGCAGTCGTGACCCGGGTCTACCCGGGCTCGTCGGCGGCGGCCTCGGGGCTGAAGATCGGCGACGTGATCGTGGCCGCCAACGGCCAGCGCGTCGACGACAGCGCCTCGCTGCGCAATTTCCAGGGCCTCCAACCGGTGAACGCGAAGGTGTCGCTGGATGTGCGTCGCGAAGGCAAATCGCTGCGGATCGCTGCGACCCTGCGCGAACAGCCGCGCGAGATCGACGGCGCCAGCCTCGACCCACGCCTCGCTGGCGCCAGCTTCGCCGAACTGCCCGAATCGCTGCGCCGTCAGGGCGCATCCGGCGTATTGGTGGATGCGGTGGCCAACGGCAGCCGCGCCGCCCGCAACGGCCTGCGCAAGGGCGATGTGATCCAGGACGGGAGCATCGGCAAATTCGCGGACCTCGGCGGCTTTCGCGCCGGCTTCAGCGAACGCCCGGACGCACTGGTTCTGCGGGTTTGGCGCAGCGGTCAGCAGGGCGATCTGCAGATGCGGTGACGGCGGCGCCCCTCACCCGCCCTGCGGGCACCCTCTCCCCACAACGCGGGGAGAGGGAAGAGCGAGCGCCACAGCCGTTAGAATCCCCCATGCATTTCAACATCCGCGCCATCACCCTCGATCTGGACGACACCGTCTGGCCCTTCGCGCCGATCGGCGCGCGGATCGAACAGGTGCTCGACGATTGGCTGCGGATCCACAGCCCGAGCACCGCCGAATGTTTCCCGATTCCAGCGATGCGCGCACTGCGCGAACAGGTGTTCGACGCTCATCCGCATCTGCTCCACGACATGAGCGCATTGCGCCGACTCACGCTGGAGCGCGCCTTCATCGAAAGCGATACCGATCCGTCGCGCGTGCAGGGCATGACCGATGCCGCCTACGACGTGTTCTACGCCGAACGCAATCGCGTGGAGTGCTATCCCGATGCGCTCGACGCGCTGGCGCGGATCAGCGCGAAGCTGCCGGTGGCGGCGCTGAGCAACGGCAATGCCGACCTCGTCGCGATCGGTCTGGACCATCATTTCGCTTTCCAGCTGGGTTCGAGAGAACACGGTGCGGCCAAGCCGGACGCAAGCATCTTCCTCGCCGCCTGCGCGCGCCTCGGATGCGCGCCGGAAGAGGTGCTGCATGTCGGCGATCACATCGAGATGGACGTGCTCGGCGCCGCGCGCGCCGGCCTGCGGACAGCCTGGGTGCATCGCGACGACGCCCATCATCCCCATTGGCCGCACGACGACATCCGGCCGGATCTCATCGTGCCCGATCTGGCCGCACTGGCCGACCATCTCGATACGATGAGCGGCACGATCCGCGTATCGCCAGAAACGATTGCTTCAGGGGCACGATCATGACCGCATTGCACGGTTTCACCGCTACTGCCGACAACACCTTGCCGCTGCACGCGGTCACTGCAAGCGGTTTCGCCACGTGGTGCGCACAGCAATCGGCACCGCTGCAGGCCTGGCTGAAAGCGCAGGGCTTCAGCGCCGCTGCCGGCACCGTCGCGCTGCTGCCCGGCGGCGAAGGTCTGGCCGGTGCGGTGCTGGGAATCGCCGATGTCAACGATCCGTTCGCCTATGCGCACGCGCCCTATGCATTGCCGGCCGGCGACTGGCGCATCGCCGATGCGACCGCCGCGCTGCAGTTGGGCTGGGGCCTGGGCAGCTACCGCTTCACCCGCTATCGCGATGCCGCGCGCGCGCCGGCACGGCTGGCGATCGATATCGACGACGACATCGCCGCGCAGATCGCCGCCTGCTTCCGCGCACGCGATCTGATCAACACGCCGACCGAGCACATGGGACCGGACGAACTCGAAGCGGTCGCACGCGAGATCGCGACCACGCACGGCGCCGATCTCGACGTGCTGGCCGGCGACGATCTGCTCGCCCACAACTTCCCGGCGATCCACGCGGTCGGCCGCGCTTCGCATCGCGCGCCGCGACTGATCGTGCTGCACTGGGGCGGCAATACCGATGAAGGCAGGGCGCGTCCGCACATCGTCATCGTCGGCAAGGGCGTGTGTTTCGACACAGGCGGCCTCGATCTCAAAGCCGCCGCCGGCATGCGCAACATGAAGAAGGACATGGGCGGCGCGGCGCACGCGATCGCACTGGCCGAACTGATCATGGCGCGCAAGCTGCCGGTGCGGATCACGTTGCTGGTGCCGGCTGTGGAGAATGCGATCGGTCCCAATGCCTACCGCCCCGGCGAAGTCATCGCCACGCGCAAAGGCCTCAGCGTCGAGATCGACAACACCGACGCCGAAGGCCGCATCGTGTTGTGCGACGCACTGGCCTATGCGGCCGAGCAGTCGCCGCAGCTCATCCTCGACTTCGCTACGCTCACCGGCGCCGCGCGCATCGCGCTGGGCCCCGATCTGCCTGCGCTGTTCTGCAACGACGACGCACTGGCGAACGATTGGCTTTCTGCCGGCACGCGCCACTTCGATCCGCTGTGGCGGATGCCGCTGCATCGTCCGTACCTGCGCTATCTGAAAAGCGACATCGCGGATCTCGCCAACGGCAGCAGCTCGACCATGGCCGGCTGCATCACCGCCGCGCTGTATCTCGATCGTTTCGTGCCCGCGGAACTGCCGTGGGCGCATCTGGATGTCTACAGCTGGAACGACAACGATCGGCATGGACGCCCCTCCGGCGGCGAAGCGCAGGCGCTGCGCAGCTGCTATGCGATGTTGAAAGCGCGTTATGGTTGATCGTCGCCCGTATCCGCTCCCGTGGCGCGCATTGCTGGCGACCATCGCGCTGCTCTGCGCATTCGCAGGCACGCACGTCTTCGCGCAACCCGCGAAACAGCCGCTCGCGACCACGTCCGCGACGCCCGCAGCGCAGCGCACCGTGCTGGTGATGGGCGATTCGCTGTCGGCCGCCTACGGGCTGTCCGCGGCGCAGGGTTGGGTCGCGCTGACCGCGCAGAAGGTCGCGAAGGAGAAACCCGGCTGGCGGGTGGTCAACGCGAGCATCAGCGGCGAAACCACCGCCGGTGGCGCCGCGCGCATCGCAGCGGAGCTGAAACGCCAGAAGCCGTCGGTCGTGGTGATCGAACTCGGCGCGAACGACGGTCTGCGCGGTCTGCCGCTTGCGCAGACCCGCGCCAATCTCGCGAAGATGATGATTGCGGCGAAAGCCGCGAATGCGAAGGTGCTGTTGATCGGGATGCGGCTGCCGCCGAACTACGGCCCGGATTACACGAAACAGTTCGAGCAGCTGTTTCTGGAATTGTCGCAGCAGCACAGGACAGCGTTCCTGCCGTTTCTGCTGCAGCCGATCGCGATGGACGATCGCGCGTTCCAGGCGGACCGTCTGCATCCGGTGGCCAGTGCGCAGCCGAAGCTGCGCGATCACGTTTGGCCTGCGTTGGTGCCGCTGCTGAAGTGATTGTGGAATTTTTCGCGATCGATATCTGATTTTTTTGCGAAGCGATTGGTGCTTGATGGTTTGCGGGTAAGGCTTGGAATCCTTTTTCGCGCTGGTGCGCGAGTTACTTTCTTTGGCGCAAAGAAAGTAACCAAAGAAAGCACTTCAAGTCCAATTCTAAACTACCAACTGAGGCGAAGCCGGGATTTTTCGATGAGACATCCATGTCTCATCGAAAAACGGCGCACCTCCTGTGCGCCGCCCTCCGGGTCTCCAGTCATGGGATAGCGCAATGCGCCTGCAAGACCGTGGGGACGATGGCCATCTGTTGGCCTGCGATCAATTGTTCCGCTGTTTTGATCAACGCGCTGTTTGGTCGGGCCTTCTAAAGCTATCGCTCAATCACACGTTTTTTGTCTGATTGCGCAAAACTCCTTCGTCCCATAGATATTCAAACTACCGCACCGTCGGACCGAGATCGTAGACCCGGAGGGCGGCGCACAGGAGGTGCGCCGTTTTTCGATGAGACATGGATGTCTCATCGAAAAATCCCGGCCATCTCGCAGATCGCTGTTTCGAATTGGACTTGGAATGTTTTCTTTGGTTGGCGGATTCAATTGGTCGATGCAACACACTGAAGGCTGCTTAGGCAGCAGGAGTGTTGCAGATGAAGCACAGGAAGAGGATCCATTACACGGACAGCCA
>JBEBKD010000041.1:0-14491 GCA_040079515.1 Lysobacteraceae bacterium
CACCTCACGGAGCCGACCATGGGCGACAACGCCATCCAGCAGTATTACGGGGAAACCCTGACCAGCCAGCGCGACCTGAAGACCGGCGCCTGCTGCAGCCCCGAGGCGATGCCCGCCTATCTGCAGGACTGGCTGCGCGAGATCCCGCGCGAAGTCACCGACCGCTTCTACGGCTGCGGCTCGCCGATCCCTGCTGCTGCGGCTGGCGCGACCGTGGTCGATCTGGGCTGCGGTACCGGCCGCGACGCCTTCCTCGCCTCGCGGCTGGTCGGGCCGGCGGGCCGGGTGATCGGCATCGACATGACCCCGCAGCAGTTGGCGGTGGCCGAGCGCAACGTCGCCGAGCACCGCAGGATCACCGGCCTGGACAACATCGAATTCAGGCTGGGCCCGATCGAGGACCTGGCGGCATCGGGGATCGCCAGCGGCAGCGTCGATGCGGTGATCTCCAACTGCGTGCTGAATCTGGCCGGCGACAAGGCGCGTGTGCTGGCCGAAGTGTTCCGTGCGTTGAAGCCGGGCGGCGAGCTCTACTTCTCGGATGTCTTCGCCGACCGCCGCATCCCCGACGCGCTGCTGCAGGACCCGGTGCTGCGCGGCGAGTGCCTGTCCGGCGCGCTGTATCTGGAAGACTTCCGCCGGCTGCTGCTGGATCTGGGTTGCGCGGATTTCCGCATCGTCGCGCGCAGCGCGGTGCCGCTGCTGGATGTCGACATCGAAGCGGTGATCGGGCATATCCGCTTCGAGAGCATCACCGTGCGCGCGTTCAAGCTCGATCTCGAAGACCGCTGCGAGGATTACGGCCAGGTCGCGACCTATCGCGGCACGATTCCGCATCATCCGCATGCCTTCGTGCTCGACGACCACCACCGTTTCGAGCGCGGTCGGCCGATGCTGGTCTGCGGCAACACCGCCGACATGCTGGCGCGCACACGTTACGCCGAACACTTCAGCGTCACCGCGCGCGGCGCGCATTTCGGCCTGTTCGACTGCGCGCCGACAACGACCGCTGCGCCTGCGGCCTGTTGCTGAGCGCGCGGGATGAAGGCCTCGAAAGCGCTCCTGCTGCTGTTGCTCGTCGGCGCCGGGCTGGCCCTGTATTTCGGCGGGCTGGGCGACTATCTGAATCTGCAGAAGCTGCAGTCGCTGTTGGGCGACGCCCGCGCCTACGCCGCAGCCAACCCATGGGCCGCGATTCTCGGCTTCGCGGCGATCTACGTCGGCGCGACCGCGCTGTCGATTCCCGGCGCGACCATCCTCACCCTGTTCGCCGGCGCGCTGTTCGGTCTGCGCACCGGCAGTGTGGTGGTGGCGATCTCGGCCACGATCGGTGCGACGCTGGCGATGTTGAGCGCACGCTATCTGTTCCGCGACGCGGTTCGGGGGAAATTCGGCGAGCGTCTGAAGACGATCGATGCCGGCATCGAACGCGAAGGCGGCTTTTATCTGTTCGCGCTGCGTCTGGCCCCGGTGTTCCCGTTTTTCGTGATCAATCTGGCGATGGGCCTGACCGGCATCCGCACGCTCACCTACGTCTGGGTGAGTCTGATCGGCATGCTGCCCGCGACCCTCGTCTACGTGAACGCAGGTCGTGAACTCGGCAAGCTGCAGTCGGTGGGCGATATCCTCAGCCTGCCGCTGTTCATCGCATTCACCGCACTGGCGCTGCTGCCGCTGATCGCTCGCAAAGTGCTGGATGGGCTGCGCGCGCGACAGGTGTATCGCGGCTGGAACAAGCCCAAGCGCTTCGACCGCAATCTGATCGTGATCGGCGCCGGTGCCGCAGGGCTGGTGACCAGCTACATCGCCGCGACCGTGCGCGCGAAGGTGACGCTGATCGAAAAAGCCGAAATGGGCGGCGACTGCCTCAACCGCGGTTGCGTGCCGTCGAAGGCGCTGATCCGCGCCGCGCACGCAGCGGCCGAGGTCGATCGCGCGCCGGAGTTCGGCATTCCCGCGCAGCGCGGCATGCCGGACTTCGGCAGGGTGATGGCGCATGTGCGCGGCTCGATCGCGGCGATCGAACCGAACGATTCGGTCGAACGCTACACCGCTCTGGGCGTCGAAGTGCTGCAAGGCGAAGCGCGCATCGTGTCGCCGTGGGAAGTCGAAGTGAACGGCCAGCGGCTGAGCGCGCGTCATCTCGTCATCGCCACCGGTGCGCGGCCGTTCGTGCCGCCGATTCCAGGCTTGGACACCGTGCCGTACTGCACGTCCGACACGTTCTGGAACCTCGACGCACTGCCGCAGCGCATCGTCGTGCTGGGCGGCGGCCCGATCGGCTGCGAGCTGGCGCAGAGTCTTTCGCGCTTCGACTGCGACGTCAGCATCGTCGAAATGGCGCCACAGCTGTTGGCGCGCGAAGACGCCGATGCCGCTGCCGTGGTGCAGACCGCATTGGAACGCGACGGCGTGCGCGTACTGCTCGGTCGCAAAGCGATCGAAGCGCGCGCCGGTGTGCCGCACCTGCTGGCGATCGAACACGACGGGTTGCGTACCGAATTGCCGTTCGATCTGCTGCTGGTGGCGGTAGGGCGCACCGCGAATGTCGACGGTTTCGGTCTTGAGACGCTGGGCATTCCGCTGCGCAAGAACCGTACGATCGAAACCGACGATTATCTGCGCACCAAATTCCCGAATATTCTCGCGGTGGGCGACGTGACCGGCCCGTTCCAGTTGACCCATGCCGGCGCGCATCAGGCCTGGTACGCGGCGGTGAACGCGCTGTTCGGGCGCTTCAAATCGTTCCGTGCCGATTACCGCGTGTTGCCTGCGGCGACCTACACCGACCCGGAGCTCGCACGGGTAGGCATCAACGAACGCGAAGCCGCGGAGCGGAAGATCGCGGTCGAAGTCATCGTGCATCCGTTTTCGGAGCTGGACCGCGCGATCGCAGAAGGCGCGACCGAGGGCTTCGTCAAAGTGCTGGTGCCGCCGGGCAAGGACACGATCCTCGGTGCGACCGTAGTCGGCGCCCGCGCCGGAGACCTGATCGCGATCTTCGCGCTGGCGATGAAGCACGATCTCGGACTGGACAAGATCCTCGGCACTGTGTTCGCCTATCCGACGTTCGCCGAAGCCGCCAAGTTCGCCGCCGGGACGCGCCGCAAGCGCCACAAGCCGGAGCGTGTACTGGGCTGGCTGCGGAAATATCACGACTGGGAGCGCAAGTGATCGGCACGAAACCTCATTTCAAACCATGCGCGGCGCTCGTGGCATGCGCATGCGTCGCCGCACTGATGCTGGCGACCGTGGAGGTCTCGGCCGCGAAGCGACGCCCCGATCATGCGCCAGCGCCGGCCGCAACGCAGGGCCGGCTGATCGCACGGACGACGCCGTTTTCGGCCGGCCCGCTGGCCGCCACCGCACCGCCGGGCTGGGCGGTACAGACACTGCCGAAAGTCGAGCGCCAGACCCGTTACGATCTGGTGATGGACGACGGCACCATCGTGCTGCGCGCGCGCGCCGACGGCTCGGCGTCGTCGCTGCGCCACGGACTGTTCGTCGACCTCAAGCAGACGCCGTTGTTGCGCTGGCGCTGGCGTACCGAACGCGTGCTGCAGGGTAGCGACATCACCACAAAGGAAGGCGACGACTACGCCGCGCGGCTTTACGTATTCTTCGATCGCAGCACAGACAAGATGACGATCAAAGAGCGCGCGATGCTGAAACTCGGACGCATGCGCTACGGCGATCAGCTGCCTTCTGCCGCGCTGTGCTACGTCTGGGACAATCGCCATCCTGTCGACAGCATCTTCGACAATGCCTATACGCCGTTCGTGGCGATGGTGGTCGCCAGCACCGGCAATACGCAGGTCGGACGTTGGGTGTCGCTGCAGCGCAACGTCGCCGAAGATTACCGGCGCGCATTCAACACCGATCCGCCGCGGATCATCGGCGTTGCGGTCTCGGTGGACACCGACAACACCGGCGAATCCACCACCAGCTGGTTCGGCGATATCGACTTCGTCGCGGGCGCACAACGATGAACACCGGCTTCGCCTTGCCCGAAACGCTCGCGATGGCTGCGCCGGCCACGCCGTTCCCGCGCATGCTCGAACGCCACGGACTGTCGCTGCCGCGCACACCGCTTGAAATCCTGCAGGTGAATCTGACCGCACGCTGCAATCTGGCGTGCACGCACTGCCACGTCGAATCAGGGCCGAAGCGCGAGGAAGCGCTGGACGCGCGCGGCATCGACCGGCTGATCGAACTGATGCCGACCGCGCCAGCGCTGCATACGCTGGACCTTACCGGCGGTGCGCCGGAAATGCATCCGCAGTTCCGCCGCCTCGCCGCCGCCGGGCGCGCGCACGGACTGAAGGTGATCGACCGCTGCAATCTGACCGTGCTGTTCGAGCCCGGGCAGGAAGACACCGCGGAATTTCTCGCCGGACACGGCATCGCGGTGGTCGCCTCGCTGCCGTGCTACTCGTCGGCGAATGTGGAAAAACAGCGCGGCAAGGGCGTGTTCCTGCAGAGCATCGAAGCGCTGCAGCGGCTCAATGCGCTGGGCTATGGCCGCGAAGGCAGCGCATTGGAACTCGATCTGGTCTACAACCCCGGCGGACCGTCGCTGCCGCCGGCGCAGGCCGCACTGGAAGCGGACTATCGAAAACGCCTGTCCGATGACTTCGGGATCGTGTTCAACCGGCTGTTCACCATCGCCAACATGCCGATCAAACGCTTCCTGCACGCGCTGGAACGCGACGGCCAGCTGGACGCTTACATGCAGCTGCTGATCGATCACTTCAATCCGCGCGCCGCCGAAGGCGTGATGTGCCGCAATCTGATATCCGTCGGTTGGGACGGCACCCTGTACGACTGCGACTTCAACCAGATGCTGCCGCTGCCTGCGGGCGCGCAGCGCAATACGCTGTGGGACATCGCGCGCCTCGACGGGATCGAGCGCTGGCCGATCGCCTTCGGCCGCCACTGCTACGCCTGCACCGCCGGCAGCGGCAGCAGCTGCGGCGGTGCGCTGACCGGATGAACGACCCGCTGTCGCAGGTGTCGATCGTGTTGCCGGTCGGGCCTGGCGATCGATCCTGGCCACCGTTGTACGCCGCACTGCGCGAACACGCCGCCGCTGCGGAGCTGTTGCCGGTATTCGCCGATGACGATGCACAGCCGGCGCCCATCGATGCCTTGCGTGCGCCCGCAGGTCGTGCGCACCAGCAGAACGCCGGTGCGCGCGCGGCACGGCGCCCGTGGCTGTGGTTCCTGCACGCCGACACCCGGCTCACGCCCGAAACGCTGCCGGCGCTGCGTGCCTTCCTCGAACGCGACGAACCCGCACTGGGCTGGTTCCGGCTGCGGTTCGATGCGGACGGGCCGAAACCGCTGCAATGGGCGATGCGCGCGAATGCGATGGGCGCGAACTGGCGCTCGCGTCGACTCGGCCTGCCGTTCGGCGATCAGGGGCTTTTGATTCCGCGCTCGGAGTTTGAGCGTCTCGACGGCTTCGATCCGCAGCTTGCCTACGGCGAAGATCATGCGCTGGTGTGGCAGGCGCGCCGCGCGGGACTGCCGTTGCACGAAATCGACGCCGCATTGGTCACCAGCGCGCGCAAGTACGCCGAGCGCGGCTGGCTGCGCACAACCCTGCGCCATTGGCGACTGACCGTGGACCAGGTGTGGCGCGAGGCGCGACGGTGACTGCCGCAGGCCTTGCGATCTTCGTGAAAACACCGGGCCATTCACCGCTGAAAACCCGGCTCGCGCAGGCGATCGGGCGGGATGCGGCAGAGGCTTTTCATCATCATGCCGCAGCGGCCGTCGCCGATGTCGTCATGCAAGCGCAGGCATCGATGCCCGGACTCGTGGCCTACTGGGCGGTGGCGGAACCCGACGCCTTGGACGCACCGATCTGGCGCGACCTGCCGCGCATCGCGCAGGGCGACGGCGATCTCGGCGCGCGCATGCGCAGCGTCTGCGAGAGCTTGCGCGAACGGCACGGCCGCGCGCTGTTGGTCGGCGCCGACGCGCCGCAGCTGCGCGCCGACGATGTGCTGGCCGCCTGCACCGCACTCGATACCCACGACCACGCCATCGGCCCGAGCGAAGACGGCGGTTTCTGGCTGTTCGGCACGCGCATCGCGGTGCCGGAACATGCGTGGTCGGACACGCCGTGGTCGCAGTCCGACACTGCGATGCGTTTTCTCGATGCCCTCGGCGATTCGCCGGTGGCGACCCTGCGCCGGCTGTGCGATGTCGACACCGCCGACGATCTCGCTGCGCTGGTCGAAGCGATGCACGCTCTGTCGGCGCCGACGCCGAAACAGGCGGCGCTGGCACGCTGGCTAAGAACCTGTTCAAAATCTCTGGAAACGCATCGGTAGCGCTAATGCCGGTCAGTGAAGCCGCGTCGCGTTTGCAGAATTCCTCCTCCCCTTGCGCGAAGCGCAGGGGGAGGTTGGGAGGGGGTGCTCTTGGCGGCAAAAAGCACCCCTCCCCAACCCTCCCCTCAACCTGCGGTTGAAGGGAGGGAGAAAAATCGCTCGTCGTGAATCATTCCCTTCAGGCTTAATCGATCGATCTATCCGCGCGAAACGGCTCGCGCAGCAGATCGACAACGCGCGTCGCGCGCTCGACACCCACGCCTTCGACGCCGAAGGTCTGCGGCCGATCGCGCGCATGCGCCGCATAGCTGCCGAACAGCCGATCCCAGACGCTGACGTGGAATCCGAAATTGCGCTGCTGTTCGTCGCGATGGGTGCTGTGATGGATCCAGTGCATCGCCGGTGTCACCAGCACCCAGCGCAGCGCGGTGTCCAAACGCGGCGGCAGCGACAGATTGGCATGGGTGATCAGCGCGAAACTCGACAGCAGCGCCTCGAACGCCAGCAGCACCGCCGGATCGACGCCCAGCGCGATCGCCAGCGCGCACTTGTAGGCCAGTGAGACCAGCATCTCCAGCGGATGGAAGCGCAGCGCGGACGTGGCATCCAGGGTGGTGTCGGTGTGATGGGTACGATGCAGCCGCCACAGCCACGGCACCGCATGCAGCCATCGATGCTGCCAGTAGATCGCAAGATCGAGCAGCAGCAGGGCGAGCAGCGCTTCGAGCCACATCGGCAACGCATCCGGCGCCAGATTGAACAGCCCCACGCCGGCGGACTGCGCCCACACCGCCGCGCCGAACGCACCCGCCGGCAGCAGCAATCGCGCGATCAGTGTGTCGAGTGCGATCAGCACCAGATGCGCCGACCAGCGCCGGCTGCGCCGCTGCGGGGGATTCGGCCCGGGACGCAGACGCTCGGCCAACGACAGCGCCGCCAGCAGGCCAAGGAACAGCCACAGTCGCCACAATGTCGTTTCTGCGCTGTCCATCGTATTCGTTCGCCCTGGTGCAAGACGCCCATGATGGCCGGTTCTGTACGGATTTTGCGCTAATGCGAACAGCACAGCCTTATATTCAGCCATTCCAAATCACGGGAGTTCCGCCGATGTCGTCCTCGCTTCATGCCCACTCCGCCCATCGTCTCGCATGGCTGCTCGTGCCGCTGTCGCTGCTCGCCGCCGTCGCCGCCTGGGCCGGCCCGAAAGAGGAGATGAAGGCGCTGAGCGTCAAATTCCTGGCGCTGCGCAGCTACCACGTGACCATGGAAGGCAGCGACAAGCGGATGCAGAAGATGGAGATGGATTTCGTCGCCCCCAATCGCTATCGCATGATGATGCCGATGGGCACGCAGTATGTGATTGGCGACACCATGTACATGACCATCGACGGACGCACGATGAAGATCCCGATGCCCAAGGGCACCGTGACCCAGTGGCGCGAATCCGACCGCGCCTTCCGCGAAGTCGACAAGATGCAGATCGAAGCGCTGGGAATGGAAGCGGTGGGCGGCAAACCGGCGAAGAAGTACCGCATGACCCAGACCACCGGCAAGACCCCGACCACCTCGTTGATCTGGGTGGGCCTGGACGGCTACCCGGCAAAGATGGAAACCACCGGCACCGCCGGCAAGCGCGCCACCACGATGACGGTCCGCTATTCGCGTTTCAACGATCCGTCGATCAAGATCGAACCGCCTAAGTAAGCACCCGGAAGCAAACGCTCGCGTTCCGCACTCGCCTGCCGGCGCTCCCGGCAGGCACAATGGCGCGATGCCAGCGCCCGCGCTCAACCTCTCGCCCTCGCCCGGCGACGACGTCAAGACCACCACGTGCTACATGTGCGCGTGCCGGTGCGGCATCCGCGTCTGGATCAAGGACGGGCAGATCCGCTACATCCAGGGCAATCCCGATCATCCGGTGAACAAGGGCGTGCTCTGCGCCAAGGGTTCGGCCGGGATCATGCAGCACTACTCGCCCGCGCGTCTGCGCAAGCCTTTGCTGCGCACCGGCGAGCGCGGCAGCGGCGAGTTCCGCGAGATCGAGTGGGACGAAGCGCTCGCGCTGGCGACCTCGTGGCTGAAACCGATCCGGGAAAGAAATCCCGACGAACTCGCCTTCTTCACCGGCCGCGACCAGTCGCAGGCGCTCACCGGCTGGTGGGCGCAGCAGTTCGGCACCGTCAACTACGCCGCGCACGGCGGTTTCTGCTCGGTGAACATGGCCGCGGGCGGGCTGTACACCGTCGGCGGCAGCTTCTGGGAATTCGGCGAACCCGACTGGGAGCACGCGCGCTACTTCATGCTCTGGGGCGTGGCCGAAGACCACGATTCCAATCCGATCAAACTCGGGTTGTCCAAGCTGAAAGCGCGCGGCGCGAAGATTGTCGCGGTCAATCCGGTGCGCACCGGCTACGGCGCGATCGCCGACGAATGGATCGGCATCCGCCCCGGCACCGACGGCCTGTTCGCGTTCGCGCTGATCCACGAACTGCTGCGCAGCGATCGCATCGATCTGGATTATCTGGTGCGCTATGCGAATGCGCATTGGCTGGTGGTGCGCAATCCGGGCGGCGCGGACGATGGTTTGTTTGCGCGGGATGCTGAGGGGAATGCGCTGTGTTGGAACAGCGCCCCCCTCCCCAACCCTCCCCCGCAAGCGGGGGAGGGAGATCGTCTCCTTCCCCCGCGCGCGGGGGAAGGTCGGGATGGGGGCGCTTTCGCAGACGCCAACGCCATCGACATCCACCCCGCCATCGTCGGCGAATACACCTTGCCCGACGGCCGCACCGCCGTCCCGGTGTTCCAACTGCTCGCCGAACGCTATCTCGATCCACGGTATTCGCCGGACGCAGTGAGCGAACGCTGCGGCATTCCCGCCGACACCATCCGCCGCATCGCGCGCGAACTTGCGGAAGCCGCGTTCGACAGCAATCTCAGTCTGCCGGTCGCATGGACCGACAGCTGGGGACGTGAACACAGCGAGATGATCGGCCGGCCGGTGGCAATGCACGCGATGCGCGGTATCAGCGCGCACAGCAACGGCTTCCACACCTGCCGCGCGCTGCACGTGCTGCAGATGCTGCTCGGCGCGGTGGATGCGCCCGGCAGCTTCCGCTACCAGCCGCCGTTCCCGAAACCGATGCCGCCCGCGAACCGTCCGGGCAAACTGCGCCGCGACAACGGCACGCTCGACGCCGCGCCGCTGGGCTTCGTGCACGGGCCGGAAGATCTGGTCGTCGATGCGCATGGACAGCCGCGCCGCATCGATCACGCCTACTCGTGGGCGTATCCGCTGTCGTCGCACGGCATGATGCATACGGTGATCCGCAACGCGTGGGCCGGCGATCCCTACAGGATCGACACGCTGCTGATGTTCATGGCGAACATGAGCTGGAACTCGGCGATGAACACACGCGAGACCATGCACTGGCTCACCGACAGGGACGCCAGCGGCGAATACCGAATCCCGCACATCATCTACAGCGACGCCTACGCCAGCGAGATGGTGGCCTACGCCGATCTGGTGCTGCCCGATACCACCTACCTCGAACGCCACGACGCGATCAGTCTGCTCGATCGCCCGATCTCCGATGCCGACGGCGCGTCCGATGCGATCCGTCATCCGGTGTTCGATCCC
This sequence comes from Lysobacteraceae bacterium, assembly GCA_040079515.1. Taxonomy (GTDB): domain Bacteria; phylum Pseudomonadota; class Gammaproteobacteria; order Xanthomonadales; family Xanthomonadaceae; genus Lysobacter_I. The sequence continues at coordinate 9,979 of JBEBKD010000041.1, forward strand.
GCAACGCAGCTCGACAGCGACGGCCGCCCGCGCGACGTGCGCGGCTTCCAGTCGGTGCTGCTGGATCTCGGCGCGCGTCTCGGTCTGCCGGGAATGGCCGACGCCGATGGCATGCCGATCTATCGCGACTACGCCGACTACATCACCCGCCACGAGCGCGCACCGGGCGTCGGCCTGCTCGCCGGCTGGCGCGGCGAAGACGGCAGCGAAACCGGCAAAGGCGCGCCGAATCCCGAACAACTGCAGCGCTACATCGAAAACGGCGGTTTCTGGCATGCGTCGATTCCGGAATCCGCGCGCTATTACAAAATGGCGAACCGCGATTATCTGCAGTGGGCGCATCGCTTCGGCTTCATCGCGACCACCGAACCGATCGTGCTGCAGCTGTATTCGGAAACGCTGCAGAAGTTCCGCCTCGCCGCGCAGGGCCATGGCGCGCTGCAGCCGCCGGACGAACATCGCGAGCGGGTGGCGACGTATTTCGATCCGCTGCCGATGTGGTACGAGCCCTTCGAGGGCGCGCAGCTCGGCGCGAACGATACGAACGTCGTCCCGGCGAAAGCCGGGATCCATCGGGGGCTGGATGAAAGCATGGATCCCGGCTTTCGCCGGGATGACGGTGCTGGCGTTGACCGGAACGGCGGCATGGAATCGGCGATTGCTGCCGGCACCGCATACCCGCTCTCCGCCATCACCCAGCGTCCGATGTTCATGTATCACGCCTGGGGTTCGCAGAACGCGTGGCTGCGCCAGATCACGACGCGCAACTATCTGTATCTCCACCCGGACACCGGCGCACGCTACGGCATCGTCGACGGAGACTGGATCGAAGTGTCGTCGCATCACGGCACCATCACCGTGCAGGCGAAGTTCGCCGCCAACGTGCAGCCGGACACCGTGTGGACATGGAACGCCATCGGCAAGCGCAAGGGTGCGTGGAAGCTCTCGAAGAACGCGCCCGAAGCCGAAAAAGGTTTTCTGCTCAATCATCTGATCAGCGACATCACTCCGCGCGGCGATTACGCCAACGCCGACCCGGTCACCGGGCAGGCGGCGTGGTTCGATCTGCGCGTGTCGATCCGCAAGGCCGAGACCGCCGGCATCAGCGCACCGCAGTTCGTGCCGATCGCCTTCGATACCGCCAGCGATGCGCCGCTGCGTTACGGCGCGGCGATGCGCAACAAGGATCGCGCATGAACACCGCGACGCATGCGACCGGCCGCCGCATCGCCGGCTGGACTTGCATCGCACTGGGCAAGATCGGCAGTCTGGCATTGCTCTGGGTCATCATCACCGGCGCCGAGTCCAACGCCGGCGACGGCAGCGCAGACGTGGATACGCTGTTTGGTTTGATCGGCATCGCACCACTGTTCGCGATGACACTCGGCGCCATTGCGATCGGCATCCGGATCCTGCTGAAGAGCGAACGCGCATGACCGACCTGCCGCCACCATCGAAAGTGAAGCTCGGTCTGGTGATCGATCTCGACACCTGCGTCGGCTGTCACGCCTGCGCGGTGAGCTGCAAGCAGTGGAACGCGGGTGGCATCGCCGGGCCGCTGACCGATGAGCAGCCTTACGGCAAGGATCCGTCGGGGGTGTGGTTCAATCGGATCCACAGCTATGAAGTGGCGGCAGAGCATTTCCTTCTCCCTCCGGGAGAAGGTGCCCGCAGGGCGGATGAGGGTACGGTTTCAAACTGCGGCTCATCGCTCGCGCCGGACCCTCTCCCCAACCCCTCTCCCGAGGGGAGAGGGGCTCAACCCGCTCTGACGCTCCATTTCCCACGCAGCTGTCTGCACTGCGAAACCCCCGCATGCGTCACCGTCTGCCCCACCGGCGCCAGCTACAAGCGTGCCGAAGACGGGATCGTGCTGGTCGACGAAGACAAATGCATCGGCTGCAAACTGTGCTCGTGGGCGTGCCCGTACGGCGCGCGCGAATACAGCGCGGTCGAAGGGGTGATGAAGAAATGCACGCTGTGCGTCGATCGCATCTACAACACGCAGCTGCCCGAAGAAGACCGCCAGCCCGCCTGCGTGCAGGCCTGTCCGACCAAGGCGCGGCATTTCGGCGATCTGGGCGATCCGGATTCGGACGTCTCGAAACTCGTGGCCGAACGTGGCGGTGTCGCGCTGATGCCGGAACTGGGCTACGCGCCGGTCAACCGCTATCTGCCGCAGCGTCCACGTCGCGCAGGCGATACCGCATCGGTGAAGGTGCAGGAAGAAGTGCTCGATACCGAGGCACTGCCGCCGCTGTTGCGTTGGCTGGACAGGGTGTTGAGCCGATGATCCGCGCTGATCCGCACGAACACATCGCGCAAGAAAGGAACGCATGAACCCCGCCTTTTCCGTCATCGTCTTCACCACGCTGTCCGGCACCGGCTTCGGCCTGTGGTTCTGGCTGGCGCTGCGGATCGCGGTGGGCGACCGTCCCGAATGGTTCGATGGCTTGGGCTGGATACTGGGGTTGATCGTCGGCGCGATGCTGGTCGCCATCGGCGTGACCGCTTCGCTGTGGCATCTGGGCAAACCCGCGCGGGTGTGGCGCGCGTTCTCGCAGTGGCGCACGTCGTGGATGTCGCGGGAGGGCGTGTTCGCGATCGCTTGCTTCGCCGCTGCTGCTGCGGTGATGGCGCTGTCGTGGGGCTCACGTCATGGTTTGTCGGTGCGTGCGGCGGGCGCGCTGCTGGCGCTGCTGTCGGTCGCGGCGGTCTACAGCACCGCGATGATCTACGCCTCGCTCAAGCCGATCCCCGCATGGCGACACCGGCTGGTCGCGCCGGCCTATCTGCTGTTCGCCGCGCTCGGCGGCGGCATCCTGTTCGGCCCGTTCGCCGGCACCACGATCGACGACCCGAGCCTGGTCGGCGCGGGCATCGTCGTCGGCGCGATCGCGCTGTGGCTGGTCAAGCGTCGCTACTGGCGCGATATCGATCGCGATCCGCTGCCGCACGACACCGGCGATGCGGTCGGCCTGCCCGGCAGGACGGTATCGAGTTTCGAGCGCCCGCACACCGAGAGCAATTACCTGACCCGCGAAATGGGTTTCGTGGTCGCGCGCAAACACGCCAAGAAGCTGCGCACGATCTCGGTCGTGCTGTTCGCATTGATCCCCGCACTGTGCGCGCTGCCGGTGTGGCTGCTGCCGCACGGCGATGTCACGGCGTTGCTGTGGGTGGGCGCGGTGTCGTTCCAGTTGGGTGCACTGGTCGAACGCTGGCTGTTCTTCGCCGAAGCCAAGCATCTGGTGACGCTGTACTACTGACGAAGCATTCCTGTGAGCGGCACCGTAGGCTGGGCTGAGCGCAGCGAAGCCCAGCGTCCCCGGATGTCATCGGCGCTTCACTGGCAATGCTGGGCTTCGCTGCGCTCAGCCCAGCCTACTCGCTGAGCATAGCCATCGGCGCTTTTGTAGGAGCGGCGGGAGCCGCGAAGCCCGCACCGTCCCAGACGCGATATCGCATGCAATCCGATATGCCATCAACAAAATGCCTTGATGGCGGGTCATGTGTGGTCGGAAACAGCGCGGGCTTCGCGGCTCCCGCCGCTCCTACAAAAGCGTTGGTGCGACCGGCTTCAGGCGATGAATTCGCCCGCACCCAGATCGAGCAATTGCTGCGCGACCTGCTGTCCCAATGCATCGACATCGTCGCCGATCGCTTCGCTGCGAACGGCGCGGCCATCGGCGACCGAGCCGACCAGGCCGGCGAGATGCAGGGTGTCGTCGTCGCGAATCTGCGCGAACGCCGCCACCGGCACCTGACAGCTGCCGTGCAGCGCGCGGTTCATGGCGCGCTCCGCTTCCACGCAGCGCCGCGTCGGCGCATGGTTGAGCGCGGCGAACAGCGCGCGCATCGCGTCGTCATCGTCGCGGCATTCGATCGCGATCGCGCCCTGCGCGGGCGCCGGCAACCAGTCGGGCGCATCCAGCCGCGCACGGATGCGGGCATCGAAACCGAGCCGCTGCAGACCGGCGCAGGCGAGCAGAATGGCGTCGTATTCGCCGGCATCGAGTTTCGCCAATCGCGTATTGACGTTGCCGCGCAGATCGACCAGCTGCAGATCGGGTCGCAGCGCGCGCAGCTGCGCCTGCCGCCGCAAAGACGAACTGCCGACGCGCGCGCCCTGCGGCAGGGCGGCGATGTTGTCGTAATGATTGCTGACAAAGGCGTCGGCGTGATCCGCGCGTTCCAGGATCGCCGGCAGCGCGAACGGGCCGTCGAGATCCATCGGCACATCCTTCAGCGAATGCACCGCGCAGTCGGCATCGCCGCGCAGCATCGCCAGCTCGAGTTCCTTGAGGAACAGGCCCTTGCCGCCCACCGCCGACAGCGAGCGGTCCAGCACCTCGTCGCCACGGGTGGACATCGGGATCAACCGGATATCGAGATCGGGATGCAGCGCGCGCAAACGGGCGGCGACGTGCTCGGTCTGCCACAGAGCGAGCGGGCTTTTGCGGGTGGCGATATTGAGGGTGCGCATGGCCGCATTATCGCACGCACCCCACCC
>JBEBKD010000042.1:0-13770 GCA_040079515.1 Lysobacteraceae bacterium
CAACGGTACGGCGCGGGAGTTTCCGCGGGATCGAACCGTCCATGCACTGTTCGAGGCGCAGGCGGTGAAGACGCCGGAGGCGACGGCGCTGGTGTTCGGCGAGGCGCGGTTGAGCTATGGCGAACTCAACGTGCGTGCCAACCAACTTGCGCATCACTTGATCGCGCTCGGCGTGAAGCCGGATGAGCGAGTGGCGATCTGCGTGGAGCGCAGTATCGAGATGGTGATCGGGCTGCTGGGTATCCTCAAGGCAGGTGGGGCGTATGTGCCGATCGAACCGACAATGCCGCCCGATCGCATCGCGTACCTGCTGGCTGATTGCGCGCCGTCGCTCATTCTCGTTCATGGCCTTGGTTGCGAAGCGATGCAGCCGCACGTGGCGAACCACGTGCGGGTATTGGATCTGCTGCGCGATCAGCAGCAGTGGCAATCGCAGCCCGACGGCGATCCCTCACCGGAGAGGTTAGGACTCAGTCGGAACCATCTGGCTTACGTTATCTACACCTCTGGGACCACAGGCATGCCGAAGGGGGTGATGATCGAACACGCATCGGCGACGGTTCGCGCGAGCTACGGTGTCGCCGAGTATGCGCTCACGCCGCAGGACCGCTGTCTGCAGTTTGCATCGTTCAGTTTCGACGCATCGGTCTTGCAGATATTCTCGACGCTGTCGAGTGGGGCGGCATTGATCGTGAGGGAACAGGCGCTGTGGTCTCCAAAGGAGCTGGCAGAGCAGATCGGCAGACATCGGATCACCGTTGCCGATGTCCCGCCGATTTATCTGGAAGAGCTGTTGACCGCAGAGGCACAGCGTGAGATGACCGATCTTCGCATGCTGATCATCGGCGGCGAGGCGACGTTGTCCGTAACCCTGTGCGGCAAGCCGTTCCGTCAGACGATCCTCAATGAGTACGGTCCGACCGAGGCGACGGTCTCTGCGACGAATTTTTCCGTGTCTTCGCATGGGCCGATCGCAGTCGATACCATGCACTTGCCGATAGGCCGCCCGATAGCGAACACGCGGGTGTATCTGCTGAATCCGCTTCAACAACCTGTTCCGATTGGTGCAATCGGTGAGATTTACATCGGCGGCGATGGTGTGGCGCGCGGTTATCTCAATCGCCCCGAACTGACGGCAGAGCGGTTCTTGGGCGACCCGTTCAGCGATGAAGTGGGCGCGCGGATGTACAAGACCGGCGACCTGGGCCGGTGGTTGCCGGATGGCAATATCGAGTTCCTGGGGCGTAACGACTTCCAGGTGAAGATTCGCGGCTTCCGGATCGAGTTGGGCGAAATAGAGGCCGCGTTGGCGGCATGTCCGGGTGTACGCGAAGCGGTAGTGTTGGCTCGGGAGGATGCGCCGGGCGATCAGCGATTGGTCGGTTACTATCTGGCCGACGACGCATTGGAAGCTGCGGCTCTGCGCGAAAATCTGTCAACGCGATTGCCGGATTACATGTTGCCGGCTGCATTCGTGCGCATGCAGGTATGGCCGCTGACCTTGAATGGCAAGCTCGCACGCAAGGCGCTGCCTGCGCCGGCAGGCGATGCTTACGTTAGACGTGATTACGAAGCCCCGCAGGGCGAGCTGGAAACGACGTTGGCGCAGATCTGGTCGGAATTGTTGTGCATCGGCCGTGTCGGCCGTCATGACAACTTCTTTGAGCTCGGTGGGCATTCGCTGCTGGCCGCCCGTGTCGTTTCCCGCGCGTGCCAGACTTTTGACGTGGAGCTCGTGCTGAGCGATATGTTCGACTATCCGGAGCTGATGCAATTGGCCGAGCGCTTGGAGAGCGCCGATAGCTGTCGACTTTCGACGATAGAGATCGCTTCGCGCCGAACATACATGCCGTTGTCTCTGCCGCAGCAGCGCTTGTGGTTTCTGTCTCAGATCGATGGCGCGAGCGCAGCGTACAACATTGGCGTGAGACTGCGCCTCACCGGTGCGTTGAACATACAAGCGCTGAAGCGCGCGCTGCAGCTGGCGGTCGACCGCCATGAAGTCTTGCGAACAAAATTCGTTCTGGTCGATGGTCAGCCGATGCAGGCGATGTCGATCGATTCGGAGTCGAAGGCAACGTTTCATGACTTGAGTCACTATGACGATCGAGAGCGCCGATGCGACAGTCTGGCGTTGGATGTGTTCGATACGCCGTTCGATCTACGCCGCGGCCCGCCATTGCGAACGCAGATCCTGAAGTTGAACGAGCGCAATTTCGAGCTGCAGATCGTCATGCATCACATTGTGTCCGATGGCTGGTCGATCGGAGTGATGCTCAATGAAATCAGTCAATTTTATAGCGCAGTGATCGAGGAGCAGCCCGCCCCTCTGCTTTTGTTGCCAATCCAGTACCTCGATTACGCGCAATGGCAGCGACAGTGGCTGGAGGAAGGCAAGTTGGCGCAGCAGAGCGCCTACTGGCAGCGGGCGCTTGAGGGTGCTCCGTCACTGTTGGAGCTGCCGACAGATCGGCTGCGGCCGGCGCGACAGGATTTCGCTGGCGATGCGCTGAGCGTGCGCTTGGATGCTGCGCTTGCTTCCCAGTTGAAGACGTTGAGTCGGCGTTATGGCGTTACGCTGTACATGACACTGCTGGCGGGTTGGGCGGTGGTGCTCGGGAGGTTGTCGAATCAGAGCGATGTTGTGATCGGCACGCCGGTAGCGGGCCGTAATCGTGTTGAAGTGGAGTCGCTGATCGGCTTCTTTGTGAATACTTTGGCGCTGCGGATCAATCTGGGCGACGATCCGTCAGTAGGAGAGTTGCTGGCGCTGACCAAACGTCAGGTACTGGAAGCGCAAGCGCATCAGGACCTGCCTTTCGATCAGGTTGTCGAAGCAGTGAAGCCGCTACGCAGCACGGCGCATACGCCGATATTCCAGGTGATGCTGTCATGGCAGAACCATGATGAAGACCGGTTGAAGATACCCGGGGTCCAGGTAGCTACGGTTCCTTTGGCGATCACCACGGCGCAGTTCGATCTTGTTCTGGAGCTGCGCGAGACAGACGCGGGCATTGAGGGCGCGCTGAACTATGCGACTGCGCTGTTCAATCGCGATACGGCAGCCCGCTATATCGGTTACTGGAAGCGGATGTTGCGCGCGATGGCTGCGGACGCCAAGCAGCCGGTCGCAAGGTTGCCGATGTTGGGCGATAAGGAACTTGAGTTGGTGTTGAGCACTTGGAACGACACGAAGTACGATTATCCTTTGGATATGTGTGTGCACCAGTTGTTCGAGCGGCAGGCCGCGCGTACCCCGGATGCAGTCGCGTTGATATACGGTCGCGTTTCGTTGACATATGCCGAGCTCGATCGCCGATCCAATCGGCTGGCGCATGATTTGCGCGCGCTTGGTGTGGGACGAGACAACCTGGTGGCGGTTTTGCTCGAACGCGGGATCGACATGGTTGTGACGTTGCTTGGGATTCTGAAGGCAGGTGGTGCGTATGTGCCGATGGCGCCAGACGCACCGGTTGAGCGCGTCTCGTTCATGCTCGACGATGCCAAGCCCACATTGTTGTTGGCTGATTCTTCTGTAGTGTTGCCCGCGGACATCGATGTTCCAGTGGTCATGCTGGAGGCGCTGCGTTCGGAGCTTGGGCATCAGCAGCAGATCTGCCCGGATAGCCGCAGACAGTCGTCGTCGCAATTGGCTTATGTAATCTACACTTCCGGCACTACCGGCACCCCAAAGGGCGTGTCGGTATCGCATCGCAATGTAGTCAATTTCTGCTATTGGTGCGCCGAGGCCTGCGCGCTGGGTGCCGGTGATCGCGTCACCCAATTCGCACCCTACACCTTCGACGCATCTGCGGGCGAGATCTTCGGTGGTCTGTTGGCTGGCGCAGAGCTGCATCTGCTCGACGAGGCGACGATCCATGACCCGGCGGCGCTGCAGCGTTATCTGACGACGCATGCGATCCAGTTCTCGGCGTTTCCGCCGGCGTATCTGCAGCAGATGGACCCCGATGCGGCGCCGGCGGGCTTCAAGCTGCTGACCGCAGGTTCGGCGCCGACACCGGCACTGGTCAAGCGTTGGGCCGGTCGTGGCCACTATCTCAACGGCTATGGCCCCACCGAGACGACGATCCTCTCGACGTCGACGTGGTTGAGCGCGGAGGCGGACACGATCACGATCGGTCGTCCGATCGCGAACACGCAGGTGTATCTACTGGATGCGCAACGGCAACCGGTGCCGATCGGCACGGTTGGCGAGCTTTACATCGGCGGTGCTGGCGTGGCCTGCGGCTATTTGCATCGCCCAGAATTGACGGCGGAATTCTTTCAGGACGATCCCTTCAGCACCGAAGTCGAAGCGCGGATGTACAAGACCGGGGATCTCGGGCGATGGATGGTGGATGGCTCGATCGAGTTTCTTGGGCGAAACGACTCACAGGTCAAGATCCGGGGCTTTCGGATCGAACTGGGCGAGATCGAGGCCAGGCTGTGCGTGCTGGAAGGCATCCGTGAAGCGGTGGTGGTCGCTCGCGCGGACGGTCCGGGTGAGAAGCAGTTGATTGCTTACTGTATAGCCGACGGGGTGCTCGATGCCTCTTTGTTGCGTGAGCAGTTGTCGAAGCATTTGCCGGAGTACATGCTGCCATCAGCGTTTGTGGGGATGAACGTATGGCCGTTGACGGCGAACGGCAAGCTGGATCGCAAGGCATTGCCCGCGCCGGACGATGCGGCGCATGCACGGCGCGAATACCAGGCGCCTGAAGGAGAAATCGAGCGGGCGCTGTCGGTGATCTGGTCGGAACTGTTGGGCATCGAGCGGGTCGGCCGTCACGACAACTTCTTCGAACTTGGTGGGCATTCCCTTCTGGTGATCAGCGTCGTCGAAGCGATGCGTCGGCAAGGATTGCGTGCCGACATCGCCACCTTGTTGACGGCACCCACGCTGGCGACGTTGGCGGTGCATGTCAGTCGCGAAAGCCAAAGCATCGAAATTCCGCCCAACTGCATATCGCAGGATGCCACGTGCATCACACCCGAGATGCTGCCGCTATTGTCGTTTAGCCAAGCGGAGATCGACACGATCGTCGCTGTCACCGACGGTGGTATCGGCAATCTCCAGGACATCTACCCGCTGTCGCCGCTACAGGAGGGGATGTTGTTCCACTACATGCTGGCCGAAAATGGCGATATCTATCTGCTTGCGAGTCTGCTGGCGTTTACAGATCGGCAGCGATTGGACAGCTTCCTGTCGGCGATGCAGCGCGTCATCGACCGTCACGATATCTTGCGGACGGGCATGGTTTGGGAAGGGTTGTCCATGCCGGTTCAAGTCGTGTGCAGGCAGGTCGCTTTGCCGGTCGAGGAGGTGACTCTGGATCCGGCCGAGGGTGAAATCGCGCAGCAATTGGAAACGCGTTACGGCCCGCGATACTGTCGCGTGGATTTGCGGAATGCGCCGTTGATACGACTATACGTCGCTTACGATGCGCCCCATCAGCGTTGGCTGGTTCGGATGCTTGCGCACCACATTGTCATGGATCATGTGGGCTATGATCTGATGCTCGATGATGTTCGCGCGATCGAGCGCGGGCAAGTGGACACGTTGCCGCCATCGATTCCTTATCGGAATTTCGTAGCGCAGGCACGTCTTGACTCAGGCCAAGCGCGTCACGAGGAATTTTTCCGGAACATGCTGTTGGACGTGACCGAGCCGACCGCACCGTTTGGCATATTGAAAACACATGGCGGCGACGCTGCGTTATCAACAGCGAATCGCATCTTGGACGCCTCGCTGTCGGTCGCGATCCGGCGGAATTGCCGTCGGATCGGTATCAGTGGGGGAAGTTTCATGCATCTGGCATGGGCCCTGGTCCTGGCGCGGACGACAGGCCGTGCCGCCATCGTGTTCGGTACAGTGTTGTTCGGACGGATGCGGGCCGGCGCTCATGCGGACAGAGCGCTGGGCCTGTTCATAAATACGTTGCCGGTCAGAATCGACGTGGACGAGACCGACGTGGAGATGGGGCTCAAGCGCGTGCATGCAACGCTGGCGCAACTGATGCATCACGAGCACGCGTCGTTGGCGCTCGCGCAGCGATGCAGCGGCATCGTCGAGCAGGCGCCGCTGTTCACCTCATTGATGAACTATCGCTACAGCGAGCAGCATGGTCCGTATGGCGCGGATTCCGGAATCGAGCTGGTGATCGAAAGAGAATCCGAACGTACCAATTACGCGATCGATCTTTCGGTCGACGATTTCGGCGACGATTTCGGCATCGAGGTTTCGGCGCGGCACGGCATCGATGCGGACCGTCTGTGCGGTTACATGCATGGCGCTTTGTCGGGTCTGGTCGATGCATTGGGGCATCGTTCGGCTGTGGCGATGAGCGCGATCAATGTGCTGCCGCAGGCCGAGACAGATCTGATCGTGCGGCAGTGGAACGACACAGCGCACGACTACCCACGGGATCGGTGCGTGCATGGGCTGTTCGAAGCGCAGGCCGCGCGGACCCCGGAAGCGACGGCGTTGGTGTTCGGTGAAGAAGCGGTCAGTTATGGCGAACTGAACCGCCGTGCGAATCGTCTCGCGCATCATTTGAGAACGCTGGGCGTGGTGCCGGACGATCGGGTGGCGATCTGTGTCGAGCGCAGCATCGAGATGGTGGTGGGTCTGTTGGGTGTCCTGAAGGCGGGCGGTGCGTATGTGCCGCTGGATCCAACTTATCCGGTCGAACGATTGCAATACATGCTGTCGGACAGCGCCCCTGTCGCTTTGTTGACACAGGGAGTGCTTTACGACCGATTATCGATGCTGAAGGCGACGGTAGTACCGGTCGTAGTGCTCGATGATGAGTTCCCCCCCCCCCAGGACGCGCAGAATCCTGTCGTCCATGACCTGACATCGCGACACCTTGCTTATGTCATTTACACATCGGGTTCGACCGGGCAGCCCAAAGGCGTGGCAATCGAACATGTCAATGCGTCGAATTTCATAGCGTGGTCGCAGGAGAATTTTACCGCGGAGCAAATGAGCAGGACATTGTTTTCGACATCGATCAACTTTGACCTCGCAGTATTCGAGCTTTTCGTGCCATTGTCTTCGGGTGCGACGGTCACTCTGGTGCAGGATATTCTGGAGGTCGAGTCGACCACGGTGGTATCGTTGATCAATACCGTGCCTTCGGCAATGACGGCGTTGATCGATGCCGGCCACATTCCTTGCTCGGCGCGGATCGTGAACCTTGCTGGCGAGCCGCTAAAGCGCACATTGACAGAGCGGATCTTCGCTTCGACGCAGGCAGAAGCTGTGTGCAACCTGTACGGCCCGACCGAGACGACCACGTATTCGACGTGGGTGCGAATGGATCGAGCCCAGGGCTTTCCGGCGCATATCGGTCGGCCGATTGCCAATACCCGGATCTATATTCTGGATGCGCAGCGTCGCCCGGCTCCGATCGGTGTCATCGGCGAAATTCACATCGCCGGCGATGGCGTGGCGCGAGGATACTTGCACCGTCCGGAGTTGACGGCAGAACGGTTCCTAGACGATCCGTTCTGCGCCGATCCAGGTGCGCGGATGTACAAGACCGGCGATCTGGGGCGGTGGTTGGCGGACGGCAACATCGAATACTTGGGTCGCAACGATTTCCAGGTGAAGATACGAGGCTTCCGGATCGAATTGGGTGAGATCGAGACGAAGTTATCGGCATGCACGGGCGTGCGCGAGGCGGTCGTGATCGCACGCGAGGACACTCCGGGTGACAAGCGATTGGTGGCGTACATGACGTTGCTGGCTGGGGCTGAGCAGGCGATCCCGGTTTGGCGCGCCGAGCTGTCGTCGCAGTTGCAGGACTACATGGTGCCCAGCGTCTTCGTTGTGTTGGCAGCATTGCCGATGACCCTTAACGGGAAGCTGGACCGCAATGCCTTACCGGCGCTGGAAGCCGATGCTTATTCGAGGAATGCCTACGAAGCGCCGGAAGGTGAGATTGAGCAGGCGGTGGCGGCGATATGGGGGGAGCTCCTCAGGCACGACCGGGTCGGGCGCAACGACAATTTCTTCGAGTTGGGCGGGAATTCGTTGATCGCAATCACCATGATCTCGAGAATTCGAAAGCATGGTCTGCATGCTGACATGCGTTCATTGTTCTCGACGCCTGAGTTGATGCGATTTGCTTCAAGCATGAATAACAACAAGTCTCAAGACTTTGCGCCGCCGAATTGTATTCCGGCGCATGCAGATCGCATCACGCCGGAGATGCTGACGCTGGTATCTCTGAATCAGTCCGAGATAGACATCATCGCCGGGCAGATAGAAGGCGATGCTTGCAATATCCAGGAAATCTATCCGCTATCGGCGCTTCAGGAAGGCATCCTGTTTCATCGCCTGCTCGACCAGAATGACGATATCTACTTGCTGTTGGGTATGCTGCGCTTCACGGACCGGCGTCGTATCGATAGCTTTCTGCTGACATTGCAACATGTGGTCGATCGCCACGACATTCTGAGAACGAGTTTCGTCTGGGACAATTTGAATGAGCCGATGCAAGTAGTGCAGAAGCGGGCCGCCATTTTTCACGAGGAACTTTCGCTCGATTTTAGTGAAGGGCCGATCAAGTCGCAGATTGAAGCGCACTACGCTCCCACAAAATTTCGTATGAATCTGACGCGTGCTCCGTTGTTTCGATGCGCGTATGCGCACGATAGCGAGTCCGGTCGGTGGTTGTTGTGCGTTGCATTTCACCACCTGATAATGGATCACGCCAGCCTCGAACTCATCAAAGAAGAGGCATGGCTGATCGAGCAGGGACGCGAACTGGAACTGCCGGCTCCGGCCTCCTTCAGAAACTACATCTGGAAAGCGAAATCAAGTGCTGACCTTCTCGCGTACGATACCTATTTTACCAGGATGCTGATTGGCATCGAGCAGACGACAGCGCCGTTCGGATTGATGAATGCGAATGGTGGCTACGGGCGTTTATCCGAAATGACGATGGTTATTCCGGCGGATGTATCGGCGCAAATCAGGTGCGCTGCGCGAGGCGTCGGCGTCAGTGCGGCGACGATCATGCATCTGGCTTGGGCGCTGGTCTTGCGCCGTGCAACGGGTATGGAGAGCGTGGTGTTCGGCACGTTGCTATTCGGGCGAGTTGACGGTGGGGTTGATTCTGATCGCACCATGGGCGTGTTCATCAATACCTTGCCGATCAGGATCGATATCCAAGCGTTCGGAATTTTCGAATTGATCAGAAAGACTCATTTCGCATTGTCGGAACTGCTGCGTTATGAGCATGCTTCGCTGGCGTTGGCGCAGCGATGCAGTAGCGTGCCGGCGTCGATGCCATTGTTCACGTCGTTGCTGAACTATCGTCATAGCAGCGGCCCGAACTCATTTTCCGACGGCATCGATATTGAAGGCGTCGAAGGAGGGGAGCGCACGAACTATCCGCTTGCGATCGCGATAGACGATCTAGGAGACGATTTCGGCATCAGCGTCCAGACCATGCCATCGGTTGGCGCGCAACGCATCTGCGATTTCATGCTCGCAACATTGATCGGAATCTTGGCCGCGCTCAAGAAGGGGCCGGACACACCTGTTTTCGATATCGATGTCCTTCCGCCGGAAGAACGCAGGCAAGTGCTGTTCAACTGGAACCGTACGCAGTGTGACTATCCACTCGATCAATCTGTAAGCGGACTTTTTGAAACTCAGGCCGAGCAGGTTCCAGAAGCGATGGCACTGGTGTTCGGTGAGCGATGTATTCGCTACGGCGAGTTGAACGCACGCGCAAACCAACTAGCGCATGTCCTGCGCACACTGGGTGTCGGTCGCGACGCACTGGTCGCGCTCGTGTTCGAGCGCGGGATCGAGATGGTCGTGGCTCTGCTGGGCGTGCTCAAGGCAGGCGGCGCGTATGTGCCGTTGGCTCCGGATGCACCGGCTGAACGGTTGGCGTTCATGTTGTCCGATGCCAAGCCGCTGCTGTTGCTCACGGATGTGGCCACACGCATCGACGATGCTGCCATCGGCATTCCGGTGATATCGCTGGATACGCTGGGTCCGCGCCTCGCACAAAGTCCTCAGACTAATCCGGCTAGTGATGGGCACGCATCGTCGCGGCTGGCGTACGTGATTTATACCTCCGGCACTACCGGTACCCCAAAGGGTGTTCTGGTGTCACAACGGAGTCTGATCAATTTCTGCTATTGGTGCCAGGACGCCGGTTTATTCAAAGCGGGCGAACGGATGACGCAGTTCGCACCCTACACCTTCGACGCATCCGCAGGCGAGATCTTCGGTGGTTTGCTGGCTGGTGCCGAGCTGCATCTGCTCGACGATGCGACGATCCAGGATCCGGCAGCGTTGCAGCGCTATCTTACGACGCATGCGATCCATTTTTCGGCGTTTCCGCCGGCGTATCTGCAGCAGATGGACCCTGACGCGGCACAGCCAGGCTTCAGGCTGTTGACCGCGGGTTCGGCGCCGACACCGGCGCTGGTCAAGCGTTGGGCCGGTCGTGGCCACTACCTCAATGGATATGGCCCCACCGAGACGACGATCCTGTCGACGTCGACGTGGCTGAGCGCGGAGGCTGGCACGATCACGATCGGTCGGCCGATCGCGAACACGCAGGTGTATCTGCTGGATGCGCACCGGCAACCGGTACCGATCGGCGTTGTCGGCGAGATCCATATCGGCGGCGCCGGTGTGGCGCTGGGCTATCTGAACCGCCCGGAGCTGACTGCGGAGCTGTTTCTGGAGGATCCGTTCAGCGCCGAAGCCGATGCGCGGATGTACAGGACCGGCGATCTGGGGCGTTGGATGGCAGATGGCACGATCGAGTTTCTGGGCCGCAACGACTTCCAGGTGAAGATCCGCGGCTTCCGGATCGAGTTGGGCGAGATCGAGGCCAAGCTGTGCGCGTTGGCAGGCATCCGTGAAGCGGTGGCGATCGCACGCGAGGACGGTCCGGGCGAGCCGCAACTGGTCGCGTACTACCTTGGCGATCAGGATTTGGCTGCAGAATCGCTGCGCGAGCAACTGTCGAAGCAATTGCCGGAGTACATGCTGCCGTCGGCGTTCGTGCGACTGGAGACATGGCCTTTGACGATCAACGGCAAACTGGATCGCAACGCGTTGCCGGCTCCGGACGATGCGGCGTACGCGCGGCGCGTATATGCGGCGCCGGAAGGCGAGATCGAACAGGCATTGGCGCGGATCTGGTCGGAACTGCTGAGAATCGAGCGGGTCGGTCGTTACGACGACTTCTTCGAGCTCGGCGGACATTCGTTGCTGGCGATCAAGCTTGTGCATCGAATCAAGATCGATATCGGTCACGAGATAAGCGTCGCGGATGTATTCGACGCCACTACTCCGACCCGTATGGCCGAACGTATCGTGCAAGGCAGGCCAGCGACACGTGCCGTGGATGCATCATCGGAAGCCGTGCTGGCAGATGACATCCGGCTGCTGCATGCGAACGCGTGCCCCTCCTCATCACCCCGTGGCATCCTGCTGACCGGTGCGACGGGCTTTATCGGTCGTTTTCTGCTTAGAAATATCCTGGATACTACTGAAGCGAAAATCTATTGCTTGGTGCGTAGCGACAGTCAGCTGAAGGCGTTTGCACGGATTCGCGAAAAGATGATCAAAGCGAATCTATGGAAGGAAGAGGATGCGCTGCGTATCGTCGCTTGCCCCGGTGATCTTGCACTTCCGAGGCTGGGTCTTTCGCCGGCTGATTACGCTCGCATTTGCGACGACGTCGATTCTATTTACCACAATGGCACCAGCATGAACCATCTCGAATCCTACGCCAGCGCAAAGCGGGCGAATGTCGATGGGGTGCAGGAACTGTTGCGCGTCGCGACGCAACGGAAGGCCAAGACGTTCAATTACGTTTCGACGTTGGATGTGTTCGCCAACTTCAAATCGCAAAGCGAACCGGAAAAAATTGACGAAAAATCTTCGATCGACCAAGAGTTGCATCATGAGCGAGACGGGTACGCGACCAGTAAATGGGTAGGCGAAATGTTGGTCAATATTGCTAAGAGCCGAGGGGTTTCTTGCAACATTTTTCGTCTAGGGTTGGTTGTTGGCGATCGTCGCCACGGGCGCTACGACGAGAAGCAGCGGCTTCATCGCATGATGACAAGCGCACTGCTGATGAAAACAGGCTTTGCCGACGACAGTCGTACGCAGTACCTGCTGCCAGTAGACTATGTTGCAGAAGCGATGGTCGGGCTGTCGATGAAGTATCCGCAGGGCGGTGGTATTTTTCACCTTGTATCGACTTCTCCGGTATCGATGGACGATATTTTCACTGCGTCGACTGCCGCATTGGGAGGGTCGTTGAGAATCGTTTCGGCGGTCGAATGGTTGCGGCAAGTAGGTTCGCTGCACGAAGCCGGAACGACATTGCCGATCATGCCGTTGTTTTCGGATCACATCCGCTTGGCACAGCAGCCTGCACCCGTGTTTAATGAGAGTGTTGATTTCGCGCATCTGTTCGATTGCACCTGCACCCAAGATGAGCTGGCGGCACTGGGGATATACTCCCCAAGAATGGAAATGGAGCTGCTCGCCCTTTATTGGCGGGCAATCCGCGATGACGCAGAGACCGGTGGGTGGCCGGACCGCCTGATAGGACAGGAAAAGATGAGTCGTGAACGGCGCGCCGATCAAGTACAAGCTCGCGGTGTCGTCATTGAAGATTCTTGAGTGCGCGCCTGACCAAAGAGACGGTGAACAAGTTCCAACTATCCCTATAGCCAGTTGAATTTTGGAGATGCCAGCGTACATCATCCCGTGATGGCCGCAGATAAAGGGTCAAGTTTCTTGCGAGCAGGGCATCGCGTGCGCAGTCGAGTTTTGACTTGGGGTTGTCGGTGCTACCTCGTTGGACGCGCGTCCGGACAAGGCACTGTCAAGTAGCCAATATCCACTCGCTCTGGCCGAAAACGCTTTTTACCATCTACGAACTGAGTGCATGAAAACAATCCCAACGTATCTACCCGGCCGCGTCTTGATAGAACCGCAGTTGTTCGGCGGTTCGTGCCGCCTGCGCACTCTCAGGACACGGTGAATCGATGCCGATCATCGTCCATTCATCTGCGTCTGGAGCTGGTCGCGACGTCCGGTCGTTTTTTTTTGCATGCGAGGCTTTGCACTCGGCGGGGTGCCGCTGCCGCACATGCCTACCGCAGTGATTGCTGTAATGTGTAGCTTGTAAGGTGTCCGCGATATCTGGAATGATTCGGAGGAAACGGCACAAGTGACGGAAGTTCGATAGATCGCGAGTTCAATGACATCTTGTTTCACGAATCGATGCTGTCGAAGATTCAGTCGATTCCGCAACGGAATGCATCGTAATTAAACAAAAGGATTTCACAATGGAAAATGGAGTTTCTTCCAGCCGTACGCTTGCCCGGCCGGCGACGAACAGTCCGCTCGATGCGACATCGGCGTTGCAGAGACTGTCGCCGGCTGAACGCGCGCGCGTGTTGACCGAGTGGAATGCGACCCGGCGCGACTATCCGCTGGATCGATGCGTGCATCAGCTGTTCGAAGCGCAGGTCTCGCGGGCGCCGGAGGCGACGGCGCTGGTGTTCGGTGAGGCGCGGTTGAGCTATGGCGGACTGAACGCACGCGCCAACCAGCTTGCGCATGTCCTGCGCGCGCGCGGCGTCGGTCGCGACACTCTGGTTGCGGTCGCGGTCGAGCGCGGGATCGAGATGATCGTGGCCTTGCTTGGCGTACTCAAGGCTGGTGGTGCGTATGTGCCGATGGCGCCGGACGCACCAGCGGAGCGG
>JBEBKD010000043.1:0-13710 GCA_040079515.1 Lysobacteraceae bacterium
AAAAACGACTTTTTGAGGGACGACTATTTAATAAAAAGTATAAAATAAAAACAAAAAAAATGGTGAGTAAAATTCCTAAAATTGACTAAATAAGTAAAACCCACAAGCTTCAAAGTATAAACAAATTTTGAAGCCTGTGGGTTTTTAAAAAAGCAATAATCATTTGAAATTACAAATGCACAGGTTTTACCCCAGCTTTTTTTAATTTAGTAGTGTCCTCTCCAGTAATCGAATCTGTTTTTTGTGGTGCAATTACTTCTTTGTCCGAATCTGGTGCAATTTCAGGGGCAACCACAGGTGCTGTTGTCTCTGTTTTTTCAGATTCTTTTTTTGCAGCTTCATTACAACTGATCAACGAAAGTAAAAAAATACTGCAAATAGCAAATAAAATAAGTGATTTCTTTTTAAGCATAAAAATATAGTTTTAGGGATTAAATATAGATAATATTATTTATATATTTTATTAATTTAATTTTATAAGTTATTTTAAATCATAAACTGATGCAAATCAGTTAAAAGATTTTTTTCTGTGTTTTTTTTGAAGCTAAGCTTAAATTTATTTTAAATATTTAACATTTTTTTTTAACTTTAAGCCCAATTACTAAATATAAAGCGTGAAAAAACTTTTACTTCCCCTATGTATTCTTTTTGTTTTTGGTTTAAATGCTACTGCACAGCAGTTGCATTTTATGAGCCAATATTTACAGCACAATTCCATGCTAAATCCTGCTGCTGCTGGTTTATCCGACAAAAACAAAGTTGGTGTATCGTACAGAAATCAATGGTCTAGTTTTCCAGGAAATCCTAAAACTTTTATGTTATATACCGATGTAAATTTACCAAAGTTAAAAGCTGGTATTGGAGCTTACTTGTATAAAGATGAAACTGGAGCTACAAGCCGAAACGGTATTCAGCTTGCATATTCGTATCATATTATTTCAAAAAACGAAAAACATAAATTTGGAATTGGCTTAGAATTGAGGGGATTGCAATTTGCTATTGATAAAAATAAAATAAAGGCAGGCAACTCAGACCCTGCAATTGGGCCAATAGTTATCGATCCTGTTTTTGCAGGGGCTAGCTCCAAATTTGGGATAGATGCAGGAGCTGGTGTTTATTATACAAATGGAAAACTAAGTGCTGGCGCAGCAGTAAGTCAAATAATACAATCAAAATTGCAGCTTACCAATGTGCCCAATGCTAATCTTGCTGGTAAATTATATAGACATTATAATTTTATTTTAAATTACGAAATACCAGCTGGCGATAATATTTCACTGATACCAAATATGTTATTGAGAGTTGTAGAACATGCTCCTGCTGAGTTTGAAGCTGGCGTAAAATTAGATTATAAAGAGAAATTATGGGTAGCTATTTTGCACAAAGTAAAACAATCGTATAGTCTTCAAATGGGGTTTAAATTGCAAGAAAAAATAAATGTATCCTATAGTTACGATGCATATAATACGCCAATAAGTGCATTTGATGGTGGCTCAGGAGCACACGAAATAGGCTTAAGATACGACTTTGGCAAAAGAAACTAAAATGGCTATAGAAAAAAAATATAATAATCTTGATTCCTTTTATTTGTATTATCTGTGCGAACATAAATCTAGTATTAATAGATTTTTACATTTTATTGGCACAGCATTAGTCATATTTTTTTTGGTGGTTGGGGTTGTAAAAATGGATTGGCATTTTTTAGTAGCAATACCATTTTTGGGATATGGGTTTGCATGGATTGGGCATTTTTTTATAGAAAAAAATAAGCCTGCAACATTTACCTATCCTTTGTATAGCTTAGCATCTGATTTTATTATGTTTTGGCATATAATTACTGGGCAAATAAATAAAAAATTGGAAGAAGCAACAAAAGGTTTAAAAAAATAAGCAACAAAATAATTTTAATACCGTAATAAAAAATAATGGACAATTTTACCCTCTTAAAGCAAAAGTTATTTAAAACTACGCTAATTTTTGCCGCACTTTTTGTATCAAGTTTACATTTATTCGCACAAATACCAGCAAACGATGAGCCATGTACTGCAACAGTACTTACACCAGCAGCATCTTGTACCTATGCTACCTATACCAATATAAATGCAAACAATTCCGCAGGTGTTGGTGTGCCCGATCCTACACCTTTTTTAACCTGTGGAAATTATTTAGACGCTGATGTTTGGTTTACAGTAACTGTACCAGTTGGTGCAACCCAAGTTGTAATTGATACTAAAAATTTAGGAATGAGCGATGGTGGCATGACAGTATATACTGCTACTACCATTTGTCCAGCTATTAATTTAACCCAACTGGCTTGTATAGATGATGGAAGTGTAAACCCAGGTATGCCAAAACTAACCATAATACAACCTGCAGGTACAGTATTATATATCCGCATGTATGGCAATGGAGGCGAAACGGGCACATTTGGAATTTGTGTTACCTCCGATATACCGCCATTAAACGATAATTGTGCTAATGCTACTGCACTTACAGTAAACCCAGACTATAATTGCGGAGTAGTTACTGGTGGTACTACCATCAACGCTACTTCATCGCCTACTTTACCTACACCAACTTGTAGTGCTTTTAATGGTTGGAATGATGATGTTTGGTACACTTTTGTTGCTACAAATGCAAATCATAGGGTTTCCATATTAAATGTAGTAGGTGTTACTACAGATATGGCAATGTCTATATATAGTGGAACTTGTGGTGCTTTAACTGAAATTGCTTGTAGCGACCCTAATGTAATTGACCTTACAGGATTAACAGTTGGTAACACATATTATGTACGTGTAATGACTTGGACTGCTACTACAACTTCCACTGCAAGTTTCAATATCTGTATTGGAACATTACCACCACCACCGCTAAACGATGATTGTACTGGTGCTACTTCATTAACAGTAAACCCTACATTAACTTGTACTGCTGTTACCGCTGGTACCACACAAAGTGCCACAGCTACTACTGGTATTCTAAACCCAAGTTGTGGAAATTTTGCAGCATATAATGATGATGTATGGTATTCTTTTGTAGCTACATCTACTATACATAGAGCTAGTTTATCAAATATAGTACCAGTTGGTACTGGCATGGTAATGGTTGCTTATACTGGATCTTCTTGTGGAGCACTTACCGAAGTAGCTTCAGGTTGTAGTACCACATCACCTTTAGTGCTCAATGGGCTTACAATTGGCACTACATATTTTATAAGAGTTTATACAAATACATCTACTACAACTACAGTTGCCAATTTCGATATTTGTTTGGCTACACCACCACCTCCTCCTATAAATGATGAGTGTACCGCTGCAATATCTTTAACTGTAAACCCTACTTTGATTTGTGCAACTGTTACTGCCGGTACTACCGAAAGTGCTAGCTTATCTACAGTAACTCCTGCTCCATTGTGTGGTACTGCTAATGCTTATAATGATGATGTATGGTTTTCTTTTATAGCTACATCTACTAACCATAGAATTACATTGCCAACCGTTACGCCTGCAACCACAATGGTTATGGTTGCATATAGCGGTACTTGTGCAGCTTTAACCGAAATTGGTTGTAGTACTACCAATCCATTAGCATTATTTGGACTTACCATAGGCAACACGTATTATGTAAGAGTATATACAAATACTACAGCGGTATTAACTGCTGCCAATTTCGATATTTGTGTAACGACACCTCCGGCACCACCTGCCAATGATGAATGTACAGGTGCTTTTGTATTAACAGTTAATACAAATTACTTGTGCGGTACAACTACTGTTGGCACTACAGTAAGTGCTACACCTTCTGCTACTGCACCAAACCCTACTTGTGGTGTTGCCAATGCTTGGAACGATGATGTGTGGTTTAGTTTTGTAGCAACCAATACAAGGCATAGGATAAATCTTTCATCTATTGTAGGTAGTTTTACGTCAATGGCTTCAGCTGTATATAGTGGTACATGTGCTGCACTTACACAAATTACTTGCTCTACTGTTAATACCTACGATGCTACTGGATTAACCATTGGAGATACTTATTATGTAAGGGTATTTACCAACTCTGCATCTGTTACAGCCGATGCTACTTCTTTTAATGTATGCATAGGTTCGCCACCACCACCACCTGCAAACGATGATTGTGCAGGTGCTATTTCATTAACTGTAAATCCAAATTTACTTTGCGGCGTTTCTACACAATCTACAGTAACAAGTGCTACACAATCTACAACTTTACCCATACCCACTTGTGCAGCTACAGGTATTAATGACGATGTGTGGTTTACTTTTACAGCAACTGCTGCTACACACCGTATAAGTTTATTAAATATTACTCCTGCTGCATCTATGGCTACTGCGGTATATAGTGGTACTTGTGCAAGTGGACTTACCGAAATTATATGCAGCCAAGCTAATACATTTCATGCTACTGGGCTTACAATAGGGCAAACTTATTATGTAAGAACTTACACAATGTTGGCTACACCAAATATGGAAATAGATTTTAGAATTTGCGTAGGTACTTTACCACCACCACCACCAAACGATGAATGTACAGGCGCTATTGCTTTACCTATAAGTTCCAACTTAACTTGTGCCGTAGCTACTAATGGTACTACATTGGGTGCCACACAATCTGCCAATTTGCCTACACCAAGTTGTAGTGTAGCCAATGGCTGGAACGATGATGTGTGGTATTCTATTGTGGCAACCAGCACATCGCACCGCATTTCTTTTACAAATGTTGTAGGGCTTACAACAGCATTAGCAACAACTGTATATAGTGGCACTTGCGGTTCATTAGCTCAAATAACTTGTAATACTGCCAATGCTTTTGATGCCAATAATTTAGTAATTGGCAATACCTATTATATTAGGGTACAAACTGCTGTAAGTACTTTTGAAGATGCTAATTTTGGTATTTGTATAGGTACACCAGCGCCTAATAAAACTTGTGCTACATCTATACCTTTTTGTAATCAAATTACACAAGAAGTAAATTTTACTAGTACACAAGGAACTCCAAGTACAGCTGGTGGTACAGGTTCAATTTTTGGCTGTTTAGGTACTACACCTAATCAAAACTGGTTTGATATTTATGTTACAACAGCTGGTCCTATATTTATAGAAATTAGCCAAGTTGGAGGTAATGTTAGTGACGATGTGGATTTTTGTGCATGGGGTCCATTTGTTAGTCCTGCTGCAGCATGTACACGACTTTCTGCACCTGGGGCACCTTTCCAACCAATTGTTAATATACCAGCGGGCACTCCTACTGCCGCTTCTACTCAGGGAGGTTGTAGTTATTCTGCTGCGCCAATAGAGTATTTTAAAATACCTAATGCTTTACCAGGGCAAGTTTATAAATTATTAGTAACCAACTTTAGTACTAGTAATAATAATTTGCCTCCATTTACAGTACCTGCACAATTTGTAAAACTAAAAAGCATGATACCTATTGCAAGTGGTGGAGCTACAATGGATTGTAATCTTACCTGCTTATCTGCTACTGCTACAAATAGTGGCCCAGTATGTCCGGGTGGTACTTTTAACTTATCTGCTACAGGTACAAGTACACCATTTAGTTGGGTTGGTGGTGTAGGCACTGGTGGTTTTACATCATCTTTACAAAATATTACAGGTTTAATAGCACCAGCAACACCGGGCAATTATGATTATACTGTAACAGTAGGTTCTGGTCCTAGTGCATGTGTAAAAACTACCACTCTAATAGTACAATTGCCTCCAATAGCTCCAGTTGTATCTGCCGCACCAGTAACATACTGTTTAGGCTCTACTGCTGTTGCACTAACTGCCACTGCTTTACCCGGCAATACATTACTTTGGTACACTGTACCAACGGGTGGGGTTGGGGTTGCAAGTTTTATACCACCTACAACTGGGCTTGGTTCTATTATATATTATGTAAGCCAAACTACAGCTGGAGGTTGCGAAGGTCCAAGGTCTGCTGTAACGGTAACTATAATTGCTGCACCAACTCCCCCTTTAGTTTCTGCAACACCAATTGAATATTGCCAAAATGCAACTGCCACTGCTTTAACTGCTACTGCATCAGGTACAAATACTTTATTATGGTTTACTACTGCTACTGGCGGTGTTGGGGTAGCAAGTATTATTCCTCAAACTGCTATTGCAAACACAACGTTATATTATGTAAGTCAAAGTAATGGTAATTGCCAAAGCACTAGGTCGGTGGTTACGGTAACTATTAAACCAAAGCCAGTAAACCCTACTGTAGCAAACTTAATTTATTGCCAAGGTGCTACAACCTTGCCACTTACGGCTACTGGTATAGTGGCAGGCGCTACTATACAATGGTATGCAGCACTTACTGGTGGCACACCAATAGCTACACCTACACCAAGCAATACGGCTACAAGTGTATATTATGCTACACAATTATTAAATGGTTGCGAATCTAGCCCTAGGGTAGCACTAACAACTACCATTACACCAACACCGAGTGCACCAATTGTTGGCGCATCTCCATTATACTGTCAAGGAGCTACTGGTGCAACTGCACTTACAGCTACAGCAACTGCTGGCAATACCTTGCTATGGTACACTACTGCAAGTGGTGGTGTTGGTACAACCACACTTATACCAAGTACAGGCGCTACTAATACCTATTATGTTAGTCAGGTTACCAGTGTAGCATTGGGAGGTTGCGAAGGTCCACGTACGCCATTAGTGGTAACAATAACACCTACACCAGCATTGCCCATAGTTGTAACCCCTGCACCATATTGCCAAGGCGAAACTGCTGCAGCACTATCAGCTACAGCAACTGCTGGCAATACTTTATTATATTACACTACAGCTACAGGCGGTACTGGGGTTTCTAGTTTAGTACCACCTACAACAGCAGTTGGAAATATTACCTACTATGTAAGCCAAGTTACATCTGCTGTATTAGGTGGCTGCGAAGGCCCAAGAGCACCAATAGTAGTAACAGTAAAGCAAACACCACCAACACCAATTGTAGCAGATGATATTTATTGCCAAGGTGCTACAACCTTGCCACTTACGGCTACTGGTATAGTGGCAGGCGCTACTATACAATGGTATGCAGCACTTACTGGTGGCACACCAATAGCTACACCTACACCAAGCAATACGGCTACAAGTGTATATTATGCTACACAATTATTAAATGGTTGCGAATCTAGCCCTAGGGTAGCACTAACAACTACCATTACACCAACACCGAGTGCACCAATTGTTGGCGCATCTCCATTATACTGTCAAGGAGCTACTGGTGCAACTGCACTTACAGCTACAGCAACTGCTGGCAATACCTTGCTATGGTACACTACTGCAAGTGGTGGTGTTGGTACAACCACACTTATACCAAGTACAGGCGCTACTAATACCTATTATGTTAGTCAGGTTACCAGTGTAGCATTGGGAGGTTGCGAAGGTCCACGTACGCCATTAGTGGTAACAATAACACCTACACCAGCATTGCCCATAGTTGTAACCCCTGCACCATATTGCCAAGGCGAAACTGCTGCAGCACTATCAGCTACAGCAACTGCTGGCAATACTTTATTATATTACACTACAGCTACAGGCGGTACTGGGGTTTCTAGTTTAGTACCACCTACAACAGCAGTTGGAAATATTACCTACTATGTAAGCCAAGTTACATCTGCTGTATTAGGTGGCTGCGAAGGCCCAAGAGCACCAATAGTAGTAACAGTAAAGCAAACACCACCTGCACCTATAACTACCGCTTTATTGCCTTATTGCCAAGGGGTTACTATACCAGCTTTGGTAGCTACTGGCATAGTGCCTGGTGCAACTTTGCTTTGGTACACTACAAGTATAGGAGGCACTGGTAGTGCAATAGCTCCAATACCTAGCAATACAGCAAACTCTACTTATTATGTAAGTCAAATATTAAATGGTTGCGAAGGACCAAGAGAATCGTTGACAACTACAATAACACCTACTCCAGTAAAACCTATAGTGGTTTCACCTATAAAATTATGTCCTAATGAGGTAGCATTGCCACTTGTAGCAACTGCACTACCTGGCAATACTTTAATGTGGTACAATGTAGCAGTAGGTGGTGTGGGTAGTACTATTGCCATAACTCCATCTACCTTGGTGCAAGGACCTTTTTCTTTTTATGTTAGTCAAGTAACACCTGCAGCACTTGGCGGTTGTGAAGGACCTAGAGAACTTATTTCGGTGACTGTAGATAATAATGGGCTAACAGTAGCAATTGGAAATGATACTACTATTTGTCAAGGCAATTCAGTTAAATTTACCCCTTTGGTATTACCAACAGCTACTGCATATACTTGGAGAATTAAAACTCCGGGTATTATACCTTTAAGTACTATTGATACGATAAATATAAAGAATGCTACCATGTCGCCAATAGATACGGTAGAATATATTTTAAATGCAGAAATGAGTGGGTGTTCGGTAGAAGATACCGTAAAGGTAAACGTAATTTGGAAACCATTGTTAGATGCTGGGCCAAATGTAGCCATTTGTTTATTGGATTCTATTTTGCTAAAAGGAAATATTACACATGCAAGTAGTAATAATTTTACCTATGTATGGACGCCTTTAGATAGCTTAACTACTGCTACTAGTTTGCAAACAATGGCACATCCTACTAGATCTACTTGGTATAAATTAGCAATTAAAACCACTTTGGCTTATGGTTGTGATTTTAGTGCCTCCGATTCTTTTAAATTGGTTGTACAACCTGTTATACATGCTTTTGCAGGTAATGATACTATTGCAGCTACTGGCTTACCACATCAATTGCACGGTACTGGTGGATTGCATTACGAATGGTTTTCGCCAACAGCTACCATTACAAATGCATTTTCGCAAAATGCTACTACAATTTTAAATAGTGATGCTAATTTTTATTTGAAAGTAAGTGATGCTGTTGGTTGTAAAGGTTTTGATACCATTTTTGTAAAAGTGTTGAATGGACCAACTTATCATATACCAAATGCATTTTCGCCAAATGGCGATGGGCTAAATGATATTTTTAGAGCTGTACCTTCAGGTATGTCGAATACAACTTATTTTAGAGTATTTAATAGGTTGGGAGAATTAATGTTTGAAACTAACCAATGGCTAAAAGGATGGGATGGAACATTTAAAGGAAAACCACAACCAAACGGAGTATATGTGTGGATGGTAAAAGGGAAAGATAAAAACTATCAAAATGTAGAAATGAAGGGAACAGTACATTTGGTGAGATAAGATGTTAGTATTGAGATGTTATAAGAGTTAAGAATTAGATTTGAAAGATGAGGATAGAATAAATGCTGGGTATAGCCCTGATTGTAGCGGTTATCCTTTTTGTGTAGCGATAGCGAAATAAAAAGATAATAGCGAATAGCAGGAAACCAATGTTGATGAATGCTTTTAATTAGATGCTTCGAATTAAAAAAAATAGTGTTTTATTGGATTTTTTAGAAATATACTTAAAGAGAACAAAAAAAAGAATGATGAAAAAAATTATGTTATTGTTGATGCTGCAATTTTGTATTGCAATGGTAAGTTTTAGCCAAACAACTAAAAAAGTAGAAGAAAACCCTAATGCCGACCATGACAGAATGGTTTTGCTAATGCAAAAAAGCGAACAAATAGAATTACCAATAGAGGTAATAGATGCTTTTAAAAAACATGCAGCTCTAAAAGGATACGACGAAAAATCGGTACTTAGAAGTGCCGTAATTGTAAAACCTTTGTACAATAAAGCCATAAGCAAAGAAGATAAGCTATTTGTATGTAGTATTATAAAGCGTATGACCGAAAGTCAATACAGTGCTATACCTGCAAGTGTAGAAGAAAAAATATATAAAGAGTTGACTACCAATTAATAAATTATTAAAAAACAAAACATGTTTAAAAAAATACTAGCTACTTTTTTGTATATAACTTTTATTGTTGTAACATCGTATGCACAGTCAATAACAGTGACTAATATATCGGCCACTGGGCATTTTGACCCTGTAAACCCTGTAGGTGGCGGATGTGGGATTTTACCCACAATAACAGCAACGTATTTAAATGGTGTAGGAACAACACTTAACGCTGGTACAATTGTATGTAACGATCCTTGTGGCAATACAACTGTGCATATTGTAATGAGTAATGTACGTTGGTCAAAAACATCTACTATTAATTGGTTGCATGGAATATCTTTTACGCCAGGTAATGTAACTGTAACCAACGTAGCATTGCCTGCAGGTTGGTTTCCTTTTACTAGTAGTACTGGCGCAGGTTGTGGTGGAGGTGCGCCTGTGACTACTGGCGTGGGCTTTTATTTTGATGGTACTACTGGTAATTCTTGTTGTCCAACAAATACTTTAAACGACGGCATACCAGGTAATAATTATGGTGATGTTGTGGCAGATTGTGGTTTTGCATATTCTTTTTCGTTTGATTTAACTTTTTGTAATACTTCAATTACTACTAATCCATTAGCATTTAGTGCAAGAGGAACATCTGATTATCAAACGGGCTGTTGGAGTGTTGTGGACCCTATTGGCACAAGTAAAATACAATTTGTACTGGCCACACAAGCTTGTACAAACCCATTATTTACTGCAAACCCAACGGCAACTATACCAGTAAAAACTTGTGTAGGTGGTGTAACAAGCTATACAACTACTCTAAGTGCAGGTTGTGGCAATGGGTTTACTACAACTTGGTGGAATGCTGCAACTGGTGGTACACAATTAGGAACGGGCACTACATTTAATTATACACCAGCAGGTGGTGTATGCCCTGCTGGCCTAACAATATTTGCATCTTGCTGCCCTACGGGCACTACATGTGCTACTCGTAGGGCTGTAGGTGTACCTGGTACATGCCCAGCTGCTTTGGCTATTACAGGTGCTACTTTAACACATCCTACATGTGTATCTCCAACTGGTAGTATAGATGCTGTAACGGTAACAGGTGCAGCACCTGGTCCAATTTTATATACTTTAAACCCTGGTGGGTTTAGCAACAACACAGGTATATTTACTGGGTTAACACTTTTAAATTATACACTTTCTGTACAGGACGAAACTGGTTGTACTGCTACTTTTCCAATTGCATTTACACCTTCTGGTACTGGTGGTCCGTTGCCATTTGTTACAAGCCCTCTTACTTATTGCCAAAACCAAATAGGTATTGCTGCACTTAGTGCTACAGCCTTGCCAGGTGGTACACTTACTTGGTATTTGCCAAATGGCACAAATGTGGGAGCTGTAGCACCTACACCATCAACTTTAGTATCTGGTACGTTTACATATACAGTTACGCAGACTATAGGCACTTGTACTAGTGCACCAGCATCTATTATAGTTAATATTACTGCTGCACCTGCTGCACCTGGTGTTACAACGCCTATTAATTATTGCCAAGGAGCAACAACTAGTCAACTTACTGCTACAGGTACTAACTTAACTTGGTATGTATCTGCTACTGCACCAACTGGCACATCGGTAGCGCCTACGCCTTCATCGGCAAGTGCTGGTTCTACTACATATTGGGTAGGCTCAAATACTGGTACTTGTTTTAGTACTAGATCGTTTATAACAGTAAATATCAATGCTACACCTGCCTTAATAGTTACAAATCCTGCAGCAGTTTGTATGCCAAATACGGTAGATATTACTGCAGCAGCTATTACAAGTGGCTCTACTGCTGGGCTTATATTAACTTATTGGACAAACGCTACTGCTACAACATCTTATACAACACCTACAGTGGCCACAGCTGGCACTTATTACATAAAAGGAACTACTGCAGCAGGTTGTTTTACAATAACACCAGTAGTAGTAACAGTAAATCCTTTACTTACTCCTGTAATTACGTGTGGTACTGCAACGGCAAGTACTGTAGGGTTTAGTTGGGTATCTGTAGCAGGAGCTACTGGGTATAACGTATCTTATCAAATAAATGCAAACCCTGTTGTAAATATAGGTGCTATCGGTAATGTATTAACCTATACAGTAAATGGATTGAGTGGAGGTAATAATGTTACAATTACCGTTACACCTACAGGCACTGGCTGTTTTGCTGCAGCTACAAAACTTTGTGTGGCTGCTGGATGTACACCTACAACTGCCACCATTGGTTATGCTACACCTTTTTGTGTAACCACAACAACTGCACAATCAGTAACACTAACAGGTACTGGATTATTTACTGGAGGCACTTACAGTAGCACTTCTGGTTTAACAATAAACCCAACCACTGGTGCTATTACGCCTAACACAAGTACGGTTGGTACTTATGTAGTTACTTACACTATTGCGGCTACGCCAGGTTGCCCTGCTACTACTACTACTACGACTGTTGTAATTGCACCTTTAACAGTACCTACATTTACAGCTATAGCACCAATTTGTAGTGGTAATACATTAACTGCATTACCTACAAGTTCTACAAATGGAGTAATTGGTACTTGGAGCCCAGCACTAAACAACACAACCACCACAACTTATTTATTTACACCAACTATTGGTCAATGTGCTACAACGGCAACGTTAACAATAACTGTAAATTTAAGACCAGCCGCACCTGTTGTAACAACACCAATAAACTATTGTCAAAATGCTACATCGGTGGCTTTGACAGCTACTGGCACAAATTTATTGTGGTACACAACGCCTACTGCCATTGGTACTGCTACAGCAATTGTACCTGCTACTTCGGTGGTAGGTAGCACTACTTATTATGTAAGCCAAAGTGCTTTAACTTGCGAAGGCGCTAAAAGTGCTATTGTTGTAAATATCGCACCAGTACTAACAGTTAATGCTGGTAATGGTGTAATTATAGCAAGAGGTAATCAAACACAATTATTGGGCACAGCTTCTGTTGGAGCTAATTATTTGTGGACATCAAATATTTCTCCATTA
The DNA here is from genome assembly GCA_040079515.1 of Lysobacteraceae bacterium. Lineage (GTDB taxonomy): Bacteria > Pseudomonadota > Gammaproteobacteria > Xanthomonadales > Xanthomonadaceae > Lysobacter_I. The sequence continues at coordinate 12,914 of JBEBKD010000043.1, forward strand.
GCATTATCATCTGCTACTATATTAAATCCAATAGCAAATCCGCTTGCTACTACTACATATACTTTAACAGTATCTGACCCTACAAGCCTTTGCCCATCGGTAAGCCACAGCGTAATTGTAACTGTAGTGCAAAGTTGTATAAATGTAAGAAATGCATTTTCGCCAAATGGTGATGGTATAAATGATACTTGGCTTGTGTACGACAATAATTTTTGTTTGGCAAAAGATGGAGCTTTTGTAAGTGTATTTAATAGATATGGAAGTAAAGTATTTGAAGCAAAAGGTTATACAAACAATTGGAATGGCACATATAAAGGAAAAGCCTTGCCAGATGGTACATATTTTGCTGTAATAGAATTTATAATGCAAAACGGTACAAAACAATTTGTAAAATCGGATTTAACTATTTTGAGGTAAAAAAATTAAGAATAGATTAGAAGGAAAATTAACCTTTGCAAAAAGTATTTGCCTTACTTATTTTTCTTAAAAAAATAGATGAACCTATAGATAGTCGACCCTTAAAAAGTCGAATCTTCTTTTATTTTCAGATATCTTTCCACTTTTGTCTTGAAACAAAAGTGGAGCAAAAATTCAAGACTTCATAAAAATGCCTAAAAAATTGGTTGCATGGCTAAACAAAAATTAGTTCGAGCATTTGTGCATTACCCAGCAGTAGTAAGACTTACAAGCTTTAGTACAAAGCCAAACAGTGGTAACATTAATTTTTCTTTTACGCCATTCGCCCAATTTTTCTTAACGGCATTTTTATGAGGTCATTAATAGGAAACTGTTTTTAA
>JBEBKD010000044.1:0-10034 GCA_040079515.1 Lysobacteraceae bacterium
CGTTCTTTGCCAAATCCAGAGCGACTCGACTAATCTTCATGGCGGACTCCTCCTGCTGTGTGACTGGTAGTGACAACCTCCAGTCTGGCACCTAGATGCTGGATCAGTGGGAGGAGTCCATTCCATTGGTTCTCGCTACAAGCGAGAGCCGGGGCCTTCGGTGAGACATGCGACACCCCGTCCCGGGTGCCCACTTCGCGGGCACCCGGGCTACTTGCGGCGAATCTTGGCTTGGATGTGACGATCGGTTAGCGTTCGCGGACATGTTGTGGTCGCTAACGGTCGATATTCGAGATCGCAGGGACAGCCGACAGCCGCTTGCAATTGCGCATGACGACCAGGGTCTTGAAACTGCGGACGTTGGCGTCGGAATGCAGCGACTGCCGCACGAAATTCTCGAAATACTCCATGTCGCGGGCGATCACATGCAGCACGAAGTCATGATCCCCGGTGACATACCATGCATCCAGGACTTCATCGAGTGTGCTCAATCGCTTCACCAGAGCGTCGATGATCTGGCTGCGATCGGTCTCGAGGGTGACGAGCACCAGCATGCTCAAGGGCCAGCCCATGGCGCGGGGATGGATGACCGCGACATCCCGATCGATGATGCCGTCTTCCCGCAGCCGCCTGATCCTTCTGTAGCACGCCGGTTCGGACAGCCCGACAGCGGCTGCGATCTCGGAGACGGGTTGTCGTGCGTCGCGCTGCAGGAGGACGAGAATCGATTCGTCGAACTTGTCGAGAGGCTGGCTATTCATGATTTCGATATTACGATAAAAATTATCGAATGTGAGTTCAAATAGAGAACAATAATCGACTGTTGCCAATAAGATTTATCGATTCTCGCCAAGGCATACGACCCATGATGAAACGCATCCTTCTCCCGATCTTCGCTGCAGCCAGCGGTCTGCTCCTGTCGCCTGCGCGGGCTGCCGGCAATGAGCAGCCGGTGACCGTGATCGAGCACGTCACCGTCGTGCCGATGACCGTGAATGGCGCGGTCCTGCATGACGCCACGGTGGTGATCGAGAAGGACCGGATCGTCGCGCTGCAAGGCCCGGTTCCTGCGGGCGCCAGGCGTATCGACGGCAAAGGGAAGTGGCTCATCCCCGGTCTGACGGACATGCATGTCCACGTGGAGGCCGATGGCTACATGCGTCCGAAGAAATATCCGACCGAAGCCCCATCGGTCTTCTTCGATACCCAAGACATCATGACGCCCTACATCGCGAATGGGGTGACGCAGATATTCAATCTGGATGCCCAGCCCGGCGCGTTCGCGCAACGCAACCAGGTCGAGAAAGGACAGGTATTCGGTCCGCACATGGCGTTGGCCGCTGTGATCAATGGCGGTCAATCGCAGGGCCGTATCGCGGAGACGCCTTCGGATGGACGCCAAGCCGTTCGTAGCGCCAAAGCGGAGGGCTACGAATTCATCAAAGTGTATTCCGGGCTCAATGTCGAGACGTTCGCGGCCATCGTCGATGAAGCGAACAAGCAAGGACTGAAAACGGTCGGGCATATTCCGGAAGCGTTCGAGGGAAAACTCGAGAGCGCCTTCGTGCCGAATTTCGGGATGATCGCGCATGCCGAGGAATTCTCGAAACATTCAGCGGACTTCAGCGACGAGGACGCGAAGCGTTTCGCGGCGATGGCCAAGCGCAACGGCACCTGGGTCACGCCGACGCTGACAGTCATGAAGTGGATCGCAAGCGAAACGCGCTCGCTCGACGAATTGCGCGCATCGCCCTACCTCCAGTATGTCCACCCGCTGCTGCAGAGCAAGTGGCTGGTTGCGAATCGATACAACAAGAACTCGACACCAGAACTGACCGCCTACTTCGAACGAATGGTGGAGTTCCACACGCGACTGGTGCGCGCGCTCAAGGCGGCGGGCGTTCCGATCGTCGCCGGAACCGACACGTTGACCTCCGGCGTCATCGCAGGCTTTTCCATGCACGACGAACTCGAGCTGTTGGCGGACGCCGGCCTCACGAACGAGGAGGCGCTCGCATCGGCGACGCGTCTGCCCGCCGTCTGGTTGGGCGTGGATGGCGATCGCGGAACGATCGAGATCGGGAAACGCGCCGATCTGGTGCTGCTCGATGCGGACCCCCTGGCGGACACTGCGAACGTCCGCAAGATCGCCGGTGTATTCATCAATGGCCGATGGGCGGATCGCGCCAGGTTAGATGGCATGCTCGCGGACCTCTCCCGAAGAAACACCGCAAACAAGGATCGATTCAATTGGAACCCGCCTGCCAAATGACGCGCAAAGCGTAAAGCAAGTAGGGTAGGCCCCTTGGCCCATCATGGCGTGACGAAGAGATTGCAACTCCCGTTCGTAAAAGCCGGGTGGTCTCGTTCGAGATACATCGGGGTATCGGATGTCAGCGGTGGGCCAAGCTTGCATCCGCCGCGCCGTATCTGTCGTATAAGGTCATTGGTGTACGTGCCTTGACCTGCCGTTCGACGTGGCAAACCCGAGAACTCCCCATGCGGCTCAAACTCTTCGCCATCGCGCTACCGGTCTTTTTTGCCTTGGACATGCTGTGGCTGGGCCTGCTGGCGAGCGATTTCTATGCCGCACAAGTCGGCGGTCTGATGAAAGCCAATGTGAACTGGGTGGCGGCGGTGTTGTTCTATCTGATCTTCATCGGCGGCATGGTGTACTTCGTGATCGCGCCTGCGTACGAAAAACGCTCGGCGCGCCATGCGCTGTCGGTGGGGGCGGCGTACGGGTTCATCACCTATGCCACGTTCGATCTGACCGCGTTGGCGCTGTTGAAGGATTGGCCGCTGCTGATCACCGTGGTCGATCTGGCCTGGGGCGCCGTGCTGTCGGCATCGGTGTCGACCATCACCTTCGCCATCGCAAAACGACTGGGAGTGTGAACCGATGAATCTGTCCGGTCTTGCCGAGGTGTGGCTGCCGCTGTCGGCGATGCTGTTGCTGGCGATCTCGGCGTGGGCGCTCAGCGTCAAGCTGCGCGATGTCAGCATCGTCGACAGCCTGTGGTCGATCTTCTTCATCGTCTTCACGCTGCTGTTCGCGTGGCGGATGCGCAGCGATGCCACGGTGGCGTACGTGCTGATTGCATTGATCGTGCTGTGGGGGCTGCGCCTATCGGGCTACATCACGCTGCGCAACCACGGTCACGGCGAGGACCGGCGCTATCAGGCGATCCGCGCGCGCAATCAGCCGAATTTCGAATTCAAGAGTCTGTATCTGATCTTCCTGCTGCAGATGGTGCTGGCGACGGTGATCGTGCTGCCGGTGGTGCCGATTCTCAACGGCGTGCAAGACGCGAATCTGCTGACTTATGCGGGCTTCGCCATCGCCGCGTTCGGCGCGGCATTCGAGACCGTCGCCGATGCGCAGATGGCGCGTTACAAGGCGACGCGCACCGTACAGGACGAGGTGATGAACCGCGGCCTCTGGCGCTACAGCCGGCACCCGAATTACTTCGGCGAGGCCACGTTCTGGTGGGGCATCTGGATCGCGTCCGCCAGCATGGGCGGCGCGTGGACGCTGTTTTCGCCACTGCTGATGACCTGGCTGTTGACGCGCGTCTCCGGTGTGCCGCTGCTGGAAGCGGATCTGCAGCAGCGCAGTCCCGCTTATCGCGAGTATGTGACGACGACACCCAGATTCATGCCCGGGAGGCCGAAGCGATAGGGAAGCACGGTCTGTTCAGGGTCGAATGACTGTCGCAATGCCTGGATTGGCGATGCCTTGCAGTATCGTCAGGTAGGTATCGGCAGCGGCAGCAAGCCCGGTGCGTTCTTCGATGGTGACAGTGCCGTCGACAATGTCTTGGAACCGGTGCCAGCGGGCGGCGACGGCCTCGAAGAACCCCTTCGGCCCCAGCTCTTTGATCGTGGCTACGGCGTGATCCGGTGCGAAGAACAGGACCGGTGCCGGCCCGCGCATCGGTCCGGCTTTTTCGCCGGCGGGTGCGTCGACATGCGTCAGACCTACCAGGCAGCTGTAGGCGAGTGCATCGCCCAATCGCTCATGGATTGCGTGCAGCAGCGCAGCATCGCCTGCGAAATCGACGCATGCCGACATGGTCCGCGGCAACGAAGCGACATCGTCGTAGGCGACAACGCGGTCGTAAAGTCCCGTGCTTTCGACGAAGGCGACATGTTTTTCGGATGTCAAACCGACGCGCGCGATCGTCGGGGAGAGATCCTTGGCGACGCTGGCCAGGCTCATGGCGGTTTTCGACGACGCGCTGGTCATCAACAGCGTATGCGCGCCGAACCAGTTTTCTCGACGGAACATCGCTTCGATCAGGAAGCCGGTCTTGAACAGTGGCCCGAAGATCATGCGCTGGGCCTCGCGCGCGGGATCATGTTCCGGGTCGTGGGCAAGGCGGCTGTACTGGTTGTAGATCGGGCTCATCGCCTGACGATGTGCGGACAGATCGGCAAAACCAGCGGTAGTGAGCTGGCCGGGTACGACATCGAGATGCGTGCCCATCGGCAGAAAACCATAGACGCGTTCGCCGACTGCGACCTCGTCATGGTTCGATGCTTCGACCACGGCATGACCCCATGTCGGTACGATCCCCATGCCATCGGACGCGGGGAAGAAATTCCAATAGCCGAACCGGTCGCCGAGCGCAGCATAGGTGATGTTGTTCGCGGTCAGGGAGAAGCTTTCCACCTTGAGCCGTACGGCGCCATTGGCCAGCGGTGGCATCTCGTCGATGCTGAGCTGGGTTTCGTTCAGACGATGCCTGTCCACCAGAATATTTGCCATCGGATGTCTCCTTGGATGTCCGGCCCCAACCTAACAGGGCGATGTTCCACTGACAAGCATGCGTATCGTGCGATGACGCCGTCGCTGTTGTTAGGATATGCGGGCACCGGTGGTGTTGCCGGGAATCCAGGGGGGACGATGTAATCTGGCTGTTGCCATGGGGACAGGAAAACCGCGTCAAGCACGTATCGTGGCGGTGTACGCACTGATCGCGATCAACATTGCCGCATTTGCATGGATGGTGATGAATCTGACCGACGATGCCACCGCTTTTTCGCAGAAATATGGCCTGCTGGCCGACGATTGGCGCTGGTTTCAATTTTTCACCGCCAACTTCATGCATGCCGATATCCTGCATCTGCTGGGCAATATGCTGTTCCTCCGGCATTTCGGCGACAGCATCGATGACGTTGTCGGACTGCTCGGATTACTGTCGCTTTACTTCATCGGTGGTTTCCTCGGCGACCTGCTCTATGTTCACGACAACGTGGGCACCGAAATTCCGACGGTTGGGGCATCGGGCTGTATTTCGGTGATCGCCGGTGCCTACGCCATCATGTCCTACGACCGCGCGGTCAACCTGCGTCTGATGCTTTTCGTCTTACCGCTGACTTTCAGTGTGATGGCGTTCTGGGTGGTGCTGTTCTGGCTCGGTGCGGATATCTGGCGGACCATGGTGTCCTCGGGGACGATGGATAGCGCCGAGGGAGTGAGCTTCGTTTCTCATGGCATCGGATGCATCAGTGGTGCGCTGTTCGGCGTCATCGCTCGCGTGCACGGTGTGATGCAGCTTTACGAGCGACTTTCCGAGGGTGGTGCGTGGTTCGGATACCGGTCGGATGCGTTGGGTCGGCGTGTGCGGCTGGCGTCTCCGCGAAAATGAACGACGCATGGAGTCCGGGTGCATGTTGCGGCCCCGGGTTTCAGCGCTACGATGCATTCGAGTGAGCCACCGCACCGTCCTGCATGCAAACGGGAGTGCAACATGCAAAGCGATATCGAAGCCTTGGCCCGGCGCAATCAAGAGATCGTCATCGCCGAGAACACGGGCGACATGGCGCAGCTCGGCGGATTGATCGCATCGCAGCTGGTGTTCTTGCGCCGCGACGGTTCGCTCGCGAATCGCGACGCATTCCTGCAGACCCCCAGGCCAGGTCATCGCGAACTCCGGGTCGAGTCGATCCAGATCTTCGGTGCGCGCGCGATGGTCGCCTGCACGGTGACCGATTCCGGCGTGGTCACGCACAATCTCCGGCTGTTCGTCAGAGAGCAGGGCGAATGGAAATTGCTGGGCTGGGCGAATGAACCGGCGTGATGATGGGCTGTCGGAGGACCGGCCGATCGGTCGAGCCGATTGCCATCGGACTGACATCATCCAGTGACATGATCCCGGGTTGGCTGTTCCCGCGACACGGACGGTGCTGGGCATCGGGTCCATCGACTCACTTTGCGAGAGGTAGCGTCATGCGGTGTTTTTTGCGTTCCACCGGTCTGGCGATCCTGCTTTTGGCTTCGAGCACGGCCTATGCGCAGTCCGACTATGTCGATATCGAAAAACGCCTGACAGCCGAGCAGTGTCGTGCGACCGGCCTGGACACCTTGTCGGACGAGCAATTGACGCTGCTGAACGCATTGCTGCGCGACAGCGAAGCCAAGCAGCTCGCCGAAGCCAGGGGGGAGGAGGCGAGGGCCGTAGTCGCTCGCGATCGGCCGGCGCGTCCCGAGCCGCACGGCAGTGGAGATTTCATCGGATTGAACGATGCGCCGATCCGCAGCCGCGTCAAGGGCGATGTCGGTGGTTGGGAACCCGGATACGTGTTCCAACTGGAGAATGGTCAGCAATGGAAAGTGCTGAAAGGCAAGATGACGCTGTCGAAGCCTCTGCAGTCGCCGGAGATCGTCGTCGTACCGGGCATCGCCGGGCGCTGGTTTCTGCAGGTGAGCGAAGACATGCCGAAACCGCGTGTGTACCGTATCGATTGAAGCACCGGGACGCTTTTGGCGCTTCATTCCGGCAGAGACAACGAAGCCTGACCGAATGCGTAACGCCAACCCAGCGGCGTGCGCACATAGGTGTCGCTGAACCACAGGCGGCGGTCGATCGCCTTTCCGTTCTGCGTCCCCTTCAGCCACAGGCGCGCCGTCACCACACCGGCATCGCCCCAGATGCGCACGGTTTGCGTGCCGGGATCTTCGACCTGATGTTCGTAGATGACGTGTTGCTCGCGCGCGCTCGCGAGCAGGTCGGCGCGGGTATAGGTGCGACCGCCTCCGAGGACGAGGATGAAGTCTTCGTGCAGGATCCGCGCCATGGTGTCTGCGTCGTTGCGTTCCACCGCAGCCTGGTATTCGGTATCCAGCGCTGCGATCGTGCGCTTGTCTTCTTCCATGGTGTCGCTGGACACGGCAAGGGTGGATGCGAAGATGGCGGCGGCCGTCATGGTGCCGGTCAAGGTGGTATGCACTGCGGCGATCTCCAGAGGATGTGCGCGCAACGATAGCGGCGAGGTGCGGAGACGGCTTGCGCTTTCTTGCGCACTTTTTCCACGATGGAAGCGTCGTCGCCGGTAGTGCGTCAGGACGGCCTGGAAGGATAGAGCGAGGGGTTAGATCCGTATCGGCGGGCGAAGGTCCGGCTGAAGTGACCGAGGCTGTTGAAGCCGCAGGCGAAGCAGGTATCGGTGACGCTGCGTCCATCGCGCAACATGGCGGATGCGGCGCGAAGCCGGACTTCAAGCAGATAGCGATGCGGCGGCATGCCGATGAGTTCTGCGAAAAGACGGGCGAAGTGGAAGGTGCTCATGCCGACCGATCGCGCGAGCTCGCCCAGTCGCAGATCCTGCCCATAACGGCGGTCGATGGCGTCGCGCGCGGCATGGATGCGCTGTGCGTATCCATCGAGCGTCCGCGTTTTGTAGTTGCGTGTGGTCTCGGCCCGCGTCTGCGGAATTTCCCGGAACAATTCGCCCGCACAGGTCTCCGCCAGCAGCGCAGTGTTCGTGTTGAGCGCGTGTTGCATGCCCCAATGCAGATAACGCAGACGATTGTTCGCGCGGATCACGGGCATGCGCGCGCGTTCCCAGGTGCGTGCGCGATCGAAACCATCGATCTCGGCGGCGGTGTAACCCACGGACAGGCAGACATCGTTCAGCCCCTCTTCGCCGTGGCTAACGCGAAACCGCATTCCCGGATGCACGAGCAGCAGGTCGCCAGGGCCGAGCCGCCATGTCCGCCCGTCGACTTCGAGATCGAAACTGCCTTTCTCGACGAAGCTCGCACTGAAATGCTGCCCGATCTCATCGACCGGGCCGTGATCCACTTCGCACGGCGAATGCGCGAAGCGATGGACGTTGATGTCGTCGGTGCGCCAGAGGGCGGTACGTCGCGTCATCGGTTCAGACTAGCATCCGGGCGGATGTCCGGGCAGTGGCGGAAGGCATGCATAGCAGGCGCATCCGCGCGACAATAGCCGGTCTGCGGCGGTTCGCCGCATCGATCCGGGACCGCGATGCCTGCTTCTTCACCACCTTCCCACGATGCGACGCATCGTAATGCGCCCGCTGATGTATCCGTCGATGTCTCTGCGGAGGCACTTGCCGCCGACGCCCGTGCCTGTATCGCATTCCTCGATGCCATCGCGGCCGACCGCGAACTGCTGGACCGCCTTCCTGCCGAAGATCGGGGGCGGCTGCATCAGGCGGTGGCCAGCGTTTACCACCCCGACCCGGTGCTGCGCCGGCAGAAGATGAAAGCCGCCGAGCGCGCGCGCAACGCCGCGCAGGTGGCGCGGGAGGAAGCGGTACTGCACGAGACCGGTATCCGGGAGCTGCGCCGCCGTCCGGTGTTCACCACGCCGAATTATTTTCCGCCGCCGGATTTCACGGCCGAAGATGTCGACGCGGAAGCGGCGGAGCCGCGCGAATCGATCGAGCCGCAGCATTGCTATGTCTGCAAGCAGAAGTATTCGTTGATCCATCATTTCTACGACCAGTTGTGCCCTGGCTGCGCGGCATTCAATTTCGGCAAGCGCACCGAGACCGCCGATCTGCGCGGGCGGGTCGCGCTGCTGACCGGTGGGCGGGTGAAGATCGGCTATCAGGCCGGACTCAAGCTGCTGCGCGCGGGCGCGAGCCTGATCGTGACCACGCGCTTCCCGCGCGACTCGGCCGCGCGCTATGCCGAAGAACCGGACTTCGGCGACTGGGCAGACCGTCTTGAAATCTTCGGCCTGGATCTGCGCCACACGCCCAGCGTCGAAGCGTTCTGTCGCGAGCTGGTCGCCAGCCGTGACCGACTCGATTTCATCGTCAACAACGCCTGTCAGACGGTGCGCCGTCCGCCGGAGTTCTACGCGCACATGATGGACGGCGAAACCGCCGCTGCGCACGACGTGCCCGAAGATCTTCGCAAACTGCTCGGCGGTTACGAAGGTCTGCGCCAGTACGCGATGCTGCCCGAGGGCGCGGACGGCTCGTCGCTGTCGGTACAGGGACGCGGCAGCGACCGCGATGCGCTCGCCGGCATCACCCGCGCCGCCGAGCTGTCGCAGATTCCGCTGCTCGCCGAAGAGATGGTGGGGCAGCAGCATCTGTTTCCGCAGGGTCGGCTTGATCAGGATCTGCAGCAGATCGATCTGCGCACGCGCAATTCATGGCGACTGCTGATGGCCGAAGTGCCTGCGGTCGAATTGTTGGAAGTGCAGCTTGTCAACGCGATCGCGCCGTTCATCATCAATGCGCGCCTGAAGCCGCTGATGCTGCGCACCGGCGAGGGCGAAGCACCGAGCCGAGACAAACATATCGTCAACGTCTCCGCGGTCGAAGGCCAGTTCTACCGCAAGTTCAAGACCACCCGGCATCCGCATACCAACATGGCGAAGGCGGCGCTGAACATGATGACGCGCACCGCCGCAGCCGATTACCACAACGACGGCATCCACATGAACGCGGTCGACACCGGCTGGGTGACCGACGAGGATCCCGCGGAGCTGGCCGCGCGCAAGGTCATCGAAGAACGCTTCCATCCGCCGTTGGATATCGTCGACGGCGCAGCGCGCATCGTCGACCCGATCATCGATGGCTTCAACACCGGCCTTCACGTCTGGGGCCAGTTCCTGAAGGATTACAGGTCGACGGACTGGTAGTGGGACGGCGATCATGATTGCTGTTGCGGCGGAGGTGGGCTGCGGACGGATCGGCATTTCTGGCATAAGATGCCCCGTGCCCCGGCCAAGGCATCGTGACAAGGATGGGCCGGGCGGGTG
>JBEBKD010000045.1:0-9893 GCA_040079515.1 Lysobacteraceae bacterium
GGCGAGAACCGGGCTACGGTACTGTGCGGGGAGAAGGGAACGGGATGTTGCGGTCGCGGGTCGGATACGTCGGGAGTACACTGCGGCGATGCGCCTTCGCCCGCTCCTGCTGCACGCCCTGCTCAGCCTCGCCCTGGTGGCGAACGGCATCGGTGGCGCGATGGCGTCGGTGCATGCGGCTTGTGCGCACGACACCGTCGCGGCTGCAGCGCCTGTTGCAGAACCGCCCTGTCACGAAGGCATGGGCGCAGACGCATCGAACATGCACAACGGCATGCAACATGACGGCATGCAACATGACAACGCGCCTCAGAGCAGCGTGTCGCAGCAGCCATGGGCTTCGGACAAGGAAAGCTGCGGAGATTGCGCTGACCATTGCCAATGCGCTTGTGCCGCGCATGGTCTGGCGGCGCTGATGCCTTCGACCGTTCTGCTGTCTGCAGCCACCGGCATCGCGTACACGCCTGCGCCATCGTATGCGCACACAGCGCCCGCGCTACCGCATCCGGTTCGACCTCCCATCGGCTAAGCGATCGCTCGCGCCCCACGGGCGCCGTCGTCGCGCGCATCGCGCGAATTCGCAGTCATTGATCCGACCTCACCGCGTCAGGCGCGTGAACGTCGTGGAGTGTTCCGATGTCCTTCTCTTCTTCTGGCGACGCCTCGCGCCGTCGTTTCGTGCAGGGGCTCGCTCTCGGCGGCGTCGCCGCTGCGTTCGGTTGGCCGCGCGCCGGCAATGCCGCTGCACCCGTGCTCACAGGCACCGATTTCGATCTGAGCATCGGCGAACTGCCGGTGAACTTCACCGGCCGCACGCGTATCGGCGTGGCGGTCAACGGTTCGGTGCCGGCGCCGACGCTGCGCTGGCGCGAGGGCAGCACGGTCGAGCTGCGCGTGAGCAACCGCTTGCCGGCGCATTCGATCCACGGCCGCACGACTTCGATCCACTGGCACGGCATTCTGTTGCCCGCGAACATGGACGGCGTGCCGGGCATGAGTTTCGACGGCATCGGTCCGGGCGAAACCTACCGCTACCGTTTCGCGCTGAAACAATCGGGCACGTACTGGTATCACAGCCATTCCGGTTTCCAGGAACAGGCGGGGCTGTACGGTGCGTTGATCGTCGATGCCGCCGACCCCGAACCTTTCGACTACCAGCGCGACCATGTGGTGCTGCTCAGCGATTGGACCGATCTCGCACCCGCCGATCTCTACGCGCGGCTGAAGAAAATGCCGAGCCACGACAACTATTCGAAGCGCACGGTCGGCGATTTTCTCCGCGACGCCAAGCGCGATGGTCTTGGCGCGACGATCGAGGATCGCAAACTGTGGGGTGAGATGCGGATGACGCCGACCGATCTGTCGGACGTCAACGCGCACACCTATACCTATCTGATCAACGGCACGACCTCGCTGGGCAACTGGACCGGACTGTTCGCGCATGGCGAAAAAGTGCGGCTGCGTTTCATCAACGGTTCGGCGATGACCCATTTCGACGTGCGCATTCCGGGGCTGACGATGACCGTGGTCGCCGTGGACGGCCAGCACGTGCATCCGGTGACGATCGAGGAGTTCCGCATGGCGCCTGCGGAAACCTTCGACGTGATCGTGACCCCGAACGGGCAGGATGCGTTCACGATCTTCGCGCAGGATCTCGGCCGTACCGGCTACGTCAGCGGCACGCTCGCTGTGCGCGATGGACTGCGCGCGCCGGTGCCGGCAGTTGATCCGCGACCGATCCTGAGCATGGCCGACATGGGGCATGGCGGTATGGATCACAGCAGTCACGACATGAAAGGCATGTCGATGAAAGGCATGGAAGGCGGCTGCGGCGCCAACATGCACGGCTCCATGCAGCACTCGACGACAGGCAGTATGCAATCGCATCCCGCCAGCGAAACCGGCAATCCGCTGGTCGACATGCAGACGATGATGCCCGCGCCGAAACTCGACGACCCCGGCATCGGTCTGCGCGAGAACGGCCGCAAAGTGTTGAGTTATTCGATGCTGCGCAGCCTGTTCGACGATCCCGACGGTCGCGACCCGGGACGCGATGTCGAACTGCATCTCACCGGACACATGGAGCGCTTCGCGTGGTCGTTCAATGGCGAGCCGTTCGCCAGCGCCGAACCGCTGCGCCTGAACTACGGCGAGCGCCTGCGCATCGTGCTGGTCAACGACACCATGATGACCCACCCGATCCATCTGCACGGCCTGTGGAGCGATCTGGAAGACGCGAACGGCGAGTTCATGGTGCGCAAACACACCATCGACATGCCGCCGGGCACGAAGCGCTCGTACCGCGTACGCGCCGATGCGCTCGGGCGCTGGGCCTATCACTGCCATCTGCTCTACCACATGGAAGCCGGGATGATGCGCGAAGTGCGGGTGGAGGCATGAACGCCATGCGCATCCGCCATCGCAGCATCGCCATCATCGCCACAGCCGTGCTCGTCGCCGGTACCGCGCAGGCGCAGCAGCACGATCACAGTCAACATGCCGTCGAACCGGCCCAATCCGAAAACAAGGTCGTCGATCACTCGAAGATGGATCACTCGCAGCACCAGACCGCACCGACGCAGACACCGCTCACGCCGATCCCACCGCTCACCGATGCGGATCGCGAAGCGGCGGAACCGCCTGCGCACGGCCACGATCACGGCAGCGGCGTGTTCTCCTATCTGCTGTTCGATCGACTCGAAGCCTGGGACGCGGATCCGGGTACCGGACAGGCGTGGGAAGCGCAGGGCTGGGTCGGCACCGACATGCACAGACTCTGGGTGCGCAGTGAAGGCGAACGCAAGCATGGCCGTATCGAAAGTGCCGATGTCGAAATGCTTTACGGTCACCCGGTCGCGCGCTGGTGGGATCTGGTCGCCGGCGTGCGTCACGACATTGCGCCCGGCCCGAATCGCGACGACATCGCGATCGGCGTGATCGGCACGGCGCCGTACAAGTTCGAAGTCGAAGCCACCGCCTACCTCGGCGCATCGGGCCAGACTGCGGCACGCATCTCGGCCGAATACGAACTGCTGCTGACCAACCGGCTGATCCTGCAACCGAAGATCGAAGCCGACTGGCACGGTCGCGACGACCGCTCGCGCGGCATCGGTTCCGGGCTGGGCAAAATCGAAACCGGTCTGCGCCTGCGTTACGAATTCACCCGCAAGTTCGCGCCGTATGTGGGCGTGGTGCACGAACGCAGCTTCGGCGGAACTGCCGACATGCTTCGGGACGAAGGCGAAGCGACCGAGGACACGCGCGTGGTGGCGGGGTTGCGACTGTGGTTTTGATCGTGGCGTTTCAATTCAGGATCGCGCGGAGGATCCCTGCCGGATCGTGCGCGCGCGCGATCGAGAACATGAAGAGATAAGTCGCGGCCGCAGCGACGAAACAGAGCCGCATCGCGCGCGGCGTGCGCGCGCGTTTGAGTGCGAAGCTTCCCAGGATGACATAGACAACGAGCAGTACGAGTTTGGTCGTCAACCACCCGTTCGCGAACATCGCACCCGGCAGCATCGTGACCAGCATCAGCGCGGCGGTGAGCAGGACGGTGTCGATGCTGTAGCTGGCGAGGCGAACGGGCAACCGCATCGGCCAGCGCGCGCCCGCGAGCACGCCGGTGCCGCGCAGGAAAAACAGCATTCCGCTGAGCACGACGCACGCGATGTGCACGAAACGGATCTGCGGGTAGAACTCGATCATCGGCCCTCATCCGGCGCTGCGCGCCACCCCGGAACGGGCCCAGGGAAAGCCCTTTTCCCCGCATGCGGGGAAAAGGACGATAGCGCGGAAATCACGGTTTGGCCGCTTCGCCGGCCGGCAAGGCGGCCTCGCGTTTCGGCGCGATCCACAGCCGTAACACGAACCAGCTGACCAGCAGCGCGCCGATGCTGAAAATCGTGTCGCCAGGCACGCGCATCCACACCAGCAGATCGAAGATGGGCTTGCCCATGAACTCGGCGGAGCGTGCGTACCAGTAACCATGTTCCAGCGCCGCCTGCAATTGCAGGATGCCCATCGGCAACAGCGTGAGCAACGCCATCAGCGTCAGACCGATGTTGAGCGTCCAGAACGAACCCGACAACAGTTTTTCGTTCCACACCGCTTCCGGCTTGAGTCCACGCACGCAGAACAGCAGCAGACCGATGCCGAGCATGCCGTAGACGCCGAACAGCGCGGTGTGGCCGTGCAGTGGCGTGAGGTTCAGACCCTGCATGTAGTACAGCGCGAGCGGCGTGTTGATGAGGAAACCGAACAGACCGGCGCCGACCAGATTCCAGAAACTCACCGACAGAAAAAACAGGATCGGCCAGCGATAGCGCTGCATCCACGGCGTGGCGTGACTGTGCTTCCAGGTGTCGTAGGCTTCCAGACCGATCAGCGCCAGCGGTACGACCTCCAGTGCGGAGAAACTGGCGCCGAGCGCGATCACTGCAGTCGTGGTGCCGGTGAAATACAGATGGTGGAAAGTGCCGAGAATGCCGCCGGCCATGAAGACGATCGTCGCGAACAACACATTGACGGTCGCGGTCCTGCCGCGGATCAGCCCGAGTTTGACGAAGATGAAGCTGATCACCGCAGCGGCGAACACTTCAAAGAACCCTTCGACCCACAGATGCACCACCCACCAGCGCCAGTATTCGACCATCGAGATATGCGTGTGTTCGTTCCACATCAGGCCGGCGCCGAACAGCAGACCGATGGCGACGGTGGAGAGGAACAGCAGACCGATGATCGACGACATTTCGTCCCTGCGCCGCAGCGCCGGCCACAGCGCGCGGCCGACGAGGAACAGCCACAGCAGCAGGCCGATGAACAGGAACCACTGCCAGAAACGGCCGATGTCGGTGTATTCCCAGCCTTGATGACCGAACCAGAAATTATTGTCGAGACCGAGCTTCTGCATTACCGCGAACCATTGCCCGGTGAATGCGCCGACGACGATGATCAGCAGACAGACGAACAGCGCATTGACGCCGAGACGCTGGAATTTCGGTTCTGCGCCCGACACCGCCGGGCCGATGTACAGACCGGTGGCGAGCCACGCGACCGCGATCCACAGCACCGCGAGCTGCGTATGCCAGCTGCGGGTGAGCGAATACGGCAGGATGTCCGAAAGCGCGAAGCCGTAAGCCTGTTGGCCTTCGACCTGATAGTGCGCGGTGGTCGCGCCCAGCAGGATCTGCACCAGGAACAGCGCCAGCACCAGCCAGAAATATTTCGCGGTGGCTTTCATCGACGGCGTGGGCACCAGCGCGCGCAGCGGATCGACCGCGGGCGGTGTCGTTGGCGCTTCCTTGCCGTGCCAGACCGCGTAGTGCCAGCCGAGCAGACCGATACCGGCGATCATGAACATCACGCTGAACACGGTCCAGATCAGGCTCGACGATGTGGCGGTATTGCCCACCAGCGGTTCGTACGGCCAGTTCTGCGTGTAACTCACGGCCTGATCGGGCCGGTTGGTGACTGTGGCCCAGCTCGCCCACCAGAAGAACGCACCGATCGCATGCCGGTGCGCCGGGTCGGGAATGGTGTTCTCGCGCATCGCGTAGGTTTCGCGCAGCGCATGCGTGGCGGGGTCGTTCGAGAACAGGCTGCTGTAATGCGCCGAGACCGTTGCGATCGCCTGGGCGCGTTCGCCCGAAATCACGATCTTCCCGGTGCCCGCGTCGTAGGTGTTGGTGCGGATCAGCGGTTTGAGCTCGGCCTGCAGTTTCGCGCGGTCGCCTTCGCCCAGCGCGTCGTAGGATTTGCCGTATGCGCTTTGCGCGCGCAGATCGAGCCATGCGACCGCTTCACGGTGCAGCCCGTCGGCGGTCCAGTCGGGCGCGACCAGCGCGCCATGGCCCCAGATCGATCCCAGCTGCTGCCCGCCGATGCTCTGCCAGACCTGACGGCCCTGCTCGATCTCGGCGCGGGTGTAGACGGGCGTACCGTCCTGGGTGACGACGGCCTCGGGCATTGGCGGTGCCTGCCGATAGACTTCTCCGCCCATCCAGAGCAGTGTGCCGAAACCGACGATGAGCAGGGCGGCAAGGCCCAGCCAAAGTCTGCGGGTGGTGGACATGGAAGTACTCCTCCGGAAGGTGGAGGAGATGGTCGGCGCGGCGCGCACGGCGGTCGATGACGCAGGTCAAGCAACCGGCGGTCGGTGCGCCAAGGCGCACCCTATTCGCGCAACACCGGCGCGGCCAGCGCCATCAGCGCATCGCGATCGAGCAGCTCTACATCACGGCGTTCGATACGCAGCAGGCCGTCGTCGTCGAAGCGCCGCAACACCCGGCTGACGGTTTCCGGCGCGAGCCGCAGATAGTTGGCGATATCGGTGCGCGCCATCGTCAGCTGGAAACGGTTGGCGGAGAAACCACGCTCGGAGAGCCGCCGCGACAGGCCGATCAGGAACGCGGCCATGCGCTGATCGGCCGACCAGTCGCCGGCGAGCAGCGCGGCGCGGCCGATGTCGCGGCTGAGCAGACGGAACAGCTGTTTCTGCACGCCGGGCAGGCGGGTGGCGAGCACCGCGATCTTCGGAAACGAGAACCGGCACAACATCACCGTGTCCAGCGCGATCGCGTTGCAGGGATAGTGATCGCCATCGATGGCGTTGAGGCCGATGACCTCGCCGGGAAGATGGAAACCGAGCACGTGTTCGCGGCCGTCGCGATCGACGACGTAGGTCTTCACCGTGCCCGCGCGCACCGCAGCGATCGCCTCGAACGGGTCGCCCTCGCGGAAGATGTGTTCGCCGGCGTGGAACGGGCCGACGTGCTCCACCAGCACGTGCAGATCCTTCAGCGCGCGCTTGTCCATACCCTCGGACATGCACGCCTGCGAGAACGCGCAGGTGGTGCAGAAATGGAATTCGTCGCCGTCGTCGGACAGCGTGCGCGTGTCGACACGCGGGAACGGCAATCGCGTCAAGCGTCCCCCCGGACGTGGCTCAGATGGCCTTCGAGAACCTGGGCTTGTCGGCCGGCTGTTGGAGGTAGTGGTCGAAGCACATGGCGATGTTACGCAATAGCAGGCGGCCGCGGGCGGTCACATCGATCCGCTCCGGACCGGTCTGGACCAGACCGTCGGCTTCCAGCGGCCGCAGCATCTCCAGGGCATCAGCGAAGTAGACGGCGAAATCGATGCCGTAACGTCGCTCCAGCGCCGAGATCGGAATCTCGCCCTGGCACATCAGTCGTTGGATCAGGTCCGCCCGCAGCTGGTCGTCCTCGGACAGCACCATGCCGCGGAACACCGGCAGCCGGCCTTCGTCCAGCGCCATCTGCCAACTCGGCAGGTCGCGTGGATTCTGGCTGTAGCTCTCGCCGATATGGCTGATCGAACTCACGCCCAGGCCGATCAGATCGCTGTCGGCGTGGGTGGTGTAGCCCATGAAATTGCGGTGCAGGCCGCCGCGCTCCTGCGCCTGCGCCAGCTCATCATCGGGCAGCGCGAAATGATCCATGCCGATATAGACATAGCCGGCGGCGGTGAGGGTTTCGATCGCCAGCTGCAGCAGCGCGAGTTTGGTTTCGGCATCGGGCAGCAGGCTTGCGTCGAGCTGGCGCTGCGCCTTGAACATGTCCGGCAGATGCGCGTAGCTGTAGACCGCGAGACGGTCCGGGTGCATCGCGATCACCGTCTCCAATGTGCGGCGGAAACCGTCGAGCGTCTGATTCGGCAGGCCATAGATCAGATCGATGTTGACCGAACGGAAACCATGGGTGCGGCAGGCGTCGACCACCGCGCGGGTCTGTTCGATGCCCTGGATGCGATTGACCGCCTCCTGCACCGCAGGGTCGAAATCCTGCACGCCGAGACTCGCGCGATTGAAGCCCGCCAACGCCAGCTCGGCGATGTCCTGCGGCGATACCGTGCGCGGATCGAGCTCGATCGAGATATCGCGGTCGTTGGCCTCGCTGAAACGGAAATGCCGCTTGAGCACATCCACCGTGCAGCGCAGTTGCGTGGGCGTGAGGAAATTGGGCGTACCGCCGCCGAAATGCAGCTGGATGACTTCACGGTCGCGATCGAACAGCGGCGCGATCATCTCGATCTCGCGGCAGAGGTGGGAGAGATAGGCCTCGGCGCGGGTCTTGTCGTGGGTGATCACCCGGTTGCAGCCGCAGTAGAAGCAGGGGCTGAGGCAGAACGGCACGTGGACGTAGATCGACAGCCGGCGCGGGATCGGATCGCCGTTGCTGTCCCGGATCGCATGGCGCAGCGCGTCCCCATCGAATCCCGCCGTGAACTGCGGCGCGGTCGGATACGAGGTATAGCGCGGCCCGGGCCGGTCGTAGCGGCGCAGCAGTTCGGCATCGAAGGCGAGATTCGGGATCATGCGCGGCAGCGTAGGTGCCGCCCACGGCAGCCGCCTTGACTCAAATCAACATCGGCGGTGTGTCGCTCAACCGAGCAGTGCGATCGGCACGTCCAGCTCGATCGACAGCGCCAGATGGTCGGACCAGGCCGCCGGCATCGCGCGCATCCCGGCGCACTGCAGACCATCGCTGACCAGGATGTGATCGATCGCCCGCTGCGGGCGCCAGCTCGGAAACGTGTGCACGGTGCAGGCCGGCGGCTGCAGCCGGGTGCGCTGGAACAGGAGCGACATCTCCGGCTGCTCGGCGGTGCAGTTGAAATCGCCCATCAGCACCGTATGCGGGTGGTCCTGCAGCAGTTCGCCGATGAAGGCCAGCTGCGACCGGCGCGAGCCGGCGCCCAGCGACAGATGGGCCACGGCAATGGTCAGACTGTCGGCACCGTGGCCGAAACGGGCGATCAACACGCCGCGACCGGAGATCCGGCCGGGCAGCGGGTGTTCGTTGACTTCGACCGGCTCCATCCGCGACAGCAGCGCATTGGCGCTGGAGGCGACCATGCCGACCCGACGGTTGGGCTGGTGGCTCCAGAAATCGAAGCCGGCGCGCTCGGCGAGGTAATGGGTCTGGTTGGTGAAGCCGGAGCGCCAGCTGCCCGGGTCGCTTTCCTGCAGCCCGACGATGTCGTGCTGTGCGGCGAGATCGGCGATGGTGTCGAGCGAGTTGCGCTTGTCGCCGAGCGGCAGCACATGCGACCAGCTGCGGGTGGCGTAGTCGCTGTAGCGGCGGGTGCTGGTGCCGGCCTGGATATTGGCGCTCAGCAACTTGAGCCGCCGCAGACCGGCGGCAGGCGTCGCAGCCTGCCGTGCAGTGATCGTCGTGGTCGAATCCATCCCGCGGGCCGGAATCCTGCGCGGCTCAGGGGGCGGCCGGGGCGGCTTGGGCGAATTCGTGGGCGATCAGCGCGTCGACGATCCGGAACCGGTCCTCGGACGTGCGGCCGAGCGCCATGTACTTGCCGTTGACCATCAGTGTCGGCGTGCTGCTCACGCGCTGCGACACGATGTACTGCTTGGCCTTGTTGAACTTGCTGGTGACGGCGAAGCTCTTCATGTTGCTGGCGAACTGCTTGGCATCGACGCCGAACTGGGCGTAGAACGCGGCGATCTCGGCGTCGCTGTCGTTGCCGCGCTCGCCCTTGAGCTTGTTCTCCAGATGGATCGCGTCGTAGACCCGCTCGTGCGCTTTCTCGGCGATGCCCATGGTCTGCGCGGCGTAGTAGCTGCGCACGAACTGGTCCCAGTTGCCGCCGAACGCCGCCGGTACATAGGTGAAGCGCACGTTGGCCGGCAATCTCTTCTTCCAGCTCACCACCAGCGGCTGGAACGCGGCGCAGGCCGGACAGACATGATTGAACACCTCGACCACTTCGATCTGACCGTTGAGCGGCTCGAACGGCTGACCGTTCTGGATGATCTCGTAGTCGACACCGAGCTTGAGGCCCGGGATCGCGTCGCCCGCTGCCGGAGCAGGGGCTGCATCGGCCGGGGTGGGCGCGGTGGCGGCGGTGGTCGGGGT
>JBEBKD010000046.1:0-9701 GCA_040079515.1 Lysobacteraceae bacterium
GCGGAGAGAGTGGGATTCGAACCCACGGTGGGCGTAAACCCACGGCAGTTTTCAAGACTGCTGCCTTAAACCACTCGGCCATCTCTCCATTTTAAATTGTGTACTGCTTCGACAATCGGCAGTTTGACCATCGACCTGCGGTCGATGTTCGCTCCGGCCTTCGGCCTGCGCAGTCAAGACTGCTGCCTTGAACCACTCGGCCACGCTTCCGTAATTTTTACCTGCGGCTCACGCCGGCTCGGCAATTTTAACCTGCTTCACCGGCGCCATCCCACCCGGGCAGTGCAGGCAGTTGAGGCGGGAGGCTTCCAGCAGCGGTGGCAGGCTTTCGGCGAGATAGTCGATGAACATCCGCACCGCCGGCAGCAGGCCGCGACGCGACGCGAACACCGCATGGCAGATGCCCATCGGCAGGCGCCACGCGGGCAGCACCACTTCCAGCTCGCGATTGCGCACCGCGTCGGCGCAGATGGTTTCCGGCAGCAGGGTAATGCCCAAGCCCTGCTTGGCCAGCGCCATCAGCATCGGGAAGTCGAAGCCGGAGACGCGCGGTTTGAGTTCGACCCGGCGGATCTCGCCGCCCTCGCCCTGCAGTTCCCAGCGCTGGCGGGCTTCGTCCTCGCTCATGCTGAGCGTGGTGTGGTTGGCCAGTTCGTCAGGGTCGCGCGGACGGCCGGCACGGTCGAGGTATTTCGGGCTGGCGACCAGCAACTCCTGGATCTGGCCGAAACTGCGCATCACCAGACTGCCGTCGTCGTCGAGCTTGGCGCGCACACGAATCGCCACGTCGAAGCCTTCGTTGATCACATCGACGCGGCGGTTGTTGACGTGCAGTTGCACCCGGACCAACGGATAGCGGGCGAGAAAATCGGGCAGCAGCTTGGGCATGAGTTCCTGGGCGATGCCCACCGGCACGCTCACCCGCACGAGGCCGCGCGGCTCGGCGCTGAGCCGATCGACCACTTCGCGGGCAGCACTGGCTTCAGCCAGCATCGATTGTGCGTGGCGATAGACGCTCTGGCCGACGTCGGTCACCGCAAACCGTCGCGTGGAGCGCTGCAGCAGGCGCGCGCCCATATCGGTTTCGAGCTGGCTGATACGACGGCTGAGACGCGATTTGGGGATGCCCAGCGCGCGCTCGGCTGCGGCGAAACCCGAGTGCTCGACCACCATCGCGAAGTAGTACAGGTCGTTGAGATCGTTCACGGCGATATTTCCATCCACGGAACAGTGGGGCGCATTGAACCAACTTTATTGCTCTGCTGCAACGGATAAAGGTCACCGCGGGGCTGCAAATTACAAGCGGAGATCGACGGCTTATCCAGACTGCCCGGGGCGCAAACCCATAGGTGAGGGGCGGCTCCCTGTGGGGACGCAGTTTTCAGCAGCCGTGGGCGGGTCAGGCCGCGCATTTCCCGGACGATTCGCTTCGAGAGGCCGCAGACCCAGCCATGGATCGCTGGCCCGGCTCTTGTAGGAGCGGCGGGAGCCGCGACCGAGCGCCGAACGACTATCGGAAAGTGGTCGCGACTTGACCAGCCTTCGGCTGTTGAAAGCCGTCGCTCCTACAGGGAGAGCCATATCGCCTCAGGCGATGCGCTCGGCGCCGCCCATGTAGCCGCGCAGCGCTTCGGGCACGGTGATCGAGCCATCGGCGTTCTGGTAATTCTCCATCACCGCGATCAGCGCGCGGCCGACCGCGACGCCGGAACCGTTGAGTGTATGCACGAGCTCCGGTTTGCCGGTCGCGGGATTGCGCCAGCGCGCCTGCATGCGCCGCGCCTGGAAGTCGCCGCAGTTCGAACACGAGGAAATCTCGCGGTAAGTATTCTGCGAAGGCAGCCAGACTTCGAGGTCGTAGGTCTTGCGCGCCGAGAAGCCCATGTCGCCGCTGCACAGCAGCATCTTGCGGTACGGCAGGCCGAGTTTTTCGAGCACGGTTTCGGCGCAGCGGGTCATGCGCTCGTGCTCGGCGTCGCTCTCGTCGGGCTTGGCGATCGACACCAGCTCGACCTTCTCGAACTGGTGCTGGCGGATCATGCCGCGCGTGTCGCGCCCGGCGCTGCCGGCCTCGGCGCGGAAGCACATCGAGTGCGCGGTCATGCGGAGCGGGAGTTTTTCGGCTTCGACAATCTCGTGACGGACGATATTCGTAAGAGGAACTTCGCTGGTGGGGATTAGATATTTATCTCGAAAAGTGGCCGCAATTTTTACGACAGCAGCAATATCATCCCAACCAAACCCAAATCCAAATCCATCACCCGTTTGCTTTTTTGCACGCTCGCCAACTTCAGCAAGTCGAGCAATGGCCTCGAATGGAATCGACAAGCTGACTGAACCATCCTTCTCTTCCGGCAGTTTAAAAGTAGCAAACAAATCTTCCTCAAACTTCGGCAACTGCCCCGTTCCCCGCATCGAATCGGCGTTGACCAGCAACGGCACATTCGTCTCTTCGTAGCCATGCTCGCCGGTATGCAGATCCAGCATGAACTGCGCCAGCGCGCGGTGCAGGCGCGCCAGCTGGCCGCGCAGGACGGTGAAGCGCGCGCCGCTGAGCTTCGCGGCGGTCTCACCATCCAGCCAGCCGTGGCGTTCGCCGAGGGCGACGTGATCCTTGACCTCGAAATCGAACGCACGCGGCGTGCCCCAGCGGTGCTGTTCGACGTTGTCGTGTTCGTCCTTGCCGGCCGGTACAGATTCGTGCGGCAGGTTCGGAAGGCTCGCAGCGATGGCGTCGATCTTCGCCAGGCGGTCGGCCAAATCGCTCTCGCATTGCTTCAGCTCTTCGCCGAACGCCGCCACTTCGGCCATCACCGCCGACACGTCCTCGCCCTTCGCCTTGAGCATGCCGATCTGTTTGGACTTCGTATTGCGCAGGTTCTGCAACTCCTGAGTGCGCACCTGGATCTGCTTGCGCTCGGATTCCCACAGCAGCAGGTCGGCGACGTTCAGGTCGTAACTGCGGGTGTTCTTGAGGCGGGCGGCCAGGTCGGCGGGTTGGGTGCGCAGCAGGGCGGGATCGAGCATGGGGGACGGATCGCGAAGCGTGACGGGACGCGAATTATCGCCTGAATTGCCGCCCAATCCTTGCCGATACGGCGCGGATGAATGGATTCCGGCTGCACAAGCCATGCCACAATCCGGCCTCCTCCGCGTTCATCATGGCCCGCATGTCGACCGTCCAGCCCAAGCCTCCGCAGGGATCGCCATCGCGTGACGCACTATCGAAGCCACGCTTCGGTTTATCCCGCCGGGTGTGGTGGGTAGTGGCGGGTGGATTCGGCGCCGGCTTCCTGCTGTTCCTGATGCTGTGGCTGGATATGCGGAATGACGGCGATTTCTATCGTCCCGAAAGCAAGACCGGCGGTCCCGATGGACAGGTGTTCGAGCCGCTGCCCGCCCCCATGGCCGACGGTGATCGCAGCGCCAGCGGTATGTCCGAAGCGGCCGAGGAAGCCCTGCGCAACCCGCCGCCTCCGCCGCCCCCGCCGGTCGCGGTGCCCCGCCCGGTCGAAACGCCCGCGCGACCACCGGTCGCCGATGGCTCACCGCAACCCAACCGCCCCGCGTCTGGCCTGGCCCCGGGCAGCGTCCCGGTCCCGATTTCCAAACCGACGATGAAATACCCCGCCGATGCGCTGCGCAACGGCGAAACCGGCAAGGTCGTGGTCCGGATCGAAGTCGGCGCCGACGGCGAACCGACCGCCGTCACCATCGTCAGCCGCAGCGGCTCGCGTTCGCTGGATCGCGCCGCCCTGCAGGCCGCGAAGCAATGGCGCTTCCGCCCGGCGCAGCAGAACGGCCGCGCAGTGGCCGCAGCGGTCGAAGTGCCGATCGCGTTCACGCTCGAAGGGCGTTGACCTCACTTCTGAAGAACGGCATCAATGCAAAGCGCGGTCATGGCCCGACGGTCGAGACCGTAGATGCCGGTCAGTACAACCCAAGTGCCCTTCAGTCAAGAGGGGATCGGATAACAGGAACGCGTCGTGTCCGATTCGATCATCCGGGCGTCGGAACGAACCTGGTCATCTGTCTCGACCGCCTTCATTGCTGTCCTCCCTCTGATCGGTAGGCGTCGAGCAGCGGGCGATCAGCTGTCCCAATTGGCCCTCAGCAAATCAGACCAATGGTCGTGACCAGCGTGAATGCGTAGTACCACTGCAATCCGAAAGCATAGAAGTAGAACAGTCACAAGACCGCCGATATCGGCGTCACAGAGTCAATCCGAGAGCCGGCTTGTCATCGAAGAGCAGACAGACCGCTCCGACAAGTTCGATGAACTTCAGAAATGCCCAGAAGTAAAGCATGTGCTGCAGAACCGCATGGAATGATGCATCCGTCGACTCGCCCGACAGATACGTGCCGAATAAAATTTCAAGAACGCCATCGGCAGCACACAACACAAAAAAATTGCCCAGCCAACTTGCTGGCACGTCTGAACAGTTCGTTGAAGTCGACACTCTATCGTGGTGTCGGCCATGTACTTTTGCGCTAGCCTTGCGCGCCCGCCACACGGCGGCTTAACTCAGGCGTTAGAACGCGATAGCGTTGAGGTAAGACGCTCGGGATGGCTACATTCAATCGAACAGGAAGACTAAATGCGAGAACCGACAGTTGCCGACGTACAGTCCATCGCCGATCACTACCGCCTCAGCCTGTCGCAGGCGGATCTCGAGGGACACCTCAGTCGGCTGAGTGAGGTTGTCGATGGATTTACCGTCATCGACGAAATGCCGGACGAATTCCCCGCGCTTCGATATCCGGGACGCAGTAGCTCCAGGCCGAGCCCTGAAGAAAATCCACTGGGCGCGTAGCGGATCAAGACCAGGATCGACCGGGCATCGTCCGGGAAGCTGCATGGGCGAACGATCGCGATCAAGGACAACGTGTTCATCGCGGGCATCCCGCTCATGAACGGCACCTCGATTCTGGAAGGCTATGTCCCGCCGGTCGACGCAACGATCGTGACGCGCATCCTCGATGCGGGAGGAGAGATCGTTGGCATGTCTGTCTGCGAGGCCTACTGTTCCTCAGCGGGCAGCCATACCAGCCAGTCCGGCCCAGTCCACAATCCGCATCGTCACGGGTATTCGGCTGGCGGCTCTTCATCAGGAAGCGGAGCGCTCCTCGGCAGCGGCGCGGTGGACATGGCGATTGGTTGCGACCAGGGCGGGTCGATCCGGGTTCCTTCATCATGGTGCGGCGTGTACGGCATGAAGCCGACTTGGGGACTGGTGCCCTACACGGGAATCCTCGGATTCGATCCAGTCCTCGACCACGCTGGTCCAATGACGACCAGTGTCGCGGACAATGCGCTTTTGCTCGAAGTTCTTGCGGGCCCCGATGGGGTCGATCCTCGCCAAGTCAGCCCGAGAGTCGAGAACTACACCGATGCATTGGGTCAGGGCGTCAAAGGCCTGCGAATCGGAGTTCTTTCGGAGGGTTTCGGTCGCAAGGAGTCCGAGCCGCAGGTCGATGCGCTGGTGCGCTCTGCGGCTGCACGGCTCGCCTCGCTCGGCGCCACGATCACGGAAGTGTCTGTCCCCATGCACGCGCTCGGCAGTGCGATCGTGTTCGGGTTGATCCAGTCGACTGTGAATGCGATGCTGATTACTGACGGGTTCGGCATGGGTCGCGAAGACCTCATGGTGCCCAGCTTCATGAAAATGCAGAGTCGGTGGCGTGAGTGCCCCAACGACCTCCCGCCAGTTGTACAGAACTGGTTGCTGCTTGCCGAGTTCATTCGGCGCGAGCGTGGCTATCAGGTCTATGCGAAGGCGGTGAATCTGGTCCGTCGCCTTCGGGCCGCCTATGATCACGCCCTCACGGGCGTAGACCTGTTGCTGTTGCCGACGACACCGATGAAAGCCCAACCGCTTCCGGCGGCAGATGCGCCAGTCGCCGTGCAGATTGATGCGACTCGCATGAATCTTGGCAACACGAGCCCATTCGACGTGAGTCATCACCCTGCCATGTCGGTTCCCTGCGGCCGGATCGACGGACTGCCGGTGGGAATGATGCTGGTGGGTCGTCAGTGGGAAGAGGCGACGATCTACCGCGCCGCGCACGCTTTCGAACAGTCCGGAGATTGGCGTGACTGGTAGAGGCCTGCGTGTGATTGCAGGGATGATGCTGCATCGCGCCGGAAGACCCTCGGGTATGCGTTCGAACAAAGCAGGCAGCAGACAGCACTTGCGCTGCAGCCAGGGCGTTGCACCCTTCCAGCAGGATGGCTTCGATGCAGCGTTACGGCGATGGCAGCGGCGAAAACCTGCTGCCATACCAAGACAGTCCGACTCGAGTGGCTTCCATGGCGCTCGAGCCGTGATCGCACTGGCCATCAGGAACGAGAAATATCCGACTCGATGATGCGGGCCTCGGAAGGCCGCTGATCATCGACGTCGATTGCTTTCACGGATGGCCGGCCCCTGATGGGATAAGCGTCGAGCATCGGCCGATAGCTGTCCCAATAGGCCCTCAGCAAGACCAGATTCAAGGTCGCGACCAGCGTGAATGCGTAATACCACTGCAATTCGAAAACATAAAACAGGCACAACACTGCCGAAATCGGCGTCAACAGGGCCAATCCGAATGCCGGCTTGAAATTGGCGAGCAAGCTGACCGCACCGACAAGCTCAATGAACTTCATGAATCCCCAGAAGTACAACGTGTGCTGGAGCACAGCGTGAAAGGATCCATCCGTCGATTCGCCAGTCAGATATATATCGAAGAAGATATCCAGAACGCCATCGACGGCGCCAAACAAATAAATGATACCCAGCAAATAACGCGCGATCGTTTCGTACGTTTTCAGTTTGGCTTTCATCTCAGCTCTCCAATATTGGCACTGCCACCGGTATTCGACTCGAAATCACATCGATGCGCAGAAAGCACCGTTCGCGCCTTCCACCGAGCTGCGCATGCGTTCTACGAAACGATAGCAGTGCGGCGAAGTTCTTCGGCAAGAACACGAACAGAAGGGTCATGAAGCATCGAGAAATGGTTCGCGCCCAGGTCGAAAATCAGAGGCGGTTCCAGCAGCAACTCGCCCCAGCCGTAGTCTTGTCGCCACTCTGTGTCTTGATCCGGCGCACCATGATCCGTTGCCCGGTAGAGCCTGACATTGATATTCCACGGCAAACTGGCTGGTCGAAAACCTTCGTAACAACGCATGTTGGCGTTGAAAACACGGTAGAGAATTTCAAGTTGCTCCTTACCGATTTCAAACCCGTTCGCTGCGAGGACGCCCGCCAGTACGTCAACGGTGAGGCCACGCAATTCATCGCCGGATATTTTCAACCGAGCGCCGCCAAGTTCCGAAATTGCGGCGCACAAGTCCTCCGCCTCCTTGGACTTGTCGAAAGAATTCAGTGTCTGCATGACACGCGGCGCGATCGCATCCAGAAGCACGAGATCTGCGACATCCTCGCCTTGCTCCATCAACAATCGCGCCATTTCATAAGCTACCACACCGCCATAGGAATGGCCGATGAGACGATACGGACCTTGCGGCTGAATCGTTCTGATAGCGGCGACATTGGCTGTCGCAGTAGCCTCGACGGTTTCCAACGGTGGCGTTCTTCCATCGAGACCGACCGCTTGCAAGCCGAAAAAAGGTTGGTCGGGTCCCAACGCCTCGCTCAATGCACGGAACGACAGTACATTGCCGCCCGCCCCCGGCACAGCAAATATGGGCAGTCGTTCGCCAGCGGGTTGAATCTTCACGGCGATGTCCGAGCCCCGGTCGTCGTGATCTGAAATCAGTTGCGCGAACTCGCGGATGGTTGGCGCTGAAAACAACGCTGCCAGCGGAACAAGGCGCCCGAAACCATCCTTCGTCTTGGCCATGATCCTGACCGCCAGCAACGAATGGCCACCCAGCTCGAAGAAATTGTCGTTGCGACCGACCCGCTCGACCCGCAACAGTTCCGACCAGATCGCCGCCAGAGCCTCCTCCACGTCGCCCTGCGGCGCTTCGTACGCCCGCCGCGCATACGACGTGTCGTCCGGCGCAGGCAACGACTTGCGATCCAGCTTGCCGTTCAAGGTCAGCGGCAACGCCTCCAACACCACGAACGCGCCAGGCACCATGTAATCCGGCAACTGCGACAGCAACTGCGTACGCCACTGCGCCGTATGTTCCGGGGTGTGCTCCGCCGACTGCTCCGTGGCCAATGTCACATAGGCCACCAGACGCTTCTCGCCCACAGCATCCTCGCGCGCCAGCACCACTGCTTCACGAATGCCCTCACATCCCAGCAGCTTCGCCTCGATCTCCCCAAGCTCGATCCGGAAACCGCGGACCTTCACCTGGAAGTCGTTGCGGCCCAGATACTCGATGTTGCCATCCGGCAACCAACGGCCAAGGTCGCCGGTCTTGTACATCCGTGCGCCGGCCTCGCCGCTGAACGGATCGTCCAGGAAGCGTTCCGCCGTCAGCTCCGGGCGGTGCAGATAACCACGCGCCACGCCATCGCCGCCGATATGGATCTCGCCGATGACGCCCTGCGGTACCGGCCGCCGCTTCGTGTCCAGAATATAGACTTGGGTGTTGGCGATCGGCCGGCCGATATGCCCCAGGAACCCCCCGGAGCGATCCATCCGCACCCATGTCGAGTATGTGGTCGTCTCGGTCGGGCCGTACAAATTGGCCACGGCACCCGCTTGCGTCGAGGCGAAGATCCGCTCTGTCAACGCACGCTTGAGCGGTTCGCCGGCAAGGTTCACGATGCGCGCGGAACGCGGAACCTGCTCGGCGTCGATCAATGACGTGATCGCCGAAGGCACGGTGTTGATCAGCGACACCTCCGTGGCCGGCGCGACAGCCAGGACATCCCGCGCCAGCACCACGGTCGCACCGGACGACAGCGGAGCGAACAGCTCGAATACCGCCAGATCGAAATTGATCGACGTCGAGAACAGCGTTCTGCCCAACTCCTCCGCCGCAAAGTTCGCCTGCGCCCACGCGATCAGATTCCCTGTGTTGACATGTTCGATCGCCACGCCTTTGGGCTGCCCGGTAGAACCTGACGTATAGATCACATAGGCCAGATTGCGCGAAGTCAGGCCTTCAACCACGGGGTCGTGCATCGCCTCGGCGGCTACCGAATCTTCATCCAGCGCCACGACAGCGACGGACGTCGTCGACAAGTCCGACAGGCGCTCGTGCAACGCGCCCTGAGTCAGCAAGGCCACTGGCGCGCTGTCCGAGAGCATGTAACTCAATCGATCGACCGGATAGGCGGGATCCAGCGGCACATAGGCACCGCCGGCCTTGAGGATGCCCAGCAACCCCACCACCATCTCGACGCTGCGCTCAACGCAGATCGCAACCCGGTCGTCGGGCTTCACGCCCAAAGCCAACAGATGGTGCGCCAGCCGGTTCGCACGCGCGTTCAGTTCAACATAGCTGACACGCTGATCGCCGCACGCAAGCGCGGTCGCCTCCGGCGTCCGCCTCACCTGTTCTTCGAACAACTGGTGCACACAGGCATGGCGTGGATAGTCCTGCGCTGTATCGTTCCATTCAACCAGCACAAGATCCCGTTCCGCACTATCCAATATCGACAAATCAGATGCCTTTGTCTTCCGGCTTTCGTCCGACACCATCCCGCGCAGCCATGTCACCCAGTACCCGAGGTATCGCGCCACAGTGCCGCGATCGAACAGCGATGTCGCATAGCTGAGTGAACCTGACAGCA
>JBEBKD010000047.1:0-9380 GCA_040079515.1 Lysobacteraceae bacterium
CCGATGTACAACTCGCCCGCCACGCCCACCGGCACCGGTTCGCCACGGGCATCCAGGATGTACACCTGCGTGTTGGCGATCGGACGGCCGATCAGCACCGAGGTGGCGTCTTCGGCCAGCACGTCGATCAGGTGCGTACACGCAAACGTCGTGGTCTCGGTCGGACCGTAACCGTTGACCAGGTGCGCAGGACGCTGTGCCTGCGCCAGCACCCTGCGGATCGTATGCGGATCGAGTGCGTCGCCGCCGACCAGCAGGTAGCGCAGCTGCGCCAGCGACGCCTGCATACTCGGCGCGTACTGGTTGAACAGGCCGACCGTCATCCACATCGCCGTGGCGCCGTGGGCCAGCAACTGCGCGTCGAATCGGCACGCATCCAGCACATCTGCCGGCGGCAGTACCAGCAGCCGCGCGCCATTGAGCAGCGCGCCCCAGATTTCCCACGTCGCCGCGTCGAAGGCCGGATTGGCCGCGTGTACCAGGCAGTCGTCGTCACCTGCCTGGAAATACGGGTTGTTGATCACCAGCCGGTTCACGCTCCGGTGCTCGACCATCACACCCTTGGGCACGCCGGTCGATCCGGACGTGTAGATCACGTAGGCCAAGTGGCGCGAACAGAGGCCCTTGTTATCCCCGCCGGGCTTGTTGCCCCGGTCGGGATTGTGCGCAGGAAGGTGGCGCTCCAGGACCCGGAAATCGATATCGAGGCGCAGCACCGGCACATGCGTCACCGGCAGCTGCGCTTCGATGTCCGAATGCGTGATCAGCACCTTCGGCGCGCTGTCTTCCAGCAGGATCGCCAGGCGCTCGGTGGGATAGGACGGGTCAAGCGGCACATAGGCGCCACCCGCCTTCAGGATGCCCAGCAGGCCGACGATCAGGTCAGCGCTGCGTTCGATGCAGATCGCCACGCGATCGTCCGGCCCCACGCCCTGCGCGATCAGATGATGCGCCAGACGATTGGCCCGGGTATTGAGATCGCCGTAGCTGGTCGATTCGCCGTCGTACACGACCGCGATCGCATCCGCACGACGTGCCGCCTGCTGCTCGAACAATTCGTGGATCAGTGCATCGCGCGGATACTCGGCCGCGGTGGCATTGAAATCGTGCAGAAGCTTTTTCCGTTCCGGGCCCGTCAGCATCGGCAATGCCGCCACACAGGCCGCATCGTCGGCGGCCATGGCGTCGAGCAGGGTCGCGAAATAGCCGATGAAACGCTCGATCGTCCCGTTGTGGAACAGATCACTGGCGTAGACCAGCGCGCCGGACCACGCGTCGTCCGTCTCCGCCATGTGCAGCGACAGGTCGAACTGGGTGGTGGCCAGCTCGGACTTCATCGAGGTCAGCACCAAGCCTGGCAGTTCCAGAGGGCCGTCGTTGGACTGGCCGCCCCAGGTGAAACTCGTCTGCACCAGCGCGCCGTGGCTGAGGCTGCGCACGGGCTGCATCGCCTCGACAACCTGCTCGAAGGGCAGTTCCTGGTGCGCGAAGGCCGCCAGCGCCGTGTCCTTCACGTGCGCCAGCAGGTCGGCCACATTCGTCTGTCCATCCAGTCGCACCCGCAGCGCCAGCGTATTGACGAAAAAGCCGAGCAGGCCCTCGACCTCGCGCCGCTGACGGTTGGCCACCGGCGTGCCGATCACCACGTCGTCCTGGCCCGACAGCCGCGACAGCAGCGCAGCCCAACCGGCCAGCACCACCATGTACGGCGTGACGCCATGTCGCTGCGCCAAGGCACGCAAGCGGCGTCCCAGCTCGGCCGGCAGTTCGAACGCCGCCGTGGCGCCGGCATGACTTTGCATGAGGGGACGTGGCCGATCGGTGGGCAGCATCAACAAGGCCGGCGCGCCGCCGAGATGATCGCGCCAGAAGGCGATCTGCCGCTCGAGTTCGTCGCCTTGCAGCCAGTCGCGCTGCCATACGGCGTAGTCGGCGTATTGGATCTCCAGCGGCGGCAACGGATCCGGCCGGTTCTCGCAGAACGCGGCGTACAGCTGGGCAAATTCGCGCACCATGACTGCGACGGACCAACCGTCACTGACGATGTGATGCTGCGTGACCAGCAACACATGCTCGTCATCGGCGAGGCGTAGCAGACGGCCGCGAATCAGCGGCCCCTGCGTAAAGTCGAACGGTGCAGCGGCCTCTTCTTCCGCCTGTGCGCGCACCACGCGCTCGAGCTGATCAGCAGGCAGATGCGCCAGATCGTGCTCGACCAGCGCAAAACCGACGTCTTCCGGCGCAAACGCCTGGTACGGCACGCCCTCGACTTCGACGAAGCGCGCGCGCAGGCCCTCCTGACGGGCGACCAGGCGATCCAGCGCGGCCTTCATCGCCGCGCGATTCAGCATGCCGGTCAATCGCAAGGCCGACGGCATGTGGTAAGCAAAGCTGGCGCGCTCATCGAAATTGGCCAGGAACCACAGCCGCTGCTGTGCGAGCGACAGCGGCAGATGGCCGCTGCGATCAGCACGTGCGATGGTGCCGATGTCGCTATGCGAGATGCCCTGCAACTCCGCCGCGAGCTCGCGCAGCCGGGGGCGATTGAATACTGCCTTGAGCGGCAGATCGACGCCGAACGTGGCACGCACCTGCGAACGCAGGCGCACGACCAGCAGCGAATGGCCGCCAAGTTCGAAGAAATGATCGTCGCGGCCGACGCGCTCGACGCCGAGCAAGCCTTGCCAGATTCCGGCCAGGCTTTGCTCCGTCTCGCCTTCGGGCGCGCAATAACTCCGCGCGGCGCGCGCTTCTTCCTGGGGGGCGGGCAGCGCCGAGCGGTCGAGCTTGCCATGGGCGGTCAGCGGCCACTCGGCAATGTGCACATACGCCGAGGGCAACATGTACTCCGGCAAGCGCGAAGCCAGGCTGGCGCGGAATGTCTCCGCCGTCGCCGTGTCCTCGCAGCGCACGTAGGCGACCAGGCGCTTGTCGCCCGGCATGTCCTCGCGTGCGATCACCACGGCCTCTCGTACGCCTTCGCACGCACACAGCGCTGTTTCTATCTCCGCGGGTTCGATCCGGTAGCCACGGATCTTCACCTGGAAATCGTTGCGCCCCATGTATTCGAGCCGGCCGTCGGCCAGGCGCCGCGCCAGGTCCCCGGTGCGGTACATCCGCGCATCGGGCATTTCGCCGCGCGGATCCGGCATGAAGCGCTCCAGGGTCAAGGCATCGTTCTGCCAATAGCCCGCCGACACGCCGGCGCCAGCGATGTAGATCTCGCCGACGACGCCTTCGGGCACGGGTTCGCCGCGACCGTCCAGCACGTACAGGCGCATATTGGCCAGCGGTCGACCCAGCGGCACGGTCTTCGCGGTGAAGGGCAGCGCCTCGATCACCTCACAACTGGCGAACGTGGTGGTTTCGGTCGGGCCGTAGCACTGCACCAGCCGACGCGGCACATGCCCGGAAGCCAGCAGGCGCCGCACCTTCTGCGCATCCGCCTTCTCACCGCCGAACAACAGCGCCGAAAGGCGCGAGAACGCCGGCGCCATGGCCTCGGCATGCTGGTGGAACAGCCCGACCGTGAGATGCAGCACCTCCACCCGTTCGCGCGCAAGCAATGCGGACAGGCGCTCGGCGTCCAGCAGCTCGTCGGCCGACACCACGACCAGGCAGGCGCCGTTGGACAATGCGCCCCAGATTTCCCAGCTCGCTGCGTCGAAGGCGATATTGGCCGCATGCGCCAGGCGCATGCCCTGGGCGAAGGCGATGGGCGAGGTCGAACTGGCCAGGTTGACCAGGTTGCGGTGACGCAACATCACGCCCTTGGGGCGACCGGTGGAACCGGAGGTATAGATCAGGCAGCACAGCGATTCGGCATTGCGCCCGGCCTGCGCAAGGACGGTCGCCGGCGCGGTCCATGGCAGGCGCTCCCACTCCAGCACCTCCCAGGTGCCGTCCGGCAGCGACGTATCGTCCACCGCCCGTCGCAGCACCAGCTGCGGCGTGGCGTCCTGCAGGATATGCAGCAGGCGCTCGCTCGGGTATTCCGGGTCCAGCGGCACGTACACCGCACCCGCCTTGAGCACAGCGAGCATCGCCACCACCATTTCCACGCCGCGCGGCAGACACAGCGCCACGCGCGCCGCCGGCACCACGCCACGCTCACGCAGATGCGACGCCAGGCGGTTGGCGCGCTCGTCCAATTCGCGATAACTGAGCCTGAGCTCTCCGCAAACCAGCGCCTCGGCATCAGGCCGTTCCGCTGCGCGCGCCTCGAAGTGCTCGTGCAGCAGGCTGTCCTGCGCGTACGAGGACGCGGTGTCGTTCTGCAGTTGCCACAGGCGGATCGATTCCCGAGCGGACGTCAACGGCAGGGCCCACACTTCGGCCGCCTCGTTGGCCAGCATGCCGGCGAGCAGTCGCTGCCACTCCTGCGCGAACGTACGCACGGTGTCTTCGTCGAACAGATCGCTGGCGTATTCGATCGCGCCGGACAGCGCATTGCCGCCGTCACTCAAGGCCAGCGACAGTTCAAAATGCGTGGTGGTATGCGCTGTGTCGCAGGGCGACAAGGTCAAGCCCGGCAGGCTCAGCTCGCCCGCGTCGGGCGTGTTGTTGAGCGCCACCATGGTCTGGAACAACGGGCTGCGGCCAAGGCTGCGTGCCGGGCGCACGGCATCGACCACCTGTTCGAACGGCACGGCCTGATGCGCAAACGCAGCCAGCGTGGTCTCTTTGACCTGCGCCAGCAGGTCCGCCACGGTCAGCTCCTGCGGAAGACGCACACGCAAAGCCAGGGTGTTGACGAAGAAGCCGATCAAGCCCTCGATTTCGCGGCGGGTGCGGCCAGCGACCGGCGAGCCGACCACGATGTCGTCCTGGCCGGAGCGTCGCGCAAGCCACAACGCCCAGGCGGCGAGCAACACCATGTAGGGCGTGACGCCCGAGTTCGCGGCGAACGTGCGCAGATCCTGCGACAGCATCTCCGGCAATGTGATCGGCAGGCTGCCGCCGCGGTGGCTCTGCATGGCCGGACGCGGATGGTCGGTCGGCAACTCCACGCCCTCCGGCGCACCTGCAAGCAGCGTGCGCCAGAAGACCAGTTGCTTTTCCAGTGCTTCGCCGCCGTACTCGCCTCGCTGCCAGATGGCGTAGTCGGCATACTGGATCGGCAGCGGCGGCAATTGCAGCTCCCTGCCCTCGCAGGCAGCGGCGTAGAGCCCCGCAAGTTCCCGCACGAACACACCCAGCGACCAGCCGTCGGTAATGATGTGGTGCATGGTGATGAGCAGCACATGCTCGTCGTCGCGCATCTGCCACAGCCCGACTCTCAGCAACGGGCCGCGACCCAGATCGAAGGGCTGCTGCACCGAATCAGCCAGCTCGGCCGACAAGCGCGCATCGGCTTCGGCATCGCCGCGCAGATCCCGACAGCTCAACGCGAATCCGCCCAGATCCTCGGCCACGACCTGGCAGGGGACGCCGTCGTCCTGCGCAAAGTGCGTGCGCAGGCTCTCGTGCCGTGAGATCAATTGCACGAACGCTTGCTCCATCGCAGCGCGATCGAGTTGCCCGGCAAGTCGCAGTGCCGAGGAAATGTGACTCGCCTGACTGGCGGCCGGATCCAGTTCGCACAGGAACCACAAACGCTGCTGGGCGAGCGACAGCGGCACGTGCACAGGTCGCGATGCAGGCACGATCGGCACCACGCCGTGCGACTGCTGCTGGATCTTCTTCAACAGCGCCGCGCGCAGCAGTGCCTCGCGCGAAAGTGTGTCGGTGCTCATCTCTGTGCTCATAGAGCCGTATCCTCAAGGAAAGCTCGCAGTTCTTCGTCGGACAGCGCGTCCAGTTCTGCTTGCATGGCGCTGAGGTCCTGCTCGGACGGCAGCGCCAGCTGCGCTGTTTCGATGGCACATGCGAGCTCTTCCAGGCGCGCCATCTCGAAGACCGTCTTCAGCGGCAACTCAATGTGAAAACGCTCCTGCACATGCACCACCAAGGTGACCGCGAGCAGGGAATGCCCGCCGAGCGCGAAGAAATCGTCGTCGCGGCCGACACGCGGCACCTCCAGCAATTGCTGCCAGATCTCCGCCAAGGCCAGTTCCGTCTCGCCTTCCGGGGCACGATAGGTGCGTGCTGCGCGCAATCCGACATCCGGCGACGGCAGCGCACGCCGGTCCAGCTTGCCGTTTGCATTGAGCGGCATGGCCGGCAACTCGACGAAGGCCGACGGCAGCATGTAGTCCGGCAGCGACCTGCGCAGCGCTTCGCGCCATGCGTGCACCTGCTCCTGTCCGGCACCGGCGTCGACTGGCACGACATAGGCGATCAGCGACTTTTCGCCACCTTCCGGCACATGCGCCAGCACCGCAGCCTCGCCGATCCCCGGCAATGCGCGCAGCGCCATTTCTATTTCGCCGGTCTCGACGCGGAATCCGCGGATCTTGACCTGACCATCGACGCGGCCCAGGTACTCGATCGTGCCGTCGGCGCGATAGCGCCCGCGATCACCGCTGCGGTACATGCGCGCGCTCGGCACGAACGGGTCCGGCAGGAAATGTTCGAGGGTCCGCTCGGGCTGGTTCCAGTAGCCGCGTGCCACGCCGTCACCGCCGATATGGATTTCGCCGGTCGCGCCGAGCGGCAGCACCTCACCCGCGGCGCCGAGGATGTAGATGCGAGTATTGCCGATCGGTCGTCCGATCGGGATCGGACGACCATCCAGGTCGCGCGCATCCAGCTCGTGCGTGCATGCGAAGGTGGTGCTCTCTGTGGGGCCGTAGCCGTTGACGACATGCAGCGGGCGATCACCCGCATTCATTGCGCGTGCCATGACCGCCGGATCGAGCGCATCGCCACCAACCAGCAGGTACCGCAGTTGCCCAAAGATCGGGCGCAGCGTCGCCTCGTACTGGTTGAACAGCCCCACCGAAAGCCACAGCGCGCTCACGCTTCCGGCAGACAAACAGTCCACCAGGCGCGCCGGCGCCAGCAGATCCTCCTGCGGCACGATCAACAGACGCGCGCCGGCCAACAGCGCACCCCAGACTTCCCAGGTGGACGCATCGAAGGCGGGATTGGCCGCATGCGCGACCGTGTCCTCGGCGGTCAGAATGCAATAGGGATTGTTGATCGCCAGACGCAATACCTGCCGGTGCTCGACCATCACCCCCTTCGGCTGTCCGGTCGATCCGGAGGTGTACATGACGTAGCACAGATGGTCCGCACGCAGCGCAGGCACGACCGGCGCTTCCGGCATGGCTCGCTGCAGCAGCGCAACGCACTCGACATCGAAGCGCAGCACCGGCACATCGAGCGCGGGCAAGCCGCCTTCCCAGTCCGAACCGCTGAATACCACTGCAGGCGCGATGTCGGCCAACAGCCATGCAAGGCGTTCGCGAGGCTGCTGCGGATCCAGCGGCACATAGGCGCCACCGGCCTTCAGCACGGCCAGCATGCCGAGCACCATCTCGATCCCGCGCGGCAGCACGATGGCGACGCGTTGATCCGGGCCGACCCCCAGGCTCACCAGATAATGCGCAAGACGATTCGCACGCTGGTCGAGCTCGCGATAGCTGAGCTGCTCGCCGCCACATTCCAGCGCCACCGCATCCGGCTGCTCGGCCGCATACCGGGCAAACTGCTCGTGCAGCAGGCCATCGCGCGGATAATCCCGGCGCGTATCGTTGAAGCCCTCTACCAACTGCCGCAGCTCGGCCTCGCTCAACAGCGAGAATCCATCGAGCGCGCCATCCGAGTCCAGCGCGTGCAGCAGGCCATCGATGGCCCGCTCCAGGTAGTCGAGCAAGCGCGTCGCGTCGATGCCGTCGGCACACTCGGCGGTGAGGCCGAAATCGTCGCCGAAATCGTTGATCTTGAGCGTCAACGGGTAGTTCGCATGGTCGCCGTAGTCGGACACGATGCGGATGCCGTTCAGTGCATCTTCCGCTTGACCACTGGCCGGCGTCGCGTTGTGCCGGTAGTTGAGCAAGGCGGTGAACAGCGGCCGGCCCGCCGGCACGCCGCTTATGCGCTGCGCCAGCGCCAACGGCGCCTGCTCGTGATCGAACAGATTGGTCAGCTCGCGATAGCAGTCCTGCAACAACGAAGGCGCGTCGGCGCCGGCCAGACGCACGCGCAGCGGCAGGGTATTGACGAACATGCCCAGCGCGGTGTCCGCGCCGTCGGCACCGTGCATGCGCCCGGCCAACACCGTGCCGAACACCACATCGTCGCGGCCGCTGCACGGTCCCAGCAGCAGGGCATACGCCACATGGAACAGGACCGCCGCCGGGACCTGCTGCTGGCGAGCCAGCTCGCGCACGCGTCGTGCCCGCTCTGGCGCGAGAAAACGCTGGTCGGTCGCCAACACGCCAGCGCCCTGCTGTACATCGAGGATGCCGAAAGGTGCAGTCGACTCATCGACGTCGCCAAGCTGTTCACGGAAATAGCGTTCGTGCGCCTCGGCCGGCACCGCAATCGCCGCTGCCACCTGCTCGCGCAAGGGCAGCGATGGCGGCAATGCGGCCGTTTCGTCGAGCAAGCATTGATGCAGCTCGCCCATCAGCACTTCCAGCGAGCGGTGGTCGACGATCAGGTGATGGCTCACGAGTCCGAGCAGCCACTCGTCGCGCGCCCGGTCGTGCACGACATAGGCGGCCAGCAGCGGCGCGCATTTCAGGTCGAGCCGCAAGCGGCGGTCGGTGCGCGCCGTGAGCACGGCCAACGCATCCTCGTCTTCCGGTACCTCCAGCTCGTGCACC
The DNA here is from genome assembly GCA_040079515.1 of Lysobacteraceae bacterium. GTDB lineage: Bacteria > Pseudomonadota > Gammaproteobacteria > Xanthomonadales > Xanthomonadaceae > Lysobacter_I. Next base: position 8,715 of record JBEBKD010000047.1, read on the forward strand.
GGCAGACAGGCCTCGCGCCAGATCACCTGGACGGGCTGCGTGAGTCCCTCCCACGCAAGGGAGATGCGGAGGATGTCATGACGCACAATCAGCCGGTTGAAGATTCGAACGAAATCGTCCAACCGCGCACGCTGTGCAAAAGCGATCACCGTGCAGGACAGATACGGATCGCCGTCCTGCTCCAGCAGATGATGGAACAACATGCCGGTCTGCATCGGCAGCAACGGGCAGATGTCCTGGATGTTGGTCGCGCCGCCCGGCACCGTCTCGGCGATGCGGTCGATCTGCGGCTGGGTCATGTCAACCAGCGTCAGCAGTTCCGGCGTGATGTGCGCGGTACCGACAGGAATGCCTTGCGGCCTCTGCACCTGCGCCGGAGCCGCAGCCGCAGCCGGCACCAGGGTCGCGGCGTAGGCGGCCAACGTCGGCGTGACGAACAGGGTGCGCACTTCCGCGCCCCACGCCTCTTGCCGCAATCGTTCGACCATGGTGACCGCCAGCAGCGAATGCCCCCCGAGTTCGAAGAAGTGGTCGTGTCGGCCCACGCGCGGCACGTCCAGCAGTGCCTGCCACAGCCGCGCCAGGGTCTCTTCCACCTCGCCCTGCGGAGCTTCGTACTCCCGTTGCGCCACCGCTCCCGCCTGCGTCGTCGGCAACGCCGAACGA
>JBEBKD010000048.1:0-7355 GCA_040079515.1 Lysobacteraceae bacterium
CCTTCACCCACAGCTCCACCACCTTCCCGTACTTCCGACCCGACAGCCAGCGATCCACCGCCTGCTGCAGGTCCGCGTCGGTACTGAACAGCGTCAACATCTCCTTGTGGCGCTTCACCTGACCCAGATGCAGATCCTCGACCTCGCCTTCGTCGCGCAGATACCCCTGCAGCGTCTCCACCAGCTGATCGACGCTCTCCACCACCAGGCCCAAGCGCTCCTCCATCGCCTCGCGGCCGACCTGCAGCGTGTAGGCCAGCGAGCCCAGATCCACCGGCGAAGACGATGCTGCGATGAAGTCCACCAGCCCCTGCACTTGCTGCTTCAGCTGCGCTGGTGTCCGCGCCGACAGCACCACGATGACAGGACCCGACCAAGGCGCTGACACCGGCGCCTCGTATTCCTCCACGATCATGTGCGCGTTCGAGCCGCCCGCGCCGAACGACGACAAGCCCGCGATCCGCGGCACACGACGACCGTCCACCACCGGCGCCACCCAATCGGTCAGCGTCTGGTTCACCGTGAACGGACTGTTCGCAAAATCGATGTGCGGGTTCAGCTGCGCCGAGTGCAGCGACGGCACCACCTGACGGTGCTGCATCTGCAGCAGCACCTTGGTCAGACCCGCGATCCCCGCCGCCGCCTCGCAGTGGCCGATGTTCGACTTCGCAGAACCGATCAGACAGAACTGGCGGTCCTGCGTCGTCCGCCCGAACGCCTTGTTCAAAGCCGCGATCTCGATCGGATCGCCCAGCTTCGTACCCGTGCCGTGCGCTTCGATGTAGCTGATCCGACGCGCGTCGATCTGCGCTTCGTCCAGCGCCTGACCGATCGCGCTCGCCTGCGACTGCGGGTTCGGCACCGTATAGCCGTTGGTGCGACCGCCGTGACTCAGGGCACTGCCGCGGATGATCCCGTAGATATGATCGCCATCGCGCTGCGCGTCCGACAGACGCTTCAGCACCACCGCACCGACGCCTTCGCCGGGAATGTAGCCGTCGCCGCCTTCGCCGAAGCTCTGGCAGTGGCCGTCGCTCGAGATGAACTGGCCCGAGCTCAACGCCAGATACTTGTTTGGATGGATGGTCACGTTCACGCCGCCGGCGATCGCCAGGCGCGTGCGTCCGAGCCGGAGGTCCTGACTCGCCAGATGGATCGCGGTCAACGACGACGAACACATCGTGTCCAGGGTCATGCTCGGACCGTGCAGGTCCAGCGCGTACGACACCCGGTTGGCGATGCTCGCAAAACTGCCGGTCAATCCCATCCGCTGGCCGCGCAGACTCGCCTCGGCACCGAACAGCTGATACTCGCTGTACATCATGCCGACATACACGCCGACATCGCTCGAGGCTTCGCCGGTGCTGCGCAGGCTTGCGCGCGAGTAGCCCGCATCTTCGATCGCCATCCATGCGTGCTGCAGGAACAGACGCTCCTGCGGATCGATCTGTTTGGCTTCGCGCGGTGCGATATTGAAGAACTGCGGATCGAACTCGTCGACGCCGGTGATGAAGCCGCCATAACGGCTGTAGTGCGAACCGCTCTGCGTGCGGTCTTCGGTGAAGTAATCGCGCCAGTCCCAGCGATCCCGGGGAATCTCGGTGATGCAGTCCTTGCCGTCGCGCAGATTGCGCCAGTACGTCGCCAGATCCGGCGCCTCCGGATAACGACCGCTCAGTCCCACGATCGCGATCGGCTCGGCAGATCGCTCCGCAACGCCTGCCACCTGCGGCAGCACCGACGGCGACAGACGCGCCGACAGCGAACGCGACCGTGTCGCAGGCTTCACTTCCGCCGCGCGCACAGCCACTGGCGTCTCCACCGCTGCCGCTGTCGCCCGCGATTTCGCGAACAGACCGCTCAACACCGGCGACTGCGTCGACACCAGATGCTCCGCCAGCTCCGCGATGCTCCGGTACTCGAAAAACAGCGTCTTCGACAGCGAACCGAACGTCTTCTCCAGCGCGTTCGTCAGCCGCATCGCCAGGATCGAATCGATCCCGTACTGCTCCAGCGGCGCACGCGGATCGATCCGGTGCGACGACAGCTTCAGCAGCGCCGAGAACTGACGACACAGCCAATCCTGGGTCTTCTCCAACAGCTCACCATCGTCCAGCGGCGCATCGACGACGATCGTCGCCGCCTGCGATGCAGGCATCGATGCCGTCTCGTTCAACATGCGTTCGAGCTTCGACAGCACGCCTTCCATCACCACGCTGCGCTCATCGCCCTGCGACACGCTGCGATAAAACGCCTGCAGACCGTTCACCGTCGACAGCGCCACCATCCCCGTCGTCCGCAACAGCTCCGACTGCAGCGCCTCGTCCAGCTGCATCCCGCCCGAGGCCCACAGCGGCCAGTGGATCGAGACTGTCCGGCCACTGCGCTCGCCCGCCGACACCCGACCGTTCCGGTACCGCGCAAACCCGTCCATGAATCCGTTCGCCGCCGCATAGTCCGACTGGCCCACGTTCCCGAACGCGCTCGCCACCGACGAGAACAACGCGAAAAAATCCAATCCAACCGCACGCGTCGCTTCATCCAGATGCCACGTCCCCGTCACCTTCGGCGACAGCACCTCGCGAAACTCCGATGCGCTCTTCTTCAAGATGAAGTTGTCCGCGATCATCCCCGCGCAGTGCAGGATCCCGTGCAGTCCGCCCTCACCGGCCAGAATCTCCGCGATCGCGCCGTCCACCTGCGCACGATCCGACAGCTCCAACGACCGGTAGCGGATGCGTCCCGCGCCCAGCGCGACCAACGCATCGAAACGCGACTGCTTCCCGCCCGACAGCGCACTGCGACCGGTCAGGATCACGCGACCGTGACGCGTCTGTTCCAGCACCGTCTGCGCGAACAGCACCCCCAATCCGCCCAGACCGCCGGTGATCAGATACACCCCGTGTTCCTTGAACACCGGTTCGCACGGCATCTCCATCTGCGGCTGCACCTGCCAGCCCAAGCCCTGCGCCTGCGTCCCGCGATCGAAACGGATCACCGGCTCCGATGCGCGCGCACGCGCCTGCTCCAACTGCTGCGCCAGCGCCGCCGTCGTCACCTCGCGATTCGTCAACACCAGCTGACCGCGGAACAGCGGGTTCTCCAGCGTCGCCGTCTTCAACAGCGCCGACAGACCCGAAAACACCGCATCCTCGCCCGACTCGCCCACCACCACCTGCATCAGCACCGCACCCTCGGGCTTGCCCGACAGCACCGCACGGATCCGCTCGAAACACGACAACGCGTAGTCGCTGTAACGCGACGCGATGCTTCCCTGCGCCGGACGTCCCAGCATGACGCAGCGGCTGCCTGCAACCAGCGATCTCAGCATCTCTGCGGCTACGCCAGGGAGCTCGCAAACGACGACGTGCCGCTCCGCCCACGACTTATCGTCGGGGCTGTCCACAACGCTGGCATGCCAAGCAGGCAGAGCCATCAGCATGCCGACTTCGTCGCCAGATCCGGTCGCTTTCAAAGCCTTGATACTTGCGAAGGCTTCTTCTCTGGAAATCCGGCCGGCCGAAAGATCGCGGTAGATCCGTTCCAGATTTTTTTTCATTTGCGTCATGGAGCTGATCTCATTGATCCGTACCGCCGAGTCGGGCAACACATGGAAACACTTCTTCAAATGTGAATATCGAACCCACTAGCCCAATTCCGCCGCTTCTTCGATGGATATTTCACTGTTCATGACCGCATCGATCACGCGCAGATAGAAAGCGGACTCATCGGCAACGTCCTCGTCTGGAATGCCGCCTCCCTCCACCGCGATATCGAGGGCAACCTTCCGGGCATGTACGGCAGGCTCGCCCTCACCGTCCAGCGTCCGCAAAGCGAAGCCGCGTATCTGCACGCATATGTTCATATCCGCGTCGCACAGATCGATATCCAGCTTCCACGTTTGCAGACCGGAGACAGCGCCGGGCGAATAGCGCAACCACGCGATCATGTCCCGCGGGCAGGCCGCGAATACCCGGGCCGAATCCATCGCGAACGGCACCGGTGGACGATCCGGCAATTCCCCACCATGCAGCATCAGGCCGACGGAAGCCTGCAGAGCGCCGTCCATCAGACTCGGATGCAATACGTATTGACGGCGATCGCTGCTCGCGACCGAAGCAGGCAGACTCAGACGGGCGAGCAATTGCCGCTGACCAAGCGCGATCGAAGTGAGCGACTGGTGCGCGGGACCATAGTTCAACCCCATCGCAGCCAGCGCCTCGTACAGTTTCGGCCCTTCCATGCGCCCCTGCGTCATCTGAGCTTCGAGGTATTCGACATCGAGGCGCGCAGGTGCAGGCACGGGCATGAGCAGCACCTCTCCCTGGCAATGTATGTTCTGCCCATCCCGACTTTCGCTGAAAACGCTGAAATCGATGATCTCTCCAGCCTGCGCATTCTCATCGCGCGCAAACAGCGCGATGGACGCTTCCTGCTTGTCTTGAACCGTCAACGGCCTGATCCAGATCACATTGCTCAATTCGAGCTGTTCAGCGTGGCCCGGCGCGAATACCGCCTGCGAGATGGCCTCCCGCGCCATTTCCAGATAAGCAACGCCGGGCAGAACTTTCTGGACGCCCTGGTCGCCGATGCGCACGCGATGATCCGCCAGGAAGAATTCGGTGCCGTCGAACCTGGAACGGTAACTCTGCTGGCGCATCGTGGAGGTGTTCGTATGCAGCAGCGGATGCAACGTCGCTGCGGCGGACGCACCGCCCATTCCATCGAAGAATTCCGCACTGGTCTCGGCGTCGACCCAATACCGTTCCTTCGCGAACGGATAGGTCGGCAGACTCATTTTTTGCGGCACGCCCAACGGGTACAGTTTGCGCCAATCCCAACTCAGGCCCTTGACCCAGACATCGGCGAGTTTCGCGTACTTTTTCTGCGCGATCCAACGATCGACGACGGTGGCTTTGATCTGTTCGTCCTGGTCGAGCAGACTGATGCTCTCGCGATTGTTCCTGAAGTGCCCGCAGAACAAATCCTCGACATCCGACTCGTCGCGCAGATACGCCTGAAGCGTCTCCACCAGCTGATCGATGCTCTCCACCACCAGACCCAGACGCTCCTCCATCGCCTCGCGACCGACCTGCAGCGTGTACGCCAGCGAGCCCAGATCGAGCGGCGAAGACGACGCAGCGATGAAGTCCACCAGTCCCTGCGCCTGCTGCTTCAACTGCGCCACCGTCCGCGCCGACAGCACCACGATCGCGGGACCCGACCACGGCGATGCCACCGGCGCCGCGATCGACACCGGCTCCGCCACCACCACGTGCGCATTCGTTCCACCGAACCCGAACGCGCTGATCGCCGCATGACGACGACCGCCCGCAGACACGTCCCACGCCTTCAATTCACGGTTGATGTAGAACGGACTGCCCGCCAGATCGATGTGCTCGTTCAAGCGCTCGAACTGGATCGTCGGCGGCTGCTGACGGTGCTTCAACGACAGCATCAGCTTGATGAACCCCGCGATCCCCGCCGCCGTCAGACAGTGGCCGATATTGCTCTTCACCGAGCCCAGCGCGCAGTAACCCGAACGTTGCGTGTATTTCCCGAACGAAGCCTTCAGCGCCTCCACTTCGATCGGATCGCCCAGCTTCGTTCCCGTGCCGTGCGCCTCCACCAGACCGATCGCACCCGGATCGATTCCGAACCGCTCGTACACCTCCTGCTGCAGACGCGTCTGCGACTGCGGATTCGGCGCCGTGATCCCGTTGGTCTTCCCGTCCTGATTGACGCCCCAGCCTTCGATCACGCCGTAAATCACGTCATTGTCGCGCTGCGCATCCTCCAGACGCTTCAACAGCACCGCACCGACGCCCTCACCGGGCACGAACCCGTTGGCGCGCTGGTCGAACGCGAAGCAGCGGCCGTCCGTCGACAGCATCCCCGCCTGCGCGGTTTTGATGTGCATCTCCGGACCTGCCATCACGTACACGCCGCCCGCGAGCGCCGTATCGCTCGCACCGGAACTCAGGCTGTCGCACGCATGCGCGATCGCCACCAGCGACGACGAACACGCCGTGTCGATCGACAGGCATGGACCCTGCAGATTCAGGAAATACGAAATCCGCGCCGCCAGGATCGAGCTTGCGTTGCCCGTGAACCCCTGCGCCGTCAGCCGCTGCTCCGGCGACAGCTGCTGGTAGTCGCCATTCGTGCAGCCGGCGAACACGCCGCAGCGGCTGCCCGACAGCGAACGCGTGTCGTAGCCCGCATCCTCGATCGCCTGCCAGCAGGTTTGCAGGAACAAACGCTGCTGCGGATCCATGTACTCCGCTTCTTGGGGCGAGATGTTGAAGAACAGCGGGTCGAACAGATCGTATTGTTCCAGCGCACCCATCCAGCGGCTGTTGGTGCGCCCCACGGCAGGTGCGCCGGGCTGGTAATAGCGATCCATGTCCCAGCGGCCGGACGGTACCTCGGTGATGCAGTCCCGGCCTGCGGCAAGGTTCCGCCAGTACTGGTCCAGATCCGTCGCCTGCGGGAATTGACCGGCCATGCCGACCACCGCGATCGCCTGCGGCCGGTAAGCCGCCTGCGTTGCTGGCGCTGCTGCAGTCGCCGCTCCGCGCATGCGCGTCCCGCGCAAGGTGCGCGTCGGGATCGCCGTAGCGCGCGGGCCGGCAACGGAAGCCGCCTTCAACGGCTGCTGCGGCATATCCATCTGCGCAGGCTTCCGCTCCTGCACTTGCATCTGCACCGTCGGGCGCGCAGTTGCGGGTTTGGGCAGCGTCCCGCGACCTTCCGCCTCGTCCTTCACATGCCGGCTCAACTGCACCAGCGTCGGATGGCTGTAAACCTTCGTCGCTTCGATCTCGAGACCGTACGTCTCGTTGATCTTCCGCACCCAGGTCACGCCCACGATCGAGTCCAGACCCAGATCCACGAACTGCGCCTCGTCATCGATCTCCGATTCCGACAGCTGCAATTCGTGCGCAAGCAATTTGCGCAGCGTGCGCGTCACCGTCGCCAGCGCATCACGGTCGTCATCAGCGCGGTCGTCATCCGCAATGTTGCGCATCTCGGCGTAGACCGCCGGGACGGATGTCGCTGGCACTTCTGCCGCCATCACGACCGACGGCATCGCGGCCGGTGCACGCACCTTCGGCTTCGGCAGCGTCCCTCGACGTTCCGCCTCGTCCTTCACATGCCGACTCAGCTGCACCAGCGTCGGATGGCTGTAAACCTTCGTCGCTTCGATCTCCAGACCATAGGTCTCGTTGATCTTCCGTACCCACGTCACGCCGACGATCGAGTCCAGACCCAGATCCACGAACTGCGCCTCGTCATCGATCTCCGATTCAGAGAGCTGCAATTCGTGCGCCAGCAGTTTGCGCAGCGTCCGC
>JBEBKD010000049.1:0-6683 GCA_040079515.1 Lysobacteraceae bacterium
CTGCTCCATCATGGCCAGAAGCCAAAGGCTTCACCCACAGGCCGGATATACGTTCGCAATCTCAACCAAGATCAAAAAGCGGTTGGCAATCGGGAGGAGCCATATACACCCTACATCCGTTGCACCCCATGCACCACGCCGAGCCGGCGCACACGGCGGATCACTTCGGCCAAATGCACGCGGTCGCTGACTTCGATACCGAAACGGATCACGGCGATATTGTTGTCGCGATCGAGGTACTCGACCGAATCGATATTCGAGTCGGCCTGGGCGATGGCGGCGGCGACCTGCGCAAGCACGCCAGGCCGATTTTCGACTTCCACCCGAAGCGCCACGTTGAAATCGCCGCTGACCTGACGGTCCCAGCCGATCGCGATCCAACGCTCCGGAGACTTGCGGTATTCAGCGACGTTGGCGCAGTCCATGCGATGCACGACGATACCGCGACCAGCGGTGTGATAGCCCATCACATCGTCGCCGGGAATCGGCATGCAACAGTTGGCGAACGTCACCACGCCGCGCTCGGCGCCGGTAATCAGGATTTTTTCGCCCTGATGCGCGCCACCGATCGCGATATCGACGATATCGCGTTTATCCGGTACGCGATGCGCCAGCACCTGCGCGACCTGGGTCGGCATGCGGTTGCCCAGCGCGATATCGGCGAGCAACGCCTCCAGTCGCGGGTAGCGATGATCGGCGAGGTACGCCTCCAATCGCGCCTGCGGCAGGCGATCGAGCGAGGTATCGAGCCCCTCGAGCGCACGGTCCAGCATGCGATGGCCGAGTTGCACAGCGTCTTCGTGCTCGAGGTGCTTCAGCTGATGACGGATCGCGGTGCGCGCCTTGCCAGTGACCACGAATTCCAGCCACTGCGGTTTCGGCGCCGCCGATTTCGCGGTGATGACCTCCACGCTTTGGCCGCTGGTGAGTTTGGTGCGCAACGGCACCAGTTTCTTGTCGACGCGCGCTGCGACCGCGCGATTGCCCACGTCGGTGTGCACACCGTAGGCGAAATCCAGCGTCGTGGCGTTGCGCGGCAAGGCCATGATGTCGCCCTTCGGCGTGAACAGATAGACCTCGTCTGGGAACAGGTCGATCTTGACGTTTTCGAGGAATTCCAACGATGAACCGGTGGCGCGCTGCGATTCGATCAGGCTCGCGACCCACGATTGCGCACGGTTCTGCGCGCCGCTGGCCTCGCCGCCGTATTTGTACGACCAGTGTGCCGCGATGCCGCGTTCGGCGATGAGATCCATTTCCTCGGTACGGATCTGAACTTCGATCGGCGAACCATACGGACCGAACAACACCGTATGCAACGACTGGTAACCATTGGCCTTGGGAATCGCGACGAAATCGCGGAACCTCCCTTCGACCGGCTTGAACACGGAATGCACCACGCCAAGCGCGTGATAGCACTCGGGCACCGAACGCACCACGAGGCGGAATCCGAATACATCCATCACCTGTGCGAAGCTCTTGCCTTCGGCGCGCAGCTTGGTATAGATGCTCCACGGGGATTTCACACGGCCCACAAGCCGGAACTGGAAGCCTTCCTTGCTCAACCGCTGCGCCAGTTGCGCCTCGATCTTGGCCAACGCTTCGCGGCGTACCACAGGCTGCGTGCGGATGCGTCGCGCCAACACTGCATGTCGCCACGGGTGCATGGCGCGGAAGCCGAGATCCTGCAGCTCGGCCTTCATCAGATTCATGCCCAGACGCTGCGCGATCGGCGCGTAGATTTCCAGCGTCTCGCGCGCGATACGCGTGCGCGCCTCCGGACTCTGTGCGCCGAGCGTGCGCATGTTGTGCAACCGGTCGGCAAGTTTGATCAGGATCACGCGCAGATCGCGCGCCATCGCCAGCATCATCTTGCGGAAACTTTCCGCCGCAGCCTCCTGACGATCCTGGAACTGCAGTTTGTCGAGTTTGGTGACGCCCTCCACCAACTCGGCAACGGTCTGGCCGAAATCGACCGCGATCTCGTCGCGTGTCAGTGGCGTGTCTTCGATGGTGTCGTGCAGGATCGCCGCGACCAATGTTTCGATATCGACACCCTGCTCCGCCAGAATCGTCGCGGCGGCCACCGGGTGGGTGATGTAGGGCTCACCGGATTTGCGGGTCTGGCCGGCATGCGCTGCGGCACCGACACGCCACGCCCGGATCAACACCGTACGCTGGTTTTCAGGCAGATAGCCGGCCGCAGCTTCCAGTTTGCGGACATAGTCCGGCAGCTCCGCGTCGGGCGCGGGAGTGGGGCCGGCAAGGATCGGCTCTAGCTGACTCATGGCATCAGACTAAGGGGAAACGCCACGAATGGGGAGACAGGGAAGCCACGTTCCCGAACAGGCTCCCGAAAAAAGCGAAACCCCGCCGGAGCGGGGTTTCATCAGCGACGCAAGACCGGGCTAAGCGTCGGTGCATGACGATCAGATATCGTCGCCCTTCGACAGATCGTCGTCGGAGACCACTTCCGCGGCGGCCCATTCCAGCGCTTCGCGCTCTTTGCGCTCGCGTTCGGACTTCTCGACCGCGTCGATATAGCCGTTGTCGATGCGGCGGGCGGCGATTTCGCGCAGCGCCAACACGGTCGGCTTGTCGTTGGCCTCGCTGTTGTCGATCTGCGGCTCAACGCCATTGGCGAGCTGGCGGGCGCGCTTGGCGGCCATCATGACGAGCTCGAAACGGTTGTCGACGACTTCCAGACAATCTTCCACGGTAATGCGGGCCATAGCGCTCCCGGCGGCCAGAGGCCGTCCGACTGTTGTGTGTGAACCGGAGATTGTAGCGATTTCAGCAGCTTGGGCACAAGCTCGAAAACGATGCTTGCAGGATATCTTCGATTCCATAACACGTGATTTCTTTTCAGAAACAACCACTTGCCGACTCGAACACTCAGGGCGACAGCAGAATTCGCCGGAACGTCAGATTGATGCGTTCGCCGACCAGGCGCGCAGTGCGTGACAGGGCGTGCCGATAACGGGCCTGGGTGTCGCCGCGCATCACCAGCAGGCTGCCGTGGGGTAGATCAAGTGCCAACCGGCCACCGACCTCGCCGCGCGGCTTCAGTGCGAAACGCCGCGTCGCGCCCAGACTCACCGAGGCGATTACAGGCCGTGGCCCAAGCTCGGGCTCATCGTCGCTGTGCCAGCCCATGGCGTCGCGACCGTGGCGGTATCGGTTGGCGAGCACGCTGTTGAAGTCCATGCCCAGCGTGTCGCGCAAACGCTCACGGATCGGTCTGAGCGCGGCCGGCCACGGATGCGGCTCGAAGCGGGTGCGCGAATAGGTGTACGCGGTGCCGGGATCGCCGATCCAGCAACTCAGCCGCGGCGCATCGATCTCCCGGCCGAACAGCCGGATCCGATGCACCGCCCACGCGACATCGCTCGACATCGACGCGAACAGCGCATCGGCTTCGGCATGCGGCAGCCACGCGGGATCGAGCCACAGCGCGGCGTCGGCAAGATCGATGGGCTGCAGTCCGTTCGATGGCGACATCCGCGCATCCTGCCGATTTGCTCCCGCCGCCGCAAACCCGGAAAATCGCGACATCTTCGCTGGAGCCACGCCCATGACCGAGACCGCACACGCCGACATCGAGCGCGACGTGATGGAGTACGACGTCGTCGCCGTCGGCGCAGGCCCGGCAGGACTGGCGTTCGCAATCCGGCTCAAGCAGCTGAATCCCGGGATCAGCGTCTGCGTGATCGAGAAGGCCTCGACCATCGGCGCGCAGATCCTCTCCGGCGCGGTGATCGAAACCGGTCCGCTCGACAAACTGCTGCCGAACTGGCGCGACAACCCGCCACCGATCTGCGTGCCGGCGACCGACGACGAATTCTGGCTGCTCAGCAAGACTGGCGGCCGCAAGCTGCCGGTGCCGCCGGGCATGAACAACCATGGCAACGTGATCGTTTCGCTCGGCGCGATGTGCGCATGGATGGCGCCGCAGGCCGAAGCGCTGGGCGTCGAGATCTATCCCGGCTTCGCTGCGGCCGAAACCCTGCACGGTGCCGACGGCAAGGTCATCGGCGTGCGCATCGGCGACATGGGCGTGGCGAAGGACGGTTCGCACAAGCCCGGCTTCACCGCCGGCATCGATATCCGCGCCAAGGTTACCGTGCTGGCCGAAGGCGCGCGCGGGCATCTGACCAAACGGCTGATCGAGCGCTTCAAGCTGGATGCGGACAGCGACCCGCAGGGCTATTCGATCGGTATCAAAGAGCTTTGGCAGGTGCCGGAAGACCGCGTCAGCCCCGGCAAGATCGTGCACAGCTTCGGCTGGCCGGCCGACAGCAAGACCTACGGTGGCAGCTTCCTGTACCACCTGGACAAGGGTCGGATCGCATTGGGCTACGTCAGCGGCCTCGATTACAGCGACCCTGATTACAAGCCGTGGGAAGCCTTCCAGCAGTGGAAAAACCATCCGATGATCAAACCGCTGCTCGATGGCGGAAGCATCGTCTCGGCCGGCGCGCGCGCGATCGTCACCGGAGGCTGGCAGTCGCTGCCGAAAGTCGAGATGCCCGGCGCGCTGCTGATCGGCGACACCGCTGGCCTGCTCAACGTGCCGAAGGTCAAGGGCACCCACCAGGCGATCCGCTCCGGCATGCTGGCGGCGGAACATCTGGTGGCGTCGTCGCTCGCGCCCGAAGGCTTCGACGCGAAGCTGCGCGCCTCCGACGCGATGGTCGAGCTGAAGAAAGTCCGCAACATCAAACCGGGCTTCAAGCGCGGCCTGTGGTTCGGCATGCTCAACGCCGCATGGGAAACCGTCACCGGCGGCGCATCGCCGTGGACCCTGAAAAACAAGGCGGATTGGTCGTCGCTCGACAAGCTCGGCACGCACGTGCAGCCGAAGCGCGATTACCTGGACCGTACGCTCGCGCCGCGCGACCGCCTCGCGTCGGTGTACTACGCTGCCACCGAGCACGACGAAGACCAGCCCGTGCATCTGCGCGTCAGCGACACGTCGGTATGCGTGACCCGGTGCGTGGAGGAATACGGCAACCCGTGCACGCGCTTCTGCCCCGCGGGCGTGTACGAAATCGTCGACGATGCCGCTGGCAAGCGCCTGCAGATCAACGCCGCCAACTGCGTGCACTGCAAGACCTGCGACATCAAGGACCCCTACCGGATCATCGACTGGGTCACACCGGAAGGCGGATCGGGACCGAACTACCAGAACCTCTGACGCTGCGGCGGAACGTTACGCACAATAGAAAACGCCGGGATTTCCGGGCGTTTTCCTGTCGATAGAAGCATCACATCGCGCTGCGTTGCTGCGCTGCCATGGTGCCCTGTTCGACCGTCGGCGCAGTGGTCTGCGATGGCGGCGCGTCCATCCTCTGGATGCTGTCCTGTAGGGACGTGGTCGAAGCCTGCGATTTGTCCATGAAGGCTTTCTTTGCCGCGGGATTGCCCGGGTCGCCATCGCCGATGAACAGGTTCTGCTGCCCGCCCGAGGTCGGATTGCCCAAGGCGACGTACTGGATGTTCTGCATGCCGTTCTGCTTCGCGAGCACGGTCAGGCTGGCAGCGGTTTCGCCGACCGGCAGCTTCGCGCCATTGGCATTCAGCTTCTCGACACCCGAGACCGCCTGATCGTAAAGCCCCTTGTTTTCCGGCTTCAGCAGCGTCGATTGCTTCTCCTTGAAGCTGCTCGCTGCATCGTCGATCGAGCGCCCCGGATCGAAGCCCGGCTCGGCGCGCGAGATCGGGCGCGAAGGCCGCGAATGCCCGCCGCCGCCCAACTGGATCGTGATGCCGACCTTGCCGTAATACTCGTTGTTCTCGGGACGATAGCCCGCTTCAGCCGTGAATTTGTAGCGCTCGTTGCCGGTGGTGGCTACCTTCGCGCCGAACTCGGACACCTTGAACGGACCGAATTCGTTGTTGGCGCGAACGTTCGCGCTGTATTCCAGATTCGAATTCTTGTAGTTGATCGAGGCCCCCAGGTCGGTGCGCGGCCCGAATTTTCCGTCCAGCATGACCGAGCCAGCGCCCTTGTCGAATGCGAACTTGCCGTCGAGGCCGAGCGACAAGCCGAGGCGGTCCGACATGACCTGAGCATTGAACGCGCTGCCGTTGTTGAAGCTCGCGCCGATCTTGTAGTTCGAGGTCTGGTTGGGCTCATCGATCCGGAAACTGGCCAGCCCCTTTCCATTCTGGCCGATACCGAACGTGCCGTCGGCACCATAGACGCTGCCATTCGGGGACTTGCCGAGATCGAAATTCAGCAGGTTGCCGTTGGCGAACTGCAGCTTCGTATTGATCGACGACGTGTTGGCAGGCTCGTCGACGCGGAAACCGGCTGTTCCCTTGCCGCCGTTGCCGAAGCCGAACGTCCCGTCCGCGCCGTAGATGTTACCGTTCCTGGTGTTGGTGAAATCCGCGTTGAACAGCGAACTCTCATTGAACTTGAGCTTGGTATTGAATAACGACGTTCCGTTCGGTTCATCTACCCGGAAGGCAGCGGTGCCGCTGCCTTCCTTGCCCAGCTTGAACGTGCCGTCGGCGCCGTAGATATTGCCGGTCTTCGTGTTGGTGAAATCCACATTGAACAGCGAATTCTCATTGAACTTGAGCTTGGTGTTGAATAACGACGTCCCATTCGGTTCATCCACCCGGAACGCAGCGGTGCCGCTGCCATCTTTTCCGAGCTTGAACGCGCCGTCCGC
>JBEBKD010000050.1:0-5912 GCA_040079515.1 Lysobacteraceae bacterium
GCTCGATACGACGGCCGTCTACGGTACGGCCCGAATGGGCAAAGTGCAGCATCTGGGGGGCGACTACTACGCCGCTTCTGTTGTGTTCACGGAGGCGCCTGCTCGAAGCTAGAACAGGGCGCCTCGCCGGCACTGCAATGCCGGCGAGGCGCCATCCACCGCGCGAAAGCCCGCGTGATCTTGGCCAAGGCCCTGTTGCTCCCGCGAGAGCGCACTCAGTGTCTAGGCCGACTATCCCAAGGGCTGAGACTGTGCCAAATACCAAAACGCTGTTCCCCTGGCCGGGTGGGAAGACCCGGCTCCTGCGGCACCTGTTGCCGCTGCTCTCTGACAACCCACACACCTGCTACGTCGAAGCGTTCTCCGGCGGCGCCGCGCTCTTGTTTGCCCGGGAGCCGGCCAAGGTCGAGGTTGTCAATGACACCCACGGCGAGCTGGTGAGGCTCTACCGGGTTGTGGCGAACCACCTCGACGAGTTCCTGCGGCAGTTCAGGTGGGCGCTGACATCGCGGCAGATGTTCAAGTGGGCGCAGATGCAGGAGCCGGAAACGCTGACCGACATCCAGCGTGCCGTGCGATTCTTCTACCTCCAGAGGCTGGCGTTCGGCGGCAAGGTGGTCGGCCAGACGTTTGGCATCGGGACCACTTCACCGCGCCGCATCAACCTCATGCGGCTTGAGGAGCATCTCAGCGAGGCGCACCTGCGGCTGCACAACGTGGTGGTCGAGAACCTGCCCTGGGAGCGCTGTGTCGATCGCTACGACACCCCGCACACCCTGTTCTTTCTGGACCCACCCTACTGGCAGACCGAGGGATATGGCGGCAGCTTCGGCATGGACCAGTACGCCATGCTGGCCGAGGTCATGGCCGGGCTGAAGGGCCGAGCGATCTTGACGATCAATGATCACCCGGACATGCGGCGGGTGTTCGCGGGGTTCAGATCGACTGTGGTGGCGATCAACTACACCCTTGCCGGGGGTGGCAAGGCAGCCGCCCGGAAGGAGCGCATCTATCAGACTGGGCCGGGGAAGCGACGGCCGTAGCGGCTGGTGAAGGCTGGGGTATCAGGTGGGCTGGCCGCCGGCATCGGTGGCCTGCTCGGCGCCCAGTCTTTCGTGGAGCGCGATTCTATTGCGTGGGGTGAAGTTTTGCGGTCTGGGCAATTATCAAGCAATCTGGGGCGCAATTATCGCGCGCCGCGTCAGACAATCCCGCGCGGCGACCGCTACAGCCGCGCCAGGATCAGGTCCAGCAACGCATCCGCAAGCACCGTCTTCGGTGCCGGCCCCAACGCATGCGAAGTCTCGGCATCGATCACGGCCAGCGCGTTGTCGTCGCTCTCGAACCCGCAGCCGGCGCGGCCGACCTGGTTCGCCGCGATCATGTCCAGCTTCTTGCGCTGCAGTTTGTCGCGGGCGTAGTGCTCGACATCGTTGGTCTCCGCAGCGAAACCGACCACCACCTGCGGCCGCTGCGCATGCGCCGCGACTTCGGCAAGCACGTCGGGCGTGCGCATCAGTTCGACGGTCATGTTGTCGATGGCTGTCGCCGCACTGCCGGCCGATTGTGCGGTTTTCTTGATCTTCTCCGGCGACACCGTGCGCGGCGTGTAGTCCGCGATGGCGGCCGCGCCGATATAGATATCCGCCGGCAGCGCGCCGAGCACCGCGTCGCGCATCTGCGCGGCCGAGCGCACATCGACGCGTTTCACGCCCGCGGGCGTGGGCAGCGACACCGGGCCGGCAACCAGCACGACCTCGGCACCGCGACGCGCGGCCGAAGCGGCGATCGCAAACCCCATCTTGCCGCTGCTGCGGTTGCCGATGAAGCGCACCGGATCAAGGTCTTCGAAGGTCGGGCCTGCGCTGATCAGCAGCCGGCGGCCGGAGAGGTCGGCATGGACGGCATGGACGGCACTGTCGGCCGCGAACGTGGCGATCAGGTCGTCGACGATCTCCAGCGGTTCGCGCAGCCGGCCGGGGCCGAACTCCCCGCAGGCCTGGGCGCCGTCGTCGGGACCGATGACCTGCACGCCGCGACAACGCAGCGTGGCGATGTTGGCTTGGGTGGCGGGGTGCAGCCACATCCGGTGGTTCATCGCCGGCACCACCGAAACCGGGGCGGTCGTGGCGAGACACAGCGTGCTGACCAGATCGTCGGCCAGCCCATGCGCGAGCCGGGCAATGGTGTCGGCGGTCGCCGGGGCGACCACGATCCGGTCGGCCCAGCGCGCAAGTTCGATATGACCCATCGCGGCCTCGGCGGCCTCGTCCCACAGCGAAGTACGTACCGGCAGGCCGGACACCGCCTGCAGACTGGCCGCACCGATGAAACGCTGCGCATTCCCGGTCATCGCCACCTGCACTTCGGCGCCGGCTTCGCGCAGCCGCCGCACCAGCTCCACCGCCTTGTAAGCGGCGATTCCGCCGCATACGCAGAGCAGAATGCGTCGGCCGGTCAGCGTCTGCGCCATGCGGGGATTTCCTACGTTCGGACGAGCCGACAGCTTACCCGATGCCACCGCCGCGACCGACGGTCTCGCGTCGCCGCCGCAACGATGCTGTCGGTCACTCGACAACAACCCTTCCGACATGCAAATCCGCGACTGGCCCGACGACGAACGCCCCCGCGAAAAGCTGCTCAAACACGGGCCGGCCGTGCTGTCCGATGCCGAACTGCTGGCGATCTTCCTATGCTCAGGCGTGCAGGGCGTGGACGTGGTGACCAGCGCCCGCCGGCTGCTTACCGCCTACGGACCGCTGCGCAACCTGCTGGAACACACGCCGAAACAACTGCTGAAAATGCCTGGCATCGGACCCGCACGCGCCTGCACGCTGCTGGCGGCACTGGAACTGGGCAACCGTCACCTCGCCGCCGGGTTGGAACGCGGCGACGCCCTGACCGACCCGCAAGCCGCGGGCCGCTATTTCTCCCAGCGGCTGCGCGGGCTGCCGCACGAGGTCTTCGCCGCGCTGTTCCTCGACACCCGCCACCGTGCGATCGCCTTCGAGGAACTGTTCCGCGGCACCGTCGACGGCGCCGAAGTGCACCCGCGCGAAGTCGTCCGCCGTGCCCTCGCCCACAACGCCAGCGCGCTGATCGTCGGCCACAACCACCCCAGCGGCAACGGCGAACCCAGCGCCGCCGACCGCGCCATCACCATCCGCTTGAAACAGGCGCTCGGACTGGTCGAAATCCGCCTGCTGGACCACTTCATCGTCGGCGACGGTGCACCGGTCTCGTTGGCGGCCAGAGGTTGGGTGTAAGTCGTTGCCGTCCTCTCCGAATCCCCGGCTCGAACCCGAAATCCCTCAGCTCTTCTTCAACCACTTCAACAGCGGCGCCCAGTCTTCCTGGTGTTCGCGGACCTGCTGCGAGTGGTAATCGAACAGGCTGCGGCCCAGACCGACCAGCATCACGTATGCCTGGCTGTCGCGCAGTTGCGCGACGACCGGATACGGCCACTGCTGCAGCAGCTCGACCGCCTGCTGCGAGGCATTGGTCCACGGCTTGAGACGGTTTCCGACCAGACCCACGCGCAGCTGGCCGCGACGCACGCGCGGGTGCTTGGCGATGGCGTTGAGGAAGGGCACGGTGGCGTCGATGTCCAATGTCGACGGCAGGATCGGCACGATCAGCGCGTCGGCGTGTTCGAGAAAGGACTCGAGGCTGTCGACAGTCGCGCCGGCCGGTGCGTCGATGACAGTGCGCTGCACATCGTCCGGCACCTGCTTGTGCCAGCTTCTGCGGGTGCCATCGAGCGGCAACACTGCGGCTTCGAGATCGGATCGACGTTCCGCCCAACGGGTCGACGACCCCTGCGGGTCGGCGTCGATCAGGACGGTGCGATGACCGTCCAAGGCCGCTTGCGCGGCGAGATGCGTGGCGATGGTGGTCTTACCCACCCCGCCCTTCGAGCTGGCGACCAGAACCGTTTTCATCGGCACCTCCGCAGTGAAGAGTCCGCAGCTTATCACCGGAATCGCGGCGCGCGGCGAGCCTTTCGGAAGTGGTTGGCAAGCGAATCAATCACTTGGCCCGCACGGCGCCCGCATGCGACCCGGCTTTGCTATCGTTTTCGCTACTTTCGGCGGATTTCCGCCTCTCATAAGGACATCATGACTGGCTTACAGGACCTCGTGGCGCTGATCCGCGCCGACACCCCACTGATCGTGATCGAAACCCCGGACGAACCGCGGGTGGTCGAACTGTTCCGGCAGTCGTTGATGCACGCGTGGCGGGCGCTGTATCGCTGGTCGATCACCGAAGGCCTGCGCCGCATCGATATGGATCGCGAAGACGAGGCCGAGGTGGCGCCCGACGCCGGCTCGACGCTGCAGGCGATCTACCGCTCCGACCAGCGCGGCGTGTTCCTGCTGCTCGATTTCGCGCCCTACCTGAAATATGCCGGCACCCAGCGCCAGGTCCGCGACATCCTGCAGCGCCGCAATTGCCTGCCGCACGTGCTGGTGCTGATCGGCAATAAAATCGAGCTGCCCGAAGACCTCGAAGCGCACGCGGTGCGTTACCGCCCCAACCTGCCCAAGAGCGAAGCGCTGTTGAAGCTGGTGCGCGAGCAGGCCGATGCTTACGCCCGCGAGCACGGCGGCAAGCGCGTGGAGGTCGATCCCGAAGCGGTGAAGCAGATCGTGCGCAATCTGCGCGGCCTGTCCGAAACCGATGCGCGCCGGATCGCGCGCCATCTGATCTTCCGCGATGGCGTGTTGGACGCCGACGATCTGCCGGAACTGGCGAAACTGAAGTTCGAGCTGATCAACCGCAGCGGGCATCTGCATTACGAATTCGACCCGGTGAAGCTCGATCACGTGATCGGCGCCAAACGTGTGAAGCGCTGGGTGGAACTGCGCCGCAGCGCGTTCGTCGACGGCAACGCGCCGCCGGGTCTGGACCCGCCGAAAGGTCTGCTGCTGCTCGGCGTGCAGGGCTGCGGAAAATCGATGCTGGCCAAAGCCATCGCCGCCGGTTTCGGCGTGCCGCTGCTGCGCTTGGACTTCGGCGCGCTGTACAACAAATATCACGGCGAAACCGAGAAGAACCTGCGCGATGCGCTGGGCTCCGCCGAACAGCTCTCGCCCTGCGTGCTGTGGATCGACGAACTGGAAAAAGGCCTCGCCAGCTCCGGCGGCGAAGACGGCGGCGTCTCGCGCCGCGTGCTCGGCACCTTCCTCACCTGGCTGGCCGAACGCAAATCCCCGGTGTTCCTCGTCGCCACCGCCAACCAGGTACAGGACCTGCCCGCCGAACTGCTGCGCAAGGGCCGCTTCGACGAAATCTTCTTCGTCGACCTGCCGAATGCGGAATCGCGCGCCGAACTGTTCGCACTGCATCTGCGCCGCCGCAGCGTTGAAGCGGAAGGCTTCGACCTGCCTGCACTCGCCACCGCAGCGGACGGATTCTCAGGCGCCGAAATCGAACAGGCCATCGTCGCCGCACTCTACGCCGCCCACGCCGCCGGTCACCCGCTGAGCGATTTCCAACTGCGCGCGGAGTTGAAGAACACGCGTCCGTTGTCGGTGTTGATGGCGGAGCAGGTCAATGAATTGCGGGAGTGGGCTTCGGCGCGGACTGTGCCGGCGGATTGAGGCCTCCTTGCATCCATCTGATACCGCACTGATTCGACACGAATTGCCGTCTCCTCATCAGAATTGCAATGGTTTTTGTTTAGAGAGCAAGATAGGGTGCGCCTGCGGCGCACCGATGCTGGGAGGCTATCGGAAACGACGGTGCGCCGAAGGCGCACCCTATTCGGGTTTCTCTCAACTGCGCCTTGCGGGCGGGAACGTGCTCTTGCGCAGCAGACCAGCCGAGATCAGCGACACCAGCAAGATAGGGTGCGCCTGCGGCGCACCGATGCTGGGAGGCTATCGGAAACGACGGTGCGCCGAAGGCGC
>JBEBKD010000051.1:0-5728 GCA_040079515.1 Lysobacteraceae bacterium
CGGCTGGTCGATCGGGATCATGCTGAACGAGCTCAGCCGCTTGTATGCGGCCGATGTCCAGGGCCAAGCCGATCCGTTGCCGGCGCTGCCGATCCAGTATGTCGATTACTCGCAATGGCAGCGGAAATGGCTGGCCGACGGTCAATTCGAACGGCAGAGCGACTATTGGCGGAGCGCGCTGTCTGGTGCGCAGATGCTGCTTGAGCTGCCTGCCGACCGTTCGCGTCCGCTGCAACAGGACTTCGCTGGCGATGCGTTGGATGTGCACCTCGATGCTTCGCTGACGTTGCGGTTAAAGGCGTTGAGTCTGCGTCATGGGGTGACGCTGTACATGACGCTGCTGGCGAGTTGGGCGGCGGTGCTGGGGCGGTTGTCCGGCCAGGAAGAGGTCGTGATCGGCAGCCCGATGGCGGGCCGGAATCGAGCCGAAATCGAAACGCTGATCGGTTTTTTCGTGAATACGCTGGCGCTGCGTATCGATCTGGGCGATGACCCGACGATCAAGGCGTTGCTGGCGCGCACCAAGCGCCGGGTGCTGGAAGCGCAGGCCCATCAGGATCTGCCTTTCGATCAAGTGGTCGAAGCGGTGAAGCCGCCGCGAAGCACGGGACACTCGCCGATTTTCCAGACGATGTTGACTTTGAACAATCAGGAGATCGCGACGCTTGAGATGCCTGGATTGACTGTGCTGCCGATAGCGATGGAGAACGGTACGGAGCAGTTCGATCTGTCGCTTGACATCAGCGAGAAGGACGGCGTGCTGTCAGGTTATCTCGGCTATGCGACATCGCTGTTCGATCGCGGCACTATGGCGCGATACCTCGGGTATTGGGTCACATGGTTGCGCGGGATGGTGTCGGAAGAACACCAGAAGGCATCTGACTTGCCGATATTGGACAGTGCGGAACGAGATCTTGTGCTGTCTGAATGGAACGATACAGCGCGCGACTGCCCGTTGGATCTTTGTGTGCACCAGTTATTCGAGCAGCAGGCCGCGCGGACGCCGGAGGCGACGGCGCTGGTGTGCGGTGATGAACAGC
The DNA here is from genome assembly GCA_040079515.1 of Lysobacteraceae bacterium. Taxonomy (GTDB): domain Bacteria; phylum Pseudomonadota; class Gammaproteobacteria; order Xanthomonadales; family Xanthomonadaceae; genus Lysobacter_I. The sequence goes on from JBEBKD010000051.1 coordinate 1,041, forward strand.
TCAGCTATGACGAACTGAACCGTCGCGCGAATCGTCTGGCACATCATCTGCGAACGCTGGGCGTGGTGCCGGACGATAGGATCGCGATCTGCGTCGACCGCAGCATCGCGATGGTGGTGGGTTTGTTTGGGATCCTGAAGGCGGGCGGGGCGTATGTGCCGATTGAACCGACGACACCCGCCGAGCGTGTCGCGTATATCTTGGCCGACAGCACGCCAGTGGCGGTGCTGGTGTACGGACTGGGGCGCGAAGCGGTGCGACCTCATCTGCCGGGCGATGTGCCTGTGTTGGATCTTGAATGCGACGAGCACCTGTGGTGTCTGCAGCCGGATGGGGATGTAGGCCCGAGTGCGTTTGGACTGACGTCGCGACATCTGGCTTATGTGATCTACACCTCCGGCACTACCGGCACCCCGAAGGGGGTGATGATCGAGCATGCATCGGTGACGGCCCGAGCGGTCTATGGTCTCACTCAATACGCGATCACACCGCAGGATCGCTGTCTGCAGTTCGCGGCTTTCAGTTTTGATGCATCGGTCACGCCGATGTTCTCGACATTGGCCGGTGGCGCTGCGTTGATCGTCAGAGGAAAAATACTGTGGTCACCGGATGACGTAGCGGAGCAGATCGGTCGGCACCGCATCACGATCGCCGATGTTCCGACGAGTTATCTGGAAGGACTGCTGACACCGGATTCGCAACGCGCGATGCGGGATCTGCGCATTCTGATCATCGGTGGCGAGGCTGCGTTGTCCGAAATCCTGCGCAGCAAGAAGTTCCGTCAGACGATTCTGAACGAGTACGGCCCGACCGAAGCGACGGTAGCAGCCACGAATTTCGTAATTCATCCGCATGCGGCGATCGGGCATGACACGATGTACTTGCCGATTGGTCGCCCGATCGCGAATACCAGGACCTATCTGCTTGATGAGCGGGGCGTGCCGGTGCCGATCGGTGTTGTCGGCGAGCTTTACATCGGTGGAGACGGCGTAGCCCGTGGCTATCTGAACCAGCCCGGGCTGACTGCGGAGCGTTTTCTGGACGATCCGTTCAGTCCGGACGCTGCGGCACGGATGTACAAGACCGGCGACTTGGGGCGTTGGCTGGCGGACGGCAATATCGAGTATCTGGGCCGCAACGATTTCCAGGTGAAGATTCGTGGCTTCCGGATCGAGTTGGGTGAGATCGAGGCTGCATTGGCGGCATGCGAAGGTGTCCGCGAAGCGGTAGTGCTGGCGCGTGAGGATGCCCCCGGCGAGAAGCGTCTTGTTGCATATTACATGAGCGATGTGGAGCTGCTGTCCTCGGAGTTGCGCGAGACGGTTTCGAAGAAATTGCCGGAGTACATGTTGCCCAGCGCCTTTGTGCGGATGGACGCATGGCCGTTGACGCCCAATGGCAAGCTGGACCGGAAAGCGCTTCCGGCTCCTGAAGGCGATGCCTATGCAGTGCGTGGTTACGAAGCGCCTCGAGGTGAGGTGGAAACGGCATTGGCGCAGATCTGGTCGGAGCAGCTGCATGTCGATCGCGTCGGTCGCCATGACAACTTCTTCGAGCTGGGCGGTAATTCGATCCAGTTGATCCGTATGATCGCCCGTCTGCGCGATCAGCGCATTCTGCTCAATCTGGTGGATGTGTACCGGCTGGGGACCGTGCAAGCGATCGCTGCGGTCGCGGCCACTTCCTTGCCACCGCTGGCAGAACGTCTCGCGCGCGAGGGATGGCCGTACGTGCTGACGACGCTCGGGGCCTCGCAGAGCGGAGTCGCGGTCTTGCTTGTGGATGCGTGCGAACCGGAACAGCGGGATAAGCTGCGCCAGCTCTTGTCTGACGAAGCTGCTGCGGAAGTAGCGTATATCCGTGTATGTTCCGACCCGGCGGCAGAAGAGGATCGTCTGCAGCTGCATGGACTTGCGGCCCTGGAGATCGAGGCGCGCCTGCCCACGAGTGCGCTTGTGTCTACGCTGGAGACACAGCTGGATCAGCAACGAGCACTGATCGATGCAGCGGCTACGGTCCAGACGTATTCCTTTAGCGCGATCCAACGCAATTTTCAGGCATGGTCGACGCGCAATTCAGTCGGGCACGCGACAGTGATCGGTTGGTTTGCGCCTGGAGCATTGCAGGCGGCCTTTGCGGCATTGGTTTGCGAGCAAGATCTGTTGCGTTCTGCCGCGGATCTGCCGGCGTCCCGGTGGCGTTTGCTCGATGCTGCAGCGGTCAGTGCGGCGCACGTGCCATCGATTCAGTTGCGCCCCGAACCCGGATTATCGCTGGACGCGGTCTTCGCGCAAACACTCGAGGCATTGAAGGTTGCGCGCTCGCGATCGACGCTGGCGTATGCGGGCGCATGGATCTCGGTATCGGAGACCGAGCATCACCTCTTGCTTTCGATCGATCATCTGATCTGGGATGGGGTCTCCAGCGAAGCGTTGCAGCGTCGCTTGAGTGCATTGCTGCGTGAGCAGAGCACGCCGCTCGAGGGCAGTTACCGGCAGTTCGCGGAGGAGATCGAATGCCATGGCGATCGCGCCACCGATGCGTACTTTGATCGCACTTTTGATCGTGCAGCGGTGGCCGAGGCCATGGCGTCGACCGCCGATGCGCTTGCGCGGCGGGTGGCATTGCCACTGCGATCGGTGATGTTCAGCATGCCGCTCGCGGCCACGCATTCGCCTGCCGAGCAGGCGTTTGAAGGTTTCAGGCGTTGGGCGCTGCGCATCACCGCGCTTGATCGGCTGGGTCTCGTACTCACTCATCACGGCCGCCAACGCGGCGCGCACGGATACTTTGATCATATCGGTTTGTTCCTCGACAAGATTCCGTTCGCGGTCGGCGCCGACACCGCGCTGGAGGCGTTGACCGATACCGTCGGCGAGTTGCAGAAACAGGGTCAGGGTTACGTCGCGATGGAAAGTCGCGCCTGCGCGGACGGTTTGATGCCGACATTGCCCATGATTTCAGAAGAAGTGCTGTTCAATTTCCAGTCGCAGACGATGGCCGACGACGTTCATCCGCCGGAATTCAATCCGCAAGATTCCAATGCCGCTATGGGTGATTATCGCGGCATACTTTTCGAAGGCTTCGCGCAGTCTCGTCAGATGATCGGCGTCTGTCTGTTCCGCGGTAGCGACGAGGATATTCGGGCCTTGGTCGATGAGTTCCAAGGCTGCACGGTGATTGAATCCATCGAGGTGCCTTCTGCGCCTAGCTGACTGTCGAAGATTGATCGCTCCATCCGACGCAATTGCCCGTCGCTTGCGTCGGGCGAGTCTTTCAATGACGCCCTGCATCGGGCTGATGATCTTGATCGGCCAGCGGTCCTGTGGCGCCCAGACGCGGTGAGTAGCATCGCCGTCGTGGATATCGTGGTGTTGTAACATTTTCTGGGATTCGATTGCGTATTCATCGGTTACATAGGTGGATTCTGTCGATGCTGAGTCGATACCGCAACGGAATGCATCGTAATTAAACAAAAGGATTTCACAATGGAAAATGGAGTTTCTTCCAGCCGTATGCTTTCCCGGCCGGCGACGAACAGTCCGCTCGATGCGGCATCGGCGTTGCAGAGACTGTCGCCGGCTGAACGCGCGCGCGTGTTGACCGAGTGGAATGCGACCCGGCGCGACTATCCGCTGGATCGATGCGTGCATCAGCTGTTCGAAGCGCAGGTCTCGCGGGCGCCGGAGGCGACGGCGCTGGTGTTCGGTGAGGCGCGGTTGAGCTATGGCGGACTGAACGCACGCGCCAACCAGCTTGCGCATGTCCTGCGCGCGCGCGGCGTCGGTCGCGACACTCTGGTTGCGGTCGCGGTCGAGCGCGGGATCGAGATGATCGTGGCCTTGCTTGGCGTACTCAAGGCTGGTGGTGCGTATGTGCCGATGGCGCCGGACGCACCAGCGGAGCGGCTGGCGTTCATGCTGTCCGATGCCAAGCCGCTGTTGCTGCTCACGGATGCGGCCACACGCTTCGACGAAGCCGGCATCGACATTCCGGTGATATCGCTGGATACGCTGGGCCCGCAACTCGGACAGTGCCCGCAGACCAACCCGGGTGGTGAGGGATACGCATCGTCGCAGCTGGCTTACGTGATCTACACCTCCGGGACCACCGGCACCCCGAAGGGCGTGCTGGTGTCGCAGCGCAATCTGGTCAATTTCTGCCATTGGTGCCAGGACGTCGGTTTATTCAAAGCGGGCGAACGGATGACGCAGTTCGCGCCCTTCACCTTCGATGCGTCTGCAGGCGAGATATTTGGCGCCTTGTTGGCAGGCGCCGAGCTTCATCTGCTCGACGAGGCGACGATCCACGACCCGGCCGCGCTGCAGCGTTATCTGACGACGCATGCGATCCAGTTCTCGGCGTTTCCGCCGGCGTATCTGCAGCAGATGGACCCCGATGCGGCGCCGGCAGGCTTCAAGCTGCTGACCGCGGGTTCGGCGCCGACACCGGCGCTGGTCAAGCGTTGGGCCGGTCGTGGCCACTATCTCAACGGCTATGGCCCCACCGAGACGACGATCCTCTCGACGTCGACGTGGCTGAGCGCGGAGGCGGAGACGATCACGATCGGTCGGCCGATCGCGAACACCCAGGTGTATCTGCTGGATGCGCACCGGCAGCCGGTACCGATCGGCGCGATCGGCGAGATCCATATCGGCGGCGCCGGTGTGGCGCTGGGCTATCTGAAC
>JBEBKD010000052.1:0-5712 GCA_040079515.1 Lysobacteraceae bacterium
GCTGGTGCGCGCGGCCGCAGCGGAGCCCAAGGCATGAGCTGGTTGAACGAACTGCTGCAGAACGACCCCGATCCCACCGAGACCCGCGAATGGGTCGAATCGCTGAAGGCGGTGATCGACGCCGACGGCCCAGGCCGCGCGCACCAGCTGCTGGAGGGCATGGTCGAACTGACCCGCCGCGCCGGCGCCCACCTGCCGTTCGCGCCGACCACCGAATACATCAACACCATTCCCTCGCATCTGGAGCCGCGCATCTCCGGCGACCAGCACATGGAATGGCGGATCCGCTCGATCATCCGCTGGAACGCCATGGCCATGGTGGTCCGCGCCAACCGCAAGCCCGGCGACCTCGGCGGCCACATCGCCTCGTTCGCGTCGTCGGCCACGCTCTACGACGTCGGCTTCAACCATTTCTGGCGCGCGCCCAGCGACGCCCACCCGGGCGATCTGATCTGCGTCCAGGGCCACAGCTCGCCCGGCGTCTACGCCCGCGCCTTCCTCGAAGGCCGCTTCAGCGAATCCCAGCTGGACAACTTCCGCATGGAAGTCGACGGCCGCGGCGTCAGCAGCTATCCGCATCCGTGGCTGATGCCGGATTTCTGGCAGTTCCCGACCGTGTCGATGGGCCTCGGCCCGATCAGCGCCATCTACCAGGCGCGCAACTGGAAATACCTCGAAGGCCGCGGCCTGATGCCGAAGACCGACCGCAAGGTCTGGGCCTTCCTCGGCGACGGCGAATGCGACGAACCCGAAAGCCTCGGCGCGATCTCGGTCGCCGGCCGCGAAGGCCTGGACAACCTGGTCTTCGTCATCAACTGCAACCTGCAGCGCCTCGATGGCCCGGTGCGTGGCAACGGCAAGATCATCCAGGAACTGGAAGGCCAGTTCCGCGGCGCCGGCTGGAACGTCGTGAAGACCGTCTGGGGCAGCTACTGGGATCCGCTCCTCGCCAAGGACAGCACCGGCCAGCTAAAGCGGCTGATGATGGAAACCGTCGACGGCGAATACCAGAACTGCAAGGCCTTCGGCGGCGCGTACACGCGCGAGAACTTCTTCAACAAATATCCCGAGACCGCCGCGCTGGTCGCCAACATGAGCGACGACGACATCTACCGCCTCAACCGCGGCGGCCACGATCCGCACAAGGTCTACGCCGCCTACCAGAACGCGGTCGACACCAAGGGCATGCCCACCGTGATCCTCGCCAAGACGGTGAAGGGCTACGGCATGGGCGCCTCGGGCGAATCGCTCAACCCCACGCATCAGACCAAGAAGCTCGACGACGAGGCCGTGCGCGCGTTCCGCGACCGCTTCAAGATTCCGGTCAGCGACGACCAGCTGAAAGACGGCGCGGTGCCGTTCTACCACCCCGGCGAAAAATCGCCGGAAGTCGAATACATGCTGGAACGCCGCCGCGCGCTGGGCGGCTCGCTGCCGCAGCGTCGCCGCAAATCCACGCAGACGCTGGAAGCGCCCAAACTCGAAGTCTTCGACCGTCTGCTGAAATCCAGCGGCGACCGCGAGATCAGCACGACGATGGCCTTCGTGCAAGCGCTCAACGTGATCCTGCGCGACAAACAGGTCGGCCCGCGCTGCGTGCCGATCGTCGCCGACGAAGCCCGCACCTTCGGCATGGAAGGCCTGTTCCGCCAGCTCGGCATCTACGCGCCGCAGGGCCAGAAATACAAACCGGTCGATCGCGACCAGCTGATGTACTACCGCGAAGACGCCGCCGGTCAGGTGCTGGAAGAAGGCATCACCGAATGCGGCGCGTTCTCGTCGTGGATGGCCGCGGCCACCAGCTACAGCACCAACGATCTGCCGATGCTGCCGTTCTACATCTTCTATTCGATGTTCGGCTTCCAGCGCATCGGCGACAGCGCCTGGCAGGCCGCGGACATGCGCGCGCGCGGTTTCCTGCTGGGCGCCACCGCCGGCCGTACCACGCTCAACGGCGAAGGCCTGCAGCACGAAGACGGCCACAGCCATCTGCTGTCCGGCGCCATTCCGAACTGCAAATCCTACGATCCCACCTTCGGCTTCGAAGTCGCGGTGATCCTGCAGCACGGCATGCAGCGCATGCTCACCGAGCAGCAGGACGAGTACTACTACCTCACCCTGATGAACGAGAACTACGCCCACCCCGACATGCCCGAAGGCGCCGCCGACGGCGTCATCAAGGGCATGTACCTGCTGAAGGACGCCGGCAAGCCGAAGAAAGGCGAACTGCGCGTGCAACTGCTGGGCAGCGGCACCATCCTGCGCGAAGCCATCGCCGCCGCCGACCTGCTGGACAAGGATTTCGGCGTGACCAGCGATATCTGGTCATGTCCGAGCTTTACCGAACTGCGGCGCGATGGGTTCGATGCGGAGCGCTGGAATCGTTTGAATCCCGAGGCGAAGGCACCGCGCAAGGCGTATGTCACTGAATTGCTGGAAGGGCGTCAGGGGCCGGCGGTCGCGGCGACCGACTATGTGCGCGCGTTCGCCGATCAGATCAGAGCGTTCGTGCCGATGCGGTACACGGTGCTGGGCACGGATGGGTTCGGGCGTTCCGACACGCGCGCGAATCTGCGCCGGCATTTCGAGGTGGACCGGTATTACATCGCGCATGCGGCGATTGATGCGCTGGCGAAGGAGGGGAAGATGACGGGGAAGGATGTTTCTCGGGCGATCAAGCTTTACAAGATTGATGTTGAGAAGGGGAATCCGGTCAGCGCCTGACCATTGGTCCTTGAGCTAGAAAATACGGCATCAAGCGCAAGAGCCAAGGGCTGCCCATAGATGTCTTTGTCTTCCCCGGGCATCAGCGGTTTGTCCTTCTCCCCGCAGGCGGGGAGAAGGTGCCCGAAGGGCGGATGAGGGGCGCCCTTGCTTTTCCTTACTCCCCAGCCCGGGTAAGGCCGCAGGCCGCGCCCGGGGACTTTGAGCTTCAACCGCCGGGAACACATGGCTGCTTGCGTTCTCCCGGGTGCGCGCTGTGCGCTTACCCGGGCTACTTTCTGATGCAATGACCCAGCTTAGTCGCTTCTCGTAAGGCTACTGTTCGCGTCTTCTTCTGCATCGTCTTCGAAGTAGATGGCTTGAATCGATGCATCCGCCCATTCTCGATGAGTAAGCACGAATCCCAAGCAATTCACGGGATGAATGCCAGGAATCGCATACCAATTCCGATCGCTATCCTCGCCAGAATCGACGATAGTCCATACTCGATTCATAGGACGATCGCGAATTTCTTCATGCCCGAATAGATCTCCGCAACTTTTCGTTATCACACGCCAAGCATCGTGAAAATCCGTTTCCGAGATGAGTTCATAAGATTGGTTCATACGATCATTCTGCTCCATCTGGACGCAAAGAAGGTACGTGAAGGTGATCTCTAAATTCGATCCGAAAAAAAGCTGTCGGCAACACTTTAACTAGACCTTGAAACGATTCTCACGATGCCAACTCAAGTAAGTCGAGTGCGGTCGCCAGTCTTGATTATCTGGGACAAGAAGCTTTCTTGCCGGCAGGATCAACTTATCCAAATCGTCAGGAACGCCGTGCGACGAAACGAGAACGCTGTAGTCCTCTCCGAAAGAAATCAAACCTCTGTCGAAGAGCCAATGCGCGGTTCCGGTCAACGCTATCCCGTTGCGCACGGTATCCGGTCCATTCGCCTCTACCGGACGGATATGCGCCGCCTGCACTTCAGGCCTGCCGCCTCCGTTGATCAATCTCAGCCCCGTCACCGCGCATCGATTGGTATATGCGCTTCTGACGTGGCGACGAAAGGCGATATCTCGAAAGGGACGCGACAGCACGCGCTCGATCATGGGGCGGACGACGTACTCCGCAGGCTCTTCAGCCACCCTGTCGGCAGACTCCCAAGATTCTAACGGCGTTGCGAAACCCTCGCGCAGGATAGCTTCAAACTCACCGGCAGGTACATTGCGAACGGACCGCCCGAATGCGCCTCGACTAGCCGTACCGTCCTGTTTCTTGAGCATGGACTCGTAGTAAGTCTCATCAATTCGGAACGGCACCGGCCGATCGAACTCGATGAAATCTTCGACATCCGCATAGTAATGATCTTCAAGCCTCGGGTCGGGACGAATGCCGACGACGCGTGCGGTCGCGAAATAGGCCAGTCGACCTGTCGAACTCGAAGGCCCGGTCGTCCGTCGCGGTTCGTAGTAGACGATGAAATCGCCAATCGCAGCGGTGACCTGCTTCAAATAGGTCTTCGGGAAGTGATACCAAAGCTCGATCCGATCGTCGTAAGCGCTGCTCTCGGATGCCGTAAAAATCGCGTTCGCCATCGCTGCCCCGTCTCGTCCGTTGCGACTGTCATGCATCACCGTTCGACCCTCGCTATCAGCCGAACGGAAGACAGAGTTCCATGACCCAGCATCATAAGCAAGAGGTCTACTGCGTGTTTGCGTACCAATACCGAGACGCTGCCAACTGGAAGACCTATGGCGAGCTGCTGCTGGCCGGTAAAGCCTCCGAAGCAGAGATCTCCGCCATGGTTTCGCACCTTGATGGCGGCGACCTGTTCGTTGCCGAGCAAATCGGTATTCCCTCGCTCTGCGGGCAGCATTTCATCGACTACGACGGCCCATCCGATCTGGATCACGCTTACCATGAATTCCTTGAACTACGACCAGCGACACAAGACGAAATCGATACGATGTCGATCTTCGCGAACTTGAGCGACCTGCTCACTCGGATCGCGAATACCGGCGGTCGGTGGGACGTTCGGCTATCGCCTAATTGCGATATTTGAAGTGCCGATCAATACGGTTTACCTGTAATGACTGCCGCTTCGACCGCCCCTCACCCGCCCTTCGGGCACCCTCTCCCCGCTCGCGGGGAGAGGGAGATAACCCGCAAGGCGGATCAATTTTTCTCGTAAGGCGGGTCTTGCACCCGCCTATTGAATGAAACAATGGCTTCGCATTCGCGAGCAAGTAGGGTGGGGTGAGCGCAGCGATGCCCACCCCTGGCGACAGACGCAAGCCTTCAACGATCGCTGATGCGAAGGACGCAACCGGTTCCGCTCCAATATCTTCGCTACCGTCATGCGCGAATGGTGGGCATCGCTGCGCTCACCCCACCCTACGAATCTCGCGCGCATTGATGCCGCCGCCAGTTCGTCATTCTTGTGGAAGCGCGATGCCGGTTTGCGGCCGGAGCGATCATCCGTTCCAATAGGCCACTGGTGGCGCACGTGGGCGGCTCGATAATCGATGAAAACGTGGGTCTACTTTTTGCTGTGCGAGCACGATGCCCTGTACACGGGCACCGCGATCGATCCGTTGAACAGGTTCAAGGATCACTGCTCGGGGCGTGGGGCACGGTTTACGAGAATGCGAAAGCCCATTCGATTGGTCGGCGCATTCGTCTTCGAGACACGAGGCGAGGCGTTGTCGAACGAGTACCGGTTCAAACGCCTGCCCGCCCTCGAAAAGCGCCGGCTCGCTGCGATGGCGTCCGAGGATCCCGCCTGGCTCGCGTATCTGATGCGGCGAGTAGGGTGGGGTGAGCGCAGCGATGCCCACCCCTGACGACAGACGCAATCCTTCAACGATCACTGATGCGAAAGACGCAACCGATTCCGTTCTAATGTCTTCGCTACCGTCATGCGCGAATGGTGGGCATCGCTGCGCTCACCCCACCCTACAAATCTCTCGTACGTCTACGCGATCGCCAGTTGGCGAATCTTGT
>JBEBKD010000053.1:0-5054 GCA_040079515.1 Lysobacteraceae bacterium
TCGTTCGGCGTTGCCGACGACGCAGGCGGGAGCGGTGGCGCAACGGGAGTACGAAGCTCCGCAGGGCGAGGTGGAAGAGACCCTGGCGCGGCTGTGGCAAGCACTGCTGGACGTGCCGCGCGTGGGCCGACACGACCACTTCTTCGAACTCGGGGGACATTCGCTGCTGGCCGTGCAACTTGCTTCGCGCCTGCGCGAGGCCTACGGCGTGGAAATGCCGCTCAGGATGTTGTTCGGCACGCCGACCCTGGCGGCGCTGGCGGCCGCCTTGCCCGCAGCAGATACGACTGCCCGTCCGGAGCCGGCTCTGGTTCCGGTGGCACGCGACCGGCGCCTGCCGCTGTCGCTGGCGCAGCAGCGTCTGTGGTTTGTCGAGCGATTCGATCGCCAGGCCAGTCTTTCGTACCACCTGCCCCTGGCGCTGCGCCTGATGGGTGTGCTCGATGTCGACGCGCTCAAGGCGAGCCTCGCGCGCATCTGGGAGCGTCATGAAGTTCTGCGCAGCTTTTTTCCCGATGACGGCGGCGTGCCCTACCTGGATTTCCTGGACCGGCCGTTCGTGCTGCCCGAGCAGGACTTGTCGACGCTGCCCGGCGACGCACGATCAGCGGCGTTTGACGAGATCGCCCTGCACGAGGCACGCGCACCTTTCGATTTCGCCCGCGGGCCGTTGATCCGCGCCCGCCTGCTGCGCCTGGACAGCGACGATCACGTGCTGCTGGTGACGATGCATCACGTCATCAGCGACGGCTGGTCGCTGGCGGTGCTGGTGCGCGAATTGGGCGCGCTGTACCCGGCCTTCCACATGGGGCATTCCGATCCGCTTCCGCCCCTGCCGGTGCAATACGCGGATTACGCGCTCTGGCAGCGCGAGCGCATGCACGGCGAAAGGCTCGAGCGCGATATGGCGTTCTGGCGCGAGCACCTGTCCGGCGCGCCAAGTCTGATCGACCTGCCGCTGGATCGCTCACGCCCGCCGATCCAGGACCATCGCGGCGATGTCGTACTCTTCGACTGCCCGGCCGATATCGCGCGCGACTTGCGCGCATTCGCCGAGCGGCACGGCGCGACGCTCTACATGGTGCTGATGGCCGGCTGGGCGATCGCGCTGTCGCGCATCACCGGCCAAGACGATCTGGTCATCGGCACGCCGGTGGCCGGGCGGCAACGGCGCGAAGTGGAAGACCTGATCGGCTTCTTCGTCAACACGCTCGCGTTGCGCGTGCGTGTCGAGCCCTCCGCCACGGTGGCGGCGATCGTCGCCGCGGTGAAGGACACTACGCTCTCGGCGTTTGCCCACCAGGACCTGCCGTTCGAACAAGTGGTCGAGGCGGTGCAGCCGGAGCGCAGCCTGAGCCACGTCGCCTTGGCGCAGGTCAGCTTCACTTGGCACAACGAGCCAACCGGCGGCACGCTGGCATTGCCTGGTCTGACCCTGGCTCCGGTCGAACAGGCCATGGTCGATACCCATTTCGATCTTTCCCTGCACCTCACCGATGTGGGCGATCGCCTGTCCGGCCAGATCATCTACGCTGCGGCGCTGTTCGAACGCAGCACGGTCGAGCGCGTGGCCGAGCTGCTCGTGCAGGTGTTGCACTGCATGGTCATGGCCGACGCGACAGCGGCCGGCGCGTTGCCGTTGCTTTCCGTCGAGCAGCAGGCGCTCGTGCAGGTGGAGTCGCATCCGGTCGTGCAACGCGTGCGCAGTGAGCGCGTGCATCGGCGCTTCGAGGCCTGGGCGATTTCGCAGCCCGAAGCCCCTGCACTTTCGCTGGCGGGCGAGGTCCTGAGCTACGGTGCGCTCAATGCGCGCGCCAATGCGCTAGCGCATCATCTGCGGTCGCAGGGACTGGCGCCCGACCAGCGCGTGGCGATCGTGGCGGAGCGCAGCTTCGAGTTCGTGGTCGCCGTGCTGGCTGTGCTGAAGGCGGGTGGCGCCTACGTGCCGCTTGATCCGGCGCTGCCGCGTGCGCGTTTGGCCCACATCCTGGCCGAGTGCGGGCCGAGCGCGTTGCTGATCCAGTCGGAAGCGGAAGACGTCCTGCCGGCGCTGGAGATCCCGGTGCTGCGCCTCGATACCGACTTGCCGTTGTTGGCGCGACGCCTGCCGCAAACCGATCTGGCCGACGATCCGGATGCGGGCGAGCACGATCTTTGCTACGTGATCTACACCTCCGGATCGACCGGCACGCCCAAAGGCGTCATGGTCGAGCACCCCAGCGTGCTCAACATGGCGTTGGCGCACGGCGAGTGGCTGGGACTGTCGCCGCGCGACCGTGTCCTACAGTTCGCTGCACTGTCGTTCGATGTCTGTGCGGCCGACCTGTTCATGGCGCTGGCGCATGGCGCCTGCCTGCACCTTGCGAGCCGTGAGGAGCTGCAGCCGGGTGGTCCACTCGAACGGACCCTTCGCGAGCAGCGCGTCAGTGTGGTGATGCTGCCGGTGGCGGCGCTGGCTGCCTGCGTGCATGACGACTTGCCGGAGCTTCGTTGCCTGGTGGTGGGCGGCGACGTCTGTCCGCCCGCGCTGGCGGAACGCTGGCGGGCGGGCCGCCAGCTGTTCAATGTCTACGGCCCAACCGAGGCAACGGTGGCGGCGTCGGCCTATGAGTGCATGGGCGAGCCGATGGCGCGCCTGCCGATCGGGCGCGCGCTCAACAATGCCCGGTTGTATGTGCTGGACGAACGACACCAGCCGGTGCCGACCGGTGTGGTCGGCGAAATCTGCATCGGCGGCGCCGGCATCGCGCGTGGCTATCTCGGACGGCCGGAGGAAACGTCAACGCGCTTCCTCTCCGATCCGTTCCACGCCGATGAGACAGCGCGGATGTACTGCACGGGCGATCTCGGGCGCTGGCGTGCGGACGGCACGCTGGAGTTCCTGGGGCGCCGCGACCAGCAGGTGAAGATCCGCGGCTTCCGCATCGAGCTCGGCGAAATCGAGGGCCATCTGCTCGCCTGCGAAGGCGTGCGCGAGGCGGCAGTTGCCGTGCACGAACGCGGCGGCCAACGACAACTGGTTGCTTACGTCACCGCGCACGATGGCGTCGAGCCGGATGTCGCGGGCCTGCGCGCCAAGCTGGCGGGCCACCTGCCGGACTACATGCAGCCGTCGGCCTATCTGTTCGTCGACCGCCTGCCGCTGACCGCCAACGGCAAACTCGACCGTTCCGCGCTGCCGATGCTGCAGGTGGACGATTTGGGGCGTCGTGCCTACGAAGCGCCGCAAGGGGAGATCGAGCAGGTCGTCGCGCGGGTATGGCAGGAGTTGCTGGACCAGCCGCAGGTCAGCAGGCACGACCATTTCTTCGAACTCGGTGGACACTCGTTGCTGGTGGTGGCCCTGGTCGAACGCTTGCGCGAACAAGGCCTGATTGGCGAAGTGCGTGCGATCTTCGGCACGCCGACGCTGGCCGAATACGCGGCGGAACTTCGTCCTGTCGAAGTGGCCGATGAGGACAAGCAGGATGCATCGATCCCGCCAGGCACAACGCATATCTCGCCCGAGATGCTCACGCTGGTGACGCTGAACCAGGAGGAGATCGATCGCGTGGTCGCGTCCATCCCGGGCGGCGCCGCCAATATCAAGGACGTCTATCCGCTCATGCCGCTGCAGGAAGGCATGTTGTTCCATCATTTGCTGGAAACGTGCGGCGACACCTATCTGTCGCGTACCCAAGTGGCGTTCGAGAGCAAGGACCTGCTGGATCGCTTCCTCGTGGCGTTGGACGAGGTGATCCAGCGGCACGACATCCTGCGCTGCGCCTTCCTGTGGGAAGCCATGCCGCAGCCGATGCAGGTGGTGCAGCGCGAAGCGTCTCTACCGGTGCATGCGTTGCAGGTTGGGGCGGGCGAGGATGCCGCCGCCATCCTGGAGGCGCAGACCGATCCGCGCCACATCCGGATCGATTTGCGCCGGGCACCGCTGCTTGCCGCCTATATCGTGGAAGATCGCGAGCACAACGAGTGGCTGCTGTCGCTGCTCTACCATCATATTCTCGGCGACCGCACCGCGTCGGAGCTGGTGCGCACGGAGTTGGGCAAGCGCTTGCAGGCCGGATGGTCGGAGCCGTCGCCGTCGCCGTCGCTGCGCGCACTCATCAAGCAGGCGTCGAGCGTGCCGCCGGCGCAATACGAGGCCTATTTCCGCAAGGTGCTGGCCGGTATCGACGAGCCGACCGCGCCGTTCGGCATTCTCGATACTCGCCAGACATCGTCGGATCTGCTCACGGTGCAGCGGCAGCTTCCGGACTCGCTGGCAGCCGCATTGCGCGAATGTGCGCGCGTTGCCCAGGTGTCCCCCACCACGCTGTTCCACGTCGCTTTTGCGCGCGTATTGGGCGCCTGCACCGCGCGTGACGACGTGGTGTTCGGGACCGTGCTTTCCGGGCGCCTGCAAGGCGCGGAAGGCGCGGACCGTGCGGTGGGCATGTTCATCAACAACTTGCCGGTGCGTTTCTCGTTGCGCCGGATTTCCGTCGCGCAGGCATTGCAGGATGCCTATCGCCAATTGCTGGAACTGCTCGCCTACGAACAGGCGCCGCTGGCGCTCGCGCAACGGTGCAGCGACGTGCCGCCGACGCTGCCGCTGTTTACCGCCATGTTCAATTACCGGCACAGCCGCGGCACGGCGGCGATCGGCAGCATGCTGCCGATGGTTGACGGCATCAGGGTGTTGGGCACCGAAGACGGGGTGAATTATCCCCTCTCGATGTCGGTCGACGACAACGGTCGGGATTTCACGCTGACCGCGCAATGCGTCGTCGGCATCGACGCGGAGGCGATCTGCGGCTATCTCGAGCATGTGTTGGCATCAATGGCGTCGGCGCTCGGCTCCGCCGCACCGGAACGGCTTGATGCGCTGCCGCTGATGACGTCAGCGCAGCGCGACCGGGTGCTGTTCGACTTCAACGCGACATCAGCAGCGTATCCGAAGGATGCGCTGATCCACGAGCTGTTCGAGCAGCAGGCGGCGGCGCATCCGGATGCGGTGGCGGTGATGGATGAGGACCGCGTGCTGACCTATGCGGAGCTGAACGCGCGCGCCAATCGCA
>JBEBKD010000054.1:0-4543 GCA_040079515.1 Lysobacteraceae bacterium
AGTCGATGCGCGGATGTACAGGACCGGCGATCTGGGGCGTTGGATGGCAGATGGCACGATCGAGTTCCTGGGCCGCAACGACTTCCAGGTGAAGATCCGCGGTTTCCGGATAGAACTGGGCGAGATCGAAGCCACATTGGCGGCATGCGAAGACGTACACGAAGCGGCGGTAATCGCGCGCGAGGACTCGCCTGGTGAGAAGCGTCTGGTCGCGTATTACATTGCCGACACGATCTTGGATGCAGGCGATCTGCGGACACGGTTATCACAACAATTGCCGGAGTATATGGTGCCGGCGGCGTTCGTGCGCTTGGAAACCTGGCCATTGACGGCGAATGGCAAACTCGATCGCAAGGCGCTGCCGGCGCCGGACGATGCGGCGTATGCGCGGGGTGCATACACCGCACCCGAAGGAGAGGTCGAGGAGACGCTGGCGGCGACGTGGGGGGAATTACTCAAGCTCGACCGGGTCGGTCGCGAGGACAATTTCTTCGAGCTGGGTGGCCATTCGTTGTTGGCGGTGCAGTTGATATCGCGTCTGCACAACATATTCCATGTCGAGGTACCGTTGCGTGCGGTGTTCGAGTCGCCGACGTTGTCGCAGCTTGCCGACCGGATCGCGCAGGCCGATGCATCGCAGTTGTCGGCAATCGCAGTGGTCGAACGCGAGATCTTCATGCCGCTGTCGCTGGCGCAACAGCGGCTGTGGGTGCTGACCCAGATCGATGGTGCCAGCGCGGCCTACCACATGGGCGGTGCGCTGAAGCTGGAAGGTGCACTCGATGGTCCTGCACTGCAACGCGCATTGCAGCGCATCGTCGATCGCCATGAAGCGCTGCGAACGCAGTTCGTACTGGTCGATGGTCAGCCGATGCAGGCGATCATGGCTGCAGCGCAGATCGTGTCGGGTATCCACGACTTGCGTGATCGCTTCGATCGCGACACGGTCTGTCGAGGCTTGAGCGATGCATTCATGGCCACGCCCTTCGATCTTCGTCACGATCTGCCGTTGCGCATGCAGTTGATTCGGTTGGAAGATCATGTCCACGAGCTGCAGGTAGTGATGCACCACATCGTCTCCGATGGCTGGTCGATCGGGATCATGCTGAACGAGCTGAGTCGCTTGTATGCGGCCGATGTGCAGGGTCAGGCCGATCCGTTGCCGGCGCTGCCGATCCAGTACGTCGATTATTCGCAATGGCAACGGGCATGGCTTGCCGATGGCCAATGCGAGCTGCAGAGCGCTTTTTGGCGGAAGACGCTGGCTGGCGCGCCGACGTTCTTGGAATTGCCTGCCGACCGTTCGCGGCCGCTGCAACAGGACTTTGCCGGGGAGGCGTTGGATGTGCAACTGGACGCATCGCTGACGTCGCAATTGAAGACGTTGAGCCTGCGTCATGGTGTGACGCTGTATATGACGCTGCTGGCGAGCTGGGCGGCCGTTCTGGGTCGACTGTCGAGCCAGGATGAGGTCGTGATCGGCAGCCCGGTCGCGGGCCGGAATCGAGCTGAGGTCGAGTCCTTGATTGGCTTCTTCGTGAATACGCTGGCACTGCGGATCGATGTGGGCGATGACCCGACGATAGGGGAGTTGCTCGCGAGGACCAAGCGTCAGGTGTTGGATGCGCATGCGCATCAGGATCTGCCGTTCGATCAAGTGGTCGAAGCGGTGAAGCCGCCGCGGAGCACGGGACGGTCGCCGATTTTTCAAACGATGATGACCTTGAACAACCAGGAGGTCGCGACGCTTGAAATGCCTGGGTTGAATGTGCTGCCGGTGGCGTTGGACATCGGTACGGCGCAGTTCGATCTGTCGCTTGATCTTTTCGAAGGCGAGGGTGTGCTGTCAGGTTCTCTGAGTTATGCGACATCGCTGTTCGATCGCGGCACGGCGGCGCGATACCTCGGGTATTGGGTCACATGGCTGCGCGGGCTGGTATCGGAAGCAGACCAGAAGGCATCTGATTTGCCGATGTTGGACGATAGAGAGCGAAATCGTTTGCTGGTTGAATGGAACGACACGACGCAGGACTACCCGCAGGATCTGTGCGTGCATCAACTGTTCGAAGCGCAGGCGGCACGGACGCCGGAGGCGACGGCGCTGGTGTTCGGCGAGGAAGAGATCAGCTACGACGAACTGAACCGTCGCGCGAATCGTCTCGCGCATCATTTGAGAACGCTGGGCGTGGTGCCGGACGATCGGGTGGCGATCTGTGTCGAGCGCAGCATCGAGATGGTGGTGGGGCTGTTGGGGATACTGAAGGCGGGTGGCGCGTATGTGCCGCTTGAACCCACCACGCCCGCTGCGCGTATCGCTTACGTCCTGGCCGATAGCGCGCCAGTGGCGGTGCTGGTGTATGGACTGGGTCACGAAGCGGTGCGGCCGCATCTGTCGTGCGATGTGCCGGTATTGGATCTTCAACGCGACCAGGACCAGTGGCGCCTGCAGCCGGATGGGGACATCCGCCCGGGCGCGTTCGGACTGACGTCGCGCCATCTGGCTTATGTGATCTACACCTCCGGCACCACCGGCACCCCGAAGGGTGTGATGATCGAGCATGCATCGGTGACAGCCCGTGCAGTCTATGGAATCACCCGATACGCGATCACGCCGCAGGATCGCTGCCTGCAGTTCGCTGCTTTCAGTTTTGATGCATCGGTCATGCAGATATTCTCGACGTTGGCCGGTGGCGCTGTGCTGATCGTCAGGGATCAAGTACTGTGGTCTCCGGGCGATGTGGTGGAGCACGTCGGCCGGCATCGGATCACCATCGCCGATGTTCCAACGAGTTATCTGAAAGAGCTCCTTGCATCCAGTTCGCAACGTGCGATGCGGGATCTGCGCATCCTGATCATCGGCGGCGAGGCTGCGTTGTCCGAAATCCTGCGCAGCAAGAAGTTCGATCAGACGATTCTGAACGAGTATGGCCCGACCGAAGCCACGGTGTCGGCCACGAGTTTCGCTGTTCTTCCGCATGCCGAGATCACGCAGAAGACGATGTACTTGCCGATTGGCCGTCCGATCTCGAATACCACTATCTATCTGCTCGATGAGCGGCGCGTGCCGGCACCGATCGGTGTTGTTGGCGAGCTTTACATCGGTGGAGCCGGTGTGGCGCGCGGCTATCTGAATCAGCCCGGGCTGACCGCGGAGCGTTTCCTGGACGATCCCTTCAGTGCGGAGCCTGCGGCACGGATGTACAGGACCGGCGATCTGGGACGTTGGCTGCCCGATGGCAACATCGAATATCTGGGTCGTAACGATTTCCAGGTGAAGGTCCGCGGGTTCCGGATCGAACTGGGCGAGATCGAGGCCGCATTGGCGGCCTGCGAAGGCGTGCGCGAAGCGGCGGTGATCGCGCGTGAGGAAGTTCCTGGCGAGAAGCGCCTGGTCGCGTATTACATTGCCGACACGATGTTGGATGCGGGCGATCTGCGGCAACGGTTATCGCAACACTTGCCGGAGTACATGCTGCCGGCAGCGTTCGTGCGCATGGAGGCTTGGCCGCTGACCTCGAACGGCAAGCTGGACCGCAAGGCGCTACCGGCGCCGGACGATGCGGCGTATGCGCGGGTTGCGTACGCAGCACCCGAAGGAGATGTCGAGGAGACACTGGCGGCGACCTGGGGGGAATTACTCAAGCTCGATCGGGTCGGCCGTCACGACAATTTCTTCGAGTTGGGTGGGCATTCGCTGCTGGCGGTGCAGCTGATCTCGCGTCTGCACAACGCATTCCATGTCGAGGTGCCGCTGCGTGCGGTGTTCGAGTCGCCGACGTTGTCGCAGCTGGCCGACCGGATCGCGCAGGCCGATGCCTCGCAGTTGTCGGCGATCGCGGTGGTCGAGCGCGAGACCTTCATGCCGCTGTCGCTGGCGCAACAGCGGCTGTGGGTGCTCACCCAGATCGATGGTGCCAGCGCGGCCTACCACATGGGCGGCGCGCTGAAGCTGGAGGGCGCGCTGGATCGCGATGCGTTGCATCGCGCGCTGCAGCGCATCGTCGATCGCCACGAAGCGCTGCGCACGCAGTTCGTGCTGGTCGATGGCCAGCCGATGCAGGCGATCATGGCAGAAGCGCGGATCGTCCCGAGCATTCACGACTTGCGCGATCGCGTCGATCGCGAAGCGGCTTGCCGCAGCTTCAGCGATGCGTTCATGACGACACCGTTCGACCTGCGTCATGATCTGCCGTTGCGCGTGCAGCTGATTCAACTGGAAGACCACGTCCACGAACTGCAGGTGGTGATGCACCACATCGTCTCCGATGGCTGGTCGATCGGGATCATGCTGAACGAGCTGAGTCGCTTGTATGCGGCCGATGTCCAGGGTCAGGCCGATCCGCTGCCGGCGCTTCCGATCCAGTACGTGGATTACTCGCAATGGCAACGGCAGTGGTTGGCGGACGGTCAGCTGGCGCGGCAGACCACGTTCTGGCAGCACAACCTGGCGGGCGCGCCGACGCTGCTGGAATTGCCGACCGATCGCCGACGTCCCGCGCAGCAGGATTTTCTGGGCGATGCCTTGGATATACGCCTGGACGCT
>JBEBKD010000055.1:0-3585 GCA_040079515.1 Lysobacteraceae bacterium
ACCGCCCCACACAACACCAGGCAAACGCAAACGGTGCGCCAAGGCAGCAACCCTATCGACGGGTCGCTATCGCAAACCCACCCGGACACCTCACCGCCGGACCCACCCCCTGCCTTTCGACCCATGTGCTTAGGTGTTGTAGTTAACTACACTACCTGTGCAGCTGGGGTTGAAGATTCGTCGCCGACGAGTCGCCGGGGGCGGGAGATGGGTGATGTCGCAGTGCGCGCTTTCATTGAAATCAGTGGGTTATCGCTATTCCGGTGGTCATCGAGCGGTTGCGGGCATGACCCTGGATCTCGGGCCCGGGATCCTGGGCCTGCTCGGGCCCAACGGCGCTGGCAAGTCCACGCTGATGCGGATGCTGGCGACGATGACCCGACCGACCAGCGGTGAGATCACCTGGAATGGCCAGGACATCGCCGCAAAGCCGAACGCGCTGCGCCACACCCTCGGTTACCTGCCACAGGATTTCGGTGTTTACCCGGCGCTGAGCGCGCGTGAATTCCTCGGCTTCCTCGCCGCGGTGAAAAGCCTATCCGGGGCGAAGGCGCGGGAGCGGGTCGATCACTGCCTGTCGCTGGTCGGGCTGGGCGATGCCGCCGACCGCCGCCTCGGCGAGTTCTCCGGCGGCATGCGCCAGCGGGTCGGGATCGCCCAGGCGCTGCTCAACGATCCGTCGCTGCTGATCGTGGACGAGCCCACGGTCGGCCTGGATCCGGAAGAACGCATGCGGTTCCGGAATCTGCTGACCGATCTGGCCGGCGAACGATTGGTGATCCTGTCCACGCACATCGTCTCCGACGTCGAAGCCAGCGCGACGTCGCTCGCGGTGATGGCCGCGGGCGAACTGCGTTTCCACGGTACGCCCGAGCGGTTGATCGCGCAGGCGCAGGGCCATGTCTGGGAATGGACGATCGCGTCGCAGCAGTTGGCCGAGGTGCGCAAAGCGTTCGTGATCTGCGGTTCGCTGCGTCGCCCCGAGGGCATCCGCGTGCGGGTGATCGCCAGCGAACGTCCGCATGCCGACGCGCAGCCGGCGATGCCCGAACTGGAAGACGCCTACACCTGGTTGACCGGCCGTGTCGCCAACGATGCGGCCGCCACCAACATGCAGACACACTGACATGGGCGCGCTGCAACGTTTCTTCGCGATCCTGCAGGCCGATGTGCGCGAACGCATGCGCACGCCGCGATTCTGGGTGGTGCTCGGTCTGATGGCCTGGGCCACGTGGTGGTGTTTTCCGCCGGGAGATGCGGGTTACACCACGCTGTCGTTGATCGACGGCTCGCGCGGCCGTTATTCCAGCGCCTGGGCCGGCATGGCGCTGGGTCTGATCTACAGCATGCTGTTGAACCTCGTGGGCTTCTATCTGGTGCGCGGCACACTGACCCGCGATATCGAAACCCGCGTCTGGCAATTGCTGGTGACCACGCCGATGACCCGCGGTGGTTATCTGCTGGCGAAATGGGCCAGCCACATGGTCGTGTTCGGCGTGATCGCGCTGGTCGGGATCGCGGTCGCGCTGGCCGCGCAGTGGGTGCGCGCTGAAGACCGGCATGTCGATCTGATCGAACTGCTCAAACCGCTGCTGCTGCTCAGCCTGCCCAGCCTCGCACTGACCGCGATGTTCGCGATCTGGTTCGATCTGGTGCCATGGCTGCGCCGCACTGCAGGCAATGTGCTGTTTTTCATCGTGTGGTCGGTGATGTTGACGCTGTCGGTGGCGCCGAAGCACGCCGATCCGCAGGGTTGGACCAGCGACCCCAGCGGGATGATGGTGGCCGCCCGCGAGTTCAGCCGCGTACGCGAAGCGCAGACCGGGATTCCGCTGGAATTCGGTTTCAATCTCGGCAGCACGCCCAACAGGAAGCCGGTCGAACCCTTCGAGTGGACTGCGTGGAAGCCTGGCGCGAAAGTCGCGATCAGTCGCGCACTGTGGTTGCTGCTGGCGCTGACGCTCACGCTGGCGGCGGCTCCGCTGCTGGACTGGGCGGCCTCGCGCGGCTTGTCGACATCGACGGCGCGTTCGGGCGCAGGCCGTTCGATGCGGTGGCTCAACCGCATCCTCGATCCGTTCGCGCGTGGACCGTTGGGCATCCTCACCGTTGCCGAGCTGAAACTCGCATTGCGTCAACGCGCGATCTGGTGGTGGCTCGCAGCGCTCGGGGTGTTGGGCGTGCAGACGTTCGCGCCGCTCGAGGGCATGCGCACCGCCCTGCTGTTCGCATGGGTGTTGCCGCTGGATGTGTTGGCGCGCAACGTGCTGCGCGAACACGATCAGGGCACAGGTGCGCTGGTGTTCACCGCACCGGATATCCTGCTGCGTCTGCTCGCGACGCGGTTCCTGGTCGGCTTCACGATGTTGTGCGCGTTGAGCCTGCCCACCTTCGTGCGGTTGTCGATGAGTGAACCGCTGGCGGCGCTGGCGACATTGACCGCGATCGTCTCGATCGCATGCTGGGGCCTGTGTCTGGGCGCGCTGTGCCGCAATGCGCGGCCGTTCGAACTGCTGATGGTCGGCACGGTCTATGCCTGTCTGAACGGTGCGACGGTTCTCGACGCGGTCGGGCACCCGCTTTCGACCTTGACCTTGCACGCCATGGCGCTGTTGCCGGCGTTGCTGGTGCTGACTTGGGCATGGCCGCGGTTGGCACGGCGGTAATGGCGCGTCGGAAGCTTCGGCGCACCATGCGGCGGTCGGCATGCGATGCAGTGCATACCACGGCTGAAAATACTGCGGACTTGATCTCGATCATGCGCTGCGCCATTCGCCGCAATTAAGATCAACCTTACGGAAAAGACGCGACAAGTCGCCGTCGTCTTCCCCCACGCGCGCTCTGCGCATTTCACGATGCCATGTCGCCGCTCCGCTTCCGCGCTTCGGATCGCTGCCGGTGCGGATTCCGCACGTTTTTTCCTTCGCGCATCGAATGTCAGGCGTCGCGGCATCGCCTCCCATGCCGCATGACCCAAGGAGAAACATGATGGCCATCGCGGACAACACGAGTCGGCAACAACTGCTGGAACAGTGGAAGGAAAAAGGGTTTTCGCTCGATCAAAACCTCCAGACGCTGATCGACAAATTGTCGGCTGGACTGGATTTCAGTCCGGAAGGATTGAAAGCACTGGGCAATGTCGACACTGCGAAACCGGATCTGTCCGCAGCGGTCGCGCAGGAGATCGAATTCACCGTCAACGAATGGGGCCTCGTCCTGATCATCCGCGAGCCGGCGGTCAAGTATCTGCAGGGCGGCGGCACCATCACGGCGGCGACTTTGGCTGAGATCGCGGCAGCCGCCGGGATCGTCATTCCGGTGGCGGGCGTGGCGATCGGCGCGGTCTGCGGCATATTCGCATTCGTGATCTCCGCCTATCTCGGCATCATCACGATGGTCGATGAGGGCAAGGGCATCTATCTCACCGAGTCGTGGGGGCAGATCGTTGCCGCGATTCTGTTTCCCTATCTGGCCGGCACGATTCTTCTGCCGGTGGTGGGTCCGATCAAGTAAGGCCAACGGACGGGACAGGCTCAACCGTGGCGGATGAAGAACCCCAGCTCTCGCCTGCGGCGAGAACCGGGC
>JBEBKD010000056.1:0-2848 GCA_040079515.1 Lysobacteraceae bacterium
AAGGCATGGTTGCCGACGAGACGGTATCGCCGGCTGCGCTGCCGCTGATGACGTCGGCGCAGCGCGACCGGGTGCTGTTCGACTTCAACGCGACATCAGCAGCGTATCCGAAGGATGCACTGATCCACGAGTTGTTCGAGCAGCAGGCGGCGGCGCAGCCGGATGCGGTGGCGGTGGTTTACGAAGGCCGACGTTTGACGTACAGCGAGCTCAATGCGCGGGCGAACCAGCTGGCGCATTACCTGCTGTCGCAGGGGGTGAAGCCGGACGACCG
Source organism: Lysobacteraceae bacterium (assembly GCA_040079515.1). Taxonomy (GTDB): domain Bacteria; phylum Pseudomonadota; class Gammaproteobacteria; order Xanthomonadales; family Xanthomonadaceae; genus Lysobacter_I. Next base: position 275 of record JBEBKD010000056.1, read on the forward strand.
GGTGGCGATCTGCGTGGAGCGCAGCCTGGAGATGGTGGTGGGGCTGCTGGGTATCCTGAAGGCCGGTGGTGCCTATGTGCCGCTGGATCCCGATTATCCTGTGGAGCGGCTGGCGTACATGCTGGAGGACAGTGCGCCGGTGGCGTTGCTGACGCAGGCGACGCTGGAGGAGCGGTTACCGGATCATGGCGTGCCGACGCTGCGGCTGGATGCGAGCGATGCCCAGGCGTTGTTGGCGGTGCAGCCGACGCACAACCCGCAACTGCGTGCGAACGGGCTGACCGCGCGCCACTTGGCGTACGTGATCTACACCTCCGGCTCGACCGGCATGCCCAAAGGCGTGATGGTCGAGCATCTGAGTGCGACGAATCTGATCCTGTCACATTGTTCGTGCTGCGAGCTTGCCGCCTCGGACAGGGTATTGCAGTTTGCTTCTTTCGCCTTTGACGCCTCTGTGGAGGAAATTTTTCCAGCGCTTTGCGTTGGCGCGTCGATCGTGGTGCGTCCTGCAAAACTTTCACTGGCAAGTGAATCGTTCTCGGAATATCTCGACCATTACGGCGTGACCGTCGCCGAGTTGCCGACGGCATTCTGGCACCTGTGGGCCCTGACCGTTGATGTGATCAAGTGCCGATCACTGCGACTGGTCGTGGTTGGAGGCGAGAAGGCAGAGCGTCGCGCTTTCCAGGCGTGGAAGAGCGCCGGCGGCATGATGAAACGACGTTGGTTGAATACTTACGGGCCGACGGAAAGTACGGTGTATTCGGCCGCCATTGTCTTTGACGAGGCAACTCCGTTCCCCGCTAATGAAATTCCGATTGGCCGTCCGATCGCCAACACGCAGGTGTACATCCTGGATGCCTGTGGCGAACCGGTGCCGGTGGGCGTGGCGGGCGAGATCCATATCGGCGGCGATGGCGTGGCCCGCGGGTATTGGAACCGCGAGGCGCTGACGCAGGAACGTTTCGTGCGCGATGGGTTCAGCGCCGATCCGCAGGCGCGGATGTACAAGACCGGCGACCTTGGCCGCTGGCTGGCTGACGGCAACATCGAGTATCTGGGGCGCAACGACTTCCAGGTGAAGCTGCGTGGCTTCCGGATCGAGCTGGGCGAGATCGAGGCGAAGCTGGCGGGGTGCGCGGGCGTGCGCGAGGCGGTGGTGCTGGCGCGGGAGGACGTGCCGGGCGACAAGCGGCTGGTGGCGTACCTGACGGCGGAGGCGGGCGCGGAACTTTCGGTGGCCGAGCTGCGTACGCGTCTGTCGGCGCAACTGCCCGACTACATGGTGCCCAGTGCCTTCGTGGTGCTCGACGCGTTCCCTTTGACGCCCAACGGCAAGCTCGACCGCAAGGCGTTGCCGGCACCGGACGACCTGTCGCTGGGCCTGCGCGAATATGAGGCGCCGCAGGGCGAGATCGAGCAGGCGCTGGCCGAGATCTGGCAGCAGCTGCTGGGCATTGAGCGCGCGGGCCGGGGTGACCATTTCTTCGAGCTCGGCGGCCATTCCCTGCTGGCCGTGCAGATGGTTTCGCGGGTGCGCGAGCGGCTCGGTATCGAACTGGCTTTGCGCGAGCTTTTCCTGCATTCGACGCTGTCCGCACTCGCTGCGCGGATGAAAGCGCACGTCTCCACGCGCACTTGGAGCCCGCTGGTTCCGCTCAAGGACAGGCCTGGAAAGCCCACGCTCTACATGGTGCCGGGTGCTGCCATGACTGCGGGTTCGTTCTGGGATCTGGCGCAATCGCTCGATGGCCGCATGAATGTGCACGTTCTGGAAGCACGGGGACTGGAAGAAGGTCAGAAGCCATGCACGCGGATGGAAGAGATCGTCGAGATGAACCTCTCGGCCATGCGCGAGAGCGGACTTCCGGAGGGGCCGATCGTGCTGGGCGGACATTCCTTCGGCGGTTCGGTGGCATTCGAACTGGCACGTGCGCTGGAAGCAGCCGGGCATCGCGTGCAGCTGATGCTGATCGACAACGTGCTGGCGCTTCCGAAGCACTTGCACAGGATGGCGGACCCGGAGTTTGACGGCATCTTGGGCACCGACAAGCGTCTGAAAAAGCTATTCGAGGCCCAGTGCGCCATTTACAAGCGATACAAGCCGTCGGGCCGTTTCCACGGCGCGGTGGAAGTCATTTACGCGCGTGACGGCGGAATCAAATCGCTGCCGGAAAAAGAGCGCCTGCATGCCTGCAGGAAATATTGCGAGCAGCAACCGGTGGTTTCCTCGGTGGCGGGCGACCACCACAGCATGCTTGGTGCGGCACATGCGGATGAACTTTCGGAAGCCATCTGGCAAGCGTGGCGCCGCCGCCACATCGATAGGTCGGAGGGTTTTACACACTAGGCAAATCGAAATCGCGCTTGGCTTGAATTGAATCGCTGTTGAGACATTGCACTGCCGTGTGCCGCTGGAGAAGCGGCGACGGCGGTAGTCGAGGAGGACATGTGGACATACTTAGAGAAAGTCAGCCGTTAGCCCCCTGGTGGCGTCGCCACCGGCGGTGGCTGTTGGTGTCGGTGTGCGCGGCGGTGTTGGCGGTGGCGGCGATGAGCATGTTGGGGCGTGCC
>JBEBKD010000057.1:0-2682 GCA_040079515.1 Lysobacteraceae bacterium
CAATGGTGCTGTATCATCTGTTACTGTTACTGTAAAGCTACATGTTGCTGTGTTACCTGCTGCATCTGTTGTTACAAATGTATTGGTTGTTACACCTACAGGGAACAATGAACCACTTGGTAAACCTGCAGTTTGTGCTGTTGTTGCTCCACTGCAATTGTCAGTACCTACTGGCGCTGTATATGTTACTATTGCTCCACACTGTGTATTGCCTGCTCCCGTTGTAGTTGTTATCGGTGCATTACATGTTAGCAATGGTGCTGTATTATCTGTTACAATAACATTAAACGAACATGTGCTTGAATTGCCATGAATATCAATTGCTGTATAAGTTACTACAGTTGTTCCTACAGGGAATGTTGCTCCAGGCAAATGAGTACTTGCAAAGGACTGAATTCCACAATTGTCAAATGATGTAGGTGCAGTCCATGTAGCTGTTTGGCTACAAGCAGTATTTCCAGCTCCAGTGTTTACATTTACTGTACTTGGACATCCTGTAATTACCGGTGACGTATTGTCTACAACAGTTACAACGAATGAACATGTACTTGTATTACCTGCAGCATCTGTTGCTGTATAGGTTACAGTAGTAGCTCCTACTGGGAAAGCATCTCCAGAATTGTGTGTACTTACTAATGTTGGCAAACCAAGGTCATTACAGTTATCGGATGCTGTAGGAGTAATCCAAGTTGCTACTTGGCTACAAGCAGTATTTCCAACACTTGTATTCACTGTAAAGCTTGCAGGACAACCAGATATTACTGCTGGTGTATTATCTACAAAATGTACATTGAAAGTACATGATGAAGTGTTACCACTTGCATCTGTAACTGTGAGTGTAATTGGTAAGTTAGCAATTGAAGCACCTATTACTGTTCCTACCGGTACGCTTTGGGTTACACTTACTATAGAACAATTATCAGTTGCATTTACCCTACCTGTTAAATCAGTTAATGTATTTGTACAAATAGTTCCTTTAAAAATAGTCGTATCTCCAAAACAAGTAACAACTGGCGCAGTTATATCTTTTACTGTTACAATTGATGTACAAGTAGAAGTATTACCTGCTGCATCACTTACGGTAAGTGTTACTGTGTTAGGTCCTACATTGGCGCAAGTAAATGTGCTTGGTACTACACTAACTAGCGTAACTGGTGAGCAGTTATCAAAGCTGCCATCGTTTACCATAGCTGGTGTAATTGAAACAGTACCAGCACCAGGAGTTGAGCTAAGATTCACAGTAATACTTTTGCAAATTGCTATAGGTGCTGTATTATCTGTTACTGTTACCGTAAAGCTACATGTTGCTGTGTTACCCGCTACATCTGTTGTTACAAATGTATTGGTTGTTATACCTAATGGGAATAATGAACCACTTGCCAAACCTGCCGTTTGAGCTGTTGTTGCTCCACTACAATTATCGGTACCTATAGGTGCAGTATAAGTTACGACTCTTCCACATTGTGTATTACCCGCTCCAGTAGTTGTTACTATAGGGGCATTACATACTATTATTGGGGCTGTATTGTCAGTTACAGTTACAGTAAAGCTACATGAAGCAGTGTTACCCGAAGCATCTGTGGCTACAAAAGTATTGGTTGTTACACCCACTGGGAATAATGAGCCACTTGCTAAACCTGTAGTTTGTACTGTTGTTGCTCCGCTACAATTATCTGTTACAGTTGGTGCAGTGTAAGTTACTACTGCTCCACATTGTGTATTGCCAACACCTGTAGTTGTTGTTATTGGCGCATTGCACACTATAGAAGGTGCTGTTATATCATTTACCGTTACAGTAGATGTGCAAGTAGAGGTATTACCTGAATCATCTCTTACTGTTAATGTAACTGTATTTGTACCTACATTAGCACAAGTTAATGTACTTGGTACAACACTTACCAATGTTACTGCCGAACAATTATCCGTACTACCATTGTTTACCATTGCAGGTGTAATGGACACTGTACCTGCACCTGTTGTTGAACTAAGGTTTACAGTAATACTCTTACATATTGCTGTTGGTGCTGTTTGGTCAACAAGGTTTAATAAGAAACTAGTTGTACTCGTATTACCACAAGCATCAGTAGCTACAATCACTATTGTTCTTGTTCCTCCATATCCAATAACCAAAGAGCCTGGTGCATTAGGTGCAAGTTGTTGATAAGTAATAACCCCTGCTCCACAAGCATCTGTTGCCGTTGCAGAAACTAAAGATATATAATCAGGCATTGGTACTGAACAACCAACTCCTGAACCTACATTTAATGTTTGTGTTGCTGGAGCAATAAGAATTGGACCTGTTATATCATTTACAGTTATTGTTTGTGTAGAACTTGTAGAATTACCAGAACAGTCAGTAACTGTATAGGTACGTGCTATTGAATATCTATTAGCACAAGATCCTGGCGTTATCACATCGTTTGATGTTACAGTTAAAATGCTGTTACAATTGTCTGATGCTACTACTGCTAATGTATTAACTGCAGGAACCAAGTTCGCACAACCTACAGTTACATTTGAAGGAATACTTGAAATTGTTGGTGCAGTTACATCCGCTACGTTTATCGTTTGTGTTACCGTGCTGCTGTTGCCGCTGCAGTCTGTTATGCTGTATATCCTTGTTACTGTTATTGGACCTCCATTACATGTTGGTGCCGCTGGGATATCTGTTAACAATGTTAC
>JBEBKD010000058.1:0-2609 GCA_040079515.1 Lysobacteraceae bacterium
TGCCACAGCCGCGCCAGGGTCTCTTCCACCTCGCCCTGCGGAGCTTCGTACTCCCGTTGCGCCACCGCTCCCGCCTGCGTCGTCGGCAACGCCGAACGATCCAGCTTGCCGTTGCTCGTGCGCGGCAGTTGCGCCATCGCCACCAGCGACGACGGCAGCATGTAGTCCGGCAGGTGCGAGGCCAGCTGCGCGCGCAGGCTCGCTGCGCTCTCTTCTTCCTCCCCCGCCGCCGTCCAATACGCCACCAGCCGCGCGTCCGCGCCTTCGCCCAGCAGCAACACCGCCGCCTCGGCCACGCCCGGCAGCGCTTCCATCTGCGTCTCGATCTCGCCGATCTCGATGCGGTGGCCGCGCAGCTTGACCTGGAAATCCACACGCCCCAGGCATTCCAGCCGGCCGTCGGCCCGGTAACGGCCCAGGTCGCCCGTGCGATACAGCCGCTCGCCGGCAACGCCGCCAATACGGTCCGCGACGAAGCGTTCCGCCGTCAGCGCCTCGCGACCCCAGTAACCGCGCGTGACACCCGCGCCGCCCAAATAGATCTCGCCCACCACGCCCACCGGCACCACTTCGCCACGCGCGTCCAGCACGTGCAGCTTCGTGTTCGGCATCGGGCGTCCGATCGGCACCGTACGATCGTTCTCTTCCCGGCACCGTTCGATGCTCGCGCAGACCGTACCTTCGGTCGGGCCATAGGCGTTGAAGAACGACAGCCGTCCGCGCCAGCGCTCGGCCAGCGCGACCGGGCAGGCTTCACCCGCCACCACCAGCGTGCGCAAGTGCGGCAGCTCCGCCTCGCCCAGTGTCTGCAGGGCGCTGCCCGGCAGGGTCGCATGCGTGATCGCCTGATCGCGCAGCGTCGCCAGCAAGGGCTCGCCCGGCAACAGCCGATGCCGCGGCGCCAGGCACAGCGTGCCGCCCGACAGCAGCGCCATCGCCCATTCCCATACGCTCGCATCGAACGAGGACGAGGCGAACTGCAGCACGCGAGATCCTGCCAGATCGCCGAACACCGCCGCCTGCGCAGCCGCCAGGTGGCACAGCTGACGGTGTTCCACCATCACCGCCTTGGGTTCGCCGGTCGAGCCGGAGGTGTAGATCAGGTACGCCAGGTGCGACGGCTGCAGCGCCGGCACCGCCGGGCGCGTGCCCGGCAGCCGCCGCGTCAGCACCGGCAGGTCCACATCCAGCCGCAGCACCGGCACGTCCAGCGGCGGCAACTGCTCGGCCACCGACGATTGCGTCAGCACCAGCAGCGGTGCGCTGTCGTTCACCATGTAGGACAGCCGGGCCGGCGGGTACTCCGGATCCAGCGGCACGTAGGCGCAGCCGGCCTTCAGGATGCCCAGCACTCCCACCAGGTACTCCACGCCGCGTTCCACGCACAGCGCCACCCGCCCGTCGGGCTGTGCGCCCTGCGCCAGCAGGTAATGCGCCAGACGGTTGGCGCGTTCGTCCAGTTCGCCGTAGCTCACCGACTCGCCGTCGAACTCCAGTGCAATGGCATCGCCCCGGGCATCCACCCAACCCTCGAAGCTGGCATGCGCCAGCCATACTGGCGGCAGCGCCGCCGGCACGACATTGAACGCGTCCACCACTTGCCGGTAATCGGCTTCGGGCAGCAGCGGCACGCGCAGGGCGTCCTGCGCCTCGTCGGCCACGAACCCTTCCAACACGCGCAGCAAGCACCGACTCCACCGCGCTACGGTGGCTTCGTCGAACAGGTCGCTCGCATGGATCAACGTGCCTTCCAGACACTGACCGGCATCGCTCAAGTGCAAGGAGAGATCGAACTGCGTGGTCTGGTGCGGCAGCGACAACGCCGCCAGCGACAACTGCGGCAGAACCACTTCGCCGCCTTCCGGCTCGTTGTGCCAGGTGAAACTCGCCTGCGCGAGCGGGACATGGCTCAGGCTGCGCGTCGGTCGCAGCGCCTCCACCACCTGCTCGAACGGCAGCTCCTGGTGCGTGAACGCCGCCAGGGTCTCACGTCGCACCGCCTCGATCAGCTGCGTGACGCTCTGCCCCTCTTCCACCCGCGTGCAGAACGCCAGCGTGTTGACGAAGAAGCCGATCAGCCCTTCCAGTTCGCGCCGGTGGCGGCCGGCCACCGGCGTGGCCACCACCACCGTCGACTGACCCGACAAGCGCGACAGCAGCAGCGACCAGGCCGCCATCAACACCATGTACAACGTCGCGCCGCGACGCTGCGCCAACGCGCGCAAGCCCTCGGTCAGCGGCGCCGGCACCGTCAGCGCCCACTGCCCACCCGCATGGCTGGGCGTGGGCGGACGCGGACGATCCTGCGGCAGCTCCAGCAGCTCGGGCGCGCCGGCCAGGTGACCGCGCCAGAAGTCCAACTGCTGCGCCAGCACCGGGCCCTGCAGCATCTGCCGCTGCCAGTGCGCATAGTCCGCATACTGGATCGGCAACGGTGCCAGTCCATCCGGCTCGCCCAGGCAGGCCGCGCGATACAGCGCCGCCAGTTCCCGCACCATCACCGCGTTGGACCAGCCGTCGCTCACGATGTGGTGCTGGTTCAACACCAGCACATGCTCCTGCTCCGACACGCGCAGCAGCCGGCCGCGAATCAGCGGGCCGTTCGCCAG
>JBEBKD010000059.1:0-2508 GCA_040079515.1 Lysobacteraceae bacterium
AATAAAAATTTATGCAAAAAAAAATTACACAACAAAGAAATGAAAATTGGCTATCAAGAGTAGCAATGATATTTTCATTTATAATCGCATTTACTTTTTCGTTAAATGCTCAAACATATTTTAATGGAAATATGGGTACTGGCACTATAAATAAAGCTGGTGCAGCAGCACCTGCAGGTGTACAGTGGCACGAAATGATGAACAATATTGGTAATAATATAACTGCTAATGCATCGTTAGCCTATAACTGTAGTGGAGCATTTAAAGCAGCAGATAATTTTACTGTACCTGCTGGCGAAACATGGACAATTAGTGGAATGTCTTTTTACACCATTCAAATTACAGCAAGTACACCAACGGCTATAGGAGTAGCTATTCGTAATGGTAGCCCTTTAGCAGGTGGTACTGTAGTTTTTGGTAACTTAGCTACAAATGTTTACTCATCTAGCGCACCAGCAAATGTACAAGTTATTACAAGCTCTGCAAATCCAACAACTGCACCTTTTGCTGCTACACTTAATGTAACTGAGCAAAAAGTTGTATTTGGAACAGCAGCTGTACTAACAGCTGGAACGTATTGGGTAGAGTGGAATGTAACAGCTCCTACTAATACTTTTAATATATTTAGCGAAATTTTTGGTGCAAGAACACAACCAGGTTATAATGCATTACAGCAGAATGGAGCTGCTGCTTATACTGCTTTAACCGATGCAGGAACTCCTGCGGGTGTAGCAGTACCTGTAGATCTTAATTTTAAAATAAACTACACATCTACAGGTGGTACAGCTTGTACAGGCACGCCAGCTCCTGGTGCTACATTAGCATCGGCTACAGCTATTTGCCCAGGTTTGCCATTTAATTTATCACTTGCAACACCAACAACTGGTACTGGTGTTACATATCAATGGCAATCTGGAGCTTCTACAACTGGACCATGGACAAATATTGCTGGAGCTACTAATGCTACATTAACTTACAGTCTTGCAGCTACTACTCATTATAGATGTGTAGTAACTTGTGGTACAAATACTGGAAACTCAACACCAGTGCAAGTATCTATGTCCACAGGGTGCTATTGCACTCCTTCTGCCATAAATTGCAATTTAGACGATAGAATAGCTAACGTAACTTTTGGCACTTTAAATAACACTTCTGGCACTACATGTACTGCTGGGTATTCTAACTATACAGCTTTACCTGCACCAAACGCAATTTCGGGAGCTACAAACCCTATTAGTGTAACAGTAGGTCCAGGAGGTACAGAGCATGTTGGCGTATGGATCGATTACAACCAAAATGGAACTTTTGAAGTGTCGGAATTTACATATTTAGGAAGTGCAAATGGTGCTACAATTAGCAACAATATTATTATTCCTGCTACAGCATTATTAGGTACTACTCGTATGAGAGTAAGAGTACAATATAATACAGCAGTTACAGCAACTATGCCTTGTACACAAACAAGTACATTTGGCGAAGTAGAAGATTACAATGTAAACATAGTACCATGTATACCAGTAACCATTACTACAGCACCAGCCAATGCTACCGCAGTATGTGGAGGCAATGCAAGCTTTAGCGTAGTAGCAGCAGGCAGTATACCAGCGTACCAATGGCAAAGTAAATCTACGGTTGTAGGAAGTTTATGGACAAATATAGCAGGCGCTACATCAGCTACGTTAAATTTAACTGGCGTTACCGGAGCACTTAGTGGGTATCAATACCGAGTTTTATTTTCGGGAGCATGTACATCACCCAATGTAACTACAGCAGCAACGCTTACAGTAAACCCAATAACAGCAGCAGTAACACCTACAAGTGCATTATTATGCCAAGGAGGGGTACAGCAGTTAACAATAACCAATATAGCATCACCAAGCCCAGGAAGTGTAACAGTTAATTCAAGTTACCCAACCCCAATAGCGATACCAGATGGTTCGGTAGCAGGAATAAGCAACGTATTACCAGTGGTAGTACCAGCAGGAGCTACAGTTACTGGCGTAAGTGTAAGAATGAGTGGAACACACCAATGGTTTGGAGATTTAGTAATGGCCTTAAAAGCACCTAACGGAAATGTAATAAATTTAAATTATTATTTAGGTGTTACAGGTGGTCCTGGAGCTACTTCTGTATTTACCAATACAGTAATAAGTTCTACAGGTACAGCGTCTTTAGGTACAGCAGTTAGTCCATTTACAGGAACATTTAAAGCCGATTTAGTAACAGCAGCAGGAATTGGCACAAATGGTCCTGGAGGTCCTACAGGTTTTGCACCTACAGGCACTACATGGTTAGGCTTTTTACCAACTACTGCAGCAGCAGCATCTGGCAATTGGACATTAGCAATGTATGATGGTTTTGCTCCAGATGCAGGAGCTTTGGCAAACTGGTCAATAACAGTGAACTATGTATTAGGATCACCAGCAACAGGAGTATATACAGGGCCAACAGGCACAATATATACCGATGCAGCAGCTACAGTACCATATACAGGTACAGCAATAAATA
>JBEBKD010000060.1:0-2242 GCA_040079515.1 Lysobacteraceae bacterium
CACCGGCCAAAGAGGGATCGCTGAGGCGCTTTCTCGACCACCTCTCATTCCACCGCGACACCCTGCACCGATCAGTAACCGGCCGCATCCAGCGCATGGCCGGCCTGTTTCCGGCCGATCTCGATCAACTCGCGGGTGCGCCAGAATTCGTAGAAGAAGCTGCTGTCGCGCGAGATGCGGATGAGGATATCGGGCGGGTCGAAGGCCAACTGCATGCGCGAGAGTTGTCCTTGCATGGTGTCGAGCGAGCGCGCCATCAGATCGACCAGACCGGTCTTCGCCTGCTCCGCCGCTTTGCGCGTGAACCACTGCGCGAACATCGAGCCGGCCGTCTCTTCTTCGGCGTCCTCTTCAATGCCTGCTGCCACAGGCAAGCGCGTGGATTCGCGGTCGCCGCCGTCCGCAGGTTGCGACGCATGAGCGCGCGCGCTGGCGGCGCGCGCGTTGACATCGACCGCGATCACCACGTCGGCCAAGGCCTGACGCATGGCGGCGATCGGCACCGGGTTGAGCAGGCCGCCATCGACCAGTTCGCGGCCTCCAAGCTTGACCGGCGTGAACACCAGCGGGATCGCCATCGACGCGCGGATGGCATCGAACAGTGGCCCCTGTGTGAGCCAGACCTCGCGCTGCGCGCGCAGGTCGGTTGCGACTGCGGTGAAGGGGATGGGCAGCGATTCGATCCGGTGTTGACCGACGATCTGCTGCAGCTCGCCCATCAGCCGGTCGCCGGTGAAAAGACCGGGCCGGCCGATGCCGAAATCGAGCAGGCGAAAAACATCGCTGCGGGTCAGGCCAAGCGCCCAGTCGCGATAGGCCGGCAGCTGTCCGGAAGCATAGATGCCGCCGACCAGGGCCCCCATCGATGAGCCCGCGATCGCAGCGATCCGCAGCCCTCGCGCCTCGATCGCTTCGATCACGCCGATGTGCGCCAGTCCACGGGCGCCACCGGCGCCGAGCACCAGTGCAACGCTCGGTGCCTGGTCAGTGCTCATACGCCGAAATCGCGAGCTCCAGCATCGACTTCATCTGCTCGCGCAGCGATGCGGGCTCGACGATCTGCGCATCCGGGCCGTAGTGCAGGATATCCATCAGCAGCTCGCGCGGCGCGCTGTAGGGAACTTTGCGTTCGAAGCGCCCATCGGGCAGGAAGCGGTCCTGCTGCTGCGAGTGCCAGTGCTCATCGGCGACCCAGCGCGCGATCTTGGGGTTGAAGACAATCGTGGCCCAGCCTTTCGGCGCGCCGGAAAAAATACCGTAGCTGCCGGCGAGATGGTCGTTGAGTTCGGCGTCCGGCACATCCTGCGCGGCCACGTCCTGCATGCGCGCGGTTGCGATGCGGTCGACGGAGAAACTGCGCAGCGCTTCGCGATCGTGGTCGAACGCGTCGAGATACCAGTTGCCGCGGTAATGGGTGATGCGCTGCGGGGAGACGACACGACGGGTCTTCTCGTCGGTGGAGCGCGCGCGGTAGTCGAAGTGCAACTGCCTGCGTTCCAGCACCGCGGAACAGACGATGCGGAACACCTGTTCGTCCATGTTGCGGGTACGGTGCGGGATGACGCGGACGCGTTCGACCGGCCAGCGTTTGCCGGGAGCGTGTTCTTCCAGCAGCTTCTCGATGCGCTGCTGCAGCGGCGCAAGCGCCGAGGACAGCACCCCGCCGCCGGTGCGGCTGAGCAGTTGCTGCGCGGCCAGCAGCGCGTGCAATTCCTCCGAGTTCAACCACAGCCCCGGCAATTCGAAGCGTTCGCCTTCGTTGGGGTCGTAGCGGAAACCGGCTTCGCCGTCGCCCATGATCGGCGCCATCAGTGCGTCGCGCAGGAAGGCCAGATCGCGGTAGGCGGTGGCGCGCGAGCATTCCAGTTCGTCCTGGAGCCGCTTCACCGTGACCGGGTAGCGGGCGCTCTTCAGGATGCGGTGGAGGGAGAGAATGCGTTCGTAACGGTCCATGTGCTCGATTATGAAGGATGCTTATGGCGGGTGCAGGGGCGGGCGGTCCGCATTCTCGCGATACCTCCGGAGGATGCCTCTGAAACCAGTCATCCATCGTATCGTGTAGGGGTCGCAACCGCTGCGACCGCATCGCCGCACACCGTTTCCCGCACCTGCCCCCTCTTGTCTCGACCGGGTGCCCCACCCGCACCTCACGGAGCCGACCATGGGCGACAACGCCATCCAGCAGTATTACGGGGAAACCCTGACCAGCCAGCGCGACCTGAAGACCGGCGCCTGCTGCAGC
>JBEBKD010000061.1:0-2115 GCA_040079515.1 Lysobacteraceae bacterium
CTTCCAGTCTCAGCGCCCCGCCCATGTGGTAGGCCGCGCTGGCACCATCGATCTGGGTGAGCACCCACAGCCGTTGCTGCGCCAGCGACAGCGGCATGTACGTCTTGCGCTCCACCACTGCGATCGCCGACAACCGCGATGCATCGGACTGCACGATCCGCTCGGCCAGCTGCGACAACGTCGGCGACTCGAACACCGCACGCAACGGCACCTCTACGTGGAATGCGTTGTGCAGACGCGATATCAACTGCACCGCCAGCAACGAATGGCCATCCAGCTCGAAGAAATTGTCGTTTCGACCGACCCGCTCGACCCGCAACAGTTCCGACCAGATCGCCGCCAGAGCCTCCTCCACGTCGCCCTGCGGCGCTTCGTACGCCCGCCGCGCATACGACGTGTCGTCCGGCGCAGGCAACGACTTGCGATCCAGCTTGCCGTTCAAGGTCAGCGGCAACGCCTCCAACACCACGAACGCGCCAGGCACCATGTAATCCGGCAACTGCGACAGCAACTGCGTACGCCACTGCGCCGTATGTTCCGGGGTGTGCTCCGCCGACTGCTCCGTGGCCAATGTCACATAGGCCACCAGACGCTTCTCGCCCACAGCATCCTCGCGCGCCAGCACCACCGCTTCACGAATGCCCTCACATCCCAGCAGCTTCGCCTCGATCTCCCCTAGCTCGATCCGGAAACCGCGGACCTTTACCTGGAAGTCGTTGCGGCCCAGATACTCGATGTTGCCATCCGGCAACCAACGGCCAAGGTCACCGGTCTTGTACAACCGCTCGCCTGCCGCGAACGGACTGTCGATGAAACGCTCCGCCGACAGCTCCGGACGGTTCAGATAACCGCGAGCCACCTGCACGCCTCCGATATACAACTCGCCCACGCCACCAACCGGCACCGGCCGCAACTGCGTATCCAACACGAACATCTGTGTGTTCGCGATCGGTCGGCCGATCGGTACGATCCCGTGGTGCGCATCCGCCACACAGTGCCAGTAGGTCACATCGACCGCCGCCTCGGTCGGACCATAAAGATTATGCAGCCGTACTCCAGGCAACTGCGCCATGAAGCGCTGTTGCAACGCATATGGCAGCGCTTCGCCACTGCACTTCACATGACGCAACACCCGGCAACGGGCGACTTGGTCTTGCGCCAGGAACACCTGCAGCATCGACGGCACGAAGTGCGCCATCGTGATTCCCGAGCGCTCGATCGTCTCGATCAGGTAATCCGGATCCTGATGGCCGTCTGGGCGCGCCATCACCAACTGCGCACCCGTCAGCAATGGCAGGAAAAACTCCCACACCGACACGTCGAAGCTGAAGGTCGTCTTCTGCAACACCCGATCTTCCGGGGTCAGCGCGAACTGCTCCTGTGCCCACATCAGCCGGTTGACCACGCCGTCGTGCTGGTTCATCACCCCCTTGGGCAACCCCGTCGAACCGGACGTATAGATCACATAAGCCAGATGGCGCGCGGTCAGCCCGTCAACGACGGGATCGTGCATCACCTCGGGGAATGCCGAATCATCGTCCAGCACCACGACAGTCACTGTCGTCGCCAGAGTCTGCAGGCGCTCGTGCAACGCACCCTGAGTCAGCAAGGCCATTGGCGCGCTGTCCGAGAGCATGTAACTCAATCGATCGACCGGATAGGCGGGATCCAGCGGCACATAGGCACCGCCGGCCTTGAGGATGCCCAGCAACCCCACCACCATCTCGACGCTGCGCTCCACACAGATCGCAACCCGGTCGTCGGGCTTTACCCCCAACGCGCGCAGATGGTGCGCCAGCCGGTTCGCACGCGCGTTCAGTTCAGCATAGCTGACGCGCTGATCGCCGCACGCAAGCGCGGTCGCTTCCGGCGTCCGCCTCACCTGTTCTTCGAACAACTGGTGCACACACAGCGCCAACGAATAATCGCGCGCTGTATCGTTCCATTCATACAGCACAAGATCCCGTTCCGCACTGTCCAGGATCGACAAATCAGATGCCTTCTGGTGTGCTTCCAACACCATCCCGCGCAGCCATGTCACCCAGTACCCGAGGTATCGCGCCACAGTGCCGCGATCGAACAGCGATGTCGCATAGCTGAGTGAACCTGACAGCA
>JBEBKD010000062.1:0-2092 GCA_040079515.1 Lysobacteraceae bacterium
TCCGCCCGCACGCGACTGCAACTGCGCGCCGGTCATCGGCTCGCCCGTCAACAGCAGCTCCTCGCCCAGCGCCGCACCCAGACAGGCCGGCAGCGTCCACGCCGCCTCCACCGCCAGCGCGCCATGCGCGCACGCATCGCCCGCGCCGTACCAACCCGCATCGCTGTACACGCTGCCGTCGCAGGCCAGACTCAACCACCAGGCCGCGCCCTGCGCATCCCCGCCCAGCGCCGCCACCACCGCCACCGGCGACGCCGCGATCAGCGACGCCAGCGTCAATATCTGCTCGGCCGTCTCGCTGCCGTCGAACGGCGTGACCTCGCTCCACAGCACGATCCCGCCCGACAGCCGCTCTGCTTCGCACTGCGACAGCGCCTCCGACAGCTGCGCCGTCACCGTCGCCACGTCGCGCTGATCCAGACGGATCACGCGAACCTCGGCAGTCGTCTCGATTGCGCACTCCACCGCCAGCTCCGCCGGCGCCAGCGCCTCCACCTGCACCCGCACCGAACGCGACAGATGCGACTTCAGCAACCGCAGCGCCAGCGCCGACTTCGTCGACAGCGATCCCGCCAGCGACTGCACCGTCGACATCACCTGATCCCGCGGCACGATCGCGCACGTCCAGCCCGACGCCTTCAACTGCGCGCCGCGCCAATAGCCCGTCGGCGACGACAGTTGCCGCGCCTGACTCTCCGTGAACCGCTCGCGCAGCCAGCCGTCCTGCGCACTCAACTGCGCGCGATCCGAACCCGCATACCCGTACTGCGCGTCCTCGCTGCACACCATCAGGTCGCACAGCCCGCCCAGCCACCAGCCCGCGCCGGTCGCATCGCCGGACATCGCTGCGATCACCGGCATCGGGAACGTCGCGATCGCGCGATGCAGTCCCGCAGACAGCGCAAGGTTGTAGGCCTCCGGGCCGCCGCACGCGAAGCCTGCGTCCGTTCCGCTCAGCACCACCACCCGCGTCGACGCCGAAGCGCGCACGGCCGCGAACGCACGCAACAACGCGTCTACCAGCGCCGACGACAGCACATTCTCCTGCGCCGCGATCCGGATCGACACCACACCGTCGCCCTGATCCAGCACTTCCACTTCGCCCTGTACTTCGCCCGGTGCCTCAACAGCGTCATGCGCCGGTAACGATGCCGTGAACGAGGACAGACCCGAAGACACGGACACCAACCCGAACTGCGGCTTGGCCTTCGACGACACTGACCACTGCGACGGCGACGACAGCGAGAGCGGATCGATCAGCGCCACGCCCGTCGGCTTGTGGCGGGCCACTTCAATCTCGAGGGCAGGCGCACTCGGCGCCGGCGCATCCACGCGCGTCTGCAGCGCAATACGCAGCGGCGCCATCCGCGGCGCGGGTGCTTCCGCCTGCAATGCCTCGGCAGACGCAGGCTCCACTCCGGGCATCGCGACCACGACATCAGTTGCACTGCGAAAAGCGAACGCCCAGCCGCGCAGCGATGCGCAGACCGCACCCTGCTCATCGCACAGATCCACATCCACACCCGTCGACGAAGACCGCACCCACGCCCAGCCCGATACCGGCAGCGCCGCGAACACGCTCAGCGTCGACAGCGACGCCGGGACCGCATCGCCGCCGACCAGCACACGCGCCGCGTCCAACGCGCCATCCAGCAGCGCCGGATGCAGCCCATATGCTTCCGCACCACTGCGCTGCGACGACGACAACTCCACACGCGCCAGCACTTCACCGTCGCCGCGATAGCGACGCCCTTCCGCCTCGGCACGCATCCGCGACTGCAGTTGCACCAGGTCCAGACGCATCCGCGCCGGATCCTCCAGCAACACCGCCTCGCCGCGACCATGCACACGCTCGCCTTCGGGCGATGCGCTGTAGATCTCGTAACCCACCCCACCCGCGTCCAGCGCGTCCACCGCAATGCTCACCGGATGCTCCGGCGACGCCGGCACCGCCGACAGCCACTCGACATCCCGCAGCTCGATCGACTCCGCCGCCTGCGGACGCATCGCCTGTTCCACCGCCGCACGCGCCAGCTCCAGCGAGGCCGTCTCCCGCAGCGTCCCTTGCGGCGTGCAGAACGACTCGTCGCCA
>JBEBKD010000063.1:0-1915 GCA_040079515.1 Lysobacteraceae bacterium
TCGCGCCCGACCGGCCGCCCCTTCTCATTGCGGATCATCACGTGCTCGCCCCACAGCTTCAAGGTCGCGTACGCCTGCTACTGGTCAGTGTAGTACAGCCCAATGGAATGGACTCCTCCCACTGATACGGCATCTAGGTACCAGACTGGAAGTTGTCACTACCAATCACACAGCAGGAGGAGTCCTGCCATGAAGACTAGCCGAGTCGCTCTGGATTTGGCAAAGTCGGTCATTCAGATCCATGCCGTGGATCGCAGCGGTGCTGCGGTGGTACGCAAAGCGCTCAAGCGCGCACAGTTGCTGCCCCTCATGCGCGATCTGCCGCCCTGCGAGGTCGGGATGGAAGCCTGCGCCAGCGCCCATCATTGGGGGCGACTGCTGCAGGCGATGGGGCACACCGTTCATCTGCTGCCGCCGCAGTACGTCAAACCCTTTGTGATCGGTCAGAAGAACGATGCCAACGATGCCGCTGCGATCTGTGCCGCCATGGCCTATCCAGGTATTCCCCGGGTCACGGTCAAGACGATCGCGCAGCAGGACATGCAGACATTGCATCCGGTCGATGAAGATGAAGCAGCGCACCGCGATCATCAACCAGACCCGCGGTCTGCTGGCCGAATATGGCATTGTCATCGCCAAAAGCCCGGCCGCGCTGCGCAAAGCGATTCCCGGGCTGCTCGAAGATGCCGACAACGGCTTGAGCTTCGACTTTCGTCAGTTGCTCGATGCGCTCTACGACGACCTGTGCGCGCTGGAGACCCGGATCGCAGAACTGACACGACTGATCGAACGCAATGTCCGCGCGAACCCAGAAGCGCGGCGATTGCTGGAAATCCCAGGCGTCGGCCCGCTCACCGCCAGCGCAATGATCGCCACCGTCGGTGATGCCAGAGAGTTCCGCAACGGTCGGCAAATGGCTGCGTTCCTGGGGTTGGTGCCACGACAACACTCCAGCGGCGGCAAACACAAGCTGCTCGGCATCCACAAACGTGACGACAGCTACCTACGCGGCCTGTTGGTGCATGGTGCCCGCAGCGTGTTGCGCACCGCGACCGACAAACCCGACGGCCGCAGTCGATGGCTGATGAATGTTGCCACCCGGCGGCATCCCAACATCGCGACTGTGGCCCAAGCCAACAAGAACGTCAGGATCGCCTGGGCGATCCTGACCCGAGAGCAGCGCTACCGCGCTGCGTGAAACACCCCTTCAACGAGTTTGCTGACCGACGATGAAGATCACCGGGAAGACCAGCGTGGGAAGAGCCTGAGTAAGGTGGCGGCCTTCGAGGCCGATAACCCGATGAAGCGCCCGCGTGCGACTGCCCCATCATGGCCAGAAGCCAAAGGCTTCACCAACAGGCCGTATATACGTTCGCAATCTCAACCCAGATCGAAAAAAGCGGTTGGCAATCGGGAGGAGTCCATATACGCCTTACGGTTTATTTCAGCCTGACCCGAATGGCACTTACTTAAGCCCCGTCATCCCCGCGAAAGCGGGGATCCAGCGACTTTGCTTGGTCAAGAAAGCCTGAAGTCACTGGATGACCAGCCTACGGCTGTTGGGAACCCCGCCTACGCGAGAATGACGAAAATCTGGATGCCGCGCTTAAGTAAGTGCCATTCCAGCCTGACCCCATTTTTTGGCCGATACGGTCCGCGACGAAGCGTTCCGCCGTCAGCGCCTCGCGACCCCAATAACCGCGCGTGACACCCGCGCCGCCCAGGTAGATCCGCCCACCACACCCACCGGCACCACTTCGCCCCGCGCGTCCAGCACGTGCAGCTTCGTGTTCGGCAACGGGCGTCCGATCGGCACATGGACGGCCAATTGCTCGCGCAGCACAGGGTCGAGTTTGCCTTGCGGGTCGCGCAACAACAGACCTCCGTTCTTGAGCGCCAGTTGGATGCCGCGTTC
>JBEBKD010000064.1:0-1727 GCA_040079515.1 Lysobacteraceae bacterium
GGGTGTGGCTCTTCTCCGACGGGACAATGCATAGCAGGATCGATCACTTGACTCTCCGCAGTCGCGACTTGGGTGCGGGTAGCGGGTCAGGGATCTTGCCGTCTTCGTAGCGACCGGCGTGGTTGCGTTGATGCTCCTGCTCGAGGTGGAATGCCCAGTAGGCATCGAAGTCACCGGAGGCTCTCACTGCACGGAGACGGAGCACGGCCTCCGCCCCAGTGAGCGACCATCGTGCGCCGGTGCGATCCATGCGGTCTTTCACGACGTAGCGGCAGGCGCCTTCGATGACCCCGGTTGCGATGGGGAGGCCGTCGCGCAACGCGTCGGTGTAGTTCATCATCCGCGTTCGCGTACGGTCTGCAAGGTAGTCGCAGGCGGTCTCGATTGCGGCAAGCGTCGAATCGTCGAGCTTGCTCCGATCGGCCCACCAGCGAATCGTGTGCGCGACTTGACCGCCGCTGCGCCCCGTCAGCAGCGCGAGGAGGCGATCGCCCACCCACTTCTCCGCCTTTGGGTTGCTCCCGCCGAAGAGGGCGCGCGCGGCTTTCCACACGTACTCGAGCACGTGCACGATATCGAGGAGGATGGTCACCTTCACGCCGGCGCGTCGCGCTTCCGCCTTCACAGCGCGCAGCTGCCGCGGCTCCCCATCGACGAGCACCACCCAGCGCCGTTGCCCTTCGGGGTCGCGCCGCCGAGCCTCCTCGAACATCGCACGAATGACCTTCCTTGGAGACTGTTCCACGCTCGCCCAGACGCGCTTGTCGTGTGGCGATGGTCGGCGCTTGGCGACGTCGTCGGGCCGGACCTCGTGGAGCACGTCGGATGCGCTGCGCACCCAGGGCGGCACCGAATAGACGGACGCGACCTGCGCCATTCGCTTGCGGTTGCTCTTCTCCCCGGGCGCGAGCCTGGTTTCCAGCTTATTGACCTTCTTCTCGGCCGCGAGGCGCGTCGATTCCCGCAGGTCTTCGTGCCGCATCACGATGCCCTTCCCGTCCGTGCTCAGCACGAGCAGCTCGCTGGAGGGATCGTGCGGCGCCGGCCGCTGCGCGTAGAACGGCTCGAAGTCCTGCGCCGCGCGCACCGCGAGCTGCTCGACCTGACGCTTGGCGATCACCGAGCCCGTGTAGTCACGCACCATCTCCACCACCTCGTCGAACGAGGCGCGCGCCACCTCTTTCGCCACCATCCGACGGATGCCGTGCGAGAACATCTCGCGCGGAAGGTTCAGGACGCCGTCCATCGGATGCAGGTCTTCACGCCCTGCCTCTTGGTACGCCGTGCGCGGCACGGTGACCTTGCCCACCACCGTGGTGAGCTGGCGCTCGCTTGCCCGCGCCGACGAACGCTCAACCCCCTCCGCGTCCGAGACGTCCACCCGCTTCTCCAGCGCCGCCCGCAGCGCCATGTGTTCGTCGAGCATCAGCCGCGCCCACTCCCGGCCCTGTGCTTCCACCATGGTTTCGACGTCGGAGTGGCGCTTCCGGATCATCTCGATGCTCGACAGCGTAGCCTCCGTGGCCTGCGCGTGACAACGCGCTCGAGAGAACGGCGTCTCGGCAATCTCGATCGGATTCGTCCTCGCTGCACTCATGGTTCGGGCTCCTCGTGCCGGCGGCCGCTGCGGCGCGCCGTGATCGCAAGAGCACCCCGCGTCCCGCATTAATTCCCTCAAGTCACGAGAATCCTACGCCTTGTCGCTGCCGCAATGGAGCCACACCCAA
>JBEBKD010000065.1:0-1717 GCA_040079515.1 Lysobacteraceae bacterium
GTCGCGCCCCCCGCGGGCGCGTGGATTGAAACCTGTTGCGCCCTTAAAGCGTCATCAATGGCCTTTGTCGCGCCCCCCGCGGGCGCGTGGATTGAAACCAACAACATGACCATCAACGTTGGTTATTGGCACGTCGCGCCCCCCGCGGGCGCGTGGATTGAAACAAAAACATACAGAACACTTTGGACAGCCGGAGGTCGCGCCCCCCGCGGGCGCGTGGATTGAAACACTGGTGAAATTTGCGTTTCTTAAATTTACAAGTCGCGCCCCCCGCGGGCGCGTGGATTGAAACGGGTTGGGAAGTCAAATATACCGACAATCACCGTCGCGCCCCCCGCGGGCGCGTGGATTGAAACCAAGATATTAACTTAACAATTAGTAACTTATCGTCGCGCCCCCCGCGGGCGCGTGGATTGAAACGTCAATATCACCTGAATAATACTTGTCTTGTAAGTCGCGCCCCCCGCGGGCGCGTGGATTGAAACAACCAGGTCGTGCCAGCGCGGGCCTAACCCGAGTCGCGCCCCCCGCGGGCGCGTGGATTGAAACGTATAATGCCTTTGCTTCCCCAGTAAATGGCATGTCGCGCCCCCCGCGGGCGCGTGGATTGAAACTTCGGGTGTTATAAACTCTAGTAGCTCTAGTGGTCGCGCCCCCCGCGGGCGCGTGGATTGAAACCGGGTTATTGGCTTTGATATGCACGTTTTCGAGTCGCGCCCCCCGCGGGCGCGTGGATTGAAACTAATGTTTATAATCTCTGTCTTGTTGCCTATGCGTCGCGCCCCCCGCGGGCGCGTGGATTGAAACTTAGTATCGATACTAAATATAAATCAATTAAGTTGTCGCGCCCCCCGCGGGCGCGTGGATTGAAACTACTTTTGTTGCTTAATCAATACACAATCAAGGTCGCGCCCCCCGCGGGCGCGTGGATTGAAACTGTTAACCCCGGCGGCGGTTGCCGCGAATATCGTCGCGCCCCCCGCGGGCGCGTGGATTGAAACGAAGTCGCCGCATTGGATGTTGAGGGAGTAGTGGTCGCGCCCCCCGCGGGCGCGTGGATTGAAACGCTGGAAGTATAGCCAGCCGCATAATTGCCATCGTCGCGCCCCCCGCGGGCGCGTGGATTGAAACTGTGGTGTAAAGTTCAAATGCCATGTTATGCCGTCGCGCCCCCCGCGGGCGCGTGGATTGAAACATCACGAGATAACAAAGCATCCGTATCACCCGGTCGCGCCCCCCGCGGGCGCGTGGATTGAAACCACCAGAACCACCGTCAGTACCACCAGTACCAGTCGCGCCCCCCGCGGGCGCGTGGATTGAAACTTGTTCAATCTTTGGTTGCTGGTTTGAGTTAACGTCGCGCCCCCCGCGGGCGCGTGGATTGAAACTTCCAAACGGCCTACAAAAAAATTGGCGGCAAATTGTCGCGCCCCCCGCGGGCGCGTGGATTGAAACTTCACGGTAAGCATTTTCCCTGTCGGCATGGGGTCGCGCCCCCCGCGGGCGCGTGGATTGAAACTTCATATGCCCTCCGTTAACATCCAGATTTCCGGTCGCGCCCCCCGCGCGGGCGCGTGGATTGAAACAGCCCGGTATGTGTGGTAGGTTTTAGATGCCAGTCGCGCCCCCCGCGGGCGCGTGGATTGAAACTGTCTACAATACGCAATCGATAGGCACTGACAAGGCGATATGACTATTGCTTACAACATATTAAAAA
>JBEBKD010000066.1:0-1681 GCA_040079515.1 Lysobacteraceae bacterium
GAAAAACCTAAACTACCACCAAACCAAAAGCCCAAAAGCACCTAAAACCTGATGCCCTGCGACCCAACAAACAAGCGGCTCGTGGCGGCATTGTTTTTAGCTAGCCCTAACGTTTGACATAAGGGGCGCGCTTTAGCGCGTCCCGCTTGATGGATGGGTTAGGCGCACCTTACGCCAGATATTGCGTACTAAGAGCAAAACGCCGACCGAAATTGCAGGCCAAAACCAACCAGCCATGAGTGCAATTGCAGTGGTGTTGTTGTCATAGCGATTTTCAGGAAAGTGCTCGCCAAGGGCATGACCAAAAGCAATACCCGCAGGATTGTAGATACAATCGATGTAAAAAAATGAGGCCACCCAAACAAGTAGCACGGCAACCGATGCCCGCGCTAGAGTATGGCGCGGTTTTGGCAGAAACATTAGTGCAATAGGTAGTGCAAATTGTAGAGCCTGAAAACCGACACTTACGATTAGAAAATTTTGTTCAGCAGTCATGAGTGCCTAACGTTTGACATAAGGGGCGCCGCAAGGCGTCCCACTTAATGGATGGGTTAGGGCAAGCAACTTAACAGCCACCAAAGCCAAAACCACCACCGAATTAAAAACTAAAATAGCGCGACCAAACAACAAGCCCCGCCAACCAAAAAACAAACTGAAACCACAAAACAACAAACCACCACAAAACCAAGCTTAAACTAAAACCACAGAACTTAAAACAACCCCAAACCAAAAGCCCAAAAGCACCAAAACCCGATGCCCTGCGACCCAGCAAACAAGCGGCTCGTGGCGGCATTGTTTTTAGCTAGCCCTAACGTTTGACATAAGGGGCGCCGTCAGGCGTCCCGCTTGATGGATGGGTTAGGCTCAAAATGGCACCAGCCTGACTAGCTTAGTTGACCATGCAATGGAAATGAACACAACGTATACCCTACAAAAATACCCCAAGATTTTCCAATGAACGTTAAACGCACATTTCCATAATAAGCATAATGCCAAGATGCCATACGGCACTACCAAAATCACTGCTAGAAACTTAAAAACTATAATTGGAATTTGATAGTGAAAAGCATTTACTAGAGTAATGGTTAATATTGAAAACAAAAGTCCAATGGTAGCTGTACCAATTAAGTGTTGCAACCAAAAGACTTTCCACAGTCTTTCTTCTCCGCGCCATGCTTTGAATAGATATTTAGTCACCGTATAGCCTAACGTTTGACATAAGGGGCGCCGAAGGCGTCCCACTTAATGGATGGGTTAGGGCAAGCAACTTAACAGCCACCAAAGCCAAAACCACCACCGAATTAAAAACTAAAATAGCGTGACCAAACAACAAGCCCCACCAACCGAAAACTACACTAAAACCACCAAACAAAAACATACCACAAAACCAAACCTAAACTAAGCCCGAAAAACCTAAACTACCACCAAACCAAAAGCCCAAAAGCACGAAAAAGCACCTGCCCTGCGACCCAATAAACAAGCGGCTCGTGGCGGCATTGTTTTTAGATAGCCCTAACGTTTGACATAAGGGGCGCCGCAAGGCGTCCCACTTAATGGATGGGTTAGGGCAAGCAACTTAACCGCCACCAAAGCCAAAACCACCACCGAATTAAAAACCAAAATAGCGCGACCAAACAACAAGCCCCGCCAACCGAAAACTAAACTAAAACCACCAAACAAT
>JBEBKD010000067.1:0-1679 GCA_040079515.1 Lysobacteraceae bacterium
GGTGCGCCCGTGACGTTCTTGGTTACGGTCAGACCCGCTGCGTTTGGCGTCAGTGGATTCGTAATGGTGCCGGTGGCGGTGCCACTGGCTGGCAACGTTGCAGGTGGCTGCGCGTAGGTGGCAGTGCCCCATGTGTAGTTAACCGGTGCCGTTGGGATCGTGCCTTCCGTGATCGCACAGCCGGTGCTGCCCGCTGGAATGCTGATCGCCGCACTCGTGGCCGTCGTGCCGTTGGCAGCAATAGTCATGCTGCCAGGGTACGTCGCCGTCGGGTTCGCACAGGTGATCGAGAAGTTGTACGTGCCAGGCGCGCCCGTCGCTGGTGCACCCGTGACGTTCTTGGTGATCGTCACCGCTACGTTGTTACGCGTCAGCGGGTTGGTCATCGTGCCCGTGATGGAGCCGCCCGGTGGCAACGCCGCTGCCGCTGGCTGCACGTAGGTGACTGCACCCCAACTGTAGTTGGTCGGTGCCGTTGGGATCGTGCCCTCGGTGATGACACAGTTGGTGCTGCCCGCCGGAATGCTGACTGCTGCACTGGTGCCGGTCGTGCCGTTGGCAGGAATAACCACCGTGCCGTTGTACGTCGCCGCTGGCGTTGCACAGGTCACAGAGAAGTTGTACGTG
The DNA here is from genome assembly GCA_040079515.1 of Lysobacteraceae bacterium. GTDB lineage: Bacteria > Pseudomonadota > Gammaproteobacteria > Xanthomonadales > Xanthomonadaceae > Lysobacter_I. The sequence continues at coordinate 628 of JBEBKD010000067.1, forward strand.
CCAGGTGCGCCCGTCGCAGGTGCGCCCGTGACGTTCTTGGTTACGGTCAGACCCGCTGCGTTTGGCGTCAGTGGATTCGTAATGGTGCCGGTGGCGGTGCCACTGGCTGGCAACGTTACAGGTGGCTGCGTGTAGGTGGCTGTGCCCCATGTGTAGTTAACAGGGGCTCCCGGACGCGCCGTTTCTAGAATCGTACAGCCCGTGCTGCCCGCTGGAATGCTGATCGCCGCACTAGTGGCCGTGATGCCGTTGGCAGCAATAGTCATGCTGCCAGGGTACGTCGCCGTCGGGTTCGCGCAGGTGATCGAGAAGTTGTACGTGCCAGGTGCGCCCGTCGCAGGTGCGCCCGTGACGTTCTTGGTGATCGTGACCGCTACGTTGTTACGCGTCAGCGGGTTGGTCATCGTGCCGGTGAGTACAGCACCTGGCGTTGCAGCTGCTGCGGCCGGTTGAGCATAAGTGACAGCACCCCACGTGTAGTTGGTCGGTGCCGTTGGGATGGTGCCTTCAGTCACAGCACAGTTAGTGCTGCCCACCGGGATGCTGATGGCGGCACTGGTGCCCGTGATACCGTTGGCAGGAATAACCACCGTGCCGTTGTACGTCGCCGCTGGCGTTGCACAGGTCACAGAGAAGTTGTACGTGCCTGGCGCGCCCGTCGCTGGTGCGCCCGTGACGTTCTTCGTGATCGTCAACGATGCTGGGTTTGCTGTCAGCGGGTTGGTGATCGTACCGGTGGCGGTACCGCTAACAGGTAGCGGTGTAACCAGCTGAACGTACGTCGCTGCACCCCATGTGTAATTAGCAGGTGCCGTTGGGCGCGCCGTTTCAAGAATCGTACAGCTCGTGCTGCCCGCTGGGATGTTGACCGCCGCGCTCGTGGCCGTCGTGCCGTTGGCAGGAATAGTCATGCTGCCGGTGTACGTCGCCGTCGGGTTCGCACAGGTGATCGAGAAGTTGTACGTGCCAGGCGCGCCCGTCGCTGGTGCACCCGTGACGTTCTTGGTGATCGTCACCGCTACGTTGTTACGCGTCAGCGGGTTGGTCATCGT
>JBEBKD010000068.1:0-1637 GCA_040079515.1 Lysobacteraceae bacterium
AATTCGGTGGTGGTTTTGGCTTTGGTGGCTGTTAAGTTGCTTGCCCTAACCCATCCATTAAGTGGGACGCCTGACGGCGCCCCTTATGTCAAACGTTAGGGCTAGCTAAAAACAATGCCGCCACGAGCCGCATGTTTGCTGGGTCGCAGGGCATCGGGTTTTGGTGCTTTTGGGCTTTTGGTTTGGGGTTGTTTTAAGTTCTGTGGTTTTAGTTTAAGCTTGGTTTTGTGGTAGTTTATTGTTTGTGGTTTTAGTTTAGTTTTTGGTTGGTGGGGCTTGTTGTTTGGTCGCGCTATTTTAGTTTTTAATTCGGTGGTGGTTTTGGCTTTAGTGGCTGTTAAGTTGCTTGCCCTAACCCATCCATTAAGCGGGACGCCTGACGGCGCCCCTTATGTCAAACGTTAGGCGCTCATTAATGAGTACACCGGTATTTGCCAAAACACCAGAACCACCGTATTACGCGGTTATTTTTTCGTCGCTACGCACTCCGAGCGACAATGGTTACGGCGAAATGGCCGATAAAATGGTTGAGCTTGCTTCTGGACAAGCTGGTTTTCTGGGTTTTGAAAGTGTTCGTGGTCAAGATGGCTTTGGAATCACTGTCTCATATTGGGCTTCTGTTGAAGCCATCACCAACTGGAAAGCCAATATTGACCATATTGCTGCCCAAAAAATGGGCAAGTTGGCTTGGTACGAACATTATGAGCTACGCATTTCGAAAGTTGAGCGTGCTTATGGCAAGCTCTAGGCTACTCTGCTTATGGTGGTTTGGCTTTACAATATTTCAGCCTAACATTACTCTCAAGCGGGACGCGCCTTTTCGTGGTGGTTTTGAAGGTTTGTTATTTTTCCGGCTTCGGTGGCTTCGCCAATCTTCCGTGACAGGCGCGCCCCTTAGCTTTACGTTAGCTGTCATGAATAAATTGTTAATCTTTTTGGCTTTATTCTTTGCATGTAATGCGTTTGCATCAGATGATGTGCGGTATTGGAACGAATGGCACAAAAAGACCAAGAACGTTTCCACTTGCTCATCTATAAAAGGCGTTACTGCCTTTTTAAAAAGCGCCATCTCTAACTTAGGTAACGCAGAGCGAACAGAAGCAAATGCAGAGGTTATCGAAAACTTAGCGATAGAAAATCCTGATTGCTTTAATACTTCTCTTTCTGGGCTATCTAAAACTGATTGCCGCAAGATATTAGAATTTTTTATAGAGGCACCAGTTTATAATGATGCGGAGCTAATTAAAACCAAGTTAAAAACAGATGGTTGCTATGCCAGCTAACCCATCATTCAAGCGGGACGCCTGACGGCGCCCCTTAACTCAAACGTTAGGGCTTCGTTAAAACCAATGCCGCCACGAGCCGCTTGTTTGCTGGGTCGCAGGGCATCAGGTTTTAGGTGCTTTTGGGCTTTTGGTTTGGGGTTGTTTTAAGTTCTGTGGTTTTAGTTTAGGTTTGGTTTTGTGGTGGTTTTTTGTTTGTGGTTTTAGTTTAGTTTTCGGTTGGCGGGGCTTGTTGTTTGGTCGCGCTATTTTAGCTTTTAATTCGGTGGTGGTTTTGGCTTTGGTGGCTGTTAAGTTGCTTGCCCTAACCCATCCATTAAGTGGGACGCCTTGCGGCGCCCCTTATGTCAAACG
>JBEBKD010000069.1:0-1630 GCA_040079515.1 Lysobacteraceae bacterium
ACGGCTTTGCTGAATTGCCGGCACGACGGCGATCTCTCCGCCATGCCGGGAGGCATGCGTCTGGTTGCGTCCGAGGAAACGACCAACTATCCGATTTCGGTGGACGTGGATGACTTCGGCGACCGGTTCGTGCTGACCGTGCAGGTCGTCGACGGCTTGGGCGCGGCACGCCTGGCCGGATACCTCGCCCACACCATAGCGGGCCTGACCGCAGAGCTGCGACGCGATGGCACGTGTCCGCTGCATGACCTTGATGTCCTGCCTCCGCCCGAGCGGGAATGTCTGCTGCAGCGGTTCAATGCCACGGCGATCGATTATCCGCAGGAGTCGCTGATCCACGAGCTGTTCGAGCAGCAGGCGGCGGCGCATCCGGAAGCAGAGGCGGTGGTTTACGAAGGCCGACACCTGACGTACAGCGAGCTCAATGCGCGCGCCAACCAGCTGGCGCATTACCTGCTGTCGCAGGGGGTGAAGCCGGACGACCGGGTGGCGATCTGCGTGGAGCGCAGCCTGGAGATGGTGGTGGGGCTGCTGGGTATCCTGAAGGCCGGTGGTGCCTATGTGCCGCTGGATCCCGATTATCCTGTGGAGCGGCTGGCGTACATGCTGGAGGACAGTGCGCCGGTGGCGTTGCTGACGCAGGCGACGCTGGAGGAGCGGTTACCGGATCATGGCGTGTCGACGCTGCGGCTGGATGCGAGCGATGCCCAGGCGTTGTTGGCGGTGCAGCCGACGCACAACCCGCAACTGCGTGCGAACGGGCTGACCTCGCGCCACTTGGCGTACGTGATCTACACCTCCGGCTCGACCGGCATGCCCAAAGGCGTGATGGTCGAGCATGCGAGCACGATGAGTTTTATCGCCGGCCATATTCGCCTATGCGCGCTCGAACGTTCCGATCGTGTGCTCCAGTTCGCGTCGTTCGCATTCGACAGTTCGATTGCAGAGATGATGCCGACCCTGTCTGTCGGGGCAACGCTGGTGCTCCGCCCAAGACATCTAAGCCACGATCAATTGAACGGGTTTCTGGAGACGCAACAGATAAGCGTGGTTGATTTGCCGACTGCGTTCTGGAGCGCATGGGCAAGAGGGCTTGCGGAGACTCCTGCGCTGTCGCCCGGCAGCGCATTGCGGTTGGTGATTGTCAGCGGTGAGTCGGTAGAACTTCATCATCTGCACGCATGGCGTGCCAACCCGAATGCTCAGCGATGCCGATGGCTCAATAATTACGGTCCGACCGAGACGACCGTGAACGCGACTGCGTTTGCGTTGGATTGCGTCGCGGACATTGCCGGGATGGGGACCGTGTCAATCGGTCGACCCGTTGCCAACGCCAAGGTCTATATCTTGAGCGCGCGTGGCGAGCCGCTACCGCTGGGCGTGACCGGGGAGTTGTACATCGGCGGAGCGGGCGTGGCGCGCGGATATCTGAACCGTCCGGAGCTGACGGCGGAGCGGTTCGTGGCCGATCCGTTCAGCGCCGATCCGCAGGCGCGGATGTACAGGACCGGCGACCTTGGTCGCTGGCTGCCTGACGGCAACATCGAGTATCTGGGGCGCAACGACTTCCAGGTGAAGCTGCGGGGCTTCCGGATCGAGCTGGGCGAGATCGAGGCGAAGCTGGCGGGGT
>JBEBKD010000070.1:0-1590 GCA_040079515.1 Lysobacteraceae bacterium
ATAAAAATAATTAGCAAATTAAATGCATGTTAAATTATTTAACATGTAGACAAGTAAAAACAAATAAAGCAAGAGTGTAGAAAAATATTTTTTGTTACTAAACAACAATAACCCTATTGAACTTCAATAGCTCCGTTTTCTATGTTTATACTTTGCCTATATGATTAGTTTTTTACTACATGGTTTTTCTATTGGCTCCAATCATTATTTGATACAATATCAAATTATTTTTTATTTAATTACGTTCAACTCCTTACCCACTTTTACAAAAGCCTCAATTGCTTTGTCCAAATGCGCTTGCTCATGTGCAGCACTTAATTGTACTCGTATGCGTGCTTGACCTTTAGCCACCACCGGAAAAAAGAATCCTATAACATAAATCCCTTCATCTAATAATTTGGAGGCAAAGGTTTGTGCTACCACAGCATCATACAGCATTATAGGCACAATTGGGTGTACGCCAGGTTTAATATCAAAACCAGAAGCAGTCATTTTTTCTCTAAAGTATGTGGTGTTGTTTTCTAGCTTATCTCTAAGCGCTGTAGTTTCACTTAGCATTTCTAGCACTGCAATACTTGCACCTACAATGCTTGGTGCTACAGTGTTTGAGAAAAGATATGGTCTGCTACGCTGGCGCAACATTTCTATAATTTCTTTTTTGCCACTTGTAAAACCACCACTTGCACCACCAAGTGCTTTGCCAAGAGTGCCAGTTATAATATCTATTTTACCTATCACACCACAATGCTCATGCGTACCTCTACCAGTTTTGCCCAAAAAGCCCGATGAGTGGCATTCATCTATCATTACAATGGCATCGTATTTATCGGCAAGTACACAAATTTTATCAAGTTGTGCAATAGTTCCATCCATACTAAAACTACCATCGGTAACAATTATACGGCTACGTAACTCTTTGCTCTCAATTAATTTAGCTTCTAGGTCTTGCATATTATTATGCTCATATCTGTAGCGTTGTGCTTTGCACAATCTTACTCCATCTATTATACTTGCATGGTTAAGTGTATCGCTTATTATTGCATCTTGCTCATTAAATAATGGTTCAAACACACCTCCATTTGCATCAAAAGCTGCTGCATATAAAATGGTGTCTTCTGTACCCAAAAATGTAGAGATTTTTTGTTCCAGTTCTTTATGAATATCCTGCGTACCACATATAAAACGTACACTACTCATGCCATAGCCACGAGCATCAATATATTTTTTTGCAGCATCTAATACTTTTGGGTGTGCCGATAAACCTAAGTAATTATTAGCACAAAAATTTAAAACTTGCTTATTGTTTACAGTAATTTCGGCTCCTTGTTCACTGGTTATAATTCTTTCGGTTTTTAATAATCCTGCTTCTTTTATTTCAGCTATTTCAGCGCCTATACGCTGTGCAAATGCAGTATTCATTTTCTTTAAATTTAGATTACAAAAATAGTATTTTAATTTTCGCTTTCATAATATTTTAATAAAATAGTACAAATAGAAAGTCATAATATTGTACTATTCTATTCTGCTAATTATTTAGATTTTGAAAAAATATTTATCAATTATATTATTGCTTTTTATTGCATGCAATAC
>JBEBKD010000071.1:0-1536 GCA_040079515.1 Lysobacteraceae bacterium
GACGAAATCGTCGGCGAGCTGAACTACGCCACCGCGTTGTTCGATCGAGAGACGGTGGCGCGGTACGCGCAGTACTGGATTCGGCTGCTGCAGGGAATGGTGGCTGATCCGGCATCGCTGATTGCTTGGTTGCCGATGTTGGACGAACGCGAGCGCGAATGCATCCTCGAGACCTGGAACGACACTGCGCGGGATTATCCAGCGCACTTTTGTGTGCATCAGCTGTTCGAGGCGCAGGTCGCACGGACGCCGGAGGCGACGGCATTGGCTTTCGGCGAGCAGCGTATCCGCTACGGCGAGCTGAACGCACGCGCAAACCAACTTGCGTATGTACTGCGCGCGCTGGGTATCGGTCGCGACACACTGGTCGCGGTTGTTGTAAATCGCGGCATCGAGATGATCGTGGCTTTGCTTGGGATTCTGAAGGCCGGTGGTGCGTATGTGCCGATGGCACCGGACGCACCAGCGGAGCGGTTGGCCTTCATGCTGTCCGATGCCAAGCCGCTGTTGTTGCTTACGGATGTGGCCACGCGCTTCGATAATGTCGTCATCGACGTCCCTGTACTGTCGCTTGAGTCGCTGGTTCCGCAGCTCGTACAGTGTCCGCAGACCAATCTGGACAGTGATGGAAACGCATCGTCGCAACTGGCAAATGTGATCTACACCTCCGGCACCACCGGCATGCCGAAGGGCGTGCTGGTGTCGCATCGGAATCTGATCAATTTCTGCTATTGGTGCGCCGATGCCTGTGCGCTGGGTGACGGCGATCGGGTCACCCAGTTCGCGCCGTATACCTTCGACGCATCTGCGGGCGAGATCTTCGGTGGCCTGTTGGCCGGTGCCGAGCTTCATCTGCTCGATGATGCGACGATCCAGGATCCCGCAGCGTTGCAGCGCTATCTGACGACGCATGCGATCCATTTTTCGGCGTTTCCGCCGGCGTATCTGCAGCAGATGGACCCTGACGCGGCACAGCCAGGCTTCAGGCTGTTGACCGCGGGTTCGGCGCCGACACCGGCGCTGGTCAAGCGTTGGGCCGGTCGTGGCCACTATCTCAATGGCTATGGCCCCACCGAGACGACGATCCTGTCGACTTCGACGTGGTTGAGTGCGGAGGCGGAGACGATCACGATCGGTCGGCCGATCGCGAACACGCAGGTGTATCTGCTGGACTCGCAACGGCAGCCGGTACCGATCGGTGCTATCGGCGAGATCCACATCGGCGGCGACGGCGTGGCACTGGGCTATTTGAACCGTCCGGAGCTGACTGCGGAACGGTTTCTGGATGATCCGTTCAGCGCCGAAGCCGGCGCAAGGATGTACAAGACCGGCGACTTGGGCCGGTGGATGGCGGACGGCAATATCGAGTATCTGGGCCGTAACGACTTCCAGGTGAAGATTCGCGGCTTCCGGATCGAGTTGGGCGAGATCGAGGCTGCATTGGCGGCATGCGAAGGCGTACGCGAAGCGGTAGTAATCGCGCGTGAGGACTCGCTTGGCGAGAAGCGTCTGGTCGCGTATTACCTTGCCGACACG
>JBEBKD010000072.1:0-1533 GCA_040079515.1 Lysobacteraceae bacterium
ACGTTCCTGCGTCAGCGCCTCGCGGTTCCAATACCCGCGGGCCACGCCATCGCCGCCGATATGGATCTCGCCCGCCACGCCCACCGGCACCGGTTCGCCTCGACCGTCCAGAATGTAGATCTGCGTATTGGCGATCGGACGACCGATCGGCACCACCTCGCCGTAGGCGCCGACCCGGCAAGGCCACGCCGTCACGTCGATCGCCGCTTCGGTCGGGCCGTACAGGTTATGCCAGGCCACCTGCGGCAAGACCTGGCTGGCCCGCTGCAGCACGCCATGCGGCAGCGCCTCGCCGCTGCACAGCACCTGGCGCAGCGACCGGCAGCGCGCAGCGCGCACCTGCGACACGAACTCGGCCAGCATCGAAGGCACGAAGTGCATCGTCGTGATGCACTCGGCCTCGATCAGCGCCTGCAGGTAATCCGGATCGCGATGGCCGCCCGGTCGCGCCAGCACCAGGCCGGCGCCGGCCAGCAGCGGCAGGAAGAATTCCCATACCGACACGTCGAAGCCGAACGGCGTCTTCTGCAGCACCCGATCGGCGGCATCCAACTGGTATTCGCGTTGCGCCCACAGCAACCGGTTCACCACGCCCCGGTGCTCGTTCATCACGCCCTTGGGCAGGCCGGTCGATCCGGAGGTGTAGATCATGTACGCCAGGTGGCGCGAGCCCAGATCCAGGGCCTGCGGATCGGGTCGGTGCGCCGGCCGTATCGCCCATGGCGCCGCCGCATCGTCCAGGCACAGCGTCGCCACCGCATGCGCCGGCAGCCGATCCGCCAGCGACGACTGCGTCAGCAGCAACGACGGCGCGCTGTCCTGCAGCATGAAGGCCAGGCGCTCCGGCGGGTAGTCCGGGTCCAGCGGCACGTAGGCGCCACCGGCCTTGAGAATGCCCAGCAGGCCGACCACCATCTCCACGCTGCGCTCCACGCAGATCGCGACACGCGCATCCGGGCCCACGCCCTGCGCGATCAGCTCGTGCGCCAAGCGGTTCGCGCGGGCGTCCAGTTCGGCGTAGCTCAACGACCGGGACCCGTCGCGCACCGCCAGTGCATCCGGCTGCGCGTCCACCTGCCCTTCGAACAGCTGGTGGATCAGTGCATCCTTCGGATAATCGGTCGCCGTGGCATTGAAGCCTTCCAGCACCTGCGCCTGCTGCACGGCCGTCATGATCGGCAGCGTGGCGACGGCCTGCGCGTCGGACGTGGTCATTGCGTCCAGCAGCGTGACGAAGTAGCTGGCGAGGCGTTCGACGGTGCTGTGATCGAACAGGTCCACGGCATAGTCGATGCCGCCATGCAAGCCCGCGCCGCCGTCGTTCAACGACAGCGACAGGTCGAATTGCGCAATGGTGTGCTCGCTTTTGACCTGCGACAGCGTCAGACCGGGCAGCGCCAGCGCATCGCCGCCGGGCGTGTTGTTCAAGGACAACATCACCTGGAACAGCGGACTGTGGCTCAGGCTGCGCGCCGGTTGTACCGCCTCCACCACCTGCTCGAACGGCAGTTCCTGGTGCGCGAACGCGCCCAG
>JBEBKD010000073.1:0-1509 GCA_040079515.1 Lysobacteraceae bacterium
GACGAAATCGTCGGCGAGCTGAACTACGCCACCGCGTTGTTCGATCGAGAGACGGTGGCGCGGTACGCGCAGTACTGGATTCGGCTGCTGCAGGGAATGTTGACGGAGCCGGTGCTGTCGATCGCGCGGTTGCCGATGTTGGACGAACGCGAGCGTGAATGGGTGCTCTATACTTGGAACCAGACTGAGAAAGCGTATCCGCGCGATCTTCAGGTGCACATCGTGTTTGAGGCACAGGCGGAGCGGACGCCGGAGGCGATCGCGCTGTCTTGTGGCGAACAGCAGATGAGTTACGCAGAACTCAATCGTCGTGCAAATCACTTGGCGCATCACCTGCTTGCGCTGGGCGTCAAACCTGAAGACCGGGTATCGATCTGCATGGAGCGCAGCTTCGAGATGGTGGTAGGTCTGTTGGGCATACTCAAAGCCGGCGGCGCGTATGTGCCGATGGATCCTGCATCGCCGCAAGGGCGTCTGGTCTACATGATTCAAGACAGCGCTCCAGTGGCGATTCTGTCGCACTCGAGCGTCATTGATCGCTTGCCGGCGGTGACATGTCCGGTACTGCTGCTGGATACGCAGTGGATGCGGATGGCGACATGCCCACAGACAAATCCGCAAACTCCGATCTGTTCATCGAATCTGCTTTACGTGATGTACACCTCTGGTTCGACCGGCCAGCCCAAGGGCGTGATGATCGAGCATCGCAGTGTGCTGCGATTGGTCGTCAATAGTGCGTATGCGCCAGTGGGCCCCGGCGATTGTGTCGCTCAATGCGCGAACCCTGCATTTGACGCTTCGACCTGGGAATTATGGGCAGCGCTGTTGAACGGCGCGCGCGCGCATGTGGTGCCTTCGCAGGCGGTGCTTGATCCGGATGCGCTGTGCTGCGCGCTGATCGATGGCGAAGTGAACGCCTTGTGGTTGACCGTCGGTCTGTTCAACGAATACGCTCCAATACTGGCCCCCGCCTTCGACCGGCTCAGATATCTGCTTATCGGTGGCGATGTGGTCGATCCGCGTTCGGTGGCACGCGCACTGGCGCGTTCGCAGCGTCCTCAGCGGCTGATCAACGGCTACGGCCCGACAGAGACCACGACCTTTGCCGCGACCTATACGATCGATCCGACGGCGGACTATGCGCGCGGTATTCCTATCGGCCGCCCGATCGCCAATACTCAGATCTATCTGCTCGATCGCTATAGCGAACCGGTGCCGATTGGTGCGACTGGCGAGTTGCATATAGGTGGCGATGGTGTGGCCCGCGGCTATCTGAACCGCCCAGAGCTGACCGCGGAACGGTTTCTGCGCGATCCGTTCAGTGCGGACCCTGCGGCACGGATGTACAAGACCGGCGACTTGGGCCGGTGGATGGCGGACGGCAATATCGAGTATCTGGGCCGCAACGATTTCCAGGTGAAGATTCGCGGCTTCCGGATCGAGCTGGGCGAGATCGAAGCCGCATTGGCGGCATGCGAAGGCGTACGCGAAGCGGTAGTAATCGCGCGT
>JBEBKD010000074.1:0-1454 GCA_040079515.1 Lysobacteraceae bacterium
TGCCCGACTACATGGTGCCCAGTGCCTTCGTGGTGCTCGACGCGTTCCCTTTGACGCCCAACGGCAAGCTCGACCGCAAGGCGTTGCCGGCACCGGACGGTACGTCGCTGACGCGGCACGAGTACGAGGCGCCGCAGGGCGAGATCGAGCAAGGGCTGGCGGAGATCTGGCAGTCGCTGCTGAAGATCGGGCAGGTGGGTCGCCATGACCACTTCTTCGAGCTCGGCGGTCATTCGCTGCTGGCCGTGCAGATGGTCTCGCACGTGCGCGAGCGGCTGGGGGTGGAAGTGCCGCTGCGTGAGCTCTTCGTCCATCCGGCGCTGCACGCGTTTGCCCAGGTGGTGGGCCAGGCCGGCGCGAGCACATTGGGCCGCATCGAGCGCGCCGATCGCGACCAGCCGCTGCCGCTGTCGCTGGCGCAGCAACGCCTGTGGTTCATCGACCAGTTGGATCCGGCGGCGAGCCGCGCGTATCACATGCCGGCGGCGCTGCGTCTGTCGGGGCAGTTGAATCGTGAAGCCCTGAAGGCCGCGCTCGATCGCGTGCTGGTCCGCCAGGAGGGCTTGCGTGCGCGGATCATCGCGGTCGATGGCGTGCCGCACCAGGTCTTCGCATCCGAAGACCTTGGCTTTGCCTTGGCAGAGCACGACCTCTCGCAGCTGCCCGCCGAGGCCCGCGAGCAGGCGGTACGCGAGCAGGTGGAAGCCGAAGCGGTGGTGCCGTTCGACTTCGAGCAGGGGCCGCTGATCCGGGGACGGTTGCTGCGTACGTCCGAGGAGGAACACGTGCTGCTGATCACCCAGCATCACATCGTCAGCGACGGCTGGTCGACCGGGGTGATGGTGCGGGAGTTCGCGGCGCTGTACACCGCGTTCTGCGCGGGACACGAAGATCCGTTGCCGCCACTGGCGATCCAGTACGCCGACTATGCGGCCTGGCAGCGCGACTGGCTGCAGGGCGAGGAACTGGTGCGGCAGACGGCGTTCTGGCGCGAGCATCTGGTGGGCGCACCGGCGCTGCTGGAGTTGCCGATGGACCGTCCGCGTCCGGCGGTGCAGAGTCATGTCGGCGGTACGTTGCCCTTCGGGTTGTCGGCGGAACTGACCGCGCAACTGAAGCAGTTGGGGCAGCGGCAGGGGACGACGCTGTTCATGGTGTTGCTGGCCGGCTGGTCGCTGCTGCTGTCGCGGCTGTCGGGCCAGGACGACGTGGTGATCGGCACGCCGGTGGCGAACCGTCAGCGGCGCGAGGTGGAGGGGTTGATCGGCTTCTTCGTCAACACGCTGGCGCTGCGCATGCGCGTGGGCGAGACGGCGAGCGTGGCGGATCTGTTGGCGCAGGTGAAGGACACGACGCTGGGCGCGTTCGCGCACCAGGAACTGCCGTTCGAGCAGGTGGTGGAGGCGGTACAACCGGCGCGCAGCCTGAGCCACAGTCCGCTGTTCCAGGTGATG
>JBEBKD010000075.1:0-1362 GCA_040079515.1 Lysobacteraceae bacterium
GGTAGTGTTCATAAAAGTGTGTAAATTGATTTTTGTATAAGCGGTTAAATAATCAATTTTTTAATTTTCTTTTGAAGAAAAGAGTTGAAAATAAGATGCAACTCCTTTCCTCGCAAGTTTTTGTCCTAAACAAATATAATCATATAAAATTTAATTTTTGTGTAAAGCAAAATTGATAAATTGGATAGGTATACTCCTTCCTGTTCATAGCTGTGCTACCTAATAAAAACAATACGGATTCCGGACTCGGCATTGATGCTCTCATACGTAATGTTCTTTTATAATTTCTGTTTAGTCTTTCAATCCAATTGGTTGTATAAATCATTCTACGTATGCCTACTTCATAGTTTAGATAATTAAAATACAAATGATGTCTTTGGCCTAAATAACCTTTAAAGGATGGGTATTTTTTAATCCAATTACCAATAAAATCATGAAAGCGTTTTATACCATCTGTAGGTGTATCTGTCGTTATTTCTGGGTTTAATACTATTTTTAATTCATCGGCTACATTTTGTTTATCGGCAGGTTTTACTTTGGCTAATACATTTCTCATTAAGTGTACTGTGCATAATTGTATGGTGGCTTTTGGGAATACTTTTTGAATTACATTTTCTATGCCTGTTAATCCATCACAAACAACTAATTGCACTTCTTGTAATCCTCGTTTTTTTAAATCATTAAAAGCATCCTCCCAATTTGTAGCTCCCTCTGTTGGGTGATTTAAGACGCCTAAAACTTCTCTTGTTTTATCTTGCTTTACGGCTAAAATAGTATAATAAGCTTCGTTACTTACAGTGTCCTTTCGGCGGGTACACCAATAAGTTGCGTCGATATAAATAATTGGATAACAGTAATCTAATTTACGTTCAAGCCATGAGTACACATCAGCCCTTGCGTTACTCATCATTTGACTAATGGCTGATTTGCTGTAAGTTTTTCCATATATTTTTCCAAACATTTCGCCTACTTGCTCGGTAGTTAAACCTGCTTTATAAAGCTCAAAGGCCATTTCTCTGCTTTCGTTATCCTGGTCTTTAATTATGCCTAAAATCAATGGATAGTAATTGTGGTGACGACTTCGTGGAATAACTAATTCCAACTTGCCTTTGTGGGCAAAAACACTGCTTAATCGATAACCATTGCTACTGTCTTTATTCAGTTCATTAAACTGTTCTCGTTCAGCTTTCATTATAGCTTCTAAAGACATTTTTAATAATTGTTGATAGCCTTCCTTTTTGTTTGCTAATTCATCGAAAAGCTCCGAAATTTGTTCTTGTGTAAAGTTCATTTTATCTGTGTTTTTTTCTCAAACACAAAAATCAGATTTTTTAAACTTTACACACTTTTTTGTACAGTATC
>JBEBKD010000076.1:0-1290 GCA_040079515.1 Lysobacteraceae bacterium
CCTGTCACCCTATCCGGCAACGAAGATACCGCTATTCCGGTCAACTTGGCAGGCACCGATATTGACGGCACCATCAAGGCCGTTACCGTTACCGCCTTGCCACCCGCAGGGCAGGGCATCCTCTACCTTGCCGACGGCAAAATCCCTGTGAAGCCCAATCAGGCACTGACCCCCGAACAGGCCGCCACCTTGGTATTCAAGCCTGCGCCCAACTACCACGGCCCGGCAAGCATCGGCTTTACAGTGACCGACAACAGCGGAGCCGTATCGGTGCCCGCGCAAGCCAACCTGACCATCAACCCGGTCAACGATCCGCCCCTGGCAACAAATGACGGCCCCGTGAAAACGGCTCCTGGCATTGTCAGCACCGGCAACGTCCTCAACAACGACAGCGACCTTGATGGCGACCCGTTGACAGTCACCCAGTTTACTGTACCCGGCTTGTCCGGCAACTTTGCCGTGGGTGAAACCGCCCTTATTCCCGGCATCGGCGCATTATTGGTCAACGCCGACGGTAGTTTTATATTTACCCCTAACACAGGTTATTCAGGCCTCGTGCCGACCGTCACCTACACCGTCAGTGACGGCAACGGCGGCATCGACACCGGCACACTCCGCTTTGCGGCCGTCCCTGGCGACCCGAACATCGGTGCCGTGGTCATGCTTGCCAACCCGACCCCGCCCTTATTCCCGCCAGCAAACGGCATGGCCTATTCCTTATTGCCGTTCAGGGAACCTAACCAAAGCTGGGACAGCACCGAAACCCAACAGCCATCGCGTTTAAGCCTGTATGGTAACCTACAGGATTACGACCTGTACCTGACCGGATCAATCCGTAACCAGCTCGTACTGGAAACCAAAAGCTATACATTCAGCATACCGCCCGGTACCTTCCGGCACACCAACCCCAACGAAGAGCTCGAATACAAAGCGACCCAGTTAGACGGCACCCCATTACCAAAATGGTTGCATTTTGACCCCAAGAAGCTCGACTTCACGGGTGTACCGCCCAAAGGAGCAAAGAACACTGAAGTGCTGGTCACTGCACGTGATACCTATGGCAATGAGGCCTACGCCACCTTTAAAGTGGTCGTCAACAAAGACAATGCCGCTGGTAGCTTGACCAACAAACATTCCACAAGGCACATCCCTCCCTCCGGTCAAAATGCACACGCCAATAAAATGGCAGGGGAGTACGGCAGTAACGTTGGTAAGCCAAAGTTTACCGAACAACTTGGCGCGACCGGAAAACTGGGCCGCATCATTGAGAGCAGGGCGCTGCTGGATAGC
>JBEBKD010000077.1:0-1274 GCA_040079515.1 Lysobacteraceae bacterium
ACGATCGAGTCCAGACCCAGATCCACGAACTGCGCCTCGTCATCGATCTCCGATTCAGAGAGCTGCAATTCGTGCGCCAGCAGTTTGCGCAGCGTCCGCGTCACCGTCGACAGCGCGTCGCGGCCGTCGTCGACCGCATCCGGCGCTTCAATCGCGATCGTCTGATGCTCGACAGATCGCATCGCCGCCGCAGCCGGCATCGCCGCTGCACGAGGCACTTCATGCACCACCGTCCGCGCGAACCTGCCTTCGATCAACGCACGCGTGTCCGCACGGCCCACGAACGTCTCGTCGTGCATCGACAGCTCTTGCGCGTACGTCTCCTCCACCCTCGCCAACAGCACCGCCGTCCACTGACGCTTCAGCGCCTTCAGCACACCGCGTGTGCTGCGCGCCATCCGCCGCGCCAGCGCGTGCGCCTCGACCAATACCTGCTCCCGTGGCAATACCCGCTGCGCGATGCCCCGCGCGCCCAGCTCCCGACCCACGTACTCGTGGCCCGTCAGCAGACTCTCGCGGCCCAGATCCTGACCCAGCCGCGTCGGTACCATCAGCGTCGAACCCGCGCCCGGCGTGAACCCGTAGTTCATGTACGGACTCACGTAGTGGCTCTCTTCGCCGAACAACACCACGTCCGCAAACATCCCCAGCGACCAGCCCGCTCCGATGCCATGTCCCTGCATCGCCGCGATCACCGGCACCTCGCACTGCATCGCCAGCTGGAAGATCTTGAAGTCCGTGAACTTCGCCGTCCCCGACTGGATCGCCAGCAGACTCTCCTTCGTCCCGCCCGATGCAAAATAACTGTCGTATCCGGTCAGCACCACCACCTTGTACGCCGTACCCGCGACATGCGCGAACGCCTCCATCGCACCGGACACCAGCGCGTCGGAGAACATGTTCTTCGCCTCGCGGTCGTGCAGCGCGATCTCCAGCACGCCATCGGTGTGCACCGTCGCGGTCACCACCGTCGTCTCCAACGCCACCACGCCCGGCGATGGCCAGTTCGACGGCTCCGCCTCCACCTCCCAACCCGGACGCGCATCGATCCGCTGCCCGCGCTGCGACGCGCGCATCCGCTTCCAGCCCGACACGCTCGGCGCAGGCTGCGACTGCCATGCCTGCGCCAGCGCCTGCGCCGTCGACAGCACGCGATCCGCGGACACCACCATCAGTCCGCCCGCACGCGACTGCAACTGCGCGCCGGTCATCGGCTCGCCCGTCAACAGCAGCTCCTCGCCCAGCGCCGCACCCAGACAGGCCGGCAGCGTCCA
>JBEBKD010000078.1:0-1227 GCA_040079515.1 Lysobacteraceae bacterium
CAACGGTACGGCGCGGGAGTTTCCGCGGGATCGAACCGTCCATGCACTGTTCGAGGCGCAGGCGGTGAAGACGCCGGAGGCGACGGCGCTGGTGTTCGGTGAGGCGCGGTTGAGCTATGGCGGACTGAACGCACGCGCCAACCAGCTTGCGCATGTCCTGCGCGCGCGCGGCGTCGGTCGCGACACTCTGGTTGCGGTCGCGGTCGAGCGCGGGATCGAGATGATCGTGGCCTTGCTTGGCGTACTCAAGGCTGGTGGTGCGTATGTGCCGATGGCGCCGGACGCACCAGCGGAGCGGCTGGCGTTCATGCTGTCCGATGCCAAGCCGCTGTTGCTGCTCACGGATGCGGCCACACGCTTCGACGAAGCCGGCATCGACATTCCGGTGATATCGCTGGATACGCTGGGCCCGCAACTCGGACAGTGCCCGCAGACCAACCCGGGTGGTGAGGGATACGCATCGTCGCAGCTGGCTTACGTGATCTACACCTCCGGGACCACCGGCACCCCGAAGGGCGTGCTGGTGTCGCAGCGCAATCTGGTCAATTTCTGCCATTGGTGCCAGGACGTCGGTTTATTCAAAGCGGGCGAACGGATGACGCAGTTCGCGCCCTTCACCTTCGATGCGTCTGCAGGCGAGATATTTGGCGCCTTGTTGGCAGGCGCCGAGCTTCATCTGCTCGACGAGGCGACGATCCACGACCCGGCCGCGCTGCAGCGTTATCTGACGACGCATGCGATCCAGTTCTCGGCGTTTCCGCCGGCGTATCTGCAGCAGATGGACCCCGATGCGGCGCCGGCAGGCTTCAAGCTGCTGACCGCGGGTTCGGCGCCGACACCGGCACTGGTCAAGCGTTGGGCCGGTCGCGGTCACTATCTCAATGGCTATGGCCCGACCGAGACGACGATCCTGTCGACGTCGACGTGGTTGAGCGCGGAGGCGGACACGATCACGATCGGTCGTCCGATCGCGAACACCCAGGTATATCTGCTGGATGCGCACCGGCAGCCGGTACCGATCGGCGCGATCGGCGAGATCCATATCGGCGGCGCCGGTGTGGCGCTGGGGTATCTGAACCGTCCGGAGCTGACTGCGGAGCTGTTTCTGGACGACCCGTTCAGCGCCGAAGTCGATGCGCGGATGTACAGGACCGGCGATCTGGGGCGTTGGATGGCAGATGGCACGATCGAGTTCCTGGGCCGCAACGACTTCCAGGTGAAGATCCG
>JBEBKD010000079.1:0-1224 GCA_040079515.1 Lysobacteraceae bacterium
GCAAGGCGTCCCGCTTAATGGATGGGTTAGGGCAAGCAACTTAACAGCCACCAAAGCCAAAACCACCACCGAATTAAAAACTAAAATAGCGCGACCAAATAACAAGCCCCACCAACCGAAAACTAAACTAAAACCACAAACAATAAACTACCACAAAACCAAGCTTAAACTAAACCCACAGAACTTAAAACAACCACCAAACCAAAAGCCAACTAGAACAAAACAGACGCCCTGCGACCCAACAAACAAGCGGCTCGTGGCGGCATTGTTTTTAGCTAGCCCTAACGTTTGAATTAAGGGGCGCCGTTAGGCGTCCCGCTTGAATGATGGGTTAGAAAGCAAACTAAGAATGCCTAGCCCACAACAATATTTTCTTTAGGCCTTTGCCACCTAAAAACAACCAAAGGCCAAATAGCAACTGAAAAATATTGAAATACAACATTAACAACCAGTCTGGGTTTTGCACATAACTTTCAGGGTAGAGTTTTTGACCAATGTAGTCGCTGGTGATGTAACTAACCAATGCAGGTAATGCTTTTGCTAGAACCCACAGACCAATAAGGCTACAACCAACAGAAAACCAACCATCAAAGAGGTTTGTTTGGTTGTTTTCAGTGGTGCTTGAGTTGGGAAGAATTTTTTTAGCTATGGCTGTAGGAAAAACCCACAATAAGCCACAAATAATTAAGGTGCTACCAAGCCCAATAAATAGAGGTAGTAATGTGTCATCAGAGCTGTACTTATTTAATTGCAGGTAAGTGCCCAGCGTTGTTGAGATGTAGTAAAGAAATAGCCAAATAGCAAACAAACGAACTGTCGTGGCAAGCGTTTGATGTGGTGTCATTTATTGCTTTCTAACGTTTGACATAAGGGGCGCGCTTTAGCGCGTCCCACTTAATGGATGGGTTAGGGCAAGCAACTTAATAGCCACCAAAGCCAAAACCACCACCGAATTAAAAACCAAAATAGCGCGACCAAACAACAAGCCCCACCAACCAAAAACTAAACTAAAACCACAAACAATAAACTACCACAAAACCAAACCTAAACTAAGCCCAACAAAACTTAAAACACCACCAAACCAAAAGCCAAACAGCACCTAAAACCTGATGCCCTGCGACCCAGCAAACAAGCGGCTCGTGGCGGCATTGTTTTTAGCTAGCCCTAACGTTTGACATAAGGGGCGCCGAAGGCGTCCCGCTTGATGGATGGGTTAGAAGGCGG
>JBEBKD010000080.1:0-1093 GCA_040079515.1 Lysobacteraceae bacterium
ACAAGATCCATCCGATGCCCCGTCGCCGAAGCCGGAAGGCGCGAGCGCATTGCGCTCAGCGCTGCCCACTGGGGTGGAGCGCCATCGCTTGCGAAGCAGATGTTAATGTCCGGTCGCTCCTCGACGACCGCCTGCATTTCGGCTTCGAGGCTTGCGGCGAGCGTGGCCTTGAATGGCTCGGGCATGCGCGCGAGGTAGGTCGTCTTGAGGCGATTGCCATCCGCGTCGAAGAACGCCACGGTGCCCACGGACGCCTCATGCCACGCGCGGCCCGTGGTCCCGTCGGTCGACGACGGCGGTTCGGGGCCGATGCGCCCATGGCGCCGCTCGTGCCGTGGTGGGGCGGGAGTGTCCGTCTTGCGACCGCGCGCACGCGCGTGCTCGCCGTCCTGCGGAACCATCACGCCGTCAAGCGCGATTTGCATCGTCGTCGCCAGTACGGGGATCGGGTCGCTCGCGCGCAGCGCCTTCTCGATGATCTCGCGGCGCTTCTCGTAGCGGCTTGCGATCGCACGTGGGACGCGGTGCAGGGTCGACTTGCTCAACTGCGCGACACCAACCTCGTGGAGCAGGTCCTCGGCATCCGCCTCCGGCATCAGCGCCACTGCCTTCGTCAGGATGCGTGCGACCCGCGGCGTGTACGCGCCTTCCACGATGCCGAGCCGCAGCTCAAGCGGTATCGCGACGCGACCTCTCCCGGAGCGCTGATAGGTCGATCGTTTCATCTCGATGGCACCAAAGACCGTCTCATACGTCGCGGGGGTCACCCGACGGTTGCCCCAGTCCTCCCCTCCGATGGTGACCTCTGGGGCGCTGGTGTCCGCGCGAGCCAGTACCTCGCGCATCAGCGCGCGCCCGTAAGCGTTCGTCAATTCCTGCACGCGCCGCTCGACCGCCACAAGGTCGATCGCGTTCGACCCCATCGCAGAGATGTCTTGCCGAAAATCCTCCAACGCCCGCGCTCCAGCAGCCACATCCGTGTCCTTCATATCGACGCATTTCGATCGAACCGCCGCGCCGTGCAAGCTCAGACCTTCGCGTGCCGACGTTTGCAGTCACACGATCCATTGCCGCCCCGGCTGGATCTGCACCC
>JBEBKD010000081.1:0-1072 GCA_040079515.1 Lysobacteraceae bacterium
CCAGCCGTCGCTCACGATGTGGTGCTGGTTCAACACCAGCACATGCTCCTGCTCCGACACGCGCAGCAGCCGGCCGCGAATCAGCGGGCCGTTCGCCAGGTCGAACGGCGTGGCCAGCTCATCCGCGATCGCCTGCGCGACGTCGTCCTGCGATACCGCGTCATCCTCGCGCAACGCGAAGCCCGCTCCGGCCGGCGCCACGACTTGGCACGGCACCCCGCCTTCGGCCACGAAGCGCGTGCGCAGGCTTTCGTGCCGTACGATCAGGCCATCCAGCGCCTGCCTGAGCGCAGCGCGATCCACGTTGCCGCTCAGGCGCAGTGCCGAGGGTATGTGATAGGCGCGATCCGCGCTCGCGTCCAGCGCCGACACCAGCCACAGCCGCTGCTGCGCGAACGACAACGGCAGGTGGCCGTCGCGCGGCGCCTGCGGTATCGGCAATGCCGAAGGTCGCAAGGCTGTTTCACCGCGCTGTCGTAGTTGCTGGCGCAGGACAGCGCGCCGCAATTGCTCCAACGAGGCTTCGTTATGCACGCTCATGTTCTTCTTCCGAATTGATCAACATTGCACGCAGTTGCTCGGCCGTCAGGCCTTCGAGCGCAGCGTCCATCTCGCTCTTCATTTGCTCGTCGTAGAGCGACAGTTCCGCCTGTACGATCCGGTCGGCTTGCTGATGCAAGGTCGGTGTTTCGAACAGGACCGGCAGCGTCAGCTCCGCGCCGAAGTGCTCCTGGATCTTCATCACCAGGCGGATCAGCAGCAGCGAATGCCCGCCGAGCTCGAAGAAGTGGTCATGGCGCCCGATCCGCTCGACCTGCAGCAGCTCCCGCCAGATCCCGGCCAGCGCCTCTTCGACCTCGCCCTCCGGCGCCTCATACTCGCGTACGCTCAGAGACGCGCCATCCGGCGCAGGCAACGCCCTGCGGTCGAGCTTGCCGTTGGGCGTCAGCGGGAACACGTCCATCTGCACGATGGCACTGGGCAGCATGTACTCCGGCAACTGCGTGCTCAGCTGCAGGCGCAGCTCGGCCACCGAAAGTTCCGCGCCCGCCTCCGCCACCCAGTACGCCAC